>NZ_FTPR01000001.1:0-1200000 GCF_900156505.1 Yoonia rosea | reverse complement strand
ACAGCGCGCCTCGACCCCTGCGATGAACTGTTCGGTCAGTGCGATCGAGGCCGCGCGCAGCGCGTTCATATCCACTTGGTCCCAGATATCGAGTGACGCATCAAGGGCGGCCATCTGCAACACCGGTGGCGTGCCCACACGCATCCGCTCGATCCCTGTGCCGGGGCGGTAATCCAGATCAAAGGCGAATGGTGCCTCATGGCCCAGCCAGCCGGACAAAGCGGGCTGGCAATTTTTGATATGGCGGGGGGCCACATAGATAAACGCGGGCGCACCGGGGCCTGCGTTAAGGTATTTATAGGTGCAACCTGTGGCGAAATCGGCATTGCAGCCTTGCAGGTCCACGGCCATGGCGCCTGCGGTATGTGCCAGATCCCAGCAGGTGATTGCCCCTGCCGCTTGGGCCTTTGCCGTCAGTCCCTTCATGTCGTGCAAACTCCCTGTGCGATAGTCCACCTGCGTCAGCATCAGCACAGCAAGATCATTATTGATGTGGTTCGCCACTTCCTCGGGGGCCACGATGCGCAGCTCATGGCCGCGCCCCAGTGATTTGATCAAGCCTTCGGCCATGTAGATATCCGACGGGAAATTCCCGCTGTCGGTCAGGATCACCTTGCGGTCCGGCACCAGATCGATGGCGGCGGCGAGGGCCTGATAGACCTTGATCGACAGGGTATCCCCCAGCACGACATGGCCCGGTTCTGCGCCAATCAAACGCCCGATCCTGTCACCCAAAGCGGTCGGTTGCGCCATCCATCCCGCGCGGTTCCATCCTGTGATGACCTTCTCACCCCATTCGTCGGTCACAGCGCGCGCGACACGCGCCGCCGTCGCCTTGGGTAATGGCCCAAGCGAATTGCCATCCAGATAGATCATGCCTTCGGGCATGTGGAACATGGCTTTGGTGGCAGCGAAATCGGTCATCGTTGGTCCTTAGAAATTCAAGAAAAGCGCAAGCAGCGCGAGTGTTGCCGGCACAGTCTGCGCGTAGAGGGCGGCTTTGATGCCACAATACGCGGCATAGACTCCGGCGAGCACGACACACAGCAGAAGGAAAACCACCATCTGCCCGCCAGCAACCCCCATGACAAGGCCATAGAGCAGCCCCGCCGCCAGAAACCCATTGTAAAGCCCCTGATTGGCGGCCATCACCTTGCTTTTGGCCGCAAATTCCGGCGTGGTACCAAAGATCTTGCGGGTCCGGGGCGCTTCCCAGCGGAACATTTCAAGCACCACGAAATATGCATGGATCAGTGCTACAAGCACGACGAGAACGGGACCTATCATGAGACCTGACCTCCCGAAATCTGGATCGTTTGCCCGTTCACGCTGCGCGCCCCGTCCGAACAGAGCCACATGGCCGCCGCGGTGGTTTCATCCACCTCCAAAAGCTTGCGGTGCCGGTTTCCCTTGGCGACCACGTCAATCGCACCCTGTTCGTCCAGAACAAAGCGTTTCATCAGGCCGGGCAGCTGGTTGCGGACGATATCGGTGTCCACATAGCCGGGGCAAAGCGCGTTGAATGTGATGGGGCGGCGCATGAACTCTTCGGACAAACCCCGGATCAAACCGATGACACCATGTTTGGTCACCGTATAGGGAATAGCATTCTTCAAACCGCGCACACCGGCAATCGAACTGATCACGATCATGCGGGCAGGGGTGGCATCCTCAAGCGTCGCCATGGCGGCCTGAAAGGTCAGAAAGACACCATCAAGGTTGGTGGTCATGGTCTTGCGCCATTGTGCCAATGTGGTTTTTTCGAACGGTCCGCCCTCTGCAATACCTGCGTTGGCAACACATATCTGGATCGGGCCTCGGGCGCTGGCAGCTTGCGCGATGACGTCACGGACGGACGCCTCGTCATCCACATCCATGACGACGGCGTGCAGGCGTGGGGACAGCGATGCAACCTCTTGCAGTTTATCCGCGCGGCGTCCGGTGATTGTTACCTCTGCACCGGCCTGCGCCAAAGCCAGCGCGATGCCCGCACCGATCCCCGAACCACCGCCTGTGACCAGTGCGTGTTTGCCCGCATGTTCCATGATCATTCCTCCGTTTTGCAAGACCCTAACGGGTCAGCGGGCATGGACAAGTCCAAAGCGCTCCGGCACAACGCTTGGCATGAAATGGATCGACATCCCCCCCGTGTGGTTGCTGCTTGCCGTTGTTCTGACATGGTGGATTGCAGACCTTCAGCCCATGTCCTGGGCCATCGGCGGGCCTGTCATGGATCTGCTGGGTGGGCTTCTGGTGGGCGGCGGGATTGTGCTGATCCTGCTTGCGGCGGTCGAGATGCGCAAAAGGCGCACCACTATCGTGCCGCATCTGGAGGCCGATCATCTGGTTACGACAGGCATCTTCAAGCGCACGCGCAATCCGATCTATCTGGGGGATACGCTGGTGCTTGCGGGGCTCGCCTTGCGCTGGGATGCACCCGTCGCCCTGCTGCTTGTCCCGCTCTTTATGTTTACCATTACACAGCGCTTTATTGTTCCCGAGGAAAACCGCCTCAGGGCCAAATTTCGCGCAGATTTCGCACGCTATTGCCAAAAGACGCGCCGCTGGGTGTGATTGTTAGCGCATGACACTTAATGTCATGCCAGCCATCCCCTTGTGAAATATTCTTGCGCGCTATAATGCATGGGAACTGCCAGAACAGATATGGGGG
Organism: Yoonia rosea; assembly: GCF_900156505.1. Taxonomy (NCBI): domain Bacteria; kingdom Pseudomonadati; phylum Pseudomonadota; class Alphaproteobacteria; order Rhodobacterales; family Paracoccaceae; genus Yoonia; species Yoonia rosea. The sequence goes on along the minus strand of NZ_FTPR01000001.1, from coordinate 1,197,329 downwards.
ATGGTCCGTGAAGATCGGCACACCAAAAGAGATATTCGAGGGCGAAAACCGGGTCGCGATGACCCCGGCATCTGCCAAAGACCTGCAAAAGCTTGGGTATGAATGCATCATTGAAACCGGCGCCGGTGCAGGTGCAGGTTTTTCTGATCAGGCCTATAAGGACGCTGGTGTCGAGGTCGCAAAAACTGCGGCAGCGCTTTACAAGGCCGCCGATATCGTTGCCAAAGTGCGCCCGCCATCGGATGCAGAGGTCAAGAAACTGCGCGAAGGACAAACGCTGATTTCGTTCTTCTACCCCGCGCAGAACAAGGAATTGATGGAGGCCGCCAACGCAAAAGGCGCCACCGTGATCGCCATGGATATGGTGCCACGCATCAGCCGCGCGCAGAAAATGGATGCGCTGTCCTCGATGGCGAATATTGCGGGCTACCGCGCTGTCATCGAAGCCGGTAACAACTTTGGCCGCTTCTTCACCGGTCAGGTGACTGCTGCGGGTAAAGTGCCGCCGGCAAAAGTGCTGGTTGTTGGTGCAGGTGTGGCAGGTCTTGCTGCGATCGGTACCGCGACATCGCTGGGTGCGATCACATACGCCTTTGACGTCCGCCCCGAAGTCGCCGAACAGGTTGAATCCATGGGCGCCGAATTTGTCTTCCTCGATTTTGAAGAAGAACAGCAGGACGGCTCGGCCACCGGTGGCTACGCAGCCGTGTCCTCGCCCGAATTTGCAGCAGCACAGTTGGCGAAATTCCGCGAAATCGCGCCTGACATGGACATCGTGATCACCACGGCGCTGATCCCGGGCCGCGATGCGCCCGAGCTTTGGACCAAGGACATGGTCGAGGCGATGAAGCCCGGTTCGGTTATCATCGACCTTGCAGCGGAACGTGGCGGCAACTGCAAACTGACTGTGAAAGACGAAAAGATCGTCACTGATAACGGTGTGATCATCGTCGGATATACCGATTTCCCAAGCCGGATGGCGGCGCAGTCCTCGACACTTTATGCGACCAACATCCGTCACATGATGACGGATTTGACGCCCGAAAAAGACGGCACACCAAACCACAACATGGAAGACGATGTCATCCGTGGTGCGACCGCGACGCATAAGGGCGAAATCACCTTCCCGCCACCGCCACCCAAAGTGGCGGCGATTGCAGCAGCACCCAAGAAGGAAAAGCCAAAGGAATTGACCGCGGAAGAAAAGCGCGCGAACGAAGTGGCTGCTTTCCAGAAAGAGACCAAGACGCAAGTCGGTCTTTTGGCGATCGGTGCGGCCCTGATCCTTGGCATCGGCCTGATCCCCGGTATGCCAGCAAGCTTTATGCAGCACTTCATCGTCTTTGTTCTGTCAGTGTTTATCGGCTTCCAGGTGATCTGGAACGTCGCACACTCGCTGCACACACCGCTGATGGCTGTGACCAACGCGATTTCGTCGATCATCATTCTGGGCGCGCTGATCCAGATCGGATCAAGCAACGCGCTGATCACGATATTGGCGGCACTTGGTATCTTTATGGCAGCCGTCAACATCTTCGGCGGCTTCCTCGTGACACGGCGTATGCTCGCCATGTTCCAGAAATCCTAAAGGGGCAGAGCAATGGAAAACGCATTCACAATCGCGGCCTATGTGGTCGCAGGTATCCTGTTCATTCTGTCGCTGGGCGGTCTTTCGGGGCAGGAAAGCGCGAAACGTGCGGTTTGGTACGGCATCGCAGGCATGGCTTTGGCGGTCTTTGCGACGCTGGTTGGCCCGGGTTCCGGTCTGGGGCTGTTGTCGGTCATCCTGATCGCACTGGGCGGTATGGTGGGCTACCAATTGGCCACCAAGGTCGAAATGACACAGATGCCCGAGCTTGTGGCGATCATGCACTCCATGGTCGGTCTGGCAGCGGTCTTCGTGGGCTTCAATGCCGACCTGATGATCAACACCATCGGCGCATTGTATGAAGCCAATGGTCAGGTCATGGGCGCTGTAGGGCCGGATGGGATTACAGCCATCGGCCTGCCCAAGGAAATCTATGACGGGCTGAGCGCATTCGGTCAGTTGATTGCCAAGAAATCCAGTGTCGAGATCAGCATTCTGCGGGTCGAACTGGTGCTGGGCATCTGGATCGGTGCGGTGACCTTTACAGGGTCCGTCATAGCCTATGCCAAGCTCGCCGGTAATTCGAGCAAGCTGCCGTTCAAAGTGGACACAGGGGCCAAGAAACTGCCCGGTGGTCATTTGCTGAACGCGGGTGCGGCGGCCCTGTCTGTGATCCTGCTGATCGCCTATATGGGCGGCAGCGGTTCTTGGGCGCTGGTTCTGCTGACGCTCGCGGGGCTTTTCATCGGCTATCACCTGATCATGGGGATCGGCGGTGCGGATATGCCTGTCGTCGTGTCGATGCTGAACAGCTATTCCGGCTGGGCGGCTGCGGCGATTGGTTTCTCGCTCGGCAATGATCTGTTGATCGTTGTGGGTGCGCTGGTTGGCTCATCCGGTGCGATCCTGTCCTACATCATGTGTAAGGCGATGAACCGTTCATTCGTCAGCGTGATCCTCGGTGGCTTTGGTGGCCCACAGGGCGAGCAGATGGCGGTTGAAGGTGAACAGATTGCGATTGATGCGGACGGTGTTGCAACGGCGCTGAACGAGGCTGACAGCATCATCATCATTCCAGGCTACGGTATGGCGGTGGCGCAGGCCCAGCAAGCGGTGTCCGAACTGGTGCGCAAATTGCGGGCCAAGGGCAAGAACGTGCGCTTTGCGATCCACCCTGTTGCGGGGCGTCTGCCGGGGCATATGAACGTGCTCTTGGCGGAAGCAAAGGTGCCTTATGACATCGTGATGGAAATGGACGAGATCAACGAGGACTTCCCGGATACGGACGTGGCCATCGTGATCGGTTCCAATGACATCGTGAACCCAGCAGCACAGGATGATCCCAACAGCCCGATTGCGGGCATGCCGGTTCTGGAATGCTGGAAGGCCAAGCAGGTGTTTGTATCCAAGCGCGGGCAGGGAACAGGGTATTCGGGCATCGAGAACCCGCTGTTCTTTAAGGACAACACGCGCATGTTCTACGGTGATGCGAAGAAGTCTTTGGACGAATTGCTGCCGAAGATTGATTAAAGGTAAGGTGGGTTTAAACCCACCTTACGCAAAAGGGCGGCGCTGCAAAGCGCCGCCCTTTTTCATTCCGTAGGGTGGGTGAAACCCACACCCCTTACGTCAGATGCGTATTGAACCAGTCAATCGTCCGATCCCACGCCAGCTCTGCCATCGCTTCGTCATAGCGCGGCGTGCTGTCGTTGTGGAAACCGTGGTTGGCGTTCTCGTAAAAGTATTCTTCAAACACCTTGCCGTTGGCTGCGAGTGCTTCGCTATAGGCCGCTGCCCCTGCGTTGATCCTCTCGTCTAGCGCCCCGTATTGCAACATGAGCGGCGCCTCGATCCGCGGCACATCCTCAACCGCCGCCTGACGGCCATAGAAGGGCACACCGGCGTTCATTTCGGGGTAGGCCACGGCAAGCGCGTTCACCACGCCACCGCCATAGCAAAAGCCTACAGCGCCCACACTGCCGGTGCTGTCATCGCGGGTCATCAGGTGTTCGAACCCCGCAAAGAAATCATTCATCAGCTTTTCGCCATCCACAGTGCGCTGCAGTTCGCGTCCTTCGGTGTCATTGCCGGGATAGCCGCCCACGGATGTCAGACCATCAGGGGCGAGCGCCATAAAGCCCGCCTTGGCAACACGGCGTGCGACGTCCTCGATATAGGGGTTCAGACCACGGTTTTCGTGGATCACCAGCACCGCAGGCAAGGTGCCTGTGGCATTGGCGGGTTTCACCAGATAGCCACGCACCTCGCCATGGCCGTTGGGCGAGGGATAGGTGATGTACTCGGGCACGATATCGGGGTCGTTGAACGACACCTGCTCGGCCAAGGCATAATCGGGGCTGAGCATGGTGAGCAGGGCCGCAGCCGTGAGACCACCCACGGCGAATTTGCCTGCTTTGTCGAGAAATTCACGTTTCGAAATTTTGCCGTGTGCGTAGAAATCATAAAGATCAAGAAGTTCCTGATCAAAGTCCTTTGCAGTCATCCGGTTCATTGCATCACTCTCCTGCTTAAGCGCGGTTCTTCCCGCTTAAGTAGAAATATGCCATGCCCGCCCGAAGGCAAATCAAAGGCCGCGAATACGTGGGTCAAGCGCGTCGCGCAGACCGTCGCCGATATAGTTCACCGCCAGCACCGTCAGCGAAATCGCAAGCCCGGGCCAGATCACGCGCTCCGGAAAGGCTGTCATGCGGTCAACGCTGTCAAACAGGATCTTGCCCCATGTCGGGAAATCGGACGGAAAGCCAAGGCCGAGGAAGGACAAAGCACTCTCGGTGATAATCGCCGTGGCAAGGCCCAGTGTGGCCGAAACCATGATGGGCGACAGTACATTCGGCAGCACATGGCGCGTGATCATCCGGCGCGGCGGTGTGCCGATAGAGCGGGCGGCAAGGACAAACTCACGTTCTTTCAGCGCCATCACGTCGCCACGCACGATCCGCGCGGTCTGCATCCAGGATGTAATCCCGATCCCGACCACGATCAGAATGAAGATCCCGTTCTCGGGACCAAAGGCTGCGCGCAGCGGATCGCGGAACAAGAGCATCATCACCAGCAAGAGCGGCAGAAGGGGGAGGGACAGCACCAGATCGGTGAAACGCATCAGCAGCCCGTCAAGACGGCGGAAATAGCCGGCCAACACCCCGATCAGCGTACCAATAAATACCGCCAAGATCATCGCGGTCCAGCCCACAGCCAGTGAAATCCGCCCGCCTTGCATGATATTGGCCATGATATCGCGGCCAAGGTTGTCGGTGCCCATCGGGTTGGCCCAGTTCACCTTGGCGTTGCTGTCGAACAGCAGCATATAGATTGGGCGCACGTCTTTGTTGCGGACATCCAGCTTGCCGGGGTCGACATTCCAGAGCATCGGGCCAAACACACAAAACAGGGTAATGAAGACCAAGAATATTAGGCCGGCCATCGCCCCTTTGTGTGACCTGAACTGGTCCCAGACGTCCAGCCACTGATTGCGGGGTTTCTCGATGGCCACCTTGGCTGCGCTCACATCAGTCATAGCGGATCCTCGGATCAAGAATGCCGTAAAGAATATCGGCGATCAGGTTCATCATCACGATCAAGACGGCCAGCAGGAAAGTAATCGTCATGACCATCGGAATGTCATTGCCTTGCAAAGCAAGGATCAGCAATTGCCCCAGACCATTCACCTTGAAGATCTGTTCGGTGATGATCGCGCCCCCAAAGATCGAAGGGATGCCCAAGGCGATGACGGTCACCACGGGGATCATCGAATTCCGCAGGACGTGTTTGAGAACGACAACGCTTTCCGACATGCCTTTGGCGCGGGCCGTGCGCACGTAGTCTTGGCTTAGGTTATCCAGCATCGACGCGCGCATATACCGGCTGACCTGCGCAGTGGTTTGCAGCGCCAGCACCATCACAGGCATGATCATCTGGCGCATCTGGGTCATGAACGTGTCCCATGAATTGACGACAAGTGTGGTGTCGTAGATCGAAGGCAGCCACTGCAGTTGCACAGAAAAGATCACGATCAGCAACACGCCGGAAAAGAAGGGCGGCACGGAAAAGCCGATCATGCTGACGAATGTGCCTGCTTGGTCAAAGACCGAATATTGCTTGTAGGCGCTGATAATCCCGATCGGCAAGGCAATGGCGACACCAACGATGTAGGACATGCCCACGACCCACAATGTCTGGGGCAGGCGCTGGCCGATGGTTTCGAACACGGGGCTGCGCGATTGGAAACTGATCAACCGCTGCTTGCCTTCAGCGAATGAGGTGCCAAAGGCGTTGTCGATCCAGTATTGCGGTTCGACAATGAAAAACTGGTTCAGCCAAAGTGGAAAACGCACCCACCACGGCTGATCAAGTCCCAATGCCGCGCGCATCCGTTCTTTGACATCTGGCGGAATCGTCAGCGGCATTTGCGCCATAGGATCGCCCGGAGCCAGTTCGAGCAGCATGAAAATCACGAAAGCAATGAAGATAAGCGTCGGGATCGACAGCAGCAATCTACGGATGGTGTAGGTCAGCATTTACGACGCCTCTGTACATGGCTTTGGAAGATGGAAAGAAGGGCGACGCAGCCCCGGACCGTGTCCAGGGCTGCGTCAGTGATTTACTCGCTGATCCGGTACCAGTCTGCGATGTTCCACAATTCGCTGTCCCAAGCGTTCAGCTGGACACCGCCAAGTGTGTTGGAGCGCGCCGACACCCGACCGCGATAGATCAGCGGAACGATGATGTGGTTATCCTTGGTCAGGAAGTCGTTCATCTTGATCGCCAGCGCTGCACGCGCTTCGGGGTCGGATGTTGCGGCATATTCGGCGATCATCGCATCATAGCCCGCATCACAGACGCGGTTGATGTTTTCACCCTGCCACTGGCTTTCGGGACGTGGTGCGTTGTCACACTTGTACATGGCCAGATAAGCTTGAGGGTCGTTGCCTTCAAAGTTGTTGGTGTACATTTCAACGTCTGCATAGAAACGCTGGAATGTGTCAGGCGAACCCGGATCACCACCAAAGAAGACACCGGCATCGATGTTGCGCAGCTCGGTTTCGACACCGATCTGTTCCCAGTCAGCCTTGATCAGAGCTTGCACGTCCTGACGCACGGCGTTTGTGGATGTCTGGAAAAGAACCGACAGGCGTACGCCGTCTTCATTGACGCGGACGCCATCCGGACCAGGCATAAAGCCTGCTTCTTCCAGCAGCGCAATTGCACCCGGGATGTTTTGTGTCAGACATTCTGTGTTGTCAGACGCATAGAGAGCCGGAGCAGGGACGAGGTTACAGTTCGGCTGACCAGCCGGACCATAGCCGACATCCACGAGGATCTGACGGTCGATCGCAAGCGACAGCGCCTTGCGCACGCGGCCGTCGGTCAGGAACGGATGCGGATGCATCGCGGTGGCGCGTTCACCTTCAGGCAAGCTGGGCGATGGATCTGTCAGGTTCATTTCCAGACGTTCGATATTGGTGCCGAAAGCTGACATGACTTCGCCCTGACCGCCCGCCATCATGGCTGAGATCACATCGGGTGCCAGTTGCAGGTTCCAGGCGTAATCGAATTCGCCGGTTTCCAGAACAGACCGGCCCGCAGAAGCTGCGTCACCGCCACCTTTGAAGTTGACGGTCGCAAAGGCAGGCTTGCCCGGCTCGCGATAGTTTTCGTTGGCCGCAAGCGAGATCACGTCATTGGTCAGGAAGTTGGTGACCGTGAATGGCCCTGTGCCAATTGGCCCAAAGTTCGCATCGGTACATTCCGGCGCCCGCGCACCAAGACAATCCGCGAACTGAGCGGCTTGAATGATCGGTGACTGACCGCCCACGAATGCGTTGTAAGGATAAGGCTTTGGCCCTTCGAATGTGATTTTTACGGTCAGGTCGTCGAGTGCTTCGACTGACTGCACACCTTCAAATTTCGCAGCTTGGGCGCAACCGCCGCCCTCTGCTGTGCAATACTCCCATGTGAAGATGACGTCTGCTGCTGTGAACGCAGTCCCGTCGGACCAAAGCAGATCAGGCTTGAGCTGCCATGTGATCGAGGTCAGGTCTTCGGATACGCCGCCGTTTGCAACTGTCGGGATGTCTGCCGCAAGGAATGGTACCAGCGTGCCGCCAGCGTCGTAGCGTGCCAGAGGTTCAATCACGAGGCTTGCCGCTTCGATCTCTTTTGTGCCGCCGGACAGATAGGGGTTCATTGTCGAAACGGCTTGCCAATAGATGATATTGACGTTGCCGTCGCGGCCGCGCTCGCCTTCATGCCCATCGGCATAGGCCATGGGTGCAAGACCCAGGCAGGCAACAGCGCCCATCAGGGCTGTTTTAAGTTTCATTTTATCGTCTCCTTGTTGGTGCTCATTATTTTGCCTCTTAACCTGCCGTTGGATCGGCAGTGTCAGTTGTCTCGTTGTAAAGGTGGCAGGCCGTAAACCGGCCCGGCTGCACCTCGCGGTATTCGGGTTCCACGCGTTTGCAGATGTCCATGACCGCAGGGCAGCGCGTGCAGAAATTACAGCCCGCGGGCGGGTTCGCGGGCGAAGGCACATCCCCTTTGAGGATGATCCGCTGGGTTGCGCGCGCAAGGCTGGGGTCCGGTTCGGGAACGGCCGAGAGCAGCGCCTTGGTGTAAGGGTGCAGCGGGTCGGCATAGAGCCCTTCGCGCGGGGCCAGTTCGACAACTTTCCCCAGATACATGACCGCCACGCGTGTCGCGATGTGACGCACCATCGACAAATCGTGGCTGATGAACAAATAGGTCAGGCCGAACTGTTCCTGCAGGTCTTCCAGCAGGTTCACCACCTGCGCCTGAATAGACACGTCCAAGGCGGCAATCGGTTCGTCACAAACGATGAACTTGGGGTTCAGCGCAAGCGCGCGGGCAATGCCGATCCGCTGGCGCTGCCCACCCGAGAACGCATGCGGATAGCGTTTGGCGAATTTGCGGTTCAGGCCGACCGCATCCATCAATTCAGCCACTTTTTCGCGCTTTTCAGCGTCGGACAGCGTGGTGTGCTCGTCCAGCGGTTCCTTGATGATGTCCTCGACAGTCATGCGCGGATTCAGCGAGGCTTGCGGGTCTTGAAACACCATCTGCATCGTGGGGCGCATGTCACGCAGGGCAGGCTGTGGCGTTGTGCCGATTTCGCGCCCGTCAATTGTGATCGATCCGGACGTGATGTCGTAAAGGCGCAGCACAGCGCGCCCGCATGTCGATTTGCCACAGCCGGATTCACCAACAAGACCAAGGGTTTCCCCCTCGAATACATCAAAGCTGACACCATCAACCGCCTTCACTTCACCGACACGACGGCGGAAAAGTCCTGCGTGGATCGGAAAGTGCATTTTCAGGTCTTTGACCGAAACCAGCGGCTTTTTGGTATCATCAAGCATCGCGTGGCTCTCCGGTGCGGGCGTCAAAGAAACAGGCGGCGTCGTGGCCTTCGCCCAGATCATAACGTGGTGGATTTTCCACCGCACAGCGATCAAAGGCCACATCGCAGCGGTCGCGGAACGGGCATGCGGTTGGCGCGCCGGTCATGATCGGTGGCTGGCCTTCGATGATTGTCAGGCGGGCAGAGCGGGCGCCGTGGATTTTGGGAATCGTTGTCAGCAAGGCGCGGGTGTAGGGGTGCTGCGGGTCGCTGAAAAGCTCTTTGACAGGTGCATGTTCCACAACTTGGCCGCCATACATGACCATCACACGGTCTGCGATCCCCGCGATCACGCCAAGGTCATGGGTGATCCAGATTACGGCCATACCCAGCTTGTCGCGCAATTCCTTCATCAGTTCCAGAATCTGCGCCTGAATGGTCACATCAAGCGCTGTCGTCGGCTCATCCGCGATCAGGACCTGCGGGTCACAGGCAAGCGCAATCGCGATCATCACACGCTGGCGCATCCCGCCGGAAAACTGGTGGGGATAGTCATTCAGACGGCGCTTGGCATCAGGGATGCCCACCAGCTCTAACAGCTCTTGGGCACGCGCCGTGGCCTGGCGTTTGTTCATACCCATATGTTTGCGCAGGGGTTCCATGATCTGGAATCCGACCTGATAGACAGGGTTAAGCGAGGTCATGGGGTCTTGAAACACAAACCCGATCTTGCCACCGCGCACCGTGCGCAATTGTTCGGCTGTCACGCGCAGCAGGTCTTTGCCATCGAACATCACCGTCCCGCCACGCACATCAGCCGGTGGCGAGGGCAGCAGACCGAGCAAAGACATCATCGTCACGGATTTGCCCGAACCGCTTTCGCCGACAACGCCCAGCAACTCGCCAGGGCGTAGCGAAAAGCTCACGTCATTCACGGCGTGAACCTCGCCTCCGCGTGTTTTGAAAACAGTTTTGAGGTCCCGGACATCCAGAACAGGAAGCGCCCCATCGCGCATATGGAACCTCCCAGGTGGTTCTTTACTTTATTATTTGCACCAGATTCTGATGTGGCTGGTTGCGTTAACACCAGACGGTATCATCAAATTTCGGTTCCGCAAGCGATAACCTAATTGCAGACCCCGATTGGACAGGCCAAGGTAGTCCTGCCTCTGATATAGGCACTTCACGCGATGAGCTGCAGGAATTGTAGCTGATCTTGAAAGGACCGATATGACACTGACCGCCCGAGAACTGATGGATCGCCTTGTTGGGTTTCCGACAGTCAGCCGTGACAGCAATCTTGATCTCATTGAGTTTGTTGAGGACTATCTGGCAAGCTTTGGTGTGAAATCCATGCGTGTGCCAAACGAAGACGGTACCAAAGCATCCCTCTATGCGCATGTGGGGCCGCAGATTGACGGCGGCGTGGTGCTTTCCGGTCATACGGATGTTGTGCCTGTCGACGGGCAGTCATGGGATACTGACCCCTTCAAGGTGACCGAGCGGGAGGGCCGGCTTTACGGGCGGGGCACATGCGACATGAAGGGCTTTGACGCGCTTGCGCTCTGGGCTGTTCCCCTTGCGCTTGAACGCGGGATCAAACGCCCGCTGCAAATCGCGCTGAGCTATGATGAAGAAGTCGGTTGTACCGGTGCGCCGCCGATGATTGACCATATGGTGGGCATGGGCCTGCCGCGCGCCGATACCGTTCTGGTGGGTGAGCCGTCGATGATGAAGGTCGTGACCGGTCATAAAGGCGGCATTGGCTACAAAGTACATTTCCGCGGGTTCGAGGTGCATTCCTCGCTTGCCCCCACTGGCGTCAGCGCGATCATGATGGCAGCCAAGCTGATCAACTGGGCCAACGAGGTGAACGCCGAAAATGCAGCCAAAACCCCCAGCGATCTGGCGGCGGATTTCTTTCCGCCCTACACCACTTTGCATGTCGGGACGATCAGCGGTGGAACGGCGCATAACATCACCGCCAAGGACTGCCATTTCGGTTTCGATTTCCGTATCGTGCCGGGTGAAGATATCGCCGCATGGCAGGCGCGCTTTCAGGCCAAGCTTGCCGAGCTTGAGGCCGAGATGAAAGCGATCCGGCCAGAGGCGGGCATCACTGCGGAACAGCACTTTCATGTGCCGGGCCTTGTGCCCGAGCATGAGGGCAAGGCCGAAGCACTTGTCCGCAAACTGACCGGCGAGAACGCCCGCAATGTTGTCAGTTACGGCACAGAGGCCGGACAATTTCAGGAACGCGGCTATTCGGCCGTGATCTGTGGCCCCGGCGATATCGCCCAGGCGCATCAGCCCAACGAATACATTACCGTTGACCAGTTTCAGCAGGGTGAGGCATTTATGCGCCGCCTTGTGGACATGCTGGCCGAGTGAGACACATTAAGCCAAACCCCAACCGGAGCCCGAGTTATGCCTGTAAAGAATCGCTTTGCCGAACTGCTGCCTGAAATCACCGCATGGCGGCGTGATTTGCATGAACATCCCGAAATCCTGTTTGAGACGCACCGCACCTCTGCTGTCGTCGCTGAAAAGCTCAAAGCGTTCGGTTGCGATGAGATCGTGACAGGCATCGGGCGTACAGGTGTTGTTGGTGTCATCAAGGGCAAATCCAATACTTCGGGCAAAGTCATTGGCTTGCGCGCCGATATGGATGCTTTGCCGATCCACGAACAGACCGGCCTTGCGTATAAATCCAAGATAGACGGTGCGATGCATGCTTGCGGGCATGACGGGCATACGGCGATGCTCTTGGGGGCGGCGAAATACCTGTCCGAGACGCGGAATTTTGACGGGACGGTCGTCGTCATTTTCCAGCCCGCCGAAGAAGGTGGCGGCGGTGGTCGTGAGATGTGCGAAGATGGCATGATGGACCGCTGGGGCGTGCAAGAGGTTTACGGCATGCACAACTGGCCGGGCCTTCCTTTGGGCAGCTTCGCGATCAGACCGGGCGCGTTTTTTGCCGCGACCGACCAGTTTGACATCACCATCGAAGGCAAAGGCGGTCACGCGGCCAAGCCGCATGAGACCGTGGATAGCACGCTTGTTGCAGCCCACGTGGTGACAGCGCTGCAATCCATTGTCAGCCGCAACGCTGATCCTGTGGATCAGATCGTTGTTTCTGTCACGGCGATTGAAAGCTCGTCCAAGGCGTTCAACGTCATCGCCCAGCGGGTGCAGTTGAAAGGGACCGTGCGCACCATGTCCACCGCGATGCGCGACCTTGCGGAAAAGCGGCTCAAGGCCATTGCCGAAGGCACTGCGGCCACGTTCGGCGCCAAGGCCGATGTGACCTACTACCGCGGTTATCCGGTCATGGTGAACCATGAGGAACAAACCGAATTCGCCGCCGAAGTGGCGAAGTCTGTCTCGGGCGCTTGCGACGATGCACCCTTGGTGATGGGCGGCGAGGATTTTGCCTTCATGCTCGAAGAACGGCCTGGTGCGTATATTCTCGTCGGCAACGGGGATACCGCCGCAGTGCATCATCCTGAATACAACTTCAACGATGACGCCATACCTGCAGGGTGCTCATGGTGGGCGGAAATCGTGGAACAGCGCATGCCCGCAGCCTGATGTGGGAAGAGCGCTATAGCGGCAGCGACGGCTATCTTTTCGGCACCGCGCCAGCGGCGGTTCTGGCTGAAAATCCGTGGGTGGTCCTCGAAGGTGCATCCGCACTCTGCGTGGCGCACGGGGAGGGGCGCAACACTGTGCATCTTGCCCGTCACGGCATGAACGTGACCGCCTTTGATCCGTCCCCGACAGCAATCGCGCGGGCTGGGACACTCGCGGTGGACGCGGATGTTTCGGTCGATGCCCGTGTATCCGACTGGGACGCTTGGAACTGGTCAGAGCAATACGACATGGTCGTGGCGATCTTTATTCAATTCGCAGATCCCGCGTTTCGGGCGCGCCAGTTCAGCAATATGCAGTCTGCGTTACGCAGCGGCGGGCGGATTTTGCTCCATGGCTATCGGCCGGAACAAATCGGCCGTGGCACCGGCGGGCCGCCGTTTATCGAAAACATGTATACCGAGGCGCTTTTGCGCGAGGCCTTTGAAGGTTGGACGATTGAGCGCTGTGCCGTTTATGAACGCGACCAAAGATCCGGCAGTGCCCACGTCGGGCAAGCGGCGCTGATCGATTTCATCGCGCGCAAACCGTAAGGTGGATCAAGATCCACCTTACCTATCCGCCGGTATGCGACATATGCCGGCTGACCTGCCCATCGACTTGCTGGCGTGAGTAGTCAAAATCATGGCCCTTGGGCTTAAGCGCAATCGCGGCACGGATTGCGTTCTCCAGATCGACATCGGCCTCTGACGCACGCAGCGGCGCGCGCAGATCGGAATGCCCTTCCTGACCCAGACAGGTGTAAATCTCGCCGGTGCAGGTAATCCGCACGCGGTTACAGCTTTCGCAGAAATTATGGCTGAGTGGCGTGATAAAACCGATCTTCTGACCGGTGTTTTCAACACGCACATATCGCGCGGGGCCGCCTGTCTTTTCGGGCAAATCTGTCAGCTCCGAGCGTGCGGCAAGGCGCGCGCGCAGGTCTTTGAGCGACCAATACTGGCCAAAGCGGTCTTCATTGCCCAGATCGCCCATCGGCATGACCTCGATAAACGTCAGGTCCATGTCGCGCGACGCGCACCAATCGGTCAGTTGCTCCAGCTCGTCCTCGTTAAAGCCTTTCAGGGCGACCGTATTGATCTTGACCCGCAGCCCCGCCTTTTGCGCCGCATCAATCCCTTTGAGGACTTGGGGCAGGCGGCCCCAACGGGTGATATCGGCAAACTTGGTCTCATCCAGCGTATCAAGCGACACATTCACCCGCCGCACGCCAGCGGCGTAAAGATCATCGGCAAACCGTGCGAGCTGGCTGCCATTGGTGGTCAGCGTCAGCTCATGCAGGGCACCGCTGTCCAGATGCCGCGACATGCTGCGAAAAAAGGTCATGATTTCGCGGCGCACCAAGGGCTCGCCCCCCGTGATGCGCAATTTGCGCACCCCCAAGCGGACAAACGCCGTGCAAAGGCGATCAAGCTCTTCCAGCGTCAGAAGTTCTTTCTTGGGCAGGAAGGTCATGTTCTCGGACATGCAATAGACGCAGCGGAAATCGCAGCGGTCTGTGACCGAGACACGCAGGTATTCGATGGCGCGGGCGAAAGGATCAATAAGTGGCTGTGTCATGTCAGCGAACCTACGCGCGGGCGATCCCTTGCGCAAGCCACATGCCCGCGCTTGTGCCTCGGATTTTTAGCGCATAGCCTGCCACTATGAGACTGATCCTTGCCCTCCCCGTGATTGCCCTTGCCGGCTGTTCCACGCCTTCTTTTCAGGGGCTTTTTGGAACTACACCGGATGCTGACATCGCCGCACCCGCGCCCACATTGAACCCCGCGCCCCCGCCGCCGCCACCTCAAAATGCTGTGACAATCGCGCAATTCGACACTACCAGCGCCGAGGACCGTGCCGCCGCCATCGCGGCTGCACCTTCGGGCGCGCAGCCGTTGGGCCGCACAATCGCAACGCTGGGATCACCTGCCGAGCCGGGCATCTGGTTGAAAACGCCGTTGGTGACGGCGCTGACGCCAGGCCGTGTCACGTATCAGGATAAATCAATCAATATCGAGTTGCGCCCTTCGGGCGGGGCTGCAGGATCAGGAAGCCAGATCAGCCTTGCGGCCATGCGCCTGATTGAAGCGCCACTGACGTCCCTGCCTAAATTGACGGTGTTTGCGGCCCCCTGAACCGGCGGGACGTGCGGCAAGAGGCAGGATGCCTCCGGCGGAAGTTTGATTGGACATGGAAAATCAGGCGGCAGGACTGCCTACGCAGGCAGTTTGCGACCGGCTTCTTTCACGGCAAAGGCTTTCATATCTGCCTGATGCGCCTGCAGAAAGGCGCGAACGCGTGCAGGATCATGTTTGGACAATTCGCGTAACCACCATGCAATCGCTTTCTGAATGAACCAGTCATGGTCTGTCACATAGCCTGCAGCCCAGTCCAACACGCGCTCGCGGATCGCCAGATCGGCAGGCTTGGGGTGGTTCTGCTTGGTCCATGGTAGCGTCATCACCAGCGCCGCGCGGCGCGACCACATATGCTCAGAGGTGGTCCATGTTGCGACCTCATCCAGACGGGACGGGTCTGCGACCAGCCGTTTCTGGCCTGCAATGCAGGCGTGATCAGCGACAGCCCAAGCGTCAAAATCCGGCACCCATGATGCAATGAGCGCCCAGGCGCCCGCATCATCTGGCCTGATGCGCGCCTGTGTCAGCAATTTCGCCGCCGCAATGCGCCCTTCATGGGTGTTGCCTTTCCACAGACCCTTGGCGAGCGCGAGGCGTTCTTCAAGCTCAAGCCCGGCGCGCCAGTCTTTGACGTGTTCGTCAATCACCGGATTGGCGATGCCCAGATAGGGGCGGTCGACTTTGTGATAGCGGTGCATCTCGGCGGCCTTTGCCGGATCACCAAGGGCGCGCAGTTGGGCGATGGCAGTTTTGGGCGTCATCATTCGACAGTCACTGACTTTGCAAGGTTGCGGGGTTGATCGACATCGGTGCCTTTGGCAACCGCTGTGTGATAGGCCAAGAGTTGCGCGGGCACGGCATAGAGGATTGGCGCGAGAAACGGATCGACTTCGGGCATGATGATTGTCTCCCAGACACCGGTGCTCGCCTCGGTCGCGCCTTTTTGATCGGTGATCAAGAGCACCTTGCCGCCACGTGCCATGACCTCTTGCATGTTCGACACGGTCTTATCAAAGAGACTGTCGCGCGGGGCCATCACGATGATCGGGACGTGTTTGTCGACCAGGGCGATGGGGCCGTGTTTGAGTTCGCCAGACGCATAAGCTTCGGCATGTATATAGCTGATTTCTTTTAGTTTAAGCGCGCCTTCCAGTGCGAGGGGATACATCGCGCCACGCCCCAGAAACAGGATATCGCGCGCCTCGGCCAGCTTGCGCGAGATCGACTTGGTCTTGTCCTCGATCCCGAGTGCGAGGTTCAAAAGCCCGGGCAGGCTGCGCAAGGCGGCCAGCTTTTCGGCCAGTTCCGCATCATTGATCCTGCCGCGCATCTGGGCGGCGCGCAGGGCGAGGATGGCCAATGTCGTCAGCTGGCAGGTAAACGCCTTGGTGGAGGCAACGCCGATTTCTGTGCCCGCAAGAATGGGCAATGGCATATCGCTTTCGCGCGCGATCGAGCTTTCGGGGACGTTCACGACCGACATGATCTTGTCCGCTTTGCCCTGCATGTAACGCAGTGCGGCCAGCGTATCGGCGGTCTCACCGGATTGACTGATGAAAAGGGCGACTGTGCCTTTGGTCACCGGCGGTTCGCGGTAGCGGAATTCAGAGGCGACATCGACTTCGACAGGGATGCCCGCGATCTGTTCGAACCAGTATTTTGCAACGAGGCAGGCATAAAAGGCAGTGCCACAGGCCACCATCGTCATCCGCTCGACCTGCGCAAAATCAATCTCGGGGTCGGGCATGGTGACAGCGGTGGCTTCGGCGTTGATGTAATGCGACAGCGCGCCTTGCAACACGACAGGCTGTTCTGCGATCTCTTTGGCCATAAAGTGTTTGAAACCGGCCTTGTCGACCATGGCACTGTCAATCTGGATCGTCTTGATCGCGCGATTGGCGATGGTGCCGTTTGCGTCGCGGATTTCGACGGTGTCGCGTGTGATCACGGCCCAGTCGCCTTCTTCGAGATAGCTGATCCGGTCGGTCATCGGGGCCAATGCAATTGCATCAGAGCCCACGAACATCTCGCCCGTGCCATAACCAATGGCGAGGGGGGAGCCTTTGCGCGCCGCGATCAGCAAGTCGTCCTCGCCGTCAAAGAGGAAACAAAGCGCATAAGCCCCTTCAAGCCGCGCAATTGTCTGTTCCGCTGCATCGCGGGGCGACAGCCCTTGGTTGCGGAAATGATCTGCCAGCAAGGCAACTGTTTCCGTGTCTGTGTCGGTGGCAAAGCCCACGCCCTGTTCGGCCAAAAATGCCCGCAATTCGCGGAAGTTTTCAATGATCCCGTTGTGCACAACGGCCACGCCACCGGCGCAGTGGGGGTGGGCGTTCACGACATTGGGCGCGCCATGGGTGGCCCAGCGGGTGTGACCGATGCCCGATTTACCCGCCAGGGGTTCATGAACCAGAAGGTCAGAGAGATTCACCAGCTTGCCCACCGCACGCCGCCGGTCCAGCACGCCATCGTTGATGGTGGCAATACCCGCGCTGTCATAGCCGCGATATTCCAGCCGTTTCAGCGCCTCGACCAAAAGGGGGGCGGCTTCGTGATCGCCCAATACGCCAATGATACCACACATGGTTAAGACCCTTTTGCTTTGCGTGCTTTGAGTTTTTCGAACAGGCGTATGGCAAAGCCCGCTTTGTTTTCCTGTCGCGCGCGACCAACAGCCAAGGCACCGGCGGGCACGTCCTTGGTCACCACGGACCCGCTGCCGGTCATGGCTGCATCGCCGACGGTGACAGGGGCCACAAGCATGGTGTTCGATCCGATAAACGTATCCTGCCCGATTGTCGTGTGGTGTTTGAACACGCCGTCATAATTGCAGGTGATCGTGCCCGCGCCGATATTGCTGCGCGCGCCGATTGTGGCATCGCCGATATAGGACAGGTGGTTGACCTTCGCACCCTCGGCAATCTGCGCGTTCTTGATTTCCACGAAATTGCCAATCTTGACGTCCTCGGCCAGTTCCGCGCCGGGGCGCAGCCGCGCATAGGGGCCGACGACCCCGCCGCGTGCGACATGGCAACCCTCCAGATGGCTAAAGGCGCGGATGGTTGCGCCGGATTCGACACTTACACCGGGGCCGAAAACCACATGAGGTTCGATCACTGTATCGCGGCCTATGACGGTATCATGGGCAAAAAAGACTGTTTCGGGCGCGGTGAGTGTCACGCCGTCATCTTGGGCCATGCTGCGCGCATTTTGCTGGTAAAGCGCCTCGGCACGCGCAAGTTCGGCGCGGGAATTGATGCCAAGCGTTTCCGCCTCATCGCAGGTCACGACCGTGGCGGACAATCCACGCGCGCGCGCTATCCCGATGATATCGGTTAGATAGTATTCTTCGGCGGCATTGTCGTTTCCGACGGCATCGATAAGATCAAAAAGCAAAGCGCTATCTGCTGAAATTACACCGCTATTACAGAGTGTTACGGCGCGTTCCTTATGAGATGCATCTTTGAATTCGACGATCTGATCAAGTTGATCATCCTTCAGGATCAACCGCCCGTATCGGCCCGGATCGGCTGCTTCAAAGCCCAGAACGACGATGTCATGGGTCAATCGTGCCGCGCTCATTGCAGCGAGCGTTTCAGGCCGAATGAACGGCGTATCACCATAAAGCACCAGCGCGTCGCCATCAAAGCCAGCCAATGCCGCGCGCGCCTGACCGACCGCATGGGCGGTGCCCAGTTGCTCGGACTGGATCGCGACCGTGACGTCGGGATCATAGGCCTTGGCCGCTTTTGTGACCCGCTCGGCACCGTGCCCTGCCACGACAACCGTTTGAGCAGGCTCAAGTGCAGCACCCGCTTTCATGGCGTGCACCAACATCGGCGCGCCTGCGATTTCATGCAGGACCTTGGGCAGGTCGGAATTCATGCGCGTGCCCATACCTGCGGCTAAGATGATCAATGCGGTTGCCATTGCTGCCTCGAACCTTGTTGTTCACTGCCTTCTACTGCCCTTTTTCAGTATCACAAGGGGAAGGGGGTTCACATCAGTTTACAGGGCGTTACAGAGTGAATGGCAACAAAGGGAAAGCTGATGACAAAACGCACTGTAATCTTTGATCTTGACGGCACGCTGGCAGATACCAGCGGCGATCTGATTGCCGCTGCCAATAGCTGCTTTCGCGGGCTGGGTTTGGGCGATCTGCTGGATCATGCGACCGATGCCGCCACAGCACTGCGCGGCGGGCGGGCCATGCTGACGTTGGGCTTTTCGCGCGTTGAAGGGTTCGGGCAGGCCGAGGTGGATGCGCAATATCCCGTGTTGCTGGCCGCCTATGCGCAAGCGATTGATACCCACACCGTGCTTTACCCCGGTGCGATGGATGCGGTCGAACGCCTTCTCTCTGCCGATTATGCTGTTGGGATCGCGACGAACAAACCCGAAGGGTTGGCCGAAACGCTGATGCGCAGTCTCGGGGTGCGTGATGCATTCGGCTCACTGATCGGGGCCGATACGCTGCCTGTACGCAAACCCGACCCTGCACATCATTTCGAGGCCGTGCGCCGTGCGGGCGGCGATCCTGCGCGCTCGCTTCTGGTGGGGGATACGGCCACCGACCGTGACACATCGCGCAATGCCGGCGTGCCGTCGGTCTTGGTCACGTTTGGCCCGGGCCGTGATGATGTGCTGGCGCTTGATCCCGAGGCCACGATTGATCACTACGATGAACTGGACGCAGTGGTGGCCCGCCTGATCGGGTGAATTGGCCCTATGCGCGGGGGGAAAGTGATGCTTTGATGCAGGTGTAAACCGCATCAGAGTGCCCCTATGACCGAGATTTTCAAAGGCAGTTTCACCCAGCAGGAACCGATCCCCGCCGAAGGGATCGCTGCGGCCAATGCCGTGATGCAGTCAGGCCGCTTGCACCGCTACAACACCAGCGGTGACGAGATTGCGCAAACAGCCCTGCTGGAAGAGGAATTCGCCGCGACGGTAGGTGCCAAATACTGCCTCGCGGTGGCCTCGGGCGGTTATGCGATGACGACAGCCCTGCGCGCCTGCGGTGTTGCGCATGGCGACAAGGTGCTGACCAATGCCTTCACGCTGGCGCCTGTGCCGGGTGCGATTGCCGCCGTTGGTGCTGTACCGGTCTTTATCGGCGTGACCGAGGATCTGGTGATTGATCTGGATGATCTGGCGGCAAAGCTTGGTCAGGCCAAAGTGCTGCTGCTCAGCCATATGCGGGGCCATATCTGCGATATGGAGCGGCTCATGGCGCTCTGTGATGCCGCCGGTGTCGATGTGATCGAGGATTGCGCCCACACCATGGGGGCCGCGTGGAACGGCGTGCCATCTGGGCGTTGGGGGCGGTTTGGCTGCTATTCGACGCAAACTTACAAACACATCAATTCCGGTGAAGGCGGGTTTCTGATTGGTGACGGGCCCGAGGATATGGCCCGGGCGATCATGCTCTCAGGCAGCTATATGCTGTTTGAAAAGCATCGTGCCGCCCCGCCGGTCGCGACCTTTGCCAACATCAAATACGAAACGCCCAATATCTCGGGCCGGATGGACAATCTGCGCGCGGCGATCCTGCGCCCGCAATTGCGCAATCTGGCGGCACAAGCGGCGCGCTGGAACGCACGCTATCGCGTTCTTGAAGATGGTTTGGCCGAAACACCGGGGCTGCGGTTGATCCCGCGTCCCGAGAAAGAGCAGTTCGTTGCCTCGTCGTTCCAGTTCCTGCTGCTCGATTGGGCACCTGCCGCGGTCGAGGCTGTGCTGGCACGCTGTGCGGCGCGCGGGGTCGAGTTGAAATGGTTCGGCGGCGCAGAGCCCAAAGGCTTTACCTCGCGCTATGACAGCTGGCGCTATGCGCCGTCCGCACCTATGCCTGCGTCGGATCGTGTTCTTGCCGGCATCGTCGATATGCGCCTGCCGCTGACGTTCTCCGAAGAGGATTGCGCACTGATCGCACGGATCATCCGCGCCGAGGTGTCTGCGGTCCATCAAGCTCAGGTCGCAGCAGAATAACTTGCACAATCGCGCGGGGCTTCTACTTTTACGGGTATGACTGATCGCCCGGATATTGCGCAATGCGCTGACGCAGCCACCTTTCGACAGTGGTATTATCTCAAGTCAGAGCTTGTGGATTTCGCACGGGCGAACGGGTTGAAGACGACCGGCGGCAAATTCGACATCGCCGACAGGATTGCCTATTTCCTTGATCATGGCGTGCCACCGACGGAGGTAAAGAAGGCCCGGAAGGTGACCTCGAAATTCGATTGGCACAGTGCGCCCCTGACGCGCGAGACAGTGATCACCGATAGCTACAAAAATACCCAGAACATGCGCCGTTTCATGCAGGCCGAAATCCCTGGTTACAAGTTCTCGCTCCCCTTTATGGACTGGATGAAAACGAATGTCGGGCGGACATTGGCTGATGCCGTTGACGTTGCAAAGCAAATCGAGGCTGAGAAGAAGGCGGGCAAGAAGCAGCCGGATCAGCCGCACAACCAGTATAATGCCTATACACGTGCCTATTTTGCCCATGTTCCTGACGGCACCCAAAAGGAGCTGCGCCGCTTGTGGGCTTTGCGCCGCACGAAGCCGGGACCCTACGTTTTTTCGCCAGATGATCTGAAGCTGCTCAACGAGAAATGACTCGACACAACGCGCGCTTTGCGCCTATTAATGAACAAGCGTTCAATTAATCTGGAGCAACCGATGTTTCATGCCTCAATGACCTTTGATCTGGGCGAGGATGTGAATGCCCTGCGTGATATGGTCCATGACTGGGCGCAGACCCGTGTCAAACCCATGGCGGGCGAGATTGACCAATCCAATGCCTTTCCCCCAGCACTTTGGCCTGAAATGGGTGAGTTGGGACTATTGGGCGTCACCGTGGATGAAGCCTATGGCGGCGCAGGCATGTCCTATCTTGCCCATACGGTCGCGATTGAGGAAATCGCCCGCGCCAGTGCCTCTGTCAGCCTGTCTTATGGGGCGCATTCCAACCTTTGTGTGAACCAGATCAAATTGAACGGTACCGAGGCGCAAAAGGCCAAGTACCTGCCGCGGCTGATTTCGGGTGAACATGTGGGCGCGCTTGCCATGTCCGAGGCGGGGGCGGGGTCTGACGTGGTCTCAATGACGTTGCGCGCGGAAAAGCGGAACGATCACTACCGTTTGAACGGCAACAAATACTGGATCACCAACGGTCCTGATGCCGATACGCTGGTGGTCTATGCCAAAACCGATCCTGCGGCGGGGTCCAAAGGGATCACGGCCTTTCTGATCGAAAAAGAGATGACAGGGTTTTCCACCTCGCCGCATTTCGACAAGCTGGGCATGCGGGGATCAAACACAGCCGAGCTGATTTTTGACGATGTCGCGGTCCCGTTCGAAAATGTGTTGGGCGAAGAGGGCAAAGGCGTGCGCGTCCTGATGTCGGGCCTTGATTACGAACGGGTCGTGCTGGCGGGCATCGGGCTTGGCATTATGGCCGCTTGTCTGGATGAGGTCATGCCGTACCTGAGCACCCGCAAGCAGTTTGGCGAACCGATTGGAAACTTCCAACTGATGCAAGGCAAGATCGCAGATATGTATACGGCGATGAATTCGGCCCGCGCCTATGTCTACGAAGTCGCCCGCGCCTGCGACCGGGGCACGGTCACGCGGCAGGACGCGGCGGCCTGCTGTCTTTATGCCAGCGAAGAGGCCATGAAACAGGCCCATCAGGCCGTGCAGGCGATGGGCGGGGCAGGCTTTTTGGCTGATGCGCCAGTAGCGCGGCTTTTCCGTGACGCAAAGCTGATGGAGATCGGAGCAGGGACATCGGAAATCCGCCGGATGCTGGTGGGCCGCGAATTGATGGCGGCCATGACATGAAGTGGCTTGCGCTGTTCCTTGTGATGCCTGTGGCCGGTTTTACGCAATCCTTTGGCGCGCCGCCTGTCGTCGAACTGGACGGTATGGCCTTCGCGGCATCCGAAACCGATGCCTGCATCAATGATCAAGTGTCAAAAGGTCCCGGCGGGCTTGTGACACGCGCGGCCCGTGCCTGTATCGGCTACTCAGCGCGGGCCTGCACCGCTGACCCTATGGCGTGTCTCGCAGCAGAACAGGCCTATTGGGACTGGCGAATAGCAAATAACTACAATGGGTTGCAGGCTTGGGTTGCCGATCTTGCCGAGGGCGAAAATAATGATCTGCGTGCGTCGGTTGCAAATCCGGCTGCGGCAACGGCGAATGTGGTGCTGGAATGCGCGCTGCGGGTGGGCCAGACCGAAACAACGACCGCCGAGGCGGATCAAGCGGCTTGTGAAATGCGTGAAACCGCGCTGATCGCCTTGGAGCTGGAATTCACGGTCAGGCAGGCTTGCGCGGCGGCGAAGGACGGTGCCTTTGCACAGTTTTGCGGGAAAACCGACGGATGAGGCGCGCTTATTTCTTTCTTCCGCTGGCGGCACTTGTCGCTCTGGCAGCATATCTCGGCCTGCAATATGGCCAAGTGCCGTCCGAGACAGAGATTATCAACCGCTACGCCGCTGCCTATCTCGCGTCCGCCCCCGATGGCGCAAAGCCGACCGATTGCGCAGCGACGCCGCACCCGCATGATAGCATCCGTATGGTGATTACCTGCAGCCATCCTTCGGGCCTGATCACCACCTACTTTGTCGGACCGCGGGGCGAAGCGCTGCCGGAACCGCAAGGACCAAGCGCATGAAAAATCTCGTTTTCTCCCTGCTGATAGCGTTTGCAGCCGCGCCGACCCATGCGCAGGATCTTCTGTTCTACCCCGATCCGGTGCTTGATTGCATGGATGACGCGCCCGAGACCGCAATGCGTGACATCTGTATCGGTACGGCAGCCAACTATTGCATGGTCAACACTCCCGGCGGGTCCAGCACGCCCGTCATGGGCGCTTGTCTGGACCGCGAACGCGCGTTCTGGGACGCCCGCCTGAATGATGTCTACGCCCGGCTTTTGACCCAGCATGCGGAGACGCCAGCGGTGCTGGACAACTTGCGCACGATGCAGCGGGCGTGGATCACCTATCGCGATGCCCGCTGCGACTATGAGTTCGTCCAATGGAACGGCGGCACCGGGGGTGGGCCTGCACTGCTGGCCTGTCTGATGCGCACCACGGCCGAACAGACCTTGCTGCTGGAGGAACAGCTTCGATGACCGATCGCGCCACACATGAGGCCGCGCTGGCCCAGGTTGCCGCCGCTGCCGCCCACGCCGCCGCAGGCGGGGGGGAAACCGCCCGTGACCGCCACGTCAAACGCGGCAAGATGCTGCCGCGCGACCGCGTGGCGAACCTGCTCGACCCCGGCAGTCCGTTTCTGGAGGTGGGCGCGACCGCCGCCCACGGCATGTACGACGGTGCCGCACCCTGTGCGGGTGTTGTGGCCGGTGTCGGCCGTGTGAGTGGCCGCCTTGTGATGGTTGTCTGCAATGACGCCACGGTGAAGGGCGGCACCTATTATCCGATGACCGTCAAGAAACACCTGCGCGCACAGGAAATCGCCGAGGCGTGTCATCTGCCTTGCGTCTATCTGGTCGACAGCGGCGGGGCCAACCTGCCCAATCAGGATGAGGTGTTTCCCGACCGCGACCACTTTGGCCGCATCTTTTACAATCAGGCACAGATGTCCGCCAAAGGCATCCCGCAGATCGCGGTTGTGATGGGATCATGCACAGCGGGCGGCGCCTATGTACCTGCGATGGCGGATGTGTCGATCATCGTCCGCGACCAGGGCACGATCTTTCTGGCAGGTCCGCCTTTGGTGAAAGCAGCGACAGGCGAGGTGGTATCATCCGAGGATCTGGGCGGCGGTGATGTGCACACGCGCCTGTCCGGTGTGGCGGATTATCTGGCCGAGGATGACGCCCATGCCTTGGCGCTGGCACGGCAGGCGGTGGCCTCTTGTAATCTGGAAAAGTCTATAAACGCCAAGAGGATACCGCCCGAACCTCCTGCGATTTATCCTAATACGCTCTTTGATGTGGTCCCCGCCGATCTGCGCACGCCGTATGATATCCGCGAGGTCATAACGCGCATCGTCGATGGCTCAAGATTTGATGAATTCAAAGCGCGCTTTGGCGAAACGCTGGTCTGCGGCTTTGCCCATATTGACGGTTGGCCCTGCGGGATTGTCGCCAACAACGGTGTGCTGTTTTCGGAAAGCGCACAGAAGGGCGCGCATTTCGTGGAACTGTGCAGCCAGCGCAAGATCCCGCTGGTGTTTCTTCAGAACATCACAGGCTTTATGGTGGGCCAGAAATACGAAAACGAGGGCATCGCGCGGCACGGGGCCAAGATGGTGACAGCGGTGGCGACCACAAAGGTGCCCAAGATCACCATGGTGGTTGGCGGATCGTTCGGTGCAGGTAATTATGGCATGTCGGGAAGGGCTTACAGTCCACATTTCATGTGGTCATGGCCCACATCCCGCATTTCTGTCATGGGCGGCGAACAGGCTGCAGGTGTGCTGGCCACCGTCAAACGCGACGCGATCGAGCGCGGCGGCGGGGAATGGTCCGCCGCGGAAGAAGCGGCTTTCAAACAGCCCACGATCGATATGTTCACCGAACAATCGCACCCGCTTTATGCAAGTGCGCGGCTCTGGGATGACGGCATCATAGACCCGCGCAAAAGCCGCGAGGTGCTGGCGCTGTCGCTGGCGGCGGCGATGAACGCACCGATCGAGGAGACACGCTTTGGCGTGTTCCGGATGTGATGGCGATGTTTGACAAAATCCTGATCGCCAACCGTGGCGAGATTGCCTGCCGGATCATCCGCACGGCCCGCGCCATGGGCGTCCGCACGGTGGCGGTCTATTCCGATGCGGATGCGCAGGCCTTGCATGTGGGCATGGCGGATGAGGCGGTGCGGCTGGGGCCTGCCCCTGTCGCTGAGAGCTATCTGCGCGGTGATCTGATCATTCAGGCGGCCCTTGATTCAGGCGCGCAGGCGATCCATCCGGGCTACGGGTTTTTGTCTGAGAATCCGGACTTTGTTGAACAGATTACGGCGGCGGGTCTGACATTCATCGGGCCCTCGGCAGAGGCGATCCGCGCGATGGGGCTCAAGGATGCCGCCAAGGCGCTGATGCATGACGCAGGCGTGCCGGTTGTGCCGGGCTATCATGGCGAAAACCAGGCCCCCGATTTTCTGGCGGGCGAGGCCGATCAGATCGGCTATCCTGTCCTGATCAAGGCCGTGGCGGGCGGCGGTGGCAAGGGCATGCGTCTTGTCGAACGGGCGGCGGATTTTGCTGAAAACCTTGCCTCTGCGCAGGCCGAGGCGCGCACGGCCTTTGGCAACGCCGATGTCCTGATTGAGAAATATATCACCGCACCGCGCCATATCGAGGTGCAGATCTTTGGGGATGGCACGGATGCGGTGCATCTGTTCGAGCGTGATTGCTCGCTTCAGCGGCGTCACCAGAAGGTGATCGAAGAAGCACCCGCGCCCGGGATGACCGATGCAGTGCGCGTTGCCATGGGGGCTGCGGCGGTGAAGGCGGCCAAGGCTATCGGCTATGCTGGTGCCGGTACCATCGAGTTTATCGTGGATGGCAGTGACGGGCTGCGCACCGACGGGTTCTGGTTCATGGAGATGAACACACGGTTGCAGGTCGAGCATCCGGTGACCGAGGCCATTACGGGCGTTGATCTGGTGGAATGGCAATTGCGGGTCGCGGCGGGCGCGCCTTTGCCCGCCAAGCAAGAGGACCTTGCAATCACCGGCCATGCCTTTGAAGCGCGGCTTTATGCAGAGGATGTGCCTGCGGGCTTCTTACCTGCCACAGGCGTTATTGATCACCTGATATTCCCGAAGGACGCGCGCATTGATAGCGGCGTGGAACAGGGGGATGAGATTTCGCCCTGGTATGACCCGATGATCGCGAAGATTACTGTGCATGGGCCGGATCGGGCGGGGGCTTTGCGGTCGCTGTCGGCAGCGTTGGATGCCTGTCAGGTTGCCGGGACAGTGACCAATCTCGATTTTCTGCGCCGCTTGGCACGTGTGCCGGACTTTGTGGCGGGTGATGTCGATACAGGGCTGATTGCGCGGCATGGTGAAACGCTTGGTGCGGCGGTTGTCCCGACTGCGCGCGATATCGCGATTGCGGCAGTGACGTCGGCTCGGTTCGCGGATGATCCTTTCACAGGGTTCACCCTGTGGGAGCCTTTGCAGCGGCAGATCCTGCTGCGGCAGAGTGATGTGGATATCGTGGCGGTTCTGAGTGTGCAAAGTGCGGATCAGTGCCGCGTGGACATTGACGGACAAGTCGTGTCGTTGCAGCGCCGCGCAGGGCATTGGGGTGTGCGAGCGGTTTTGCACCAAGGGCGCGTGACGGTTTTCGGGCCGCGAAGCATCAGTTTTGACGTGGTCGATCCGCTGGCGCGCAATGGGGCGGCACTGGGCGGTGATGCTGTTTTGGCACCGATGCCCGGTCTGGTGCGGGATGTGGCCGTGCAGGCAGGTGACACCGTGCAAGAGGGGGACCGTATGGTGGTGCTGGAAGCGATGAAGATGGAGCATGTGCTACGTGCCCCGCGTACTGGAATCGTCGCAGAGGTGCGCGTGGCCACGGGCGATCAGGTCACCGCGGGTGCATTGATGGTCCGGCTGGAGGACGCGGAATGATCCGGTTGCACCATTGCCCGCAAACCCGCTCGATGCGCAGCCTGTGGCTGTTGCATGAGTTGGGGCTGGATTTTGATCTCGTCACCTATCCGTTCGACAAGACGCTGCGGCAGGAACCCTACCGTTCGCTCAATCCGACAGGTCGTGTGCCGACACTCGAGATTGATGGGGTTGTCCTGACTGAAAGCGGGGCGATTGCCGAATATCTCTGCGAGCGTTTCCCGCGGGCGGGCTTGGGTCGCGACCCAAGTCACGCAGAGCGCGCACAGTGGTTGAACTGGATCCATTTCGCCGAGACGATCTCGCAGCACACCGCTGCCCTGACCCAGCAACATATCGCGCTTTATGATGACAGCATGCGGTCGCCGATCATCATGCAACTTGAGGCCAAGCGCCTGTTGAAAACCTTGGCCACGGTCGAGGGCGCGTTGACGGGGGACTATCTGCTATCCGGCTTTTCTGCGGCGGATATCGGCGTCGGGCAGGCGGTCTATATGGCCAGGCATTTTGTGCATCTGGATGACCTGCCTGCCTTGGCAGCGTGGTATGCCCGTCTTGCGGTGCGTCCGGCGTTTCAAAAGGCCCTGCCGGATGCCCCGGCCCTTTATGCCAAGGCGTTTTATCCGCCATGGGAGGGGTGATGCCGGCGCATGTCCGTATCCACGAGGTCGGCCCGCGCGACGGGTTGCAGAACGAGCCTGGGGTGATCGCGGTCGCGGATAAAGTGGCGCTGATTGATCTGCTCAGCCGCTCGGGTCTGCGCGATATCGAGGTTGGCAGTTTCGTCAGCCCCAAGTGGGTCCCGCAAATGGCGGATTCGGATCAGGTGCTGGCGGGTCTGACGCCGCAGGCAGGCGTGCGCTATGCGGTTCTGGTGCCCAATATGCGCGGCTGGGAGGGATTTCTGGCCGCAAGGCGTACTGATATGACGACGGATATCGCGGTGTTCATTTCCGCCTCGGAGGGTTTTTCACAGAGCAATCTGAATTGCGGCATTACGGAGTCTGTCGCGCGGCTGCGCCCTGTTGTGCAGGCCGCAGAGGACGCAGGTGTCACCGTGCGGGGGTATGTCTCTTGCGTGACTGATTGCCCTTTTGATGGCCCAACGGCGCCGGATGCTGTGGCCCGAGCGGTTGAAATGCTGCGTGATCTTGCGCCGATGCAGGTGTCATTGGGGGATACGATCGGCAAAGGGACACCCGAACGTGTTACCGCGATGCTGAAGGCGGTGCGGGACGTGGCACCCGCCACTGATCTTGCGGGGCATTTTCATGACACAGGCGGGCTGGCCTTGGCCAATATCGGGGCGTCGCTTGATCTGGGGCTGCGTGCCTTTGACACCGCTGTGGGTGGTTTGGGGGGCTGTCCTTATGCGCCCGGCGCACCGGGAAATGTGGCGACCGAGGCGGTCTTGGCGCTTTTGGACCGGCTGGGGTATGAGACCGGCGTGGATGCGGATGTGATCGCGCAGGCAGCGCAGATGGCAAAGGGGATGCGATGATAGAGCTGGATGTCGATGCGCGCGGTGTCGCGACTTTGGCCCTTGCGCGGCCTGAAAAGCACAATGCGCTGTCGCAGGCGCTGATTGATGATTTGACG
Source organism: Yoonia rosea (assembly GCF_900156505.1). Classification (NCBI taxonomy): domain Bacteria; kingdom Pseudomonadati; phylum Pseudomonadota; class Alphaproteobacteria; order Rhodobacterales; family Paracoccaceae; genus Yoonia; species Yoonia rosea. The sequence continues at coordinate 1,168,368 of NZ_FTPR01000001.1, read as the reverse complement.
GCTGTGGCGGCCAGGATTGCGGCCGATCCCGCGATCCGTGTTGTGGTTCTGACAGGGCAGGGCGCTTCGTTCTGCGCGGGTGGTGATCTGGGCTGGATGCAGGACCAGATGGCAGGGGATGCCGCCGCAAAACGGGTGGCAGCACAGTCCCTCGCGCAGATGCTGGGGGCGATCAACACATTGCCACAACCGGTCATCGGGCGGGTGCAGGGCAACGCCTTTGGCGGTGGTGTGGGCATGGCTTGTGTTTGCGATGTCGCGATTGCGGCGGATCATGCCAAATTCGGGCTGACGGAAACCAAGCTGGGGCTGATCCCCGCGACTATTGGACCCTATGTTCTGGCACGGATGGGCGAGGCGATGGCGCGGCGGGTGTTCATGTCAGGCAGGCTTTTTGACGCTGCCGAAGCGGTTGATCTGGGTGTTGTCGCCAAAGCTGTCCCCGTCGCTGCGCTGGATGAGGCGATCGAGGCAGAAGTGGCCCCTTATCTGCAATGTGCGCCTGATGCCGTTGCTGCCGCCAAAGCCTTTGCGCGCACATTGGGCCCCGTTATCGACGAATCGGTGATTGCCCGGTCCATCGACGCGTTGATCGCCCAGTGGGAGGGTCGTTCAGCGAAAGAAGGCATTTCTGCCTTTTTTGAGCGGCGAAAACCCGATTGGGCCGTCACTTCGGCGTCATAATTGTCAGAATTGTGTCTCACTTCTGACCGATTTCGCAGGGCATTCTGCCTGCGGAGTAGGAGAGTGACATGCAATTTGAATGGCCCACAGCCGAACAGTTGATGTATCGCGTCATGCGTTTGCGCCGCTTGATCGCGCTTGCGGTCGCGATTCCTGTGCTCGTGATGCTGGGCGTGGCGTTTTTTGATCCTGCCGCGTTGAGCCCCGAGCGCGCAACACTGGCGTGTTTGTCGGTTGCAATGCTGGTTGTCGGCCATGTTGTCCTTTTCCCGAACGTCACACTTGAGACAGTCGCTTTGTCTTTGTCGGTCACGGCGCTGATCGTCGTGATGCCGTTGATCAAGATCGTTGCAGGTTGGGCCCCCGCAGAGCACCAGTCTGCTGCGCTTGTCCTGCTGGTGTGCCTCGCTGTTGCCGCGATGGGCGTGGTGATGGCACTGTTGCAAATTTTCTTAAGTCTGGTGGCTTATGCGGGGCCTACTTGGCAAATCCGTCTGAAAACAAAGCAGGTCTTGCCCTGTTCCGTCTCTGTGGCGCACCGCCAGTGTGCATTGCAGCCGCAAACCCGCCGCGGCCGCATCATGACGGGTCCTGCGGATGACAATGGTTTCTTTGATGTGGCTGTTGCCACATCGCATGCTGCCGATCCGCAGAACCCCGATTTGCCGATGATCGTGAAAGTCGACGCCAAGGTGCTCGCGTCAACGGATACGCGCCATGATGTCATGATCGTGTTGCCAAACCGCTCTGTCACGGTGACGTCGCAAATCTTTACGCCCGAGCGGAATGGCTGCCGCATTGAGGTGACTGATATGCCGGGTGATTTCACCCTCGGCATGCATGCGATCTTCTGGCTGACAGACCAGCAGGCCGACAACCTGACCGAGATGACCGACATTATTCTGGGGCAGGAAACGCGGGCCAACGGTTTGGCGCATAATGTGTCACTGCTCTCCGTTGCCGGTGCACTGCTGTCGCCGCGCCATCCTGTGGCCAACCGCGCGAAATAAATCCTCTCAAATTGCTGTGGTGTGACCTTCCGCTCGGTTGACCCTTTGTGGCGGCGGCGGTATGCACGATGCAGCCAACAGACGGTGCGTGTCATGCGCGCCCTGCCGAAAGGAACATCCCTTGCAGGAAATGCTCTCTGAATACCTGCCGATCATGATCTTTCTGGGGCTCGCCATTGCGCTGGGCCTGATCCTGATCATTGCTGCGGCCATTGTTGCGGTGCGGAACCCCGACCCTGAAAAAGTGTCAGCCTATGAATGCGGCTTTAACGCTTTTGACGATGCGCGGATGAAGTTTGATGTCCGCTTTTATCTGGTCGCGATCCTTTTCATCATCTTTGACCTCGAAGTTGCGTTCCTGTTCCCATGGGCCGTGGCGTTTCAGGATGTCAGCATGACGGCGTTCTGGTCGATGATGGTATTCCTGGCCGTTTTGACCATTGGTTTTGCCTACGAATGGAAGAAGGGCGCGCTTGAGTGGGAGTAAACAGGTCGGCCATGTGGCCCACCCGTTTCTTATGCACCCGTGAATGCCGCTAGACTGGTCTTAACTGACTTGTGAGACCCGGGTGAAAAACTGGTTCCCGCGTTTTGGCGGACTTCGCGCGGTACATTGCGCGGTCCGCGTTCTTTTGCAGATCCCGCCAGGCAAGATCTGGCGCGCCGACAGCAACGCCGATTGACGGATGAAGAGCGTGGGTTGCATCACCGATCCGTACGGGCGGGGCGGTCGCAGCCATGATCCGGCGGACAATGTTTTCGGCCGTTTTGCCGGGGTTCTTGTCAATCAGGATGCAGATGAACTCGTCTCCACCCATCCGCACGATGATATCATCTGCCCTGATCGCACCCACCACGCGTTCCGCGAATATTTGCAGCGCCAGATCACCGGCATCATGGCCTTCGGCGTCGTTGAGCACTTTGAAATTGTTCAGATCAAGATAGACCACGGCCAGATGACCTCTGGCAATGGCATCAACCAAGGGCTTTGAGGTGATTAGCTCTTCAAGTCCGGCTCGGTTGATCAGTCCGGTCAGCTTGTCGGTGCGTGCCAATTGCTTTTGCTCTAGCAATTCACTGGCTTGAATCGACGAGGCGCGCCCGACGGTCAATGTCGCGATAAGCGTCAAGGCGCAAAGCGCCAGCAGAACCGGCAGCGCGGTCTGCAGCAGGTTTTGCCCCGGGCGTAACGCAGTCCACATCAACTGGGCCACTGGCTGACCCTCTATGTCGCGCAGCAGGAACGCAGATTGGTCGAACGGAACCTCTGTATCGGCCTCGTGAATCGAGATCGCTGGCAGCAAGAGCCGCTCTGCCATGTTCTGCAGATAGGTCTCTGACAGCCAGTTGCCCGCAATGAGAATAGGAAAATCACGTGTGTCTCCTTCTGCAACGCCGTCGGGCAAGATGCGTGCCGCTGCGACGGTTGACAGATATTCGCCCGCGAAAGCAAATCCTGACGGCGTATTAAAGGTGTGGGGTTCGGTTGCCGTGACCCTTGCATAGAGCTGGGCGGCGAGACGGGAATCGATCACCGACAGATCCGAGCCGGTGCCACCGGACTGGTAGGCGTAGAGTGCTGTACCGTCACCATCGAGGATGTAGATGAAATCGAACGTCGGCGACGATGTCGCGCCCGTCCCAAAATTTTCATAGAGTTCTTGGCTCTGCCGTTCTGTCACCAGCAAATAGGCGAAATCCCAAAAGGCATAATCCTGTACGCTGATTGTGACAGATTGAACGCCCGCTTCTAATGCGCTGTTGATCAAGGCTTTCGATGTGGTGCTTGCCTGTGTATTCACATGTGCCGTCAGCCAGAAACTGACCCCGACAATCACAAGGATCGCCGCCAATCCGTTGGTGACCGATGTCAGAAAGATTCGTCGCGCAAGCCGATGCGCCGGGTCGATGGAACGGGATGCGCGTTGCGCTGCGAACTGCATTGAGGAAACCGATAAATTACACTCGCGCGAAAATGCAGCACAAAAGTTAACAGGTAATTAATCTGTACCGGCTCTGCGCCAGTTCTTTCTTCGGGCCATATTGCCGCTTGTCGGTGTTGTCGGCTTGACCTTCCTCAGGGGGCCGCTTAGTTGATTTACAGGGAACAAAAGCGACGGGAGACCCTCAATGGGCGTGATGACCGGAACCGCTGTGGGTGCTGACAAAGAGCACGGCGCGCAGTTGATCAATTCGGAGTTGCAGGACAAGGGCTTCCTTGTGACCTCAACCGCGGACATCATCAACTGGGCGCGCACAGGCTCGCTGCACTGGATGACCTTTGGTCTGGCCTGCTGTGCGGTGGAAATGATGCACACCTCGATGCCGCGTTACGATCTGGAACGGTTTGGCACCGCCCCGCGTGCATCCCCGCGCCAGTCCGACCTGATGATCGTTGCCGGTACGCTGACCAACAAAATGGCGCCTGCGCTGCGTAAGGTTTACGACCAGATGCCCGAACCGCGCTATGTGATCTCGATGGGGTCCTGTGCGAATGGCGGTGGCTATTACCACTATAGCTATTCAGTGGTGCGTGGCTGTGACCGTATTGTCCCCGTGGATATCTACGTGCCCGGCTGCCCGCCGACGGCCGAAGCGCTGCTTTACGGTATCCTGCAGTTGCAGCGTAAAATGCGCCGCACCGGCACGATCGTGCGATAGGCAAGGCGAAAGGAATAAGGTATGACTGAAGCCCTGCAAGAACTTGGCACCCATCTTGAGATGAAGCGCCGCGACTGCGTGCTGTCTTGGGAGGTCGCCCATGATGAGCTGACCGTGACCGTGGCGCCGTCTGCGCTGATCAGCTTTGTCGAGTTTCTTAAAAACGATGGCGCGTGCAAGTTTTCGTCGCTCGTCGATATCACAGCCGTCGATTACCCCAGCCGCGCCAAACGCTTTGATGTGATCTACCATTTCCTGAGCATGTATCAGAACCACCGCATCCGCCTGCGTGTGCAAATCCGTGAAGAAGATATGATGCCCTCGATCATTTCGGTGCATCCGTCGGCCAACTGGTTCGAGCGCGAAGTCTTTGATATGTTCGGTATCCTGTTCTCGGGTCACCCCGATCTGCGCCGTATCCTGACGGATTATGGTTTCCGCGGTCATCCGCTGCGCAAGGATTTCCCGACCACGGGTTATACCGAAGTACGCTATGACGAAGTGCAAAAGCGTGTGGTTTACGAACCTGTCAGCCTTGTGCAGGAATACCGCCAGTTCGATTTCATGTCACCGTGGGAGGGGGCCGAATACATCCTGCCGGGCGACGAAAAGAAAGCAGAGAAAGCAGGCTGATGGCCGCGCCAACCCTTCTTTACTGCGTCGGTGCCACGAAGGCGGGCACCACATGGCTTTACCGCTATCTGCATGATCACCCTGAATGCGCCATGCCTGCGGTGAAGGAAGCGCATTATTGGGATACTTTCGATGCGGAGCGCTGTGAAAAGCAGTTGGCGGCTTTTCGCGTCCGTCTGCGTGAAATGCGCGCTGCCAAGGTGCAAGCCGATGCAGAGGGCCGCGGTTGGCAGGTAGAGAATATGGATCGCCGCATTAATGAGATGAAGGCGCTGATCGCAGCACTTGAGGGTGATCGCGCAGATGACAGCGCCTATGCTGCTTGGCTTTTGGGCGGGCGTGACGCGGCCAAGGTTATTGGTGACATCACACCCAACTATGCCACGCTGTCGGATGACGCGCTTGCGCGGATGCGTGACCTTTCGCCCAATACAAAATTCCTCTACCTGATCCGTGATCCACTGGATCGCCTGTGGTCGCATATCCGGATGCAGGCCCGCCGCCAGCGGCAAGAGCATGAAGTCTATGAGAAGAAATCCAACAATATACTCTACCGGATTTTGAATCGTGGCCATGAGCAGCATATTCTTGAGCGCGGCGATTACCCCAAGGTCATTCGCAAACTGCGCCGCGTGATCCCCGAGGGGCGGTTGTTGATCCAGTTTGCCGAAGACCTGTTTACGGCTGAGGGTCTGGCGCGGCTCTGTGCGTTCTTGGGGATCAAACAGGTCGCACCCATCGTCGCCCGTCCCGCCAATGAGGGACCCGAGGTGGTGATGCTGGACAAATTGCGTCCCCGCGCTTTGGGACTGCTGAACGAACACTACGAATGGGTGGCCCGCAATGTCGGGCCTCTGCCACAGCGGTGGCAAGACAATTTAGCGAGGGCTTGAGCCATGATGGACGGTGATATCCGGACAAATATCTATGATGATGGATCGACTGATGCGGCGACGGACGAGCAGCAGATCAGGAATTTCAACATCAACTTCGGCCCGCAACACCCTGCCGCACATGGCGTGTTGCGTCTGGTGCTGGAACTGGATGGCGAAATCGTAGAGCGGTGTGACCCGCATATCGGCCTGCTGCACCGCGGCACAGAAAAGCTGATGGAAAGCCGGACCTACCTGCAAAACCTGCCTTATCTGGACCGCCTTGATTACGTGGCTCCGATGAATCAGGAACACGCGTGGTGTCTGGCCATCGAACGGCTGACCAAGACCGAAGTGCCGCGCCGCGCGTCGTTGATCCGTGTGCTCTATTCCGAAATCGGGCGTATTCTGTCGCACCTGTTGAACGTCACGACACAGGCGATGGACGTGGGCGCGCTGACCCCGCCGCTTTGGGGCTTTGAAGAACGTGAAAAGCTGATGATCTTTTATGAGCGTGCTTGCGGCGCGCGTCTGCACGCGGCCTATTTCCGCCCCGGTGGTGTGCACCAGGATCTGCCGGATCAGTTGATCGAAGACATTGATACATGGGCTATCGCATTCCCCAAGGTGCTTGATGATATCGACGGCCTGCTGACCGAGAACCGGATTTTCAAACAGCGTAACGCCGATATCGGGATCGTGACAGAAGACGACATTCAGGAATGGGGGTTTTCCGGTGTCATGGTGCGCGGGTCCGGCCTTGCGTGGGATTTGCGTCGTGCGCAACCTTATGAATGCTACGATGAATTCGAATTCCAGGTCCCTGTGGGCAAGAACGGCGATTGCTATGATCGTTACCTCTGCCGCATGGAAGAGATGCGCCAGTCGGTGCATATCATCCGTCAGGCCTGCGAAAAGCTGCGCCATGAAAAGGGCGATGTGATGGCGCGCGGCAAGATGACGCCGCCGACACGTGGCGAGATGAAGACCTCGATGGAGGCGCTGATCCACCACTTCAAACTCTATACCGAAGGGTTCCACGTGCCCGCAGGCGAGGTTTACGCCGCGGTCGAAGCCCCGAAGGGCGAATTCGGCGTTTATCTGGTGGCGGACGGCACAAACCAGCCGTATCGCGCCAAGCTGCGCGCGCCGGGCTATCTTCACCTGCAGGCAATGGACTATATCTGCAAGGGCCACCAGCTGGCGGATGTGAGTGCGATCATCGGGACAATGGATGTCGTGTTCGGCGAGATCGACCGATGACACTGGGCGATCTGATCCTTGGCATTCTGGTCGCGCTGGGGTTTTTTGTCTCGGCCGCCGTTTCGCGCATGTTCCGCGGGCGTATGGCCGGGATCTTTATTGGCGGTGTGGTCGGTTTGGCCGTGTCGGTGTTTATTCTGGTATATGGTCTCACAGATGTGTTTGCCGTTGCGCCGGCTGCTGTTGAAAACTAGCGCCGGCCCTGTTCAAGGAACCAAGATATGAAGCGTTATCTGACACTTGCGGCACTTCTGGGGGCGACAGCCTGCGCTGTGCCGATCATCATACCGCTGCCTGCGCCACCTACTGCGCAAGAGCCGGAAACCCCAGCGGTGCCACAATCCGCGAAAGCGCGGTTTGTGAGCAGTGTCGAAGCGAACGGATGTGCCCTGACCAGCGCCAACACCGATCTGATTATGGCCGATGCCGTACTGTCGCGTGAAGATCTGGCCCGTGTCATGACAGAACTGCGCGCGGACGGGCAGGGCGCGATTGACGGTCAGGCCTTTCGCCTGACCACAGGTGCTTGCGCCTGAAGACAAATCCCTTGCCGGGACCGCCCGGTATGTTAGGGGAACAATGGAAATTCGGTGAAACCTGTTTCACCGCAACGATGTGACCGGAAAGACCTCATGCTACGCCGCCTTTATCATGATCAGCCAGAAACATTCGCCTTCACGCCCGAGAACCAGAAATGGGCCGAGGCGCAGATGAAGAAATTCCCCGAAGGCCGTCAGGCCTCGGCGATCATTCCGATCCTGTGGCGCGCGCAGGAACAGGAAGGCTGGCTGTCACGCCCTGCGATCGAATATGTCGCGAATATGCTGGATATGGCCTTCATCCGCGCGTTCGAGGTCGCGTCTTTCTACTTCATGTTTCAGCTACAGCCCGTTGGCTCTGTGGCACATATTCAGGTCTGCGGTACGCTTTCGTGCATGATCTGCGGTGCAGAAGATCTGATTGGCGTGTGCCAGGATAAAATCGCGGACAAGCCGCACGAACTCTCGGCTGATGGGAAATTCTCGTGGGAAGAGGTCGAGTGTCTGGGATCCTGCGCCAACGCGCCGATGGCCCAGATCGGCAAGGATTATTACGAAGACCTGACCGCCGAGCGTCTGCGCGAAATCATCGACGAACTCGCCGCCGGTCGTGTGCCGACACCGGGGCCCCAGAACGGGCGCTTTGCGGCAGAGCCCCTCAAAGGGCTGACCAGCCTCAAGGACTATGACAGCGGCAAGACCAAGTATAACGCCAGTGTGCAGTTGGCGACGGATATCGGCGATACCGTGAAACGGATTGACGGCACCGAAGTGCCTTTGCTGACACCTTGGGTGAAAGACGCCAAGAAAGTCGCCGCGCCGAAAACAAAGGCGAAGGCCGCCAAGCCCGCTGCTGACAAGCCCGTCGATCAGACTGGCGTGACAAAGCAGCAGGCGGCTGCAAAATCGAAGGCCAAGCCAACCGGCAAGTCCAACCCCAATCCTGATCTTGCCGGTGAAGATGCGGGCAGCGCGCCGGAAACACTGACCGCCCCGCGTGACGGGAAAGCGGATGATCTTAAAAAGATCAGTGGCGTTGGCCCGAAGCTGGAACAGGTGCTGAACGAACTAGGGTTCTGGCACTTTGACCAGATCGCAAAATGGACAGAGGCAGAGATCGCATGGGTCGACAGCCGTTTGAAGTTCAAGGGCCGCATCGCGCGCGACAACTGGATGGCACAGGCTGCAGATCTCGCCAAGGGTGCGTAAACGCATAGCCATTAGGCAGCGCGCGCGCGTAACCCGCCGGATGTCTTGGGCTTTTGCGGTATTTCTTTACCGGATGCCAAACATTGGGTTAGACATATCCCTGAACGTGCGCTTGCGTCAGTTTGGCACAGGCGATTGTCGTTTTATCTGCAAGGCCGCCACACCGGCCACCTGAGGGAGAGAAAAGACCATGAAAGATACTGCACCGATCAGTCAGGGCATCATTGCCGTAGCTGCTTTGTTTGCCATCATTGCAGCAGGCGTTGCATTTGTTCTTTACGATTACGGACTGTTTGGTTCGGCCTTTATAGGTGGCGTCGTTGGTGTGATTGCCGCGATTGCGCTGGCATTGGGTTGGCGTGAACCGGCGCTCGGTCCCAACCACGCAGAAGCCCCCGTGGCGAAAGCAGCTCCTGTTGCGGCGCCGACGCCTGCTGCTGCACCTGCGCCCGAGCCCGCCGCACCTGCGCCTGCCGCCGAGGTACCTGCACCTGCGCCCGTTGCCGAGGCACCCGCGCCCGCATCCACAGCTGACGACGCGCCTCAGTTCCTGAGTGCCGCACGTGATGGCGGGCCGGATGATCTCAAACAGATCAAAGGTGTTGGTCCAAAGCTCGAGAAGACCCTGCACGGCATGGGCATTTTCCACTTCGACCAGATCGCAACATGGGGCCCCAAAGAACAGGCATGGATTGATGACAATCTGGAAGGTTTCAAAGGTCGCGCGACCCGTGATAACTGGGTCGAACAGGCAAAGACTCTTGCCGCTGGCGGAGAAACCGAATTCTCCAAGAAAGTCGACAAGGGCGGCGTTTACTAAGGCAACGACAAACCCATGGCCCAACACGGAAACACCTCTGAAAGCCGCGCGGGACAACGCGTCGCGTTGATTGTTGCGGCGACAGGTGTTTTCTGGGTCTTGGCCAACCTGATTGGCGCAGAATATGACTGGCCGAACCGTTTGCGGGCGCTTTTTGATCTTGCAGCGCTCGCCGGTTTCGGGTTTGCCCTGTGGCAGACCTACCAACTCTGGCGTGCGCGCCAAAAAGACAAGGGCGATAGCTGATGCTCAAAGATGAGAACCGGATTTTCACGAACCTTTACGGGATGCACGACCGCACGCTGAAAGGCGCGCAGGCGCGGGGCCATTGGGATGGTACTGCGGCGATCATCAAGAAGGGCCGCGACTGGATCATCAATGAAATGAAGGCCTCGGGTCTGCGTGGCCGGGGCGGGGCGGGTTTTCCGACCGGTTTGAAATGGTCTTTCATGCCCAAGGAAAGCGATGGCCGTCCGGCCTATCTGGTGGTCAATGCTGACGAATCCGAGCCCGGCACATGCAAAGACCGCGAAATCATGCGCCACGACCCGCATACGCTGGTTGAAGGTTGCTTGATTGCATCTTTCGCGATGAACGCGAATGCCTGCTATATCTACATCCGTGGCGAATACATCCGCGAGAAAGAGGCGCTGCAGGCGGCGATTGATGAATGCTACGCTGCCGGTCTGGTGGGCAAGAACGCCGCCAAATCCGGCTGGGATTTCGACATTTACCTGACCCACGGGGCTGGTGCCTATATCTGCGGCGAAGAAACAGCACTGCTGGAAAGCCTTGAAGGCAAAAAGGGCATGCCCCGAATGAAGCCGCCGTTCCCTGCGGGTGCCGGTCTTTATGGCTGCCCGACCACAGTGAATAACGTGGAATCTATCGCCGTTGTGCCGACGATCCTGCGCCGTGGTGGAGGCTGGTTTGCCAGCATGGGCCGCCCGAATAACGCAGGCACCAAGCTGTTCGCGATTTCGGGCCATGTGAACAACCCCTGCGTTGTTGAAGAGGAAATGTCGATTTCCTTTGAAGAGCTGATCGAAAAACACTGCGGCGGTATTCGTGGCGGCTGGGATAACCTTAAGGCGGTGATTCCGGGCGGCTCATCCGTGCCATGTGTGCGCGGTGAGAACATGCGCGATGCGGTCATGGATTTTGATGCGCTCAAGGAAAAGGGATCATCGCTTGGCACCGCTGCGGTCATCGTGATGGATAACTCGACCGATATGATCAAAGCGATCTGGCGGTTGTCGAAATTTTACAAGCACGAAAGCTGTGGCCAGTGCACGCCCTGCCGCGAAGGCACCGGCTGGATGATGCGCGTCATGGCCCGTTTGGTCGAAGGTAACGCCAGCGTGGAAGAAATTGACATGCTGCTGGACGTGACAAAACAGGTTGAAGGGCATACGATCTGTGCATTGGGTGATGCGGCTGCATGGCCGATCCAAGGTTTGATCAAGAACTTCCGGGACGAAATTGAGGACCGGATCAAACATAAACGTTTGGCAGGGATGGCAGCAGAATGATGACACGTGGATTGATGCTTGGTGCGGCTTTGACACTGGCGGCTTGTGCAACTGGTGGTCGGAATCTGGATGATCCGGCTGTACAGAAGTTGTTCAATATGTCGACACCGCAGTATTACGCGAGCCTGACACTCGCCAACCGGATTGCGCAGAACTGCGCGCGCTACACCTATGATGCGGCACTTGATTCCGCATTGAACGAAGCACGCAACGAAGTTGGTCGCGGGTCGTTGGCCGCAAACAGCCAGCGGGCGGGCATCGAATTGGAAACTGATGTCAGCCAGCGCAGTTTTCAGGTCAAGCACGGCGTTGATATCACATCCGATGACCTTTGCGCCGCAGGGGATGCCGAGGTACTTGAAGGCTCGGGCATCAGCGCGCTGCTGATCCCCGCCTAAACCTTTATGGCGTTTCGGAATTTTCTTGATGGGGCCGCGAGCTTTGGCGCGGCCCTTGTCACGTCTGGCGTTTGCTTTTTGCCGGCGTGGTTCACGGTGATGGCGGTACGGGCAACGATTGCGCCGGTCTGGGCCTATCTTGCGGCGGGGGGACTGGCGATCATTGGAGTGATCCTGACGCTGGCGTTTTTGCGCAAGGGCATCGCAGGGATTGCACCGACGCGGCAACGGCGGCGGTAGTGTAAGGTGGGTTTCAACCCACCCGCCCGGAAAGGACCAGCAGATGCATCTTGCCGAACTGAACATAGGCCGCCTGATTGCCCCAACAGATGATCCGCGCGTGGCCGAGTTTATGAACAACCTTGATCTGATCAACGGACTGGGCAAGCGCATGCCGGGGTTTGTGTGGATGATGGAAGGCTCGGGTGAGCCGGGCAAAGGCAACACCGATGCGCATCTGGACGGTGATCCGCAATTTGTCGCCAATCTGTCGGTCTGGGAAACACCCGCGCATTTGCAGACCTATGTCTTTGATACCCTGCACGCCAGGTTCATGAATCGCAGCAAGGAATGGTTCGAAACGCTGGTACAGATGCATTTTGTGATGTGGTGGGTGCCCGAAGGGACGCAACCAACGCTCGACGAAGCGATGGCCAAGCTGCACCATCGGCAGACGCATGGCGATAGCGAAGACGCCTTTGGCTGGGATTGGGTGCGCGCCAAGGGCAACACGTGAACGGCCGATTGCAAAATCAAATTGAATCAGTGGCTTATCGCTATGGCACCCTCTCTGGCAGGCGTGAATATTCCGATGTCAAAGCCCTGATATTGAATAACGCCGCCCGAAAGATGATCTGTACTGCAAACAATGTGATGCAACAGGTGTCGCAGAGGAGATCGAGAATGAAAAAATTTGCCCTTGGTACCGTTATGGCCCTCGCGACGGTTCTGTCTGCTGGTCATGCGTCGGCGCAAACCGCGCTCAAAGATGTGGCACATGTGCGTGACGGCATTATTGCGGTTGGCATGGCCTATGAGATTTCCGAGCAATGCGACAGCATCCGCGCGCGCCTGTTTCGCGGATACAGCTATCTGCAATCTTTGCGCAGCCATGCCAGCGGCCTTGGTTTCTCTGATGATGAAATCGACGCCTACATCAATGACGACGCGGAAAAAGACCGGCTTGAGGGCATAGCACGGGCGCAACTGGTTGCGCTTGGGGCGGTTGCGGATGATTCCGAGAGCTATTGCGCCGTTGGGCGTGCCCAAATTGCTGCAAATACGCGCGTAGGTTGGCTCTTGCGCTAAGACTTTGCTGCAAGTGCGAAAAGTGATCGTTTTTTTGTCAATCTGACTGGCATCGCGTGGCCTGTCGCGTTAGAACGCGGGGCAACGCGCCTTGTCCCCTGCGGCCAAAGGCGCATGAGGGAACACATAGGACACGCCATGTCTGATCTGCGCAAAGTCATCATTGATGGAAATGAGGTCGAAGTTGACGGGGCTATGACCCTGATACAGGCCTGTGAAGAGGCGGGGATTGAAATCCCGCGTTTCTGCTATCATGAGCGGCTTTCCATCGCGGGCAACTGCCGCATGTGTCTGGTCGAGGTTGTGGGCGGCCCGCCCAAACCTGCCGCCTCTTGCGCGATGCAGGTCAAGGATCTGCGCCCCGGACCGGAAGGCCAGCCGCCAGTTGTGAAAACCAATTCGCCCATGGTCAAAAAGGCCCGTGAAGGCGTGATGGAGTTTTTGCTGATCAACCACCCGCTTGATTGCCCGATCTGCGATCAGGGTGGGGAATGTGATCTTCAGGATCAGGCTATGGCCTATGGCGTGGACTTTAGCCGCTTCCGTGAACCCAAGCGCGCAACCGAAGACCTGGACCTTGGTCCATTGGTCGAAACCCATATGACCCGCTGCATTTCCTGCACCCGCTGTGTGCGTTTCACGACCGAGGTCGCGGGCATTCACCAGATGGGCCAAACGGGCCGTGGCGAAGATGCGGAAATTACCTCTTATCTGGGCGAAACGCTCGATTCGAACATGCAGGGCAACATTATTGATCTGTGCCCCGTGGGTGCGCTTGTCTCAAAACCTTACGCCTTTACCGCCCGCCCTTGGGAATTGACCAAGACAGAATCAATCGACGTGATGGATGCACTGGGGTCCAACATCCGTGTGGATACCAAAGGCCGCGAAGTGATGCGTTTCCTGCCGCGCAACCATGACGGCGTGAACGAAGAGTGGATTTCCGATAAAACCCGTTTCGTTTGGGACGGCCTGCGTCGCCAGCGTCTGGATACACCTTACATCCGTGAAAACGGCAAATTGCGCAAAGCCAGCTGGCCCGAAGCGCTCTCTGCCGCTGCGGCGGCCATAAAGGGCAAGAAGGTTGCGGGCCTTGTCGGTGATCTGGCCCCGGTTGAGGCTGCATTCGCGCTCAAGCAGTTGATCGAAGGGCAGGGCGGCCGCGTCGAATGCCGCACCGATGGGGCAAAACTGCCGATTGGCAATCGCTCTGCCTACGTCGGCACAGCCAAGATCGAAGATATTGATGACGCGCAATACATCATGCTGATTGGTACCAATCCGCGTGACGAAGCGCCGGTTCTTAACGCGCGTATCCGCCGGGCATGGTCACGCGGGGCCAATGTCGCGCTGATCGGTGAGAATGTGGATCTGACCTATGACTACGTGCATATGGGGACGGATCGTGAGGCGCTTGTCGCATTGACCAACCATAAATTCGGTGAGGTCAAAGATGTCCCATCTTTGGTCATTGTCGGGCAGGGCGCCCTGCAAGAGGCCGATGGCGCGGCTGTCTTGGCCGCCGCAATGGATGTCGCCGCAAAGACCAACGGCAAACTGATGGTGCTTCATACCGCCGCTGGCCGCGTTGGTGCCATGGACGTTGGGGCTGCGACAGAGGGTGGACTGGATGCTGCACTTGAAGGTGCCGAAGTCATCTACAATCTGGGCGCGGACGAGGTCGAGGTAAAACCCGGCGCATTCGTGATCTACCAAGGCAGCCATGGTGATCGTGGCGCACATCGCGCCGATATCATTCTGCCTGCGGCGGCCTACACCGAGGAAAACGGGCTGTTCGTCAACACAGAAGGCCGCCCGCAACTGGCACTGCGTGCCAGCTTCCCACCGGGGCAGGCCAAGGAAAACTGGGCGATCCTGCGGGCGTTGTCCGCAGAATTGGAAGCCACCTTGCCATTCGACAGCATGGCGCAACTGCGTCAGGTGATTGTGGCGGCGCACCCGCACTTGGGTGACATTGACGAAGTGGCCGAGAATGAATGGTCGGCTCTGCCCGTCAAGAAACCCGGATCGGCTGACTTCCGCAATGCGGTGACCGATTTCTATCTGACAAACCCGATTGCCCGCGCATCAACACTGATGGCAGAGCTGAGCGCGAACGCGAAGGCACGGAAATCTGCGCCACTGGCCGCAGAATAAGGACGACGACAATGGTTGAATTCTTTACCAACACCAACCTTGGCATCGTCCTTGTGATCTTGGGGCAATGCCTACTGGTGCTTGTGCCGCTTCTGGTCGCACTTGCGTTTCTGATGTATGCCGACCGCAAGGTCTGGGCTGCCGTCCAGATGCGCAAGGGGCCGAACATTGTAGGCCCGTTCGGCCTGTTGCAGTCCTTTGCCGACTTTCTGAAATACATCGTCAAGGAAATCGTGGTCCCTGCGGGCGCGGATAAGTTTGTTTTCTTCCTCGCCCCGCTGATCGCTTTCGTTTTGTCGGTGATTGCGTGGTCTGTGATCCCGTTCAATGACGGTTGGGTGCTGGCGGATATCAACGTGGCGATCCTCTATATCTTCGCCATCGGCTCGTTGGAGGTCTACGGCGTCATCATGGGTGGCTGGGCCTCGAACTCGAAATATCCGTTCCTTGGCTCGCTGCGGTCTGCGGCGCAGATGATTTCTTATGAGGTGTCTATCGGTCTGATCATCGTGGGCGTGATCATCTCGGCGGGTTCCATGAATTTTGGCGATATCGTTGCCGCGCAAGACGGCAATGCGGGCCTGTTTAACTGGTTCTGGGTTGCGCATTTCCCGATGCTGTTTTTGTTCTTTATCAGCGCCTTGGCCGAAACAAACCGCCCACCGTTCGACCTGCCCGAGGCGGAATCGGAACTCGTGGCGGGCTATCAGGTGGAATACTCCTCCACCCCGTTCCTGCTGTTCATGATCGGTGAATTGATGGCGGTCGTGCTGATGTGTGCGCTGATCTCGCTCTTGTTCTTCGGTGGCTGGCTGTCGCCTGTGCCGTTCCTGCCGGATGGTATCTTCTGGATGGTGATCAAGATGGCGATGTGTTTCTTCATGTTCGCGATGGTCAAGGCCATCACCCCGCGCTACCGCTACGACCAATTGATGCGTATTGGCTGGAAGGTCTTCCTGCCGCTGTCGCTGGGTTGGGTCGTGCTGGTGTCGTTCCTCGCAAAATTCGAAGTACTCGGCGGCTTTTGGGCACGCTGGGCGATGGGAGCATAAAATGACGCAAATGGATTATACCCGCGCCGCGAAATACTTCCTGCTTCAGGATTTCTGGGTCGGCTTCAAACTGGGGATGAAGTACTTCTTCTCGCCCAAGGCGACGCTGAACTACCCGCACGAAAAGGGGCCGTTGTCGCCCCGCTTCCGTGGCGAACATGCCTTGCGCCGCTATCCCAATGGCGAAGAGCGCTGCATTGCCTGTAAGCTGTGTGAGGCCGTTTGTCCTGCGCAGGCGATCACGATTGACGCCGAACCGCGCGATGATGGTTCCCGCCGCACCACCCGCTATGACATCGACATGACCAAATGCATCTACTGCGGTTTCTGTCAGGAAGCCTGTCCTGTGGATGCCATCGTGGAAGGTCCGAATTTCGAATTCAGCACCGAGACGCGGGAAGAGTTGTATTACGACAAAGCCAAACTGCTTGAGAACGGCGACCGTTGGGAATCCGAGATTGCCCGCAACCTCGAACTGGACGCGCCGTACAGATGACCGACCAGAACCCCTTTGAAGCCATGATGAAGATGGGCCAGGACTGGGCGAAAGCCATGAATCCGGCGCTGGAATCCTTCACGCCTAAAGGGTTTGAAAACCTTTGGCCCACCATGCCCAAGGAAACCATGGAGATGTTCTTTGGCAAGGGTATCAACCCTGATGGGCTGGACGCGAAAACACGGCTGATGCTGACACTTGCGGGTCTGACCGTGCTGGGCGCGCAAGCCGAGGCACAGATCCGGCTGACCGTCCGCCATCTGGTCGAAGCGGGGGCCACGAAACAGGAAATCGCCGAAGTGATCGCCCAGATGGGCATGTTCGCAGGCGTGCCGGCCATGACCAAAGCAATGGAACTGGCAACCGAAGTCTTAGAAAAGGACGAAAGCGCATGACCGTCTTCGCGTTCATATTTTATCTCTTTGCCGTGACGACCGTCGCCGGTGGTCTGATGACCGTGGTGAGCCGCAATCCGGTCCACTCGGTCCTGTGGCTGATCCTCGCGTTCCTGTCCTCTGCGGGGCTGTTCGTGACCTTGGGCGCGGAATTCGTGGCGATGTTGCTGATCATCGTCTACGTGGGCGCAGTCGCGGTGCTTTTCCTTTTTGTGGTCATGATGCTCGACATTGATTTCGCCGAACTGAAGGCGGAAATGACGAAATACCTGCCTTTGGCGCTGCTGATCGGTGTCGTGATCCTGATGCAACTGGCGCTGGCGCTGGGTGTTTGGGGCTTTGCCGATGGTGTCGAAGGCCGCATTGCGGCACCTGCGGGTGATCTGGACAACACCCGTGCGCTGGGTCTGCTGATCTATGACAAATATATTCTGCTGTTCCAGCTATCGGGCCTGATCCTGCTTGTCGCGATGATCGGGGCGATTGTGCTGACGCTGCGCCACCGCGTGGACATCAAGCGCCAGAACATCCTTGCGCAGATGTACCGTGATCCGGCCAAGGCGATGGAACTGAAAGACGTCAAGCCGGGGCAGGGTCTGTAAAGCAGCATGCGCAAGCTCGCCATCATAACCACGGCCATGTTGCTTTTCGCGACGACTGCCAGCGCGCTGACGCTGGCAGAGTGTCGGCGGATCACGCATATCAGCCACGGCGGCGAATATGGCCACCGTGATCTGGGCGAGGGCCGTGTGATGTGGACACATTGGTGGACGCAAGAGGGATCTTATAAAGGGTATGCTTTGGTGGAATGTGCGACGGGTGAAATGCTGTCGTTTCGCGCCGCCGAGGAAAATATGGGACCCGAGAGCGCGTTTGATCGCACCGATGATGTCCGCGAGGTGCTTGAGCGCCATCAATCCGGATCACGGGTCTTTGCGACCTTTGAACGGATCGCGGCGGATCTTGCTTTTATGACCCGTGATCTGGCGATCACGACCGAGACAACAGAAACATGCGCCTGTGCAGCGGCCTATCCGGAGCTGCGTGGCGATAAGACAGAATTTGTGCTGGCGGGATAAGCCCGCGGCCGGACGACAACATGAGGTCCCGGATCAGGTCCGGGACTGCGAATAAAGACCGGGGCCCATGCCCTATGAAGGAAGATGCGTATGATCGGACTTGAACATTATCTCACGGTGGCGGCCGCCCTGTTTGTCATTGGCATCTTCGGGCTGTTTTTGAACCGCAAGAACGTGATCATCCTGTTGATGAGTATCGAATTGATGCTGCTGGCGGTGAACATCAACCTTGTCGCCTTCTCCAGCTATCTGGGCGATCTGGTCGGTCAGGTCTTTACCCTGTTCGTGCTGACCGTCGCCGCCGCCGAGGCCGCGATCGGCCTTGCGATCCTTGTTTGTTTCTTCCGCAACCGCGGGACCATCGACGTTGAAGACGTCAACGTGATGAAGGGTTAAGACCAATGGAAACCATCATTCTCTTTGCGCCTCTGGTCGGCGCGCTGCTTTGCGGCTTTGGCTGGAAATTCATCGGTGAAAAGGCCGCACAGTGGACAGCGACCAGCATGTTGTTCCTGTCGGCCTTCCTGTCTTGGGTTGTTTTCCTGACGTTTGATGCCTCGGCACATGCCAATGGCAGCTACACCGTCAACCTGTTGCGCTGGATTGAAAGTGGTACGCTGTCGACCGATTGGGCGATCAAGATGGACCGCCTGACCGCGATCATGCTGATTGTGATCACCACGGTGTCCGCGCTCGTGCACCTTTATTCCTTTGGCTACATGGCCCATGACGAGAATTTCAAAGAAAGCGAGAGCTATCGCCCGCGTTTCTTTGCCTATCTGTCGTTCTTTACGTTTGCGATGTTGATGCTGGTCACAGCGGATAACCTTGTGCAGATGTTCTTTGGCTGGGAAGGCGTGGGTGTCGCGTCCTACCTTCTGATCGGTTTCTACTACAAAAAGCCCACCGCCAATGCCGCTGCGATCAAGGCGTTCGTCGTCAACCGTGTGGGTGACTTCGGTTTCGCGCTGGGTATCTTTGCGCTTTACCTGGTGACTGACAGCATCAAGTTTGATGACATCTTTGCCGCGATCCCGGATTTGCAGGACCACACGATCACCTTCATGTGGCGTGACTGGAACACGCTGAACCTGATCGCCTTCCTGCTGTTTATCGGCGCGATGGGGAAATCGGCGCAGCTGTTCCTGCACACATGGCTGCCCGACGCGATGGAAGGCCCGACACCGGTGTCCGCCCTGATCCACGCGGCGACCATGGTGACCGCAGGTGTGTTCCTTGTCTGCCGCATGTCACCGCTGATGGAATATGCACCCACAGCCACCAGCTTTATCGTTTTCCTTGGCGCAACGACCGCGTTTTTCGCGGCGACCGTGGGTCTGGTGCAGAACGATATCAAACGGGTCATTGCTTATTCGACCTGTTCCCAGTTGGGCTATATGTTCGTGGCCGCTGGCCTTGGCGTCTATTCGGTCGCCATGTTCCACCTGCTGACACATGCGTTCTTTAAGGCGATGTTGTTCCTCGGAGCAGGGTCCGTCATTCACGCAATGCATCACGAGCAGGACATGCGGAACTATGGCGGTTTGCGTCACAAGATCCCCAAGACCTTCTGGATGATGATGATCGGCACACTGGCGATCACGGGCGTCGGTATTCCGTTGCTCTACGTGGGCTTCCCTGTTGGTTTCGCGGGCTTCGTGTCCAAGGACGCCATTATTGAGAGCGCCTATGCAGGCACCAATGGCGGCTATGCCTTCTGGATGCTGGTTGTGGCCGCGCTGATGACAAGTTTCTATAGCTGGCGCCTGATGTTCATGACATTCTACGGCACGCCACGCGGCGATGCGCATACCCATGACCATGCCCATGAAAGCCCGACCATCATGCTGGTGCCACTTTATGTGCTGGCATTGGGGGCGATCTTCTCTGGTATGGTCTGGTACGGATCATTCTTCAGTTCTAACGACAAGGTCGGCAAATTCTTTGGCGTGCCATATGCCGAAGCCTCAGAGCATAGCGATGAGGGCGATCACGGTGCTGCCGATGATCACGCGGCAGAAGAGGGCGACTACGCCAAGGCCCATTACAATCTTGTTGGCGCACCGGGTGAGGGGGCCATTCACAACAGCCCCGATAACCATGTGCTGAACGACGCACATGAGGTGCCTGTCTGGGTCAAGCTGGCACCATTTGTGGCCATGTTGGCAGGTCTTGGTCTCGCTTATCAGATGTATATCCGCCGTCCGGATTGGCCGGCCAAACTGGCCGCACAGCAGGCGCCCTTGTATCAGTTCTTGCTGAACAAATGGTACTTTGACGAGATCTACAATTTCATCTTTATCAAGCCCGCGCTGGCCTTGGGACGCTTGTTCTGGAAGCGCGGAGACACCGACACGATTGATGGCGGGATCAACGGGATTGCGATGGGGATTATCCCTTTCTTCACCCGTCTCGCTGGCCGCGCACAGTCCGGTTATATCTTTAGCTACGTATTTGCGATGGTGCTTGGCATTGCAGTGCTCCTCACTTGGATGACGCTCTTCGGGGGAGCGAACTAATGGGCAATATTCTTTCTCTCACAACGTTCCTGCCGCTTCTGGGGGCTGTCATTCTGGCGCTCTTCCTGCGCGGTGATGATGCGGACGCGCAGCGCAATGCCAAATGGGTGGCGCTGGTCACGACCGTGGTGACGTTCATTTGCTCGCTGTTCATTCTGACGAACTTTGACCCCAACAATACCGGCTTCCAGATGGTGGAAACACGTGATTGGCTCTTGGGGCTGCAGTACAAAATGGGTGTCGACGGGATTTCGATCCTCTTTGTCATGCTGACCACATTCCTGATGCCGCTGGTGATTGCGGCCTGCTGGAACGTGGAAACCCGCGTCAAGGAATATATGATTGCGTTCTTGGTGCTGGAAACACTGATGCTGGGTGTGTTCCTCGCGCTTGATTTGGTGCTGTTCTACCTGTTCTTCGAGGCAGGCCTGATCCCGATGTTCCTGATCATTGGCATCTGGGGCGGCAAGAACCGGATTTATGCGTCGTTCAAGTTCTTCCTTTATACCTTCCTTGGCTCTGTGCTGATGCTGGTCGCGATGGTGGCAATGTTTGCCGACGCAGGCACCACCGATATTCCGACATTGATGACCCACACCTTCGGGACCGAGAATTTCAGCGTTCTTGGTGTCCAGATCGTGGGCGGGATGCAGACGCTGCTGTGGTTGGCCTTCTTTGCCAGCTTCGCCGTCAAGATGCCGATGTGGCCCGTGCATACATGGTTGCCTGATGCACACGTGCAGGCCCCTACGGCGGGTTCTGTCGTACTTGCCGCGATCCTGTTGAAGATGGGTGGCTACGGGTTCCTGCGTTTCAGCCTGCCGATGTTCCCTGTGGGATCCGAGGTGATGGGGCCGCTTGTGCTTTGGCTGTCGGCGATTGCGATTGTCTATACCTCGCTGGTCGCACTGGTGCAGGAAGACATGAAAAAGCTGATTGCCTATTCATCAGTCGCCCACATGGGTTACGTGACCATGGGTATCTTTGCGGTGAACCAGCAGGGGATTGACGGCGCGATCTTCCAGATGATCAGCCACGGCTTTATCTCGGGTGCGTTGTTCCTTTGCGTCGGCGTAATCTACGATCGGATGCACACCCGCGAGATTGACGCCTATGGCGGTCTGGTGAACCGGATGCCGGCCTATGCATTGATCTTCATGTTCTTCACCATGGCGAACGTGGGTCTGCCTGGGACATCGGGCTTTGTTGGTGAATTCCTGACGTTGATGGGTATTTTCCAGGTCAACACATGGATCGCGGTCTTTGCGACCTCGGGTGTGATCCTCTCTGCCGCTTATGCGCTGTGGCTGTACCGCCGCGTCGTGATGGGGGACCTGATCAAAGAGAGCCTGAAAACCATCTCTGACATGACCACACGCGAACGCGCGATCTTTGCACCGCTGGTGGTGATGACCCTGCTTTTGGGTGTTTATCCCGCACTCGTTCTTGACATGATCGGCCCGAGCGTTGCGGCGCTGGTTGATAACTATGACACCGCGCTTGCGACCTTTGAGGCCGCAACGCAGTTTGCTTCGAATTAAGGAAAGCCCGTTATGATTGGTGCTGATATCCAAATCCTGATGCCCGAACTTGTGCTGGCGGTTTACGCCATGGGCGCATTGCTGGCGGCGGTTTATACCACCAAAGACGGCATGGCGCCGCTTCTGACATGGGCCACCTCGGGTCTGTTCGTCCTGCTGGCGGTCTGGATCGGGATCAACGGGCAGGGCACGAACATTGCCTTTGGCGGTATGTTCGTCGACGACGGCTTTGCGCGGTTCTCCAAGGTGGTGATCCTGCTGTCAGCGGCCGCTGTGCTGTTGATGTCGGAAAACTACATGCAGCGTCGCGGCCTGTTGCGGTTTGAGTATCCGGTGCTCGTCGCCTTGGCGGTCGTGGGTATGATGGTGATGGTCAGCGCAGGTGACCTGATGGCGCTTTATATGGGCCTCGAATTGCAGTCACTGGCACTTTACGTGGTCGCATCGCTGCGCCGCGATAGCGTGAAATCAACCGAGGCGGGCCTCAAGTACTTTGTGCTTGGCGCGCTGTCCTCCGGCTTGCTGCTTTACGGCGCATCGCTGACATACGGTTTCGCAGGCACCACGCTCTTTGCGGGGATCATCGAGGCA
This sequence comes from Yoonia rosea, assembly GCF_900156505.1. NCBI lineage: Bacteria > Pseudomonadati > Pseudomonadota > Alphaproteobacteria > Rhodobacterales > Paracoccaceae > Yoonia > Yoonia rosea. The sequence continues at coordinate 1,145,609 of NZ_FTPR01000001.1, read as the reverse complement.
ACGGCGGATGAGCCATCCTTGGGTCTGCTCTTTGGTCTGGTGTTCCTGATCGCGGGCTTTGCGTTCAAAGTCTCTGCGGCACCCTTCCACATGTGGACGCCGGATGTGTATGAGGGCTCGCCCACACCGGTCACGGCATTCTTCGCAACCGCGCCCAAAGTGGCGGCGATGGCGCTGTTCGCCCGCGTTGTGCATGACGCATTCGGCGGAATCGTCGGCGACTGGCAGCAGATCGTCGCGTTCCTGGCTGTTGTGTCGATGTTCCTTGGTGCGATTGCCGCGATCGGGCAGAAAGACATCAAACGTCTGATGGCCTATTCCTCGATTGCGCATATGGGGTTCGCCCTGATGGGTCTCGCCGCTGGCACCGCCTTTGGCGTGCAGGCGATGCTGATCTACATGGCGATCTATGTGACGATGAATATCGGGACCTTTGCCTTTATCCTGTCGATGGAACGTGACGGGCGCCCTGTGACGAATATCGAAAGCCTCAAGATGTATTCCAAGCGCCAGCCGTTGCGCGCGCTGGCCATGCTTGTCCTGCTCTTCAGCCTCGCAGGTGTGCCGCCAATGGTGGGTTTCTTTGGCAAATTCTATGTGCTGCGTGCCGCCTATGATGGCGGGTTGGCTTGGCTGGCTGTGGCCGGTGTGATCGCGTCAGTGATCGGTGCATTTTATTATCTGCGCATCGTCTACTTCATGTACTTCGGTGAAGAGGGCGAGGCGCTGGACGGCAAGATCAACCCTGTGCTCTGGGGCTTCCTGATGGGATCTGCTGCGGTCATGTTGATCGGTGTCGTGAACCTCTTCGGCATTGAGCCGATCGCGGCGGCTGCCGCGGCGACGCTTGTTAACTAAAGGCACCGGACACGGGCCGTGGCCCGAGGGTTACGCCTGCGTCGTGCTGGACACTGTGGACAGCACGATGACCGAGGCAGCGCGACGGGCCCCCGATATCACCCGCCCGACATGGATCATGGCCAAGCATCAAACCGCAGCGCGGGGGCGGCGGGGCCGTGCGTGGATTGTGCCGGAAGGCAACCTGAACGCGACACTGATTTTCCGGCCCGAGGCGACACCGGCAGAGGCCGCAAAACGGTCTTTTCTGGCGGCAAACGCGCTCTACCAAGCGCTTTCGATTTACGTATCTGCGGACAAGCTCGCGCTGAAATGGCCCAACGATGTGCTGTTGTCAGGGGGCAAGGTCGCGGGGATCCTGCTTGAAAGTTCCGGAAGCGGGCCTTTCGTAAACTGGCTTTCGATCGGGATCGGGGTGAACCTCAAACACACGCCCGAAGGGGTCGAGGGGGCTGCGTTTGCCCCTACCAGCCTTGCTGCGGCAGGCGGAGATGTGGTTTCCCCAAAGGATTTCCTTGCGACCCTTGCCGATGCTTATGCCACGCAGGAAGCCAAGCTGATGCGCCTAGGATTTGACCGGATCCGTGATGAGTGGCTGTCCAAAGCCGCGCGTCTGGGCGAGGTGATTACCGCGCGCACAGGCCGCGAGGATGTGACAGGGATTTTTGACAGTATCGACCGTGACGGCAATCTTGTGCTGATTACAGGTACCGGGCCGCGTGCGATCCCGGCGGCCGATATATTCTTTTCATAAGGGAGGCGGCCCCATGCTTTTGGCCATCGACTGCGGCAATACCAATACCGTGTTTTCCATCTGGGACGGTGAGCGCTTTATCGCGACATGGCGCACCAGCACCGAATGGCAGCGCACGGCGGATCAATACTATGTCTGGCTGTCCACTTTGATGCGGTTCCAGAATGTCGACGTGATGATTGATGAAGTGATCGTTAGCTCGACCGTGCCACGCGTGGTGTTCAATCTGCGGGTCTTTGCGGACCGCTATTATAATTGCCGCCCGCTTGTGGTGGGTAAGCCCGATTGCCTTTTGCCCACGGCTCCACGCGTTGATGCAGGCACGCAGGTGGGACCGGACCGGTTGGTCAATGCCGCCGGTGCCTTTGACCGGCATGGTGGCAACCTGATCGTGGTGGATTTCGGCACGGCGACCACCTTTGATGTTGTGGCCGAGGACGGCGCCTATGTGGGCGGCGTGATTGCACCGGGGGTTAATCTGTCGCTAGAGGCGCTGCACAATGCCGCCGCAGCCTTGCCGCATGTTGATATTACCCAGCCGCAACGCGTCATCGGGACCAATACTGTGGCCTGTATGCAATCAGGTGTCTTTTGGGGTTACATCGGGCTTGTGCGTGAGATATGCGCGCGGATCAAAGCAGAACGTGACGTGCCGATGCAAGTTATTGCCACGGGGGGGCTTGCCCCATTGTTCCAACAGGCAGAAGCCCTATTTGACGCGTTCGAAGACGATCTGACGATGCACGGCCTGACCGTCATCCACAAATATAACAAGGACAACGCATGAGCGACCGCCTGATCTATCTACCCCTCGGAGGTGCCGGTGAAATCGGCATGAACGCCTATGTCTATGGCTATGGGCCTGCGGGCAAAGAGCGGCTGATCGTTGTCGACCTGGGCGTGACCTTTCCTGATATGGACGGCACACCGGGGGTGGACCTGATCCTGCCGGATATTTCCTGGCTGAAAGAACGCAAGGCGCAGATCGAAGGCATCTTTATCACCCACGCCCATGAAGACCACGTCGGTGCGATTGGCCACTATTGGGAACAATTGGGCGCACCGGTCTATGCGCGCCCTTTCACCGCCAATATCGCGCGGCGCAAGCTGGAAGAACACGGGCATCCCGAAAACGTGGTCAAAGTCGTGGGGGTTTACCCCGAGATGATCAAATGCGGCCCACTGACGGTATCATATCTGCCGATCAGCCACTCGATCCCTGAAAGTGCGGGCCTGCTGATTGATACGCCTGAGGGGCGCGTGCTGCATTCGGGCGATTTCAAGATTGACGAAACCCCTGTGGTCGGTGATCCGTGGAATGAAGCGCTTTGGGAAGAAGTGTCGAAAGATGGCGTCAAGGCGCTGATCTGTGACAGTACCAACGTGTTCTCGCGTGATCCGGGCCGGTCCGAGGCCTCGATCGGGGACGCGATTTCCGAGATGATGAAAGAGGCGCAGGGCATGGTTGTGGCGACCACCTTTGCATCCAACATCGCGCGATTGAAGACGCTGGCGATTGCCGCGCAAAAGGCGGACCGATCGGTCGTTCTGCTGGGCCGTGCCATGCGGCGTATGGTCGAAGCCGCTACCGAAGTGGGCATTCTGAAGGGTTTCCCGCCTGTGGTGTCACCCGAGGACGCGCAGCAGATGCCGCGTAACAACGTCATGTTGTTGGTGACTGGCAGCCAAGGCGAACGCCGCGCGGCCAGTGCACAGCTTGCGCAGGGCAATTATATGGGGATCAAGCTGCAGGACGGGGATACCTTCCTGTTTTCCTCTAAAACCATCCCCGGCAATGAACGCGGTGTGATCCGGATCATGAACCAGCTGTCCGAGCTGGGCGTGGATGTGATCGACGACGCGGGCGGCAAATACCACGTGTCAGGGCACGCCAACCGCCCCGATCTGCTACGTTTGCACCAGATTACCAAACCGCAAACCCTGATCCCGATGCACGGCGAACACCGTCACCTTCGTGAGCATGTCAAACTTGGTGCCGAAAGTGGGCTGTCAGGGATCGTAGCGGTCAACGGGATGATGATTGATCTCTCTGGCAACCAACCGACTGTGGCTGAGTATATCGACACAGGCCGGACCTATCTGGACGGATCAGTGCAAGTGGGCGCGATGGATGGCATCGTGCGCGACCGTATCCGCATGGCGATGAACGGGCATATGGTCGTGACGCTGATCATAGATGAGAATGACGAGCCATTGGGCGACCCTTGGGTGGAAATCATGGGGCTGGCCGAAACCGGGCGCAACAACGCGGCGTTGGTCGAGGTGGTCGAAGAAGACCTGAGCCAGTTCGTGAACCGCGCTAATGCCAAGACATTGCGCGACGAAGTGAAGCTGGAAAAAGAGCTCAAGACAATCGCGCGGAGGTCTGCACAAGGCGAGATTGGGAAGAAACCAGAGGTAACGGTCATTGTGTCACGTTTGGGTTAAAACGTGACGACACCGCGTGGGAGCGGGCCCTGATACTATCCGGCGCAAAGCCCTTTCGTCGTTGTGAGTTCAAGATCATGGGCCCATGCGACCATCTGGTTCCGCCCGCTCTCCTTTGCCTTGTAGAGTGCGAGATCAGCGCGGTGAAACAGCCTTTCCAACGGCTGTGACTGTGCGACGTCGACTGATCCTATCGATAATGTGAGTGCGAGGCGTTTATCATGGCCGAACGCGTGCAGATCGACTGCGATGGGTTCAAGGAGCTGATCAGCAACCATATGAAGGCAGTCCCGACTGTTCTGCCCAAGAAAAAAGCCAAACTCTTCGCCCCCAAGACGCCCACAGAAGTCTGTGTCGGTCGTGCACGTTCTCAGCCTGTCTGCGACCGCTTTCAGACATATATCACCAACAGCATGTCCGTAGGTGTCATTGACCCGCTTGAAGAAGTCGACATCAATAATCAACAGATAGCCGCCTTTGCCAGAAAGCGTGGCTTCCATTGCTCTGTTGAAGAAGGCACGACGGCTTGGCAGTTGCGTCAAATCATCCGTCAAAGCAAGCTTTGACATTTCTTCTTTTAGGTTGTGCAAATATGCGATCGTCGGGAAAAAGAGCAATGACAACAAGAACCAGCCGGGCAGAATGATTGGAAACAGTTCCAAGAGTGTCTTGCGGTCTGGCTGCGGGATAAGTGTATTTTCGATGCAGAAAACGAGGGCCATCAAAAAAATAAGAAAAATCAATGGCTTGTAGACTATTTGGAGGCGCGACCGTATGGTCGTCACTTCAACAAGATAGCTCATGAGGTTTGAACCAGCGCGCATCGTCCTGACGTAAGGCTGAAATGTTAATAATTGGTACAAGACGCCTCTCAGATCTTTATCGCCGAGCCGTCTTGGAGCGGGATACGCTGACTTGCGGCGGTGCTTGAAAGACAGGCGAAGGTGCTGCGGAAGCCCTGCGTAACCAAATCCATCTCCCTGTCGTCATAGTTTTGACGACTTGCTTTGATCATCATCACCTCGTGGGCAAAAACCATGTGAGGTGACTGACAATGAAACTTGAATCCCTTCCTCTGCTTGTTGCGGCGGTAACACTGTCCGGCTGCATAATGACCGATCCGGCCAGCCAGCCGATTGGCCGCCAAGGTGCGAACGATGTCTACGAATTCAGTGTGACACGCTATGCTGATGCGCTTGGTGCAGAGGCCTATTACCAACAACGCAACAACTATGCCGCCCGGCTTTGTCCGCAGGGCTACCGGATCATAAATGAGCGAGAAGGGGTGACGATCAGACCTGCCGGTGACAGGCTATTGTCTGAAAACCGTATCCAGATCGCCTGTCCTGCGTAAGGTCGCCCAAACAAAAACGGATGCTCCCGCTTAGGGAACATCCGCTGCAAGACGGCTTGCAAAGTGGCGCTAGTTCTTGGCCCTCTCGGCAAAGCTCAGCGCGATAAACGCTGGCGTATCCTCACCCATGCCAACGATTTTTGGACCAGTGTCGCGGCGGTCATTGCCGCGGCCACGCCCGCCGCGTGAACGGTCTTCGCGTGGCTTTTGCTCACGTGCCGGGGCCTCTTCCTTTGCTTCAACGACCGCTGGCTCTTGCGCTTTTGGTGTCTCTGCCTTCGGTTCCGGCTTGCGGCGGCTCCGCGTCCGCTTGGGCTTTTCTTCAGTCGTTTCGCCCGCAGCCTCGGCTGGTGCGGATGTCGGTGCTGCTTTGCCACCGGGCACGTCAAGGCGCGGGATTGGCTGGTTCACCAGACGCTCCACATCTTCGAGGTTCTTTTCGTCGCGTGGCGAACAGATCATGATCGCCGTGCCCGTCCGGCCCGCACGACCGGTGCGCCCGATGCGGTGCACGTAATCCTCGGCGTGGCTGGGCACATCGAAGTTGAACACGTGTGTCACTGCGGGAATATCCAGACCACGCGCGGCCACATCAGAGGCCACAAGGATGCGCAAATCATTGTCGCGGAATTTATCAAGCGTCTTCGTGCGGTGGCTTTGATCCAGATCGCCGTGGATCGGGGCGGCCTGATAGCCATGTTTGTTTAGCGACTTCGCCACGATATCCACGTCAGACTTGCGGTTGCAGAAGATGATCGCGTTGGTGCAGGCCTCACCTTCGGCATCAATCAGCTTGCGCAGCAGATCACGCTTTTCCGCAGGTTCCTTGGGCTTGGATGACCCTTTGAACATGACAACACCCTGCTTGATATTGACGTTCGTGGTCGCGGCACGGGCGACTTCGATCTTGGCAGGGTTCGACAGGAAGGTATTGGTGATCCGCTCGATTTCAGGGGCCATCGTGGCGCTGAAGAACAGGGTCTGGCGCGTGAAGGGCGTGCGTTTGAAGATTTCCTCGATATCGGGGATAAACCCCATGTCGAGCATCCGGTCAGCCTCATCCACAACCATGATCTTGACGTCGGTCAGGATCAGTTTGCCGCGCTCAAGGTGGTCCAGCAGGCGGCCAGGGGTGGCGATCAGCACATCGACGCCTTTGTCGATGATCTTGTCCTGATCCTTAAAGCTTGTCCCGCCAATCAGCAGGGCACGCGTCAGTTTTGTATATTTGGCGTAGGCGTCGAAATTCTCGGCCACTTGTGCGGCCAGTTCGCGTGTTGGCGCCAGAACAAGGCTGCGCGGCATCCGTGCACGGGCGCGGCCACGGCCCAGAAGCGTGATCATCGGCAGGGTGAAGGCGGCGGTTTTGCCGGTGCCGGTCTGGGCAATCCCCAGAACATCGCGGCCTTCAAGGGCTGGGGCAATCGCACCGGCCTGAATAGGGGTAGGGGTGTCATAGCCGGTTTCGGCAATCGCTTTGAGAACCTTGGGGGCAAGGTTCAAATCAGAAAACTTGGTCATATACGTCCTTTAGATGCGGTTTCGGTCCGCATGTTGTGAAAGGACGCATTTCTCCGAGCGTCCCGCGTCGTAGGCCCTTGCGAGCCATGGAGATGCGATAGCGGAAATGCCTGTTACCGTCAAGCTGAGGGCACAAACCGCCTGCGTTCAACGGGCTTTCGTGGCTTTTTCGCGCATCAGGGCAAAGCGGCGAAAGACAGTGCCATCATCGCTGTTCAGCACCGCAAGCAGGTGCCGCGTCAGTCTCCCGACGGCTGGTGCCTGTTCGGCGTCGCGCCAGAGCGGGGCAAGAAGGTTGGCCTCCAGATCACCTTGCAGGACCGAGAAATCCTTCATCCCCACCGGGAGGGGCGATTTGTTGCGGTTTTGCGTCCGGAACGGCGTTTGCGGGGGATGGCCGGAAAAGGCGCGCTCGGCCTCATAGATTTTCATCAGTGAGAACAGGATATTCATCCGTGCGGCCAGATTGCGGTCTGCCTCGCTTGCGCCGTGTTCTGCAAAGGTGATGATCGCAGAAATCAGCCAACGGGTGGGCAGGGTGTCCAGCAACCACGCCTCTTGCTCGGCCCAAAGCCTGCGGAACAATGCGGGTGCAGATTCAGGATAGGTGTGTTTGCGCAAATGCGAAATCAAAAGCCCGTGCAGCAGCGCCAGTTCGCAGTGCCCTTGCAGTTCGCCCAGCAGCATGTGGCGCTTTTTTTCAACACGCGTCAGCCCCTCGGGACGGGGCATGGTTTGGGGCGGCAACGGCATGGGCTTGAGCGCGTCAAAATCAACGTCCAAAGGCGGAAGGTCCGCACCCGTCAGTCGTGCGCGGCGTTTTTGGTATTGCGGGATCAGGCCACCGATCCCGCCGGGGAATGTTTCGTTGGATTGGTGCAAAGAAAAACGCCCCTTCATTACTGATGGGGCGCAGTATTCAGTGCTCTGTGCAGGGATGCAACCGCGTCGCAGTTGCCAGCATCAACTGCGCGCTACCGTTCGGCGATAAACTCAACAAAACCATCGGCATTGGTAACTTCTACGTTGTTACGGTCGATACCATCGTTTATCTGCAAGGTGCCTTCCGAGGTTGTGATTTCGCCCCGCAATACGCCATACACATATTCATAGTCCGAACCGTAGAAGTCACCGATCAAGAGTGTGTCGACAACGATCTGCTCGTCGGTTGAATTACTTGTCAGCGTGCCACCGAAATCACCCGTAAACCCGGCGTCGCTTGGGTCTGAATTGAAAAAGATCACTCCATCAGGCATCTCTAACCGCCCCTGATAGGTATCACCGGTGTTATCCGAGAAACTATCAGCACTCGCCGTAACGCTTTCATTTCCCAATTCGAAATCCGCAACGACTTCGAGATCGCCAAGCACTTGCAGGTCGTCCTCATAGACCAGAAGGCTAATGACACCGTTATAGGTTGAGGTGCCTTCGACCGGTAAGTCGTCGGTTAAGAATAGGGGTGCACCTCCGGCTTCGGCGAAGAGACCGTCCAGCTCGCTTTGTAAGCCGCTGTAACTCGCTTGCGACACGCTGCCCGATCCGCCGCATCCAGCGATCAAGGCAACCAGTGCGGCTGATGTGCATAACTTGATGTTTAAAAACATAAATTGTCCTCTCTCTATTCATTAACATCTAGTTAATGAACGGAGAATCGAGAAACAACCTATAACTTATACCATCATCTCTTTTGTCGCGGTCAGGTTGATGTCGGGGTAATCCCGCCCGACGCGGTCAATGTCCCATTGCAGGCGCGTCAGATAGACTGTGTCGCCGTCATTGTCGGTCGCGATGTGCTGTTTGTTGGCGGCCACGAATTTATCCACGGCTGTCTGTTCTCCCGCAACCCAGCGGGCCGAAGTGAATTGTGAGGGCTCGAACCGGACGGGCAGGCCGTATTCCAGCTCGATCCGGCTGGCCAGCACCTCGAATTGCAGCGCGCCCACGACGCCCACGATAAAGCCTGACCCGAAGGTCGGTTTGAACACCTTGGCGGCTCCTTCTTCGGCGAATTGCATCAGGGCCTTTTCAAGGTGTTTGGCCTTCATCGGGTCGCCCGCGCGGCAGGTTTGCAGAAGTTCCGGCGCAAAAGACGGGATACCCGAGACACGGATCGCTTCGCCCTCGGTCAGCGTATCGCCGATGCGCAGCTGGCCATGGTTGGGAATGCCGATGATATCACCGGCCCATGCCTCTTCTGCCAGTTCGCGGTCAGCGGCAAGGAACAGCACGGGATTCGTGATTGCCATCTGCTTTTTGCTGCGCACATGGGTCAGTTTCATGCCGCGTTCGAAATGCCCGGACGCAAGGCGCACAAAGGCCACGCGGTCGCGGTGCTTGGGGTCCATGTTGGCCTGCACCTTGAATACGAAACCCGCGACCTTTGTTTCCTCGGGCGCGATATTGCGGGGCTGGGCCGATTGGATTTGCGGCTCTGGCCCGTAGGTCGCCAGACCGTCCATCAGTTCCTTGACGCCAAATGAATTCATGGCAGAGCCGAACCAAATGGGCGTCATCGAGCCGTTCAAGAGCGCCTCGGGATCGAGCTTCGGCAGCAATTCCTTGGCCATCTCGATCTCTTCAAGGAATTTCTCCAGCAGATGTGCGGGCACATGTTCGGCCAGTTTGGGATCATCCAAACCGCTGATCTGGATGCTTTCGGCGACCTTGTTCCGGTCTGCACGATCCATCAGTTCCAGCTTGTCGCGCAGGATATCATAGCATCCGATGAATTCGCGCCCCACGCCGATGGGCCAGGAAGCGGGTGTGACGTCAATTGCAAGGTTTTCTTGGATTTCATCAATAATGTCGAATGTATCGCGGCTTTCGCGGTCCATTTTGTTGCAAAAGGTCAAGATGGGTAGGTCGCGCAAACGGCAGACTTCAAAGAGTTTCTGGGTCTGGCTTTCCACACCCTTGGCACCGTCGATCACCATCACGGCGGCATCGACCGCGGTCAGTGTCCGATAGGTATCCTCGGAAAAATCCGAGTGGCCGGGCGTGTCAACAAGGTTGAACCGGTATTTTTCAAAGTCAAACGACATCGCAGAAGCGGACACAGAGATGCCGCGGTCCTTTTCCATCTGCATAAAGTCCGACCGCGTGCGCCGTGCTTCGCCTTTGGCGCGCACCTGTCCGGCCATCTGGATGGCGCCACCATAAAGAAGGAATTTTTCGGTCAGCGTCGTCTTACCCGCGTCGGGGTGCGAGATGATCGCAAAGGTCCGGCGGCGGGCGATTTCAGCGGGAAGGTCAGGGCGATTTGTCATGGCTCACGCTTTATGCGTTCGGGCTGGAAAGGGCAATCGGGACAGTGTGCTTAACCAAAGATTTGGTTTTCACTGATATTGCGTCCGGCAAGGGGGCTGCAATGAAACACTATGCATGTGCTGCCGGTCTGTTGCTTTGCCTAATGGGGTGCGGCGGGGGCGGCGGTGGGGGCGGCAGCGGGATTGATCCCCGTCTCGCGCGGCTCGATATCTACGAGGGGCAAAAACTGCGGGTTCTGGGCGACCCTGCGGCGGGCGTTGTGGGCATGGCGATGACGGCGGAGGAAAGCATCCCCACGACCGGCACCATGTCCTTGGCTGGTTTTGCAACAATGCGGGTCGAGACGGGCAGCCAGCCGATCATTCTCTTCGGCGATGCGGATTTGCAGATTGATTTTGACACCAGTGCGGCCCAAGGGGCGGTGACACGTGTTTTCGGGGGCAGTTCAGATAGCGATCTCGCGGATTATGCCGGAACGATTGACCTGCAAAGCAACGCCGTGGGCCAGAATATGCCGTTGGGTTACGCGGGCACACTAAGCGGCAGCGGGCAAACACTGGGATTTGCGGGGGAAATGACAGGGGTTTTGCTGGGCAATCCGACGTCTGCCTTTGCGGGCGGTGATCTGGAGGCGCAGGTCGATCATAACGGAACCGCAAGAGAAGGAACGATTGTGATTGTCCTTGAAGAGAACGGGTTGTGATGAGGGCTTGGGCCTACCGCGTTGATGCTTTGCGCAGCAAAGACACCGCCTTTTGTGCCGGAATAAGGCTTTTCTGGACCTCATAATCCAGGTGCGGCCGATGCGCGTGATCGGGTGAGGAGACGCCGGCTGGCAGACCATGGCGTGTTTGCGCGCTGATCAGATGCGATTCTGCGGCAATTCCTTCGGCGTAAATGATGTGATGATCATCAAAGATGAGCTGGAAGTAATCCACGAACCCGCCACGCCGCCGCAACACGGTTGTGTGATCCACCAGATGGCGCGCCTTGATCAGTACTTCGGCGCGTCCGGCGCCAAGCTCGTCTTCGCGCTGGTAAATGAACAGACGGTGGTCGGGGCGCACGACCAGATCGGCCTCGTTGTGCAACGCGCCTTTGGTAATCACGACCGGTGCAAAACTGCCCGAGGCACGCAGTGTGGCCTGCCCGATATGGCGGATCGGCTGTTTACCTGCGTCGCGGGTCAGGACCATATCTCCGATGCTTAGCGTTTCGATCGTGCGCATCTGTCCGTCGCTCATGGTAATGCGGGTGCCACGGGCAAAGGACCCGCTGGCGGCTTCGGCAAAGCGGCGGGTGGCTGTGTGACGTTCCAGACCGACAAGGCGATAATCGACCGCAGGCTGTAGTTCACCCAATGGCAGCAGGAAGATATCTGCCACGTTGTCATCTTCGACTTCGACCAGAACAAGCGCCTCATGCGTGTCCCCGTCAGGCGCCATAAGCGTCAGGCAGCTATCAAGATGCACGATATTGCCGCGTGGTTCGGTCCGCCGCAGCGCTTTGCCCTCTGCAATCAGCTCAAGCGGGGTCAGTTCTGCATCGGCATCAATCCGGTAGACATCATCCATCACCAGTTCGTCGGCGAATGACAGCGTCTCGCCTTTGGTCACGCCATCACTGGCGATCACCTTGGTTGCGGGGAATATATCGACGGTAATCGGACGCTGGCTCATGTCGCTTGGAGTTACACTGGCTTTGGCTTTAGGCCAAGCATGATCGCACACGTGCGCGTTTCGTTTGCCGAAGGGGGGCAGCAGTGCTAGGTCGTCGGCTATAAATACATAAAAGGGAAGACACGATGGATCTTGGGATCAAAGGGAAACGCGCGCTGGTTTGTGCATCATCAAAGGGCTTGGGACGTGGTTGCGCCGAGGCATTGGCCGAGGCAGGCGTTAACCTTGTCATGAACGCACGCGGCGCAGACGCACTCGAAGCGGCCGCGGCAGATATCCGCAGCAAATATGGCGTTGATGTTGTCACTGTGGCGGCGGACGTGTCCACGCAGGCCGGGCGTGATGCATTGCTCAAAGAGGCTGAGGGCGTTGATATTCTGGTCAATAACGCCGGTGGCCCGCCTCCTGGCCTGTGGTCTGATTGGGATCGTGATGATTTCATTGCAGCGCTTGATGCCAACATGCTGGCCCCGATCGCGTTGATGAAAGCGCTGATGCCGGGGATGATCGACAAGGGCTGGGGCCGCGTTGTGAACATCACCTCCGGATCTGTGAAGGCGCCGATCCCGCAGTTGGGTCTGTCAAACTCTGCCCGTGCCGGTTTGACTGGCTATGCCGCGGGCACTGCACGTCAGGTGGCCCAGTTCGGCGTGAACATCAACAACATGCTGCCCGGTATTCACGCCACGGATCGCGCCGTCAGCCTTGATACCGGTGTTGCAACGGCGCAAGGCATAGACCTTGCGGCCGCCAAAGCCCAGCGCGAGGCGACGATTCCCGCCCGGCGCTATGGCACGGCAGAAGAATTCGGCGCGATGTGCGCGTTTCTGTGTTCCAACCACGCGGGCTTTATCGTGGGTCAGAACATTGTGCTGGACGGCGGCGCGATCAACGCCACGATCTAAGCTGTTCGAAAAAACAAAGGGGCAGGGTGTGGACCTTGCCCCGCAGCAAAACTGTTGTTAGGTGCGCTATACCCAATAGTTTTCGTCAGGGATAACGCCCCCTTATGCCAGCCCCCCGCCTCGAGATCAGCCATATCGTGAAAGACTTCGGCGGGCGCCGCGTTGTCGATGACGTGAGCCTGACCGTGATGCCGGGGCAGGTGACTTGTTTGCTGGGCCCGTCGGGCTGCGGTAAATCCACGACTTTGCGGATTATCGCGGGGGTGGAAAAGCAAAGCAGCGGGACGATCCTTGTGGATGGCAAGATGGTTTGTGACGGCGATGTCTCGCTGCCGCCCGAGGAGCGCCATATCGGGCTGATGTTTCAGGATTTTGCGCTGTTCCCACATCTGACTGTCGGGCAAAATGTGGCCTTCGGGCTGCAAAGCCGCAAAGCAACCGACCGCGTGCATGCGTTGTTGGCCAAAGTTGGCATGTCTGCGCACATTAATGATTATCCCCATCAGCTTTCAGGCGGCGAACAACAGCGCATCGCGCTGGCCCGTGCCCTTGCGCCGCGCCCGCGCATTATGCTGATGGACGAGCCGTTCTCGGGGCTTGATGACCGCCTGCGCGACGATATCCGTGACGAAACGCTTGAGGTGCTGAAAAGCGAAGGCACCGCCGTTTTGCTGGTCACCCACGAACCGGGCGAGGCGATGCGCATGGCCGATGAAATTGCCCTGATGCGCAACGGCAAGATCGTCCAGCGCGGTGCACCCTATAACATCTACAACACCCCAAAAGACAAAGCTGCTGCTGCGTTTTTCAGTGATATCAATGTGCTGAAAGGCAAGGTTCAGGGTGCGCTGACGGACACGCCCTTTGGTCAGTTTCTTGCCCCCGGTGTGCCGGACGGGACCGAAGTGGATATCGTGATCCGCCCCCAGCACCTGAAGATTGATTTTGATCGCGGCGGGCGTGGCCCGAACCCGACGCCCGAAGACGGCACCGCCGCGCGCGGCGTTGTCGAACGTGCGCGGTTCATGGGTGCATCCAGCCTTGTCGAGTTCCGCATGGATTTCGATGGCTCGATCCTGAAGGCCGTGGTGCCGTCTGTGTTCCTGCCCAAACCCGGCATGCCGCTTTGGCTGATGATCCGCCGCGACCGGTGTTTTGTGTTTCCGCGCACAGGCAGCTGACGCGTCAAAAATGCCCTTACAGCACGCCTGTAGATCGGCCATAGTTCCCTTGAGCATCACGCAAAGAGGGGACGGGATATGGCAAATCATGGCTATGAGGGCGGGCGCTTGAACCTGCCATTTGTGGGTATCTGTACCTTTGGGAAATACCCCTATGTGTCCGATTGGGACGCGATCAAGGCCGATGTCGCGGTGATGGGCGCACCCTTTGATGCAGGAACCCAGTGGCGATCGGGCGCGCGCATGGGGCCGCGCGCGATCCGAGAGGCCTCAACCCTGTTTTCCTTCGGTCATGCGGGTGCTTATGACCATGAGGATGATGTGACCTACCTCGATCCTGCGAAGGTTACGATTGTCGATATCGGTGACGCCGATATCGTGCATACCGACACGGTGCAGAGCCATGCAAATATCGAATTCGGTGTGCGCAAAATCCTGGCGGCGGGGGCAATCCCCGTTGTGCTGGGCGGCGATCATTCGGTGAACATCCCCTGCATCAACGCCTTTGACGACCAAGGCCCGATCCATGTGGTCCAGATTGATGCGCATCTTGATTTCGTTGATGAACGCCACGGCGTGCGCTTTGGCCATGGCAACCCGATGCGCCGTGCAGCCGAGAAGGCCTACGTCACGGGGCTGAGCCAGATCGGCATTCGCAACGTGTCGTCCACCGCCAAGGACGGCTATGTCGATGCGCGCAAGATGGGGTCGGATATCCAGTCGGTGCGCCAGTTCCGCGCGATGGGGGTGGATGCGATGCTCGCACGCATTCCCGCGGGTGTGCAGTATTACGTGACCGTGGATATTGACGCCTTTGATCCGTCAATCGCCCCCGGCACAGGCACGCCAAGCCACGGTGGGTTCATCTATTACGAAGTGCTGGAGCTGCTGGCAGGGCTGGCAAAACGGGGCAATATCGTTGGGCTCGATCTCGTAGAAGTGGCCCCTGATTTTGATCACAGTGGGTCCACATCGACCTTGGCGGCGCAATTGCTGATGAACGTCATCGGGCGGATATTGCACGCAAAAAAGACCTGATGTTTTGAGCGATCTAGCTGATCGCAGCGAAGGTCCGGTTTGAGCCCAGAGTTCCGATTTCCTGCACCATGGCGAAAGTCGGCTTTCCCGGAGCGAGCGTGAAAACCTGAGCGCAATGATCAGGCTCGGACGACGATCCCAACCCCCACAACTACCAAGAGTAATCCAACCGCTTTCATCAGGGAGAACGAACGAACCTCAAGACCCATTGCTCCAAAATGATCGTAGATAGCTGCGCCCACCAAATTGCCGGTGACGACGATCACGAGAAAGAGCGTGACGCCGAGCGCGGGAATGCTCTGCATCGAAATGACCACGTGGATCGCGCCGAAAACCCCTCCGAGCCAGACCCAGAGTGGCAAATGGGTGAGTGTTGTCAACGTTAGGTTTCGAAAACTGCCAGACAGAAAAGCGAGCGCGCCGGTTAGCGCCGCTGCTGTTGAAAAGGCCAGAAAAACGGAAAGCAGAAAGTCCCTATTCAGGCCAGCTGAGAGCCGCGCATAGATGGGTCCCTGTGCTGCCACGAGCATACCACCTACAAAGGCCAAGACGGCAAAGATCAGGGACGAATGTGTCATTCGTCAAAGGTACCTATACATATAGGTTGTTGCGTGGCGCGTTTGTCCATCAGGGTCATAGGCAAAATCGGGGATCACGCCAGCCTGCTCGAAACCCACGCTGCGATAGAGGGCTTCGGATACGTCACCAGTGCGCGTATCGAGCGTCACGAGTGTCTTGTTCGCGCGTTCTGCCGCAGCAAGCGCAGCGGTCATGAGCGCTTTGCCCAGACCAAGACGGCGGCTCTCAGGATGGACGACCATTTTCGAGATTTCTGCCCGATGAGGCTGGTTGGGCGGCATACTCACAACTAGCTGGACGGTGCCAACAAGTCGGCCATCAACGAAAGCCCCGAATAGAAGACGACTTCCAGACTCTACACCGGAACGGACATCGCTTTGCCAAAAACTTTGCGCCTCTGCGTCCGTCAAAGTCTCCATGAAGCTGATGGCGGCACCATCAAGGACACTGTCCCTAAGCACCTTGGTCAGATCACCGAGATGCGTTTCGATATCGGACGGTGCAAGGGCAGTGATCGAAATGGTTGGTTTGGTCATGAGAGAGCAATCACATACTGACAGGAGCTGGAGGTTGTTTTGAAAGCTGTCTCCCCAAAAAGGATGTAGCGAAGGCAGTCCCCCGCCTTGAGGTCGTGCACGACGCCTTCGACAGTGATTTCCATTCTGCCAGACAAAACATAGACATGATGTTCCTGACCCGGGATCGCGGGCGCGGCGTAAGTGATCAACTGATCCTTGCCGAGTTGGCCTTCGATTAGCTCAATTGTGAGCAGGCCGTTCGAAGGTGAGACGCTTCTTCTAGAAAAGTCATGCTCTGGGTCATTCCAAACCGCTTGATCTTTCCGCGAAACGACTGGCTGAAACACCTCATCCAGAGGTGCCAGCAATTGCGAGATGGGCAGCGCGTAAACGGTTGCAAGACGCCCAAGTGTTTCGGCGGTCGGACTCACTTCAGCATTTTCGATACGCGACAGCGTTGCGCGGCTGGTTCCGCTGCGTTCCGCGAGAGCGACGAGGGTCATACCGTACCGCTCGCGAAGACTCCGCAAATGCTGTGCCAGTTTTGACGTTTCGGAGAGAGTGTTGATTCCCATATTCGGGATAATTCTCTTATATGGGTTTTTTGTCAATCCTTGGAAGCTGCCGTTGGCGCAGACGCAGCGAAAGAGCGGTTTGTCCCGCACAGCCGACTTTGCAAAATGTGTGACCTGCGACCACCGCGCGGAAAGACGACCTAGGACTTCAGCCGCGCTGCGCGTCCGCCACGGCGTTGCGTAATCTGGCTGGCCCTTGCGGGCAGTTCGGCCATGATTTCGGCGCGGACCTCGGGCGTCATCCGTGACCATGCGCCGATTTCGTCGATGGACCGCAGACAGCCTGTGCAAAGGCGGCTTTTCGGCTCGATCACGCAGATCTTGATGCAGGGGCTTTCGATCTCGGCACGGGACCAGATGTGATCGGTGTTTTCAGGTTTGCTCACGAATCGTCCCTCAGGTTGCGCATGCGGTCTAACATGCCTTGCAGGATATAGCTTGCGGCAACATGGTCGATCACCTCGGCGCGACGTTTGCGTGACGTATCCGCCTCGATCAGCGCGCGTTCGGCGGCGACGGTGGACAGCCGTTCATCCCAGAATGTGATTGGGAGGGGGGTCAGTCGCGACAGGTTGCGGGCAAAGGCGCGGGTGGCTTGGGCGCGGGGGCCTTCGCTGCCGTCCATGTTGCGCGGCAGGCCAAGCACGATCCCCTGCAACATGCGGTGTGTCGTCAGTTCCAGAAGTTTCGCCGCATCAACGCCGAATTTCTTGCGTTTGATCGTGGTCACCGGGGTCGCCACCGATTGCAACACGTCCGATACCGCCACACCGATGGTCACCGTCCCCAGATCAAGCCCCGCAAGCGCGCCATGGGCCGGGATCACGCCCAGGAATTCTTCGGGGGTTTCCAGGATCATTCGTCAAGCACGCCCGCATCACGGGCCGCATTAGTGAGGATCTCCATCCCGCGCATGCTGCTGACAAAGACCTGCTGTGCTTCGGTCCAGACAGTGCGCGCAGCATCAAGATTACCCAGTACACCATAGGCGCGGATCAGGCGCGCCCAGTCCTCGGCGGGGCCACCGTCGGTGGCAAGCCGGTCGGCAAGACCCGCGACCATCCCGCCGATCATGGCCTGACGGTCTTCTTCGGACATATCCTGTGCCGCATCCATTTGTGCGAATGACGGGCCGCGTGCCTCGGGGAGGGCGTATTCCACCCCCGCGCGGAAGGCCGCATCGCCCACCTGCGCGCGGGCGCTGGCGACGTGGAAATTCGCAGGATCACCGTTCTCGATAATCTCGCGCCACAGCCGCAGGGCCAGATCGGGGCGGTCCGTCTGGTTATAGAGCGACCCCAGATAATATCGTGCCGCGATATTGCCTGCGTTGCTATCAAGGATATCGCCGATCAGCTCTTCTGCCTCGGGCGAGACAAAGCCGCCGGCAGCAACGACCTTGAGATCAAGTAAGCGTTGCAGGTCAAGGGTTTCGGCCGCATCGCCCTTGATGGCGACCACTTGTTCCTGCGCGGCGGCGGCGCCCGCATAATTGCGCAATTCCACCTCGGCCATGGCCAGCCGCGACCAGGCCTCAAGATCATCGGGGCGGGTTGGGGCAATCACACGCAGCTGTTCGACTGCCGCGCGGTACTCGTCAGGGACATCGGGGGCGGGCGGCGGTACAGGGGCTGCGGCCTCCAATGCGGCCTGCGAGGGACGGTTTGCACGGATGTCCTCGCTGGCGGCGAGCCGGGCCTGCAGCGGCATATCGGGATAACCCGGTGCGCCAATCATCCAGTAGGTGCCAAAACCCAAGCCCAGCATCAGCACAGCAATCGCCGCAGGCAGCCAGCGGTTGGGTTTGCTGGCCGCTGTCGGTTTCACAGCGGCATTGCTGGCAGCCAACAGGCGGCGGGCCACTTCGGTGCGGGCGCGCTCGGCCTCTTCGGGTTCCAGCAACTGGCGTTCCAGATCGCGGTCGATCTCTTCCAATTGGGCGCGGTAAATGGCGATATCTGGGTTGTCGTCGCCGATCTCTTTGGGCCGCACCAGAGGCGTGACCATCAGCGCTGTCACAGCCAGCGTCAGAACAGCGCAAACAATCCAGAAAATCATATGTTTCTCGTCCTTTTCGTTGCGGCTGACATAACCACCCGAGGCGGGCATGAAAAGGGGCTGTGACCCTATGCCGTTTCGGGGTGTCGGCCCGCATGTCGTAAATGGCAATCTATGCGCCGCTGATAGTATCCTCTTGGACAGGCACAGGGTCCAGATAGTATGCAACAGCAGTGCCGCCCGAGACAGAGGATTCTGGACCCCGATGAAACGCTATTCCGCCTTTGCCATTGCCAAAGAAGCCATGCGCCAGCACACAGGTTGGGACCGCGCCTGGGCCAAGCGCGCGCCGAAAAAGAAATACGACGTGATTATCGTGGGTGCGGGCGGGCATGGCTTGGCCACGGCCTATTATCTGGGCAAGAACTTTGGGATTACCAATGTAGCCATTCTTGAAAAAGGCTGGCTGGGTGGCGGGAATACGGGGCGGAATACGACGATTATCCGCTCGAACTATCTGCAAGATCCGTCTGCCGCGATCTATGAAAAGTCGCGTTCGCTTTATGAAACGATGTCGCAGGATCTCAACTATAACGTCATGTTCAGCCCCCGTGGCGTGATCATGCTGGCCCAAACCCAGCATGAGGTGCGCGGCTATAAACGCACCGCCCACGCCAACGCGCTGCAAGGGGTGACGACCGAATGGATTGATGCCGCTCGCGTCAAGGAACTGTGCCCGATCATGAACATTGACGGCCCGCGCTATCCGGTGCTGGGCGGGTTGTGGCAGGCGCGCGGTGGTACCGCACGGCATGATGCGGTGGCCTGGGGCTATGCGCGGGCCTGTTCCGATATGGGCATGGATGTGATCCAGCAATGCGAAGTGCAAGCGGTGCGTCAGCAAAACGGCAAGGTCGTGGGCGTCGATACCACCCAAGGCGCGATTGATTGCGATAAACTGGGCATGGTTGTGGCGGGGCATTCCGGCGTACTGGCCCAGATGGCAGGGTTCCGTTTGCCGATTGAAAGTGTGGCGTTGCAGGCTTTGGTATCAGAACCGATCAAACCCTGCATGGATGTGGTCGTGATGGCCAACACCGTCCACGGTTACATGAGCCAGTCTGACAAGGGTGAAATGGTCATCGGCGGCGGCACGGATGGCTACAACAACTACACCCAGCGCGGATCGTTCCACCATATCGAGGAAACCGTGCGCGCCTTGGTCGAGACCTTCCCGATGATTGCGCGGCTAAAAATGCTGCGCCAATGGGGCGGGATCGTGGATGTGACGGGCGACCGATCGCCCATCCTGTCGAAAACCCCTGTCGAGGGCGTGTTTGTCAACTGCGGCTGGGGCACCGGCGGGTTCAAGGCGATCCCCGGCTCAGGCTGGGCCATGGCCGAGCTGATGGCCAAGGGACAATCGCCCCTGACCGACGAATTCAGCATGTTCCGCTTCCGCGAGGGCAAGTTCATTGATGAGAGCGTGGCAGCAGGGGTGGCGCATTGATACATTCCCAACCTCGCCAAATTTCTGAACTTGTGCTTAAGTACCCCCTTACCTCAGCGCTTTTTGTTGTGGCAGTCGGTGCGTGCTTAGGTGCGGTTGCCCAGATATATTTTGGTAACAATCTGTTCGAGCGTTTCGGCTCATTTACTGTCGCGTTCGCGATTGTAGTTTTTGGGACAGTAACTAATCTCCTCCAGAGCCGCGCTCAAGGTAGCTACATTATGGACGATGATGGTGAGCCTCCGGAACCTTTTAAAACCAATACGGTTAAGCGAGCTCTAAACTGGCAGGGCTTTGCACTCATCATTGGGACCCTGCAATGGGGATTTGGCGGTTTGCTTTGGGAATATTTTCATGGCTGATTATCTATTCAAAACCGTCCTCGTCATCCTCGGGCAGTCCACCACGCAGCCCGTCGATGACCATAAAGATTATGGCCGTCGAGAGAATTCCCCCTATGACAATCAGCAAAAGTTCCATGAGATGAGCCTAGCATCAGGCCACCGCGCTGCGACCCCTGCGGGCTGTGGCTGTGCGATATCGGCGGAATTAGTGCCTGTTCGCCCTTATGCGTGGGGGATTTTCGCTCATATCCCTTCCGTTCTGAACGCATTGTGTTTCCAAAAAACTGAGGTTCAACCATGCTGACCCTGCATTGCCCCTATTGCGGCGTCGATGCCGATGAGACCGATCTGCACGCGGGTGGCGAGGCCCATCTGAAGCGCGAAGGGCCCGGCGCATCGGATGTGGATTTCGAGGATTACCTCTTTATGCGCGAGAACCCCAAAGGCGTGCATTTCGAACGCTGGCGCCATGCCTATGGCTGCGGCAAATGGTTTCTGGCCGCACGCTGCACCAATACATTGCAGGTTTTCGGGACCTATCCGGCCCAGATGCCTGAGCCGCCACAAGAGATTAAAGACAAGATTTCAGCCGCACGTCCCGGCTGGTCTTGGGGGAATTTGACATGAGCACCCGTCTGGCCGGACAGGGCCGTTTGATCAACAAAAACAAGGCTGTGTCATTCACGTTTAATGGTAAGCACTTGCGCGGGTTCGCAGGCGATACGCTGGCCTCGGCGTTGCTGGCCAATGACCAGATGCTGGTGGGCCGGTCGTTCAAATACCACCGTCCGCGCGGCGTTGTGGCCTCGGGCGCGGAAGAGCCCAATGGCCTCGTGAACCTTGGCAAAGGCGCGCAGTTCGAACCCAATGCGCGGGTGACGACGACCGAACTCTTCGAGGGGCTGACCGCGCAGTCGCAAAACCACTGGCCCAGCCTCGAATTCGATGTGGGTGCGATCAACACCCATCTGTCGCGGTTCCTGCCTGCCGGTTTCTACTACAAGATGTTTATGTACCCGCGGTCGTTCTGGAAGCATGTTTATGAGCCGATTATCCGCAAATCGGCGGGTCTGGGCCGCGCGCCCAAAGACCGCGATCAGGATACCTACGAGCACTTCAACTGTCATGTCGACGTGCTGGTCGTGGGTGGCGGGATTGCCGGTCTTGCGGCCGCACATGCCGCAGGTGCGCGCGGTGCGCGGGTGTTGCTGGTCGAACAGAGCGCCGATTGGGGCGGGCGTGCGGTGGTTGATACGCCGACCATTGATGCCATGCCTGCACAGGACTGGATTGATGCCACGGTCAAAGCACTTGAAGCCATGCCAAACGTTGACCTGCGTCTGCGTTGCATGGGGGCAGGGGTCTATGACCATGGCTATGTGCTGGCCTATGAGCGCCTCACCGATCACGCCCCTGATACGGAAGGCCCGCGCCAGCGCCTGTGGCGGATCCGTGCCAAGCAAATTGTCACCGCGACAGGCGCGATTGAGCGGCCTTTGTCCTTTGCAGCCAATGATTTGCCCGGTGTGATGCTGGCCTCGGCTGTGCGCGACTATGCGGTGAATTTCGGCGTCTCCATTGGCGACCGGACCGTCGTTGTGACCAATAACGACGATGCATACCGCACGGCGATTGTGCTGAAAGAGGCGGGTCTTGATGTGCCCGTGATCGTTGATGCGCGCGCGGAAGCCGAGGGCGACCTGATCGACCGTGCCCGTGCGCTCGGGATCCGCATCGAGCTGGGCAAAGGGATTGCCAAGGTCAAGGGCGGCAAGCGCGTCACTGGCGTCGCACTTAGTGCGCAGGCCGGTGAAGGCGGGGTCCTTGAGGAAATCGACTGCGATTGCGTGGCGATGTCGGGCGGGTGGTCACCGGTGGTGCACCTGTGGTCGCACTGCGGGGGCAAACTGAACTGGGATGCGGATCAGGTGATGTTCCGCCCTGATCCTGACCGCGCGCCAACTGGCGCTGATGGGCAGGCATTCGTGATGACCGCAGGCATTGCCAACGGGCATCTGTTCACCGCCGAAGTGGTCAGCGATGGCTGGGCCGCAGGGCGCGCAGCGGCGAAAGCGGCAGGGCATACCAAACGCGGCCCGCAGGGACCCATGGGCGAGGATGCGGCCGAAGGCCCGATTTCCCCTGTCTGGCTGATGCCGCAGGGCGCGAACCATGCGCTGCGGTCCAAGGCGTGGCTGGATTTCCAGAACGATGTGAAGGTCAGTGATGTGCAACTGGCCGCGCAAGAAGGCTTTGAGAGCGTCGAGCATACCAAACGCTATACCACGCTGGGGATGGCAACAGATCAGGGTAAGTTGAGCAATATCAACGGTCTGGCGATCCTTTCGCAATCACTGAATGCGGATATTTCCAACGTGGGCACGACTACCTTCCGCCCGCCCTATACGCCGATCTCGATGGCGTCGATTGCGGGTGCCGCACGTGATGAACTGTTCCAGCCGCTGCGCGTGACGCCGATCTCGGAGTGGTCCAACGCGCATGGCGCCGACAATGAACCTGTCGGCCAATGGCGCAGGCCCTTTGCCTATGTCCGCCCCGGTGAGACGGTCCATGATGCGGTGAACCGTGAAGTGAAGAACACCCGCGAGAACCTTGGCCTGCTTGATGCTTCAACCCTTGGCAAGCTGATTGTCAAAGGGCCGGATGCGGGCAAGTTTCTGGACATGATGTATACCAACATGATGTCGACGCTGCCTGTGGGCAAATGCCGCTACGGCCTCATGTGTTCTGAAAACGGGTTCCTGATGGATGACGGCGTTGTCGTGCGCATGGCCGAGGATACGTGGCTGTGTCACACCACCACCGGCGGGGCCGAACGTATCCACGCCCACATGGAAGACTGGCTGCAATGCGAATGGTGGGACTGGAAAGTCTATGTGGCCAATGTCACCGAGCAATACGCCCAGATCGCCGTGGTCGGCCCGAACGCGCGCAAACTGTTGCGCAAGATGGGGGGCATGGATGTCAGCGCCGAGGCGCTGCCGTTCATGACCTATGCGGCAGGCAACATCGGCGATTTTGATGCGCGCGTCTTCCGCATCTCTTTCTCGGGCGAGTTGTCCTATGAAATTGCGGTCCCTGCCGGGCAGGGGGCGGCGTTCTGGGCCGCGCTGATGGAAGCAGGCGAGGAATTCGGAATCATGCCTTATGGCACCGAAACCCTGCACATCCTGCGCGCCGAGAAAGGCTTTATCATGATCGGGGATGAAACCGACGGTACGGTGATCCCGCAGGATCTCAATCTGCAATGGGCGCTGTCGAAGAAGAAAGAAGACTACCTTGGCAAACGCGCACATGAACGCAGCCATATGGCCGATCCGAACCGCTGGAAACTGGTCGGGCTTGAGACCGAGGATGGCTCGGTTCTGCCGGACGGGGCCTATGCGATTGCCAAAGGGACGAATGCCAACGGACAGCGCAATACCCAAGGCCGTGTGACCTCGACCTATTATTCTGCCAATCTTGAGCGCGGTATCGCGATGGGGCTGGTCCATTGCGGGCCTGATCGGATTGGCGAAGTCATTGAATTCAACAAAGTCGATGGCACAACCGTGCAGGCAAAGATCGTTGATCCTGTCGTCTATGATAAAGAAGGGGAGAAGCAGAATGTCTAATGCTGTCAGCGCATTACAAGGCAAGGTTGCCCCCGGTGAAGTGACGATCCGCGAAGCTGGCTTGCAGGGCATGATTATCCTGCGCGGTGATCTGGCGGACAAAAAGCTGCGCGCTGTTTGCACAGGGCTGTCTGGCGTCGGTTTGCCTGCGCAGGGTCAAGCAAAGAGCGAGGGTAAGAAGGGCCTCTGCTGGATGTCGCCCGATGAGATGCTCATCCTCGTGCCATATGCAGAAGTGACCGAGGCCATCGCCGCGATCGACAAGGCGCTGACAGGTACGCATTATCTGGCCGAGAACGTATCAGACGCGCGGGCGGTGCTGATTGTCGAAGGCACGTTCTGCCGCGAGGTGATCGCGAAACTCGCGCCTGTTGATCTGCATCCTGACACCTTCAAACCGGGCGA
This sequence comes from Yoonia rosea, assembly GCF_900156505.1. NCBI lineage: Bacteria > Pseudomonadati > Pseudomonadota > Alphaproteobacteria > Rhodobacterales > Paracoccaceae > Yoonia > Yoonia rosea. Next base: position 1,121,040 of record NZ_FTPR01000001.1, on the reverse strand, counting down.
TTTCCGCCGCACGCGTCTGGGGCAGGTGGCTGCGGCCTTCTGGATGCGCGATGAGGATACGTTTCAGGTGATCTGCTTCCGCTCTGTCGCGGAATATACGTTCAACCTTTTGGCGGCCTCTGCCAAGGCAGGGCAAGTCGGGTATTTTCCATCATGATGACCTTTCACAAGCTCTCTGTCGATGAGAGCGGTGAAAGCCATTGGGAGGATGTGACGGTCATCCTTGAAGAGCGGGTTTTTGCACCCCCAGCCAAAGCGATCGCGGTTTCCCCGCCCGAGGCAGCCAAAAGAACCATGTTTCTGCGGCTCAAGGCAGGATGGGATGAACCCATTCACCCGACGCCTGTTGCGCAAAAACTGATCTGTCTCGCAGGGATGGTCCGCGTGACCGCCAGTGACGGAGAGGCACGCGACATCGGGCCAGGCGATGTGTGGCATATGCAAGACACGTATGGGAAGGGCCATCATACGGTTGTCATCAGCGACGTCGATTTCGAAGCGGTCATTATCCAGTTCGCATAGGTATGGCGGGCGTAATTTTAGGGCGTTGCGGAACCTAAACAGCCGCGCGTCGGAATGATAGTTCAGCGGTTTGTGCTCACGCGCTGCGGCGTGTCCATAGTGGTCCGTTCATTGCTTTTTTGTGGGTTTTCCGAAATGATCGGACTGCGCAATCAGGAGATAGACTAAGATGGTTCAGGTCTTGGGAATTGGTGGCGTGTTCTTCCGCGCCAAGGATCCTGCCGCTTTGGCGCAGTGGTATCACACCCATCTGGGCATCAATCCGGTTCCAACCGGGCCGGACGACAGGCCTTGGATCACGCAGGAAGGTATAACCATCCTGTCGCCCTTCGATGCGGACACAGACTATTTTCCCAAAGACCGTGCCTTCATGCTGAACTTTCGCGTGGCTGATCTGGAGTCTGCGCTTGCCGAACTGGCAGGGGCAGGGATCACGGCGACTGATCGCATACAGATGGACGGTGTCGGGCAATTTGCACGCATCCACGACCCAGAAGGCAACCCGATCGAGCTTTGGCAACCTGCGGGACCCTGACTGTCACACACAGATTTCAGCAATCAGACGACCGTGTCCTGCCGCGCACCCTTGACCTTCGCTGTCCATGTGACATGTACGTTATATCCCTGTCCTTAACTCAGAAAGATATGAGAAATGGCTTTTTCCCTTCCCGACCTTCCTTATGCACATGATGCGCTGGCGTCCAAAGGCATGTCCGCCGAAACGCTCGAATTCCACCACGACCTGCACCACAACGCCTATGTCACCAACGGAAACAAGGCGATTGAAGGCACCGAGTGGGAGGGTAAATCCCTCGAAGAGATCATTGTCGGCACCTACGACAAATCTGCGGTTGCGCAGAACGGGATTTTCAACAACATCAGCCAGCTTTGGAACCACAACCAGTTCTGGGAAATGATGGGCCCGCATGCCAGCGCGATGCCGGGCGAGCTTGAAAAAGCACTGGTCGAGAGCTTTGGTTCGGTTGACGAATTCAAGTCGCAGTTCAGCGCGGCAGGTGCGGGCCAGTTCGGTTCGGGCTGGTGCTGGCTTGTCAAGAACGCGGACGGATCTTTGGCCGTGACCAAGACCGAGAACGGCGTGAACCCGCTGTGCTTTGGCCAGACCGCCCTGTTGGGTTGTGATGTATGGGAACACTCCTACTACATCGATTACCGCAACAAGCGTCCGGCCTATCTGACCAACTTCCTTGATAATCTAGTCAACTGGGAAAACGTCGCTTCGCGCATGTAATCCTGTCTGATCTGGACAATCTGGAAGGCCCGTGTGACATCGCTCATACGGGCCTTTTGCTTGGAGGAAGTGATGATCGGACCAAGGTTAAACGAAATCGTTGCCGCGAATGCCCAAGTGCAAGCAGACCTGATTGAAACACCGATCCTGCCGTTGAGCTCTGCCCGTTGGCACGGGCTGTTGCCAGAGGGCGCGGACGTTACGGTCAAGCTGGAACTGTTTCAACAAGCCGGATCATTCAAAGCGCGCGGTGCCTTGCTGGGGATGCGCAATCTGGACGCGGCGCAGCGTGCGGCAGGTGTCGTCGCTGCCAGCGGTGGCAATCACGCCTTGGCGGTGTCTTGGGCGGCCAAGGCCGCGGGCGTTGACGCCCTGATCGCGATGCCACAGGCCACTGATCCCGTCCGCATTGCAGGTTGTCAGGCGCTGGGTGCGACCGTCACTTTGCACGATGATATGGCTGCGGCTTTTGCCGCGATGAACGTGGCCGCCGGTGCGGGCCGCACGCTGATGCATCCGTTCGAGGGAGCGCACATGGTGCTGGGCGCGGCCACCTGTGGCTATGAATACGCCACTCAGGCACCGCAGATTGACACATACGTCATCCCTATCGGGGGCGGGGGCATGATCAGCGGCATGGCCTGTGCGATCAAACAAATGAACCCCGCTGCCACGGTGATCGGTGTTGAACCTTTCGGTGCGGATAGTATGTCGCAAAGCTTTGCAGCGGGTCAGCCGGTGCAACTCGATAGAGTTGCCACCATCGCAGACAGTCTTGGCGCACCGCTGGCGCTGCCGCTGACCTACGGCGTAAGCCGCGCCTATGTTGACCAGATCGTCAAGATTGAAGACCACGAGATGCTGGCGGCGATGGATATCTATCAAAACACACTGCGCATCACGGCAGAGCCGGCCTGTGCGGCGTCTCTTGCGGCCATCGTCGGGCCGCTCAAGGCAGAGCTCGCAGGGCGTCGGATCGGGATTATCGCCTGTGGGTCGAATATTTCGATGGAGCGATATGGCGCATTGATGCAGGCGCTATAGCAGCGCTTTCAGTTTTGCTTCCAGATCGGCAACATCCTCGGCGACGTGTACGAATGACAGGATGTCGTCACCCGCGAAACCTTCGTCGACGACATGCACCAGCAGATCGCGCAAGGGGTCCCAAAAGCCTTCGGTATTGAGCAATATCAGCGGTTTGATATGAAGTTTGAGCTGCCGCCAGGTGAGGGCCTCAAAGAATTCATCCAATGATCCCGCGCCGCCGGGAAGCACGACAATGGCGTCGGCGTTCATAAACATCACCTTCTTACGCTCGTGCATTGTTTCGGTCACCACAAACGTATCAAGGTCGCGCTTGCCGACTTCCCAATCCATCAAATGGGTGGGGATCACGCCAAAGGTCTTGCCATCGGCCGCTTGAACCGCATTGGCCACACGGCCCATCAGCCCCACATCACCGGCACCGTAGACCAGACGCCAGCCATTGGCGGCCAGCATCTCGCCTGTGGCTTGGGCGGCTTCGGCATAGGCCGGTGCGGCACCGTCCCGAGAGCCACAATAGACGCAAACTGATTTTGGATATGCAGACATTGTGGTTCCTTCGCGCTAGCTTCGCTTTGACCGGTCATAGCGGCGTTGTTAAGGTGTCTCAACCTTGACTTTGGGTTTGCCTACAGCGGGCAGTGTAAAAGGGGTGAAACGTGGAAGAAAACGTGAAATCAGGCGCAAAGCCTGTGGTGCTGGGCAGTCTTGCTGCTATGGCCATTGGTGTTTTGATTTTCCTGATGATGCCGCAGGCGGATGTAGGCGAACCGCCCGCTGATATCGTTGCCGAGACGCCTGTTGTGACGCCCGCAGCCGCTGCACCGGAACCTGCACCCGAGGTCGTGGCCGAAGCTCCCGAGCCAGAGCAAGCGCAGCAGGTGCCAGAATTCGATACGTTCCGCGTAGAGCATGACGGCAGCATGGTGATCGCGGGGCGCGCCCAGCCGGGGCAAACCGTTGATGTTATTCTGGCAGGTGAAGCGATTGACCGCGTCATTGCCGACTCAGTGGGTAATTTCGTTTCACTTCCCGTCGCAGGCCCTGCCGCACAACCACGCAGGTTGTCTTTGCTGGCAGATCCAGAGGGCGAAGCGGTCGCCTCGACCACAAGTTACATGGTGGCGCCCATTGCGGCCCCGGTCGTCATCGCCGCGGCTGAGGACCCCGCACCGGCTGTCACCGAGGCCGCACCACAAGCACCAGTCGATCCAGCACAGGTTGCCACGGTCGACACGCCATCTGTTGCCTCACCGCAAGCCCCGACGGTCCCGGATGCTGACCTTGCGCCTGCGGCACCCGTTGCGCCCACGGTGTTGCAAGCGGATGCGGATGGTGTGCGTGTCGTGCAGGCGAGCCCCACCCTCGCAACACCCGAGGCCCGGCCAAACGTGGCGCTGGATGCGATTACTTATGACCCAGAGGGTGAAGTGCAGCTTTCCGGCCGGGCCACAGGCGACGGGGCTGTGCAGGTCTATATCGACAACGAACCGGTGACAGCCTCGCCCGTGACCGAAGGCGGCGACTGGCGGATTGATCTGCCCGATATCGCAACAGGTGTGTACACGCTGCGCATTGACGAGGTCGATACAGAGGGTGGTGTGGTTTCACGCCTTGAAACGCCGTTCCGACGCGAGGAGGCCGCTGACGTGGCAGCAGTGCTGGCCGAGGAAACAGCCGTCGAGGGCTTTGAAGTGGCGGTGCGTACCGTGCAACCCGGTGCGACGCTCTGGGCCATTGCCGAAGAGAACCTTGGTGCGGGTATTTTCTATGTCGAGGTCTTTGAAGCAAACCGCGATCTGATCCGCGACCCTGACCTGATCTACCCTGGTCAAATCTTTCGTATCCCCGAGATCACGCAATAGCGCGCAGGCCTCTGGTCATCTTTGGATCACAGGCTTAGGAATGACGCCTCAAGTCGTGGAGTTTCTATGCGTGGTCTAGCGAAAACCGATGCCAACCTGAGCGATGCCCAAATCCAGGGGTGGAACGTCATCCGGCGCGTCGTGCCCTATCTGTGGCCAGAGGGGCAGACATGGGTCAAGCGCCGTGTCGTGATTGCGCTGGCCGTGCTCTTGCTTTCCAAGGTGATCGCGGTCGGCACACCTGTTCTTTATAAACAGGCTGTTGATGCATTGGCGCCCGAGGAGGCGACGGCGGCGACTGTCTTGGGGTTGGGGGCCGTTGGGCTGACGCTGGCTTATGGTTTGGCGCGGCTGATGTCGGTGGGCTTTCAGCAATTGCGCGATGTGGTCTTTACGCGCGTCGGGCAACGGGCTTTGCGGCAGCTGGCGCTTGAAACCTTTACCCATATCCACCGCCTGTCGATGCGCTATCACATCACCCGCAAGACAGGTGGTTTGTCGCGGATCATCGAACGCGGTGTAAAGGGTGTCGATTTCCTGCTGCGCTTCTTGCTGTTCTCAATGGGGCCGCTGATTCTTGAGCTGCTGATGATCTCGGTCATTTTGTTTTTCCTGTTTGATGTCTGGTACTTGGCGGTCGTTGTGCTGACGATCGCGCTTTATGTCTGGTTCACGTTCAAGGTGACGGAATGGCGGGTCAAAATCCGCAAGGAAATGAACGATCAGGACACCGATGCGAACCAGAAGGCGGTCGATAGCCTGCTGAATTTCGAAACGGTCAAGTATTTCGGTGCAGAACGCTGGGAGGCTGACCGCTACGACGTGGCGATGGCGAATTATGAGAACGCCGCCATTCGCACCAATTACTCGCTCGCCTTTCTGAATTTCGGCCAGTCGGTATTGATTACCGGTGGTCTGGTCGCCGTGATGGTCATGGCTGCCTTGGGTGTGCAACGGGGCGATTTGACCGTGGGCGATTTCGTCATGGTCAATGCCTATATGATCCAGATCACGATGCCGCTGAACTTTCTTGGTACCGTTTACCGCGAAATCCGGCAGGCCCTGATTGATATGGGCGATATGTTTGACCTGCTCGAACAGCCCGCCGAGGTGACAGATAAACCGGACGCGAAACCGCTTGAGGTGAAAGGCGGGCGTGTTGTCTTGCAGGACGTCAGTTTTGGCTATGATGCCGCGCGGCCAATCCTGAAAGGCGTCAGCCTTGAGGTGGCACCGGGTCAGACCGTGGCGATTGTGGGCTCTTCTGGGTCCGGCAAATCGACGATTGGGCGGTTGCTGTTCCGGTTTTATGACGTCAGCGGCGGCGCGCTTTTGATTGACGGGCAGGATGTGCGGGATGTGACGCAGGAGAGCCTTCACGCACAGATCGGTGTTGTTCCGCAGGATACCGTGCTGTTCAACGACACGGTGCATTACAACATTGCCTACGGGCGGCCCACCGCCACTGAAGACGAGATTATCGCCGCGGCCAAAGCCGCCAAAATCCACGATTTTATCATCAGCCTGCCAGACGGCTATCAAACGACTGTGGGTGAACGTGGGTTGAAGCTTTCGGGTGGTGAAAAGCAGCGGGTGGGGATCGCGCGCACCTTGCTGAAGAACCCGCCGATCCTGTTGTTGGATGAGGCGACAAGCGCGCTTGATACCGAAACCGAGCGGGAAATTCAGGCCGAGTTGAAGGCGATGGGCGAGGGGCGTTCTGTCATCACGATCGCGCACCGCCTGTCGACGATCGCCGATGCCGACCTGATTGTGGTGTTGGAAAACGGCGTCATTGTCGAAGAAGGCCGCCACGACGACCTGCTGGCCGCCGAAGGGCGCTATGCGCATTTGTGGAACAGGCAGTCCGAGGAAGAAGAGGCGACGGTCTAGTTCGCGTCGACCGGATCAAAAGGCCCGCCGTTCGCGCGGGCCTTGTCTTTATTCTGCCGCTTGTACTGGTTGTTTGGGCGCGATGGGTGCCAAGATCGCCGCACTTGGATCATCCCAGATAATCTCCGGCGCTTTCATCCGGCGGGCCTGTCGCGACAGGGCCCAGTCGCGGGCGGCGCGGCTGCTGCGACCCATTGAAAGTTTCGCCAAGAGTTGTGCGAACCATTGCACATAGGTCACAAACCAGACCCGCAGGGCCAGCATGGAGGGGGTGAAAACCAGCGTCAGCATTGTTGCGATACCAAGGCCAAAGACCACTGCTGTGGCCAATTGTTTCCACCAAAGCGCTGTCGGGCTGTCGATGGAATAGCCGCCGTTCATGAAATCAAGGCTGAGGCCAAACATCATCGGCGCAAGCCCCGCCATTGTGGTGATCGTCGTCAAAAGCACAGGGCGGATGCGGTCTTCGGCGGTGCGCGTGATCGCCTCGGTCTTGGGCATATAGCGGCTGTATTCCTGATAGGTGTCGATCAGAATGATGTTGTTGTTCACCACGATCCCCGCCAGTGCGACAATGCCTGTGCCTGTCATGATGATCGAGAACGGTTGATCCATCACCAGCATCCCGACCAGAGACCCCGCAGTGGACATCACCACCGCCATCAGTACGAGAACAGAGTTATAAATGCTGTTGAACTGCGCCAGCAGGATGATGAACATCAGACCCAGCGCACCCGCAAAGGCGGTTTGCAGGAACGCGCCGGATTCGGCCTGTTCTTCCTGATCGCCGGTCCATTCCCATTCAATGAATGCGGGCAGGGGGTTGGTGTCGAGCCAGTCCGTCAACGCGGCAATCCGTTCATTGGCATTCAGCGGCACCTCTGAGATGTCGCCCGCGTCCACAAGGGCCGTCAGACGCGCAGACGTCATATCACCCAGCAGCGTCTGCACCGCATAGCGGTCCATGCCGGATGCCTCCTCGCTCACGATCCGCACAACGGCGACATTTTCACCGTCGACGACAAGGTTGGTCAGCCCGGCGGTGACACCCGCCTTCACATCGAAATAGCGCTTCTGGTCAATGCGGTCGATCTGCGCGAGGCTCGCGACAGGGGTGCGGGTGATGAAGTTTGACAGCGGGATCAGGCCCTGATTGGTCCGGACTTTCAGACTATCAAGGGTTGAGAGAACGCGGTCATGCTCGGGCAGGCGGACACGGATTTCGATTTCCTCGTCCGAGCTGTCAACGCGCATCGTATCAAGCAGAATACCCCGCGTGACCATCTGCACCATCGCACCTACGGTCGCGACATCGGCACCAAAGCGGCCCGCTTTTTCGACATCCACGTCGATCTGCCAGTCGATACCGGGCAGGGGCAGGGAATCCTCGATCGTGATCAAACCCGGTGTTTGTTCGAACTGCGCGCGCGCTGTGTTGGTGGCGGCAATCAGGTCGTCCCAGTTGTCGCTTTTCAGGCGCAGATGCACCGGCTTGCCCGAGGCAGGACCACGGGATTGGGCCAGGATCTCGGTTTCGATCCCGGGTATTGTATTGAGCTGCTCCTGCAATTCGGCAAGCACCACATCACCGTCCAGTTCGGCGATACCGGCGCGGTCTTCCCATGGAATGGTTTCAAGCTGCACCTGCCCGATGGTGTCGCTGGGGGTGCTGGCCCCACTCGCATCCGTGTTCAACCCGCCGTCACCGGCAAAGGCAAAGGCGGTAATCACGCCCGGATGGGCCAGCACGATATCTTCGGCCTGCCGCACCAGCGCGTCTTTTTCCTCAAGCGACAGGTTTCCACGGGCGCGGACATAGACGATGGCCTGTTCCGGCTCGGATTCGACGAAGAATTCGACCCCGTTGTTGTTTGAGCCGTAGTAGCCAAAGATGGAAATGACGGTGAAAACGACAGCCGCCACGGTGACAAGCGGCATGATGGGGTTGCCTGCGACGAAGTGCATGAAGTGGCCAAAGGGCGAGCGGCGGTAGCCCGCTTTGATTGTTTTGGCTTCGCGTTCGATCTTGGCGGCCCCGATGGTGATCGACAATGCGAAGGCCCCGAGGAGGAACACGAGCATACCGGGAAGGGAATCGCCCAGACCACGCGTTTGCACGGCCTCACCGGTCAGATAGCCGGGGTTCAGTGTGAGCATGGCACCCGTAAAAACGATCATAATAGACGGAACGACGAGGGCCGCACGCACCACCCACGGCAAACGGGCGCGCAGCGTGTCAGATGCATTGCCGAACATCCGGCTCATCCGGCCTGTCACGCCACCCATGACGGGCAGATAGATGAGCGCGACAACCAGCGATGCCGAGAGTACGAAGATCAGGGTGACAGGCAGCATCCCCATGAATTGCCCCGGCACACCGGGCCAGAACAGCATCGGCAGAAAGGCGCAGAGTGTGGTGGCAGTGGAAGAAATAATCGGCCAGAACATGCGCTTGGCGGCCTCGACATAGGCGTGCATGGGGCCTGTGCCCTCTTTAATGCGCTTGTCGGCGTATTCGACCACGACAATGGCGCCATCCACCAGCATACCGACGGCAAGGATCAGGCCGAACATGACGATGTTGGAAATCGTGATGCCCATCACGGCAAGCAGGGCGAAACACAACAGGAATGATGTCGGAATTGCAAAGCCCACCAGTAGCGCAGGACGCGTTCCCAAGGCCGCGAGAACCACGATCATCACCAGCGCGATTGCGGTCAGAACCGAACCTTCCAGCTGGCTGACCATTGAGGCCACATTGCGGGACTGGTCGTTCGAGGTACCGACCTGGATCGCCTCCTGAAGCTCGGGCGACCAGCTTGCGCGTTCGGCTTCGACCGCCTCTTCGACCAATGCGGCGGTATCGATCAGGTTGAAACCTTTGCGTTTGACCACCTGCAAGGCCACTGTGTTCACGCCGTTAAAGCGCGCGGTACCAAGCCGATCTTCGAATGTCAGCCGGATCGTGGCCAGATCACCCAGCGTGATCACGCGGTCACCGTTGGTTTTGACGGGCAGGTTATAGACGTCCTGCGGTTCATCGAACGATGAGGGGATCTTGACCGAGAACGTCCCTTGCGCGGTGTCCACCTCGCCTGCGGCGATCAGCAGGTTGTTGTTGGTTACAACGCCGATCAATTCGCCTGCGGTGACGTTGTAGGCCTCAAGACGGAGCGGGTCGATCACGACCTCCAGCATTTCATCGCGCTGACCGGCAAGCCCTGCCTCCAAGACCGCATCAATCCCTTCAATGCGGTCCTGCAGGTTCTTGGCCACCCGCAACAAAGTGCGCTCGGGCACTTGGCCGGTGAGGTTCACGATCACAATCGGGAATTCTGAAAAGTTGATTTCATTGATCGAGTATTGATCCGCGCCGGCAGGGAACTGCGCCTCGGCGTTGTTCATGGCCGAACGGATGTCGGCAAGGATCTCGGTTTTGTCCCAGCCGAATTCGAACTCAAGCGCCATGCCCGCATAGCCTTCGGCGGCAGTGGCGCTCATGGATTTCAGCCCGTCAAGATCGGACAGTTCGGTCTCCATCGGTTTGACCAACAGGGTTTCGCTGTCTTGGGCGGATATGCCGGGGAAGGGGACCGACACAAAGATCGCGGGGATTTCGATGTCCGGCTCGCCCTCTTTGGGCAGTCCGACATAGGCCATGCCCCCCGCCAGCAGCGAGAGCGCAATAAAGGCCAGCACCATCCGCGCGCGGGCTGCGGCCCAATCAACGAGACCGGTCATCCTTTGGCATCCGTGTACGTGGGTGCCACGCGCACCCCGTCGACAACAAATTCCTGACCCAGCGTGATGATATCAACTGTTTCGGGCAGGTCGGTGACCCAGACCCCTTCGGCAGTGTCGCGTAACAGGGTAACAGGCATGAATTTCGCGATGTCATCCTCGGCCACTGTGCGCACGCCCAGAACACCGTCATCATCCAGCGTCAGCGAGGACTGCGCGATCAGATGCGCCGTGCGCCCGTCAGAGGCGACAAGGATTTCCGCCGTCTGTCCGTCGCTGATCGCCAGATCGCTGTTCTCGACCGTGACTTCCACGCGGAATGTGCGCGTCAACTCATCAGCACTGCGCGACAGGAATGTCACGCGGCCTTGAACCTGTGCGCCGCTGGTCAGCCGTGCACCAGCCATGGCCCCGACGGTGATCTTGGAAACATCGGTTTCGGGTACAAAACCCACCAGTTTCACCTGATCAAGCTGGATGATCGCGGCACAGGGTGCGCCTGGTTGCAAGAGCGCGCCCAACTCGGCGGTGTCCGTTTCAAGCAAGCCAGAGAAGGGGGCGGTGATCGTCAATTTGTCAATTTCGCGTAAAGCGGAGGCAACGGCAGCCTGCGCCGACTGGATACCGGCCTGCGCTGACGCCACACCGGAATTGGCGCGTTGCACGCCGGCTGCTGCGGCTTCCATCGCGGCCTGCGCGCTGACAAGGCGGGTTTCAGAGGCAAAACCGCCTTCGGATAACTGGCTTGCCGCGTTGAGGTTGATTTCCGCCTCGCGCACCCGCGCATTCGCTTCCAGCACACCGGCCTGTGCTTCGGGGACGCGGCCTTCGGCCTCGGCCAGTCGCGCGCGCGCCTCGGCCAATGACGCTTCTCGTGTGCCCGGGTCCAGCCGGCACAAAACGTCGCCCGCATTCACCGATGCGCCGGCGCGCAACGGCTCCGAGATCACAAGGCCCGAAGTTTCAGCAGCGACCGTGACTTTGCGTGCGGCCTCGGTGCGGCCGCGCAAGATCACTGCGCTGTCAATGGTTTGCGCTACGGAATGCATCGCGACAACACTGACCGCGGCAGTATCTGTAACCACGCTTTCCGGAGCCGTGGCATCAGCAGCGTCCATGACGGTTTCGTCCTGCGTGGTGGTCTGGGCGACGCCGAGAAGCACATCCCGTTCAAAGACGACCATATAAAGGCCAGCAAGCACCAAGAGTGCTGTAATGATCGGTATGAGTTTCATGTTTTTAGCTCTCTTGCGATCAATACGCGCTGCGGTGCAACGATCAATCAGTTATGTTTACGTCAGGTTGCAGTCATAGGATCACTGCACAATGTAAACTCTTTGTTATATTTTTATGCGGCCAACACGGTTCCGGCAAGTAGAGTTTTGCGCCCCAATAGCGGCTTTCATTCGCGCAAATCACGCTGCCCTCTTGTTCATCGCGCAGGCTTCACGATATGTACCCGCAAAGACGTTACAAAATTATACAACATTGGGGTCCAGGGTGAGCGACACTGACAGTTTTATCAATGAAGTCACCGAAGAAGTCCGCCGCGAAAAGCTGTTTGGCTATTTGCGCCGCTATGGCTGGATCGGTGTCGCAGCTGTGCTGTTGCTCGTGGGTGGTGCGGCATGGAACGAGTATCGCAATGCCCAAGAGCGTGCGACCGCACAGGCGACCGGTGATGCAATCATGGCAGCGCTGGATGAGGCCGACCCTGCGGCACGCGCAGCGGCAATGGCTCAGATCGAGGCCGATGGTGCGGCCGTTGCCGTCACTTTGCTTTTGCAGGCCTCCACACAGGAAGAAGCAGGCGACAATGCGGGCGCATTGGCGACATTGAACCGTGTCGCCGTCAATCCCGATGTGCCTGAAATGTACCGTGAACTGGCGGCTTTGAAGATGGCAATGCTGCCGGTTGATGACATCAACACCCGCCGTATCCAACTTGATGCATTGGCCCAGCCGGGTGAGCCCTTCCGCCTGTTGGCGCTTGAACAGCTGGCATATCTGTCGCTGACAGAAGGTGACATTGACGCAGGTCTTGGGTTTTTGCGCCAGATTGAAGAAGACGCCGGTGTCACACGTGGCTTGCGCGAGCGTGTTCAGAGCCTCATGGTGGCACTGGGCGAACCCATGCCCGACCCTGTGAGCCAGTAAAGCGCAGATTGGATCTGACCCGTGACTTTAAGAGTAACCATCACTGCAGCGATCAGCCTCGTTCTTTTGGCGGCATGTGGTGACGATGATGTCATCCTGCCCGGCGACCGTTTTGATATTCGGGGGCAGGCCGTTCTGGCCAATGAAAGCCGCCCTGTGGCACTGCCGGCAGCACAGATGAATGCAGACTGGACGCACCGCAACGGTAGCCCCGGCCATACGATCACGCATCCGGCACTCGGCGCGGACCTCAGCCCGCTGTTTTCGGTGGATATCGGAGAAGGCGATAGCCGGCGTGCGCGGATAACATCGCACCCCGTCGTGGCAAACGGGATCATCTATACGATTGATTCACGTGCCCTCGTGACGGCCACAAACGTTGATGGCCGCAATGTCTGGACCCGTGATCTCACCCCCACGCGCGATAATGCGACGGATGCCTCTGGCGGGGGCATTTCTGTCGGCGGCGGGCGTGTTTTTGTCACAACCGGATTTGGTGAAATCACGGCCCTTGATGCGGCCACCGGCGCTGAAATCTGGGTGCAGGACCTTGATGCACCCGCACATGCCGCACCGACATTGCAGGGCGATCTGGTTTATGTCGTCGCCCGTGACAGTACCGCCTGGGCGCTTGATGTGACCAATGGCCGGATCCGCTGGCAGCGCTCGGGTGCGCCGTCCACCGCGAATTTTGCGGGCGGTGCATCGCCTGCGGTGAGTGGTGAATATGTTGTATTTCCGTTTCCATCGGGTGAGGTGCTTGCCACCTATCCCCGTGGCGGGCTGACACGCTGGTCTTCGGTGGTTACCGGTGACCGGTTGGGCAACGCCTCGGGCGTCATCAATGATATCTCGGGCGATCCGGTGATCGTGGGCAATCGTGTCTATATCGGCAACTTTGGTGGCCGGACCGCCGCATTTGATTTGCGCGGTGGCGCGCGCCTGTGGACCGCAACCGAAGGATCGCTTAGCCCGGTTTGGGTTGTCGGTGACGCGGTGTTCCTGATCAGTGATAACAACGCTCTGGTGCGTCTTGACGCAAATACCGGCGCACCTGTCTGGCGGGTTGCGCTGCCGGTGCTTGAGGAAGGTGCCAACCCACGCAGCGAACGACGTTTCTTTACGCATTATGGTCCTGTTATTGCAGGCGGGCGTCTTATCGTTACGTCTTCGGATGGCCAGATCCGGCAGTTCGATCCCGCGTCTGGTGCGTCCTTGGGACAGCTTGCCCTGCCGGGCGGTGCGGCCTCTGGGCCTGTTGTGGCAGGCCAGACGCTCTATGTGCTAAGCAAAGACGGCCAATTGCACGCTTTCCGTTAGGCGCGCGTTGGTGTAAGCGCGCAAGCGTAGACCGTCAGGAGCTGACAAAATGACCTTTACCCTCGCAATTGTGGGCCGTCCGAATGTGGGCAAATCCACCTTGTTCAACCGTCTGGTGGGCAAGAAACTGGCCTTGGTCGATGACCAGCCGGGGGTCACGCGTGATTTGCGTGAAGGCGAGGGGCGGATTGCCGATTTGCGTTTTACCGTGATTGACAGCGCAGGTCTGGAAGAGGCGACAGACGATAGCCTGCAAGGCCGGATGCGCCGGCTGACTGAACGTGCCGTGGAAATGGCCGATGTCTGCCTTTTCATGATCGACGCCCGCGCTGGTGTGCTGCCTGCGGATGAGGTCTTTGCCGATATCCTGCGCAAGAAAAACGCCAATGTGATTCTCGCCGCCAACAAAGGCGAAGGCAAAGCCGCCGATGCGACCATCCTTGAGGCCTATGCGCTGGGTCTGGGCGAACCGATCCGCATGTCCGCCGAACACGGCGAGGGCATGGGTGAATTGATGGACGTTCTGCGCCCGATTGCCGAAGCACATGAGGAAAAAGCCGCCGCTGACGCGCCCGAAGTCGATGTTGATGTGGGCGAGGATGATGAAGATGCGCCGCGTGTTCCGACCCGCGCCAAGCCTTTGCAGATTGCTGTGGTGGGCCGCCCGAATGCGGGTAAATCCACGCTGATCAACAAGATTATCGGTGAAGAACGCCTTTTGACAGGTCCCGAAGCAGGGATCACGCGCGATGCGATCTCTGTCCAGCAGGACTGGGGCGGGGTGCCGATGCGGATCTTTGACACCGCAGGGATGCGCAAAAAGGCCAAGGTGCAGGAAAAGCTGGAAAAGCTGTCGGTCTCTGATGGTTTGCGCGCGGTGAAATTTGCCGAAGTCGTTGTGGTTTTGCTGGATGTCGAAATCCCCTTCGAGCAGCAGGATTTGCGCATCGCCGATCTGGCCGAACGTGAAGGCCGGGCCGTTGTTGTGGCCATCAACAAGTGGGACGTCGAGGACGAAAAGCAGACCAAGCTGAAAGAGTTGCGCGAAAGCTTTGAACGTCTTTTGCCGCAATTGCGCGGTGCGCCCTTGGTCACGGTTTCCGCTAAGACCGGCAAAGGGCTTGACCGTTTGCAACAGGCGATCATGCGCGCCCATGAGGTCTGGAACCGGCGCATTTCAACCGCACAACTGAACCGTTGGCTGACGGGGATGCTGGAACAGCACCCGCCACCCGCACCCGGCGGTAAGCGGATCAAGATGCGTTATATGACCCAAGTGAAAACGCGTCCGCCTGCGTTTGTTGTGATGACATCACATCCTGATCTGATGCCGGAAAGCTATAAGCGCTATCTTGTCAATGGCTTACGCGTTGACTTTGATATGCCGGGCACGCCGATCCGCCTCTATTTGCGCGATCAGGGCGACAAGAACCCGTATAAGGACAAGAAGTCCTCGCAGCCGTCGCGCCTGTCAAAGCACCTCAAGAAGGGGCCAAGCTGACCCGCATTCTGGCGACCAGCCCCAGCAGGATGACCACGCCGATGGCCGCCAGCGCCGATACGGTCCAGTTCGCTGCGCCATTGGCCACTATGATCCCAGCCAACGCCCAGATCACGGTCAGCGCGTAAGCGGGTGATTTGACGCGGGTTAGGACGGCGACTGTAACGATCAAGGCACCGACGATGCCGATATAGGCCCAGCCTTGCGCTGTGGGGCCGATGCCATACCCTGCGGCGGTGCTGCCCAGTGACACGAAAGACGCCGCTGTCAGCCAGCCCGCATAGATCCCAACTGGTATCCGAAAGAACCAGCGGTGCTTGCGCGGTGCGCGCAAGAGCGCCGCAATCGCGGCGGCGGCCATGACGTAGATCAGGACTGTCGCCCAGATTGCACTGACGTTGGCCACAGCAAGCCACGGCGTGCCAGCGGCCAGGCTGATGATCAGCGGCGGGCGGGCGTAATTCCACTCAGCACTGTCGGCCCGTTTGATGATGCCGTAGACGGCTGACACCACGAGCCAGCCATAGATCAGCCCCCAGATCGCAAAGGCATAGCCTTCGGGCTGCACAGGCGGGTCAATCTGCGGAAAGGGCAGTTGGTCTTCGCGAAACCCGCTGAACGGGCTGGTCAGCGCAGGGGACACCACGAAAGTGACCGTAAAGAGTAGGGTGAGGATCGCATATATGTTTTTCATGTCTCTGTTATCCTCTGTCTGCCTATCGAGTGCTACCAAAAAAAGCGGCTACATCTCGGACTTGCCTACAACCGTTCCTTGCGCCAGCATTCACTTATTCAATTCAGGAGATTGCCATGAAACGCATTGCGATTTTTTGTGACGGAACGTGGAACCGCCACGACGCTGTGAACCCGACGAATGTTGTGCGCATGGCGCAAGCGGTCAAAAATACGGCGGATGACGGGCGCAAACAGCAGGTGTTTTATGTGCTGGGCGTCGGGGCCGGACGTGGATCGAACGCTGTCGCGCGGACATTGGACAGGTTTGCGGGTGGCGCATTGGGCTGGGGTCTGATCGAGAATATCGAGGATGCCTATCGCGCTTTGGTCTTTTGCTATGAGCCGGGGGACGAGATTTTCATCTTCGGGTTTTCGCGCGGGGCCTATACGGCGCGGTCACTGGCCGGTTTGTTGCGTTCTTGCGGGATCCCGCCGCGCGAAAATGTGGGCCGTATCGGAGAGGCGATCCGGCGCTATCGGTCGCGCTCCAAGGACACCAAACCGGATGATCCGGCAAGCTTTGCCTGGCGCCGCGATTTTGCGCCCTATACGGCAACAAGCCAGTTGGAATGGAACTGGCGGCAAAAGACAAACCCGGGCCTTTGTGTGAACCTGACGATCAAATATCTTGGCGTCTGGGATACAGTCGGCGCGCTGGGGGTGCCGGGGTATTGGGCGGCGGCACCGCTGTTTAACAAAAAGCATCAGTTCCACGATGCGGATCTGTCGCGCACGGTGCTATCGGCCCGCCACGCCGTCGCGATTGACGAGCAGCGCAGGACCTTTCTTCCGGCATTATGGTCGGACAAGCTGGACCTCATGAACCGCACAGCACTGGGGCTGGATGAGGAGACAAGTCTCGATCCAGCCACCCGCGCGGACTGGCCCTACCGACAGGAATGGTTTCCGGGCGATCATGGATCAGTCGGGGGCGGGGGCGACCGGTTGGGGCTTTCGGCCTTCGCGTTTGATTGGGTCGCAGAAGGGGCACAAAAGGCGGAACTGTGCATGGACAGCGCGAAACTGGCGCAGGTCCGTGAGGGGCGCAACATCCGCGAGGCATTGGTCAATAAGTCCCGTTTGGGAGTGTTGGCCCGCGTGATGCGGTTGCGCCCTTTTGATCGCGACGGGCCGACGCGTGTGGTGGATGTCAGCCAGACGGCAATTGACCGGATCGCCTGTGATCCGGCCTATCAGCCCAAGACGCTCGCAAAAGTTCTGCCAAAACTGCAAGAGACCATCACAAAGGACGATCTCTTGCCGCCGCGCTAGACCATCTGGCCGTCTGCGTTGATCCGCGTTTTGCCACGCAGATAGGGGTGCAATACGGCGGGAAGATCGACCGATCCATCAGCCTGCTGGCCATTTTCGACCACGGCAATCAGCGTGCGCCCGACGGCAAGGCCCGATCCGTTCAGCGTATGGACGAACTGCGGCTTGCCGCCGCCTTCGGGCTTGTACCGCGCGTTCATGCGGCGGGCCTGATAATCACCTGCAACAGAGACCGAGCTGATTTCGCGGTATGTGTTTTGACCGGGCAACCAGACCTCGATGTCATGTGTCTTGCGCATGCCTGCACCCAGATCGCCGGTGCATAGCACTACGGTGCGGTAGGGCAGGTCCAGCTTTTCAAGAATGGCCTGCGCCTGTTTGGTCATGCGGTCGTGCTCGGCGGCGCTGTCCTCTGGCTTGGTGACGCTGACCATCTCGACCTTTTCGAACTGGTGCTGGCGGAGCATGCCCGAGGTGTCGCGGCCCGCGCTGCCTGCCTCCGAGCGGAAACACTGGGTGTGCGCCACATAGCGGCGGGGCAGGTAGCTTTCATCGACTGTCAGGCCGTTGACGATGTTGGTCAGGGTCACTTCAGCGGTGGGGATCAACCACCAGCCATTGGTGGTTTGATAGCTGTCGTCACCGAATTTCGGCAATTGGCCTGTGCCATACATCATGTCCTCGCGCACCAGCACAGGGGTGATGGTTTCGGTCAGACCGTGTTCTTCCACATGCACGTCCAGCATGAATTGCGCCAGCGCACGGTGCAGACGTGCCACAGCACCCGACAGCAGGACAAAACGGCTACCTGACAATTTGGCGGCGGTTTCAAAATCCATGCCCGGACGGATGGCGGGGATGTCGAAGTGTTCAAGCGGCGTGAAATCGAGGGCGCGGGGGGTGCCGTGCCGATGGATTTCGACGTTGTCGTTTTCGTCCGCACCATCGGGGATGCTTTCGTCAGGCAGGTTCGGGATGCCCATCAAAAGATCGGTGAGGGCAGCATCCTCGGCCTTGGCCTCATCGTTCAACGCGGCGATCTGAGCTTTCTTTTCACCCACAAGCGCGCGCAGGCGTTCGAATTCGGCCTCGTCACCGCGGGCCTTGGCGGCGCCGACGTCTTTGGCAGCTTTATTGGCCTCGGCCTGGGCGGTTTCAGCCGCCAGAATTTTGGCGCGCCGCGCCTCATCCATTGCAAGGATCCGGGACGATACAGGTGCAAGCCCACGACGAGACAGAGCCGCATCAAAAGCAGCGGGGTTGTCACGGATGGTGCGGATATCATGCATAGCATCGGTCCTTCTCGGGTGTTTGCGTGACGGTCATATGCCTGATTGCACGAAGCAAGTGAAGCATAGAAAGCAGAGTATCTGCACCGTTCGGACGCGCCGTGGCTGGCCACGGGGCCTGAAGCGCATGATAGAATTCATCGAGGCTGACAGGTGGTCGGGTCTGCCTCAAAAATTCCCTAAAATGGTTGCTAAAAAGCACCGCTTCCTCGCTTGCGCTTTGCTTTTCCCGCTTGCATATGTCCGCGCGCAATATTCCGATTGGTACAAGGAAAACAAATGATTAAGACAAGCATGACTGCGGCCGCGCTGAGTGTGCTGGCCATTCCCGCATTTGCGCAGGAACTGACCTATGGTTCGTTCGACCTCGACTATACAACATTCTCTTCGGACGACGGCGGCGGCGACGTGACACGTTTTGACCTGCAAGGTGAGGGTGAGTTCACTCTTGACCAGTTCGTTTTCGGCGCAGGCATTTCTAACGATAAGGTCGACTATGACGATGGCGATGAATTCACCGTGCGCAGTCTTGACGTTTATGCCGGATACGAAATTACACCCGAAGTTCTGGTAGGTGCCGGTTTCGCAAATACGAATATCGACTTCTTCTTCGGCGAAGATGATTTCAGCGGATATGACCTTTTTGGTCAGTATCAAACAGGCGCATTTGGTGTCGCTATCAACTACAGCCGTCCCGACGACGAGTTTGACGAGCTTGATATCACCACTCTCTATGCGGAAGGTGAAGTTGCACCCGGCGTGACCGTCGGCGGTATTTTTGAAAGCTTCTCCGAAATCGACGAAACCACTTATTTCCTGTCCGCAGAATATGATGCGGGTCAGATTTTTGGCCGTGCTTACTACGCAAGCCTGACTGACGTGGATTTTGCGGTTTACGGTGTGCGCGGTGCCTACCGCTTTGATGATGCAATCAGCATCAACGGTGGTGTCGAAGCCCTTTCCGGCGACGACTTTATAAGCGAATACACAGCGCTTTCGATTGGCGGTGAATATGCCTTCGCTCCGGGTATCGCAGCAACAGCCCGTTACACCAGCATTGACGCCGAGTTCGGCGGCGAAACGGATGCATTTGCGATTGGTCTGAGCTACGAAATGGGCGCAAGCAAGCGTCTTGACCGTAATATGATGGATGATGCGAAGACGGATCTGGAAACAGGCATCTTTGGTGCGCAGCCAAGCCTCGGTTTTGGTTTGCTCACAAGCAGCTTCTTCTTCGGCCCATTGTAAACTGCTGCGGCAAGTACGACAAAGGCTCGCAGATTTCTGCGGGCCTTTTTGTTTGCAAAAGAGCCCTGGCAACTGCGCAGGCAACGCAATTCCCACGGAAAGCGCACCATTGTGATTGCTTTCCGCAGACAGCCAACCCATATGCCACGCAAGCCGGTTCTAATCGGGCCAATCGCGGTTGCCAATCACAGGTGGCGGACATAATGTGCCGCGAGTTTCCAAGGCGCTAAAGCCGCACGACCAAAAGGGATGGATATATGAGACCTGCCGACCTGATTATGCTCTTGTTGATCTTCGCGATCATGTATTTCCTGCTGATCCGTCCGCAGCAAAAGAAGCTGAAAGAGCATGCTGCCATGATTGAGGGCCTGCGCCGGGGTGACCAGATCATCACCCAAGGCGGTCTGGTCGGTAAGATCGTGAAAGTCAAAGAAGACGGCACCAATGAAGTCGAAGTCGAGATTGCCAAGGGCGTGAACGTCCGCGTGGTCAAATCGACGATTGCGACCGTCATGAATAAAACAGAACCGGCAAAAACCTAAAATTGGCCGGCGAGGCACGCTTTTATGATCAATATTTCGTTTCCCAAGCAGCTGATGATCTGGATCACAGTTGTCGTTGGTCTGATGTTTGCCTTGCCCAACGGCTTTTATGGTCGGGTCGAGACGCATAATGATGCGATGGCGATCATCGACACGGGCGTCACCAATGACGCGCTTGCCGCTGATGCCGCGCAATGGCCCAGTTTTCTGCCCTCGGGCCTCGTTAACCTCGGGCTTGATCTGCGCGGTGGTGCGCACCTGTTGGTCGAAGTGCAGGTCGAGGACGTGCATGCCTCGTTTCTGGAAGGGTTTTGGCCATCCGTGCGCGATGCCTTGGCCGCAGAGCGTGACACAGTCGGGTTCGTCACCCGCGAGGATAGCCCGCCCACCGAATTGCGCGTGCGTATTTCCGAGGCGGCAGGTGCGACCCGCGCTTTCGAGATTGCGCGGAGTTTGGCCACACCGGTAGCATCCTTTACCGGTGCTGCGGCTACCAATATTGATGTTCGTCTGAATGGTACATTGCTGACCATCACGCTGAGCGATGCAGAAATGTCCGCGATGAACGAGCGGACAATCCTGCAAACGCTTGAGATCATTCGCCGCCGGATTGATGAGGTCGGCACCCGTGAGCCAACGATCCAGCGGCAAGGGGCAGAGCGTATTCTGGTACAGGTGCCCGGTGTCGGCTCGGCCAACGAAATCATC
Source organism: Yoonia rosea (assembly GCF_900156505.1). Classification (NCBI taxonomy): domain Bacteria; kingdom Pseudomonadati; phylum Pseudomonadota; class Alphaproteobacteria; order Rhodobacterales; family Paracoccaceae; genus Yoonia; species Yoonia rosea. The sequence continues at coordinate 1,099,951 of NZ_FTPR01000001.1, read as the reverse complement.
GAACTGCTGGGCACCACCGCTCAGCTGACATTCAACCCCGTTGAAGGCACGACGGGTGATCCCGATGCGTCGGCGGGTACAGGCAATATGATTGTGCCTGCGCAAGAGACCGCGGGCCTATACTATATTCTGGAACGTCGCCCTGTGGTGACGGGCGAAGACCTGCAAAACGCGCAGCTGGATTTTGATCAGAACGGCCGCCCTGCGGTGGCATTCCGGTTCAACACATCCGCGGCGCGTGAATTTGGCGATTACACCCTGGAAAACATCGGCAGCCCCTTTGCGATTGTCCTCGACAACGAGGTGATCTCGGCCCCCACGATCCAAAGCCATATTCCGGGCGGGTCAGGCATCATCACCGGTAATTTCACGATTGAGGAAGCCACAAATCTGGCTGTTTTGCTGCGTGCCGGTGCGCTGCCAGCGGAACTGACGTTCCTGGAAGAGCGGACCATCGGCCCGGAACTGGGTGCCGATAGTATTGCAGCGGGGCAGGTCGCCTGTATCGTCGCGGGGATCGGCATTTTGCTTTATATGGTGCTCAGCTACGGTTTGTTTGGCGTCTTTGCCAATATTGCACTGGTCATCAACGTCGGTCTGATTTTTGGCTTGCTGAGCATTGTTGGTGCGACACTCACCTTGCCGGGGATCGCGGGTATCGTCCTGACCATCGGCATGGCGGTGGACGCGAACGTGATTATCTTTGAACGTATCCGCGAAGAGTTGAAGACGGCCAAAGGCCCTGCGCGCGCGATCGAGCTGGGCTATGAAAAGGCGCTGTCGTCGATCATCGACGCCAATATCACCACCTTTATGACGGCTGTGATCCTGTTCACCATGGGTTCCGGCCCGGTCAGCGGCTTTGCCGTGACTTTGGGCTTCGGGATCATGACATCCGTCTTTACCGCGATTTTTGTGACCCGATCCCTGATTGTGATCTGGTTCTCGCGCACCCGCCCCAAAACAATCGAGGTTTGATATGCGCCTGAGACTGGTTCGCGAAAATACAACGATCGATTTCTTCAGCCGCGCCCGCATCTGGCTGGGCTTTTCCATGATCGCCATGGTCATCGCCTTTGCGTCGTTTCTGATCCAGGGCTTGAACTACGGCATTGATTTTCAGGGTGGTACAAGCATCCGGACCCAATCCGAAGCGCCCGTCGATGTGGCCCAGTACCGTGCCGCACTTGAGGTGCTGGACCTGGGCGACGTGTCGATTGCCGAGGTGTTTGATCCGTCATTTGGCGAAAACCAGCACGTCGCAATGGTGCGTATTCAGGCGCAGGAAGGCGATGAGCGGATCGCAACAGAAACCATTGATCAAGTGCAGGCTGCGTTGCGGACGCTTGACCCCAACATGACGTTCCCGTCGGTGGAATCCGTGGGGCCAAAGGTGTCGGGTGAGTTGATCCAGACCGCAATTCTGGCGGTCAGTTTGGCGGTGATCGCGATCCTTCTCTATATCTGGCTGCGCTTTGAATGGCAGTTCGCGGTCGGCGCTGTGCTTGCGCTTTGTCACGATGTGATCCTGACGATCGGGATATTCTCGGAGCTTCAGATCAAGTTCGATCTGGCGATTATCGCGGCTTTGCTGACGATTGTGGGCTATTCGATCAATGACACCGTGATCGTGTTCGACCGCGTGCGGGAAAACCTGCGCAAGTATAAGAAAAAGGACCTCAAAGAGGTGCTGAACCTGTCAATCAACGAAACCCTCAGCCGGACATTGATGACCTCGATGACCACCATGCTTGCGCTTTTGGCGTTGTTTATTCTGGGTGGCGACGTGATCCGCGGGTTTGTCTTTGCAATGATGTGGGGCGTGTTGATCGGGACATATTCGTCGATCTTTGTGGCCTCGGCGATCCTGCTGGTACTGGGCGTCAAGCGCGACTGGTCGAAGAAAGACCCAAGCGCGGGCACGAAATACGGCCACATCGACACCTGAACGGAGGTGAGAAATGCGTCTGAACGAGATCAGCTATAATGATGCCGTGCCGATAGATGGCTATGGCACGGGTTTTTTCCGCATTGGCGGCAAGCGCTATGACGGGCCTGTGTTGGTCATGCCGACGGGGGTCAGTGGCTGGGGCGGCTTTGAAGATACAGCCGCTGTGCTGGATCACGTGGGCGATATCGACGTGCTGTTCGTTGGGACCGGCGCCGAGATCGCGCACCCGCCGGCGGCCTTCCGCACCGTGCTGGAAGACGCCGGGATCGGCGTGGAAACCATGGCATCGCCCGCCGCCTGTCGCACCTACAATGTCCTTTTGTCCGAGGGCCGGCGCGTTGCTGTGGCCCTCTTGCCTGTCTGAATGCTGCGGGTTCGCAATCTAAGTTGCGCGCGCGGTGGTGTGCCGGTCCTGACGGACGTCAGTTTCGAGGTGGCAGCGGGACAAGCGATTATTCTGCGCGGTCCCAATGGCGTCGGAAAAACCACGCTGCTGCGCACGTTGGCAGGGTTGCAGCCGCCCATCGCTGGTGAAGTGGATTTCCCTGAAGAGGAAGGGGCCTATGCAAGTCACGCGGACGGCATCAAGACCGCGCTGACAGTCACGGAGAACCTGAAATTCTGGGGGGATGTGCATGGTGCAGCGCTGCCGGATACGATTTTGGAGACCTTTGATCTGGCCGATCTGCGTGACCGTTTGGGCGGTACGCTGTCTGCGGGGCAAAAGCGCCGTCTTGGGTTGGCGCGTTTGGGTGTGATCGGCCGGAAAGTGCTCTTTCTGGATGAACCGACGGTCTCACTTGACCGGTTTTCCGTAAAGCTCTTTGCCGATTGGCTGCAAAGCACGCATCTTGCCGCGGGGGGAGTGGCAGTGATTGCTACGCATATTGATCTGGGGCTGGCGGCTCCGGAACTGGATCTGACCCCGTTCAAAGCCGCAGCGGACGCAGATGGCGGATCAGACGAGGCGTTCTTGTGATTGCGCTGCTGTTGCGTGATCTGCGGCTGGCGTTCCGCGCAGGCGGCGGTTTTGGCCTTGGCCTTGCGTTTTTCCTGATCGTTGTGGTTTTGGTGCCCTTCGGTGTGGGACCAGAGACGGAGCTTTTGTCGCGTATCGCACCGGGCATCTTATGGGTTGCCTCGCTTTTGGCGGCGCTCTTGTCGCTCGACCGTATTTTCGCGCTGGATTACGAGGATGGCTCGTTAGCCTTATTGGCAACCTCGCCCTTGCCGATGGAGGGTGCCGCGATGATGAAGGCGCTGGCACATTGGATCACCACAGGGCTGCCGCTCACACTGGCGGCACCGGCTTTGGGGTTCCTGCTCAGCCTTGCGCCCGAGGCCTACGCCTATCTGCTGATCTCGCTCCTGCTGGGTACGCCCGCGTTGTCGATGATCGGGACATTCGGGGCGGCACTAACCGTGGGCATCCGGCGTGGCGGACTGCTTTTGTCGCTTCTTGTACTGCCGCTCTACGTGCCCACCCTGATTTTCGGGGCCGAGGCGGTGCGCCGCGGGGCGGATGGCCTTGATCCGACGGGGGCCTTGATGCTGATGGCGGGGATCACGGCGGGCTGTTTCGCGCTTTTGCCATTTGCCACTGCGGCTGTCTTACGCATCAATCTGCGGTGATCGGGGATTGTTGCGCAGGACCATGAAGGATAAATAAACGCCATGTCGATGTGGGAATATGCAAATCCGAGACGCTTTATGGGCTGGACCCGTCCGGTCCTGCCGTGGAGCTTTGCTTTGGCAGGGCTGTGCCTGACGGTGGGCTTGATTTGGGGGTTCTTCTTTACCCCCGATGATTTCCGCCAGGGATCGACCGTCAAGATCATCTACCTGCATGTGCCTGCGGCACTGATGGCGATTAACGCGTGGATCATGATGCTGGTGGCCTCGCTGATCTGGGTGATCCGCCGCCACCATGTCTCGGCGCTTGCCGCGCGTGCTGCGGCCCCTGTGGGCGTTGTTTTCACGCTGATCGCGCTGTTTACCGGTGGCATCTGGGGGCAACCGATGTGGGGGACCTACTGGGCATGGGATCCGCGTTTGACGTCATTCCTGATCTTGTTCCTGTTTTATCTGGGTTACATCGCCCTTTGGGAAGCGATCGAAGACCCTGATACTGCCGCCGATCTGACATCGGTCCTATGCATGGTAGGGTCGGTCTTTGCGATCCTGTCGCGCTATGCGGTGCTGTTCTGGAACCAAGGGCTGCACCAAGGGGCGACGCTGTCGCTGGATAAAGAGGAAAATATCTCCGATGTGTTCTGGTTTCCGCTTCTTGTCTGCATCGCGGGATTTGTCCTTTTGTTCATTGCGCTCGTTCTGATGCGCACCCGCACCGAAATTCGCGCACGCCGGATCCGCGCCCTAGAAGCGAGGGCGCGCCGTGCCTGATCTTGGAGACTATGCAATTGAGGTACTGTCGGCCTATGGGGTGAGCATCCTGTTGTTGCTGGCCCTCGTGTGGCTGAGCTGGCGGCGCTACGCCAAGGTGCGCGCGGCCTTGGAGGAGGTCGAGAAGAATGGCTAAGATCAAACCGCTGATCATGCTGCCACCCGTGATTTTCGCAGCCTTTGCCGGGCTGGCTATCGCGGGGATGATGCGGGACAACCCTGATGAGCTGCCGTCGACTTTCGTGGGCAATCAGGCCCCGCCCATGCCGGTTGAGGCGGTGCAGGGAACAACGCAGCTGACCGATGCTGATTTGCGCACGGGTGAGATCACGATTGTGAATTTCTGGGCAAGCTGGTGCCCGCCGTGCCGTGCCGAACACCCGAATTTGCTTGATCTGGAGGCCGAAGGCTATCGCATCGCCGGCGTGAATTTCCGCGATCAACAGCCGCAGGCCTCGGAGTATCTGACAAATTACGACGACCCGTTTTTTGCCACAGGGTTTGATCTGCGGGGGCGTTCCGCGATTGACTGGGGTGTGACAGCGCCGCCAGAGACATTCATCGTGGATGGGGACGGGACGGTGCTTTATCGGTTCGTGGGGCCGCTGGTGGGGTCGGATTACGAGCAACGGTTTTTGCCGGAGCTGGCGAAAGCGGTTGAGTAGGGCGGTTTTGCCGGGTGATACCGCCAGCACGGGCCACAAGGCTGACCGGCTGATCCTGCATATTGGACACCAGAAGACTGGCACAACCACCTTGCAGGCGGCCCTTGTCGCGGGACGGATGCAGCTTGCGCAGCAGGGAATAGCGCAGCCTGAGACGGTGCAGACTACTGGCAATGCGATCATGCTGGGGCACCACCTTTTTGGGCTGGCACCTTTCGCGATCAATCGGCAAGGGTGGCTGAATATCTCGGATCAAGATGCGTTGGATTTGGCAGCACAACAGTGGCGTGACTTAGAGGCACAAGTTGAAGCCATACGCGCGCGGCAAATCGTGATCAGTTCAGAGCATTTCTTTCAGGCCTTTGATGCCGCGACGTTTGCCCGCGCGTCCCAGATTTTGCACAGTCTCGCGCAGGCTGTCGTCGTGGTTATCTACGTCCGTGCCCCTGTTTCGGCCATGCTCTCAAATCTGCAAGAGTCAGTAAAAACGCCGCTAAATCGTGTGCAGCGTCGTGACCGAGATGCGCTGCAGACCATCATTACCGCGTGGGCAGGGGCGTTCCCCGGCGCGGTGCAGATACATGCCTTTGACAAGCAGACTTTGGTCAATCGCGATATCAAGGCCGACTTTTTTGGGCGCTATTTGCCGGAGGCTGATCTGCCTACGTTGCCGGATGGCGACCTGAACACTTCCATGTCGGCAGAGGCGATGGCGATTTTACATGACATCAAAGCGGGCCGGTTGGACCGGCGTTTCGACGTGGTTTCTTTCTATGAACGGGTGCGTCGGGATGATAACCGTGTGGTTGCGCCGACCCATCCTGCATGGCAGGACGGCGTGGCGCAATCCATTAACAACTGGTGCGCGCCTGATCTGATTTGGCTGCGTGATACACATTGCATCACTTTTCCCGGCATCGACTATGACGCGCTCAATCCGGGGTCATATGACCCGGACCACATCCTGCCTGCACGGGTCGAAGATGTCTGCCTCGTCGATCCCGCCCGCAAGGCGCGGTTGTGGAGACGAGTACGTCTCAGAGAGGCCTTACCGACGCCGCTGCGGCGTTGGGCTGCGAAATGGTAGCGGGGACCCATCTCTGGTTCGCCTGCACGAACGGGTTGGCATAAACGAAAAGCCCGGTCGCATTGACCGGGCTTTTCCTTTTTTGCTGCTAGGCCGCTGCTTTCGCCAGGTTCCGCAGCACATAGTGCAATACGCCCCCGTTTTCGATGTATTCGATCTCAACGGCTGTATCGATGCGGCATTTCACGGTGATCTCTTTCACGCTGCCATCGCCCATCGTGATCTTGGCGGTCATCTCTTGCAGCGGTTTGACGGCATCCAGACCTTCGATTGTCACCGTTTCTTCGCCGGTCAGACCCAGCGATTTGCGGGTGTCACCGCCGGTGAATTCAAACGGAACCACGCCCATGCCAACAAGGTTGGAGCGGTGGATACGCTCAAAGCTTTCTGCAATCACGGCCTTGACGCCCAGAAGCGCTGTACCTTTGGCCGCCCAGTCGCGCGAAGAGCCCGCGCCGTACTGCTCACCTGCAAAGATCACCAGTGGCGTGCCAGCCTCTTCATAGGCCATGGCCGCGTCAAAGATGGATGTCTGTGCGCCATCGGGGCCTTTGGTATAGCCACCTTCGACGCCGTCCAGCATCTCGTTCTTGATCCGGATGTTGGCGAATGTGCCGCGCATCATGACTTCGTGGTTGCCGCGACGCGATCCGTAAGAGTTGAATTCGCGTACGGGCACCTGACGGTCCAGCAGGTATTGGCCTGCGGGGGTGGTGTCCTTGAACGAACCGGCAGGCGAGATGTGGTCGGTCGTGACCATATCGCCCAGCACGGCCAGAACCTTGGCATTTTCCACGTTTTTGATCGTTCCTGCGTCCTTGGACATGCCTTTGAAGTAGGGCGGGTTCTGGACGTAGGTCGATGACGCGGGCCAGTCGTAGGTTTCGCTATCTGTGGTTTCGACCGCTTGCCATTTTTCGTCGCCTTTGAAGACGTCGGCGTATTTCTTCTGGAACGCCTCACGTGTCACGGTGCGCTCGACCAGTTCGTTGATCTCGGCAGAGGTGGGCCAGATGTCTTTCAGGTAGACGTCATTGCCGTCTTTGTCCTGCCCCAGCGGGTCGTTGATCATATCGACGTTCATGTCACCGGCCAGCGCATAGGCCACGACAAGCGGCGGTGAGGCGAGATAGTTGGCACGCACATCAGGCGAAATCCGACCTTCAAAATTGCGGTTGCCCGACAGAACGGACGTGGCAATCAGGTCGCCTTCGGCGATGGCTTCGGACAGTTCCTGCTGGATCGGGCCAGAGTTGCCGATGCAGGTGGTGCAGCCGTAACCCACAAGGTTGAAGCCAATGGCGTCGAGGTCCTCTTGCAGGCCTGCGGCCTCAAGATACTCGGAGACAACCTGCGATCCGGGGGCCAGTGACGTTTTCACCCATGGTTTGCTGTTCAGGCCCAACGCACGCGCTTTGCGCGCCACCAGACCTGCGCCAATCATCACATAGGGGTTCGATGTGTTGGTGCAGGACGTGATCGAAGCGATCACAACAGAGCCGTCACGCAGGCTGTAATCGGCACCTTTGACGGCTTGTGATTTGCGTGGATCCATCGGTTCGGTCGGGGCAGGGCCCTCGGATGCCATTTCGTCAGCGGCCTTGCTGCTGTCGATACCGCGATATTCGTTCACCACATCCATGAAGGCCGATGAGGCCTGGGTCAGCGGTGTGTAATCCTGCGGGCGCTTGGGGCCGGAGATTGCGGGCACAATTGTGCCCATATCAAGGTGCAGCGTGTCGGTGTAGACGGGTGCATAGTTTTCGTCGCGCCAGAAGCCGTTTTCCTTGGCGTAGGCTTCGACCAGCGCGATACGGTCTTCGTAGCGGCCTGTGTTGCGCAGGTAGCGCAGGGTTTCACCGTCAATCGGGAAGAAGCCGCAGGTCGCGCCATATTCCGGTGCCATGTTGGCAATGGTGGCACGGTCGGCCAGCGGCAACACATCAAGACCCGCGCCGTAAAATTCCACGAATTTGCCAACAACGCCCAACTCACGCAGCATTTCGACGACTTTCAGCACAAGGTCGGTGCCTGTGGTGCCTTCGACCATTTCACCTGTCAGCTCGAAACCGACAACTTCGGGGATCAGCATGGAGACAGGCTGGCCCAGCATAGCGGCCTCGGCCTCGATCCCGCCAACACCCCAGCCCAATACGGCCAGACCGTTGACCATCGTTGTGTGGCTGTCGGTGCCGACGAGCGTGTCGGGATAGGCCACTTCTTCGCCGTTCTGGTCTTTGTCGGTCCAGACGGTTTGCGCCAGATATTCAAGGTTCACTTGGTGACAGATACCGGTGCCCGGTGGCACGACGCGGAAGTTGTTGAACGCCCCTTGGCCCCACTTGAGGAACTGGTAACGCTCCATGTTGCGTTCATATTCGCGGTCCACATTCATCTGGAACGCGCGCGGATTGCCGAATTCGTCAATCATGACCGAGTGGTCGATGACCAGATCAACAGGGTTCAGCGGGTTGATTTGCTGGGCGTCGCCCCCAAGCGCCACAATCCCGTCGCGCATCGCGGCAAGATCAACCACCGCAGGCACGCCTGTGAAATCCTGCATCAGCACGCGGGCAGGGCGGTAGGCGATTTCGCGGGGGTTCTTGCCGCCGTTATCTGCCCAAGCCGAGAACGCCTTGATATCATCGACAGAGACAGAAAAACCGCCGTCTTCAAAGCGCAGCAGGTTTTCCAGCACGACCTTCAGGGCTGCGGGCAGTTTGGAAAAATCCCCCAGACCTGCGGCTTCAGCGGCAGGGATCGAATAGTAAGCGACCGACTGGTCACCGACTTTGAGGGTTTTGCGTGTCTTGGCGGTATCTTTGCCGACTGTGATCGTCATGGCGTTCCCTTTCGTGGCGTATGCTTATGCAAGGCTGCTTCTCGCGGTGATGCACCATGCAGATTCGTCATGCAATGCGGCGCATTTGCGCGTTGTATACTGTTGCACACAATAAAGATCAACGCCGATTGACGCTGAAACATTGTTAACATTGCAATCGCAATTCATTGATTGGCCATTTCAGTTTAATCTGATTACACCCGACACAGAAGAGCAATTAGCCGGGGTCCCTTATGCGTTATTTTCTTGCTGCTATGTCAGTCTTTGGCTTCTTGCACGCAACACAGGTTGCGGCCCAGGACGGCCCGGTGGTGGTTGAGCTTTATACCTCGCAGGGGTGCTCTTCTTGTCCTCCAGCAGATGAGATGCTGCGCGATCTGGCCAAGCGGGATGATGTGATCGCTTTGGCCCTTCATGTTGATTACTGGGATTACATCGGCTGGAAGGATATCTTTGCAAGCCCTGCTTTCACGGCGCGCCAGCACGCCTATGCGCGCGCGGCAAATGCGACCTCGGTCTATACCCCGCAGATGATTATCAACGGTGTTGAACAGGTGGTCGGTTCGCGCCCGATGCAGGTGATGGATGCGCTTTTGGTGCAGAAAGAGGCGGGGAACCTCTTTGATGTGACACTGACCCGCCGTGACGGTGCCGTGCTGATCACCGCCGAACCGGGGCAAGGCGGGAACTATGCTGTCCAGCTTGTCCGCTATTTGCCAGAGAAAACCGTGGATATCAGACGCGGGGAAAATGCCGGACGTAACCTGACCTACGCCAATATCGTCACATCCTGGGATGTCATCGCTGAATGGGACGGGCGGTCGCCACTGGCGCTTGAGGCAGATGCGGAAGGGGATAACCCCATTGTTGTGATTTTGCAGCAATCGACAGATGGTCCGATCGTCGGCGCTGCTGTACTGCGCTAGACACTGCGCTTGCGGTTCTTCCATCGCCTGTGCACCCAAAACCACTGCGCAGGATTGCGGGCTATCTGCGCCTCAAGACGCGCATTCATGGCCAAGAGCATGTTTTCAGGCGTGTCAGGCGCGATCGGTGCCTCGACCTCAACCTCAAATGAAAGCCCGTCGGCCTGTCTGATCCCGAAATAGGGGATCATGACGGCATCGAGTTTCAACGCAATCTCGGCCGCAGAGACTGAGGTACGTGCAGGGTGGCCCAGAAAGGGCAAGTCGGGCCCCGGTGCCGCAACATCAAAAAGCAGCGTGCCCAAGCCGCCACCGCGCAGATGCCGCACGAAGCCCATGGTGCCGCGTCGGCCTTGGGCAAAGACGGGGCCACCCCAAGAGGTCATCGTCTTGGCGTAATGATCGTTGAAATAGGCGTTCTGCATCGGGCGGTAGAGGCCACCAATGGTATGGCCCATCGCGGTCAGTACCTGACGTGGGGCTTCGTGATTGCCGAAGTGACCAGTGACAAAGATGACAGGGCGTTTGGCTTTCACAGCATCGGAAAGGACATCCAATCCGTCCCCTTGCGGTTTGATATTGTGAAGTCTCTTGCCGAATTCCTGCCACGAGTAATTCTCGATGACGGTGCGTCCGAAGTTGTCACAGCACTGTTCCGCAATCTGCCGCCGCTTGATGACGCCCATGTCGGGATAGACCAGCGCCAGGTTTTGTTCGGCCCGTTTGCGATATCCGGCCAGCGGTCCGATTGCGCGGCGCAGCGCGCTGCCCATCATACGCACGCGGGTGTCATATGGCAGGCGCATGAGCGTGCCGATAAGGCCGCGCAGGGCGCGGTCAGCCAGCCAATCGGCTTTGTTTCCGGTAGGGAATGGTTCAGTCGTCACGCGGCATCCGGTGATTTGGCAAGCCCCGTGCCGATCATGCTGTCACGGGTGACAAGTTTCGCAAGGTCATCTGCCTGCCATCCGTCGGTGTCTGACGGACGTTGCGGGATGATAACATAGCGCATGTCGGCCGTGCTGTCGTGGACACGGACGGTGGTGGTGTCGGGCAATGTGACGCCGAACTCGGCCAGTACTTTGCGTGGTTCTTTGACGGTCCGGGACCGATAGGCGCGGGATTTGTACCAATCGGGGGGCAGGCCCAACAGATTGCGCGGATAGCATGAACATAGGGTGCAGACGACGATATTGTGGATCTGCTCCGTATTTTCGAGTGCGATCAGTCGCATCGGGCCGATGTCAAAGCCCATGTCGCGGGTGGCCGCACTGGCGTCATCCAGCAAGGCTGTGCGGAAATCGGGATCGGTCCAGGCGCGTGCGACAACCGCCGCGCCATGGGCAGGGCTGCGCGCGTCCATGGCCTCAATCTGGGCGTTGATGGCCGCAGCCGTGGTCACACCTTTTTCAATCAGCAGTTCGCGCACGGCGATTTCCATCTGCTGCCAATAGGTCAGCGGGTGGTCATCATCAGGCTGGTAGGGGTGACCCGAGGGTGACAGATGGTCATGGTGATCATGGGGCATGGGGTGCCTCTGCGGGTTCAAGCCAATGGCTGTAGATTTCGGCGTCGATCGTATCGGTAGGGTGTTCGGATGCGGCCCCCCACACCTCGGCCATGGAAAAGCGGACCCTCAGCAAGGGCAGGGCTTGCGCGTTCAGCCCATACGCCAGTTGTTCGGGGTTGGGAAAGGGGCCGAGTGTGCGTTCGACCCAGCCGACTTTGCCCCGCAGATAGGATGGTGTGCGCACATGTCCGGGCGGCATGTCTGCGCGCACCCGCATGTATTGGCGGTTATCACTCACTTGCAGCCTCGCCGTAGGTGGTGCCGCGGGCGGCGACCGCTGTCATGCGCTGGGCAAGTTCGGCGGTTGTATAGACGCCAGCCTCGATCAGGTTCTGGTTCACCGCGGCAATCCAGCGTTCGTAATAGGTCATCGTCTCGAACGCCTCTTCGCCCATGTCTTCAAGCACGCGCCGCAGACCATCGACGGTAAAATGTCCTTGGCTCGAGGCAATGATCATCAGCGCATCCACACGCTTTTCCCACAGCGAAAAATCATGCTGATCTTTCGGTACGTCGCCAGCCGCGCCGCCGCCCATGTCGTGCCAGCGTTGGCCAGCGAAAGAAGGTTTTTCAGTCATGCCGCCAGCTTAGGCGATTTTCGGGGCGACGTTAATCACAATTGTTGTGTTCAGTCCTCTTCCGCGTCGTCCGTTGCGTCTGGATCAATCAGGGTGATGACGCCTGCATCGGCCATTTCGCGGATGACGGTGGTAATGGCGGCCATGGCTTTTTCGGCATCGTCTTTTTTGACGCGCCCGCGTTCCTGGGCATCTTCGCGCAACTGGGCCGCCATGCGTTGTGAGAGGCTTTTGAGGATGAATTCCGCTGAATTCATAAGGGCCTCTTCGCCGGCGAGTGCGGCTGCGATGGCGGTGGTCAGTGTATCGCCATCGACATTGCGGATCGCGTTGGGAATGTCGGTCGGTTTGACGCGCGGCGCGATGTCCTTGAAGGTGAAGATCGCCTTGCGCACATTGCTGGCGAAATCCGGGTCCGTGCCTTCCAGCCCCTCCAGCACGTCTTCGCGGGTATCGGTGACGGTCGAATTCAAGATGGCACCCAAACGCTGCACCGGTGCCTTTTCGAAGGCCTGATCGGCCGGCTGGCCATAGTCCGCAGCCAAGGCGGCCCCGATACGGCGCACCGCGTCAGGCGAGATCCCTTCGGTCAGGGACATCGCATAGGTGATCCTGCGCGCCCTTTCACCGGGGGTTTTTGTCAGCACCTCGGCGGCCTTGACTACGGGCAGTTTAGACAGGGCGACCGCACAGATTTCGATGCTTTCGGACTGCATGATCTTCACGAGCCGTTCAACGCTGAGGTCAACGACAACGTGCCAATGATCACCATTGCGCACGCTGTCCAGCTGCTTGCGCAGCTTGCCGGCCAGAACGGGACTCAGGTGATCGGCAAGTGCCGCGATTGCCCCGTCGCGGGTGCCGGGGGCTGTCAGGCCCACCGCCTCAAGCTCGGCTGTGAATTCTTCTGCGACGGCGGAAACGGTGGCTTTGTCGACACGCCGCAGGGCGCCCAATTCGTCAGTCAGCAACAGTTGCAGCGGTTCAGGTAACCGCCCCAACGAAAGTGTGTTGCCGTCTTCCAGCAGCATATGCACGACCATCGCCGCCTTGCGACGACGTGTGAGGGTCATATCGGGGATGGGCGGCGCGCTGAAATCCATAGGGTCACATAACCGGGTGACCGTAAAATTTCCGTTAGTTCAAAAAGGCTAAGACCGGGGATGCGTCACCATAATCGACATTTTTTTCAGCTGCTCGACGGTCTTTGAATCCAGACGGGCGGTGTCTGCGGTATTGTCATGGATTTTGGTAACAAGCGCCTGAATTGTTGCGATTTCTTCATCCGTGAATTCGCGTTCACCGTTGGCAAAGCCGCAAATTGTGCGGCTGTCATCCGATGCGATGGATACCACGACGCCATATGCCAGGCCATGTTCAGCAGCTTTGACCATCACACCTGCCGGATCTTCAAGGGCAGACCAGCGCGTCGCGCCGTCCTGTTCAAACGCCCAGGCCACCATCGGGTCGGACATCACCAGACCATTTCTGGAATAGTAATCGAGCCAGTCTTTGGGGTAGGTTTGGAACATAAACTTGGGGGTGGTGTACTCAATATGGATGCCAAGCGCATAGCCAGCCGGTGAAAGGGCATTGAGTTGGCCAAGCGTTTCGCTAATCTCAAATTGCGTAGAGGCCATCGATTGTACTCGCTTTCCGGTTGCCAAAATTAACGTTATGACCATAAAGTCTGTTCGAACCGCGGTATGACCATATTAGGTTGAAGAGCGCCGCTGCAACAAGAGCTTTGTTTCGAAAGCTCGTTAGGGAATTTGAATGTCGACACTGTTAGACCCAGATGAGATTGGGCAGCTAGCCCCCTCTGGCTACTATGTGGCGCTACGCATTGGATTTGCCTTCCCCATGGAAGAGGTGAACGCTTTCCCCAAAGGATGGATCAACCACTACACAAAACAGCGGTATATGCTCTTTGATCCGGTCGTAAAGTGGGCCTATGCAAATACAGGCGCCATCAGGTGGGCGGAACTTGCGGAAGATGATCCAAAGCGAATCATCACTCAGGCACATAGCTTTGGCATGCGTTACGGCGTCACTGTTTCGGTGTTCGACAGCGATGCAGATGATCAACGGTCCTTTGCATCATTTACGCGATCTGACCGGGATTATACCAATCTCGAAGTCAAGCTTCTGCTTGCCTATCTGACACGCCGCCACACCGAGACCGCACCACCGACGAACCTGACCAAGGCAGAGCTTGAAGCGCTGGGGATGGTCAAGGATGGTAAGCGCTTGAAAGAAATCGCGTTCGAGTTGAGTGTGAGCGAGGGTGCGGTCAAGCAACGTCTGAAAAATGCCAAGCTGAAATTGGGCGCGAAAACCGGCACCCAAGCCGCGGCTTTGGCAAATCAGTTCGGCCTAATCTAAATAGATTAAGCCACTTCTTTTATCCATTCCTTACAATTAGAGCTAAATTGTAGGTTGCTATGTTAGCATCGTACTTGGCGACGGTGGGGGCCGTCGATCCAACCATTACAACCAGAGGGAATACTATGGAGAAGATTACATTCAACCTGACAGAGCTCCACAAGCATGGACCTGCTTTCTTCGAATTTCTTGCACTTCGCAAGCAATTCTTCGTGGATCAATTGGGGTGGGACATTCCGCACGACGATGATGTGGAAATGGATCAGTACGACAACCCCAAGGCGTACTACTCGCTTGTTTTGAAAGACGGAAAGGTCGTTGGGGGCATGCGGGCGATGGCGACGACGGCACAGTGGGGGGCGCATACATATATGCTGCGTGATGCGGTGGACGGGAAACTGATTGGCATCCCCGCCGATATCATTCCGCATGCCGAAGTCACGCCGAATGTATGGGAAGCAACCCGCGTTGTGATCTCAGACGCGCTCACTACCCATGCTGAGCGGTCAGAGTGTCTTGCGTTGGTGCTTGATGGTGTGGTCGAGCAAGCGACGGCACAAGGTGCTACCGAAATTGTGGCGCTGTGTCCGCCCGTTTTTGCGCGCACGCTGCGTCAGTTGGGATACCCTGCAAAGATTATTGGTGAGCCTTACACGAACCTGCACGACGATCGCCGCTATGTGGCAATGGCGATGCCTGCGGTGCGCCGCAAAACGGCCAAGTCAGCGCAAGTAGCACCAGTTCCGCGGTCCTCGACACATCGTTTGCCGGCGCAAGCGCTTCACGCGCCTTCAAAGCTGTAGCTGAATGACTGAGTGACCTGATCGCGTTGCGTGTTTGCGATCAGGTCATCTGACGTGTGTTGCTAAGCGCCGAAGACGCGCGCAAAAATCGTATCCACGTGTTTCATGTGGTACCCGAGATCGAATTTCTCTTCGATCTCTTCGGCAGAGAGTGCCGCCAGCACATCGGCGTCACCCAAGAGTTCCGTCTTGAAATCTGCACCCTGTTCCCACACGCGCATGGCGTTGCGCTGGACCAGTTTATAAGCGTCTTCACGGCTGACACCGGCCTGTGTCAGGGCGAGAAGCACACGTTGCGACATGACCAAGCCACGGAATTTATTCATGTTGGCCAGCATGTTATCTGGATAGATCACCAGCTTTTCGATCACACCCGCCAGACGGTTCAGGGCGAAATCCAAGGTGATTGTCGTATCCGGAGCAATCGCACGTTCCACGGATGAGTGGCTGATGTCGCGCTCGTGCCAGAGGGCCACGTTTTCCATTGCGGGTACCACCGACATGCGCACCAGACGCGCCAGACCGGTCAGGTTCTCGGTCAGCACAGGGTTGCGCTTGTGCGGCATCGCGGACGAGCCTTTCTGCCCTGCCGAGAAGAATTCTTCGGCTTCCAACACCTCAGTCCGCTGCATGTGACGGACCTCAATCGCAATGTTTTCGATGCTGGATGCAATCACGCCAAGGGTCGCAAAGAACATCGCGTGGCGGTCACGCGGGATCACCTGGGTGCTGATCGGTTCGGGTTTCAGGCCCAGTTTTTCGCAAACGTGTTCTTCGACGGCGGGGTCGATATTGGCGAAGGTACCGACAGCGCCGGAAATCGCACCGGTTGCGATTTCTTCGCGGGCGTTCACAAGGCGGGCGCGGCCACGGTCCATTTCGGCGTAGAAACGTGCGAAGGTCAGACCCATCGTCGTGGGTTCGGCATGAATGCCGTGGCTGCGACCGATGCGGACGGTGTCTTTATGCTCATAGGCGCGGGTTTTCAGGGCGGCGAGGACGCGGTCCATATCGGCGATCAACAGATCGGCTGCGCGCACCAGTTGCACGTTCAGCGTCGTGTCGAGCACGTCGGACGATGTCATGCCCTGATGGACGAAGCGCGCGTCATCCGATCCGATATGTTCGGCCAGATGCGTGAGGAACGCGATGACATCGTGCTTTGTGACCGCTTCGATCTCATCAATGCGTGCGACATCGAATTCCACGTCTTTGGCTTTCCATACCGCTTCGGCGTTTTCCTTGGGGATCACGCCAAGGGCCGCTTGCGCGTCGCAGGCATGCGCTTCGATCTCGTACCAGATGCGGAATTTGGTTGCTGGCTCCCAAATGGCAGTCATTTCGGGGCGGGAATAGCGAGGGATCATGGGCATGCACCTTTATCAAGGGGGTGGGCAGGGGATTTCCCCTGCGTCATAAGGGGCCGGGCCTGAACCCTCAAGGGAGAGAATACATGTTCGCGCAATCCGATTTTGCAGGTGCTTGGCGCATGACGCGGCAT
Source organism: Yoonia rosea (assembly GCF_900156505.1). NCBI lineage: Bacteria > Pseudomonadati > Pseudomonadota > Alphaproteobacteria > Rhodobacterales > Paracoccaceae > Yoonia > Yoonia rosea. Next base: position 1,083,240 of record NZ_FTPR01000001.1, on the reverse strand, counting down.
ATTGATGACAGGTTTGCCAAGCAGCGGGGCGTTTTCGTTGGTCAGGCGATCCTGAAACGCCATGGGGAGACGGTGTTGCATTACCATGAGGCAGGACAGCTACGGTTAGATCAGGGACCTGCGATGCGCGCAGAACGCAACTATATCTGGGAGTTTGCCAAAGGACATGTTGATGTGTCTTTTGCCGATGGCCGCCCGTTTCATCGGTTTGTGCCAGAGGGCCATGTCGCGGGCTCTGATCATCCTTGTGGAGAGGATTATTATACAGTGCGTTATGACTTTACCAATTGGCCCGAATGGCAAGCCGTTTGGTCCGTGACAGGGCCGCGCAAGGACTACACATCTTACACCACATACATAAGAATTTCTGACACATAGGCCATCTCTCTTGCGCTGCGACGCGGCATCGGCGATAAAACTGTAACGAAATAAACAATAGGGGAGAGCGGCACATGGCCCTCGCACTCAACGATAAAGTTCTGACCGAGGCGTTCGGCCCGTCGACAGGCACCGCGCTGCGCATCAAACAGGCCACAATGGTGGTTCTGGGGATCGCGTTTCTGGCGATCATGGCGAAAGTGAAAGTGCCAATGTGGCCGGTCCCGATCACCATGGGCACATTTGCGGTGCTGACCATCGGTGCCACCTACGGCCCGCGTTTGGGTCTGGCGACAATCATGGGCTACATGATCATTGGTGCGCTTGGATTTGACGTCTTTGCAGGCTCGACTGCTGAAAATGCTGGCCTGACCTATATGATGGGCGGCACAGGCGGCTATCTGGTGGGCTATGTCGTGGCGACGCTGGCACTCGGCTTTGCAGCGCGTGCCGGTTGGGACCGCTCGGTTCTGATGATGGGCGTTGCATTGCTGATCGCCAATGCGCTGATCTACCTGCCCGGTGTGGCGTGGCTGAGCGTTCTCTATGGAAACGGCCTTGCGTGGTCGGTCGAAGTGGGGATGACACCCTTCCTGATCGGTGATGCGCTCAAGCTGGGCCTTGCAGCGCTGCTTGTTCCCGGCCTGTGGAAGCTGATCGGCGACGCGCGCTCATAAGCTTCGCTTTCAATTCTTGAAAAAGGCGCAAGCATCACGCTTGCGCCTTTTTCATGCAAGATGGGTGGTGATGGTCGATGACCGCTCAAGCGTGCGATGCACAGGGCACTTGTCCGCGATCTCAAGCAGCTTGATGCGTTGTTCTTCACTCAGATCGCCTTCGAGCCGGATGGTGCGCTCAAAGTGATCGACCTTGCGATCCGCTGGATCAGCCGCATCGGCGGCGTGTTCCTTGGCATGGCTGATATCGACGCTGACACCCGTCAAGGGCCAACCTTTGCGCCGCGCATACATGCGGATCGTCATCGACGTGCAGGCGCCCAGACCAGCAGAGACAAGGCCATAGGGCGAAAGCCCTTTGTTGCTGCCACCGTGTTTTGCAGGCTCATCTGCCAGCAGATGGTGTGGACCGGACTGGATATCCTGCAAGAAGCCGTTTGCGTCCGCCTCGGACACCCGCAAAATGCCTTCCGGTGCGGCGTCCTGCGGTGCGGGTTCTGGCAGGTGCAGATAGTGTTTGGCCCACACGGCAATCACATCGGCGGCGTATTCGGCGTCGGCGGCCTGTGTGATCAGGTGGTCGGCACTGTCGAGCGTGACAAAGCTCTTGGGATGTTTGGCTGCCATGAAGATATCGGATGCGTTTGCGATTCCGACGGTGGCATCGCGGGGGGCGTGCAGCACCAGAAGGGCAGCACCCAGATTGCCAATCGCGGCCTTCAGATTTGCCTTGCTGATATCTTCGACAAAGCCTTTGCTGATGCGGAAAGGACGGCCGCCAAGGTCAACCTCGGCCACGCCCTGATCTTCGATTTTGGGGATCGCATGGACGAAATGATGGGTGACATGGCCGGGATCAAAGGGGGCGCCGATTGTGACGACGGCCTTGATACCGGTCAGCATCGGGGCGGCTTTCAGGGCGGCAGCACCACCCAGCGAATGGCCGATCAGCAAGGAGGGCGGCATGTCCCGCGCGGTGAGCGCCTTGTCGGCGGCGATAAGGTCATCGACGTTCGAGGTGAAACTGGTATTTTCAAACTCACCCTCGGAATGCCCAAGACCGGTAAAATCAAACCGCAAGACGGCGATTCCCATGGACGACAGACGTGCCGCGATCCGGCGGGCGGCGGTGATGTCCTTGGAGCAGGTAAAGCAATGCGCAAAAAGGGCTGTGGCAAGATGCGGCCCGTTTGGCAGATCAAGGCGTGCGGCAAGCGTGTCGCCACCATGCCCGGTGAAGGTGAGCTTTTCGGTTGGCATATTGCGGGTCCTCCTCTGTCTGTATCCGTGATGGCAAGGTGGCGCGCGGATGGCAATCGGCAGACCTGTGTATCGCAGCAAGGTGAGAGATGTTACCGCGACGGACCTTTGGGAGGGGGACAGTGCCTAAGGCATCGTGCGCATCTGCGTGCCGCCCGGCGAAAACATGTCCGACAAAAGCTCTGGGTTGTTGATGAGGAGCAGCACCAGAATGATCATACCGAAGGTAAACTTCCCCATGCCCATGCGGCTGATCATCTGCGTCAGCCGGTGGGCTGGCGTGGCGCGTTTGGTAATCGGGCGTTGATGGTTGCGCCGGACTTTGGGGATAGCTGTTGGCACAGTCTTGGCGGCCCGTGGCTTGGTCTGTGCGAAAATGCTGGCCTGTTGCTCTGCTTTCCGGCGTGCTGACCCGCGATAGGCGGTTGAGGGGCCTTTGTAGCGCACGTCAATGGGGTGATATTTGGTCATGTGAATTGATGCTTTGAAATGAGTCGCAATCTGAGGCCAGTCTATACTGCAATCATTTGGCGTTGCGCGCAAAATCTTGGGCTTGATCACAAGCCGCTGTCGAGCGCCCCTTCAGCCACCAATGCATCGTATTTGTCGCGATCAAACCACCAGAAATCGACGTTGCGGAAAAAATCATAAGGGGCTGGGGTCTCTGGAATGCCGAAAATGTCCCAGACCGCCACACGGTGCGATCCAAGGTTCCAGCCGCCGACCCAGATGTGTTTGGACCGCAGGACACGGTCAAGTGCACGCACAGCGGTGGTGAGCTCTTCGCGGGTGCTGGCGACAACGACCTTTTCGATCAGCGCGTCCACCACAGGATCGGCAAGGCCTGTCAGGTTGTTGCTGCCTTCTGCGTCAGCTGCGGCGGACCCGTAAAAGGCGCGCAACTCTGCGCCGGGTGTCGTGGCAACGGACCACGCAGTCGAGGACAGGTCGAAATCAAACGCCTGCCTGCGCTGTGTCCAAGAGCTTGGATCGATGACCTCAAAATCGACATCAATACCAAGCGCCTTGAGGTTCTCGGTATAGGGGATCATCACCCGTTCGAGACTGCGGCTGCTGTCGGGGAATTCAAGGTGCAGAACCTCTCCGGCCGCGTTGCGGCGCATGCCGTCATCGCCAACGGTCCAGCCCGCGGCCTCAAGAAGCGCGCCCGCCCTGCGCAGATCACCACGGTCGCGCGGGCGATCACCGCCGGGATTGGGCACATGGGCAGGTTCGGTAAAGATTTCAGGGGGGAGCTGGTCGCGGAATTCCTCTAGCAGGGCCAGTTCCGCGCCTTCGGGAATGCCTATTGCCTGCATATCGGTGTTTTCAAAGAAACTGTCGTTGCGGGTATAGGTGCCGTAGAAAATCGTCTCATTCGTCCATTCGAAATTGAACGCATATTCAAGGGCTTGGCGTACGCGGATGTCTTGCAGAACAGGATTGCGCATGTTGAACCAGATGCCTTGGGCATTGGCGGGGCGGCCATCGGGGATCAAGAGTTGCTGGACCCAGCCGCGTTGTGCTGCAGGAAAATCATAACCTGTCGCCCAAGAGGCCGAGCGGTATTCGACACGCATATGGTATTCACCGGCGGCGAAGGCCTCGAGCCCGACGGTATCATCGACGAAGTATTCGTAAGTGAAGCAGTCGAAGTTGTTGCGGCCCACGTTGACGGGAAGGTCCGCCCCCCAGTAATCGGGGTCTTTGCAAAAGGTAATGGTGCGCGGGGCATCCACGGTTGTGACCTCGTAAGGGCCCGATCCGAGCGGGATATCCATCCAGCTTTCGGCAAAATCTACTGTGTCATAGAAATGTGCAGGCAGCACGGGCAGTTCCGCGACACTGCCCAAAAGGCCGCTTCCCGCACCGGGGGCCAGATCAAAGCGGACACGGGTCGCGCTTTCGGCGGTCACGGCGGTCACATCGGACAAGAGGTTGCGATAGTAGGGGTGCCCTTCGGTTTGCAGCGCGTTGATGGTGAACACGACATCGGCGGCGGTGACGGGGGTGCCGTCATGAAAACGGGCCTCGGGGCGCATGTTAAAGGCGACATAGGAAAAATCATCGGGGTATTCGATGGTTTCCGCAATCAGCCCGTAAAGCGCATCGGGTTCGTCGTTCGCGCGTACCATCAGGCTGTCATAGATATGGACGCCGACCTCGGGGGCGCTGTCGCCCTTGATGATGAAGGTATTCAGGCTGTCAAACGTCGGGGTGCCGAAAAGCTGCCGCTGGCTCATGGTGCCGCCTTGGGGGGCGTCTGGATTGGCATAGTCGAAATGGGTGAATTCGGGGCCGTATTTCAGATCACCGAAGGTCGAAAAGCCGTGGCTGATGGTGACATCGGCGAATGCGGGTGTCGTGAGCGCGATCAGCGTGAGCGTGGCGGGGAAATTCTTCATCATATGCCTCCGGTGTGAACCGATCACAGAGTGACCTGATGCGGTGTTGTGTCAAGGCATTGAAGGCGGGTGGATTGTCACAGTCCTGTGGGCAAGCCAGCCCTGCGCCACAAAAAAGGCCGCGGCAAACACCGCGGCCCCTTTCATTCATGTCACACTTGTTAGTGCGTGAACTTCTTGATCTCGCCTGATTTTAGGCGGGCGCTGTAAGAGTTCAGCTCTTTGCGGACCACTTTCATCAGGAAGTAGAGGCAGAAGATGTTGACCACCGCCATGGCAAAGATCGCGGCATCCGAGAAGTCGATCACGGGGCCAAGGCTTGCGGCTGCGCCGATCACGATGAAGATGCAGAAGATGATCTTGAAGACCAGCTCTGTGGTTTTGCCTTCGCCGAAGAGGTAGGTCCAGGCTTTCAAACCATAGTAGGACCACGAGATCATGGTCGAGAAGGCGAACAGGATCACGGCCAGAGCCAGAACATAGGGGAACCAGCTGATGGCAGAGCCGAAGGCGGCGGATGTCAGTGCAACACCGCTGTTGCCATCAATCGTCGCAATCGCTGTGCCAGCTTCGTTCAGCATGTAGTTGCCTGTCGCCTGATCAATGATCAGCTGCTGCGAAATGATGATGACCAAGGCGGTCATTGTACAAATCACGACCGTATCGATCAGTGGCTCAAGCAAGGAGACGAACCCTTCGGTGATTGGCTCTTTGGTTTTCACCGCAGAGTGGGCAATCGCCGCAGAACCCACGCCTGCTTCGTTCGAAAACGCCGCGCGCTTGAAACCTTGGATCAGCGCGCCAACGAAACCGCCAGCAACACCAAGGCCGGTAAAGGCACCCGCAAAGATCTGTCCAAAGGCCCATCCGATCATGTCATAATTGACGATCAGCACAACAATTGCCGCGCCGACGTAAAGGATACCCATGAAGGGAACGATCTTTTCTGTCACCTTTGCGATGGACCTGATCCCGCCAACGATGACTGCAAAAACCACAGCCGCAAAGACCAGACCGGTAATCCAACCGGGGAAGTCACCTGTGATCTGCGTGATCTGCGCATGGGCCTGATTGGCCTGGAACATGTTGCCGCCACCCAAAGCGCCAAGGATACAGAAGACCGAGAAAAGCACAGCGAGGATTTTACCACCTGGCAGGCCCAGTTCGTCAAAACCCTTGGAGATGTAATACATCGGACCACCTGACACGGTGCCATCAGGGTATTCGTTGCGGTATTTCACGCCCAGCGTACATTCGGTGAACTTGGACGCCATGCCCAGCAGACCCGCAAGGATCATCCAGAATGTCGCCCCCGGACCACCGATGCCGACGGCCACGGCAACACCGGCGATGTTCCCAAGTCCGACAGTCCCGGACAGCGCGGTTGCGAGTGCCTGAAAGTGGCTGACTTCACCCGCATCGTTGGGGTCGGAGTAGTCGCCCTTTACCAGCGCGATGGCGTGGCCGAAGAACCGGAATTGCACGGCGGCAAAGTAGATTGTGAAAACCGTGGCACCAATCACCAACCACATGACGATCCAGGGAAAGTTTGTTCCGGGGATCGACATGAAGATGAAGTTAACGAACCAACCCGTGGCGTTCGCAAACGCCTCGTTCACGCGCGCATCAAGAGAAACGGCTGCGTCTTGTGCCTGTGCGGGAACCGCAACAGCCAATGCGGCAATCAGTGCCACTATAAAAGCTTTGAAATTTTTCATCTGGATTGTTCCTTATGCGACGACGGTGACAGGAACGCGGGCGTTCATCACGAGGCTTGCGGTTGAACTGCCAAAGATGCGCGATGTCAGGCCGCCATCGCTCGAACGGGCGACGACAATCTGTGAAGCACCTTCGGAATGCGCGATACTGTCGATCGTATCGGCCACATCGCCGTGGCGCACAATCGCGCGGGCATTCAGCCCCGCAGCTTTGAGATCGGCCACAGCCGGATCGACGACCCGCTCGCGCGCGATCGAGATTTCCTCTTCGCGCCGCCTGTGACGTTCGGCATTTTCCGCAGCAGTTTGAAAGGAAAACGGTGACCATTCGATCACATAGACGACGATCAATTCACAATCGTCGGCCTTCTCCGCCAGACTTTTGGCAAAGGCGAGGGCTTTCTCCCCCGAGCTTCGCCCGTCCAATCCAATTACGAGTTTCATCATTTTGTCCCTGTTTTATTTATCTTTTGACGAGGCTTCTTGATGCAATTCACCATCAGAGGCGAATATGCCTGTCGGCCCAAGGAAAGCGTAACGAACGGGGGCACGTCGGTCTATGGTTGTATGCTCTGCTTTGCCGAACGCTGCAGCCGTCTGATGCGGATCGCCCCATGCTGATCGTTTTTTGGGCGCCACGCAGCGGGCAAAAGCCAGCTATGCGTCATGTCTGACAGCATAAAGTGGGCAAAGTCTGTGCGCAGACAACAAAAAAGCCCCGTCAGATTTCTCTGACGGGGCTTTCTTACACTTGGGAGATTAGCAGCTGTAGTACATCTTGTACTCAACTGGGTGCGGTGTGTGCTCGTAGGCGTAAACCTCTTCCCACTTCAGCTCCATGTAGCCTTCCAGCTGGGATTTGGTGAAGACGTCACCGGCCAGCAGGAATTCGTGATCCGCTTCCAGCGCTTCCAGCGCTTCGCGCAAGGAACCACATACCGTTGGGATAGCTGCCAGTTCTTCAGGTGGCAGATCGTAGAGGTCTTTGTCGGAAGAGGGGCCTGGGTCGATCTTGTTCTTGATACCGTCAAGGCCAGCCATCAGCAGTGCTGCAAAGCACAGGTATGGGTTGGCTGCGGGATCGGGGAAACGGGCCTCGACGCGCTTTGCCTTGGGGCTTTCGGCCCATGGGATACGGACACAGCCCGAACGGTTGCGTGCAGAGTAGGCGCGCAGAACGGGGGCTTCAAAGCCCGGGATCAGGCGCTTGTAGCTGTTTGTGGATGGGTTTGTGATCGCGTTCAGCGCTTTGGCGTGCTTGAGGATACCACCGATGAAGTACAGTGCTTCCTGCGACAGGTCAGCATATTTGTCGCCAGCAAAGAGTGGCTTGCCGTCTTTCCAGATCGACATGTTCACGTGCATGCCGGTGCCGTTATCGCCAGCGATCGGCTTTGGCATGAAGGTTGCCGATTTGCCGTAAGCCTGTGCCACGTTGTGGATCACATACTTGTACTTCTGCAGTTCGTCCGCCTGATGGGTGAGCGTGCCGAAGATCAGGCCCAGTTCGTGCTGGCAAGACGCCACTTCGTGGTGGTGCTTGTCAACTTTCATGCCCATGCGCTTCATGGTGGACAGCATCTCGGAACGCATTTCCTGCGCATCGTCGATGGGGTTCACAGGGAAGTAGCCGCCCTTGACGCCGGGACGGTGGCCAGTGTTGCCCATCTCGTACTCGGTGTCGGTGTTCCATGCGCCGTCGATTGCGTCGACCTGGTAGGAAACCTTGTTCATGGATACCTGAAAGCGCACATCGTCAAAGACGAAAAATTCAGCTTCCGGGCCAAAGTAGGCTGTATCGCCGATACCGGAGGATTTCAGGTACTCTTCGGCTTTTACGGCTGTGCCGCGTGGGTCGCGGTCATAGGGTTCCATCGTGTCGGGTTCGACGATGTTACAGTTAATGCAGACTGTCTTTTCCGCGTAGAACGGATCGACATAGGCGCTTTCGGCCTGTGGCATCAATTTCATGTCGGACTGATCGATGGATTTCCAACCGGCAATGGAAGAACCGTCGAACATAAAGCCTTCTTCGAGGAAGTCTTCGTCAACGAGATCGGCCACAACAGTGACGTGTTGCAGTTTGCCGCGTGGATCAGTGAAGCGGATGTCGACGTAGTCGGCTTCCTCGTCTTTGATCAGTTTTAGAACAGCCTTGTTGTCCATCTATGATGTCCTTTTTTGTAGCGTCGTTACTGGTTAGAGTGCATCGTCGCCGGCTTCGCCGGTGCGGATGCGGATGGCTTGCTCGACTGACGATACAAAGATCTTGCCGTCGCCAATCTTGTCGGTTTTCGCGGCGCCAATAATGGCTTCAATGGCCGCATCGACCTGGTCGTCCGCCAAGACGACCTCGATTTTCACTTTGGGTAGAAAGTCGACCACGTATTCCGCACCGCGGTAAAGTTCGGTGTGCCCTTTCTGGCGGCCGAACCCTTTGACTTCGACGACAGACAGGCCTTGGACACCCACCTCTTGCAAGGCTTCCTTCACTTCATCGAGCTTGAATGGCTTAATGATCGCTTCGATTTTTTTCATCGCTCGCGACTCCCCCTTGTGTGTTTCGTCAGTGGTGAGACCATTTCTCTTGCATAGGGACAATTCGTAGCGGAACCTAAAGGCAGGCTGGCTGAGTGAAAGCATGCATGTTGCCTAAATTTTGTGCGATATGTCTGCTTTATGGTCTGTTTGAAAACTTTAGGTGCTAAAACCATGACCGAATTGCTGACCGCTGCCCAAATGCGCGCCATCGAAGCCGCCGCGATCGCCTCGGGCGAGGTGACAGGACTTGAGCTGATGGAGCGCGCGGGGCGGGGCGTCGTCGCGGCTATTTTTGAGGAATGGCCGGAGTTGGCACCATCTTGGGGGCCAGCCCCCAAACCCCCGGAGTATTTCCTGCAAAATGATGAGCAGGGACTGCATCGCGCTGTCGTGCTGTGCGGCCCGGGGAACAACGGCGGCGACGGGTTTGTTGTGGCGCGGCTGCTGAAAGAGACGGGCTGGGATGTTGAGGTGTTTCTCTATGGGGATGCCGAGAAATTACCGCCGGACGCACGGGTGAATTATGTGCGTTGGGTGGAGATCGGAGGTGTGCAATCCTTTGAATTCGGCGACGATGTTATGGGGCCAGACGATCTAACGCTCGTCGTAGATGCATTTTTTGGGACAGGTTTGGTGCGACCACTCGAAGGCTTTGGTTCCCTCTTTCTTAGTTTTGCAGAAGAGCGTGCGAGTCGTTTCCCCTATACGAAAATTGTATCGGTCGATTTGCCAAGTGCGGTTTGCGCTGACAGCGGGCGGCCTATTGTATCAGAGTCCTTTGTCGGCTTACCAGAAATCGCGGCGTTCCCAGTTACACATGCTCATTTAACGGTAACGTTTCATAAAGCGAAGCGGGGGCACTATCTCTCGGACGGGCCAATATGTTGTGGTCGTTTACGCTTCGTTGACATCGGTCTCGATGATTTTGATCAGCGCGTGGATGTGGGACAACAGAAGCCCGCCCTCATTTTGACGCATGAAAGATGGCCGCAATATCCATCGCTACCTAAGAAGCAAGGTCATAAGTATTCCCACGGCCACGCCCTCATCCTGTCCGGCGGTGTTGGAAAAGGCGGTGCTGCGCGGCTTGCGGCGCGTGGAGCATTGCGTGTTGGTGCGGGGGCTGTGACCGTTGGTTGTCCACCTGCTGCCTTGATTGAAAATGCGGCGCAACTGAATGCGATCATGTTGTGGAATGTGAAGGATGTGGCGGCACTTACCGATATTCTGGCGGACGACCGTATCAACGCGCTTTGTCTGGGGCCAGGGATGGGGGTCAGCGATGAAAGCCGTGGCCTCGTAGAGGCAGGCTTGAAGAGCGGGCGGGCGATTGTGCTGGATGCGGATGCCCTGACGCTCATCGGGCGCGATGCGCCTCTCTTCGCGATGTTGCATGACAGATGTGTTTTGACGCCCCATGCGGGCGAATTTGCGCGGTTGTTTCCGGATATCGCGGACAAGCTGGCGGCACCCGCGACCAAGGGCCCGGCCTATTCCAAGGTCGATGCCACGTGTGAGGCTGCCAAACGGGCAGGGTGTGTCGTGCTGTTCAAAGGGCCCGATACCGTCATTGCCGATCTGTCCGGGCGCTGCAGTATCAACGCATCCGTCTATGAACGCAGCGCCCCTTGGCTGGCGACCGCTGGATCAGGCGATGTTTTGGCGGGCTTTATCACCGGCCTGTTGGCACGCGGTTTCGGCCCGATGCAGGCCGCCGAATCCGGTGCCTGGCTGCAAACCGAATGCGCGCTGTCGTTCGGTCCGGGCCTGATTGCCGAGGACCTTCCCGAAGAACTGCCCAAAGTCTTTCGTGCATTGGGCCTTTAACGCGATTTTTCCTCTCGCATCCCCTGGATTCCTTTGCTAGACAGCGCGCAAACCGGGGCTGGCGCAATCCAGCCCCTTTTGATCATGCGGGTGTGGCGGAATTGGTAGACGCACCAGATTTAGGTTCTGGCGCCGCAAGGCGTGGGGGTTCGAGTCCCTTCACCCGCACCAAGTTTGAAAAAGAAGGACAGCACATGAAGGTCACCGAGACCCTGAACGAAGGCCTCAAGCGCGAATATGCGATCACCGTCACGGCGGCCGAACTGGACGCGAAGGTTGAAGAGAAGCTGAAAGAAGCACAGCCTTCGGTCGAAATGAAAGGTTTCCGCAAAGGCAAAGTGCCGATGGCATTGCTGCGCAAGCAATTCGGCCAGCGCCTGATGGGCGAGAGCATGCAAGAGGCGATCGACGGCGCGCTGTCCGCGCATCTGGAAGAAACCGGTGATCGTCCTGCGGCACAGCCCGAGATGAAAATGACCAACGAAGACTGGAAAGAAGGCGACGACGTCGAGATTTCCGTGTCTTACGAGAAGCTGCCAGAAATCGCGGACATTGATTTCAGCGATGTGAAGCTTGAGCGTCTGGTTGTGAAGGCTGATGACGCGTCCGTCAAGGAAGCGCTGGATAACCTTGCCGAGAGCCCGCAGGCTGTGACCTATGAGGCCAAAAAGACCCAAGCCAAGGACGGCGATCAGGTTGTTCTGGATTTCGTCGGCAAGATCGACGGCGAGCCCTTTGATGGTGGTGCAGCCGAAGATTACCCGCTTGTGCTGGGGTCAAACTCGTTCATTCCCGGCTTTGAAGACGGCCTGTTGAAAGTGAAAGCGGGCGACGAGAAAGACGTCGAGGTTTTCTTCCCTGAGGATTATCAGGCGGAAAACCTTGCGGGCAAGAAAGCTGTTTTCTTGTGCACAATCAAAGAAGTCCGCGGCCCCAAGAAGCCAAAGCTGGATGACGAACTGGCCAAGAAGTTCGGTGCCGAGGATCTTGAGGCGCTGAAGGGGCAGATCACAGAGCGTCTGGAAGCGGAATACTCCGGCGCGTCCCGTGCGATTGCAAAGCGTGGTTTGCTCGATGCGCTCGACAAAAAGGTCAAATTTGACCTGCCAGCGTTGCTGGTCGATGCGGAGGCCAACCAGATTGCGCATCAGTTGTGGCATGAAGAAAACCCCGAGGTTGAAGGCCATGATCATCCCGAGATTAAGCCGACCGACGAGCACATCAAGCTGGCCGAGCGCCGCGTGAAACTGGGGCTGCTGCTGGCTGACATCGGCCAGAAGGCCGAAGTGAAGGTGACCGATCAGGAGATGACTCAAGCGATCATGAACCAGGCGCGCCAGTACCCGGGTCAAGAGCGTCAGTTCTTTGAGTTCGTTCAGCAGAACGCACAGTTCCGCCAGCAACTGCAGGCGCCGATGTTTGAAGACAAGGTTGTTGACCACATCCTCGCGCAGGCGGCCGTGACCGACAAAGAGGTCAGCAAAGAAGACCTCCAGAAGGCTGTCGAGAAGCTCGAAGAAGAGTAAACCTTCAATATCGTAGTTATGCAAAAGGGCGTCCGTTGCGGCGCCCTTTTTTGTGCTTGACGCACACGCGTTCCTGTCCAAAGCGGGCTCGGAATTATGATTTTTCGACGATAACTCGTTTCATCTGTGCAGCTCTGTGCGTGAGGCATCACGTGCAGGAGCCAGATTATACTTCAGCCTTTGGCGCGAACGGTCAGTCCGGTTCGAGGGAGAGCGGGCGGTGCGATTGTAGGCCCGGATGATCATGCAGCATACTAGCCTCTTATCAGGCGACTGGTCCCGCGGGCATGCGATGCAGCGCTGTTAACCGCTACTGCCACTGCCAATTGATATTCCGACGATGACGACACTGGCAATCTTGACCCCAAGATCACATTGACGCGGCCAGCGAAGGGGTGCGCTGATATCTGGATCGGCATCTCTGCCGCAGAGCCCTGTCACGCCCGTAAGGAGTTGGAATCATGCGAGCGGTAGGACCGATTAATCTGAGCTGTCAGGTCAGTCTGCCAAGTCGATTGAAAGCGCCTACATCAATGCATCAAGGTTGATACCCACGGTTATTGCGCCAACTGCGTTGCCGGTGGCTTCATTGACGATCGTCATTGAAACCTGTGCCTGCGCCTGCTTCGTTGATTTGTCGACTTCCACATCGCCGAAATGCACAGCCGTGCTGCCAACCATATAGGTTTGCTGGAACTTGGCTTCGTCCCCTTGCCAGTAGTCTGACGTTGGCATCGAAGCTGCAACATTCAAACCGCGGGCATCCATGATGAAGGCTTCGGTGATGGCACCACCTGACGCTGCGACTTGCCTACGCAGGAAATCTCCGGCGGGTGTGTTGATCACATTGACGATAATCTCAGCGTCATCAATGCCATAGAAACCGCGCCAGAGCTGATCCAATTCATCGATCTTGGCCTGATCATAGCCCGCCGTTTCAACGTTCTGTGCTTCGATTGCGGCCACGAGAATAGGGTCGGTTGCCCATGTCACGATATTTTCTGTAAGGAACGCCTCCATCGCCGCCTTTGTGTCATCAGCATGGAGTGGCTGAATGCCGGCAATTGCAATGGCGAGGCCAAGTGAGATTTTTTTCATGATGGCTCCTAGTGTGTCTGCGGGAGTATTCATGGCGGATACGCGCTAAAATACTGTGAATCCGCGCTGGACCATCGTGGAAAGCTCTTCAGGCACGAAAAAGGCCGCCCCCGAAAAGGAGCGGCCAGATGTGTTGTTGTCGAAGGTTGAGAAGCTTACGCTTTGTCTTCTTCTGTCTCTACGCCAGCTGTTTCAGCCAGATCATCGTCGTCAGATGCGGCAGAGCCGATATCGTCAAACAACTCCTGGATCTCGAATTCAGCTGCGGCTTCTTCTTCTGCTGCAAGCTCGGCGATGGATTTGCCGGCTTCTTGCAGTTCAGCTTCTTCAACCGAACGTGCGACGTTCAGCGTGATGGTTGCTGTAACTTCGGGGTGCAGGTTGATCGAAACGTCGTGCAGACCCAGTTCTTTGATCGCGCCAAGCAGAACAACCTGCTTTTTGTCGACCGAGTAGCCAGATGCAGTGGCGGCTTCTGCGGCGTCACGTGTTGTGACAGAACCATAAAGCGAGCCTGCGTCGGATGCAGAGCGGATCACGATGAATTTCTCACCGTCAAGCTTCGCAGCCAGTGCTTCGGCTTCTTTCTTGGTTTCGAGGTTGCGTGCTTCCATCTGGGCTTTTTCAGCCTCGAAGCGGGCAAGGTTTGCCGCGTTTACGCGCAGTGCTTTGCCCTGTGGGAGCAGAAAGTTACGTGCATAGCCTTCTTTGACAGAGACGACTTCGCCCATCTGACCCAGCTTTGCAACGCGCTCAAGTAGGATGATATCCATGGGATGCTTTCCTTATTTTACAGCGTATGGCAGCAGGGCAAGGAAACGGGCACGCTTGATCGCACGGGCGAGAGCGCGCTGGTTTTTTGCACCAACAGCAGTGATACGGGCGGGAACGATTTTGCCGCGCTCAGAGATGTAGCGCTGCAAAAGGCGGGTGTCTTTGTAGTCGATCTTCGGGGCGTTTTCGCCTTCAAACGGATCGGACTTACGACGACGGAAAAATGGTTTAGTAGCCATGATTGATGTCCTTTCTCAGATCAACGATTAGCGACGCTCGCGGCGGTCGCCACGGTCACCGCGCTCTTCGCGCTTTTGCATTTGCACGGAAGGGCCTTCTTCGTGTGCGTCGACCTTGATGGTCAGTACGCGCATGACGTCTTCGTGCAGACGCATCAGGCGTTCCATTTCCTGAATAGCAGGAGCAGGCGCATCTGTGCGCAGCAGGGCATAGTGGCCCTTGCGGTTCTTGTTGATCTTGTAGGCCATCGTCTTGACGCCCCAGTATTCGTTTTCCAGCAGCTTGCCGCCGTTGTCGGCAAGTACGGTTCCGAAATGTTCGATGAGGCCTTCAGCTTGCGTATTGGACAAGTCCTGACGCGCAATCATGACATGCTCGTATAGCGGCATGTGAACTCCAGTTCATTTATCAGCGCATTTCAAAGGATGGGCGGTTCCCCTTGCATGCGTCCCATCCACGAGAGCCTGCGCAGTTCATACATATTGCAGCAAGGATGGGGCCTTATACAGGGCAATCGCTGTGGCGCAAGCCATGAATGGCCCTAAAAAGCAGCCTTTTGGCCAGAATCCTAGATTTCTTAACCTCGCCTTGTGCTCGCCGCTTTATTGCCCGGATTGCACGGCATCGTGTCATTAAAAAGTGTGGAGTAGGCAGAATGACAGATATCGACATAAACGCCGGTGGCATTGTCAATCACGTCGCGCGGACAACGCCGTTTGCAACCGAAGATCAGTATTGGGGCTATAAGGTTCTCTCGCGCGAAAGCGCGCCTGTGTCGGTGATGGTCGGACAGGCGATCAGTTTCTTTTTTGGCATTTGTCTGGTGACGGCGACTTTCGGAGTTCTGGTACTGCCGACCCTGTTCTTTGACGGAAACTTTGGCTTCATGCGGATCGGTGCTGCTGTGCTGATGGGGGCAATCGGGTGCTATCTGTTGTGGTTTGCCAGTCGTGGGTCGATGGCGGATGTGCATATCGACACCAAAGCACGCGAAATCCGTGAGGTCGTGGCCAACCGCTTCGGCAGCCCGACAACGGTGGGGCTTTATGCCTTTGATGAAATCAGCGGGATTTATCTCGAAATGGACGAAACCGGCGGTCAATCGCAGTTGCTGCTGGGATATAACGATTCTGCCAATGCAATTCGCGTTGCCAAGGGAACCGAGGCGCAACTGCTGCCGTTGCGCGACCGATTGGCGGCAGATCTATTGTAAGACGTCGATCTTGCGCAGGCTGAGGCCGCCCAAACGGGGCGGCCTTTCTCTTTTGTGAGAAGGCTACGTATCCGTGAACAGCTTCTGTTCGTTTTTGAAGCTAGGAAACGCAATCAAATTAGCTATCTGTCCTCCACGCAATACTTTTTTAGCTTGGAGAAGCCTCATGAAAACCCTTTTGACCTCCGCGGCACTTGCTGCTGCGACCCTGACAACACCCGCATTTGCAACAACACAAAACTACGTGCTGGACGCGAGCCACAGCCAGATTGTCTTCAGCTACGACCACCTTGGATATTCGACAACCTACGGCATGTTCTCCGGATTTGAAGGCGAGATCGCATTCAACCAGGAAGATCCTGCGGCATCCTCTGTCAACGTTTCTTTCCCTGTGCGCACCATGCTGACAGGTTGGGAAGAGCGTTTTCAGCACTTCATGAGCGGTGATTTCTTCGACGCTGCCGAAGACGAAATGGTGACATTCACATCCACAGGGATTGAGGTGACAGGCGAAGACACAGCGTTGATCACGGGTGATCTGACACTGAACGGCATCACGAAAGCTGTTGTCCTGGATGCCAAGCTGAACCAGGTTGGCATGCACCCGATGGCCGAAATGCCGTGGGCAGGTTTTGACGCGACAACAACACTGCTGCGGTCCGATTTCGAAGTCGGCGCATTCGCACCATTCGTCAGCGATGAAGTGGAAGTCATGATTTCCATCGAGGCGATGCAAGCAACTGAATAAGATCACCGTCTGACGGAACAATCAGGCCGCGCTCCAGATCGGAGCGCGGCCTTTTTCGTTTAGCGGGTTGCGGTCAGTGCGATGTCAACCTGCACGGGGAAGGCGAGGTTGCTTTCGTCGCTCATGCTCTGGCCGATTTCAAAGGTCCGCCGGTCAATGGTAATTGACCCATTCATCGTGGCGGTGTCGCCATCGAGTGTCAGTGTGAAGGGTAGGGCAAGCGGGGCTGTGATGTCTTTGATCGTCAGCGTCCCATCAGCGACATAGGCGTCACCATCGGCCAGAATGTCGGCGGTGAAGACGGCGGTGGGGAAGGTGGCTGCATTGAAGAAATCCGCGTCCAGCGCCTGGCCGGTCACAGAGCCCAGCGACAAAGACCCAATGGAAATGGTTGTTTCAACTGATCCCATCACGTCACTTGCGTTTTCGTCAAAGCTGATGGCCGAGGTCCAATCCGCAAAACCGCCGCTGACAGCGCTGCCGAATTGCGTGATCGTAAGGTTGATGGACCCTTCGGTCACGGTCCAGTCCGAGGACACCTCGGCAAGTTCAATCCGTTCGACTGTTGAGGGTGCAGCGTAGAGGCCGGCTGCCGCGCCTGCGCCAGTCAGGGCAACATAGAGTGCGACGGCTGCAACGGGTGCAGTCCATGTGCCGGCATGGCGCCCAAGGCCGGCAGCGTCGCTTTTGCCGAACCACATGCGGCGCAGGGTGGCATCTTTGTCGATAAAGACATGTTTGAGCGCGCCTGCGATATGCAGCAGGATCGAACCGACCATAATCTTGCTCCACAGCCAGTGCAGACCACCAAAGAGTTTTGCAACGGCTTCGTCATTGGGCACAAAGGGCAGGTCCTGGCCGATGGGCAGCAGGATCGGGGCAAAGCCTTCGGTCGCGGCGTGGTGGATCCAACCGGTCAGCGGCACAGCCACAAGCGAGATATAAAGAAGCCAGTGGACTGTTTCAGCAAGCCAGGTTTCGGATTTGCGTTCCGGGTGCAGCGGGGCCGGTTTGGTCTGGGTCAAGGCCCATGCAATGCGCGCCAAGGCCACGGCAAAGACGATCACCCCCAGCGTCTTGTGATATGAAAACAGCTGCGCTTTCAGGGCCAGCTGCTCGTTTGTTTCATAGGGCAGATCATAGGCAACCACCCCCAACGGTACGATGGTGAGGATCAAAAGTGCCGTGAGCCAATGAAATGTTTTCGTCACTGTGCCGTAGGTTTGCGTGGCTGACATAACAATCTCCAAAAAGTTTTAGGATAGGTAACATGTCTGGTCATGATGCAAAGGGCACATTCTGTGCGCCTGTGCTCTTGGACCTGTGCAGTTTCGTGGTTGCTTGTGCAGACGGGCGCGGCGCGGTAAGCGTCTTGGCAATAAAAGGCAACGAATAGGGGACGCATTATGCGCGCATTTGTTTTTCCGGGGCAGGGTGCACAGGCAATCGGGATGGGTAAGGCCCTTGCTGATGCTTATCCGGCGGCCAAGGCCGTCTTTGACGAGGTGGACGAGGCGCTCGGGGAGGACCTCTCGGGTCTGATCTGGGGCGGTGAACTGGACGCGCTGACGCTCACAGCGAACGCCCAGCCTGCGTTGATGGCAACATCGATGGCCGTGATGCGCGCTCTTGAGGCAGAGGGTGTCACAGTGGATGCCGCATCATATGTCGCGGGACATTCGCTTGGGGAGTATTCAGCACTTGCGGCGGCCGGTGCGTTCACTGTCGCAGATGCGGCCCGTTTGCTGCGCGCGCGCGGCATTGCGATGCAAGAGGCGGTGCCAGTAGGCATCGGCGCGATGGCCGCGATTTTGGGGCTGGATTTTGCGGCTGTGAAAGACGTGGCCGAAGAGGCCGCGCAGGGCGAGGTATGTCAGGCCGCGAATGACAATGATCCCGCGCAGGTGGTTGTGTCGGGTCATAAGGCGGCTGTTGAACGTGCCGTCGAGATTGCCAAGGCAAAAGGGGCCAAGCGCGCGTTGCTTTTGCCAGTCAGCGCGCCTTTCCATTGTAGTCTGATGCAGCCCGCCGCCGATGCGATGGCGCTTGCGCTGGATGCGGTCGAGATCGCGCAGCCCAAGGTGCCTGTGGTATCCAATGTGCTGGCCGAAGCGGTCAGTGACCCGGCAATGATCCGCCGTTTGCTGGTGGAGCAGGTCACCGGCTCGGTGCGCTGGCGTGAAAGCGTGATGTATATGGGCGCCCAAGGCGTAACCGAGGTCTATGAGATCGGTGCAGGCAAAGCTCTGTCAGGCATGGTCAAGCGGATTGATCGGGGGATCAACGCGGTGGCAGTGAGCACACCAGAAGATGTGGTTGCAGCGGTTGCTGCAATCAAAGCATAAGTTGAAGAAGGACGTATAAATGTTTGACCTGAATGGAAAGAATGCGCTTGTCACAGGTGCATCCGGTGGGATTGGTGGCGCGATTGCCAAGGCGCTCTATGATGCGGGTGCGACCGTTGCCTTGTCGGGCACCCGTGTGGCGCCGCTGGAAGAGCTGGCCGCGTCTTTGGGCGCGCGCGCGCATGTTTTGCCGTGTAACCTGAGCGATGCCGAAGCAGTGACAGCGCTGCCAAAACAGGCTGCTGATTTGATGGGATCGGTCGATATTCTGGTCAACAATGCGGGCATCACACGCGACAATATCTTTATGCGCATGTCGGATGAGGAATGGTCTTCGGTGCTGGAGGTTAATCTGACCTCGACGATGCGTCTGTGTAAGGGCGTGATCCGTGGGATGATGAAAGCGCGTTGGGGGCGGATTGTGAATATCTCTTCTGTTGTCGGTGCAACAGGCAATCCGGGGCAGGCCAACTATGCGGCTTCGAAGGCCGGCATGGTGGGGATGTCGAAATCCATCGCTTACGAAGTGGCAAGCCGTGGCATTACGGTGAACTGCGTTGCCCCCGGTTTCATCACGACGGCGATGACGGACAAGCTTACCGATGACCAGAAATCCGGCATCCTGACGCAGGTTCCTGCAGGGCGGATGGGCGAGGCCGACGAAATCGCGGCAGCGGTGCTTTACCTTGCCAGCCCAGAGGCTGCCTATACGACCGGGACCACCTTGCATGTGAATGGCGGGATGGCCATGATCTAGAAGATCATCACTTTCGGTGATTGAAAGCGTTTGCCAAGCGGGTATTCTCTGCTATAGGCCACGCAGATTTGCTGAACGGTGCATGTGACGCCACGTCAATTGTTGTGCAGGGCAGATAAGGCTGCGACCCGTCACGGGCGCATAAATTTAGGCACAAGCCTAGGGAACAACGGGCGAGAGCCCACAGAAACGTAAGGATTTGATATGAGCGACGTTGCAGACCGCGTACGCAAGATTGTTGTAGAGCATCTTGGTGTTGAAGAAGACAAAGTGACGGAAGCTGCGTCCTTTATTGATGATCTGGGTGCAGACAGCCTCGACACCGTCGAGCTGGTCATGGCTTTCGAAGAAGAGTTCGGGATCGAGATTCCTGACGATGCTGCAGAAACCATCCAGACATTCGGTGATGCGGTTAAGTTCATCGACGGCGCAAGCTAAGCGCTACGTCCGATTTTGTGAAACGGCGTCCCTTGGGGCGCCGTTTTGCTTTTGTGGGGCAGTCTGTGCGGCAGAGGAATCAGTCTCTGGCGCTGATTTCATCACGGCGCGTGGCGGGAGCCGGTTGCAATCTGTGCATTCCTTGCCGATCCGGGTTTGCCGGACTTGCCCCTTGGCCCTTGGCTGGGCTATCAGTGTCGGCAAATACGCCAAGAGGTGAGGGCATAATATGCGTCGTGTTGTTGTGACAGGTTTGGGGTTGGTCACGCCCCTTGCAGATGGTGTGGAAAAGTCTTGGGAGCGCATTCTTGACGGCCAGTCCGGCGCCGGCAAGATTACCGGCTTTGATCCCAGCCGTCTGACCACACAGTATGCCTGTGAAGTGCCTTTGGGCGACGGGACCGACGGCACGTTTAACGCCGACAAATACCTTGATCCCAAAGAGCAGCGCAAAGTTGATACCTTTATCATCTTCGGCATGGCGGCCGCACAGCAGGCGATTGAAGATTCTGGCTGGGCTCCTGAGGATCGTGAGGATCTGGAGCGCACGGGCGTCATGATCGGCTCGGGCATTGGTGGTCTGAATTCGATTGCGAATACCGCTGTGATGATGGCCGAGAAAGGCCCGCGTCGTGTGTCGCCCTTCTTTGTGCCGGGTGCGCTGATCAACCTGATTTCCGGTCAGGTGTCGATTAAATACGGGTTCCGTGGCCCGAACCATGCGGTGGTGACCGCCTGTTCGACAGGGGCCCATGCGATTGGCGATGCGTCGCGCCTGATCCAGCATGGTGATGCGGATGTCATGATTGCCGGTGGCGCCGAGGCTGCGATCTGCGAACTGGGGATTGCCGGATTTAACGCCTGTAAGGCGTTGAGCACGAAGCATAATGATGATCCGACCAAAGCCAGCCGCCCGTGGGATGCCGACCGCGACGGATTTGTCATGGGCGAAGGTGCCGGGATTGTGGTGCTGGAAGAATATGAACACGCCAAAGCGCGCGGTGCCAAGATTTATGCAGAAGTGCTTGGCTATGGTTTGAGTGGTGACGCATACCACATCACCGCGCCGCCACCTGACCATGAAGGGGCGGAACGTGCCATGCGCGCGGCCTGCCGGAACGCGGGGATTGATCCAAGCCAGATCAACTATGTAAATGCGCATGGGACGTCGACGATGGCAGATACGATCGAGTTGGGCGCAGTTGAACGGTTGCTGGGCGATGCGGCATCATCCTTGAAGATGTCCTCGACGAAATCGGCCACGGGTCACCTTTTGGGGGCTGCGGGCGCGATTGAGGCGATTTTCTCGATCTTGGCGATCCGTGATCAGGTCGCGCCGCCGACCATCAACCTTGATAATGTGGATTGCGAGACCGTGGTCGATCTCTGCGCCAACGAAAAGAAGCCCGCCAAGATTGATATCGCTCTGTCAAACTCCTTTGGCTTTGGTGGCACGAATGCCAGCGTTGTCTTCGGGAAAGTGGATTAATGTGGCGTCATATCGCGTCGAATGCACTGACTTTCCTGATTGTCGGGCTGTTCCTGCTCGCGGGCGTGATTGCCTGGGGTAGCCGTGAGTACCGCACGGCAGGGCCGCTGGACGCCGCAATTTGTCTTGAGGTGCCGCGCGGGGGCAGCATGAAGGCGCTAAGTTCTGATCTGGTGGATCAGGGCGCGATTTCGTCCGCCTTTATCTTTGAAGTGGGCGCGGATTACACCGAAAAATCCGGTGATCTGAAATTTGGCCGCTTCCGTGTGCCTGCGGCGGCGTCGATGGAAGAGATTGTCGATATCGTCACCCGTGGTGGCCGCAATACGTGCGGTGCCGAGGTGATCTATCGCGTAGGGATCAACCAGACGCTTGTCGATGTGCGCGAACTTGATCCTGCAACCAATGAATTCATCGAGGTGGCGGATTTTGTGGTGGGCGAGACCGAACCGCCAGCAAGCTATGAGGCCATCAAGGCCGATGGCAGTGCCACGTTCCGGCTCGTTATTGCCGAGGGCGCGACAAGCTGGCAGATCGCGAACGCGCTTGGGCAGATTGACAGTCTGGTCGCGGATGTGACTGAGGCACCGGCCGAAGGCAGCCTTGCGCCGCGTGACTACGAATTCACGCCTGGCGATACGGTTTCGTCGATCCTGAACCGCATGCAGGACACGCAGGCGGCGATTTTGGCCGAGGCGTGGGAGAACCGTGTGGACGGGTTGCCATTGGAGACCCCGGAAGAGGCGCTGATCCTTGCCAGTATCATCGAGAAAGAGACCAGTGTGCCCGATGAGCGCCGTCAGGTATCCAGCGTCTTTGTCAACCGTTTGAATCTTGGCATGCGCCTGCAAACAGACCCCACAGTCATTTACGGCATCACCCGCGGTGAGGGTGTCTTGGGCCGTGGTTTGCGCCAGAGCGAGTTGCGGGGCGAGACGCCGTGGAACACCTATGTGATTACCGGTCTGCCACCAACGCCCATTGCGAACCCCGGACAGGCGGCGATTGAAGCCGCGCTTGATCCTGATACGACCGAGTATATTTTCTTTGTGGCCGATGGCACCGGTGGCCATGCTTTTGCGACCAATCTGGATGACCATAACCGCAATGTCGCCCGCTGGCGCGAGATCGAGGCGCAGCGCGCGAACGACGGGTAACGTCTTATAATTATTAAGAAATCATTAATGGCGCGTCCTCTGGTGGCGCCATTTTTGTTGACTTATCACGGTGTCAGGCGTAGTTTACACAGGCTAGAAGACGGGGATCAATGAACGTGATCCCTGCCGCTCGACCGTAACGGAAGTTTCCTTCCAAGGTCAGTTTAAACATGAATACACCAGATAAGACGGGGCCGGATGGCCTTGTTACGGCGGCTGAAAGGCTCGCCGAAGTAGATGCCGTGTCGCAGTACATTCGCGACCGGCTACGCGAGATGGCTGATGACCTGAAAACGGTCACTTACGGCAATCTGAACGACATCAACAAACAGCTTGATCTTTTACATGCGGCGCATCTGCGGGTGCTGATTGCTGAGGATAAATTCCATGACAAACTCGGAACCGACTCTGATGCAGACGCCATCGACTATGACGCCATCAGGGATGAAATCGGGCGCCAGCTTGATCGCCTCCGCAACGCCCTCATCGCAAAGGGCGTTCTTGGCGATGCTGACGGATGAGCAGTTGCGGGCATTGCCCTACCTGTTTGATTTTTGGGCCATGCCACATCAGATCGCCCCGCCGGGCGAGTGGCGGACCTGGGTGATTTTGGGCGGGCGTGGTGCTGGCAAAACCCGCGCCGGTGCCGAGTGGGTGCGCAAAATGGTCGAAGGGCCGACGCCGCATGCGCCAGGCGCTGCGCGGCGTGTGGCTTTGGTGGGCGAAACGATGGATCAGGCACGCGAGGTGATGGTGTTTGGTGACAGCGGTATCCTGTCCGTCTGTCCCGATGACCGTCGTCCTGCGTGGATTGCGGGACGGCGGCTGTTGGTCTGGCCCAATGGGGCAGAGGCCCAGCTCTTTTCCGCGCATGATCCCGACAGTCTGCGCGGGCCGCAGTTTGATGCGGTCTGGGCGGATGAATTGGCGAAATGGCGCAAGGGGGACGCGGCGTGGGATATGTTGCAGTTTGCGCTGCGGTTGGGGGACAGCCCGCGGGCTTGTGTGACCACAACACCGCGCAAATCGCAGATGCTGCGTGATTTGTTGGAGATGGACACGACCGTGGTGACCCATGCGCCGACGCAGGCGAACCGCGCAAATCTGGCGGCAAGTTTCCTGCGCGAGATCGAAGGCCGCTATGGTGGTACGTCGCTGGGCCGGCAGGAGATGGAAGGCGTGATGCTGACGGAGGTCGAGGGGGCGTTGTGGTCGTCGGGTGATCTGGCGCGTTGTCAGGTGGCCGAGGTGCAAAGGCCTGACCGCATTGTCGTGGCAATCGACCCGCCGGGCACATCGCATGCGGGATCGGACGCCTGCGGGATTGTTGTGGCGGGGGTCTATATGAAAGGGCCGCCGCATCAATGGACCGCCGTGGTGTTAGAGGATGCCAGCGTGAAAGCGGCACGTCCGACCGTCTGGGCCGAAGCCGCAATTGCGGCGATGCGCAGGCACGGGGCCGACCGTCTGGTGGCAGAGGTCAATCAGGGCGGTGATATGGTTGAGGCCGTCTTGCGCGGTGTGGACGGCATGGTGCCCTACCGCTCGGTGCATGCCAGCAAAGGCAAAGTTGCGCGCGCGGAACCTGTTGCCGCCCTTTATGAGCAGGGCCGTGTGGCGCATGTGCTGGGCCTCTCTGCGCTGGAAGACCAGATGGGGCAGATGACCAGCGCAGGCTATGAGGGCAAAGGATCACCGGACCGTGTCGATGCGCTTGTCTGGGCGCTTTATGATCTGATGATCGAACCCGCCGCAAAGTGGCGCAACCCCAGCATTCGTACGCTTTAAGGGCGTTGCGCGCCGGTCCGTGCGCTGCTGTCTCAATTTACTAATCCCGCTGAGGCAAATTGTTTTTCGTGAACTGCAGATGGTCACCACCGACCGGCATCAGGAGTTTTGAATGTTTGATTTTTTAAACCGTACCAAGCCAGAAGCGGCCCCTGTCGAGGTGAAAGCCTCGGCCACAGGGCGTGTGATGGCGATGTCCGGTGCCGGTCGCGTTGCTTGGTCGCCGCGTGATGTGGTGTCGCTGACGCGGGCGGGTTTCACCGGCAATCCCATCGGCTTTCGGGCAGTGAAGATGATTGCAGAGGCTGCAGCCGCGCTGCCTGTGGTCGTGCAGGACGCGGCGCGGCGCTATGATACCCACCCTGTCCAGTCGCTTTTGGCGCGGCCCAATGCAGGGCAGGGGCGGGCGGAGTTGCTGGAAGCGCTCTTCGGGCAGGTTTTGCTGACAGGCAATGGCTATCTGGAGGCTGTGGCCGATGAGGGGCTGCCTGTCGAGATGCATGTGCTGCGCTCCGACCGTATGTCTGTGGTACCGGGTGTGGATGGCTGGCCTGTGGGCTATGAATATCTGGTCAATGGGCGCAAACACCGTTTTGCCGTGGCCGAGGGGCTAAGCCCGATCTGTCATATCAAGAGTTTCCATCCGCAGGATGATCATTACGGGTTTTCACCGCTACAGGCGGCGGCCTCGGCGATTGATGTACATAATGCAGCGTCGCGGTGGTCAAAGGCCTTGCTGGACAATGCCGCGCGCCCATCGGGTGCGCTGGTCTATCGCGGGGCGGATGGGCAATCATCGCTGACGGCGGATCAATATGACCGGCTGCTGGGCGAAATGGAGACCCAGCATCAGGGCGCGCGCAATGCGGGCAGGCCGATGTTGCTGGAAGGGGGCCTGGATTGGAAACCGATGGGGTTCTCACCCTCGGATATGGAATTCCAGAAAACCAAAGAGGCCGCTGCGCGCGAGATCGCGATTGCCTATGGCGTGCCGCCGATGCTCTTGGGGATTCCGGGTGATGCGACCTATGCCAATTACCAAGAGGCCAACCGCGCCTTTTACCGCCTGACAGTGCTGCCACTGGCCACCCGCGTGCTGAGCGCGATTGCGGTCTGGCTGTCGGATCATGGCGGCGAAGAGGTGGCGTTGCGCCCTGATCTGGACCAGATTTCGGCGCTTTCTGCCGAGCGCGATGCCCAGTGGCGGCGCGTCAGTGAGGCGGATTTCCTGACAGCGGCAGAAAAGCGCAATCTGTTGGGCTTGCCGGCCTTGGAGGTGGGTGATGGATCGTAAGGTTGTTGAACTGGACGGCACGCCGCGCCGCGACGCACCGCCGCCCGTGACAGATTACTGGTTTGCGCAGGTTGATGTGCGCCTGAGCCAGATTGAATTCATCGTTGCACGGCTGGAATGGCAAATCTGGCTGATTGTTTGCGGCTGCGCGGGATTATTGATTTTTGAAATTGTCAAAGCACTGAGCGGGGTTCGGACATGAATTTGGAACATAAGTTTAGCGCCTTGGGAACGGAAGTGACCGTCACCGACGGGACCACGATCAGTGGCTATGCCTCGGTCTTTGGGCTGTCGGATCAAGGTGGCGACACCGTTGAAAAGGGCGCTTACGGGGCCTCGCTCGCGAAAGGGCGTGGCGTCAAGATGTTGTGGCAACACGACCCCGCCCAGCCGATTGGGGTGTGGGACGAGGTGCGTGAGGATGCCAAGGGGCTTTGGGTCAAGGGGCGTTTGCTGACAGATGTGGCCAAGGGCCGCGAGGCTGCGTCGCTGATTGCGGCGGGCGCGATTGATGGCTTGTCCATCGGGTATCGCACCGTGAAGGCCCGCAAAGACGACAAAGGCGGACGCCTGTTGTCTGAGTTGGAACTTTGGGAGGTGTCTTTGGTCACCTTTCCGATGCTTCCTGATGCGCGTGTGGGTGCCAAGGGGGAGGACCCCGCGGAGACCGCACTGCGTGAGATGGCTGCGGCATTCGAGGGTGCGCGCCGCATGATGGCGCGGGACTAACCCCGCCCGAAGGACAGATCAAAGGACTGATTATGACAGCAACTGAGAGCAATTCTCGGGGCGGGGAAGATGTGTCTCCTGCCCAGGCTCTGAACACGGCGATTGCCGGATTTATGAGCGACTTCAAAGACTTTTCCCACGGCGTGAATGCCAAACTTCAAAAACAGGATGACCGGATGAACAAGCTGGACCGAAAGACAATGATGACGACCCGCACGGCACTGGCCCATGCGGCATCACAGGATGCGCCGCACCAGAAGGCCTTTGCCGCTTATCTGCGCTCTGGCGATGATGATGGCTTGCGTGGCCTTGAGCTGGAAGGCAAGGCGCTGGGAACGACGATTGCCGCTGACGGGGGCTACCTGGTCGATCCGCAAACTGCCGAAACGATCCAGAACACGCTGTCTTCGACCGCGTCGATCCGGTCGATTGCCAGTGTCGTGAATGTTGATGCGACGTCTTATGACGTGCTGGTTGATCACTCGGAAATGGGTGCGGGTTGGGCCACAGAGAGCAGTGCGGTCACGGAAACCGACACACCGCGGATTGAGCGGATTTCCATTCCGCTGCATGAACTGTCCGCGCTTCCCAAGGCATCGCAGCGTTTGCTGGATGACAGTGCGTTCGACATCGAGGGCTGGTTGGCAGGCCGGATCGCAGACAAATTCGCCCGTGCCGAAGCAAGCGCCTTTATTGACGGTGATGGCGTGGACAAGCCAACCGGCATGCTGACGTATGGCACGGTGGAGAACGACAGTTGGACTTGGGGTAATCTTGGCTATGTGCCCTCCGAGACGGCGGGCGGCATTACACGTGCGGATCCGATCATTGATCTGGTCTATGCGCTGGGGGCCGAATACCGCGCAAATGCGACCTTTGTGATGAACTCCAAGACCGCAGGTCATATCCGCAAGCTCAAGGATAACGACGGCCGTTTCGTATGGGTCGATGGTCTGGCGATGGGCGAGCCTGCGCGTCTGTTGGGCTACCGCGTGCTGATCGCCGAGGACATGCCCGATATTGCCGATAACGCAATGGCCGTGGCCTTTGGTGACTTCCGTGCCGGCTATACCGTGGCTGAACGCCCTGATCTGCGCGTGTTGCGCGATCCGTTCTCGGCCAAGCCGCATGTGCTTTTCTATGCCACCAAGCGCGTGGGCGGTGCAGTCAGCGATTTTGCGGCGATCAAGCTGCTGAAGTTCGCAGTCAGCTAGGGCTGAGCTGTGAAACGGGTGCCGCCTTTGTACGCGGCACCCAACCCCCGGGCGCACATCAAGACAATCCTCGCATTGTCTAGCAGTTCCCTTCCGTCCGAGCAATGCGGGGGGCGGGTGCGTCCGGGGCCCTAAGGGCCGAAACGTGGCCAGAATTTGCGGAGTAATTCCATGATGTTAGTCGAAGAGACCACCGTGCCGCTTTCGGCGCTTCCGGTCGCTGAATTCAAAGACCATTTGCGCCTGGGATCGGGGTTTTCCGATGATGGAGTTCAAGACGCGGTGCTGGAAAGCTATCTGCGTGCGGCGCTGGCCGCGATTGAGGCGCGCACCGGTAAGATCCTGATTGAGCGCGAATTCAGCTGGCGCCTGACCGCCTGGCGCGATGCGCGCCGCCAGCCGCTCCCTGTTGCGCCTGTCAGCGCGATCAGTGCGGTGACGCTGGTGAATGCGCGCGGAGACGAAACCGACGTTGACAGTGCCCTTTGGTCTCTGGATCCCGACATGCAGCGCCCCGGTTTGCGGCCTGTGGGTACGTTCTTGCCAAACCTTCCGCATGGCGGGTCTGTGCGGATCGGGATGCTGGCGGGCTTTGGCCCCGAATGGCGCGATCTGCCCGCCGATCTTGCGCAGGCTGTGATGCTGCTGGCCGCGCATTTTTACGAATATCGCCATGATGTGTCACGCAATGCCCCGACCATGCCGATGGGCGTGCAGGCGCTGATCGAACGCTACCGGACCGTGCGTCTGTTCATGGGGGGCAGCCAATGAACGCGCCGCAATTGAACCGTGCGCTGGTCCTTGAGGCGCCCATGAAGATTGCGGATGGCGCGGGGGGGTATGCGCGCCAGTGGGAGCCGTTGGGGGTGCTTTGGGCCGAACTGAAGGCAGGTGCCGGGCGTGAAAAGGCCGAGACAGCCGCAACCCTGTCGCGCGTGCCCTACCGGATTACTGTCCGCGCGGCGCCATTTGGCGCGCCCTCGCGGCCCGTGGCGGGCCAGCGTCTGCGTGATGGCGCGCGGATATTCAATATTCACGCGGTCGCCGAGCGTGACACAGGCGGGGCCTATCTGACCTGCCACGCCGAAGAAGAGGTATCGCCATGACCTATAGCGTTTCGGGTGCCCTTCAGACGGCGATATTTCAGCGGTTGAGCACGGATACCGCGCTGGCGGTTCTGGTGGGTGCGGATATCTATGACGCGCTGCCTGCGGGCCCGTTGCCGCCGCTTTATGTGGTGTTGGGGGCCGAGGACGTGCGCGATGCCTCCGACAAGACAGGCAACGGGGCGTGGCATGATCTGGTGATTTCGGTCGTGACGCAAAGTGCGGGCTTTGCCAGTGCCAAGGCGGCAGCTGCGGCTGTCTGCGATGCCTTGGTTGATGCCCCGCTCACTCTGGAACGCGGCAGCCTTGTTGCGCTGAATTTCCACAAAGCCAAAGCGGCCCGTGTCGGCACCGGTGCAGTGCGCCAGATCAACCTGAATTTTCGTGCCCGCGTGGCGGATGACACGTAACCCAACCGAATTTCGAAAGGAGTACGCCTGATGGCTGCACAAAATGGTAAGGACCTGCTGGTCAAGATTGATATGACCGGTGGGGGGATGTTCGAAACGGCCGCAGGGCTGCGGGCAACCCGCATCAGCCTGAATGCCGAAACAGTTGATGTCACCAGTCTTGAAAGCGAAGGCGGCTGGCGTGAACTGCTGGGCGGGGCAGGCGTGAAAACCGCCGCGATTTCAGGCTCGGGCGTGTTCAAGGACGATGCCACAGACGAACGTGCGCGCCAGATCTTCTTTGATGGCGAAACGCCTGATTTTCAGGTCATCGTGCCGGGTTTCGGCACATTGGAAGGCCCGTTCCAGATCACCGCGATCGAATATGCGGGGTCTTACAACGGTGAGGCCACCTATGAGCTGTCCCTGGCCTCTGCGGGTGCGCTGAATTTTGTGGCGCTGATCTGATGGCAAACCCCTGGGCCGGCGAAGTAACCATTATGATCGACGGTGTGCCGCACACCTGCAAGCTGACGCTGGGCGCCTTGGCCGAGCTGGAGGCGACGCTGGGAACAGGCACTTTGGTCGATCTGATCCGCCGGTTCGAGGGGGCGGCCTTTTCCGGTGCCGATGTGATGGCGGTGGTTGTTGCAGGGCTGCGTGGCGGCGGATGGACCGGCACGATGGCCGATCTGCTGACCGCCGATATTGCAGGGGGGCCTGTCGGTGCTGCCAAACTGGCCGCCACGCTCTTGGCGCGCGCTTTTGCTGTGCCGGAGTAGGGCATGGACTGGCCGGGTCTGATGCGGGCGGGATTGCATCATTTGCGCCTGCATCCTGCCCAATTCTGGGCGCTTACCCCTGCGGAATTGCAAATCATGCTGGGGGCGGATGCGGCGAAGGCCCCTTTGGGCCGATTGCAGCTTGATGCGCTGCTGCGTGATTTCCCTGACGACGTGAAGGACGAAAGACATGGATGAGTTCGACAAGATTGACGCGCTAGAGGGCGGCGTCGGGACCCTGCAAGAAAGTCTGGGTGATGCAGCGGTGATGACAGCGGCTTTTGACGACCAGCTGCGCCAGATGCAAGGCGCGTTGGTACAGACCAGCCGTGATCTGGGCAATCTGGAGCGCGGCTTTTCCACCGGCCTGCGGCAGGCCTTTGACGGGCTGGTGCTGGATGGGCGAACCCTGTCGGATGTGCTGAGTGGATTGGCCGACAAGATGTCCAAGACAGTCTACGCGGCGGCGGTGAACCCTGTCACCGACCACTTTGGCGGATTGATGGCCGATGGGGTGAATGCTGTGGTGTCAGGCCTGATGCCGTTTGCTCAAGGTGGTTCGTTTTCGCAAGGCCGCGTGATGCCCTTTGCCAAAGGCGGGGTTGTCGCGCAGGCGACGAGTTTCCCGATGCGCGGTGGCATGGGCCTGATGGGTGAGGCGGGGCCCGAGGCGATCATGCCGCTGGCCCGTGGCCCTGACGGCACCTTGGGGGTGCGTGGCGGCGGGGGCAGCGCGGTCACGGTCAATATGAACATCACAACCCCTGATGTGCAGGGGTTTCAGCGCAGCCGAGGCCAGATCGCAGCGCAGATGAGCCGCGCTTTGGGCCGCAGTGACCGTCACCGTTAGGAGCCGATATGACTTTCCATGATGTGAGATTTCCCGCCTCGTTAAGCTTTGGCGCTTTGGGCGGGCCCGAGCGGCGCACCGAGATCGTGACGCTGGCCAATGGCTATGAGGAACGCAATACGCCCTGGGCGCATGCGCGCAGGCGGTATGACGCAGGTCTGGGCCTGCGGTCTCTGGACGATGTCGAAACGCTGATTGCGTTTTTCGAGGCGCGACAGGGGCAGTTGATCGGCTTTCGCTGGAAGGACTGGAGCGATTATCTGTCGTGCCGTCCGTCCGCAGCGGTCACGTCATCGGATCAACTCATTGGCGTCGGTGATGAGGTCACGCGCGTCTTTCAGCTGCAAAAGGCCTACCGGTCCGGCGACACCGTTTACCGCCGGCCCATTACCAAACCTGTGGCGGGGTCCGTGCGCGTGCAGGTCGGCGGCGATCCGGTCACCGAGGGTGTGGATTATGTGCTCGACCATAACACCGGCATGCTCACCTTTACGGATGCGCCTGACCACACGGCCGAAATTCGTGCAGGCTTTGAATTTGATGTTCCGGTGCGGTTTGACACCGATGCGATCATGACCTCGATGTCCAGCTTTCAGGCGGGCCAAGTGCCCAATGTTCCCGTGATCGAGGTGCGCCTATGAGCAATGATGCACTCACCACCCATCTGCAATCGGGCACCACCCATACCTGCCATTGCTGGCTGATTGTGCGGCGGGATGGCCGGATGTTCGGCTTTACCGACCATGACCGGACCTTGCAGTTCGACGGGGTGTCCTATGCGCCGCAAAACGGTCTGAGTGCGCGGGCGATTGCCAGCACGACGGGCCTGTCGGTCAATAATACCGAAGCCATCGGTATGCTCAGTGATGACGCCATCGCCGAGGCCGATATTCTGGCGGGCCGGTTTGACGGCGCGGCAGTGCAAGTCTGGCTGGTGTGCTGGGATGATGTGGCGCTGCGCAAGATGCTCTTTCGCGGCACATTGGGTGAGATCACACGCGGTGCGGGCGGGTTTGCGGCGGAATTGCACGGGCTGACTGCGGCATTGAACCAGATGCAGGGGCGATCCTATCTCAAAACCTGTAGTGCTGTACTGGGGGACGGGCACTGTAAGTTCGTGACAGATCACAGTTCATACCGGCTTGAATCTAGGTTGTCTGTGCCCAGTGACGGCCAAGTGTTTGATGTGGCTGGCGGCGGGTCCTTCAATGCGGGCTGGTTCGAGAATGGCACTTTGCGGGTGCTGAGCGGCGCGGGCGCAGGACTACAAGGCGTGATCAAGCGTGACAGCGGAACCGAGACACGCGTGCTCACGCTCTGGTCCCCGTTGCAGGCGGTGATCCGCTCGGGGGATCTGATCCGCATCACTGCAGGCTGTGACAAACGCCCTGTGACATGCCGTGAGAAATTCAACAATTTTCTGAACTTTCAGGGGTTCCCCGATATTCCCGGCGATGACTGGCTTGTCAGCGTGCCGCGTGCGGATCGTCCCAACAAGGGCGGGAGCCTGATTCGATGAACGATCGCGTGGTCACGATTGCCCGCACATGGTTGGGCACGCCCTATGGTCATCAGGCCTCGGTGCAGGGGGTCAGCTGCGATTGTCTGGGCCTGTTGCGCGGTATCTGGCGCGAGGTCTACGGCCAAGAGCCCGAAGCGATTCCCGCCTATACGCGCGACTGGTCCGAGCCGCAGGGGGTAGAACGCTTGCTCTGTGCCGCCAAGCGCCATTTCCATGATGTCAGCGACACCCCTTTGGCCGCCGGCCAGGTGGTGCTGTTCCGCATGCGTCAGGGTGCCGTGGCCAAACACCTTGGGCTGGTGTCACAGACTGGGGCCTTGCCGCAGTTCATTCACGCCTATCAGGGCCACGGCGTCGTCGAGAGCCCACTATCTGCGCCGTGGCAAAAACGGATCGCCGCACGCTTTGAATTCATCGAGAGGGACACCTGATGGCAACGATTGCACTTTCTGCTGTGGGCATGGCGCTGGGCGGCTCAATTGGCGGGTCCGTTATGGGTCTGTCGATGGCGACGATCGGGCGGGCGGCCGGTGCTGTGATTGGCCAGCGTATCGACCAGCAGATTTTGGGCTCTGGCAGTGGCAGTGTCGAGACCGGCCGCATTGACCGTTTCCGTGTCACAGGTGCGGCCGAAGGCGCGGATATCCAGCAAATCTATGGCCGGATGCGTGTTGCGGGGCAGGTCATCTGGGCCTCGCAGTTTCAGGAAAGCTCTTCGACATCCGGCGGGGGCAAAGGGGCGCCATCCGCGCCCAAGACGACAACCTATTCCTATTCTGTCAGCCTCGCCGTCGCCTTGTGCGAAGGGCAGATCAGTAGCCTGGGCCGTATCTGGGCCGACGGGGCCGAGCTTTCGCCGGATACCCTGAACATGCGGGTCTATGTGGGCACGGAGGACCAACTGCCCGATCCCAAGATTTCCGCCATCGAGGGGGCGCAGAACACGCCTGCCTATCGCGGTACCGCCTACGTTGTGCTCGAAGACCTCGCGCTGGGCCAATTCGGGAACCGGATCCCGCAACTGACGTTTGAGGTGATGCGGGCGGGCCAGGGGGTGCGGGATGACGCGTTGCAAACCGCGCAGGCCGTCACACTGATGCCCGGAGCAGGGGAATACGCGCTGGCCACGTCGCAACTCACGGCCTCTGCAAGCTACGGGGCGCAACAGGCAGTCAATACCAACTCGCCCATGGGGGGCAGCGATTTCACCGTCTCGATGAACGCGATGCAGGCTGCCTTGCCGCAATGCCGTGCGGTCCTCTTGCCGGTCACGTGGTTTGGCGATGATCTGCGCTGCGGGTCCTGTGCCATCCAGCCGAAAGTCGTGCAGGGGCAGACAGACGCAGGCGCGATGCCGTGGCGTGTTTCTGGCAAGACCCGCAGTGCGGCGGCGACAGTCGCCGAGGGCGATGGCATCCCGGTTGCAGGGGGCACGCCTGCGGATGCGGCTGTGGTTGAAGCGATCACAGACCTCAAGGCGCGCGGGCTTGACGTGGTCTTCAGCCCTGTTGTGATGATGGATGTGATCGCGGGGAATGGCCTGCCTGACCCTTATGGCGCGGCCGAGCAGGCTGCGTTGCCATGGGTCGGCGAGATGACCCTGACGGTGGCACCTGGGCGTGCGGGCTCACCTGATGGCACCGCTGCCGCCGACGCGCAGGTCGCAGGCTTTATGGGGCAGGCGGCGCCTTTCGATTTCAACATCTCGGGCACACAAGTGACGTATACGGGTGCCGCCGAGAACAGCTACCGGCGCTTCGTGCTGCACTATGCGCATCTTTGTGCGGCTGCCGGTGGTGTGTCTGCCTTTTGTATCGGCAACGAGCTTGCGGGCCTGACCACGGTGCGGGGGGCCAGCGGCTTTCCCATGGTCGTGGCCTTGCGCGCCCTTGCCGCCGATGTCCGCCAGATCCTTGGGGGGGCATGCAAGATCAGCTACGCCGCCGACTGGTCCGAATATCACGGGATGCAGCCTGCGGGGACCGATGACAAGATTTTCCACCTCGATCCTCTCTGGGCCGATCCCAATATCGATTTCATCGGTGTGTCGGCG
Source organism: Yoonia rosea (assembly GCF_900156505.1). Classification (NCBI taxonomy): domain Bacteria; kingdom Pseudomonadati; phylum Pseudomonadota; class Alphaproteobacteria; order Rhodobacterales; family Paracoccaceae; genus Yoonia; species Yoonia rosea. The sequence continues at coordinate 1,048,922 of NZ_FTPR01000001.1, read as the reverse complement.
GCGCTACCCCTGGCAGACTGGCGTGAAGGCAGCGATCACCGCGATGCAGATGTCGGGACCATCTATGATCTGGATTATCTGCAAGGCAATGTTGCAGGCGGTGAACACTATGATTGGTCCTACCCCACGCCAGAGGCCCGCGCAGCACAACGCCGGGTACCCATTCGCGATGCGGACGCAGAGCCGTGGGTGTGGCGGGCGAAAGACTTTGTCGGCTGGTGGTCGCACCAGCACCACGACCGGATCGGCGGTATCAGACAGAGCGGTGCAACCGATTGGGAGCCGCAGAGTAAACCTTTCTGGTTCACTGCTGTCGGATGTCCTGCGGTCGATAAGGGCGCCAATGCGCCGGGCCATTTCCTTGCGCAGGCAGCGCTGCCGCTGGCCTCGAACGGGAACCGTGACGACCTGATGCAGATGCAATACCTGCAGGCGGTGACGCGCCATTTCTCTGACCCTGCAATGAACCCGCTGTCTGACATCTATGGCGGGCGCATGGTGGATCTGGCGCATCTGCATGTCACAGGCTGGGACCCGCGCCCATATCCCTATTGGCCGGGCAACCGTGCGGTCTGGTCCGACGGTGACCGCTATGCCACCGGCACCTGGCTGAACGGGCGCGCCTCGGATCGGTCGCTGGCCTCGGTGGTGGCAGAGATCTGCGCGCGATCGGGCGTGCACGACTATGATGTGCGCGGGGTTTTCGGTGTCGTGCGCGGCTATAACGTGTCGGATGTCAGTACAGGGCGTGCAGCACTCCAGCCGCTGATGCTGGCCTACGGGTTTGATGAGGTCGAACGGGATGGCGTACTGGTCTTCCGGAGCCGCCATGGGCAGGTCGATTATCACCTGACCGATGCCCATATCGCACTGGATCCTGACAGTGATAGCGGTCTGTCGCATACGCGCACGGCCGAGGCAGATATCGCAGGGCGCGTGCAATTCGCCCATATCACCGCTGACGGCAATTATGAGGCTGTCGCTGCAGAGGTGACCCTGCCGGATGATGACACCTTGACCACAACACGCAGCGAAGCGCCTTTGGTCCTGACCCGTGGCGAGGGGCAGGATATCGTCGCCCGCTGGCTGCAAGAGGCACGTATCGGGCGCGAGACCGTGCGCTTTGCGCTTCCGCCCTCGCAGCAAAACGTTGGCGCGGGTGATACAATTGATCTGCGCGCGGGTGGCCATGCAGGAACGTACCGGATCGACCGGATCGAAGAGGCGGGCGCGCGCCTGATCGAGGCCACGCGGATCGAACCCTCTGTCTACGCGCGGGGCGCACGCCCCGAGGACAGCGTGCAGTTGCAGCCCTATATCGGCCCGATCCCTGCGGAACTGTTGTTTCTCGATATCGGCATGCTGACCGGAGACGAGATACCCCATGCGCCCTATGTTGCGGCGGCTGGCAATCCATGGCCGGGAAGCATCGCACTTTACGGGGCACCGCAGGACAGCGACTATGCCTTGCAAAGCACCCTGAACGAAGCTGCGACTGTCGGTCTCACACAAACCGCCCTGTCACGCGGACCTGTGGGCATCTGGGACCGTCAGGCAGGAGTCGAAGTCTCGCTGATCAACGGAACGCTCAGTTCGGCCCTTCTAGAGGCGGTACTGGCAGGGGCGAATACCATCGCCATCGGTGACGGAACAAAAGACAATTGGGAGATTTTGCAGTTCCAAGAGGCGACACCGCTCGCTGCCGGCGTTTACCGCCTGTCGGGTCTGTTGCGCGGGCAGGCGGGCAGTCGCGGTCTGATGCCGCAAACATGGCATCCGGGTTCACGGGTCGTACTGATGAACGGGGTGCCGGGGCAGATTGCACTGCCGACGGCGGCACGCGGCACCGCGCGGCACTATCGCTTTGGTCCCGCAGTGCAACCCATGTCCGACCCCAGCTATCGCTATGAGACCCACGCCTTTGCGGGCAATGGCCTGCGGCCCTATCCGGTGGCACATCTGCGCGCGGCCAAGAACGGTGCGGATGTGGTGATCTCATGGATCAGATGCAGCCGCATTGACGGGGATATTTGGGCCGATGGCGATATCCCGCTGGGCGAGGATAGCGAGGCCTACCGCCTGCGCATCTACAAGTCGGGCCAGTTGCGCCGCGAGCAGATCGTTGCAACACCGCAGTGGACCTATACCGCAGCTGCGCTGAGCAACGATATCGGCGCGGGCTTTTACACCATCGAGGTTGCACAGATATCAGAGCGCTTTGGCGCTGGGCTGACGGCACAGATCGAGCGCTACCTGTGAGGCCGCTTCATCTGGCCGACATTGAAACCGCCGCGCGCGCCTTGGCGCTGATTGCGCCCGACAAACGCGCGGCGGCGATGCGGGACATGATCGCCAAGGCCACGCTTGCCGACCGCTACCGTCTTGCGCATGGCCGCCCGCATCCGCTTTTCGGGACCGGCACGTTGATGTCCTGTGCCCTGCGTGGGGCGGTTGCCTCGCGCCCTGCGGCACTGGGGCCGGATGCCTTGCACGCGCTCGCTATCGCGGCGCAGGAACTGCGCGGTTTTTACATGCATCAATTTCAGTGACAGACAGCATCACAGCTTTGTTCTTGGCTTGAAGGCCCTATCTGCTTTAGACAGAAGACCAACAAGCAGCGAGGAAAGTGCCATGGCGCGTCCAAACCCCAGTGTCACCGAGTTTGATCCGGTCTGGCAACGCATCTGCGAAGAGGCAGAGGCGGCCATTGACGCAGAGCCGCTGATGGGCGGGCTGATCTATGCGGGCATCCTGCACCATAAATCTTTTGAAGGCGCACTGGCCTATCGCATTTCGATGAAGCTCGCGTCACGCGAAATGTCCGAGCAGATTCTGCGTGAGATCGCAGACCAGGCTTATGTTGCCACGCCTGAACTGGTCGCCGCGGCGCGCGCCGATCTTGTGGCGACCTATGATCGTGATCCGGCCTGCCACCGCTTTATGAAACCTTTGCTGTTTTTCAAAGGGTATCAAGCGGTGCAGTGCTATCGTCTGGCCCATTGGCTCTATCAGCATAACCGCAAGGATCTGGCCTATTTCATCCAGATGCGCACAAGCGAGATGTTCGGCGTCGATATCCACCCCGCCGCGCGGATCGGGCAGGGGATCATGATTGACCACGCGCATTCCATCGTTGTCGGCGAAACCGCTGTTGTGGGCGATAACGTGTCGATGCTGCATTCCGTCACTTTGGGCGGCACCGGTAAAGAGGACGACGACCGCCACCCCAAGATCGGCGACGGCGTGCTGATCGGGGCCGGGGCGAAAGTGCTTGGCAACATCAAGGTCGGCCATTGCAGCCGGATCGCCGCAGGGTCTGTGGTGCTCGAAGAGGTGCCACCGATGAAAACCGTCGCCGGCGTACCCGCCAGGATCGTGGGCGAGGCAGGGTGTTCCCAGCCGGCCCTCAGCATGGATCAGATTTTGAAAACGGTAAAATAAAAAGGGCGGCCCGATGAATGGGCCGCCCTTTTTTATCTTTATATCAGCAGCTTACGCCAGCATCGTCATCGGGTTCTCAAGGTTGTCCTTGATCGCATTGAGCAGGTTTGCACCCAAGGCTCCGTCAATCACACGGTGATCAACCGACAGTGTCGTTGACATGACCGTACCGACCGTCAATTCGCCATCGTCACTGACAATCGGCTTTTTGACACCGGCACCCACCGCGAGGATTGCGGAATGGGGCGGGTTGATGATGGCGTCAAAGTTGTCGATGCCAAACATGCCAAGGTTGGAAATCGCGAAACTGCCGCCCGCGTATTCATGTGGGGCCAGTTTGCGGTCACGGGCGCGTGCTGCAAGGTCTTTCATCTCGGCTGAAAGGGCAGAGAGCGACTTCATTTCGGCGTCTTTCAGTACCGGCGTGAACAACCCGCCTTCGATGGCCACAGCCACCGCCACGTCCGACTTTTCGAACTTCAGCGTCCGGTCACCGGCCCAAACCGCATTCGCATCGGGCACCTGCTGCAAGGCCAGTGCGCAGGCCTTGATGATGAAATCGTTGACCGACAGCTTCACGCCACGCGGCTCAAGCTGTTTGTTCAATTGGGCGCGGAATTTCATCAGCACATCAAGCTGGATATCGCGGCGCAGATAGAAATGCGGCACAGACTGCTTGGCCTCGGTCAGGCGGGCGGCAATCGTCTTGCGCATCCCGTCCAGCTTGACCTCTTCGAACGGACGATCCGCATAGGTTTTCAGCACAGCATCGGTGGAAGGACCAGCCGCCATTGCTGCACCGGCCGCAGCCGCGGGCGCATCGGACTTCGCCGCAGGTGCGGCAGCTTTTGGTGTCGCAGTCGCGTTCTCCACATCGGCCTTCACGATCCGGCCATGCGGGCCAGAGCCGCTGATCTGTGTCAGATCAAGGCCCTTATCGGCCGCAATCCGACGCGCCAGCGGTGTTGCAAAGATCCGCTCGCCGTCCTTTTTAGGCGCGGCAGGCGCTGCCGCAGGCTTCTCGGCCGCTGGTGCGGCACTCGGCGCGGGTTCAGGTGAAGACGGCGCTTCAGCGGCGGATGAACCGGACGAGACGTCACCGATATCATCCGCGCTTTCACCATCTTCCAGCAGAATGGCGATCACATCGTTGACCTTCACGCCTTCGGTGCCTTCGGCGATCAGGATCTTGCCCATCACACCTTCATCCACCGCCTCGAATTCCATCGTGGCTTTGTCGGTCTCGATTTCGGCCATGATGTCACCAGAGGACACTTTGTCCCCCTCTTTGACGTGCCATTTGGCCAGCGTGCCTTCCTCCATCGTGGGGGACAGGGCAGGCATCAGGATTTCTGTTGGCATTGCGCGGTCTCCTTAACGGTAGGTTACTTTTTTACAGGCTTCCACGACCTCATCAGCGGTCACCAAAGCGTGTTTTTCGAGGTTGGCAGCATAGGGCATCGGGACGTCTTTACCGGTGCAGGTGATGACGGGCGCATCGAGGTAATCGAACGCCTCTTGCATGATCACACTGCTGATATAGCCGCCGACACTGCCTTGCGGCCAGCCTTCCTCGACGGTGACGCAGCGGTTGGTCTTGCGCACGGAATTCAGGATTGTGGCCGTGTCCATCGGACGCAGGGTCCGCAGGTTGATGACCTCGGCATTGATCCCATCCTCTGCCAGCTTTTCGGCCGCCGCCAGCGCATAGGTCATGCCGATGCCAAAGCTGACGATGGTCACATCGTCACCGCTGCGCTCAATCTTGGCCTTGCCGAACGGAATGGTGAAGTCATCCATGACAGGCACATCGAATGATTTGCCGTAAAGGATTTCATTCTCAAGAAAGATCACAGGGTTGGGGTCGCGGATCGCGGTCTTCATCAGGCCTTTGGCATCGGACGCCGAGTAGGGCATCACAACCTTCAGACCGGGGATCTGCATATACCATGCGGCATAGTCCTGAGAGTGTTGCGCACCCACGCGGGCGGCAGCACCGTTCGGACCACGGAACACCATGGGGGCACCCATCTGACCACCCGACATGTAAAGCGTCTTAGCGGCAGAGTTGATAATATGGTCAATGGCTTGCATGGCGAAGTTGAACGTCATGAATTCCACAATCGGCTTCAAAGCACCAAAGGCCGCACCCACACCGATCCCGGCAAAACCGTGCTCGGTGATGGGGGTGTCGATGACGCGCTTGGCGCCGAATTCATCCAGCAGACCTTGTGAGATCTTATAGGCACCCTGATACTCGGCGACTTCCTCACCCATCAGGAACACGTCGGGATCACGGCGCATTTCTTCGGCCATCGCATCGCGCAGCGCTTCACGCACTGTGGTTTGCTTGACCTCGACATCTGCATCCCAGTCAGGCGTCGCATCCGCAACAGGTGCGGCAGGTGCAGCAACAGCAGGGGCTTTCGTCGGCACAGGTGCCGCTTCTTCTTTGGCCTCGGCAGCAGGGGCCGCACCAGCGGCGGGCACGTCCTCGCCTTCTTCCACAAGGATCGCGATGGGTGTGTTCACTTTCACACCTTCGGTGCCTTCGGCGATCAGGATCTTGCCAACGACACCTTCGTCAACGGCCTCGAATTCCATCGTGGCTTTGTCGGTTTCGATCTCGGCCATGATGTCACCCGAGGAAACAGTGTCGCCCTCTTTGACAAGCCATTTGGCCAATGTGCCTTCTTCCATCGTGGGCGAGAGGGCGGGCATAAGAATTTCGGTTGCCATTCCTTAAGCCTCCTGCGGAATTTCGGTTGCGTAGATATCTGTCCAAAGCTCGTCCAGCGCAGGCTCGGGGCTCTCTTTCGAAAACTCTGCGGCCTCGTTCACGATGGCTTTGATCTCTTTGTCGATGGCCTTGAGGTCATCATCAGTGGCGTGTTTGCCGGTCAGCAGCATATCGCGGATCTGCTCGATCGGGTCACGCTCGTCGCGCATCTTCTGCACTTCCTCGCGGGTTCGGTACTTTGCAGGGTCCGACATGGAGTGGCCGCGATAACGGTATGTTTTGACTTCCAGAATATAGGGGCCTTTGCCTGCACGACAGTGGGCGACAGCGCGTTCGCCAGCTTCTTTCACGGCCAGAACGTTCATGCCGTCCACTTCCTCGCCGGGGATGCCGTAAGCTGCACCGCGTTCCCAAAGCGACGGAGACTTGGTCGAACGCTGGACTGATGTCCCCATGGCATACTGGTTGTTCTCGATCACGAAAACGACCGGCAGGTCCCAAAGCTCGGCCATGTTGTATGTTTCATAAACCTGGCCCTGGTTGGCCGCTCCATCACCGAAATAGGTGAATGTGACGCGTCCGTTGCCCTTGTATTTATCCGCAAAGGCCAGACCCGCGCCCAGTGGCACCTGTGCCGCGACAATCCCGTGGCCGCCATAGAAATGCTTCTCTTTCGAGAACATATGCATGGAGCCGCCTTTGCCTTTGGAGAAACCACCCTCGCGGCCCGTCAGTTCGGCCATAATCCCCTTGGGGTCCATGCCACAGGCCAGCATATGGCCGTGGTCGCGATAGGATGTGACGCGCTTGTCGCCTTCTTCGGCTGCAGCCTCAAGGCCCACAACAACCGCTTCCTGTCCAATGTAGAGGTGGCAGAAACCGCCAATCAGGCCCATGCCGTACAACTGGCCCGCCTTTTCCTCAAATCGCCGGATCAACAGCATTTCACGGTAATGTCCCAGCAGTTCCTCGGCTGAGACGTTGGGTTTCGCGGCGGCCTTCTTGGGCGGCATGTGCTATCCTCCAGCGGTTTCGTATTTAGTTTAGTATTAAACTATCTACTAAAGCATGCCCTGAACAAATGCGAGAGTCAAAGTGACCCATCGTCAAGCGTGCGTAGAATAGCTGTGTTGCGCCAGCCGAATGTCAGGAAAGTCTAGCGAATGACGATTTCATCGGCGCGGATCATGCCCAAGACATCGCGCGCCTGTTGATCGAGAAGGTCCAGATCAAGGAAATTGTCAGACAGGCGCATGGTCAGGTTTTCCATCCGTGCAACCTCGTCTTCAAGTGCCGCCAGCTCAACCGCCAAGGCATCACCCTCGGCACGCACTTCGATGCGCTTGAAAAGACCGTAGTCGCCCTGCACGGCGGCAAACGTAAAATACAGCCCCAGCATGATCATGCCAAGGAAGTAAAACAAAGCACCAAGTTGTGTGCGGCCGCGTCGGATCATAGGTCTGCCTCAAACGTCGCCTCTGGCGGGTGACTAAAAGCAGAATCGCATATCTGATTCGCAAAGGGAATCCCCTAAATGCAATAAACGTGTTATTTTATTGCGTTTTCGGGGCGTTGGTGGCCGTTATGCGCTCAGGCGGTCAATCTCGTGCTTGACCTGCTCACAGAGCGCGGCCGTCTGGTTGAGGATTTCTTTGGCCTTCAACAAATCCAGCGCGCGATAGCTATCGACGGGTGGGCGCAGCAAGACCGTCTCAGGATACTGCTTCGCTGCGTTCTGAACGATCGACATTTGCATCATCTGGTTGGACCCATAGACCGCGTCGATCTTGCTCGGGCGCTCTTTGGGATCGCCGCTTGTGCCGCCGGATACGTCAATGGCGATCACATGATCCGCGTCATCCTGCACAAGATCCAGCGGGCAGGGGTTTGTTGCGCTGCCATCAATGTGGTACCGGCCGTTGCGCGTGACAGGCAGGAACACCGCAGGCATAGCAGCCGAGGCAGCCATCGCAGAGCGCAGTGGCCCGTCAGCGAACACCGCTGTCCGCGCGCCATAGAAATCCGTCGCCGCAATCTTCAAAGGGATTGCGAGCTCTTCAAAGCTTTCGGGAATCGCATCCGGCAACACAACGTCAAGAATGCGTTCAAGGTTCAGCTCGCCGATACGCGGCCCGCCTTCCTCGAAAAACCGCTTGATGCTGGTTGCGCGGGTTCTGAAGGCATCATTGATCAGCGAAAGAGGATTGCTGATCTTGCTCAAGACATGGTCCGTGATCGCGTCAGCACGCATTCCCGCACAGGCTGCGGCCCCGATGATCGACCCCATCGAGGTACCCGCGATTGCCTTTGGCTTGACGCCCAATTCATCAAACGCACGGACCGCGTGAATATGCGCCAGTCCGCGCGCGCCGCCCGCCCCCAGCGCCAGTGCAATAGAATGCATGATATCAGCCCGTCCTTATGTTAGCCGCAGGTTTACCCTGCGCATGTCATACGAGATTCAATCCTATAGTGAAACGGGCGCGTTGCGGCGGATAGGGGATCAGTCCTTGCCGCGATAAATCTCGACCAGTTTGTTCAGCATCGCCAGCGCATCGGCGCGGTCACGCTGGAACGAATTGCGTCCGATGATTGACCCGTTGCCACCGCCATCACGGATCGCACGCGCATCATCATAAACCGCATCGGCACCTTTGGCCGCACCGCCCGAAAAGACCATCAAGCGACGCCCGTCAAAGGCACTTTGCACACAATGGCGCACGCGGGCCGCTTGGGTTGCAACATCAATGCCCTGTGCCTCATAGACCTTCTTGGCCTCGCCAAGGCTCAGATGATCGGTCGAGAGTTTGATCTTGATGATATGCGCGCCAAGAAGGGCCGCGATCTGTGCCGCATAGGCGCCGATATCAATGGCGGTTTCGCCGTCCTTGTCCAGCGCCTCACCGCGTGGGTACGACCAGATGACGGTGGCAATGCCCTTGGCCGCCGCTTCACGGCGCATTTCTGCGATGTCGCCGAACATATCCAGCGCGGCAGATGAGCCGGGGTAGACCGTAAAGCCGATGGCAGAACAGCCAAGCCGCAGCGCATCATCGACCGACGCCGTAATGGCTTGGGTTTTTGGCGCGGCGTCAGGGATCAACGAATTGGCCGAGTTGACCTTCAGGATCGTCGGGATCTGGCCCGCAAAGGTATCGGCACCGGCCTCGATCATGCCCAGAGGTGCTGCATAGGCGTTCAGGCCCGCGTCAATCGCGAGTTGATAGTGGTAATGCGGATCATAGGCGGCAGGGTTCGGCGCGAATGAGCGGGCAGGGCCGTGTTCGAACCCCTGATCGACGGGCAGGATAATCATCTTGCCCGTCCCACCCAGTTTGCCGTTCATCAGAATGCGCGCCAGATTGGCCTTCACACCGGGCGTTTCGCCCTCGTAGTTGGCAAGGATTTTCTGAACGGTGCGGGTGGTTTTCATGATGGGCCCCTTGTGGCTGAACAGCGTTACCTGACCGATAGGGGGCTGCGTGCCCGGTTGCAAATGTGTTAGCGCAACCGGGCACGATGTTATCGCAAACAGTTAGCCAAGTGCGGCCACGCCGGGCAATTCCTTGCCTTCCATCCATTCCAGAAAGGCACCACCGGCAGTGGAAATATAGGTAAAATCATCCGCAGCCCCCGCCTGATTCAGCGCCGCCACGGTATCACCGCCACCGGCCACCGAAATCAGCTTGCCCGCCTTGGAGAGTTCCGCCGCCTTCGCCGCCGCTGCATTGGTTGCCGCATCGAAGGGCGCAATTTCAAACGCGCCCAATGGGCCGTTCCAGACGAGTGTTTTCGCCTTTTCCAGCACCTCGGAAATATATGCGACGGTCGCAGGCCCCGCATCAAGGATCATCGCGTCTGCCGGACAGGCATCAGGGGCCAGCGTTTCATTGGCCGCACCCGCTTTGAATTCGCGTGCCACCACAATGTCACGCGGCAGGATAATCTCGCAGCCCGCCGCATCTGCCTTGGCCAGAATATCGCGCGCGGTGTCGGCCAGATCATGTTCGCAAAGCGACTTGCCCACATTGATCCCTTGCGCGGCCAAAAACGTATTCGCCATCCCGCCGCCGATCACCAGATGATCGACCTTGCCCACCAGATTGCCCAGCAGGTCAAGTTTCGTCGATACTTTCGCGCCGCCAACCACAGCCACCACAGGGCGTTCAGGTGTGCCAAGCGCCTTTTCCAAAGCGCCCAGCTCCTCGGCCATCAAACGGCCCGCGCAAGACGGCAAAAGCCGCGCAATTGCCTCGGTGCTGGCATGGGCGCGGTGGGCGGCAGAGAAGGCATCGTTGACGTAGATATCACCAAGGCTTGCCAGACGTTTGGCAAAGCCTGCGTCGTTCTTTTCCTCACCGGGGTTAAAGCGCAGGTTTTCCAAAAGCAGAACCTCATCATCCTCCATCTCGGCCACGGCATCTGCATAGTCCGAATTGACCCATGTCACCGGCAGGCCCAGAACATCAGCGACCGCAGGGGCGATGTGTTCCAATGACATCTCGGGCACGACCTGACCTTTCGGGCGGCCGAAATGCGCCATCAGGATCACCTTGCCGCCTTTTTCCTGAATATCATCGACCGTGGGAATGATCCGCTCAATGCGGGTCGTGTCGGTCACGACGCCATTCTCGACCGGCACGTTGATATCCACACGCACCAAGGCGCGTTTGCCCGCAAAATCCATGTCGTCAAGTGTCTTCCAAGCCATCTTCATGCTCCTGTGCGTCAGAGGTTTCGCAGTGGTGTTGCGGCAATCTCGCGCCCGCGTCAACCAGACCCGCTTGGCAATCGTCTCAAGGGATCATATGTCAGGTCCGAACAAAAGTTTAAGGAGCGCCCCATGGCCGAGATCAAAGACCCCGAAAACACGATCATTATGACACTCAAAGGCGGCGATGTGATTATCCAGCTGCTGCCGGATGTGGCCCCCGCCCACACCGCCCGCATGAAAGAGCTGGCGCGGGCTGGCAAATATGACAACGTTTGTTTTCACCGGGTCATCGACGGTTTCATGGCGCAGACGGGCGACGTGGCCAACGGCAACATGGAAGACAACTTCAACATCGGTCGCGCAGGCACCGGCGGCTCCGACCTGCCTGATCTGCCTGCCGAATTTTCCAAGATCCCGCATGCGCGCGGATCGCTGGGTGCGGCGCGTTCGGCGAACCCGAACTCGGCCAACAGCCAGTTCTTCATCAACTTCAAGGACAACGACTTCCTGAACGGCCAGTATACCGTTTACGGACAGGTCATTTCCGGCATGGAGCACGTCGATGCCATCGTGCGCGGCGAGCCGCCGATGAACCCCGACCGCATGATCAGCGTCAAGGTCGCTGCCGATGTTTAAATACGCTGCTGCATTTGCTGTGCTGGCCACCCCTGCGCTCAGCGCAGGCTTGGAAATCGACATTGCGGGCGAAGCCAACGGCACGATTGTCATCGACCTTTTCGAGGACACAGCGCCGCTGCATGTCGCCCAAATCACCGCCATTGCCGAAGCGGGCAGCTATGATGGCGTGGTCTTTCACCGCGTGATCGACGGGTTCATGGCGCAAACGGGTGACGTGGAAAACGGCGTGATGGGCATGGACCTGTCGCGTGCGGGGACTGGCGGTTCTGAGTTTGCGGATATTCCTGCCGAATTCTCGGACATTCCCTTTGAACGCGGGGTCGTGGGCATGGCCCGCGCGCAAAGCCCCAACTCGGCCAACAGCCAGTTCTTCATCATGTTCGAGCCGGGCTATTTCCTGAACGGGCAATATACCGTTGTGGGCGAAGTCACCGAAGGCATGGAGCTTGTTGACCAGATCAAGCGCGGCACCGGTGCCAATGGTGCCGTGATCGGCCAGCCCGATATGATGGCCGCCGTGCGCGTGACCGAGTAACGAAATAGGCCTAGCCCCCTCACAACTCCGCGAGGGGGCTAGGCGCACACAACACAATCGGACACCCTGCGGGCAACTGCCAGGAGAGACCGATGCGCATTTTCCCCACGTTCCTAGCATTCTGCACCGCCGCGACCATGTCTGCGGCAAGCCCGGAATTCTGGGCCTTTGAATGGCCGAACACCGATTTTGAAACGACAAGCGTTGAAAGCTGGGTCGAGGTTATTTCAGGCGGTCCGCCGAAAGACGGTATTCCGGCACTCGACAATCCTTCGTTCGTCACTGTCGCCGGCAAAGCGGGTTTGACACCACGCGAACCGGTCATCACCCTTGAGATTGAAGGCGAGACGCCGCGCGCCTATCCGATCCGCTATCTGACATGGCACGAGATCGTCAACGACGTGGTCGGCGACATGCCTGTCGCTGTCACCTTTTGTCCCTTGTGTAATTCCGGCATCACCTTTGACCGGCGCGCCGCAGACCGAACGCTCAGTTTCGGGGTGTCGGGCAAGCTGCGCAATTCCGATATGATCATGTATGACCGCGAAACAGAAAGCTGGTGGCAACAGGCCACAGGCGAGGCGATTGTAGGTGAACTGACAGGGGCAGACCTGATCAGTCTGCCCAGCTGGATGGAAAGCTGGGAGAGCTTTGCAAGCCGCAATCCCGCAGGCTTGGTGATGGAAGAGCCTGCGTTCAACCGCAACTACGGGGCCAACCCCTATGTGCGCTACGACAGCGCGTATCGCCCGTTCCTCTATTCCGGTGAAATGCCCCCCCATGACATCCCCGCCTTGGCGCGTGTCGTGCGCGTCGGTGATCAGGCGTGGCCACTGACCCGACTGGCAGAGGCCGGTACCCTGAGCGAAGCGGGGGTGACCCTGTCATGGACCACAGGGCAGGCCTCGGCGCTGGACAGTGCCGACATCAGCGCAGGTCGGGATGTGGGTAATGTGCGGGTGCGCGACGACGCGGGCAATGATCTGCCGCATGATGTGCTGTTTGCTTTTGCGTTCCACGCCTTCTGGCCCGAGGGGATGTGGATGATCGGCAACTAGCCTTGCACCGGTCTTTGCGATTGCTGCCTCCGGCGGAAGTTTGAAGGGACATGGAAAGTCCACGGGTTTCGCTTGACATGGGGGCGATGCGCGCATGATCTGCGCGGATGGAAAAGAAATCCCAGATTGATCTGTTCGGTGCGGTGGCACTCACAAGTTTTGCGTTGTTGCTGGCCTTTAATCAGGTGGTCATCAAAGTCACCAACGGCGGGTTGCAGCCTGTGTTCTTTGCAGGGCTTCGTTCGGCAGGGGCAGTTGTCTGTATCTGGCTCTGGCTGCGCTGGCGCGGCATTCCCTTGCGCTTTGAAAAAGGCACGCGGATGGCGGGTTTTGCTGTTGGTTGCGTCTTTGCCTTTGAGTTTCTGTGTCTCTTTGTGGCCCTTGATCTGACGGCCGTCAGCCGCGCGTCTGTGATCTTTTATTCGATGCCAGTCTGGCTTGCGATCATGGCGCATTTCATCATGCCCGATGACAAGATCACGCCACTCAAAGCGGTTGGCCTCGGGCTCGCTCTTGCGGGGGTGGCGGTGGCGATCCTGACGCGCGATGATGGCGTGGGCAGTTTCTGGGGCGATCTGGCGGCTTTGGGGGCTGCAATCGGTTGGGCCGTCACAGCGATGATCGCCAAAGCCTCGTCGCTATCGCGGGTGCGCCCCGAAATCCAGTTGATGTGGCAGGTTGGCGTGTCAGCGCCGCTGTTGCTTTTTGCCGCACTGTTTTTCGGCCCTTTGATCCGTGACATTGCACCCATCCACATCGCAGGGCTTGCCTTCCAGATCGTTGTGGTGGTGAGTGCGGGCTTTATTTTCTGGCTCTGGCTCTTGTCGATCTACCCGGCCTCCGGTGTCGCCTCGTTCAGCTTTCTGTCACCGGTGCTGACGGTGGCGCTTGGCTGGTTGTTGCTGGGCGAAGAGGTGGGGCCCAATCTGATCATGGCCCTGATCCTTGTCGCCATCGGGATCTTGATGGTGAACCGGCCTAGGTCCCGCAGAACGTCCGTGTAACCATTTCGTCCTTGCTGGGCGCGCGCGCGAATTTTGCGGTGGTGTCGGTCAGCGGCGCGTAGGGTGCTGTCACTGCCGCCAGTAGCGCGTGGAACGGCGCATAGTCGCCTGTGCGGCCTGCCTGAATGACCTCTTCCACGCGGTGGTTGCGCGGGATGATCTGCGGGTTGGCCTGCGCCATGATTTGCGCGGCACCGGCTGATTTGCGGGTTTGCCACCGCGCGGCCCACGCATCAAAGGCATCACGGTCGATGAATTGATCGCGCGCATGGGCTGCGTCCAGATTGGCGAATGTATTGGTAAAATCCGCGCCATCTTTGGCCATCAGATCCAGCAGGTCAGTGATCAGCGCGCGGTCATCTCCCTGAGGATCAGCAATCCCCAGTTTGGCACCAAAGACCGACAGCCATGCCTCTTCATAGAGCGCGGGCATCCGGTGCACGGCGGACGTGAAATCCTCAATCGCCGCATCACGGTCCGGCATCAGGGGGATCAGCGCTGTTGCAAACTGCGCCATGTTCCACGCGCCAATTCCGGGCTGGTTGGAATAGGCGTAGCGCCCGTATTGGTCGATTGCGCTGAACACGCTGTCGGGGTGGAACCCGTCCATGAAGGCGCAAGGCCCGTAATCAATGGTCTCGCCCGCGATCGAAACGTTATCAGTGTTCATCACCCCGTGGATGAACCCCAACCCCATCCATTGCGCGATCAGCTTCGCATAGCGCGCGATCACCAGATCGAGGAGTTCAGCAGGGCCGCTGGCGTCGGGATAATGCCGCGCAATGACGTGGTCGGTCAGCGCTTGCAGCGCCTGCATATCGCCACGGCTGGCGAAGAACTGAAATGTGCCGACACGGATATGGCTTTGGGCAACGCGGGCGATCACAGCACCGGGCAGGCGTTCTTCGCGGTAGACGTCTTCGCCGGTGGTCACAGCGGCCAGCGCGCGGGTTGTGGGCACGCCCATTGCATGCATGGCCTCGGAGACAAGGTATTCACGCATCACAGGCCCCAGCCACGCGCGCCCGTCGCCGCTGCGTGAATAGGGTGTGGGGCCAGCGCCCTTGAGCTGGATATCGCGGCGGATACCGTCTGTGCCCACAACTTCACCCAAAAGCACCGCGCGCCCGTCGCCCAGCTGCGGGTTCCAGTTGCCGAATTGGTGACCGGCATAGACCTGCGCAAGCGGGGCGGCCCCGTCGGGGATATGGTTGCCTGCAAAGACCTGTGCGGCATCCGGTGCGGCCAGATCAGCAGGATCAATCCCGAGGATCGTGGCGAGCGCCGCATTTGTTGCAATCACCTGTGGGGCTTTCACCGGTGTCGGCAGTTGCGCCGTGTACATCTGTGGCGGCAATTGCGCATAGGAATTGTCAAAAGGAATACGCATTACAGCCGCGCCAGACGCGCCGCCAGCAGCGCAAAAAACCCAGAGGTGTCGACATCCTTCATGAACAGTGCATTGGCGGGGCGGTCTGTCACGCGCCACCAGTCGGCCACGGTCATACCAAGGGTAAGCGGGCTTTCGGTCTCAATCTCGACGTTGATGTGACGCCCTGCAAACAACTGCGGTTCGATCAGATAGGCGATGGTGCAGGGGTCGTGCAGCGGGGCGCCTTCGGACCCGTATTTCTCCATATCGAAGCGTTCGAAGAAATCGGTCCATGCGGCGACCATATCGCCGACTTTGGTGTGCATGGAACGGAAGGCATCAATGCGGTTGTGCGTGGTCAGCGCCTTATGCGTCACATCCAGCGGCATCACGACCAGCGGCGCGCCCGCGCCAAAGACGATTTTGGCGGCCTCGGGATCGACATAGATGTTGAATTCGGCGGTGGGGGTGATGTTGCCCACCTCGAAATAGGCACCGCCCATCAGGACAATTTCCTGCACGCGTTTAATAATATCGGGGGCACGTTCAAAGGCGGTTGCAATATTGGTCAGCGGGCCGATGGGGCAGAGGGTGACAGTGCCGCTGGGTTCGTTGCGCAAAGTCTCAATAATGAAATCCACCGCGTGCTGCTCTCGCAAGGGCATCGTGGGGTCGTCCATCTGCGGGCCATCAAGTCCGGTCTTGCCGTGGACATGCTCGGCCGTGACCAGCTTGCGTTTCATGGGTGCATCGCAGCCCGCAAAGACCTTGGTCTCGGGCTTGCCTGCCAGTTCACAGACAATCCGCGCGTTCTTTTCGGTCAGGGGCAGGGGCACGTTGCCCGCCACTGCCGTGATCCCCAGCACCTCGATATCCTCGGGCGATGCGAGGGCGAGCAGGATGGCGACGGCGTCGTCCTGTCCGGGGTCGGTGTCGATGATGATCTTGCGGGGTGCCATGTGTTTGTCCTGTCTTGCCTGCCCCTAAACTGGGGTGAAGGGCGGGCAGGGGCAAGGGGCTAGACGCGCCCTTGCGCCTTCAGGCGGTGATAAAGTTGCTCTGCGGCGGGATCACCTTTTTCAAGCGCGTAGATGTAGGCGTGTGTCAGGTAGAAACAGGCCGCATTCAGATCAGGGGCCGCATCCGCCGCTTCGGTATAAAGTCCAACCAGCGCCGCGCGGTCGTCGCGGGCGTGTGCGGCAAGCAGGCGATCTTGGAGTGGCGTCATGGCGCGGAAAGATGTGCCGCGATCCTGCCCGCCACCCAATCGTGGAAGCAATGGGTGGGGCCATCCATCGCAGGGCTAAACCGGCCACCGTCAAAACCGGGCGCGTATCGCCCCTTTTGCATGCCTTCGACCACGAAAATATCTTCCTCGAAGACCACCTTCCATTGCGCTGCGTTCTTTGCGCGCAAGGCGTCATCGGTCTGCGGTGCGGCATAGTAAAGGTGGATATGCTCGCGCGTCTGCGCGTGGCTGATGGGCTCCAGCACGATCACGAAGGTATGGTCACGCTGCACACCCAGCAGGACGTTGGGAAAGACCGTCAGATATTCGCCGCCTTCGGTCCATTGCGCGTCAAGCCCCGCAAAATCGGGAAACACTGTGCCATCGTCACCCGTCAGTTGCCGGTAAACCAGCGTGCCTTGCCCGGAGAATTTGCCTTTTTCGTTGATGTTGTAGTGATCCTCCAACCGCGAATAGCTGTTCAGGCCCGGATGGACCCACGGCAGGTGATAGCTCTCGCAGTAATTCTCGACCGCCAGTTTCCAGTTGGTTTTGACATCAAGGGTAAAGGTGCTGTCCGCCCCACCGTGATACATCGGTTGGTGAAAGGCAGACCAGCGGGCGATCAGATCGGCGTGAACCTCTTCAAAGGGGGCGGCATCGCCGCTGATGTTGATAAAGACGGTGTCAAACCAGATATGGCTGCGGACCTCGATCAGCCCGAGCAGGGATTTGTCGATCGCCTCATGGGTGTTGTGACCCGGGCCGCCTACATGCGGGGTCGAAACAAGTTTGCCTTCGGTCGAATAGCACCACGAATGATAGGGGCAGCGGATCGCGCCTTCGATCTTGCGGGGCTCTGCGACAAGGATCATGCCACGATGGCGGCAGATATTCTGGAAGACGCGGACCTGACCCGCGCGGTCGCGCACCAGCAAAAGCGGCATGCCCAGAAATTCCATCGGTTTCGCATCGCCCGCTTCGGGCACCTCTGCAGCAACGGCAAGGCCGGCCCAATTGGCACAAAGCACAGCCTGCTTTTCGATCTCGAACACTGCAGGGTCGATGTAATGCGCATTTGGCAGCCCATGCGCGGTTTCGATCGGGCGTTGCACCGCGTCCAGTGTCTGCAGGGAAAGGTCTTGGGCCATCTGTCACATCCTCATGCTGCCCAAAGCCTAGCACGGGGACGCGGAAAAGATTCTGCCTGACCGCGACGGCGGATTTTCTCGCAGCGACATTGCGGGCCCGCCTTGCGCCAAAGATTGCCATTTCGCGCAGCGTGCTTAGGTGATGTATTGCCGGTGGCTTTGCGGGGCCGGATTGTCAGCGTGCTTTTGCGCATCACTGACACAGAATTTGGCGCAACGGCGCTGCAAACCTGTCTTTTGCAAGGTGCCTATGGAATGGTGGGGCAAAGACGACCAAATGTGACGGTGAAGGCAGCAAAGCCTTCTTCATGTCCTTATAGGAGAACGAAAAAATGACACGTACACTTAAGCTGATTGCACCAATTGCTGTCCTCACCGCGCTGGCTGTTCCCGGCTTTGCCCAAAGCGCCGATATCGATATCAACGGCGACGGTATGTACAGCTATCCGGAAGTTCAGGCTGTGATGCCTGAAATGTCCGAAGATGATTTCTCGGCGCTCGATACATCGGGTGACGGCCTGCTGGACGCGGACGAGATTGCCGCGGCGACAGACGCTGGCCTGCTGCCAGCATAAGGTCACGTTGCGCCGTGTCAGCCTCTGATACGGCGCAATGACGCGTCCCTCGCGTCAGGCCCCAATCGGGCGCGAGGGATTGCGCTTAGGCGACCGATCCGCGCGACAGGGCCGCAACACCGGTCCGCGCGATTTCAGTCAGCCCCAAAGGCTGCATCAATTCGGCGAAAGCGTCGATTTTTTCAGATGTGCCTGTGATCTCGAAAACGAATGATTCCAAGGTGCTATCGACCACATTTGCGCGGAAAATATCGGCCAGACGAATGGCCTCGATCCGGTGTTCGCCGGTCCCCTGAACCTTGAAAAGCGCCAGTTCACGCTCAACAGACGGGCCTTCAACGGTCAGGTCATTGACCTTGTGCACATCCACAAACCGCCCCAGCTGTGCCTTGATCTGAACGATGGTCTGCGGCGTTCCGGTGGTGACAATCGTGATGCGCGACCGGTGGCCCAAATGGTCCACCTCCGCCACGGTCAGGCTGTCGATGTTATAGCCCCGGCCTGCGAAAAGCCCGATGACACGGGACAGAACCCCCGGTTCGTTTTCGACAAGAACCGCCAGCGTGTGCCGCTCTTCCTTGTCGGAAAAGGTGGGCCGTAGGTCATAGGCGGAATGGCTGGTCGAGCCTTTTTTGATTTTGAGCGGTGACATGCGATGTCCCTTTTTTCGTTGTTCTTTGAAATGGTCGTAGTGCGGTCGTTACACCATCACCGCGCCATCAGACTTGATTGCATTCGCCGTATCCGCGCCTTCGCCCAGCAGCATCTCGTTATGCGGCTTGCCCGATGGGATCATCGGGAAGCAGTTCTCGTGCTTTTCCACCAGACAGTCGAACAAGACAGGGCCATCGTGGTTCAGCATCTCCATGATCGCATCATCCAGATCATCGGGATCAGAACAGATGATACCTTTGGCCCCAAACGCCTCGGCCAGTTTCACGAAATCCGGCAGCGATTCCGACCAACTGGAGGAATAACGCTCACCATGCAGCAACTCTTGCCACTGGCGCACCATGCCCAGACGTTCATTGTTCAGGATGAACTGTTTGACGGGCAATTTGTACTGCATCGCCGTACCCAGTTCCTGCATGTTCATCAGCCATGACGCTTCGCCCGCCACGTTGATGACGAGCGCATCGGGATGGCCCATCTGCACACCGATCGAGGCAGGGAACCCATATCCCATGGTGCCCAGACCACCGGACGTCATCCAGCGGTTCGGATCCTCGAAATCAAGGTATTGCGCGGCCCACATCTGGTGCTGGCCCACCTCGGTGCAAATGTAACGGTCGTGGTTCTTGGTCAGCTCTTGCAGGCGCGACAGGGCGTATTGCGGTTTAATCACCTTGCCCTCTTGCTTGAACTTCAGACAATCGACCTTGCGCCACTCATTGATCTGGCCCCACCATTTCTGGACCGCCTCTTTGTTGGTCTTGCGACCGCGCGCCTTCCAGACGTTCAGCAGGTCTTCCAGCACATGGGCCACGTCACCCAAAATCGGGATATCGACCTTGATCACCTTGTTGATGGAGGATGCGTCGATATCGATATGCGCCTTGGTCGAACCGGGGCTGAAGGCATCAAGCCGCCCTGTGATGCGGTCGTCAAAACGCGCGCCGATGTTGATCATCAGATCGCAGTCGTGCATCGCCATATTGGCCTCATAAAGCCCGTGCATGCCCAGCATGCCCAGCCAGTTGTCACCGGATGCGGGATAACAGCCCAGACCCATCAGCGTGGATGTGATCGGGAAACCGGTTTCGGCCACCAGTTCGCGGAGCAGTTGGCTGGCCGCAGGACCCGAGTTGATGACACCACCGCCAGTATAGAACACAGGGCGTTTGGCCTTTTCCATCGCCTCGGCCAGTTCGGTGATCATCTCCATGTCACCCTTGACCTGCGGGTTGTAATGGGTCTCGACCTGCCGCGCCTCGGTGTATTTGCCGGTGGCGAACTGCACGTCCTTGGGAATGTCGATCACGACAGGTCCGGGGCGGCCGGACGTGGCAATATGGAACGCCTCATGCAGGACCGACGACAGTTTGTCGGTCTCTTTCACCAGCCAGTTATGTTTCGTACAAGGCCGCGTGATGCCCACGGTATCACATTCCTGAAACGCGTCAGAGCCGATCATGAAGGTCGGTACCTGTCCGGTCAGCACGATAATCGGAATGCTATCCATCAATGCATCGGTCAGACCTGTCACAGCATTGGTCGCACCCGGGCCGGAGGTCACCAGCGCCACACCGGGTTTACCGGTTGAACGGGCATAGCCTTCGGCGGCGTGAACCGCACCTTGTTCATGGCGCACCAGCACGTGTTTGATGCTGTTTTGCTGAAAAATCTCGTCATAGATCGGTAGGACCGCACCACCGGGGTATCCAAAGACTGTGTCCACGCCCTGATCAATCAGTGCTTGAACAACCATTTTTGCGCCCGTCATGGTCTTTGTCATCTGTCTCGCGTCCTTCGCGTATCTGGTTTCTTTAGTCACAAAAAAACCCCCGAGTGTGTCGGGGGCGCATGGGATCGTTATGGATTTACCGTTACCGGCCCATGCGCGTGTTTCTCACAATTAGTACGACGTGTGTCATCGGGGTTCCTTTGCTTGGCCGGACATTAGTGCGCAGGGAAAGGGGGGTCAACCGCCGGAATGGAGAAAGTGTCGTTTGAGAGCGGTTTTTTGCAACTTTCTTTCAAAGGCCGTTTTTTGCGTTTCAAAGATTTGCTGTCAGGAACAGGTAGGCGGCGTAAGCGAGAAGCATGATGATACCGGTGATCCGCCCGAGCCGACCCGTCAGCCACAAGAGCCCGACGGTGACGGCTGTCAGGCCAAACAGGAACGGGATATCAATCGCCATAAAGCGTGCAGCAACAGGGATCGGCGTGACCAATGCCGTGAGGCCGAGGATGCCCAAGATATTGAAAATATTAGACCCGATCACGTTTCCTATCGCGATATCGCGTTGTCCACGGATCACGGCTGTGATGGTGGTTGCCAGTTCGGGCAAAGAGGTCCCGATGGCCACGATGCTCAGCCCGATCATCGCCTCGGACACGCCGAAATCGCGCGCGATGATGGTCGCACTTTGCACAAGGTAATGCGCGCCGACCATAAGTGCGACAAG
Organism: Yoonia rosea; assembly: GCF_900156505.1. Classification (NCBI taxonomy): domain Bacteria; kingdom Pseudomonadati; phylum Pseudomonadota; class Alphaproteobacteria; order Rhodobacterales; family Paracoccaceae; genus Yoonia; species Yoonia rosea. The sequence continues at coordinate 1,027,337 of NZ_FTPR01000001.1, read as the reverse complement.
CCCGCCCAGTGTCAGCACCAGACTGCGCCACAAAGAACCCGTAGGGGTGATGTCATCAGGGATATGCCCGCCGTTTTGCAGGCTCGCGACCAAAAACACCACCAGGCCCGCCACGAGCACCAGCCCTTCGATCCGCCCCATGTCGCCCGACCAAAGGACAAGCGGCAGGACAAGTGTTGCCGCGACCATCCAGCCCAGATCGCGCCGGACGGTTCTGAAGTTGACAACGATCGGGGCCAATACGGCAGCCAGCCCGAGGATCAGCAGGGTGTTGGCGATATTCGAGCCCAGGACGTTTCCGATCGCGATACCGGATTGCCCGCCAAGGGCTGCCTCCAGCGACACAAGCAGCTCCGGCGCAGAGGTGCCGAACCCCACCACCGTCAGCCCGATCACCATGGGCGAAAGCCCGAACCGCAGCGCAAGCCCACTGGCCCCTTTGACCAGCATATCGCCACCAAGAAAGAGGGCTGTCAGCCCGAAAACCAGAATAAGATATGTCAGCATCATGCGCCCCCTGCATGTGTGTAGAGAAGTCGCCGCGCGGGCGTTTACAAGTGGAGGCTAAAAATAATCTTCACGCAGCCTTCGCCGCCGTCAGGCGGTCACTTACCCGAAACAAAGGCCCTGCGCGGGTCTCGCTTCGGGTAAGTGTGAAAGCAGATTGGCAATCAGCTTTCTTCGGTGCCGATCTTGTCCCATGTCTGGGTGTCGAAATCGCCTGCATCATGGCGTTCGCGCAACTGCTCGGCGGGATCACCCCATGCGCGGTTCACCATCTTGCCGCGCAGATAGGCGGGACGGTTCATCACTGCATCTGCCCAGCGGTTGACGTGTTCATAAGAGGCCACGTCTAGGAATTCGGCGGCATCATAGACGAGGCCCTTGACCAGCGCGCCATACCAGGGCGCAGTTGCCATGTCGGCGATCGAGTACGCGTCACCCCCGAGATATTCGCAGTCTTCAAGCCGTCTGTTCAGCACATCCAGCTGACGCTTGGCCTCCATTGCGAAGCGGTTGATGGGGTATTCGAATTTTTCCGGTGCATAGGCGTAGAAATGGCCAAAGCCGCCGCCAAGATAGGGTGCTGACCCTTGCAGCCAGAACAGCCAGTTGAGCGTTTCTGTGCGTTCCGCCACGTCTTTGGGCAAGAAAGCCCCGTATTTTTCGGCCAGATAGAGCAGGATCGCGCCACTTTCGAAAACACGCACGCCGGTTTCCTTATCAAACAGGGCAGGGATCTTGGAGTTGGGGTTCACATCCACAAAGCCGCTGCTGAACTGGTCACCTTCCTGAATGTTGATCAGCCATGCGTCGTATTCGGCGGCATGGCCCGCGGCCAGCAGTTCTTCGAGCATAACGGTCACCTTGACGCCGTTGGGCGTGGCAAGCGAGTGCAGCTGTAGCGGGTGCTTGCCGACGGGCAGGTCTTTGTCATGCGTGGGCCCGGCTATGGGGCGGTTAATATTGGCAAACTGACCGCCGCTTTCGGCGTCCCAAGTCCAGACTTTTGGCGGGGTGTAGGCGGTGGTCTCTGACATGTCTTCTCCGTTCATAGTATGTGCAGTTCTTTGCAATGTGGGGCCTATTGCTGCCGCTGCAAGGTTTTGCATGCTGCGGATGCGAAACTGGCGTTCATGCGCGCCCAGATCAAGCCGCCAGTCATCAATACGCTGAATGCTTGAAGATAAGCCATATTTCCGCCGCATCGGAAAAAGGGCAGGGCGCGCCAGCGTTTCTTTCTGTGCTACAATAAAGCAATTTTGCAACCGTTGAATTACAAATGCTGGCCAAAGTCGCCGGAATGTCTATACGAAAGTGAATAGAAAGAAACTTTGTATTGGTCCCGTTTCTGTCAAGATTTTGCCTTGATTGGCGGGATAGTGGGTCTCAAGAACACCGAACTGCATTGAAACGGTTTGCTCAGTTTTGCATTTTTGCGCTGCGGCGCGGCTACAGGGAAAGGAAATAGAATGTATAAAACCTCCACAAATTTGGCGGTGGCTGTTGCGGCTGCGGCAGGGTTCACAACACTGGCCGCCGGACAGGCGCAGGCACAAGAGCAGTGTTCCTTCTACACAGTTGTGCGTGGCGACGTGTTAAGCCGGATTGCAACCGCAGCAGAGGTCCCCGGCGGGTTCCGCGTTCTGTTTGACGCGAACACCACCGTTCTGGAAAGCCCGAACCAGCTTGAGGTCGGGCAAGTGCTGGCGATCCCCTGTGCTGACGGGTCTTTGCCGACAGGTGCTGCAGCCGTTGTCGCGGCGTCCACGGCGCCTGCACCGGTCACTTCTGCGCCCGCACGGCCCCTGCGCATCGCGACAGGCTCCGATTACGCGCCCTTTAGCGATGAGGACATGCCGGGCGGCGGGATGATCACGCGAATGGTGGACCGGTCAATGCAACTGGGCAATCCGGATCAGGAATATGATATTGTGTTCGTGAACGACTGGGGCTCGCATCTTGAGACGCTGCTGCCAATCGGTGCCATTGATATGGCGTTCCCGTGGTTCCGTCCTGATTGTAGCCGCGTTGAAAACCTTGGACCGGCAAGTGCCAGCCGGTGCACCGACTTCAACCACTCTGACCCGTTCTATGAGATCATCGTAGACTTCTACACATTGAACGGCAGTGCATATGCGAATGCGCAAAGCACCAACGATCTGTTCGGCGCACGTATCTGCCGGCCCGAAGCGTGGTTCACCTTCGATCTTGAGGCGGCGCAGCTTGTCGAGCCGAACATCACCTATGTGACGACAGTGGCGCAAGACGGCTGTTTCCAGCTTTTGCAGAACGGCGAAGTCGATATCGTCACCTATGACGCGCTGCCCGCCGAAGAGGACATCCGCTCTGCCGGTATGGTCGACGCGGTCGCAACACTAGAGCCACTGCGCGGCGCCGTGTCGTCCCATGTCTTTGTGTCGAAAGACAACGCTTTCGCCAACGAAGCGTTGCCGATCATCAACGCGGGTCTGGAACAGCTGCGCCTGTCCGGTGAGTGGTTCAACATTGTACGTGAAAGCATTCAACAGACCGTTGAAAACTAAATCAAGTTCCCTCTCGGTGGAAGCGCCCGTTGCTTGATTGCAGCGGGCGTTTTCATATCTGCGATGGCGGGCAGGCATTATGCGCAGGCCGGTACCCGTGCCTGAACGGTCATGTGGTATTGTTGCGATCTGCACCGCATACGCGCAACAAACGCATCATCTTTGCACGTTTAACGTGTTGTGGCGGGTCAGCAGGCAGGATTTGCGTAAAGATTGGTCAAAATAAATAACAATTTTTGCCATTTGCACGAATGTAATGCTTTAACTTTCAATCTGCGGCGCTAGGATGCCTCCACCTTATACGGGTTCGAGCTCTGGGAGGAGCCGGACAGAGTTACAACTGGGAGAAAAGTAAATGGATCGTCGTTCCTTTCTAAAGAATACCGCTATTGGTGGTTCGGCTGTTGCCGCATCGGCACTGGCAGCACCAGCAATCGCGCAGGGTGGACGCACTTTGACGATGGTAACATCGGTGCCTGACGGCTTTGCTGTCTTTGATGATGCCGCAGTCAAGTTTGTTGACCTTGTCAACAGCATGTCCGACGGTCAAATCACAATCGAAAAGCGCGCAGCAGGCCAGCTGGTTGGTGCATTCGAAGTGTTTGACGCTGTGTCTTCGGGCCAAGCGGACGTCTATCACTCGGCTGATTACTACTTCGGCGGTCAGCACCCCGGTTACTACTACTTCACGGCTGTGCCTTTCGGTGCAACAGGCGGCGAGATGATCAGCTGGTACCAGCATGGCGGCGGTAAAGAACTGCACGACGAACTGGGCGAAATCTTTAACCTCAAGTCGTTCATGTGCGGCAACACAGGTCACCAGCCAGGTGGTTGGTTCAACAAAGAAATCAACTCTGCCGCCGACCTGCAGGGTCTGCGCTTCCGTATGCCGGGCATCGGTGGTCTGGCGCTGGGTCGCACAGGTGCATCCGTCCAGAACATCCCAGGCGGCGAAATCTATCAGGCCCTCTCTTCGGGCGCGATCGACGGTGCCGAGTGGATCGGTCCTTTCGCGGACGAGCGTCTTGGCTTCCAGGAAGTCTGTGAATTCTACTACACAGGTGGTTTCCACGAGCCGGGTTCGGTTCTGACATGTGCGTTTAACCGCGATGTCTGGAACGAGCTGACACCAGCCCAGCAGGCGATCTGTGAAACAGCTGCCGCTGCAACACACCACTGGAGCCTGTCGCAGTCCAACTACAACAACGGTGCAGCGTTGCAGCGTCTGCAGCAGCAGGGCACCAAGATCATGCAATTCCCTGACGATGTCTGGGATGCATTCGGTCGTGCATCAAAAGAAGCGCTGGACGAGTTCATGGGTGACGAGCTTTTCGCCCGTATCCGTGCAAGCCAGGAAGAAGCCGCCGCTGCGACATATGCTTGGACGTCCATCTCGGACAACGTGTTCCAGCAACAGCGCGCACGTTTCAACGCACTTTAAGGTGTTTGTTTCGGCCGATAGCGGCTGAAAACGCGCAATATGATAGGGCCCTGCCAGTGGCGGGGCCCTATCCGCAAAACAAGACGATCATCAATGCGGGGGAGTGACCATGGGACTGGTCGAAGCATGGGGCGGCAATGCGATCGGGTGGTTTTTCGCCAACCTGATTGAAGCGTTCTACAACTTCTTTTATGCGATCTTTCATCCGGGCCAGTGGTTGTCGTGGGTGCCCACCATCAACGGGGCAATGGAGACCGAGCAGAAAGAGGCGCTGATGCGCTTTATCTACTACGGGGCCTCCGTCGAGTTCTTCTTTGTCGCATTGGCGGCATTTCTCGTTTTCACAGCGGTCGGTCTTTATAACAACCGGATCATGTGGGGCTATGTGCGCGGGCTTGAGGGCTTTGCGAACATCGTTGGTCGGGTTGCGGCATGGGCAGGTTTGCTCATGGTGCTGCAACAGATCATCATCATCTTCATGCAGCGGGTCTTTGCTGTGGCTGAAATCAGCGTGGGCTTTGGTGCGTCATTCACCAAAGACGTCAGCTGGTGGTCCGAAGAATTGAAATTCTATAACGCCATGATTGTATGCCTTTGCGCCGCCTACACATTCGTGCAGGGCGGCCACGTGCGCGTCGATCTGGTTTATTCCGCCGTCAGCTATCGCACCAAGCGCGTCATCGACATGTTTGGGTCGATTGTGTTCATGCTGCCCGGCGCGATTATTATCTGGCTTTACGGCTGGTTCTTCTTGTGGCGTCACCTTGTGGTGCCGAACCCGTCGGCCTCGGATACGCTCGACCGTTTGCTGACCAAGGCCCGTGCGCTGCGGTGGAATATCGAAACCATCGGTTTCTCGCCCAACGGCTTTAATGCGTACTTCCTTTTCAAGGTGCTGCTGGTGACCTTCGCGCTGATGGTCATGCTGCAGGCCGTTGCTTTCTTCTACCGCTCGTATCTTGAGTGGAAAGAGGGTCCCGAAAGCGAAGGCAAACATCTTGATAAAGACGAACTCGGCGATCCGACTGCCGAACTCGTCGCAGACATCCACTAAGAACAGGGCGGTAAAGACATGCTTTTCGGATTAGATGGCATCGAAATCGGTATCATTATCGTATTTCTGACGCTCTTTGCGGGGATCCTTTCGGGCTTCCCTGTTGCCTTTGCAATCATGGGCTCTGCGGTGATTTCGTTCGCGATTATCGCGGGGCTGGATAGTGCAGGTCTCTTGATACACGCGGCGGTCGACTCAAGCTCGGCCGAGTTCCGCGCCTTGGTCAACGAAGGGGTGCGACAAGAAACGATCTCGGTATTCAGTCACCCCGAACTGCCCCGTTACGAGGGGCCGTTGTTCCCGCAAGGCTGGGAAGTGGCGCTGGACCGCAACATCGGCTTTATGGTCAACCGCATGAACGAGCGTGTGCTTGCGGGCCAGTCGATTGAAACGCTGCTGGCGGTTCTGATGTTCGTGATGATGGGCATCGTGCTTGAGCGGTCGCGGATTGCGGATGAATTGCTGACCTCGATGGCAAAGGTGTTTGGCCCGCTGCCGGGTGGTTTGGCTGTGTCCATCGTGATCGTGGGGGCTTTCCTTGCCGCGTCCACAGGCATCGTCGGTGCTACTGTTGTCACCATGGGTCTGCTGGCACTGCCAACCATGCTCAAGAACGGTTACTCGCCCGAGCTGTCCACCGGCGTCATCGCCGCGTCGGGCACCTTGGGACAGATCATTCCGCCGTCGATTGTGATTGTTCTGTTGGGGACACTGGCCGGTGATATCTATTCCGCCGCACAGGAAAACCGCGCGCAACTGGCGGGCTGTACCGATGCCTTGACCTATCTCGGCTCACCTGCCGTATTGTCCGTCGGGACCTTGTTCCAGGCGGCGCTATTGCCGGGTGTTCTGCTGGCAACGCTCTATGCGGGCTATGCGTTCATCTTTGCGCTGATCAACCCGAGCAAAGCACCAGCGGTACAGTTTGCCGATAGTGCAGGCCGCGAAGTGATTACGCGCAACGAAGGTCTGACATGGCTGTTGGCCGTACCTGCGGGTATCATCGCCCTGACCATCGGCATGGGGCAGGTGAACCTTGTGGGTTCGCAATCCGTCCTTGTGGACAGCTTCACAGACGCCAGCGAAAACGCATCACTGCGCACGCGCGTCGGCGAAGAATGTCAGGCATCCATGATCGAATTGCACGGGATCGAGGCATGGGAAACCGCCGTCGCCCAGCAGGCAGCGATTGAGGAATCGGGCGGCGCCACGGCATCGCGCGAACTGACACCGGAAGAGCGCGCAGCCGCTGTTGTACAGGCCGCCGAAGATGCGGCACCGATTGGCACAGGTATTGCGGTTCTTGCTGTGCTGCTTGGCCTTTTGCTGGCGCTGGCACGTGGTGTGGCACCAAGTGCCGATCATCGCCCGCTTTGGCTGGGGGCGGCCGGTGTTGGCCTGATCCTGCTGGCCGATATCGTCTTGATCACGCCGATGACGTCGCCGGGCGTCACCACGCTGATCTTGATCATCCCGCTTTTCGTGACCTATCTGGGAATGCGTCATGCGGTCAAATATCTGGCTGGAAACGAGATCATGCGCGTGGTCTTCCCGCCGCTTGTCCTGATCGTTGCTGTGCTAGGATCCATCCTTGGCGGCATCACCAACCCGACACCTGCTGCGGCCTTGGGGGCGGGTGGTGCCATCCTGCTGGCGGCCTATCGCAAGCGTAAGGATCAGGGGCTTTCCGGGCGGATCGTACTTCTGACCGCTGGCGCGATTGTTGTCATGCTTGTGATTGGTGGCAACTTCGATTTGCGCCTCGGGCAGGACGTGGTCCTGTTTGAGAACCGTCTGGCCTATCTGGTGGCCTTTGCGGCCTTCCTTTACGCGATGTTTGGTTTGCTGTGGTCTTGCTGGGTTCTGATCGCGGGCGGTGTTCTGGCACCGGTTGTACGCGAAACGGCCAAAGTGACCTCGATGGTCTTCACCATCCTGATCGGTTCGCAGCTTTTGAACCTCGTGCTGATATCATTTGGTGGCGAACACTACATCCAGCAGTTCCTGCGCTCGTTCGACAACGAATGGACCGTGTTCCTGCTGGTGATGCTGGTGCTTTTCGTGCTGGGCTTTGTGCTCGACTTCCTCGAGATCATCTACATCGTTATCCCGATCGTAGGGCCGGTTATCTACGGCGGCACCTTTGATCCCAAGTGGGTCACGATCATGATTGCGGTGAACCTGCAAACATCGTTCCTGACACCGCCCTTCGGCTTTGCGCTGTTCTATCTGCGCGGGGTTGCGCCCAAGTCGATTACGACAGGGCAAATCTATAAGGGTGTGATGCCGTTCATCGGTATTCAGGTCTTTGCACTGCTACTGCTGGCCTTCGTGCCGGGTGTGGTGACGATTGTTCCGAACCTGCTGAACTAAGCGGGGCCAAACAGACAAAAAAGGGCGGTGCCGATGGCGCCGCCCTTTTTCTTTAGATTATGTCATGTTGCGTCAGGTGCGCCCGTCGGGCAGATCGATCCGGGCAACTTGCTCGGCAATTGGATCGGTCGAGAGCGGGTGCATGTCTGCACGGTATTCCGACGGGTCCTTCACAGGCGTCCACTCACCGCCGCGGTACACTTCAAGGCCCTTGTATTTCGCTTTATAGTCCATCTTGGGGCTGCCAGGCACCCAGTAGCCCAGATACACATAGGGCAGGCCCAATTCGCGGGCGATGGCGATGTGATCGAGAATAACGTAGGTTCCAAGCGACAGCTTTTCACTGGCAGGATCAAAGAACGAATACACCATCGATAACCCGTCATCGAGGATGTCGGTCAGGCAGACCGCCGTCAGATCCTGTTCGGTCGTGTATTCGATCAGGCGGGACCGGATCGGTGTTTCTTCGACCATCGCCGCGAATTCGAACATATCCATGTCGGCCATGCCGCCTGTGGCGTGCCGCCCGTCAAGGTACTCGCGGAACAGATCGTATTGCTCTTCCGTCGCCCAAGGCGATGTCGCGCGGCGGTTGAGGTGTGCGGCGCGTTTGGCAACCCTGCGCTGACTGCGGCTGGGGGTGAATTTCGACACATCAATCCGCGCGGACATACAGGCCGAGCATTCCGCACAAGAGGGCCGGTAGAGCACATTCTGCGAACGGCGAAAGCCTTGTTTGGACAAAGAATCGTTCAGCTTGGTGGCCATATCGCCCTGGAGTGCGGTAAACAGTTTACGCTCCATCCGCCCTTCCAAATAAGGGCAGGGCTGGGGGGCAGTCACGTAAAACTGCGGGGCAATGGGAAGCGTATGGCGCATGCAAGGTCCGGTTGATTTCGACGAAGCTTAACAATCTGTTTACCCTGCGCCAAGCCCCTTGGGTGCGACATAGTTAATGATAAATATTCACCGCCTCGGTCCCCAAGACCAGATCGGTCAGGCCCTGGCCCCGTTCGGTGACCAGCATCAGGATAATCGAGATCAGTTGCAGAGGGGGCATCGCAATGCTGATGCTATATCCAAGCGTATGGGCAAGCGCCAAACCGGACGAGAGCGGCGCGCCGCGATGGTCGCGGAACCGGATGCCCATCAGGCGCATCCCCCATGTTGATGACCCGTTTGCAAGCGTGAACCAGCGATAGATGAAGCCCACAACCAGCATCAGGAAGGGAAAGAAGAAGATGCCGGTAAAGGCCGTGAACGGCAGGATCAATGCACAGAGCATGGCGATCATGACAACGTCAAATACCCAGGCAATACCGCGTTTGAGGGTCACGCCTTCATAGCGTTCGGGGTCGTAGTCAAGATGGGGCGCATATGCGTAAGAGGTGGTCATGGTGAACTCATGCATCAAAGGGTAGGGAAGGGCGACCTGCCGGGGAAAGCAGGCCGCCCTTGAGGCTGCTGCGCTTAGACAGCGGCAGGACCGGCGTTTGTATCGTCAGCGTCAGTCATCTTCTTGGCGCGGTCGTCCATGAACTGGTCGAACTCTGCCTTGTCCTTGGCGTCACGCAGGCGCTTGAGGAAGGCCTCGAATTTGTCCTGCTCTTCTTCCAGACGCTGCAGCGTTTCGGCCTTATAGGCGTCAAATGCGCTGTTGCCCGAAGATTGACCCATGTGGCGTTTGCGGCTGCGGATTTTGGACGAACAGGAAGAATTGAACATGCGTTTGCTCCAGATCATATAGGCAAGAAGGGCAAGGCCGATGGGCCAGAAGACGATAAAGCTGACAACCATGGCGGCGATCCAAGCGCCTTTGCCACGCTCATCAAGCCAAGCCTCGGCACGGGCAAAAAAACCGGGACGGTTGTGCATTGCCATTGGGGAATGGGATGTGGCGGTGTTCATGGTTGGGCTCCTTGGCTATCTGTGTGTTTATGTGAATGCTTTTCACATCACCGATATTGGAGGTTTGCCTGCCTGCTTCAAGTCCTGATGTAAATGTTTTTTACATTTACTTTTATTATGATGTGAATTCAGCGACTTGCGCGCTGGAAATTTGCAAGAGATCCGCTGGCGCTATGGGAAAAATATGCCTTGGCGTGCCTGCGGCGGCGTAGATGAGCGGAAAGTCGAGCAGTCTCGGATCAAAAAACGCGGTGATCGGGGCAAGGTGGCCCACCGGTGCCACCCCGCCGATGGCAAACCCTGTTTGTGCGCGGATCAGGGCGGCATCGGCCTTGCCCAACGGCTCGTCCGCCACGGCACTGGCTTTGGCCGGGTCAACGCGGTTGCCGCCTGCGGTGATGAAAAGAATTGCCCGCCCGCTGGTCTGCCCTGCAAAAATCACCGATTTCGCGATCTGGTCCAGCGCGCATCCCGCAGCATCGGCGGCCTGCTGTGCCGTGCGCGTTTCGGGGCCAAGCTCCAGTGGCGCAATTTCGTGACCGGCTTCCGACAACGCGGCGATCACCCGTTTGAGACTTTTGCTCATGATCGTCATGTCCTTTTTGGGGCCAGTCTACCCCCGCGTGACGGATTGACCAGAGCGCAACTGCGCCGCAGTGTGGGCCCATGTCATTTGCCGCACGCATCACCCGTTCGCCTTATCCATTCGACGTTGATCGGGGGCAGGATGCCCTTGCAGAATTTCCGTCACTGCCGCCCGAGCTGCGCAGTCTGATTGCCGGAACGGCCGGGTGCAGCCCGTTTCTGGCCGATTTGCTGCGCCGCGAGGGGGCTTGGATCGAAGCGGCTTTCGTCGACCCCGAAGCGGCGGTTGCCGATCTGCTTGCGGATATTCCCAAGGTCGCTTTGTCCGATCTGCCGCTTGCCTTGCGACAGGCCAAGCGGCGTATCGCGCTGCTCACCGGCCTCGCCGATCTGGGAGGCGTCTGGCCGCTGGAGACGGTGACGCAAATTCTCACGGATTTTGCCGATGCGGCAGTGCAGGCGGCGGTGAGCCAGCTGGTCGCGGCAGAGGTTGCGCGCGGCAAACTGCCTGGCGGTGGTGACCCTGCCGATGCAGGCGGTATGGTCGTGCTGGCCATGGGCAAGATGGGCGCGGGCGAGCTGAATTATTCCTCCGACATTGATCTGATCTGCCTCTTTGACGAGACGCGCTTTGATCCTGACGATTATCACGAAGTGCGCAGCGCCTTCATTCGCGTCACCCGCAAGATGACGGCGATCCTGTCCGACCTGCGCGAAGGCGGCTATGTCTTCCGGACCGATCTGCGCCTGCGCCCCGATGCCTCTGTCACGCCTGTTTGCCTGTCGATGGAAACCGCCGAACGCTATTACGAAAGCGTGGGTCGCACGTGGGAAAGGGCAGCCTTTATCAAAGCGCGGGTTTGCGCGGGCGATCAGGTGGCGGGGGCGCGGTTCCTCGAAACCCTGCGCCCTTTTGTCTGGCGCAAGCATCTGGATTTCGCAGCCATTCAGGACGCCCACGACATGCGCCTGAAGATCCGCGACCATAAGGGGCTGCACGGGCCGCTTGTGCTTGAAGGCCATAACATGAAACTGGGGCGCGGTGGCATCCGCGAGATTGAATTCTTTACCCAGACCCGCCAGTTGATTGCGGGCGGGCGGGACCCCTCCCTGCGCGCCCGCCAGACCCGCGAAGGCTTGTTGGCGCTGGCCGCGGCGGACTGGATACCATTGCAGACGGCCGAGCAACTTTACGACCATTACCGCCACCACCGCGAGGTCGAGCACCGCTTGCAGATGATCAATGACGCACAGACCCAGACCTTGCCGCAGGATGCCGCCGGATTTGACCGGCTGGCGGCTTTCATGGGGCGAGAGACGATGGCACTGCGGACGGAACTGCGGGAAAGGCTGGAAGATGTCCATGCACTGACCGAGGGGTTTTTCAGCCCTGATACATCATCTGCCGACCCTGAAACGCTGGAATGGGGGCAGGATATTGTCGCGCGCTGGCACAGCTATCCGGCGTTGCGATCTTCCCGCGCGACCGAGATTTTTGCCCGCATCACGCCCAAGATCATGGACCGTTTGCAAGAGGCTGCGAAGCCGGATGAAGCTTTGGCCCAGTTTGACGGATTTCTTGCGGGGCTGCCTGCGGGTGTGCAGTTGTTTTCGCTTTTTGAGGCCAACCCGCATCTGACTCAGTTGATCGTCGACATTTGCGCGACGGCACCGGCCCTTGCGCAATATCTGTCGCGGAACTCTGGTGTGCTGGACGCGGTTCTTGGTGGTGCGTTCTTTGCGGAATGGCCCGGCAAGGGCGCACTTATTGATGAATTGAACGGGGTCATAGCGGCCTCTGACGACTATGAGACCCAATTGCTGGCCGCCCGTCGCTGGGCCAAGGAGTGGCATTTCAGGATCGGTGTCCATTTCCTGCGTGATCTGACAGATGCCGCCCAGGCCGGCGGGCAATACGCCGATCTCGCCGAGGCTGTCGTTGTAGGCCTCTGGCCTGCCGTGGTGGCCGATTTTGCCCGCAAACACGGCGCCATGCCGGGGCGTGGTGGCGCAGTCATCGCGATGGGGTCGCTGGGGGCGGCGCGGTTAACGGCCACCTCTGATCTCGATCTGATCATGGTGTATGATGCGCAAGGGGTGGAAACGTCGGACGGGCGCAGGCCGCTGCCCACCCGCACCTATTTTGCCCGTCTCACGCAAGCATTGATCACGGCATTGAGCGCGCAAATGGCCGAGGGGCGGCTTTATGAGGTGGACATGCGTTTGCGCCCCTCAGGGCGGCAGGGCCCAGTGGCGACCTCGCTGGCCTCATTCGAGGACTACCAGAAAAACGAAGCCTGGACATGGGAGCATCTGGCGCTGACCCGCGCGCGTGCGATCGCAGGTGATGACGGTCTTTGCGCAGAGATCAAGGCGTTTCGCACGGCGCTTTTGCAGGCCAAATCGGAGGGGGCAAATATTTTGGCGGATGTGGCTGACATGCGCGCGCGGATCGCGACGGAAAAGGGGCAGGGTGCCGGATGGGACACCAAGATCGGCCCCGGGCGCTTGCAGGATATTGAACTTTTTGCCCAGACCGTCGCGTTGAAAGCCGCTGACGGTGCTGCGGATACCCAGCATCAACTACAGGCCGGTGTTGCGGATGGTTGGATCACGGCAGGTGATGCGGAGATACTGGGTGCTGCCTTTGATCTTTTCTGGCAGTTGCAAACGGCCCTGCGGTTTCTGGCCGGTGAAGAGGGCGAGCTGGGCGATCTCTCTGAGGGCGCAAAGCGCTTGATCCTGCGCGAAACAGGCGCGAAAGATGTCGAGACGCTTTTGGCCGCGTTACGTGCAACGCAAGAACAGGCTGGCGCAATCATCCAACGATACCTGGAGGTCACATGACGGACGAGGCAGTTTTTGACCCAAAGGGGCTGATCCACGAGTCCTTTGCGATTGAGGGGATCGGCGCGCCGGAATGTCGGAGCATTTTTCTGGATTGGGCACTTGGGCTGCCGGCGGGGTATGACGTGCGGGTCGAGGCAAGCAAGCTGATCACCCATTATCGCGATCACGCACCGCAAACGCACCCAATGCTGGAAACCCTGCGCGCCGCACTGCAAGAGCCACCGACCCCGAAGCGTAAGGGCGGGCGACGCGGGCGCGTCTAGCGCAGTGATCCAGCCCTTTCCGGGTGGCTTGGTCTGGTCAGAAATCCTGCCACGCCGGTTCTGCGGCGACATGTGACGTCGGACGCGGCATGGTATGCGCCGGTTTATGGGTTCTTGCGATGGCGTCACGCAAGGCGTCGGCGGTATCAGCTGGGACGGCGGGCGTCATACGCTGTGATGTCATTTTGAATTTGCCGATCAAGGCGTTGAGTTTGCTTGTTTCTGTCGCCAGCGCATCGCCGCGCGTGATCGAGTCCTGTACCATTGCGGCGTTCTGTTGGGTCACTTGATCCAGTTGGTTCACGCCAACATTGATTTCAGACAGACCAATCGCCTGTTCCTCGGCACTGGTTGCGATCTGGGATGTCATGGATGCGATGTCGTTCACCTGTGTGATAATCTCGGACAACGCATCACCTGCATGTCCCACCAGCTGTGTGCCTTGGGCCACATGGCGGGAACTGTTTTCGATCAGTCCCGCGATCTCTTTGGCAGCATCGGCTGACCGTTGGGCCAGTGCGCGCACTTCAGAAGCGACAACGGCAAAGCCTTTGCCGGATTCGCCGGCGCGCGCGGCCTCAACCCCGGCGTTCAGGGCCAGAAGATTGGTCTGGAAGGCAATATCGTCGATGACGCTGATGACCTGTGTGATCTGCTTTGAGGAGTGTTCGATTGCGCTCATGGCGCTGACGGCCTGTGCCACGATTTCTCCGTTCTTCGCCGCCTCTGTACGTGCTTTGGTCACAGATGTGTCGACCGACTTGGCGTGTTCGGCCGCCGAGCGGACGCTTGCGGTCAATTGATCCAGTGCAGCGGCCGTTTCTTCAAGGGTCGCGGCCTGATTTTCGGTGCGTTGGGAAAGATTTGCTGTAGCGATGTTTGATTCGGTCGCGTTATCACCAATCAGCGCCGAGGTTTCGATGACCCGCCGCATTGCGCTGTGCAGGCCGGTGAGAGCATCGTTGAAATTGATGCGCAGCTCTTCATATTCCGGAGCGAAGGGTTCCTTGATTTCAGCGGTAAGGTTGCCCGCCGCGAGCGCCGCAAGCTGGCGTTTCATCGTGCTGACCACCGCATCCTGTTCGGCGCGCAGTTTTGCCTGCTCGGCCGCACTTGCGATCCGTTCGATCTGCGTGTCGCGGAATATCAGGAGTGCCCGCGCCATGCGCCCCAATTCATGCGGGTGTTCGGTGCCGGAAATGGTGACTTCGTTGTCGCCTGAGGCCAGCCTGTCTGTGACGTCTGCCAGCCTTGCGATGGCGCCGCTGATCCAGCGCCCGATGACATAGGCGGCAGCGAGCGCAAAGAACGTTGCAACCACGCCAGCAATCGGGATGACTGCGCGTATCTGACTGACGATCATACTGCCTTCGGCGCCAAGATCGCTTTGTCGGTCGGCGATCGCTGCGGCGACATCGTCCAACCGCTCCTGCATCTCTGGGCCAATCCGGTCGAGCACCTCGTTCTGGATATTCTTTGCATCTGCATTTGCGACGGAGAAGGCATTGAGCATCTCGGGATAGCCGCTCATCAGGTCTTTGATCCGGTTGACGACCTCAGTGATGTTGTCTTGGCGGTTCAGTGCCTCCAAGCGCTTCAGTGCGTTGCCAAAGGTGGTATACTCTGTGGTGAATTCGTCCAGGTCAGCGGTGTCACTTGATGCCAGATAGCGCTTTCCGGCCAGAATGGCGGTGTACAGGGTTTGCAGGCACCGTCCCACTGCTGATGTGAGTGCCGGATTGGCCGACTGCAGCGCAAGGTCAAACGCCGTTCCCGTTTCCCTTTGAAGCTGGTCCGAGCGCGCGGAAAAATCGCGTTCCACGACATTAGCCGTTTCAAGGGCATTGGCCATCAGGGTGAACTGCCCCTGATATGTGCGCGCTGTGCCCAGGATGGTTTCGACTGCGGCCAACCTATCTGGCGCAGTCGCAAAAGAGTTCAGAAAAACTGTACCATCCAACACCTCGTCAATATTGCTACTGACTTGTTCACGGAAGACCGGGTCTGGCGTGATGCGGTACTGCAAGGCCGCTTGTTTCGCCTCGAAGATGTCTTCGACAAAAGCGGAAATGGCGATCTTCTGGTTCGCGATTTGCCGATATTCTTCATAGACTTTGCCAAGCGCACCGACCGTTCGGTGTGAAAACACGGCCAAGCCAACCAGCATCAGCGTCACGATGAGAAAGCCGGTGTTCACGCGTCGCGATATTGGCCATGAGTCAAGCATTGGCGGGTCCTCAAAACATTTGAGAAACCCCTAGAGCCAATTTCCTAACATGGCGTGAAAGCCGCCACGCACCCTGCGTTCATGACAGAGCAGCAGCCTCGGCGGCCAAAGCAGTGATGCCGGCCCAATCCTGCGCCTCCACCAGATTCTTGGGTGCAACCCATGAACCACCAACGCAGAGCGTGTTGCTGAGCCCCAAGTAATCCGGCGCATTTTTCAAAGTCACACCACCTGTCGGGCAGAATTTCACCTGCGGGATCGGCGCGCCAATCGCCTTGAGTGCAGGGGCGCCGCCATTTGCCTCGGCGGGGAAGAATTTTTGCACGGTATAGCCGCGTTCCAGCAGGCGCATCGCCTCGGAGGCTGTCGCGGCACCGGGCAGGAGCGGCAGGTCATTGGCTTCACAGGCGTCCAGCAAACGATCCGTGGCGCCGGGCGATACGCCGAAGGTCGCACCGGCGGCTTTGGCATCTTCGACGTCTTTGGGTGTTAAAAGTGTGCCTGCGCCGACCACACCGCCTGAAACCGTCGCCATTTCGCGGATCACATCCAAAGCGGCGGGGGTGCGCAGCGTGACTTCCAGTGCGGGCAGGCCACCAGCGACAAGCGCCCGTGCCAATGCGGCTGCGATACCGGCGTCATCAACAACGAGAACCGGGACGACAGGGGCCATGAGGCAGACTTTTGCGGCGGCAGCAGAGGCTTCTTGTGGGGTCATTTCAGTATCCTAGCGTGTGGTATGCGGGGCATGTGTCGGAGCCTCCGGCGGAAGTTTGATTGGACATGGAAAGGGAAGGTCAGACAACGACACCTGCGCCTTCCGCAGCGAGACCGACATTCTGGCGAAACACCTCGAAGAGTTCGCGCCCGACGCCGGTGCCGTTGCCGCTCAGATCGGCGGTGGCGGGGGTGCGGGTGGAAAGATCGACACCTTTGACTTCGATCGTACCGGTTGTCGCGTCAAGCCGGATGATATCACCGTCGCGGATCAGGGCGATGGGGCCGTGATCGGCTGCTTCGGGGCAGACGTGGATAGCTGAGGGGACTTTGCCCGAAGCGCCCGACATGCGCCCGTCGGTGACAAGCGCCACTTTCAGACCACGGTCCTGCAGCACGGCCAATGTCGGTGTCAGGCCGTGCAGTTCGGGCATCCCGTTGGATTTGGGGCCTTGAAAGCGGACGACGATGATCGTGTCTTGCGTGAACTCGCCTGCTTTGAAGGCGTCTTTGACGGCCTCTTGGGTGTGGAACACACGGGCAGGGGCCTCGACCACGTGACGCTCGAGGGCCACGGCAGAGGTTTTAATCACGCCGCGTCCGAGATTGCCGGAGAGTTGCACGAGGCCCCCCTGCGGTTGGAACGGATCGGTGACGGGGCGCAGGATTTTTTCGTTCAGCGATGTGGTTGTACCTGCGGCGTATTCCACGCGGCCATCCACCAGCTTGGGTTCCTGGGAATAGCGTTCAAGGCCTTGCCCTGCGACGGTCTTGGTATCGTCGTGCAGAAGGCCCGCGTTCAAAAGCTCACCAATCATAAACCCAAGTCCGCCTGCGGCGTGGAAGTGGTTCACATCTGCCAGACCGTTTGGATAGACCTTGGCCATGAGTGGTGTGACGGCGGAGAGATCGCTGAAATCCTCAAGATCGAGGATCACGCCAGCCGCTTTCGCCATGGCGGGCAGGTGGATGACAAGGTTTGTGGACCCGCCCGTGGCCATCAGACCAACGATGCCGTTCACAAAGGCCTTTTCATCAAGGATGTCGCAGACAGGCGTATAGTCGTTGCCAAGCGCCGTGATTTCCAGCGCGCGTTCTGTGGCGGCCGTGGTCAGCGCGTCGCGCAGCGGTGTGCCGGGATTGACGAAAGAGGCACCCGGCAGGTGCAGGCCCATGAATTCCATCAGCATCTGGTTGGAGTTGGCCGTGCCATAGAAGGTGCAGGTGCCGGGGCCGTGGTAGCTTGCCATTTCGGCCGCCATCAGCTCTTCACGGCCGATATTGCCTTTGGCGAATTCTTGCCGGACGCGTGCCTTTTCATCGTTGGGCAGGCCGGACACCATGGGACCTGCGGGCATGAAGATACCCGGAATATAGCCGAAGATCGCGGCGGCCATCACAAGGCCGGGGACGATTTTATCGCAGACACCCAAGTAAACCGCGCTGTCAAAGACGTTGTGCGACAGGCCCACACCTGCGGCCAGCGCGATCACATCGCGCGAGAAGAGTGACAGTTCCATCCCCGTTTGCCCTTGGGTCACGCCATCGCACATTGCTGGCACGCCGCCCGCGACCTGCGCTGTCCCACCGGCCGCACGGGCGGCGGCGCGGATCAGATCGGGGTAGGTTTCAAACGGCTGATGCGCCGAGAGCATGTCATTGTAGGCGGTAATAATGCCGATATTGGGGGTCCGGCCCGCCGTCAGCGCATCTTTGTCGCCGCCCATTGCGGCATAGGCATGGGCCTGGTTGCCGCAGGTCAGATGCGACCGGCGCGGGCCTTCGGCGGCCGCGCGGGCCATCGTGTCCATATATTTCCGGCGTGGCCCTTCCGAGCGGGCGCGGATGCGGTCCGTAACTTCGGCAATTTTGGGGTGCAGTGACATGGCATCCTCCCTCGATCTGTTTGCGGATGGCTTACCACGACCCGTTAGCGCTAACAAGGGGGCGAGAGGACGCATGCGAGAGATTGCAAAGGCGTCACCGACATGTCTTGATATTGTCAGATTTCCATGGTGAATAAATAAAAACACGTGATTGGGCGGGCTGATGCATCGTAGAACTTTTCTTGTTTCGTTTCCTCTTCTGGGGCTTATGGGCTGTGGCGCGGCCGCAGGCTTGCAAAGTGATGCGCGCCCGCAGATGGAGCGCTCTTATGCGCTGCAAGGTTTCAATTTCAATGTGCTTGAGGGTTTGACCGTTTCGGAAGACGAAACCTTTTATCCGACGGCAGATGTGGTGTGGCGCGGCGATCCGCTGGGACCGCGCATTCCGCAGATTGCGGCGATGTTCGAAGAGGCTGCCGCGCGCAACCGGCTGACCGTTGATGGCACGCTGCCTGTCACGGTGGATGTGACACTGGTGCGGTTTCACGGGGTGACCAACAGGACCCGCTATACAGTGGGCGGTGTCTACAATGTGGTCTTTGACATGACTGTGCGCAATGCAAACACAGGTGACGTGATCGAACCCGCGCGCCGCGTTGTCGGCAATCTTGACGCGCCGGGCGGGACCCGTGCAACCGAACTGGAAAGCGAAGGCCAGACGCAGAAGGTGCGGGTGACGGATTTTCTGACCAGCCTGCTGCGGGCGCAATTGGTCTAATTTGTCATCGCACGGCTTCCCAGCCGCCCCAAAGGCGGATAGGAGGCGGGTATGACAGAACATACATCCTCCGCCATGCCGGTTGTCCGGCTGATCCCCAAAGCCGAAGCCCGTGCGATCCGCCACGGGTTTCCTTGGGTTTATGCCAATGAACTGGTCACAGACCGCCGCACCCGCAATCTGACCCCCGGGACCATTGCGCAACTGGAAGACGCCAATCGCACGCCCATGGGTGTTGTGACGGTGAACCCTGCATCCAAGATCATCTGCCGTATGCTGGATCAGGATCCGGCTGCGGTGATTGATCAGGCGTGGTTTGCGGGCAAGCTCCAACGCGCTTTGGCCCATCGTGCGCGGCTCTATGAGGCGCCGTTCTACCGTCTGGTCCATGCCGAGGCCGACGGGTTGCCGGGTGTCATCATCGACCGTTTTGGCGATCTGGCAGTGATCCAGCCTAATGCCGCTTGGGCCGATTTGCTGATCACACCGCTGGTTGCGGCGCTGCAAGAGGTCACCGGCGTCACCACCGTGATCATGAACGGGACAGGGCGTGCGCGCACGCTCGAGGGGCTTGAAGAAAAAACCGACGTTCTTGTGGGCACCGCCCCCGATGCGCCGGTGCAGGTGCCGATGAACGGTGCGATTTATATGGCCGATGTGATGGGCGGGCAGAAAACCGGCCTGTTTTTTGATCAACGCCCGAACCATGCCTTTGTGGCCGGACTGTCCAAAGCTGCGCACGTGCTGGATGTGTTCAGCCATGTCGGCGGGTTCGGATTGGCGGCATTGGCGGGGGGTGCGGCTTCAGTACTGGCGGTTGACGGCTCTGCGCCCGCGCTGGAACTGGCCGAACAGGGTGCGGCCGCCATGGGGGTGTCGGACCGGTTCGAAACACGCAAAGGCGATGCCTTTGATGTGTTGACCGCCTTGGCTGAAGAGGGTGCTACATTTGATGTGGTGATCTGTGATCCGCCGGCCTTTGCCCCTTCTAAATCTTCGCTTGAGGCGGGCCTGCGGGCCTATGAGCGGATCGCCCGGCTTGCGGCACCACTGGTCGCGGATGGGGGCTATCTGACGCTATGTTCGTGTTCGCATGCGGCGGATCTGACGAAGTTCCGCAATGCCTCGGCCCGCGGGATCGGGCGCGGTGGGCGGCGCGGGCAGATCATCCACACCGGATTTGCGGGGCCGGATCATCCGTTGCTGCCACATCTGGCCGAAAGCGGCTATCTGAAAGCGCTGACCTTCCGCCTATGAGGGTGATGCTCGACGCTTGCGTTCTCTATCCCACCGTGATGCGCGAAGTGCTTCTGGGCTGCGCTGCGGCGGGGCTGTTCGAGGCGCGGTGGTCGGTGCGGATTCTGGAAGAATGGGCGCGGGCGACGGTGAAGCTCGGGCCAGAGCAAGAGGTCTGGGCACGCGGCGAGATTGCAGCGCTGGCGGCGAAATTTCCCGATGCGATGGTGCGCTATGATCCGGCGCAGGAGCGGGCGTTCTGGTTGCCTGATCCTGCGGATATCCATGTGCTGACAGCTGCGGTTGTCGGGTCCTGTGACGGCATTCTGACGATGAATGCCAAGGATTTCCCCAAGGATATTCTGGGGGATGCGGCACTTTTGCGGTGGGACCCTGACGGCTTTGCGCTTTTGTTGCTGGCGGAGGCCCCCGATCAGGTCCGCGGCGTGGCGGCGCGTGTGTTGGACACGGCCAACAGGCTGTCGCCCGAGCCGTGGACGATGCGGGCGCTGATGAAAAAGGCGCGGATGCCGCGGTTCGGCAAGGCGCTGGAAGCGTAGTGCTTCTGCGCCACCCTCGGTGCTGATTGCGCGGGCCGGTGCCTCCGGCGGGAGTATTTCGGGCAAGATGAAAAGCGGTGCCGCGTGTTTAACCGGCGTTCCACTTGGCTTCATTCGCCTCGATCGCGGCGATGCGCAATGGCGTTTTGGGGTGGCTCAACATCCACGCAGGCGTTGCGGCACCATGGGCGCCCGTCAGCGTTTCCAGTTTCTTGAAGAGTGATTTTTGCGGCTCTGTGCCGATCCCTGCTTTGACCAGCAGGGCCGAGGCATAGGCGTCAGCCTCGAACTCGTCACTGCGCGACAGGCGGGCGGCCAGCAGGCTCATCAGCGCATTGGCGATCCATGGGCCGACAAAAGGCACAAAGCGCCCCAGAATCATCGCAAGTGCCGTGCGCATCGCGTTCTGCCCCGAGAAATCAATCATCCGGCGGCGTGAATGGCCCAAGGCCACGTGGCCCATTTCATGAGCGATCACACTGGCCATTTCTTCGGAGGTGACCTCGCCTGCACGGTATTTGTTATAGAACCCGCGGGTGATGAAAATGCGCCCGTCAGGGGCGGCCAGCCCGTTGACCGGTTCGATTTCATAGATATGCACCTTGATCCGCTCGATATCGAGCGCCTTGGCCATGCGGTCCATCAGCACCTTGAGGATCGGATCGGCAAGCTCGGTGGATCGCGCGTCAAGCTCACGCTTGGTGCGCCACATCGAGAAGCGGTACATCGCAAGGCCGTAGAGCACGGCAAGAAGGATCGGTGTGAACTTGATCATTAGAGTAATATGGGCGTTTGCGGCTGTTTCTCAAGCCTGACGGGGGTTTTCATCTGCGACATTTGGCGCCGCGTCGCCCGCCCTGCGCCGTGCCCGCGCCTTGCTGGATTTCACCAGCCACAGGCCGAGCCCTGTCGCCAGCACACCCGCCGCAAGAAAGCCCGAAAGGTTGCCCGAGATGCTGGCGATTGCTGTCATGTTATCCGCAAAAACATAGCCCAGCCCGACATAGAGAGCGACCCAGACAAGCTCGCCGCTCATGGACCAGAGCGCAAAGCGGGGCCAATGAAACCGCGCAAGGCCGCTGACGTAGTTGATATGCGGGCCCAGCGGGGACACCAGCCAGCGCGAGAAAAACACAGCAGACCCGCCCCATTTGTCCATGAATTGCGCGGATTTGCTGCGCAGCGCCGCCCGTTTTGGTTTCGCCATAAGCCAGCGATCCATGCGCGCACCCAACCGGCGCGCCACCCAATACCCCGTATTGTCGCCCAGGACCGCCCCACAAAAAGCGGCGGCGGTCACGGCTGCCAATGACAAATCACCCGCAGCTGCAAAACCACCCGAGGCCAGCATCAACAGTGATGACGGAACCGGCAGGGCCAGACAGCTGAGGAATGTCACAATAAAGAGCAGGGGAACGCCATAGTCCGCCGCGAGCCCGAGGATCAGATCATTCATCGGTTTGACCTGCGTGAAAGGCTAATGCCGCAGCTGCAACCCGCTGCTGCATCTCTTCCAGCGTGAGCCCCAGTTCCTGCGCGATCGTGTCAAGCGAGGCGCGCCGTAATGCGCTGTCGGGGTTCAGGTTCCACGCCGCTTTGATCACCTCGGGGGGCACGTTATACGATTTGGCCACATAGCGCGGGGTCATCCATCCGGCCAAAGTCTGGTTCTGTTTTCCCGGATCGGACCAGTAGATGTATTGCGTGACAGCGCGCATACCGAAAACGCCGGTCAGTGCAAAAACCACTAGAAAGGCAAGAAAAGCTGGGCGATTGTGGGTCCAAAAGTCTTTGAGATGGTGCCACATCGCCTGTGCCTCCTAGCGCCCCAAGGTCCGCATGCCCGCGTCAATCCCCGAGAGTGTCATCGGCACCATACGGTCGGGGCCAAAAATTTCCCGGATCATCTGGATCGACTGTGTGTAAGGCCAGTAGCGTTCGTCAAGCGGATTGATCCAGAGATGGTTGGGCCATTGGTCGCGCGCCCGTTCCAGCCAAGTCTGGCCTGCCTCTTCGTTCCAGTGTTCGTTCGCGCCGCCCTTGAAGGCGATTTCATAGGGCGACATGCTGGCGTCACCCACGAAGATGCATTTGTAATCAGACCCGTAGGTCCGCAGCACATCCCATGTCGGCGTTTGCGCGTTCCAGCGGCGGCGGTTGTTTTTCCACACGCCCTCATAAAGGCAGTTGTGGAAGTAGAAATATTCGAAATGCTTGAATTCGGATTTGGCGGCGCTGAACAGCTCTTCCACCACTTTGATATGCGGGTCCATCGACCCCCCGATATCGAGGAAGAGCAGGACTTTCACAGCATTGCGCCGCTCGGGGCGGGTTTGCACATCCAGATAGCCGTGTTCGGCGGTGGCGCGGATGGTGCCGTTCAGGTCCAGTTCTTCGTTCGCCCCGTCACGTGCCCAGCGGCGCAGGCGTTTCAGCGCAACTTTGATGTTGCGTGTGCCCAGTTCGACCGTGTCATCGAGGTTCTTGAATTCGCGCTTGTCCCAGACTTTCACGGCGCGCTGGTGGCGGCTCTCTTTCTGGCCGATCCGCACGCCTTCGGGGTTATAGCCGTAGGCCCCGAAAGGGGAGGTGCCTGCAGTGCCGACCCATTTGGACCCGCCCTGATGGCGGCCCTTTTGTTCTTCAAGGCGTTTTTTGAGCGTTTCCATCAGCTTATCAAAACCGCCCATGGCCTCTATTTCGGCTTTCTCTGCGTCGCTCAGGTGCTTTTCGGCCAGTTTTTCCAGCCAGTCGGCAGGAATATCAACGGCATTCAGCACGGCCTCATCGGGGATTGCGTCAAGGCCCTCGAAACTCGCGGCAAAGGCGCGGTCGAACTTATCGAGGTGGCGCTCGTCCTTGACCATGGTGGCGCGGGCCAGAAAGTAGAAAGCCTCGACATCATAGGTGGCAAGGCCAGCCTTCATCCCTTCCAGAAATGACAAGAATTCGCGCAAAGACACAGGAACCCCGTGCCGGCGTAAGTTGTCAAAGAAGGGCAGAAACATGGATCACAAGCTGCGTTGCAGGAAGATCAGAACAAAAAGACCGATAAGGCCGAAGATGATCGCAAACACCGCGCCCCATTGCAGCATATCCTTGCGCCGTCCGCCTTTCGATTTCGCGCGCAACGCACCGAGGACTGCACCGAAAACCATACCTGAGAGCGGGAATATCATCGAAAAGGGCCTTTGTTAGGTTGGGGGCGGAGGCGGGGCCAGAGACGCAATTTCATTGAGCCTCAAGATGACCTCATCCCTGTCGCCCAAGCCATAAAGCGCCCACCCCAGACTGTCCAGACGCAGGGCCATGCCTGCCTCGGTCTCGCCTTTGAGATCAAGCGCTTCGGCTTTGAACATCATCAGCAGCGCCATCAAAGCCGCGTTCTCATGGCGGCGGGCGGCCGCGATGGCAGGGGTTGTCAGTGCGATGGTGGCGTCGGCATCGCGCGAGATCAGCGTAAAGGCGGCCAGTTGCAGGGCGATATGGGCGGCGTGGATATTGGTGGCGGGCGTTTGCGCATAGGCGCGGCCTGCGGCGTTGAAGGCGCCCAGCGACAGGGTCGCGTCATTGCCGATCTGCAAACGGCCGTAGGCATAGTTGGCAAAGCCTTCGCGCGGGCCGGTCCAGCCCAATGATTGCCCGATCGCAACAGCACGGGCCGCAGCCTGTCTGCGGCGCGGTTCAGAGGCGCCACTTCCCAGAGCGGTTGTGATTTCGTTGATCCAGGCCCGCGATGTTTCAGAAGGGATCTGCCCGCCGGGGCGTTGTCCGCTCGGGTTCATCCGCGCAAGGATCGCGGGCAGGCGTTCGGCGACTTGCCGTTCGGACATACCGCTGCGCAATTCGGGCGCGTAATAGGCCCGCAGGATCAGCATATCAAAACCGGTCAGCACGGCGTGCATGTTGTCATCATTAAAGACAGAATCAGGCAGCCGGTAGAGATCATTCAGCGGGCCAAGCGCCTGTGCGAGTTCCTCATGCAGACAATCGCGCACTTCCTGCGCGGTCACATCCGATGGCAGGAAAATTGCCGCCTTGTCGCGCTGTTGCAGGGTGGCCCAGTCAAGGGTGGGGGTGTTACGCGCGGCGCGCAATTCGCTCCAGCTCTGGACGCGCGGGACCACGAAACAGGCGGCATTGGGCGCAACGCGCTGGATGGTGCGGTTGGGCAGGGTCTCGATCACGATATTGGCGTCGGTGTTATTGGTCAGCCGGATATCAATGCGGGCTTCGTTGCGCAGGCGGCGCAAGAGCGCCTCAAGATCTTGCCGGTTTTCCGGGCGCAGCTGTCCGACGACCCGCACAGTGATCGGGCCTTCGAAACGGGTCAGGACAGGCAAAGGCCGCCCACTTTCCATCCGGAACGCCAGATCCACGAAATCCAGCGCAATCTCCGCGTTCGGGCGCGTGGACGGTCCGGGGCTTTCACCCGCAAAACGCGCCATTTCCGGGAATGTGAGACGCACGGGGTCTGGCTCGGCAGGCATCTGGGCACAGCCCGCTGCAAAGGCGAGGGCAAAAGCGGCAAGGTACTTCATGCGGGTCTGGCGTATTTGATGAAGTCGGTTTTCTGGCCCACGCGATCATACAGGCGGCGACCTACGGCGTTATCTTCTTGCGTCAGCCAGTAAACTGCCGGTGCACCTGCCTGATCCGCTGCCCGATAGACCGCTTCGATCAGTTTGCGCCCGATCCCTGTGCCGCGCACCGCAGGATCGGCATAGAGGTCTTGCAGATAGCAGACATTCTCGACCCGCCAGCAATGGCGATGGAAGAGGTAGTGCACCAACCCCACAATGGTGCCGTCCTGTTCAGCGACCATGCCGTGAAAGTCTTGCGCATCCCCGCCCAGCAGGCGTGCAAATGTACTGGCATAAACGGCCTCGGGAACGCTGGATTTGTAGAAGGCAAGATAGCTTTTCCAAAGCGCGCGCCACGCAACTTCGTCCTTGGCCTCAAGCGGGCGGATCGTGGCGGAAGAGGAGGCTGTCATGCGCGGTGCTCGTTCGTATTTGTTAGGCCAGACAATAGCGGTGTTTGGCCATAGGGCCAGTCAATTCCCTGTGGGGCCTTGAATTGGCGTAATTTTGTTTGTTTAGTCACCTGCATGAAACAGCTGGTCATGCAGAGCATCGTCTTTATCATCGGATTGTCCGGCCCGCTGGCGGCGCAGCCGTTCAGCAAAAGCATGGCGGAATGCGCAGGCCTATATCAGTTCGGCGCTGCGTTCATGACCGATCCGGAGCGGGCCTATCTGTTTGATTTTGGTCAGGCCAAATGGATCAACGCGGCGGTCTTGCAGGCGCAAACTGAAGGCGTTGCAGATCCGGCCGCCTATGTCGCAACTGCGCAAGCCGCAAAATATCAGGAGTGGACGGATCGCGGCGCAATGGCCGTGTTTTCCGAGGACATGGGCGATTGGTTCGACTACTGCCGGTCCTTCGCGGAGGCGCGCGGAATTGACCTTCACCCCGATTAGCGCTGTCCCCGCGCCATAAACGCCAGCCGTTCGAACAAATGCACATCCTGCTCGTTCTTGAGCAGGGCACCATGCAGTTTCGGCAGCGCATTCGCCCCGTCACGTTTGAGGTCCTCGGCGCTCAGATCCTCGGCCAATAGCAGCTTGAGCCAGTCCAGCACTTCAGAGGTGGAGGGCTTTTTCTTCAGGCCCGCCGTTTCACGCAATTCGTAGAACTGGGTGAGGGCGGTGGTCAGCAACTGTTCTTTGATGCCCGGATGATGGACCGCGACGATTTTGCGCATCGTGTCGATGTCGGGAAAGCGGATGTAGTGGAAAAAACAGCGGCGCAGAAAGGCGTCGGGCAGTTCTTTTTCGTTGTTGGATGTGATGATCACGACAGGGCGGTGGATGGCCTTCACGGTCTCGCCGGTCTCGTAGACGTGGAACTCCATCCGGTCCAGTTCCTGCAAAAGGTCGTTGGGGAATTCGATATCGGCCTTGTCGATCTCGTCGATCAAGAGCACGACCTTGCCATCCGCGCCGAAGGCCTGCCAGAGCTTGCCCTTCTTGATATAGTTGGCCACGTCATGCACCCGCGCATCGCCCAATTGGCTATCGCGCAAACGGCTCACGGCGTCGTATTCATAAAGCCCCTGTTGCGCCTTGGTTGTCGATTTGATGTGCCATTCAATCATAGGGAGCCCAAGGGCCGCGCTGACCTGCCGCGCAAGCTCGGTCTTGCCGGTGCCAGGCTCGCCTTTCACCAAAAGCGGGCGTTCCAGCGTGACGGCTGCATTCACCGCCATGGTCAGGTCGTCAGTGGCGATATAAGTCTCGGTTCCGGTGAATTGCATCTGCTTGCCCTTTGATTTGCAAAAGTAACCTAGCAGGTCGTTCGGGATCATCAACACCCTGCGAGGCCTGTCAAAATGGGGGGTGACAGCGCGCCGGGAACCAAGTAAACCCCGACAAAATTGGGGTTGGGGTGAGCGCAATGCGTCAGCGCGCATCAAAGCAAGAGGGTATGAATATGAAGGCAGAAGTGTTTCTTGGAGACGACTATCGCCCGGCAGATGACGAACCATTCATGAATGAGCGGCAGACCGAATATTTCCGTCGCAAACTGCTGGCCTGGAAGGCCGAACTCCTTGAAGACAGCCGCGACACTGTCGCCGGCATGAAAGACCAGACACGCAATATTCCTGATGTGGCTGATCGCGCTTCTGAAGAAACCGACCGTTCGCTTGAGCTGCGCACACGCGACCGCCAGCGCAAGCTGGTTACCAAGATCGACGCGGCATTGCGCCGGATCGAACAGGGCGAATACGGCTACTGCGAAATCACTGGCGAGCCTATCTCGCTCAAGCGTCTGGATGCCCGTCCCATCGCCACCATGAGCCTTGAGGCGCAAGAGCGCCACGAACGCCGCGAAAAGGTGCATCGGGACGACTAGAATGGCCCATAACCAAAGCCGCGACATCGCTGTAATCGGCGGCGGCATTGGTGGGTTAACGGCCGCATTGGCCTTCGCGCGCGATGGCGCAACCGTCACAGTCTATGAACAGGCACCCGCGCTGACCGAGGTTGGCGCCGGTCTGCAGATTACGCCCAACGGTGCGCGTGCCTTGAACGCGCTTGGGATCGACCGCGCGCTTGCCGCCTCCGGTGTGCAGGCACAGGCCGTCGTGCCGATGGATGCGATGACAGGGCGCGAGATTGCGCGCTTTGATCTCTCCGCGCAGACGCCGCCTTACGTCTTCTATCACCGCGCGGCCCTGATCGATATTCTGGCGCGTGGCTGTGATGTTGCAGGCGTCACGATCAGGCTGGGCGCGAAGATCACACAGATCAGTACTGACGGCAGTTTCAGTTGCGATGGCAAGACATGCCGGCCTGCATTGACTGTCGGTGCCGACGGGCTGCATTCCGTGGTGCGCGGCCTGATCAACCGGCCTGCACAGCCGTTCTTTACGGGGCAGGTGGCATGGCGTGCCCTGATCAAGACCGACAAGACGGACCCTGTGGCCCGTATCTGGATGGCCCCGGGACGGCATATGGTCACCTATCCATTGCCTGGCGGTCGGCTGAACATTGTTGCGGTGCAGGAACGCAGCCAATGGGCCAAGGAAGGCTGGCACCACAGCGATGACCCCGGCAACCTGCGCATGGCCTTTGCGGACTGCGGCTGGGAGGCGAAAAGTATCTTGTCTGCGGTCGAAGATGTGCGGCTTTGGGGGCTGTTCCGGCACCCCGTGGCGGCAAAATGGCATCTGGGCACATTGGCGATTTTGGGGGACGCGGCACATCCCACATTGCCGTTTCTTGCGCAGGGTGCAAACCTCGCGATCGAGGATGCCTATACCTTGGCGCGCTGCTGCAATGAAGAGGCCACGATTGAGGCAGGCTTGCGCCGCTATCAGGACAAACGCCGCGCGCGTGTCGTGCGGGCGATTGAGGCGGCAAACAAGAATGCGCGCAATTATCACCTGGGCGGTGTGCAGCGCATGGTGGCCCATGCTGGGCTGCGGACCTTGGGGAAAGTCGCGCCAACCGCGTTTCTCAACCGGCTCGGCTGGCTTTATGATCACGATGTGACTGCCTGACCGCGCAGCTTTTTCCGAACAGGGCAAAGCAAGACCGCGTTTGCAGGTTATGTCGCGATTGCGGCAACAATGCTTCTTAATACCTTGATTGTTTCCGGTTTTTGCCCAGCTTTCGGCAAATTGCCTATGTATTCAGGCATCATGTTGCCCATCGACTTTCATAAGCATGCCCAAACCTCCACGGTGCAGCCTGCGTCCGGTGCCGTGTCCGGTGCAGATATGTTTCTGGCAATCACGATCCGGCGCACGACCTTATCCTTTGCGTGGAAACACCGCACCACGCAGAACAGTGACGCAAGAACGATAGCGCGGCATTCGCAGGTGTCAGAGGCCTAGTGGCCTGTAAAGGTGTTGGTTTTATGGGCTCAAAACCCAACCGCAATAATCACCAATTCCTGCTCGCCTGATCGGTGACCCTTTCCAACACTTCATGGGTACGCCAATCGACGCGGTAGATCTCGTCTTCGATCCGGAAATAGACCCAGCCATCGCTGACGGTTGGCAGGCCATAGTAACGCGCATTCATGATCATGGAATATTGTCCACGCTCAAGGATCTCACCGATCTCGACGGGGCCCGGTTGTGGCGTCAAGGGCTGGGGGATGGCGACGCAAGCGGTGCCCGCGACGGCGATGCGGCACTGTGCCTGACCGATTGTCGGCAATATGACAGCGACGGCTACGATACTGATAAACTGGCGAAGCATGTGTCTGTGCTCCTGAAATGCGACCTGAAAAAGCGATCCTAACCGATCAACGGGCTAGGCGGCAAGGTCTACCCAGACAGGCACGTGGTCCGAGGGCTTTTCACGGCCGCGCACGTCGCTTTCGATCCAGCAGTTGTTCAAAAGGTCCGCGCATTGTGGTGTCAGCAGAAAGTGGTCGATACGGATACCGTCGTTCTTGTCCCAGGCACCCGCCTGATAATCCCAGAAGGAATAGTGGCCCGCACCCGCCTCGCGCGCGCGGAAAGCTTCGGTGTAGCCAAGGTTCAGGATACGGCGGAACGCCTCGCGGCTTTCAAGACGAAAGAGCGCGTCATCGCGCCACGCATCCGGGCGCGCGGCATCTTCGGCTTGCGGGATAATATTGTAATCCCCGCACATTAGCGCCACTTCCTCATGTGATATAAGTTCAGCGGCACGGGCCTGAAGCCGTTCCATCCAGCGCAGTTTATAGTCATATTTCGGCCCCGGTGCGGGGTTGCCGTTGGGCAGGTAAAGCCCGCAAATCCGCACCGCTTTGTCGCCCACAACGGTTGCCTCGATATAGCGGGCCTCTTCGTCGTCCACACCGTCGCGCCCCGCGCCTGCGGCACCCGGCAGGCCGCGCGTGACGTCCTCAAGCGGGAATTTCGACAGGAGTGCGACCCCGTTAAAGCCCTTTTGGCCGTGGGTTTCGACGTTATAGCCCTTGTCCTCGAATATCTCGCGGGGGAAGCCTTCGTCGACTGATTTGATTTCCTGCAGCACCGCCACATCGGGCTGGGTGTCATCAATCCAGTTGGTCAGCGCGTCAATACGGGCTTTGACACCGTTAATGTTGAATGTCGCGATTTTCATATGCGCCCCCTGTTGTTGCCAAGGGTTTTGGCGAAGGGGGCGGAGAAAGGCAACTCTTGGTTTCGTTTGGGGCGGGACATGATAGGAAATGTCTGCTTTGCGGACGAAGCTGCCGTTCGTTTCCGTTGCATCATCTCATTGTTTGCGACAGTTTCCGCTACAAGCAGAGAGAAACTCAAACCAGCGGAACAGCCATGCCGGCACGGGAAATGAAAGTGTTCAACGAACCTAATTTTCGATTACTGCGATTGGCAGCGCGTTTCCGACCAACGCCTGAGGCAAATCTTAGGAAAGTAAACTCCGCAGAAGTCGCGTCGGTCATCGAAAGTTTAATGAGCATTGGGCTTTATGCGGATGAATTTGCCTACCTTGAGAGCCCGGAACTGAACTACTTTGAGATGCTATCGAAACTTGAAGATTTCTTGACCTCTCTAGGTTGGAAGCCGCTAAGTGAGGAACAAGAGTTTCGTTTTCTCACAGCAGTTTATGCTGAAGTGGGCGCGAAAGACGACCATTCAGCATATCATGCTATTTCACGATGGATGGAAGATGTGGGACGCGAAATGGACGAAAGTTTCCATATCCAGTTCGTCGCGGACGGTATTGAAGCCGAGCGATTGTATGGCTGTTATTATTCACATTCGCCCGTGCTAGGCGGAGACCTCATCCCAAGCGTTGTAGACCCGAATACTCACGATTGGAGTATGGAAGGCGACGCCCGCCCAAAGAAGGTGTTTTCGGAATGGCTCGCCGCGCATCCCAATGACAAAAGCGAAAATCGCCCCTTCGACGAGGACTTGTTAAACGACCTTTCAGCATAGTCTAACTCAGTTCGTTTTCTGCGTGGCAGCAACTGACAGGATGGGCTCAAACCTAACTTTCGCCGCGCATAACCGCGAAATCAGGTTGGCGGACAAAACGGCCTTCGCCGTCCCCCCAAACGCACCCCACGGCAGAACTGGCCGGCGCAGTCCGGCCATCGCCCGACCTCCCCCAGGAGGGCGATTTTGCAACGCTTTCAAAGGTATCTGACCCTGATTTTACTGCACGATCCCGTGCCTCTGACGCCGCACAGCCCTCCAGGTCGGACGATGGCCGGACGACACCTGAGGTGGCACGTTGGGCGTAACCCTGACTTTCGCGCCCAGCAGACTTTGCCGCACACTTACATCGAAAACGATGTGCCGCAGCCGCAGGACGAAGTCGCGTTCGGGTTGTTGATCACAAACCGCGCGCCGATCAGCTCTTCGGTGAAATCAATCACGGCATCCGCCAGAAACGGCAGCGACACAGAATCGATGACCACTGTTTCGCCCTTGTCAGACAGCACCAGATCATCCTCTTTCGCTTCATCAAGGTCGATCTCGTACTGAAAACCGGAACAGCCGCCACCCTCGACCGCGACACGTAGGGCCTTGCCTTGCGCGCTCGCGCCAATCTCGGCCAGGCGTTCAAATGCGCGGGTGGTAACTTTGGGGGGGACGGTGAACATCACGGGGGCCTATCGGTTTGGGTGTACCTGTAATATAGGGATGACAGGCAAAAGCGACAAGACAGGCAATTCACATGGCAGCGCCCTATGCGACAGACCCCGCCAATGCGCGCGGGCGGCTTTATCCTGAGGAAGAAAGTGCGTTCCGTTCGCCGTTTCAACGGGACCGTGACCGGATCATCCATGCCAGCGCCTTTCGGCGGCTGAAGCACAAAACACAGGTTTTTATTGAACATGAAGGCGATTATTTCCGCACGCGTCTGACCCATTCGATCGAGGTAGCGCAGGTCGCGCGCACGGTGGCCGCAGCCCTTGATCTGAATGTCGAACTGACCGAGGCCGTGGCGTTGGCCCATGATCTGGGCCACACGCCGTTCGGTCATACGGGCGAAGAGGCGCTGGATGCCTTGATGCAGCCCTATGGCGGCTTTGATCACAACGCACAGGCGCTGCATATCGTGACCTCCCTCGAACGGCATTATGCGGAATGGGACGGGTTGAACCTGACGTGGGAGACGCTGGAAGGGATTGCCAAACATAACGGGCCGGTTGTGGGGCATGTGCCTTATGCACTGGCTGCCTATAATGCGCGCCATGATCTGGAACTGCACACCCACGCCAGTGCCGAGGCACAAGCGGCGGCCTTGGCTGATGATATCGCCTATAATAACCACGACCTGCATGACGGATTGCGGGCAGAACTCTTCAGCACCGATGAACTGGCCGAACTGCCGATCCTGCGTGACTGTTTCGCGCGAGTGGATGCGAAATACCCAGACCTGAATTACTACCGCCGCCGGCACGAAGCACTGCGGCGGTTCTTTGGTGTGCTGGTCGAGGATGTGATCGCCGTCAGCCGCCGTAATCTCGCGGAACTGGCCCCGCAGTCGGTCCATGATATCCGCCACGCAGGGCGCATGATGGTGCAGTTTTCACCGGGACTTTGGGAAGACCTGAAGGTGATCCGTGCCTTTTTGTTCACGCGGATGTATCGCGCCCCTGCGGTGGTGGAGATGCGGGTGGTGGTCACACAGATGGTCAATGACCTTTTCCCGTTTTTCATGGAAAATACCGATGAATTGCCCAAGCAATGGCGCAAGGATGTCGCCGATGCGCCCGACAAGACTGCGCTGGCGCGGATCGTGGCGGATTACATTGCCGGGATGACAGACCGCTTTGCCATTCAGGAACACAAGCGCCTGATTGGTGGTGAGGATATTCCACCTGGGGTGATCGACGGAAATTAGAGGGGCCAAATCCTTTGAAGGATTTGGAGGCAGACTTTTGTCAAAAGTCTGCTTGCCCTGCGCTATCGGGGTGGTAAACCCCAGTCAAACAAAGCTGTTGGATGACCCATGAACCTTTTTGCTGATATTCGCACCCGTGTGCTGGCCTGTCTGGACCAATTGGTCGTTGACGGTGTGCTGCCTGAGGGCCTCTCGACCGCTGCTGTCTCGGTCGAGCCGCCACGCGATGCGGCCCACGGTGATATGGCAACGAATGCTGCGATGGTCTTGGCAAAACCTGCCAAAATGAACCCGCGGGTGATCGCGGATGCGCTGGCGGCAAAGCTCTTGGATGATCCGCAAATCGCGGTGGCCGAAGTGGCGGGGCCGGGGTTCCTGAACATGCGGCTTGTGCCTGACGTGTGGCAAGGCGTGGTCAAAACCGTACTGGCCGATCCGTCCTACGGGCAATCCACGCTGGGCCAAGGGCAGAAAATGATGGTGGAATATGTGTCCGCCAACCCCACGGGGCCTTTGCACGTTGGCCACACGCGGGGCGCTGTCTTTGGTGATGCCTTGGCGCGGTTGCTGGATTACGCAGGTTATGATGTCACCAAAGAATATTACATCAACGATGGCGGCGCGCAGGTCGATGTGCTCGCGCGGTCGGTGTACCTGCGGTATCTTGAGGCGCACGGACAGGAAGTGGCGTTCGAGGATGGCACCTATCCGGGCGACTATCTGATCCCAGTCGGCGAGGCGCTGAAAGAAAAGGCAGGCGATGCCTATGTCGGGCAGCCCGAAGAGGTCTGGCTTGAAGAGATCCGTGAATTCGCCACCGAAGCCATGATGGACCTGATCCGCGCGGATCTGGCCCAGCTTGGTGTGGTCATGGACAGCTTTTTTTCGGAAAAATCGCTCTATGGCACGGGGTTGATCGAAAAGGCGATTGCCGAACTCGACGCCAAGGGCCTGATCTATCGCGGCGTGCTGGAACCCCCCAAAGGCAAGATGCCCGAGGATTGGGAGCCGCGCGAACAAACGCTCTTCAAATCCACCGCGCACGGCGATGACGTGGACCGGCCTGTGCAGAAATCGGACGGGTCGTGGACCTATTTCGCACCCGATATCGCCTATCACTATGACAAGGTGCAGCGCGGTTTTGACCAGTTGATTGACGTCTTTGGCGCGGATCACGGCGGGTACGTCAAGCGGATGAAGGCGGCTGTGTCCGCCTTATCCGATGGCAAGGTGCCGCTGGATGTAAAGCTGACGCAGCTGGTGAAGCTCTATAAGAACGGCGAACCTTTCAAAATGTCCAAGCGGGCAGGGACCTTTGTGACCCTGCGTGATGTCGTCGATCAGGTCGGACCCAATGTCACCCGTTTCCACATGCTGACGCGCAAGAACGATGCGCCGCTGGATTTCGATTTCGATAAGGTTTTGGAGCAATCCAAGGACAATCCGGTTTTCTATGTGAACTATGCCTATGCGCGGGTGAATTCCGCCGTGGCCAAAGCGGGGGCGTTCACAGATGTGTCTGACGCCACTTTGGCAGGCGTTGATCTGTCGGGTCTGACCCATGAAGCGGAACTGACACTGATCAAAAAGCTGGCGGAATGGCCGCGTCTGGTAGAAATCGCGGCGCGCGGACACGAGCCGCACCGGATTGCCTTTTACCTCTATGATCTGGCGTCAGATTTCCACGCGCTTTACCACCACGGGAACGCGGATGAGGCGCTGCGCTTTGTCCAAGAGGGTGACTCAGATACCACACAAGCGAAAATTGCCCTCATTCGGGCCGTAGCGATTGTTATTTTGCACGGTTTGGGTATTCTTGGGGTCACTCCGGCGGAAGAGATGCGTTAACGCACAGGCTGCCGGATCGAGCTGAAAATATTGACCCCGAAAAAACCATAAGGTCTGGGGCGCAGTGAGGCAGAGATGGCAGTATACGATGACGGGTTCGCCCGGGCGGCAAGTGAGCCGCGCTCAACCAGTTTAGTCAACTTCGCAGGTGCGGCGTTTTCGCTCGCGCTCATCCTCGGCGTAAGCTTTTGGGGATACAAGTTGATTGTGCGTGATGTCAGCGGGATCCCTGTGGTGCGCGCAATGGAAGGCGATATGCGGGTTCTGCCCGACAATCCCGGCGGTGGCGTTGCCGCGCATACCGGGCTTTCGGTGAATGAAGTTGCCGCGATGGGCGAAGCGGGCGGTCCCGAGGATCGTTTGGTGCTGGCGCCGCGCACGGCCGGATTGTCGCCTGAGGACCTTGATGTTCAACCCGCGCAAGAGGTGATCTCAACCGTATCGGCCGCCATTGAAGACGTCACAGCAGGGTTTGAAGCAGAGGTTTTCGAGAATGAAACCATCGCAGCCCCTGAAGTGCAGGATGATGCCACAGCACTGGCCGCGCAATTGGCAGCGTTGAGCACTGAACCACCCTTGGCGCAAGCCGAAGCGGCACAAGACCCGCGTGTCGTTCCGTCAACTGTGCCCGGTGTCGCGACATCGGTCCGCCCGGTGATCCGGCCCGCCAATATGCGTATTCCGGCACCGGTTGCTGCGGCAACAGCTGCGCCTGCCACAAGCGAAGTGGCCGTCACCACCGCTACCTTTCCTGTTGGCACCAACCTTGTGCAGCTTGGCGCTTTCCCCAACCCCAGCCTTGCCGCTGCTGAATGGGACCGGCTGCAATCGCAGTTTGGTAAGTTGATGGCGGGGCGCGAGCGCGTCATTCAGGTCAGCAACCAAAGCAGTGCCACGTGGTACCGTCTGCGTGCCAGCGGGTTTGAAGACCGCGCCGAAGCCCGCCGCCTGTGTGCCGCCTTGCAGGCCGAAGGTGCGGAATGTATTGCCGTGGTGGTCAACTAAGTGACGATGAATGCGACGATTTTCGGCCCCGAGGGGCTGAAGATCACGGATTGGGAACGCGGCTTTTTCCGCGAGGTCCAGCCGCTTGGCTTTATCCTTTTTGCGCGCAATATCGACAACCCTGACCAGTTGCGCCGCCTGACGCATAGTCTGCGCGAAGCGGTCCAGCGCGACGCGATGATCCTGATTGATCAAGAGGGCGGGCGCGTTCAGCGGATGCGGAGCCCGCATTGGCGCGAATACCTGCCTGCCTTGGACCAGATGGCGCGCGCCACTGATCCGCTGCGGGCCCATTGGGTCCGCAACCGGTTGATCGCCGTAGAACTGCATGACGTCGGGATTGATGCCAATTGCGCCCCCTTGGCCGATATCGCCGAAGAGGCAACGCATCCGGTCCTGAAAAACCGCCTTTACGGGTATGATGTGCAGACCGTCGTTGAGGCCTGCCGCGTCTGTGCGGACGCGCATCTGGCCGGTGGGGTACTGCCGGTGCTGAAACATATCCCGGGATACGGGCGGGCGGCGGTGGATAGCCACAAGGACCTGCCGCGTGTGGATGCGCCGCGGCCGGAATTGGACGCATGGGATTTCGCGCCTTTTGCGGCGCTGTCCGATCTGCCGATGGGGATGACTGCGCATATCGTGTTCTCGGATATCGATCCCGCCAATCCCGCCACAACATCCGCTAAAATGATGGAAGTGATCCGCAAGGGCATTGGTTTCGATGGTCTTTTGATGACCGATGATCTGTCGATGGAGGCGCTCTCGGGGACGGTCGCGCAGCGTGCAGCGGCCAGCATTGCGGCGGGCTGTGATATTATCCTGCATTGCAACGGCAAGGCGGATGAAATGGCGGCGGTAGCACAGGCGTCGGGCGTGATGACGGACGCGGCCATAACCCGCGCAAATCGTGCTTTGGCATTGCGAAAAACACCTGCAAATATTGACATCGGGGCGCTGGAAGCGGAACTTGGCCGTCACTTAGGCTGAGGGCAGATGCAGGGCGAAGATTTCCAGGAAGACACGATCAGTGTCAGCGAGCGTGTCGCCGCTGAGGCCTTGATCGTTGATGTGGGCGCATTCGAGGGCCCGCTCGATCTGTTGTTGACGCTGTCGCGCACACAGAAAGTGGACCTGCGCCAGATTTCCATTCTGGCTTTGGCCGAACAATATCTGGCCTTTGTGGAACAGGCCAAGCGGCTGCGTCTGGAACTTGCTGCGGATTATCTGGTGATGGCGGCCTGGCTTGCCTTCCTCAAATCGCGGCTCTTGCTGCCACCTGACCCGTCCGAGGAGGGGCCGTCCGGCGAGGAATTGGCGGCACACCTTGCGTTCCAGTTGGAACGGCTCGAGGCGATGCGCAATGCCGCAGCCCAATTGATGGCGCGCGATCAGTTAGGCCGCGATTTTTTTGCACGCGGGATCACCGAAGACGTGCAGCGCGTCCGCCGCGTGACCTATACCGCGACGCTGCTGGACCTGATGCAGGGCTATGCCCGTATCCGCACCCGCGACGATTTCCGCCCCTTTGTGATGGACCGTCAGCATGTGATGACGATGGAACAGGCGCTGGAGCGGATGCGGTCGCTGATCGGCTTTGCGGGCAACTGGACCGATATTGTAAGCTACCTTCCCGATGGCTGGGATGCCGACCCGCAACGCCGCCGCTCGACCACTGCGGCAACCTTTGCCGCTTCGTTGGAACTGGCGAAAGAAGGCAAAATAGAAATCCGGCAGGGCGAGATGTTCGCCCCGATCGAAATCCGCAAGAAAGACCCGCGTGATGGCTAAGACAGAGACCCCCAAGAACGAAAGCCTCTTTGAAGCGCCGCCGATGGGCGAACAGGAGCGCATGGTCGAGGCGATCTTGTTTGCCACCGCCGATCCGGTGACGATCACTGAATTGACTGGGCGGATGCCGCATGGGTGTGACCCCGCCGAGGCGATTGCGCATCTGCGCAAACGCTATGAAGGGCGCGGGGTGAATGTGGTAAAGGTGGGCGATGCCTGGGCCATCCGCACAGCACCCGATCTGGGGTTCTTGATGCAAAAAGAAACGGTCGAGACGCGCAAGCTGAGCCGTGCCGCGATCGAAACCTTGGCAATTGTGGCCTACCACCAGCCCGTCACGCGCGCCGAGATCGAAGAGATCCGCGGTGTCAGCGTCAGCCGTGGCACGATTGACCAGTTGATCGAACTGGAATGGATCCGCTTTGGCCGCCGCAAGATGACACCGGGGCGGCCTGTGACATTTGTGGTGACGCAGGGGTTCCTTGATCACTTCGGTCTGGAAAACGCCCGTGATCTGCCGGGCCTCAAGGAATTGCGCTCTGCAGGCCTTCTGGAAAACCGTCCACCACCGGGCGCCCAGCTTTTGGGCGAGACCGACGATGATGATGATGATGACGATGATCAGTCCGAATTATTTGAAGATTAATCCGCAGGTCTTATATCGCGTTAAGCAGAGAGGGAGTCGCAGATGAATATGAATCAACTGATCAATATGGGCCTGCGGATGCTGATGCGCAAAGGCATGAGCAAGGGCATGGCTCTGATGGCGAACAAGGGCAAACGGCCCGAGGATATGACATCGGAAGAACGCGCGCAGGCCAAGAACGCACAGCAGACCGCGCAAAAGGCGCAACGCGGGCTTAATGCCGCGCGGCGGTTCATGCGGTAGGAAAGCCGGGCTTTAGCTCTGGTTTTTGGTCCAGACAGGTCTCTCGTTGTTTCAAGCCAGAGCATCCGGCGTTCAGTTTTTGTGATGTTTGAACGTTACGGTTGGCGCGATGTCCTGCCTGACACCGTCTGCCCCCCGGATCGGCTGGTGAGCTTGCAGCAGCTGAGTGCGCGGCACTTCGAACACCCTCACCACGTTGGCTGCACGAGAAGAGCACAACGCGGAAACACTGCAGGCGCTTACGACATTGACGTACACCATCCTCGGCGAACGCAACCCAGCTGAAGATGGCGAATGAACAGGCGTCGCCAATAAAATGAAAGACCTCATTACACCCCAATCCAATCGTGAAGTGGATCACATCACACCTGGTATTGCAGCCTTTCAAGACGTCTGTTCCGCCGAGTAATTCTTACAACAGCGTGCAAAAGGACTTTCGGTTGCAAAGGTGAAAGCCTGAGGACATTGGCCAGTCCACTTGAAATTGATCTGCCCCATTCAATTATTCGGTGACAATGAGCGGTCGGCTTGCGATCGCCACTTCGCCCTGTCCTAGAAAATACCTCACCTCATACTGGCCGGGCGCCAATGGTGCGGTGATCGTCAACGGGTTGCCTTCGTGGGTATAGCGCCAGCTTCCCGACTGGTATCCTTCTTCATCCAATGCACCAATCGCGACAAAGTCGTACACATAGCCTGGACCATCCCAAGTGACGGTGAGTATTTCGCCTGCTTTGGCCGTTTCCGCCGCTTCGAGGGTCGCTGTAACCGGTGTCAGATCAATCGTGCTGGTGAACAGGACAGTCTCGTCCTGACCCGCATGATATCTGATTTCATACTCACCCGGCACAACCGGCATTACCAAAGGTGCGGGGTTTCCTTCATAGAGGTAAGCGAAGTTGATGTACCCCTCTCCGCCAACCTGACCGACAGCAAGGTAGTCCCCCTCATTTTCCGGCCCGACCCAGGGCAACTGAAGCGTTTCACCGGCAGGCGCTGAAGCGGGTACCGCGACGTGAATATCAGCGGCATTCACTTCTATAGATCTTGCGAAGACGACGGCGTCGTTCTGTCCCTCATGATATCGGAGTTCGTAGACACCCGGCTCAATGGGCATCACCAATGGCGCGGGATTGCCTTGGTAAAGGTAAGCAAAATTAATGTAAGCTTCGCTACCCGCCGGACCAACTGCAAGGTAATCGCCTTCGTTGTCAGGGCCGGACCAGACCAAGAGGAGCGTTTCACCAGCAATGGCGTTTGCAGGCGCGTCAATGAAAGCGTCAGCAGGCGTTACCGTAATGCGATGCGTTGCTGCGATCTCATCGTTTGGGCCGTAGATATAGCGTATTTCATAAACACCAGGATCGGCGGGCATTCGGAGTTGAGCCGGCTGACCTTCAGCGACATACACAAAGCTCTGGGTATCTGGAGCCGCGATGGTCAGGCTATCGCCAGCTGCGGCCGGGCCATTCCAACGCACTGTGATGGTGGCACCTGCCATAGCCGTCGCGGGCGCATCGAGCGTTGCGTCGGGCGTAACGAGCACCTCTGTTTCAATCTCTGGTTCTGCAGCAACGGTTGCAATAGCATCTTTGAGTTCCGTCGCATCTGCAGCCCTCAGAAAGCGACCTCCGGTTTCATACGCGATACACTGCATCTGCCCAAGCGCGATAGGGTCATC
Organism: Yoonia rosea; assembly: GCF_900156505.1. Lineage (NCBI taxonomy): Bacteria > Pseudomonadati > Pseudomonadota > Alphaproteobacteria > Rhodobacterales > Paracoccaceae > Yoonia > Yoonia rosea. The sequence goes on along the minus strand of NZ_FTPR01000001.1, from coordinate 986,891 downwards.
GACATCGAAGCCAATCACATGTGCAGTGAAATTGACGCCCGCATCATCAAGACGGCGTGCCGCGGCACATGGATCTGGGTTACAGGTTTCAACCCCATCGGATACCAAAATGACGGTCGCAGCTTGGTTGGTGTAATCGAGCGTCTCTGCCGCGGCGATAATCGCGTCGGTCATTGGTGTCTTGCCAAGTGGACGTATATTATTCACTGCGGTGCGCACTTCGCTTGCAGTGCCGAGCGCAGGAGCAACGATCGTCTGGATATCTCGGCAGCTTCCTTCCTGTCGATGCCCATAGAGCGTGAGGCCTAGCCGCTGATCCTGCGGAAAATCATCCAAAATTGCACCAACAGCCTGCTGCGCAATAGTGATCTTGGCCTCGCCATCAATCTGTCCCCACATGGACCCAGAGCCGTCGAGCACCAAGACGGTACCTGCGCTGTCTTGAGCGACAGCAGTTGTCGATATCGTTGCAGCCAAAACCAAAGCAAAGAAGCGCATTCAAATCTCCAGACGAGCCAGTCTTTCCTGCGTAACGAGTCGCTGGAACACTTGTAAATAGGAGGCAGAACCATCTGCTATTTTTGGCAGAAACAAGCGACAAATCATGAGAACCAGCCGCGCGTTCGAAGATGGATAAGCCCGCTAAATATCGAGTTTTTTAGCTGCCAGTGGGCCGGTATGGCCTACATTGCCTTATCTTACGATCACCTCACACCTCACGCCCGAAAGTGCATCAACGGCTTTAAGGATTTGCGTTGGCGGTTTGTCTTTCGCAGCAAACAGGAAACCGGTGATGTATCGCTAGGGGCATCCTGCACCCGTGCAAGTGAACGTATCCTTCCGCACGCGAACAACACCGAGATTGGCAACATCGACAAGAAATGAATCTTCCAAGTCTTCGACCAGAATACCTTCAATTGTCGCGCCACCGCCGGTCAGTACAACGTTGCCGCCAATCGCGGTCTGAGCTTCGACACAGGCTGATCCTTCGCAATCCACCATCGACTGATCGATACGCATCTCGCCGATGTCTGTTGCAAGCACATATTGCCCATTTGAAATTTCGATAAGATTTCCTGAGACGGTCGCCGAGCCGTCACGAGCAGTGAGCGTGATCACAGGACCTGTGGTTTCCAGGCGTGTTCCTTCGGGGCAGGCTGCCCCGATGCAAGTCACCCCGTCGGCCGGGATTGCAATAAGGCCCACACGCGCCTGAATCCGGAACAAATTATTGGAAAATTCAACAAGCTCTCCGGTAACATCTTCCCCGCCATCAGTCTTAAGCGTGACTGTATTCGCGGCTTGTGCGGAGGCAGTGCCGACGAAAGCTGCGCAAAGGCCCAAGGCCGTCGAGATCGTACATAAAAACAACCGAAATGTTGCGTGGCATGCATTTATTCTGCGTGCAAGTTTGATTTTCATCTTAAATTTCCGATACTATCCTAAACCAAAACATCCTGAGATATCCGTCTGTTGTTGCATTTTGCATGGCTTATTCTTTGCTTTTTTGCAACCGCATCGCAACCATCAAGGTGGGCAGTTTCAGGAAGAAAACTGAGGACGTTCAGCCAAATGTCCTGCACCCTCGTCGGGCCAATTTTTTCGGGGCTGGTCGTCGGTATAAGTTGCCTGGCAACGTGGTGCGCTGCCAGGCAGTGTTGTTTGTTTACTCGTTGTAGTAAGCTCTGAAGCCGTCCTGCACCGTCCGGAACCACACACCGTTGCTACGAATGTTTTCGAGACCAGTGTTGATTGCTTCCAAGATCGCATCCCCATCAGGGTTATTCTTGTGAACATATACAGTCAGCACGCTCACCGATGATACCTGATCGTTCACGGCAATTTGATCATCCAAACCAAGGCGCGTAACGATATCGGCGGCCTGCGCTTGCTCAAGTTCGACAGCATCCACAGTACCGGCCAACAGCGCGTCGAAGCATGCTTCGGGCGTAGCGGGGGAAACATAGTTTACGCTGTCAGCATCAACGCCAGCGGCTGCAAGAACGATTGCGCTGTAGCCTTCAGGAACACATACGTTCTTGCCAGAAAAATCTGCAGCCGATGTTGTCGTGCCAAGTGGGTTGCCGTTCAGAGTGAACATACCGGTTACGATTTCGTAAACGGGATCTGCAAACCGGTAGTTATCGCACCGTGCCTGCATGTCTGCGGTCAATGTCGCTGCTTCGCAGTTTGGCAAGACCCAAGGGAACGTACCGTCAAAGGCGCCTGTTGGAAGCAACACCTCCATGTGTGAACCCCAGTCGTTGATGAAGGTGATCTGCGTATCTGCGTCATCTTGGACCGTTGCCAAAGCATTGCGGACAAGTTGTGTCACAACACCACCGCCATCCATGCTTTCGTCTGTGAAAGGCTTGTAGTCGTTGCCAGTGATCAGATGGATGTTAACCTTATCGCCGCTTGTGTTCGTGCTTGGGGTGCGTTGCGTCGGGGCTGCGTCGGTTGCGCTGGCGAGCGTTCCGTCCAGGCAAGGCAACTCAAGGCGCATGCCCACGGAAATTGCGTTGGGGTTGCTTCCAATTACCGCGCGATTGGCATCCCAAATCTGCTGAAAGCTGATTGTGCCATAAGCTGTCCGCGAGATTGCACTCAGCGAGTCGCCCGCCTGTACAGTATAAGATGTGCAAGCTTCCTGTGCGCTTGCTGCCGCAGCTCCTGTTAGAAAAATTGCACCGGCAACCATTAATTTCGTTTTCATTCAGTCATTCCTTTTTAAGTCTCGATAACCACATAAACTTGATGCTGCATGATTGTTTTCCGTTAACCAACAGGATCGAAAACAACGTAAATTTTGCATACCCAAACATGGTTGATGTGAGGGTTAGATATCAAAAAAGGCGATTTTTGGGCAGAAGTGGATCAATCAAATGAGTGGGTCCTGCACCCGCTATGACGCTGGATTTAAATCATTTCTTGAATATGTTGAGAACAAAAACCGTGCGACGACAGATAGTCCGTGCCGTAACGCAGCGCCTGATGCTTGGCCTTCATAACAGCCCCATTTGTCCAAGTTTATGACTTAAAGTGCTTTGATAGCTTCAGGCCCTGACCCTGATAGTTTGACTTGATCTCGCGGCCATAAAGAGCGGCTGGCATGGCTGACATGTGGTCGTAAACCAACCGCCCCACGACCTGCCCATGTTCCAGCACAAAGGGGGCTTCGTGACAGCGCACTTCCAGCACACCGCGTGATCCTGCGCCGCCCGCCTCGGCATAGCCGAAACCGGGATCAAAGAACCCCGCGTAATGCACACGGAATTCACCCACCATCGCCAGATAGGGGGCCATTTCTGCCGCCTGCATCGGCGGGATCACAATCGCCTCGCGGCTGACCAAAATATAGAACGCACCGGGATCAAGGATGATCCAGCCGTCTTTGGTATGGACCTCTTCCCAGAATTCGGTCGGGTCGTAATGGTTCAGTTTCGCCAGATCCACGACACCCGTGTGCGGTTTGGCGCGGTAGCCGACCAAGGTGCCGCTCTCGGGCCGCAGGTCGACAGAAAAGCCCAAGCCATCCGAGATGACAGGTGCGCCCGATACAATGGGTGTTTGCGCGTGAAGGGCGCGCAGATCATCGTCTGACATCAGGGTTTTGCCCTGCCGGAAGATGATCTGGTTCAGCATCTGCCCGGGCTGGGCCACGACCGAAAAGGACCGCGGGCAGATTTCTACGTAAAGCGGACCGTCATAGCCTTCGGGTACGCGGTCAAATTCGACACCGTGGTCGGTGATAATGCGCGTCAAAAGATCAAGCCGCCCGATGGACGATTTCGCACTGGCGGCGGCGGTCATGCCTTGGGGCAGGGTCAGGCGTTCCATCAGGGGGACGACATAGACACAGCCTTTTTCCAAGACGGCACCACCGGTCAGGTCAACTTCGTGCATTTGAAAATCTGCAAGGCGCTCTTTTACAGTGCGCTGGCGACCGGCCAGAAAGGATGCGCGGACGCGGTAGGCAGAGGTGCCCAGACGCAGATCAAGCGAAGCGGGCTGGATTTGGCCGGGCTTGATCGGGGCTTCTGCCGTGATGCCACCCGATGCGATCATATCGCTGATTTGATGGTCGGCGAGGACACCAGCGTTTGTCATGTCGTCTTCCCTCTTGATACCAAAACGCCCGCCCTGCGTTGGCAGTGGCGGGCGGTTATGATTGGTCGGGCTAGCAGGACTCGAACCTGCGACCTTCCGTCCCCCAGACGGACGCGCTACCAGGCTGCGCTATAGCCCGACTGTGGGCGTTCATACCCCAAACTGATCCAAGGGCAAGCCCGAAAAACATGTCTCAGCCATGCATCCGTGCACGAATGTCTTCCAGCCGCGCCAAGAGTGGCGCGATCTGTGCGGCGCGGGCCTGTAAGGTGCGTGAATCAGCAGGTGCGCGCCCGATCAGCCGCGGTTTTGCAGCAGGCAAGGACTTAGGGGGCAGCGGCAGGTCGATCACAAAAGCAGGTGCATCTAGAGCGAAGGGCAGGGTGTCTTGTACCGGCGCTGGCGGCGCTTTTACCGGTGCCGGCGTGGCTTCGACCGGTGCCGGTGTGGCGTCAACCGGCTTGGCTGGTGCGGGTTCATCGGCGGGGGCCTGTGCCGTCATCGACGGCCCGAGGCTGGCGACATATTTCACGCCTTTTTCACGCAGCAGTTTCTGCGTGCCTTTGATCGTCAGCCCGTCAACGTGGAGAAGCTGTTTGATCCCGCCGAGCAGTTCCATATCCGCAGGGCGGTAATACCGCCGGCCACCGGCACCTTTGACAGGTTTGATCTGGCTGAATTTGCTTTCCCAAAAACGTAGCACATGGGTGGGCGTGTCCAACCATTCAGCGACTTCACTGATCGTGCGGAATGCATCTTTGGCTTTGGCCATGACCTAGCGCTTGTTTCCGTCTGCGACGCGATCTTTCATCAGATGCGAGGGGCGGAATGTCAGCACACGACGGGGGTGGATGGGCACTTCTTCGCCAGTTTTGGGATTGCGCCCGATGCGGGCTGCTTTCTCGCGGACGGAAAAAGTCCCGAAAGACGATATCTTGACGGTTTCACCGCGCACCAGACTGTCAGAAACATGCGTCAGGACGCTTTCAACCAGATCGGCGCTGTCATTTCTGGAAAGTCCGACCTGACTATGCACTGCATCAGCCAAATCCATCCGCGTCAAAGTCTTGTCAGCCATCGTCGGAACCCCTTACAATTTCAAATAGCATAGGCCCAGCGTATTTTCAGAGTCAATAACAACGGCTTGGCAAGCATAGTGAACAGCGTGTTTCCGGCACTCACCAGCGGATGACAACCGCGCCCCACGCCAATCCGCCACCAATTGCCTCGGTCACAAGCAGATCACCCTGTTTGATTTGCCCGTTCTGCACGCCAACAGAAAGGGCGAGGGGAATCGATGCCGCCGACGTATTGCCGTGGTCCTGCACGGTCACAATGACCCGGTCCATGCCCACGCCCAGCTTTTTCGCGGTGGACTGGATGATCCGGATATTGGCCTGATGCGGCACAACCCAGTCGATATCTTCCGCGCCAAGCCCCACCTTCTCCAATGCGGCGTCGGCTGTTTGCGCCAGTTTCTCGACCGCATGGCGGAAAAGCTCGCTGCCTTTCATCCGCAACATGCCCGAGTTTTGGGTTGAGACGCCGCCATCCACATAAAGCAGGTCTTTATAGCGGCCGTCAGAATTCAGATCGACCGACAGGATCCCGCGATCGGTGGTTTCACCGGTCCCTTCCTCGGCCTCAAGGATCAACGCACCCGCACCATCCCCGAAAAGCACGCAGGTCGCGCGGTCGGTCCAGTCCATGATCCGGCTGAAGGTTTCCGCCCCGATGACAAGAACACGATTCGCCTGACCCGAGACAATCAGCGCATTGGCATTCGACAACGCATAAACAAATCCGGCACAAACCGCTTGAACATCAAAGGCATAGCCTGTGGTGTTGCCAATGGCGTTCTGCACCATTGTGGCGGCTGAGGGGAAAGTCAGATCAGCGGTTGATGTGGCCAGAACAATGGCGTCGATATCGTTTCCGTCCATACCCGCCATGGCAAGTGCGGCCTTGGCGGCTTTGATTGCAAGGTCTGATGTGGTTTCACCTTCAGCGGCGAAATGGCGGCGTTCGATGCCGGAGCGGGTCTTGATCCATTCATCCGAAGTATCGAGTGTTGCTTCGAATTCAGCATTCAGAACCACGCGTTCGGGAAGGTAATGACCAACCCCTTTGACCACTGCGCGACGCATCATGTTTATTTGTCCGTTTTTGTCTTGGAACCATCAGTTCCGCTTGCCGTGCTGGCATCTTGGGCAAGCGACGCAGCGGACGCAACCCTTGCCGCGAGTTTATCTGAAAATCCGCTCTCTGCGAGCCGGTAGGCAAGGTGTAGGGCCGCTGCAACACCCGTTTCATCCGCAGACCCGTGGCTTTTGATCACCGTCTGGTTGAGCCCCAGAAAGACGCCACCATTCACGCGACGCGGATCAATCCGTTTGCGCAATGCACGCAATGACCCGCCTGCAAGCACGGCACCCAACATGGACCAAGGGTTCTTCATCAAGGCACCGCGCAGCAGCTCGCTGATCAGAGTGGCGGTGCCTTCGCCGGTTTTCAACGCGACATTACCGGTGAAACCGTCGGTGACGATCACATCGACTTTGTTGGAAGGAAGGTCGCCGCCCTCTACAAAGCCAACATAGTCAAAGTCACCGATTATTGCAGCGTTTCCAATAAGTTCATGGGCAACTTTCAGTTCGGCGCGGCCTTTGTGCTCTTCGGTGCCGACATTCAAAAGCCCCACGCGCGGGCGCGCGATATCAAGACCGTTGCGCGCATAAGAGGCCCCCATGAGCGCATAAGTCAGCAGATCATCCTGATCGGCGCGGATATCGGCACCCGCATCCAGCATCACATTGAACCCTGAGGGGTTACGTGATGGCCACAGACAGGCGATGGCGGGGCGGTTGACGCCCTCGGCCTTGCGCAGGCGCAGCATGGACATCGCCATCAGACCGCCTGTGTTGCCGCAGCTGACAGCAACAGCGGCCTCGCGGTTGCGCACCGCTTCGATCGCCGACCACATGGAAGTGTTCTTGCCATGGCGCAGCACATGGCTGGGCTTGTCGGTCATCATCACGACGTCAGCGGCATCATGGATCGTCACGCGCTCGCCGATCCCGTGTTTGGCAACCAGCGATTCCAGTTCGGCCTCGCGCCCATGAAGAATTGCACGGGCGGCGGGTTTGTCGCGTAAAAACGCCGAAAGGCCCGCAACAACCGTTGCAGGCCCTTTGTCGCCGCCCATGGCGTCAACGGAAAGCACTTGGCTTGCTGCATGCCCCTGTGTCGGAGCGGTGTCCGTCTGGGGTGTTGTCATGCTACTTTGCCTTTGCGTGACGTTATGCAGCGTCGTCGTCGAGATCGATTTCTGTGGTGTTTGCGATCACTTCACGTGTCGCATAGTGGCCACAAGACGGGCATACGTGGTGTGGGCGCTTGAGCTCACCACAGTTGTCACACTCGTTCGGGTTCGCCGCGACGAGTGAATCATGTGCACGCCGGTTGTTGCGGCGGGATTTGGATACTTTATTCTGCTGGACAGCCATGTCTCAACCCTATGGTTTAAAGGGCCGCGGCCCTGATTTCTGTGCGTCTGCGCGGGGTCCTACGCCATTGTGGCAGCCCTGTCGAGACACGATGTCAAAGAGGCCGCGAACATACTGCGATTCCTCTATAGTGCAACCCTTTTTCGCCAAGGGCCGTGGCGCTATTTTTCTTCTTTCTTTTCAAGATTTTCCCGTAAGGCGCCTAGGCCCGCAAAGGGCTTGGCATCATCGTCCGTCATCGGGGTTTCGCCCGGTTTGGTGAAAACCGCATCTGTGAGCGCGGCATCCTCTTTGCGCGGATAAAGCGGCAAAGCCAGCGCCAGCGCCTCGATCATCACCTGCGCAAGGTCGAGCGTTTCGGGCAAGGCCTCAACTGTGTCCTCCACGGGCATTTCGATCTCGGTGGCTTCAATCTCGGGCAGTTCGGCCATGTAGTGCCGCACAAGCGGCTCATCTATGCGGGTGGTCACCGGATCAAGCGTGACGACGCAGGATTGCACCACCGTGGCACCCAGTTCGCCGTTCAAGACCCAGTCCTTGCGGTCTTGCGGTGTCAGTGTTCCGGCAAAGCGCAGTTTCTTGATCCCGACAATGCCAAGCTCCTCTGCAATCGCCGCGCGTTCCTGTGGCGTCGGCACAAGTTCAAAAGATGTTGGTTTGCGCGTTGCCAGATCAGCCAAACGCAGATGTGACGTGGGTATGTTGGTCATTACTGCTTTCGATTCTTGAACAGGGGCGGGGTGTACTGTATCGGGGATAAAAGGCGCGCGGCGCCAAGGCAAGAGGCGACGGGTATGAGTGCGATGACAGTAAAGCTGCGCAAAACAATCAAGGCCGCAGGATTAGTGTCTGTGTTTGCCATTGCGGCTGGTTGTAGCCCGATGGACCGCTATCACGGCTTTATCCCCCCCGCAGAAGAGCTTGCGGCGGTGAATGTCGGCAGCACAACCAAGGACGAGGTGATCGGACTTTTCGGCCCGCCTGTGTCTGACCGCGCCTTGCAGAACAACACGATCTACTATGCGTCCAGCCAGTTCGAAGTCTTCGGACCCTTCGCACCGGAAGAAGTGGACAGGCAGGTTCTGGCGATTGATTTTGACGCGGGCGACCGCGTGCGCAATATCTCGCGCTACACGCTCGAAGACGGCCGCGTGGTCGTGCTTGACCGTCGGGTGACCGAGGACGGTATCAACGACATTACTTTCCTCAGTCAGCTGTTGGGATCGTTCGGCCGCATTGATGCCGGGCAATTCCTGGGTGACGAGCCGTAAGGCGCACTTGGGCAATGACAATCACTTGTCATGCCCGCTGGTTTGGTCAGGAGGCTGCTGCCATAGACGCCTGCACCTTGAAGTGACAGATCAGGTTGCCCATAGTTCTACCTGAAGTAGAGCGGGGGAATCGATGCAGAATTCACTTTTCCTAGGTGGTGTGGTTTGCGCGTCTTTTATCGCAGCACCTGTCGCCAGCGATGCGGACACAATTGCATCAGATATTCCAAATGGATTATTTGCTCCGCTCACGATCATTGAAGATCACCCTCAATGCAATGGTCCCGGCCAAATCGCGTTCAAAGTGGAATTCGAGACCGGCGAAGTGTCCTATACGGCGCAGCATGTGCAGTCTTTGCGGGAAGCTAGCATATCATCGGATGGTGTCATCCTAGAGGAAGAAGCAAGATGCTTTGTAGGTCACAGGTCTGGCACTGAACTCACACAAGTCGAAGTCAGCTGCAACGGCGGCGAATTGCAGCGTTCGCCTTTCGATGCACGCAATCTTTCTCAGACGTCCATCTCGATCTCTGGAACATTTACTGCGTGTCACTCACCTTTCGCTTTCGAGATCATGGACAGTAGTTGGCGTGCGCAAATCAACGAACCGAAGGGGCCGTCTGAAGTGACGGGCACTGTCTTTCAAAACCCCGTCGAGGGCTGCGAGAATGCTGTGCAGGTGCTTGGGCCACGCTTGTATCTGAGATACGTTCAGACGACGTCGTCGGGCATACCCTTGGGTATTGAGCGCAGGTTTCCCTATGATGATGTGGATGTTGTTTCGCCTGCTTCGCCTACATTTTTCAGGCTGATTTTCAATGATATTCCCGTACTGCTGAATGATAATAACGTTCCGTTTGCCACTGTCGACACACAGGTTTTTCTGTTTCCAACCGATCAGGGCGTGGCGCGTTGTCCAGGTGGCCTGTGTACACTCCCGCGGTTTGTAACGAACATGTCGAATGTGTCGCGGCATGCGCGCAAATGCCCATAGCGACGCATAAGTGACTATTCTTCCGGTTCGAATTCCAGCGCGACCCCGTTGATACAGTAGCGCAGACCGGTTGGCTGCGGTCCGTCGGGGAACACATGGCCCAGATGCGCGTCGCAGCGGTTACAATGCACCTCGGTGCGCTTCATGAAAAAGCTGCGGTCGACACTCTCGCCAACCATTTCGGAATCGATGGGTTGATAGAACGAAGGCCAGCCTGTGCCGCTTTCGAATTTGGCCGCCTGTTCAAAGAGCGGCGCACCACAGCAAACACACATGTAAGTGCCCGGACCTTTCGGGAAATCCTCATGCGTGCCAGCCCGTTCCGTGCCATGCTTGCGCGTAACCTTATAGGCCATATCCGAGAGCTGCGCCCGCCATTCGGCATCAGATTTGACAACTTTATCCATGGTTTCCCCATTCCTTTCGTAACTTTTCTAGCGTTAACTTAGGTCGACAACGGTAGTTCGCCAAGGCAGGCCCAGATGACAATTTCGTTTCAGGACGGACGCTATGCGGCACGGTTGGCAAGAACCGATGATGATCTTGTTGCCTGTCACCGCCTGCGGCATCAGTGCTTTTTTGGCGGCAAGGGGCAGGACCGCGATGCCTATGATGCGATTTGCGCCCATGTGATGGTCGAGGATCAGGCGGGGCGGCTGGTGGCGACGGCACGGTTGCTTGAAATCGCGTCAGGGGCCGAGATCGGCAAGTGCTATGCGGCGGGGTATTATGATCTATCGGGGCTTGCGACCTGCGCCGCCCCGATGATCGAGGTGGGCCGCTTTTGTATTGCTGCTGATGCGCGTGATGCGGATGTTTTGCGCGTAGCGTGGGGGGCGTTGACCGGGCTGGTGGATGCGCGCGGTATCGCGGTCCTGTTCGGCTGTACCAGTTTTGCAGGTACCGATCCCGCGCCATACGGGCGGGCCTTTCAACGACTTGCCGCGCGTCATCTGGGGCCTGAAACCTTGCGCCCCGGCCCGAAAGCCGCAGAGGTCGTGCGCTTTGCCGATATCCCGTGCCATGGCACCGTGCCGATGCCGCCGCTTTTGCGCACCTATCTGGCCATGGGCGGCTGGGTCTGTGACCACGCGGTGATCGACCGGCATATGCAGACGCTGCATGTTTTCACCTGTCTTGAGGTCGCATCGGTGCCGCCTGCGCGTGCCGCTGCACTGAGGGCCCTTGCGCAGACAGCATCTCTGCCATAGCAGGCGGATATGGCTAGAGCACCCTTACTCCAACTCTCTGAAATCGCGCTGACCTTCGGCGGCGATCCTGTATTCGAAGACCTGTCCTTGGTCGTCCAACCCGGTGACCGTGTGGCGCTGGTGGGGCGCAACGGATCGGGCAAATCCACCTTGATGAAGGTGATGGCGGGGCTGGTCCTGCCCGACAGTGGCGCGCGCACCGCCGCCCCCGGTGTGCGGGTGGGCTATATGGAGCAGGACCCGACAATGGCGGGTTTTGCCACCTTGGGGGATTATGCCGCCAGCGGGCTGGATATTGATGAGGCCTATAAGGTTGATATGGTGGCCGAGGGGCTGAAATTCGATCCCGCAGGTGATGTGAATACCGCCTCGGGCGGTGAGCGCCGGCGCGCCGCCTTGGCCAAGCTGATGGCCGAAGCGCCCGAATTGATGCTGCTGGACGAGCCGACGAACCACCTTGATATCGAAGCGATTGCCTGGCTTGAGAATGAACTCAAATCCACCCGTGCGGGATTCGTACTGATTAGCCACGACCGAGCATTTTTGCGTGCGCTGACGCGTGCGACGCTGTGGATTGACCGCGGGCAGGTGCGGCGTGCTGAAGAGGGTTTCGAGAACTTCGAGGCGTGGCGCGATAAAATCTGGGAAGAGGAAGACCAGCAACGCCACAAGCTGAACCGTAAAATCAAGGCCGAGGCGCGTTGGGCGGTGGAGGGCATTTCTGCACGCCGCAAGCGCAACCAAGGCCGCGTGCGTGCCTTGCAGGAATTGCGCGCCCAACGTGCCGCACAGATCACACGGCAGGGCACGGCGGCGATGGCCTTTGACGGCGGGTCGACCTCCGGCAAGAAGGTGGTTGAGGCCTTCGGTCTAAGCAAAGCCTTTGATGGCAAGAATATTGTCCGCAATTTCGATCTGACCGTGCAGCGCGGTGACCGCATTGCCTTTGTGGGGCCGAATGGTGTGGGCAAAACCACACTGATCAAGATGCTTTTGGGGCAGGTGGCACCTGATGAAGGGTCGATCAAGCTGGGCACGAACCTTGATATTGCGGTGTTTGACCAGACGCGCGCGGCGTTGAACGAAGACATGACGCTGTGGGAAAATCTGGCCAATGACCCCGAACTGGGTGTGTCCGGAAAATCCGACCAGATCATGGTGCGCGGCACGCCCAAACATGTGGTCGGCTATCTGAAGGAATTTTTGTTCAACGAAGCGCAAGCACGTGCGCCCGTGCGGTCGCTTTCGGGCGGTGAAAAAGCGCGGCTCTTGCTGGCGCGGCTGATGGCGCGGGAAAGCAATCTGCTGATCCTTGACGAACCGACCAACGATCTGGATATCGAAACGCTGGATCTGTTGCAGGATATATTGGGCGATTACGAGGGCACGGTGCTTCTCGTCAGTCACGACCGTGACTTTCTCGACCGTGTCGCGACCACGACGATTGCCATGGAAGGAAATGGCGAGGCGGTCGTCTATGCTGGCGGTTGGACAGACTATCGCGCCCAACGCGGCGGTGATTTTACCGAGGCCAAACAGGCCAGCAAGCCATTGGCCAAGAAGGAAAAAGAAGCACCGAAGAAAGAGGTTTCGGGTCTGTCTTTTACCGAAAAACATCGTCTTGAAGAACTGCCTTCGGTTATCGACAAACTGACCGCCGAGATCACAAAGCTTGAGGAGTTGCTGGCCGATCCTGAGCTCTTCACCAAGCAGCCTGTGAAGTTCCAAAAAGCCACTGACGCGTTGGTCGCGCGGCAAAACGCGCTGCAGGATGCCGAGGAAGAATGGTTGATGCTGGAAGACAAAGCGGGCTAGCCTGTCATCATAGTTTACCACGACCGGGGAAAGAAATGTCACATCTGAAAACAGTTCTGGCCGCCGCCGCTCTGCTATTGGCCGCCTGCGAACAGCCCGCGATTTTCGCAAGTTCTGACAGTCTGGCAAATCGGCTCGAAGTTGGGATGGATCAGGCGCAAGTCGCTGCTGTTATTGGCGCACATCAATTCGAAAGCCGCGCATCTGGTGCTGAAGATACCGTTTGTTTATCTTACATTTATGACGAAGCGATTGACGTGAAATTCGTGCATGCCACATTCGTGGATGGGCTTTTGGCGCGTGCGACAGACGGGCACCGTGTTGCTTGCGCGTTGACCTAGTTGCGCTTCCACGGTTCTTTGGCCTGCACCTGCGCATAGGAATATAACGTAAGCCGCGATGCCTTTGCGCCATCCTGCACAAAAAGCACCGCGTTATGCTGATCGAGAGGTGGCAGGGGGGTCACGGGTGCACCAAGGCCGTCAAGCATGGCATCCAGATGCTTTGGTGTGAACCGGTCTTTGATGCGCTTCTCTGTGTATTGTTCAGTGCTTTCAAATGGATATGGGGTGCCGCTGTTGCCGAATGTCCATTTGCCATCCTGCGCGGCATAGATCGTGCGGCGCAGATTTAAACCATCGCCACCGCGTTCGGGGCTTTCATAGACCTCAAGAAGCGTCGCTTTGGATGATCGGCAGATACGCAGGCCGGTGCACCCGTTCATGGCCGCGATACGCGACACGGGCAGGACTGCATCGGACCCAAGCAGCCCGTTTGCAAAATAGCTGGTCCAGGTTGGCCCGTGGGCAATCAGCATGGTTCGGTCAAGTGCCATGGTCAGTGGTTCGAGTGCGTGAAAAAGCGCGGACGGCTTGCCCTCGATGTTCTGCCGCGTCAGTGACTGGTCAGCCGCCGCAAACAGCCTTTCATAAGCCTGCGCCGCCGCAGCCAAAGGCATGGCGAGCAGTCCGTAATCTTCGGTTGTTGGTGCAAAATTCATCATAGCGACCATTCGAATGCTTCTTTGCTGTCAGGCAAGTGGTGTCGCGCGTGGGTCAACGCGCCTTTTCGGCCGCTTTAACCTGATCCCATAGCGCGTCCATCTCGGCCAGATCGCTGTCAGCGGGGGTTTTACCCTTTGCTTTCAATGCATCTTCTACCGCCTCAAAGCGCCGTGTAAATTTGGCGTTGGCGGCACGCAGGGCGGTTTCGGGATCGATATCAAGATGGCGGGCAAGATTGGCCACCACAAACATCAGATCACCGAATTCTTCGGCGACCTCTGTTTGGGACAAGGTCGCGCGCGCTTCGACCAATTCACCGGCCTCTTCTACGATCTTGGCGATCACATGGGATGTGTCGGGCCAGTCAAAGCCCACACGGGCCGCCCGGTTTTGCAGTTTGACCGCGCGGGTCAGGGCGGGCAGGCCGGTGGCGATACCGTCCAGCGTGCGGGTCTGGGCCTTGCCTGCGCGTTCGGCGGCTTTGATCCTTTCCCAGTCCTGGGTTTGTTGCGCGGGGCTTTTATCACGCGATTCGTCACCAAAGACATGCGGATGCCGCGCGACCATCTTGTCGGCAATCGCCTTGACCACGCTGTCAAAGGTGAAATGCCCCGCCTCGGACCCCATCTGCGTGTGATAAACGGTTTGCAGCAGAAGATCGCCCAATTCACCCTCAAGATCCTTCCAGTCGGCGCGGGCGATGGCATCAGCGACCTCATAGGCCTCTTCAATGGTGTAGGGGGCGATGCTGGCGAAATCCTGTGCGATATCCCAAGGGCAGCCGGTGTCGGGATCACGCAGGCGGCGCATGATTTCCAGCAGACGCGGCATTCCGCCATCGGGATCATGGATCAGGGTGTCATCAGGCATTGCACGGGGCCTCTTGTTGGGGTCAAGTGGCACCGTAAGAGCAGAACTCCCGGAGCACCAGACATGCCAGTGATTAACCGTATCGCCGATTTTGCGGAGGATATGACCGCATGGCGCAGGCATCTGCACCAGCATCCCGAGTTGGGGTTTGACTGCCATGAAACGGCGGCTTTCGTGGTCGAGAAACTGCGCGCATTTGGTGTCGATGAGATCCATGAAGGGATTGCGACATCCGGCGTCGTGGCGATTATCAACGGCAAGGCCGCGGGACCGACCATTGGTCTGCGCGCCGACATGGATGCGCTCCCGATGCAAGAGGAAACGGGGTTGGAGTATGCCTCAAAGGTGGCGGGCCGGATGCATGCCTGCGGCCATGACGGGCATACGACGATGCTGCTGGGGGCGGCGCGTTATCTGGCGGAAACGCGCAATTTTGCGGGGCGCGTGGCGTTGATTTTCCAGCCTGCCGAAGAGAATGGCGGCGGCGGTGAGGTGATGGTCAGGGAAGGTATTCTCGAGCGGTTTGATATCGCCGAGGTCTATGCCCTGCACAGTGGACCGGGCGATGCGGTGGGGGCCTTCTATACCACCCCGGGGCCGATTATGGCCGCTGTCGATAGCTTTCATATTCATATCACAGGGATCGGCGGGCACGGGGCCTACCCTTACGAAACCGCTGATCCGGTGGTTGCGGCTGTGGGGATGGTCAATGCGATCCAGACGATTGTGAGCCGCAACCATGTGCCGTTCGAGGATCTGGTCGTCTCGGTCACGCAAATTCATACGGGATCAGCCGATAACATCGTCCCCGAGAAAGCCTATATCAACGGCACAGTCCGCACGATGGCAAAATCGGTGCAGGACATGGTGGAAAAGCGGCTGACCGAGATCGTCGCGGGCCATGCGGCAGCTTACGGTGTGCAGGCCGAGGTAATTTACGAACGCGGCTATCCGGCCACGATCAATGACCCTGAAAAGACTGCCTTTGCCGCCGCTGTCGCGCGGGAAATCTCGCCGGATGTGGACGATGCCCGCCAGTATGACATGGGGGCAGAGGATTTTTCCTATTTTCTCGAAAAGCGCCCCGGTGCCTATGTGTATGTCGGTAACGGCGACAGTGCGGGGTTGCATCACCCCAAGTATGATTTTGCCGATGGGGCGGCCCCTGTGGGGGCGTCCTATTTCGCGCGGTTGGTCGAGCGGGCTTTGCCAGCGGCCTAAGGCGCGCGGTCCGGGGGCAGGAGCCTCCGGCGGAAGTTTGATTGAACATGGAAAATGAGGTGGTGTGGTGACACTTGATAAAGCGAAAGAGGCGGTCGACGGGGCATTTACGGCGGTAGATCGGCGTGGGTTGGCCTATGAAAACGCTTTTGGCGGGGCCACGTCGTTCTTGCGCCGGATGTACACCAAGGATCTGACGGGCTTTGATCTGGCCGTCACAGGTGTGCCATTCGATCAGGCCGTCACCCACCGCCCGGGCACCCGTTTCGGGCCCCGCGCGATCCGCGAGGCGTCAAGCCTGCAACCTTATGATCCGCCTTACGGCTGGGACGGGTTTGATCCATTGAGCGAGTTCGCCATCGCCGATTATGGCGATATGGCCTTTGATTATGCCAATGTGGCCGGTGTGCCCGATCTGGTAGAGGCCCATACAGCGGGAATATTGGGGCAGGGCTGCGGAGCGGTGACCTTGGGCGGTGATCACTTTATCACCCTGCCGATCCTGCGCGCCTATGCCGCAAAATACGGGCCGATGTCGGTGGTGCAGTTTGACGCCCATTCCGATCTTTGGCCGGATGACGATATGGCCCGCATTGATCACGGCACGATGATGTATAAGGCGGTGAAACTGGGCCTTGTTGATGTGACGCGCTCGATCCAGATCGGCATTCGGACGGAATGCGCAGACTATTTGGGGATGCCCTATATTGCCGCCCGCAGGTGCCACGAAAAGGGCAGCGGTTGGGTGGCCGAACAGATCAAAGCACGCGTGGGCGATCATCCGACCTATGTGAGCTTTGATATTGACGCACTTGATCCCGCTTTTGCGCCGGGCACCGGCACGCCTGTCTGGGGTGGTCTGGCGTCTTGGCAGGCCGCCGCGATCCTGCGGGATATCGCGGGGATCGACATGGTGGGGGGGGATGTGGTCGAAGTTTCGCCGCCCTATGATACCACGGGCGCCACCGCGATTGCGGGGGCACATATCGCAATGGAGCTTTGCTGTCTTTCACTCTGGAACAAAAGGAAAAAGTGATGCCAAACCAACCGATATCAGGGAATGATCTGGCGCGGTTTTCAGGGCCGCAGACCTTTATGCGTTTGCCGGATGTGAGCAGCGCGCAAGGGCTTGATGTGGGATTTATCGGCATTCCGATGGATATCGGCACCTCTTGGCGATCAGGGACGCGGATGGGGCCCAAGCAATTGCGCGAACAATCGGCGATGATCCGCCCCTATAACATCCAGACGGGTGCGGCCCCCTTTGATGCGCTGCAATGTGCCGACATCGGGGATGTGGCGATCAATACGTTTTCGCTATCGGAAAGTATCCGCATTATTACAGATACTTATACTTCACACCTCAAGCATGATTTCATTCCGATGACGCTGGGCGGTGATCACACGCTGACCTTGCCTGTGCTGCGCGCGGTGGCGGCAAAACACGGGCCGGTCGCGCTGATCCATGTCGATGCCCATGCCGATGTGAACGACGAGATGTTCGGCGAACGCGAGACCCACGGTACAGTGTTTCGTCGTGCCTATGAGGAGGGGCTGATTACCGCCAACAAGGTGTTCCAGATCGGGCTGCGGGGTACGGGTTATACCGCAGATGATTTTACCGAAGCCGCGGGCTGGGGGTTCAACCAATATCTTGCGCCCGCGTTGTGGCATAAGTCGCTGACGCCCCTCGCGGCCGAGATCAAGGCCGCGATCGGCGATCAGCCCTGTTATATCACCTATGACATCGACAGTCTGGACCCCGCCTATGCGCCGGGCACAGGCACGCCCGAGATTGGCGGGCTGACCACACCGCAGGCGATGGAGCTGATCCGTGGTTTGCGGGGCTTGAATATCGTGGGCTGCGATCTGGTCGAGGTGTCGCCGCCCTATGATCCGTCGGGCAATACTGCGCTGACAGGGGCGAATTTGATGTTTGAAATGCTGTCGATCTTGCCGGGTGTGCCGTACCGCTAGGCTTCACAAGTGGCCAGCGGCGCATTAGGTGCATTTTAAATTAATTATGAGGGCCCTATGCGCATTCTTTATCTGATCATTCTCATTGTTGCCGGTCTTATGGCCTATGTGCGGTTTGCGCCGACGGACATAGCGCGCTGGCATCAAGTGCCCGAAGTGACTGCGCCGGGCGATACGGAGGGGCCGGGGTCGTTCCTTGCCGTGCGCCGCATCAATGCCCCCGCTGCCGACGTGCTGGCGCTGGCTGAACAGCGGGCCTTGGCGACACCACGGACACGGTTGCTGGCGGGCAGTGTAGCAGAGGGTATGATGACTTTTCAGACACGGTCGCTTTTGTGGGGGTTTCCAGATCATACAACTGTTGCCGTGCAGGACGATCTGCTTGTGATTTATGGCAGGTTGCGGTTCGGCCAGTCCGATATGGGTGTGAACAAGGCCCGCGTTGAAAGCTGGCTTGAAACGCTTGCCCCCTTGACCGAGCCGCTTTGATCCGCCAATCGGTGATCCATGATCGCATCTGATAAAATTGAACAGCTGATTGACCGTTTCCAGTTTCTGGAGGCGAAAATGTCCAGTGGTGCCGCCGGCAATGATATCGCCAAATTGGGCAAGGAATATGCCGATCTGCGCCCCGTCGTGGAAACCGTGACCGCCTACAAGGACCTGCTCGCGCAGATCGCTGATGCCGAGGCGATGCTGGCCGATCCGGAGATGAAGGAACTGGCCGAGGCGGAATTGCCTGATTTGAAAGCGGCGCTGGAAGCGTCAGAACATGACGTGCAGCTGGCGCTTTTGCCCAAAGATGCCGCTGACGGCCGCCCTGCATTGCTGGAAATCCGGCCCGGCACGGGCGGTGATGAAGCGGGGCTTTTCGCGGCAGATTTGCTGCGGATGTATCAGCGTTATGCCGAAAAGCAGGGCTGGAAATTCGAAATCCTCGAAGAAAGCCTGAGCGAACTTGGCGGCGTGAAAGAGGTTGTCGCGCGGGTTGTCGGTGATGGTGTCTTCGCAAGGCTGAAATACGAAAGCGGCGTGCACCGCGTGCAGCGCGTGCCTGAAACCGAGAGTGGCGGGCGCATTCATACCTCTGCTGCGACGGTGGCCGTGCTGCCCGAGGCGGAAGACGTCGATATCGAGATCAACGCGAATGATCTCCGCATTGATACAATGCGTGCCTCCGGATCGGGGGGACAGCACGTCAATACCACGGACAGTGCGGTGCGGATCCTGCATATTCCCACCGGCATCATTGTTGTCAGTTCCGAGAAATCCCAGCACCGCAACCGCGAGATTGCGATGCAGGTGCTGAAAACGCGGCTGTTTGATATGGAGCGCCAGCGCGTGGACAGCCAACGCTCTGCGGATCGGAAAAGCCAGGTCGGCTCGGGCGACCGCTCGGAGCGGATCAGAACCTACAACTTCCCGCAAGGGCGCCTGACGGATCACCGGATCAACCTCACGCTCTATTCCTTGGGGCAGGTGATGCAGGGCGATCTGGATGAAATCATCGATGCCCTGCAATCTGACGCACAAGCCACGATGTTGGCCGAGATGGGCGCGTGAATGACGCCAGAACCGGCAGTCAGGTTCTGGCAGCGGCTGTTCAGCACCTGACCAAAGCCGGTGTGCCTGATGCCGCGCGGGATGCGCGCAAGCTCTTTGCTTATGCCTCTGGCGCGGATGCAGGGCGGCTGACGCTGATCTTGCCAGAGCCTGTGTCGGCAGAGGTCATGACACGGTTTGATCACCTGATCGCGCGCCGGTCGCGGTTCGAGCCTGTGTCGCATCTGATCGGGTCACGTGCGTTTTATGGGCGCGATTTCGAGGTGACAAAGGATGTGCTCGACCCGCGCCCTGAAACGGAAACGCTGATTGATGTGGCGTTGCGCGATCCCTTCGCGCGTGTGCTGGATCTCGGGACGGGGTCTGGTTGTATTCTGATCACGCTGCTGGCGGAAAACCCGGGCGCGGTCGGTGTGGGGGCCGATGTGTCGCCCAAGGCGCTTGCCGTGGCCTTGCGCAACGCGCAGCGCAACCACGTGGATGACAGAGCAACCTTTGTGCAAAGCGACTGGATGGCGGGTATCAGGCGGCCCTTTGATCTGATCGTGGCGAACCCGCCCTATATTGCCGCCGATGAAATGGCGGGCCTGTCGCGTGATGTGCGCGAATGGGAACCGCGTTTGGCACTCACCGATGAAGCAGATGGTTTGTCCGCCTACCGCACCATCATTGCGCAGGCGCAGCATGTGCTGGAACCGGAGGGCCGGTTGATCTTTGAGATCGGATCGACGCAAGGCAAAGCTGTGGCTGAACTGATGCGGCAGGGGGGGCTGGCGCATGTTTTTGTGATTCCCGACCTTGATGGCCGTGACCGCGTTGTAACCGGCAAAACCCGGCGCTCCTGACCCGCCAGCACCACATTAACCGGCAAAAACGCGCCTTTTACTCACTTTAGTCTTGTCTTGCACTCGCCCACATGCTTATTCATTCCCATCGGATGGGACGAGGCTCGCCACTAACCTCCCCCCGATCAGCCGCCAAACATCGCAAGGCTACAGATTTGAGACGCGCTTTTGGCGCGACATTGGCCCAGCAACGACAGCCAAAGGCTTGAAAGCAACTTATGAGATCATCTAAGTCACGGTCGCGAAATAAAAATCGCAACAACCGACCCACGGGCGGTAACATCATCAACCGGGTGTTTGACAGCTCGGGCCCTGATGGCAAAGTGCGCGGTACGCCGCAGCAAATTATTGAAAAATATAACCAACTTCACCGCGATGCCGTTTTGTCAGGCGACCGTGTGGATGCGGAAAACTTTGCCCAACACGCAGAGCACTACACGCGGATGCTGGCCGAGGCGCAGCGCGAAGTGGATGCAAAGCGCGAAGAACAGGAAGAACAGAACCGTCAGCGTCAGGCCGAGCGTGACCGCGAGCGTCAGGAACGTTTGAACGCGCAGGAAGAGGCCGCGAACGCGCCCTTGGAGACGGATCAGCCGGATCATGTGCACGAAGGTGACAGCGGCCTGGTGGAAACGCCCGAGGCCAAGCCCAAGCGCCCGCGTCAGCCGCGCAAACCGCGCAAGGCCCCCGATGAGGGGCCAAAGAGCGACAGCGCCCCAGAGGCTGCTGAATAAAGACAAGCCCTCCGATTTCGGGGGGCTTTTTGTTTGGCGGGGGCAGGATTGCCTCCGGCGGAAGTTTGATGGGACATGGAAAGCCCGGGGGCCAAGGGCCCTAGGACGCGTCGAGGCTTCTTGCCAAAGCGCAGAAGGCCTCTAATCCGACCTGTTCGGCGCGTTCCGTGGGTTTGATGCCGACCGCATTCAGGTGGTCTTCGATATCAGGGCTGACGGATTTGAGTGCCGAGCGCAGCATCTTGCGGCGTTGATTGAACGCGGCGGCCACCACTTTATTGAGCGTGGCAGGATCCGCAGGATAGCGCGGTGCGGGCAGGGCGGTCAGGTGGACCACGGCGGAATTCACTTTGGGTGGGGGGCTGAAGGCCTCGGGCGGCAGTTCCAGCACGATCCTGGCATCCGTGCGCCACTGCGCCAAGAGCGCCAGACGCCCGTAGGCTTTGCTGCCCGGTGTCGCGACGATCCTTTGCGCCACTTCGCGTTGGAACATCAGTGTCAGGCTGTCCCAGAACGGGGGCCATTCCGGTGGTGTCAGCCAGCGCACCAAGAGCTCCGTGCCGACGTTATAGGGCAGGTTGGCCGTAATCTTGATCGGTTGTGTCAGGTGTTCGAGCGGATTGACCGTGAGCGCATCGCCGTTGATGGCCTGTAACCTGCCGGGATAGGCTGCGGCAATTTCGGCCAAGGCGGGCATGCACCGGGGGTCTTTTTCAATCGCCAGCACGCGGCGCGCCCCTTCGGCCAAGAGACCCCGCGTAAGGCCACCCGGACCGGGACCGATTTCGAGCACGTCAGCGCCAGTGAGATCGCCCGCCAGCCGCGCAATCTTGGCTGTCAGGTTCAGATCGAGCAGAAAGTTCTGGCCGAGCGATTTTTTCGCCGCCAGTTCATGCGTTGCGATCACCTCGCGCAGGGGCGGCAGGTTGTCAATCACGGGCATCGGCCATTGTTGCGGCCATGCGGATGGCCGCGATCATCGAAGTGGCGTCGGCGATCCCTTTGCCAGCGATGTCAAAGGCGGTGCCGTGGTCGGGCGACGTGCGGATAAAGGGCAGGCCTAGCGTCACGTTCACACCGCCGGAAAAATCCAGCGTCTTGATCGGGATCAGGGCCTGATCATGGTACATGCAGACCGCCACGTCATAGCGCGCCCGCGCGCCCGCGTGGAACATCGTGTCGGCCGACATTGGCCCGCTGATATCCATGCCTTGGGCGCGAAGGGCATTCAGCACGGGGGTGATCATGTCCTGCTCTTCATGGCCCATTTTCCCGTCTTCGCCTGCATGCGGGTTCAAACCTGCCACGGCGATGCGCGGCTTGGCGATCCCGAAATCACGGCGCAATGCGGCATGCGTAATCAGAATGGTATCGGTCAGAAGGCTGGCGGTCAGTGTGGTGGGGACGTCCGACAGCGGGATATGAATGGTGGTCGGCACGACGCGGAGCGCATCACAGGCCAGCATCATCACCACCTGATCGGTCCCCGCGAGGGCCGCCAGATATTCCGTATGCCCGGGGTAGGCGAAATCGGCACCGTCGATCAGGGCGGCCTTATGGATGGGTGCAGTACAAAGCGCGCGGGCAGCACCGGCCTGCACCAGCGCCACGGCATCGGCGATGGCCGCAATGACACCGCTGGCATGGCGCGGGTCAGGTTTGCCCGGGGTGGCGGGGCTGCCGAAATCGCGGGCGAGCACTGTCATCTTGAAGGGATGGATATCGCTGGGATCAGTGGCGCGATGCACATCGGTCCCTGCAGGCAGATGCGTTGGGTCACCGATCCACAACAGCGGCACTTCGTTTCGGAGCGCCTGCCACGCCGTAACAGCGATCTCGGGGCCGATCCCTGCCGGTTCGCCGCAACTGATGGCGATCGGTTGCATCAGGGGCGGATAACGGCAGAGGCTCGCAGGTCTTCGAGCAACGCATCAGCAAGCGCTGTCAGGCGCTGGCTGAAAATCTGCTGGCGCACGGCGGCGGGGTCAATCGTGTCGGCGTCTGCGGTATTGCGCGCGCAGAGCATCAGGAAAACAAGCGTGTCACCATTGTCGCGCGTCAGGTTGTAAGACACCTCGCCCGGATCAAGGCGGGCCAGTTCCAGCGCGATTTCGTCGGGAATCTCAGAAGGGGCTACGGTCAACCGGTCGAGGGCCTCAACCGGTTGGTTGCGCGCCACGCCATAAAGATCGTCGCAGGTGTCGACCTGATCGCTGACTGTTGCCGCCGCGCGCAGGCCGGCGTCTGATTTTCCACCGGGAATATAATAGGCGGCATATTCAAGGCTGACGGGGGCCTGTGCGGGGCGCAGGGCCTCGCGCGTGCCACGCAGTTGGAACAGCGCGATACCGTTAGGGATTTCGATCGGTTCAGTGACTTCGCCCGG
Organism: Yoonia rosea; assembly: GCF_900156505.1. Classification (NCBI taxonomy): domain Bacteria; kingdom Pseudomonadati; phylum Pseudomonadota; class Alphaproteobacteria; order Rhodobacterales; family Paracoccaceae; genus Yoonia; species Yoonia rosea. The sequence continues at coordinate 963,384 of NZ_FTPR01000001.1, read as the reverse complement.
TTCCAGATCAACGATTATGGCACCAATCTGTGGTGGATAGTTGTCAAGGGGCAGCCACCCAAGGCGTCCGCCATCCTCACGGGACGGCAACGCCGAGACCTGACGTGCTGCGGCTTCAAATTCGGCAAAAGAGCGCATCCGCGAAATCTGCTCGGCCACCTGTCGTGCCTGTGCGGCGCGATCGGGTGGGGCTGCAATGATGATTTCCGACAAAAGGACCTCAAGTTGCGAGCGCGCGTTGCCGCGCTGTGCAATGGCGCGTTCGACATCACTATCGGTGATTGTCACCTGACGCCTGAAACGGGCGCGCACATAGTCCCGCCACAAGACACTGATCCCGACGAAATCGCGCAGCGTGCCGAAATCTACACCGTTCTGTGCGAGCACCTGTGTGAATTGCGGCAGCGTCATATTGGCGCGTTGGGCAAAGGCTTCCAATTCCTGCTGGAGGACATCGTCGGATATGGTCACGTCAAACCGGGCCATTTCCTGTTGCTTCAGACGATCGTCGATCAGCGCATTGCGCGCGGCTTCATTCAGGTCACCCGGCGTGCGGAACAGTTCAAGCAGGCGGATGCGCTGGGTCAGTTCGTATTGCGTGATGACGCGGTCATCTACTGTAATCACAGGTGTCAATTGGCCCTGTGCGACCGCATTTGTCGCGACACATGTCCCGAAAAGTGCCACGGCCACTGCCGCCATAAACCGACTTCTAAGCATCTCAAAACTCGTCATTCGTTTCAGTTTCCGCATCCTGTCGCGAGCCCGCCTGTCGCACGCCCTGTGGAAAAGCTTCCGATAGAGCCGCTTATCCCGAAAGTTGTTGTGGGTTCAACCGTACTGGAAGACGTAAAGCGGCGCGAGGCCGAAACGTCGACTGTCACACATTCGTTTCTCCATTGCAGGATCGCGCCTGCGCGGACGGGTCGCTCGGCGGCGAGATCATAGCGTGCATCCACCTCGAGCGACCATGCATCATTGATGACAAAGCCTGCATCGACCGTCCATTCCGAACTGGTTTCCAGGCGGTCTTCCTCTGGGTCCGGACCCAGCCAGACATAGTTTGCGCCCAGTGATATGCGGTCATTCTGCCACGCGATCCGGCTGTCGGTGACAGTCAGGTCCTGTACGCCATTCCACAGGCTGCGCGTGTCAAAGAGAAAACCGCCGGGGGCTGTGAACTGGCCGGCAATCAGCCAGTCGGAATTCAGTCCATTCAGACCTGATGTATTGGTAAACCCGTCCTGCACGTCTTGGCGGAACACCCGCCCAAAGCTGAGAACCGAGTTGACCCCCCGGCCGCCCAGTCGCGTCCATGTCAGACCGGCCGCTGCTTGCAGGCCTGTTTCGATGCGATCATCGCCTGCATAGCGTGACAGGGCAAAAAGATTGGCGCGGTCCAGTTCGGTCCGCAGGCTGTCTTCGTTGGGGGGCGTGCCGCCATAGGTTTCGGCCCAACTGAGGCTGGCGACAGGTTCCAGAAGATGGGTGGTACCGGCTGTGCCGACGCGCCCCAGCGGCCAGCGCAATGTCCCCCCGATACTGGAGGCTGCGCGCACATCCTCGTTTTCGAAGTCAACGTCATCGCTGACGAAATAGACATCCGTGCGCAAGCCGGTTTGCATATCTGCGACAAAGCCATAAGGCAGGACCCAGCTGTCGGACCATGCGCCTGCCGCCCCGATGCGGCCGATATCGCGTCCGGCGTCCCCGTCGGTTGTGCTGTATCTGTAAGCGGCATCAAGGCTTGTTCCATAGCGCAAGACACCGCCAAAGGCAGGCTCATAGCGCGTCTCATAAGCCAGATCTGCAATAATGGGTGGGAGGGATTCGTCGTCTTCGTCATCACGGAGCGACTCGTAATTCGTCAGTCTTGCATTGAAGAGCGTGTCGTCCATGACGCGCAGGAGTTGCACCGCACTCTCAAGCCGGTCGATATCTGAATAGCCGTAATCCAGAAGATAGGCGGGGTCACTGGCCGTTTCGATGTCAAAGTTGAGTTGATAGGCATCCGCAAGTTTGAACCGGCCTTCGGCGAAAAGATAAGACCGCGCTTCCGGCAGCAATGTGTCGTCGCTAACTGCGCCTTGCACCGTCAGATTACCATTTGCGGACGCCTGACGATAACGCAGCTCCAGCGTGGTTGTTTCCGGTGAGATATAGGGTGTCAGCGTCAGGTCACGATGGTCACCAAGCGTGATGAAATAGGGCAGCTTTATCCCGAAACCCAGTTGTGTTGTGTTCCGCTGTTCGGGGGTCAGCAGGCCGCTGGCCCGGTCAAGCGATGGGTCGGGCAGGCGCATACGTGGCAACCACAAAACCGGTATGCCGCGTACACGCAAGGTGGCGTTACGGAAATAGAGTTGCCGTTCTTCTGAATCGTGGATCACCTGCTCGGCGCGGATTTCCCATAACGGGGTCTGCGTGCCGCAAACCCGGCAAGACGTCGCCGTTGTCTTGTAGAGTTGCGAATACCGTCCGTCGCGGCGGTCAATCTGGTTTGATGCCACTTGCAACTGCTGCTGGAGCACGATGCGCGCCCCTTGCAGGATGCCGTTCTCAAGGCGGGGGTCAAGCGTGGCGCGGTCTGCGGTAAAGATGGTGCCGTCGGCCGCCTGAACGATGATCGGCCCGACAATCTGCAACGTGTCGCTGGCGCGATCAAATACAATCTCACTGGCGGTCAGGCGGCTGCCGTCAAAGAGCACTTCGACGTTGCCCGACGCAATCAGCTGTTCATCCTCGGTCAGCGCAACACGATCCGCGACAAGCGTTGCAGCCCCTTGAGCATGCAGCGAAAGAGGCAGACAAAGCATCAAAATTACCAGGAAAACGCGCATCAGCCGTCCTCGTTGTGCAACAGGAAACCCATGGATATCCCGATTGCGACAAAGGGCGGGGCCCATGCCGCAAGCAACACCGGCAATTGCCCGTTTTCGCCAAGCACCTGCGCAAAATTGCGGATAAAATAGATCACAAAGGCCAGCAGGATCGCGAACATGACCATCAGGCCGGTGCGCCCGCCGCGCTGATGGCGCAAGGTGAAACTCGCCCCGATCATCACCATCGCGACCAGAAAGAGCGGTTGCGCCATCTCTTTATGGAACCACATCAGATGGCGTTGTGCCGAAAAACCCGCCGTTTGCAGCCGGTCGATGAAAGCGGGCAAGTCCCAGATCGAGATGGAAGACGGCGTGCCAAAGCTGTCGCGGATCTGATCAGGTGTCAGGGTAGAGGGCAGGCTGAGTTCGTCCAATATCTGTGCTGTTGCTTCGGGCGTTGTGTCTTCGGACAGGGACCACGACTTGGCGTCTTGCAAGACCCATGCGCCCGCCACCAATTCCGCGACCTGTGCACTGATCCGCTGGTTGGGTTCGCCGTCAGGTGTGAAGGTCAGGAAGGTCACGTCGCTCAATCGCGTCCCATCCAGATTTGCGCTTTGGGCGCGGATGACGGTCTGGCCTATCGCATCCCCCTGACGCAACCAAAGACCCGACGAGCCGATCGAAAGCACCGAACTTGTGCCGCGCAGGGCGTCGCTGCGCACCTCATATTCTTTCGAGGTGCCCGCGACGATGGGGTTCAAAACTGCAACGGCCAGCACACCCGCAATAAATGCCACGGCCAACGGGGCGAGCAATGCCTTGAGGGCCGAACGCCCCGCCGCCCGCGTCACCACCATCTCGGAGGAGCGCGCAAGGCTGAGGAACAACGCCACGGTCGCAAGAATGACGATGAGCGGCATAATCGTATAAAGCGCGTCGGGGATGTTCAGCAGGCTCAGGATCAGCACATCGGTGAAAGTCGCGTCGGCACTTCCGAAACGGCGCAACTGCTCGACCAGTTCGGAAAACAGCATGATCATAAAGAAAACCCCGCCCACACCCATGAGTGTGATCAGGAAACGGCGTGCGAAATAGCGGTGCAGGATCATGGTGCGCTGCCCTCTGGGATCCGGCGTTTGAAAAGATAGGGGCGGCTGGCCCAGAACAGCAAAAACCAGATCATCACAAACCCGACAAAACATTGCAGGTAAGCCACAAACCAGAGTTCCGGATCACTGCGCGCCGTGCGCAAGCCGGATGTCTCGACGGCTTTGACGATGATAATGAGGACAATTGCGAAAATGATCTGCCTCCACACCCCGAACCGGCTATAGCTGCCCACCATCAATGCGGAGAAACCAAGCAGTGCGGCAACGGCGCCCAGAAGGGACTGGCTGAACCGGTCGTGTGCTGTCGCCAGAAGCTGGGCGGCCGAGCGGTTTGTTTCATCTTGCAGGGCTTGCGTCGGATTAAGCAATTCCCACGTCGGTATAACAGTCTCGCGGCGTCTGCCTGTGCGGGGTTCGGCCATCAAGCTGCTGATGTTAAATGCGAAATCATCAAACGATGTGCGGAACAGGCGTTGATCCGCTGTCCTGAGTATCTGGATCATGCCATCAATCATGACCAGCTGTGTCGCGCCGTCCTGCCGGACCAGAAACGCCTGTGCGGCGGTATAGGTCATTTGTTCATCTGCGTCGCGGATGTCGGATAGAAACACATCGCGTAATTCCCCTTCGGGCGTGATGTCACGGATATAGAAGGTCACGCCGTTGACTGGTTCGAGAAAGCGGCCCTCGGTCAGAAAGCGTGCAGTGATGTTCTGTGCGATCTCTGCCTCACGCTCGACCAGACGCGCACTGCTGAGGGGGACGAGAAAGTGCATCAGGGCCGACATCATCACCGCGACAATCAGCCCGAAATACATCACGGGCCGCGCAAGGCGGAACGGCGAATAGCCGGTTGCCTGCACGACGGTCAGTTCAGATTCTGTCGTCATGCGGTTGGTCACATAGACCGCCGATGCAAAGGCCGCCAAAGGCAGTGCCAGTCGCATGACAGAAGGAAGTGACAGCGCAGTGAACTCAAGGAAAACCGTCGCAGACTGCCCGTCGGCGATCAATTGGTCAAAGAGGGACACCGCGCGGTTGATCCAATAGATCAACACCAGCACGAGGCTGAAAAAGCCGAACAGCACCATCAGTTGCGACAACATATATCTGTCGAATCGCCCCAATGCTGTGTCCTTTGTGATGCCTGTCGCTGTATTGGGGTCAAACTAGCCCAAGCGCGCGCCAGTTTGAACAGCTATCTGGTCAAAGGGGTGGTCGCGGGCTACCTATTGCCGCCAAGACATTCACACAGATCGGAGAGACCATGACCACACCCGCAGAAATCAAATTCAAAGACGTCGATCTTGAGGCTATCGCCAGTGCTGCGGGCAAGGTTGTTGTCTTTGTCGGGGAGGATGGCAAGCTGGATGCGGGTGCGCGCAAGGTGAACACGCTGACCCGCAAGGCGCTGGCCCGGTTTGTTGAAAGTGCAGCTTTTGAAAAGATGGCTGCGGGCGATGCAGCACCGCTCGGATATCCGGTGGGCATGGCGGCGGTGGCTGTGGTTGTGGTGAAGCTGGGGCGCAAGCCGAGCTGTGCGGATGCGCGCAAGGCCGGGGCGCAACTGGCCAAAATCCAGAACGGTGACGACCTGCTGATCCTTGCCGGTACAATCGCGCGCGCCGAAGAGATTTCCTTGGGCCTCGCGCTGCGGGGGTACACGTTTGAGACCCACAAGACCGCGCCGGCCAAGACGGCTGGAACGGTGACCTTCATGGTGTCCAAGCCCGAAGCGGTTGCGAAAGCGGCCGCACCTTTGGCGGCTGTGGCCGAAGGCGTGTTCTTCACCCGCGATCTGACCAATGAACCCGCCAATGTGCTGACCACGGATGATTTCGCTGCACGGCTTGCGGCGATGCAGGAACTGGGGCTCGAGGTGGAAATCCTCGAAGAGGATGTTCTGGCCAAGCTGGGGATGCGCACGCTGTTGAGTGTCGGCCAAGGATCGGACAGCCCCACCAAAGTGGTTGTGATGTCGTGGAACGGTGGCGGCAAGGAAGCGCCATTTGCGCTGGTCGGCAAAGGCGTGGTCTTTGACACCGGCGGCATCAGCCTCAAACAGCCCGGTGGTATGGAAGAGATGACCATGGACATGGGCGGTGCGGGCGTTGTGGCAGGTGTCATGCGCACGCTGGCACTGCGCAAGGCCAAGGCCAATGTCGTGGGGCTTGTCGGGCTGGTGGAAAACATGCCATCGGGCAATGCGACCCGCCCTGGTGATGTGGTCAAATCCATGAAGGGCGACACGATCGAGATCATCAACACAGACGCCGAGGGGCGTTTGGTGCTGGCCGATGTGCTGTGGTACACGCAAGAGCGGTTCAAGCCTGTGGGCATGATCAATCTGGCCACGTTGACAGGGGCGATCATGGTGGCCTTGGGCCATGAAAATGCAGGGATGTTCTCGAACTCGGATGGCCTGAGTACGTCGATTGCCAAAGCCGCCGCAGCCGAGGGCGAGGGCGTCTGGCGGATGCCATTAGGGGCGGGCTACGACGCCGAACTGAAATCGCGGATTGCGGATATGAAGAACGTTGGCGGGCGCATGGGTGGTGCGGTGATTGCCGCGCAATTCCTGCAGCGGTTTGTCAAACCCGACGTGCCATGGGCACATCTGGATATCGCAGGCACCGCCAGCGTCAAGAAAGAGACCGCACTGGCCCCTGCTGGGGCCACGGGCTGGGGTGTGATGGCGCTGAACCGGTTGATTGCCGACAATTACGAGAAGGGCTGATGGGGGCTGCGTTTTTCTACCACCTGACCGACAGCCCGCTTGAGGCGACCTTGCCGATGTTGATCGGCAAAGCGCGCGGCGCGGGTTGGCGGGTGCTGGTGCGTGGGCATGACGCGGCACTTTTGAAGCGGTTGGACGAGGTGCTGTGGCAGGGCCCAGAGGACGGCTTTCTGCCCCACGGCCTTGCAGGCGGGCCCCATGACGCGGACCAACCTGTGTTGTTGGGCGATGTACCCAGTGACGGGTTTGCCTGCGTCATGAGCGTGGGCGGGGCGGCCGTCAGCGCCGCGGAGGTCAGCGCCGCCGAGCGGACCTGTATCTTGTTTGATGGCCATGATGGTGCCGCACTTGATGTGGCGCGTGGCCAATGGAAGGCGCTGACCGATGCAGGCTGTGCTGCGCAATACTGGGCGCAAGAGGCAGGGCGCTGGACGAAGAAAGCCGAAAAGGAGGGTGGATCCTGATCCACCTTACCTGATGCGCTGATCCGCTAGAACGTGAATGTCGGATCAAACCCTTCGGGCAGCTCGGCGGGCGCGGGCGTGCAGGCCGCCAGAAGCAGCAGGAGGGCGAATGCGCGGATCATCGGTTCAACACCAGCTCACCGTTGGCAATCTCGATCCGGTTATAAAGCCCCAGATAGGTCATCCCCAGCAGCGAATTGTCCATTTCGCCACCGTTGACCACGGCTGGCACATTACGGTCGGTGATGGCACCCAAGCGGACCTGATCCAGCATCACGGGGGCTGTGCGCACCACGCCATTGGCGGTGCTGGCCGCACCCGAGTAATTCAGGCTGTTGGCATCAATCCCGATCCGTGCGGCATCGCGTTGGGAGAGCACGACCTGGCTGGCACCGGTGTCGATGACAAAATCAACCGCTGTGCCGTTGACATCAAGGGTCAGGTGATAGTGCCCGTCATTGCTGCGCGGCACCGCGATGGCGCTTTCGCTCAGGATAGTCTGGCGTGGGTTGACGTTATTGCTGATATCTTCCCACAGCCCGTAAGCTCCGATCACGCCAATAAAGATCAGCGCCCAGATCGCGGCCTGCTGCGCCATTTTGCCCATATTCTTGCGCCCGACCACGATAGCAGAGCCGCCAACGGCGGCCCCCAGAAGGACCAGATAGGTCAGTTGCATGATTTGGTCAGTGGTCATGGCACAGATATAGGCACTATGCGCCGATCCCAAAACCCCGCAGACCATCAAGCACGAATTGCACGGCCAGAGCCGCCAGCAACATGCCCAAAAGACGGGTGACGATGTTCAGCCCGGTTTTGCCCAGCGCGCGTTCGATTGCAGGTGCGGCAAGAAAGGCCAGCAAAACGATCAGCAGCACGACGATGATCACGGCGGCAATCGCGCCCATATCGGCTGCACTTTGGGCTTCGCCTGCCAACAGGATCACGGTTGTGATGGCCCCGGGCCCCACGATGAGCGGCAGCGCCAGCGGAAACACCGATGGATCGTCGTGATGTTCGGCCTGACCTTCGGCGGCATTGTCTTCGCGCCGCGCCTGACGCCGCTGAAAGAGCATATCAAGGGCTGTGAGAAAGAGCAGGATTCCACCTGCGATGCGGAACGCGTCCATCGAAATCCCGATAAAGCCGAGGACCGCTTCGCCCAGAAACAGGAACACCATCATCAACGCGGCCGCCACGAGAAATGCGCGGATGCCGATGGCGCGGCGTTGCTGCGCGCTCATCCCCTGGGTCAGCGCAATGAAGACAGGCGCAAGACCGGGGGGGTCGATGATGATGAACAGCGTGGTGAAGGCTGCGATGAGGGCTGGTATTTCAGTCATGGTCTTGTGTCTGCCAGATGGGGCCGCGCGGTGGCAAGGGCAGGATTGCCTCCGGCGGAAGTTTGAGGGGACGCAGAAAGTCCGGGATCAGCTTTTTTCGGCTTTTTCGAGTTTCTCGAGCGATGCCATCCACATGGCCTCTGCGCGGTCCAGACCGTCCATCACTTCGGCGTATTTCTTGTTCCATGTGGCAAGCTCGCCCGCCTTGCCATCCTCGTAAAGGACGGGATCGGCCAGTTTCTTGGCAAGTTTGTCACGCATCTCGTTGATTTTCTTGACCCGCTCTTCGTTGTTGCGCACCTCTTTGCGCAACGCGGCAATCGCTTCGCGCGAGGGTTTCGGCGCTTTGACAGGGGCGGGTTTTTCCTTTTCGCGGGGCTTTTCCGGCGTCAGCAGCATTTTACGATAGGCGTTCAGGTCGTCATCGTAAGATGTGACATGGCCGTCTTTAACAAGCCACAGACGGTCGGCCACCATGGACAAAAGGTGCATGTCGTGGCTGACAAGGATCACCGCACCGGAATAGGCGGTCAGTGCTTCGACCAGCGCTTCGCGACTTTCGATATCAAGGTGGTTGGTCGGCTCGTCGAGGATCAGAAGATGCGGCGCGGGCAGGGTGGCCAAAAGCAGCGACAGACGTGCCTTTTGCCCACCGGACAGGCGGCCTACCTCGGTATCGGCCTGATCCGCACCAAGGCCGAAACCCGCAAGGCGCGCACGCAATTTGGCCTGGCCTTCATTGGGGCGTTCGCGGAACAGGTGGTCGAGCGGGGTTTCTTCGATCCGCAGCTCATCCACCTGATGCTGCGCGAAAAAGCCGATGCGCAACTTGTTCGAGGTCACCATTTTCCCGCGCGCCAGCGGCAGACGGTCCGAGAGCATTTTCGACAGGGTCGATTTGCCCTCACCATTGCGGCCCAACAGTGCGATCCGGTCGTCCTGGTCGATCCGCAGGTTCAGATCATGCAGCACAATGGTGTTGCCGTAACCCACAGCCGCTCCTTCGGTCGCGATGATCGGGGGCGAGAGTTCTTCAGGCTCGGGAAAGGTAAAGACCGTGCGCGCCGCATCTTCGGGCGCGCGGATCGTTTCCATCTTTTCCAGCATTTTCACGCGGCTTTGCGCCTGTTTGGCCTTTGAGGCTTTCGCCTTGAAACGGTCAACAAAGGCCTGCAAATGCGCGCGCTGTGCGTCCTGTTTTTTGGCCGCTGCTGCCTGCACCGCGCGGTTGGCGGCGCGTTGGCGTGCGAAGGTGTCATAGGGGCCGGTGTAATAGATCAGCCCCTTGTCTTCGAGGTGCAGGATGCCGCCCACGGAGCGGTTGAGAAGTTCACGGTCGTGGCTGACGATCAGCACGGTATGGGGGTATTTGACCAGATAGGCCTCGAGCCAGAGCGCGCCTTCGAGGTCGAGATAGTTTGTCGGTTCGTCCAAGAGCAACAGATCGGGTTCGGAGAACAGCACTGCGGCCAATGCTACACGCATCCGCCACCCGCCTGAAAAAGCGGAACAGGGCATCTGTTGTTCTTCATGCGTAAAGCCAAGACCCCGCAGGATGGTGGCGGCGCGCGCCTCGGCGGACCATGCCTCGATATCGGCCAGACGTGTCTGCACCTCGGCAATGCGGGCGGGGTCTGTGGCGGTCTCGGCCTCGGCCAAAAGCGCCTCGCGTTCGGTATCAGCGCGCAATACGGTGTTGATCAAAGATACCTCGTTACCGGGCACTTCCTGGCTGACGCCGCCAATCTTCCAGCCTTTGGGAATGCTGACACTGCCGGTATCAAGTACCATTTCGCCGCGGATCACCCGAAACAGCGTGGTCTTGCCCGAGCCATTGCGCCCCACAAGCCCGACCTTATGGCCGGCAGGGATGGTGACGGTTGCGTGTTCGACCAGTGTGCGGCCTTCGACGGAATAAGTGATATCTGAAATCTTGAGCATATGCGCGCTATGATTGATCGTCTGGGCGGGGTCAATCACCCGTTTTCTGCTGCCCTACGATTGTTGTGGCTGGTGCCATGAGAGGTGGGTTGCTAAGCGATGGGTATGGAGACGCCGCGCACGATCTTTCTGGCCAGTCTGACCATCGTCGGGTTTGGCATGCTTTGGGGCTTTTACTGGCTGCCGTTGCGCCAGATTGATGCGCTGGGGCTGACGGGGCCATGGGGGACGGTGGCCATTATGGTCATCGCTGTCACGGTGCTGGCCCCGTGGGGGTGGCGGGGCCGGCACGCGTTGCGCCGCTCACATCCGATGGCTGTGGCCTCGCTGATCCTCGGTGGCTGTTCCCTGATGTTTTACTCGCTGGGCCTGCTGTACGGGCGCGTGGCGATCATTGTGATCCTGTTCTATCTCACCCCGATCTGGAGCACGCTGATCGGGCGCTACCTGATGGGGTGGCCGATCACGGGACCGCGCATTGCCGCGCTTCTGGCGGGGGTCGCGGGGCTGGTGCTGATGTTGGGCGGAGATGGTGAATTGCCGGTGCCCCGCGGGCTTGGCGAATGGCTTGGCCTCACAAGCGGGGTTTGCTGGGCCGTGGCCTCGATCGGGATCAAGGTCAAGGCGACGGCGGGGCCAGCGGAAAGCACGTTCCTGTTTGCCGTAGGTGCCTTGGGGGGCGGGCTGATTCTGGCGCCGCTTGTGGCCCCTTTGCCGGATATCGCGGCACTGCCACAGCCCGGTGCTGTTGCCTTTTGGGTGGTGTTGAGTGCCATCCTGTGGTGGGCGCTGTCGATCGTGGGCCTGCTCTGGGCCACGACAAAGCTGGAGCCCGCGCGCGTGGGCATCTTGATGTTCTCGGAGGTGCTGGTCAGTGTTGTGTCAGCATCGGTGATCGCCGGTGAGGTCTTGTCGCCTGGCGAATGGATCGGCGGCAGTTTGGTCTTGATCGCGGGTGTGCTGGAGTTTTTGCCGCTGCGCAAACCACGCCCCGCCTAGGGGCGCGCAATTCACGCCTTTTCACGGACAGATGCGCGTGATAGGGCGCAGCCATCATTTCATCGAGGCATTCGCCTTGTAAATCATCAAGAGGCTCACATGGCTATCCAGCGTACTTTTTCCATCATCAAACCAGACGCGACCAAGCGTAACCTGACCGGCGCAATCACCGCGAAATTCGAAGAAGCAGGCCTGCGCATCGTCGCATCCAAGCGCATCCAGCTGACACTGGCACAAGCGCAGCAGTTCTACGGTGTACATGCCGCGCGCCCATTCTTTGACGAACTGTGCGAATTCATGATCTCCGAGCCGATCGTTGTGCAGGTTCTGGAAGGCGAAGACGCGATTGCAAAGAACCGTGAAGTCATGGGTGCCACAAACCCAGCAGACGCAGCACCTGGCACGATCCGCAAGGAATTCGCGCTCTCCATCGGTGAGAACTCGGTTCACGGCTCCGACGCGCCGGAAACTGCCGCAGAAGAAATTGCTTTCTTTTTCTCCGGTCTTGAACTGGTTGGCTAATTGATGGCGGGCGGGTTCCATCCTGCCTGTCCCAAAATGTGAAAGCCGCCCGTGCCTGATTGGCGCTGGCGGCTTTTTCATGTCTGAGATTTTGTAAATCGATGAGGCTAAGGGACAAAATCGCAGCGTCGGTAGCGTCAGAAAGGCTTGTGGCAGCGCATCATATTTTTTGGTTGAGCGCTGTTAACTAGCAAAGCAGCCTAGCTATTCCCGCCGCCACCACCACTGCTGTTACCGTTTCCGTTGCTGTTGTTCCCGCCACCATTGCTGTTGCCGTTCCCGTTGCTGTTTCCGTTCCCGTTGCCGCCACCGTTACCGCCGTTGCCGCCGCCATTACCGCCGTTGCCGCCACCATTACCGCCGTTGCCGCCGCCATTACCGCCGTTGCCGCCGCCGTTCCCACCGTTGCCGCCGCCATTACCGCCGTTGCCGCCACCGTTACCTGGGGCTTGGGGCGTTGCGCTCAGTGCATCTTCCATTGTTGACGCAAATTCTGTTACGCCGTTCGTGATCGCAACAGAAATGCTGATACCAAGCATGGTCGCCAACGCGGCCACAACCACGAAATCAATAGAGACGACGCCGCGCTCGTCTTCACGGAACGACTTTATAAAGGAAAAGCCACCAGATCTGGCTGATTTGCCTGCAGGCTTGCACGCTAAATGTGCTTCTTCCGGAAATCGTGTCATTTGCTCGGCTCACTCACATACGCGTTAACTCGATGTTAATACACAACATCATATCATGCGAGAATCAAGGAGCGACACGTTGGCGACGAGTGCTAGTGTGTGAAATCGTCTAAATCATGCCCCGAACGCACTATGTTAGCCTTCAGCATGGATACAATGGCGCGTTTTCGGTGCGATTGTATCGATGAGCGGCGCGGGAGGCATGGCATGATTCGTTATTCACGCACTGTTGGCACAACGCCGATTTGGTTCAGGATGCGCTCCAGTTCCGAGCGGTCCTGATCAAAGCTGCCCGCTTTGATCTGGTCAAACTGCTTACGCAGCGCCTTTTTCTCTTCGCCCTTGCAGTCATTCCACGGCCGCCCTTGCAGCGCCATATGCAGCACGTAATAGCCGATGAAATGGGGGCGGGTGCCGCCTTCCAGCATCTTTGCATAAGCCGCATCTGCGCCAAGCGCGCGCAGTTCTTCGGCTGTGGTTATCCCCACAGCTTTCAAAGACGCTGCAAACGCCGGTCCGATATTCTTGATGGAAGTCAGTTCCGCCATCCCCGGATATTAGCGAGGCTGCGAAAAAAGGGCCAGTGAGGTTCCGGACGGCTGATCGGGGAGGGCGATCGGTCCGGGCGTGGCCTCACCGGCCATTGGCGCGCGTGAACGGCTAGATACTCGCGTAATCGGTATAGACGGGCGCTGTCGGTTTGCCCTGTTGCTGCGGTGCCGGTGGTGTTGGTGCTGCTGTGCGGGGCGTTGATGTTGCAGTGGCCATTTGCTGGTCCTTTAGCTTGCTCGTGGGTTGATGATAGGAATGATTGCAGCCACAGCACTAGGGTCCTGTGCCCACAACATGGGGTTGGCGTGACATAAATGTGACCAATTGGGCGGGTTTTAGGATTTTCCGCGCTTTGGCGCGCCGCTGCCGCCTTTGCCTAAGCCCTTGCGCGGCTTCGCTTTTCCGCCCGGCGGGACGAACCTTTTGGACGTATCCTTGGCATTGCCCGCGGGTTTGCCGCCGGGCTTGCCCGCGCCGGGTTTGCGCGGCTTGCTGTCGGCGCTGTAAGGCGGTTTGCCTTTGCCTGCGGGTTTTTTACCGTCAGATTTGCCCTTATAGGGTGGTTTGCTGCGCTTCTCGGTCAGCGCATCACCATGGTCGCGGCGTTCGGGTTTGTGGCGCGGTTTGCGCGCTTTGTAGTCGTCAGCGGCACCGGGGATCGGTTGGATCGCAGGTACATGATCTTGTTGCGATGGCGGCGGGGCGGCCTGATCGCGGGGGGCGTGGCGTTTGGGTTTATCGCCGTAGTCGCGCTTGGGCTTGTCGCCAAAATCGCGCTTGGGCGCGCGCTTCGGGCCATCGTCATAATCGCGCTTGGTCTTGCGCGGACCGCGTTCGCCCAGTTGCGGCGCGCCATCAAGGGCAGTCAGGGTGGCCTGATTTTCCAACTTCATATCGCTGCCGACGCTGTCCAGAAAACCGGGCACAGCAGGGGCTGAGATCTCGATAAAGGTCTCGTTGGGCTGGATGCGGATCGCGCCGATCTCGTTTTTGGTGATCCCGCCGGCCTTGCAGATCATCGGCAAGAGCCAGCGCGCCTCGGCCTTGCCTTCGCGCCCGATATCGACGCTGAACCATTTGGAGGGGCCAAAGGATTTCACTTCGCGCGGGGCGCGTTCCTTGGCGGCGGGGCCATCTTTGTATTCGGAAATGAACTCGGGGGCCGATTGCTTGCCCGCATAAAGGCGCAGGTAGGCCGCGGCGATTTTTTCGGGCGCATGCTGTTCCAGCAGGCGTGCGGCGAATGTGATTTCTTCGTCGGTGAAATCTTCGGACCAGACCGGATCGGTCAGCAGACGCTCTTCGTCTTTGGCCGCAACCTCTTCGGCAGAAGGCGGCAGGGCCCAAGTTGCGGTCAGTTTGCCCCATTTCAGCAGGTTTTCACCGCGCCGCTTCATCTTGGCGGGCACGATCAGCGCAGAGATGCCTTTGCGGCCCGCGCGGCCTGTCCGGCCCGAGCGGTGCAGGAGCGTTTCGGCGTTTGTTGGCAGTTCGGCGTGGATCACCAGTTCGAGGTTGGGCAGGTCGATGCCGCGCGCAGCCACATCGGTCGCCACACAGACTTTGGCCCGCCCGTCGCGCATGGCTTGCAGCGCGTTGGAGCGCTCGGATTGTGTCAGTTCACCGGAGAGGGCCACAACCGAGAAGCCACGGTTTGACAGGCGTGTGGTCAGCCGTGTGACCATCGCACGGGTGTTGCAGAAGACGATGGAATTGGGCGCATCGTAGTAGCGCAGCACATTTACGATGGCGGCGTCGATGTCATGGTTGGCAACGGTCAGCGCGCGGTATTCGATATCGGCGTGCTGGCTTTCCTTGCTGGTCGTCGCAATCCGGACGCCGTCACGCTGATAGGATTTGGCCAGTGTCGCAATCATCGGCGGGACGGTGGCAGAAAACATCAGGGTGCGGCGGGTCGCGGGGGCCTGATCAAGAATGAATTCGAGGTCTTCGCGAAAACCCAGATCAAGCATCTCGTCCGCTTCATCCAGCACGACGGCCTTGATCTCGGACAGGTCAATCGTGCCGCGCATGATATGGTCACGCAGACGGCCGGGGGTTGCGACGACGATATGCGCGCCGCGTTCCAGATGGCGGCGTTCATCGCGGAAATCCATGCCCCCGACGCAAGAGGCCAGCGTTGCACCGGCACCCGCGTAAAGCCACTGCAATTCGCGTTTGACCTGCAGCGCCAGTTCGCGTGTGGGCGCAATGATCAGCGCCTGCGGCGCACTCTGCGGGCCGAACTGGCCCTCTTCGTTCAGAATGGTGGGACCAATGGCCAACCCGAAGCCGACTGTTTTACCTGACCCCGTTTGCGCGGACACAAGAAGGTCCTGCCCGACGAGTGCGTCGTCCGTCACGGCCTCCTGGACGGGGGTAAGGTCAGTATAGCCCTGTTTGGCAAGGGCGTCGGCGAGGGTCGTGATCATAAAAACGTGCTTTCTTCGGCGTTAGACCTGCGCCCTACGCCTGTGTTGGTTGTTTGTATAGAGGGAAATCTGCGATTGCGGCGTCTGTGCATCGGCTAAGCGGTATCGCGATTGCGTGGATATTGCCTCACCCCTGAAAGTGTGGGCAGCCAGCTTTCGCGGCGGTCGGTCCAGAGTTCATAGCTGGGCGCAAAAACATTCGGCTGATCGAGTGCGCCAATATGCACCTCAATTTCATCCCCGCTAACCGCAAAGACCGATGATCCGCAGGTCCCACAGAAGTGACGGTTCTGATAGTGCCGCGTCTTGCCTGTTATCTGCACATCGCCGCGCGCAAAGACAGCGGCGGCAAAGAATGGCGCACCGTGGTGTTTTCGGCAGTGCAGACAATGACAGAGCCCCACGCGCAGGGGCTGTTGCGGGACAGTCAGGCGGACTTTGCCGCAAAGGCAGCCACCGGTCACGGGACGTGTCGTAGCGCTTTCTTGTGGATCAGTCATGATGCGGCGCGTGCTTGGCAAACCACGCGTCAATACGTGTCTTGAGCGCAGACCAGATTGCAGGTGCGCCCTTTTCGACCTTTACACCGACGCGGGCTTGCAGCTGCGCTGCAGTCACCTTGTATTCCGGCCATGTGCCGCCGCCGGATTCCAGATTGGCGATGACGGGCTGCACACGGTCGATGGATTTGGCAAAAATGGCGTCGTCCGTTTCGGCTGCTTCGAACTCATCCCAAAGCAAACGGAACGCTGCGGCTTGATCATCCGGCAAGAGGCCGAAGATACGGGCGGCGGCAGCTTGTTCAATACGGTCCTGGTCTGCGGGATCGTGATCACCGTGGATCGGGTTATCGCCTGCATCAATCTCAACGATATCATGGATCAACAGCATTTTGATCACACGGTCGATATTGACCGGCCGGACGGCATGTTCGGCCATGACCATCGCGTAAAGGGCGATATGCCAGCTATGCTCGCCTGAATTTTCGCGCCGCGAACCATCGCAAAGCGTGGTACCGCGCAGCACCGTTTTGAGTTTGTCGGCCTCATTCAAAAAGGCGAGTTGTGCATCTATGCGCGACATGTTGCGTTCTTAGCCGCGCGACGGGCGCGCGGGCTGAATACCTGGTGGCGGGGTGTCGTCGGTGTCCTCGGACTGCAGGAATTCGTCAAGCGAGCTTAACGCATCGGCAAAGGCCGCATCCTCTTGTGACTGCGGCGCGGCGGGTGCTTCCGGCGCAGCGGCCTCGGGTGCTTTGCCGCCCATTTCGATGGGCTTCGCGCACGCTTTTGTTTGCTCGCCATCAGACAAGAGCCGCGACTTTACCCTTGTTTTCTTGCCGGCGCGTTCTGCCAAAAGCTTGCGTGCGCGCGCTTCTGCGCGCCGGACGCGCACTGCGGTCAGAAAAGCCTCTTGCAGGGTTTGCGAGGAGGAGCCGAGAATTTCACCGATTGTATCAACAATGTTTTCGTCTTCGTTGGCCTTGGCATCTTCCAAAGCAAGATCGGCAAGTTCGCCAGCGACGCGTTCGAGATAGCTATCGGCCATGGTTAGCGTGTGTTCTCTGTTAGACGGCGGCGCACATAGGTCCGCACAGTGTCGATCATCGGGTCCATGTGGGGGTCTTCAAAGAAGTGCCCCGCACCTTCCATCACGTCGTGGGTGACCGTGATGCCCTTTTGCTCGTGCAGTTTGTTCACAAGGTTTACCGTATCCGCGGGCGGGGCCACGCGGTCGTTCGAGCCGTTGATGATAAGGCCGGAAGACGGGCAGGGCGCAAGGAAGCTGAAGTCGTACATATTTGCAGGCGGGCTCACCGAGATGAAACCCGTGATCTCGGGGCGGCGCATCAAAAGCTGCATGCCAATCCATGCCCCGAAGGAGAAACCCGCCACCCAGCAATGTTTGGCGTTGTTGTTCATGGACTGCAGATAATCCAGCGCCGAGGCCGCATCCGAGAGTTCCCCCACACCCTGATCGTATTCACCCTGGGACCGCCCGACGCCGCGGAAGTTAAACCGCAGGACCGTAAAGCCCATGTTGTAGAACGCATAGTGCAGATTATAGACGACGCGGTTGTTCATCGTCCCGCCGAATTGCGGGTGGGGGTGCAGAACGATCGCGATTGGCGCATCCCGGTCTTTTTGCGGGTGATAGCGCCCTTCGAGGCGACCTTCTGGACCAGGAAAAATGACTTCGGGCATGGTATTTCCGTTGCTGCTGTCGGTGCGTTCACATTCTTGACGAAAATGCTCAGACACCTTAGAAAGATTCTAAACTTGGGCGCGGGCCCATGTTGTTGTAGTCAAAGTGACCTAATGACGCCAGCCTGCGCCGTCAATGAAATTGCGCCTGTTTATCTGGGGAAAGCCAATGAAATTAAGCACGAAGGGCCGCTATGCGATGGTTGCTTTGGCAGATTTGGCGTTGCAGCCCGAAAATGCTTTGGTCAATTTGACCGAGATTTCCAAACGTCAGGACATTTCACTGCCCTATCTTGAGCAGCTTTTTGTCAAGTTGCGCCGTGCGGGACTGGTTGATTCTGTGCGCGGGCCGGGGGGCGGATACCGCCTTGCGCGGCCTGCGTCGGACATTCGCGTGGTCGAGATTCTGGGTGCGGTGGATGAAACCGTGTCCGCAATGCACAAAGGTGCGGGGGCCTCTGGCGGGGCGTCGGGATCGCGGGCGCAGTCCATGACGAACCGCTTGTGGGAGGGGCTAAGCGCGCATGTCTATGTGTTCCTGCACCAGGCGCGCCTGTCCGATGTTGTCAGTAACGAGCTTGCCCCTTGTCCTGCTGTACCGGCGTTGTTCGAAGTTGTTGATGAAGAGACTTAAGGGGGCGCTGCCCCCGCGCGTTCCGCGCTCCCCCGGAGTATTTTAGGCAAGATGATGCGATGAGAACCTATCTGGATCACAATGCGACAACCCCGTTGCGGGCCGAGGCGCGGACCGCGATGCTGGCGGCCATGGATGTGGTTGGCAATCCGTCGTCTGTCCATGCCGAGGGGCGCGCAGCCAAAGGGGTTGTTGAAACCGCACGGCAGCAGATTGCCGAAGCTGTGGGTGCATCGGGTGCGGATGTTGTCTTTACGTCGGGGGCGACGGAGGCGGCCGCACTGGCATTGGCAGGGCGTGGGTTGCAGGCCGCCCCGATCGAACATGACGCTGTGCATGCGTGGGTTGATCCTTGTCTGGCGGTTGTCGATGGGGTGGTGCAGGTGGATGATCCTGCCGGATCCTGCGTGCAACTGGCGAATTCGGAAACCGGCATTGTGCAGGATTTGCCGCAAGGGCTGGCGGTCAGCGACATTACCCAAGGATTCGGCAAAGTGCCTTTCGCCTTTTCGTGGTCTGGCGTGCAGATGGTGTTTTTGTCGGCGCATAAATTTGGTGGCCCCAAAGGGGTGGGTGCGTTGATATTCCCGCAAGGGACCGATATCGCAGCACAAATCAAAGGCGGCGGACAGGAAATGGGCCGTCGGTCCGGCACCGAGAACGTCGTGGCGATTGCCGGAATGGGGGCTGCCGCGTTGGCGGCACAGGCCGATCTGGCGGCCGGAAAATGGGAGCGGGTTGCCAAACTTAGAAATATTCTAGAAAGAGCCATTGAGGCCTCTGAAAAGAGCACTATTTTTGTCGGGAAAGGATCGCAGCGTTTGCCGAACACGAGCTGTTTTGCCTCTCCGGGCTGGAAGGGTGAGACGCAGGTGATGGCGATGGATCTGGCTGGATTTGCTGTCTCGGCAGGCTCGGCCTGTTCGAGTGGCAAGGTCAAGACAAGCCGGGTGCTACAGGCGCTGGGACTGAACGATGAGGTGGCATCAAGCGCAATCCGCGTGTCACTGGGCATCGAGACAACTGAGGATGAGGTTTTGCGTTTTGCGCAGGCCTGGAACGAAAAACGGGCGCGGCGCAGGGCCGCTTGAGAGGATGAAAAGATGACAGCTTTGGATACCGTAGAGGTCAAAGAAGGCGTTGATCAGGAGACCGTGGATGCGGTCAAGGAACTCTCTGGCAACTATAAATACGGCTGGAACACCGAGATCGAGATGGATTACGCCCCCAAAGGCGTGAACCCCGATATCGTGCGCCTGATCTCAAGCAAGAACAAAGAGCCCGAGTGGATGACCGAGTGGCGTCTGTCCGCGTTCACCCGCTGGGAAAAGATGGATGAGCCCACATGGGCAATGGTGAACTATCCTGACATCGATTTTCAGGACATCTATTACTACGCGCGTCCCAAGAGCATGGAAGAGAAGCCGAAATCGCTGGATGACGTCGATCCCAAGCTGTTGGCCACTTACGAAAAGCTGGGTATTCCGCTGAAAGAGCAGATGATTTTGGCCGGTGTCGAAGGGGCCGAAGATGCGCCTGCCGAGGGCCGCAAGGTGGCTGTGGATGCGGTGTTCGATTCCGTGTCCGTTGGGACGACCTTCCAGAAGGAACTGGAAAAAGCGGGGGTGATCTTCTGCTCGATCTCAGAGGCGATTGAGAAGCACCCCGAGCTGGTTAAGAAGTACCTTGGCACCGTGGTGCCGCCGTCGGACAACTTTTATGCTACGCTGAATTCTGCTGTGTTTTCAGATGGTTCGTTTGTTTACATCCCGCCGGGTGTGCGCTGCCCGATGGAGCTGTCGACCTATTTCCGCATCAATGCCGAAAATACCGGCCAGTTCGAGCGGACGCTGATTATCGCCGATAAAGGCTCTTACGTGTCCTATCTTGAAGGCTGTACAGCGCCCAAGCGCGATGTGGCCCAGCTGCATGCGGCTGTTGTGGAAATCATCGTCGAGGAAGATGCCGAGGTGAAGTATTCGACCGTGCAGAACTGGTACCCCGGTGATGAGAACGGTGTGGGCGGCATCTATAACTTTGTGACCAAGCGCGCCGATTGCCGTGGCGACCGGTCCAAGGTGATGTGGACGCAGGTGGAAACGGGCTCTGCTGTGACTTGGAAATACCCAAGCTGTATTCTGCGCGGTGATGACAGCCAGGGTGAGTTCTATTCCATCGCGATTGCGAACAACATGCAGCAAGCCGATACCGGCACCAAGATGATCCATTTGGGCAAGAACACCAAGTCGCGGATCGTGTCGAAAGGCATCAGCGCCGGTAAGGCACAGAACACCTATCGCGGGTTGGTGTCGATGCACCCCAAGGCCACGAAATCGCGCAACTATACGCAGTGTGACAGCCTTCTGATTGGCGATAAATGCGGCGCGCACACCGTGCCCTACATCGAGGTCAAGAATAACTCGTCCCGGGTTGAACATGAGGCCACCACATCCAAGGTGGATGATGATCAGCTGTTCTATTGCCGTTCGCGCGGCATGGACGAGGAAGAGGCGGTCGCGCTGGTCGTAAACGGGTTCTGTAAGGAAGTGCTGCAAGCGCTGCCCATGGAGTTTGCCATGGAAGCGCAGGCGCTTGTTGCGATTTCGCTGGAAGGGTCTGTTGGCTAAATATGCTTCCCCTACGTCAACATAACTGTCGTGACCTTGTCACGCTGCGGCCAATTTCTTGCCCCAGTTCAATGCTATTAGGGATTGAGCAATATTTTGGTGGGTCAACAGCCTATGGCGACGCGGAAGTACGATATCAACGATTTCAATGCGCGGGTGAAGAACATCAAAAACCCGCGCAACAAGTCCTATTACGATCCAGATCTGGGAATGCACATTCCCAAGCGCGTTACGCGCGAAAAGATCACAAAACCGCAGGAACCATCGTTTCTGGGCAAGTTTATCGTCTCGATGATTATCGGCGCGCTGGCGTTGCTTTTTGCGCAAGTGGTGCGGGTCCGGTATTTCGGTCTGCTCGATCAAAGCGATGTGGTGTTCTATCTGGAACTGTTCATCGCGTTTTGGGCCATGGTGCTTTTCTCGGCCATGCTGGATCGGCGCAAGATAACCGAGCGGTTCGCGCAGGTCGCGGGTATCGCAGTGATGCTGACCGCAGGGCACAACCTGATCTGGCGCTGGCCCGAACCGATGGCAATGATCTATACCGCGGAATACGTGGATCAGGTCATGGAAGTTACAACACAACATTCCGTTGTGTATCGCGGGACCGTTTTCGGCCTGTAAACCCACTCTATCGCAATGCGAAAACCCTGCGCGGCTTTGCCCGTCTCGGGGCCATGCGCGTTGGCGTAACACAATCATCTTCAGGAGAATAAAATGCTGGAAATCAAAGGCCTAGAGGTCAAACTGGAAGAAGAAGACAAGCAGATCCTGAAAGGCGTGGACCTGTCGATCGCACCGGGAACCGTGCATGCGATCATGGGGCCGAACGGGTCCGGCAAATCGACCTTGTCCTATGTGCTCTCGGGCAAGGACGGTTATGAGGTCACCGGTGGATCCGCCACGCTGGACGGCGAAGACCTGCTGGATATGGAGCCCGAAGAGCGCGCGGCCTTGGGCCTGTTTCTTGCGTTCCAGTACCCTGTGGAAATTCCGGGTGTCGGCAACATGACTTTCCTGCGCACCGCTGTGAACGCACAGCGCAAGGCGCGCGGCGAGGACGAATTGAGCGCCGCCGATTTCCTCAAAGAGGTGCGCGAAAAAGCCAAAAGCCTGAAGATCGACGCAGAGATGCTGAAGCGTCCGGTGAACGTCGGATTCTCCGGTGGTGAGAAAAAGCGCAATGAAATCCTGCAGATGGCCATGCTTGAGCCCAAGATGTGCATTCTGGACGAGACTGATTCCGGTCTTGACGTTGATGCCATGAAGCTGGTTGCCGATGGCGTGAATGCGCTGCGCTCCGAAGGGCGGTCGTTCCTTGTGATCACTCACTATCAGCGTCTGCTGGACCACATTAAGCCAGATATCGTGCATATCATGGCGAATGGCCGGATCATCAAATCCGGTGGCCCCGAGCTTGCGCTTGAGGTCGAAAACAACGGTTATGCTGATATCTTGTCCGAGGTGGCCTAATGGCACTGGCACAGTTGAAAATTGATACAACAGAGGCGCGTTTGGCCGATGCCGATGTGCCGCAAGGGGCTGCGTGGGGCAATGCCGCGCGGGCAGACGCTTTGGTGCGCGTGCGCCAGATGGGTCTGCCGACTAAGCGTGATGAATACTGGAAATATACCGATCCGACATCTTTGACTGCGGTAGATGCGCCAGAGGCCGCGCTCTTTGCCAGCGATGAAGCGCCGCTTTTTGACACAGTAGACCGTGTAAAGGTCGTTTTTGTGGACGGTGTGTTCGATGCGGATGCGTCTGACGATCTGGAGGCGACAGGCCTTGAGATCGAACGCCTCTCTGATGCCATGGCGACGGATATCCACTGGGCCAAGGACATCTATGGTGTGCTGGAAGCGCGCGGTCAGAAACCTGTGGCGCGGCCTTTGGCGACACTGAACACGGCCCTTGCCACCGATGGCGTCGTGATTCGTGTCACCGGCAAGGCCACAAAGCCCGTGAACTTTATTTACCTGCACAATGATACCACCTCTGACGCGATCCTGCACAATGTGGTAAAGGTTGAAGCGGGGGCCGAGATGACCTTGCTGGAAACCGGGCCCGCTGCGGCGCGGTTTTCTAAGCTGTTGGAAGTCGACGTTGCTGATGGCGGCAAGTTCAACCACGTCCGTGCCCAAGGGCGCGATCATGAACGCCGTGCTGTAACCCATTGTTTTGCAAGGATTGCTGCGGAATCGACTTTCAAGTCCTTCACGCTCACCTTCAACGGGGTGCTGACACGCAACGAATGTGTGCTTGAGATTGCCGGTGACGATGCTGTCGCCCATGTGGCGGGTGTCTGTGTCGGTGACGGCAAGGATTTCCATCACGACGACACCGTGTTCATCACCCATGACGCGCTGAATGGCGAAAGCCGTCAGGTGTTCAAAAAGGTGCTGCGCAATGGTGCTACGGGCGTCTTTCAGGGTAAGATTCTGGTTAAGGAAGGCGCGCAAAAGACCGATGGCTACCAGATCAGCCAGTCGCTTTTGCTTGATGATGACAGCCAGTTTCTTGCCAAGCCCGAGCTTGAGATTTACGCCGATGACGTGGCCTGTTCGCACGGCTCCACCTCGGGTGCGATTGATGAAACAGCTTTGTTTTATCTGCGCTCGCGCGGTGTACCGCATGACGAGGCACGCAATCTGTTGACCTTGTCCTTTTTGGCTGAGGCGCTGGAAGAAATCGAGGACGAGACTTTGGCGGAAGATTTGCGCGACCGGCTTGAAGGCTGGCTGGCGCGGCATCGGTAATGCCTGTCACAAACGACATCATGCGGACGTGGCGCAGGCCGCGCGCTGTTATGCGTGATCTGCTTGCTCAAGGGCCGCGCGAAGACAGGGCGATCATGTATCTGATGGTCAGCTGTTTTTTGATCTTTGTCGCGCAATGGCCCCGTTTGCGTCGGGTGGCGGAAGGATTTGAACCCTCTCCGTTTCCGCCTGATATGAACTTTGAAGGCATGATGACCTATACATTCTTCGGATCGGTCATCATCTTGCCTTTGGTCATGTACGGGATCGCGGCACTGTCACATCTTGTCGCAAAAGTGCTGGGCGGGCAGGGCACTTGGTTCGGGGCGCGGTTGGCCCTGTTCTGGACCTTGCTGGCGACCACGCCCATGTTCTTGTTCTACGGTCTGGTGCGCGGCCTGATTGGCCACGGCACACAGGCGGTTCTTGTGGGTGCGATCGGTGCACTTGCCTTTGTTTTTATCTGGGTACAATGCTTGCGCGAGGCGGAAAGCCATTCATGACAATTGATTTTCAAACCTGGATGCGGGCGGTCTGGACCAGCATTGTGGAACCGACGGAGAGCGCACGTAAAGCGCTTGCAATGGATATTCCTGCGCAGGCGCTTTGGACAGGGCTGGCGCTTGTCGCAGTGCTGAACGTGATGCTTGTGGCGCTGTTGCAGGTGATATCGCCCATGCCACAAGCGATGCAGGAGCAAGGGTTCGCGCTGTCGCCCTTTGGTTTCTTCGGGATTATCGGCATCTTTTTCGTGCTGTTTGTTTACGGCATTTTCTATGCGGGCCGGATGATCGGTGGCCAAGGCACCTTGCAAGCCACCTTGACGATCGTGGTCTGGTTTCAGGCGGTCAGTCTGACGCTTGAGGGGATGCAGTTTGTGCTTGTGCTGATCAGCCCCGCGATCGGGTCGATCTTCGGGCTGTTGACGCTTGGTGCTTTGATCTGGTGTTTTATGAATTTTATCAACGTCTTGCACGGTTTTAATAATCTCGGCAAAGCCTTGGGTGCGATTGTTCTGGCCCTGATTGGTACGGCACTCGTCTCCGGCATCATTTTGGCTGTTCTGGGCGCAAGTCCGACAGGAGGTATGGCATGAGCTATGACATCAATAAAATCCGGTCCGATTTTCCGATCCTGTCGCGTGAGGTGAACAAAAAGCCTCTGGTCTATCTCGACAATGGCGCATCGGCCCAGAAACCACAGGTCGTGATTGATGCGGTCACCCGTGCCTATGCCGAGGAATACGCCAATGTGCACCGCGGTTTGCATTACCTCAGCAACCTGTCGACCGAACGCTATGAAGGCGTGCGCGGGATTATCGCGCGCTTTTTGAACGCGCCCTCCGAGGATGACATCATCATCAATTCCGGCACGACCGAGGGTATCAATATGGTGGCCTACGGGTGGGCCATGCCGCATCTGCAGGCGGGTGATGAAATCGTGCTTTCGATCATGGAGCACCACGCCAATATCGTGCCGTGGCATTTCCTGCGCGAACGGCAGGGCGTGGTGATCAAATGGGTCGATGTGGATGCCAACGGCGATCTGGACCCGCAGAAAGTGATTGATGCGATCGGCCCCAAGACCAAGCTGGTGGCGATTACCCATATGTCCAACGTGTTGGGCACCGTCGTTGACGTCAAAACCATCACCGCCGCAGCCCACGCCAAAGGCGTGCCTGTGCTGGTCGATGGCAGTCAGGCCGCCGTGCATATGCCGGTGGATGTGTCGGATATCGGGTGCGATTTCTATGCGGTGACGGGGCACAAACTCTACGGTCCGTCGGGGTCGGGTGCGATCTATGTGCGCAAGGAGCGTATGGCCGAAATGCGCCCCTTCATGGGCGGTGGCGACATGATCCGCGATGTGACCCGCGATACGGTCACATGGAATGACCCGCCGATGAAGTTTGAAGCAGGCACGCCGGGGATTGTGCAGACAATCGGCCTTGGTGTGGCGCTGGAATACATGATGGATGTCGGCATGGAGGCGATTGCCGCCCATGAACGTGGTTTGCGCGACTATGCCCGCGACCGTCTGGGCGGGTTGAACTGGCTCAGCGTGCAGGGGCAGTCCGCGACCAAGGGGGCTATTTTCTCGTTCACGCTGGAAGGGGCGGCGCATGCGCATGACATCTCGACCGTGTTGGACAAAAAAGGTGTCGCTGTGCGTGCCGGCACCCATTGTGCGATGCCATTGATGGAACATATGGGCGTGGGGGCCACCTGCCGTGCATCCTTTGGCATGTATAACACCACCGACGAGGTGGATGTGTTGATCGACGCGCTGGAACTTTGCCACGATCTTTTTGCGTAAGTTCAATCATAGGCGTTGCGACAGATATTGTGCGCCGCTATAGAACCCTCAGGCACCCGTAGCTCAGCTGGATAGAGCGCTGCCCTCCGAAGGCAGAGGCCAGAGGTTCGAATCCTCTCGGGTGCGCCAATTTTTATAGACCAAGAGCCTGAAGCTTTACCGCCTGCCGCGCAGCTAAGGCATCGACTTCGGCCTTTGTGGCGGCACTCAGAACACCGCCCGGTTTGCGCAGCGTGTCATGCGCAATGACTCCGCGCTGCGCCAGCGTATATTTTCGGATCGCCAGCCCCAGACCCGGTTGCGCCTCATAACGCACCATCGGCATATAGGCGTCAAAGATATCGCGTGCGTGTTCGATATTCCCCGCGTTATGGGCGGCAATCACCTGCGCCATCATTTCGGGATAGGCAAAACCAGTCATGGCCCCGTCTGCCCCGCGCAGCATTTCTTCCAGCAGGTAGAGCCCGCCATTGCCGCACAGGATCGAGATTCGCCGCGCGCCTGCGTCTGATGCGCGGCGCAGGGCGCTGATCTTTTCCAGCCCCGGCCAGTCCTCGTGTTTCAGCATCACGCAGGTCGGACAGTCCGCAACCACTTGCAGGATGACTTTGGTGGGGATCACAACATTGGTGACAAGCGGAAAGTCCTGCAACACGAAAGGTGCATCCCCCAAGGTCTCGGCCGTGTTGTGATAATAGGTCAGGATCTGGTCGTCAGTCTTAAGATTGCCGGGGGGTGCCACCATCACGCCGGCGGCGCCAAGATCCATCGCCGCATCAGACAGCGTTTTCATAGCGGCAAACCCCGGTGCCGAAACGCCAACGACAATGGGCACAGTGCTGCGCGCTGTGACACGTTTGACCACGGCAATTGATTCCGCGGCCGAGAGTTTTCCCGCTTCGCCCATCATGCCCAGAATGGTCAGCCCCGTCGCACCTTGTGCGATGTAGAAATCAACCATCCGGTCCACGCTGTCCCAATCCAATGCGCCATCCGGCTTGAAAGGGGTCACTGCAATGGTGAAGACACCTTTGGCGGTTTCATCAAGCATGTGAATTTCCTTTGTGGCTAAGTTGCAGGGCGATCTGGCCAAGCACCATTGCGGCGGCGGCCTGACAGGGTTCGACCACGGGCAGGCCGGTTTCGTGTTCAAGGGTGGCGCGGTATTGCGCCATGCCCGCGCACCCCATGATCAGCACATTCGCCCCGTCCTCATCGCGCAGCCGTTTGCCAGTGGCGATCATGGCCGCAAGGCTCTTGTCCGGATCAGCGAGGTCGGCCACCCCGAGGCCAAGGGCGCGGTCGCCGGCCAGCCGGTCAAGCACACCCATCGCGCCAAAGGCGCGCAAGTGGCGCGGGATCGAGGCGGACAGGATTGCGATGACGCCAAAGCGCTGCCCGAGGGTTAGCGCGGTCATCACGGCGGCCTCCTGGATACCCGCGACGGGCAGGCCGGTTTGATCGCGCAGTGCATGCAGCCCCGGATCGCCGAAACAGGCGATCACATAGCCCGCCGCATCGGTTTGTGCTGCCGCAAGTGCCAGCATCGGGGCGATGGTCAGATCGGCCTGCCGTTGGTTTTCGATGCCGGGTGGGCCATCGGCGAGTGTCAGACAACGGATCGGGGTGCCGAATTGACGCAGCGGATCAAGTGCGCGTTTGATCCCGTCCGTGACGGTCTGGGAGGAATTGGGATTGATCACAATCAAGGTTTTACTGGTCATGCACCCTCACGCGTGGCGGACTGGATTTCGATTTGATAGCCCTCGGGGTCGTTGAAAACAAAAGCGCAGATGCCCAAGGCATCATTGACAAAGAGCTTGGACAGGTTGGCAAGATCTTCCTCTTGCGCGTAGGCATACCACGCATCCACATCGGGCACACGGATGCAAAGCTGTACGGGTTTGACCGCCTGCCATTTGTTCATGCCACGGCTTTCATCGACCAGCCCCACATGCGCGCCCGCGCAGATCCGGTAGATTTTGCACCATCCCTGATCAATGGCGAGCGGCAGCCCGAGAATATCTTCGTAGAACGCCATCGCGGTGGGCAGGTCGCGGTAATAGAGAAAGGTGATGGCAAGCGTGTTCGGGGCGTTGGGACGGGGCATGCGTGATCCTCAGCTTTGGGGGGCAGTTGGCGTGACAGCAAGCGTGGGGCGGTCTATCTTGCGGCCCGTGCCGGGCGTTGTGGTCAGGGCACCGTCTGTCACAATCCGCTTGCCTCGCAGCCAGACATCCGTGGGCCAACCTGTGACGGTGCGGCCCACCCACGGATTGTAGCCCACGTTGTCATGCAGGTCGTTCGCGCCGTAGGTGACCGTCTTTTCAGGGTCCCACAGGGTGATATCGGCGTGCATGCCGACAGCCAAAGCCCCCTTTTGCGGCAGGCCATAGATTTCGGCAGCGGCGGTGGCGGTAAGGCGGGCAAAGGCCGCGGGCCCGCCACGGCCCTGGCTGACCATCGCGTCGAACATCAGTGGCAGGCGGGTTTCCAGCCCGGGAAGCCCATTTGCGATTTCGTGGAACCCTGCGTCAGGTCCGGCCGAGAGTTTGCCGCTTTCGTCAAAACGGTAAGGCGCGTGGTCGGAAGAGACGATTTGCAGATCACCCTCTAGAAGAGCGGACCAGAGCGCCTCTTGATCCGCGACCTGTCGCTGCGGGGGAGAGCACATCCATTTTCCGCCCTCCAATCCGGGCTGGCGCAGGATGTCCTCGGTCATGAACAGGTAATGGGGGCAGGTCTCGGCCCAGACCGGCGCACCGCGTGCGCGGGCGCTGCTGACGGCGGCGGCACCCTCAGTGGTGGAGATGTGAAAGAGCATCACCGGCTGCCCCAGATATTCGGCAAAGCGGCAGATGCGTTCCACCGCCTCGATCTCGGCCATGCGCGGATGCGAGGCTGCGTGGAAATGGGGGGCGGTCTTGCCTGCAGCGATCAGCGCGGATTTGGCCTGTGCGATGATGGCATCGGTTTCGGCATGAACACAGACCAATGCACCATGTGCGCGGGCTTGCGTCATCACGGACAGGATCTGCGCATCCGACAGCTGGATGTTGTATGTGGTAAAGACCTTGATGGACCGGTTGCCGCCGCTGACAAGCGCCGCCAGATCATCGGCGAAATCGGGAACGACCGTGTCGGTGACTGTCATGTGAAATGCATAGTCGATCATTGCACCACGTTCGGCGCGGGCGCTGTAATCGGCGACGGTCTGGGCCAGCCGCTCGCCTTTGGCCTGCGCCGCGAAAGAGATCACGCTTGTGGTGCCGCCAAGGGCCGCAGACCTTGTGGCGGTCTCGAAGGTGTCGGCGTTCATCACACCCATGCCGGACATCTGTTCGATATGCGCATGCGGGTCGATGCCCCCGGGCATGACGTATTTTCCCGCCGCGTTCATGGTCGTTTTCGCAGGACCGAGCTGTGTACCGATCGCCGCGATATTTTCCCCGCGCACAGCAAGATCACCTGCCACCACACCGGCCGGTGTCACGATCCGGCCGCCTGTGATCAGTAAATCGAACGGGTCGGACATGGGGCGGCTCCTTGCGGCGTGTTGGGTGCATGTTGCCCTTCACACCGCCGTTTCCGCAAGTCCCTTAGTCGCTATTCCCGGTCTTGGTATGCCGGTGTTTGAGATCACGCACAGAGGCGCGCCCGATCATATGTGCGCCAATCGGCGACGTGAGCATCAGGAACAGGATCGTCGCGACAACTCGGGCGGTGATCTCGGTTTCGGCCAGATAGATCGCACCGCCGATCAGGATCAGACTACTGCCAAGGATACCGGCCTTCGTCGAGGCGTGCATGCGGGTCAGCACATCGGGCAGGCGCAGGACGCCGATTGCGGCGACAAGGGCAAAGAAACCGCCCAAAAGCAGAAAGATACCGATGATGACGTTAACCATTGGTGCTGTCCTCTTCACGGGCGTCGCGACGTTCGGCGAAACGGGCAAGTGCGACGGTGGCAAGAAAACCAACCAGCGCAAGCACAAGCGCGACATCAAGCAAGGCAGGCTCACCGGTTCCGACGACAACCACACCACAGACGGCGATGATCGATACCGTCATCATATCAAGCGCCACCACGCGGTCGGCGAGGGTGGGGCCTTTGGCAAGACGGATAAAAGCGATGGCGAGCGACAGCATCACCATCAGAAAACTTGCGTAGATCGCGAGATCCAGAAATGCGGCGGATGTCATTCTTCGAATACCTCTTTGACCATACGTTCCATGCCATTCTTCAGGCTTGCGATCACCGCATCAGGGTCATCGGCAAACATTGCATGGACGATCAGTGTTTTGCGGTCGGGCGTCACATCAAGCGACAGCGTACCGGGGGTAAGTGATATCAGGTTAGTCACCAGCAGAATCTCGATGTCGGATTTCACATCCAGCGGCATCTCGAGAATCTTGGGGTTGCTGTAATCGGTCGGTGTGATCACGTCATAGGCGACACGGAAACTAGAGACGCAGAGATCATAGAGGAAATACAGCACCAGCCGCACGATACGGTAGGCGCGCAGGTAATATCCGCTTGGCCCGCCAAAGAGCGGCTGCGCGATCCACAGCGTCACAAAGCCCACGATAAAGCCCGTCACCAGCTGGAACGAGGTCAGGCTGCCCCAGAGTGACGCCCAGATCACCGCCAGCAGCAGGTTGAGAAGAAACAGGTTCATCGCATGTCTCCCAACACGGTGGTGATATAGGCGGTCGGATCAAGCAGTTGGGCTGTTGTGCGCTCGGCAAACTGGACGAAGGGTTCGGGGTTGAGCCCGATAAAGATAGTCAGTGCGGCAAGGCCTGCGACCGGGATCAGTTGCGGCCATTTGTGCTCAAGGTTCTTCAGCTCGGGCTGGATTCCGTCGGGATGGTTCTTCCAAAAGGCCTCGGCCCAGATTTTTGTCATCGAATAGATCGTCATCAGACCTACCGCCAGCGCGATAAAGGCGACAAACCACATTTCGATATCAAGGGTTGCCTTAACGATAATGTATTTCGCCCAGAACCCTGACAGCGGGGGAAAACCCGCCAGCGAAAATGCGGGGATCAGGAACAGGATCGCAAGCAGTGGCGCGGATTTATAGAGACCACCGATCTGGTAAACCTCGGTGCCGCCGGTCAGGCGTTTGGCAATACCCGCGATCAGGAACAGGTTCGCTTTCACGATGATATGGTGCACCAGATAGAAGACAGCGCCGACCAGTGCCAGCGGCGTCATCAACGCCAGCCCGAGGATCATATAGCCGATCTGGCTGATGATATGAAACGACAGGATCTTGCGGAAATCCGATTGCGCCGCAGCCCCCAGAACGCCGATCACCATGGTCAGACAGGCGACCCACAACAGGACCGTGTGCGTAAAGCCGATGTCGTGGTCAAAGACCAGCGTGAACATCCGGATCAGCGCATAGACCCCGACCTTGGTCAGCAGGCCCGCGAAGACCGCCGAAACCGAAAAGCTGGGCGTGTGATAGGCAGCAGGCAGCCAGAAGAAGAGCGGAAACACCGCTGCTTTGACGCCGAAGGCCACCATGAACATCATCGCGACAACGGTCAGCAGGCCTTGATTTTCAACGCCTTCGACCTTCAGCGCAAGATCGGCAAAGTTCAATGTGCCGGTCATGCCATAGAGGAGGCCGATGCCGGTCAGGAACAGGATCGTCGAAATCAGGTTCAAGGCCACGTATTTCACGCCGCCGTCGATCTGCTCTTTGCCGCCGTTCAGGATCAGCAGGCCGAAGGAGGCGATCAACATCACCTCGAACCAGACATAAAGGTTGAAAAGATCGCCTGTCATAAAGGCGCCTGTTACACCCGCGAGCAGCAGTTGGAACAGCGCATGATAGCCCAGTTTCGCCTGCCGCTCTGTGATGTCACCCAAGGCATAGATAGCGACGGCAAAGCCGGTGATGGCGGTGATCAGGACCATGACAGCAGACAGCAAGTCCGCCACCAGTGTGATCCCGAAAGGCGCGGGCCAATTGCCCATCTGCCCGGCAACGACGCCCGCGTCGAGCACGACAACCATCAGCGCGATAGAGGCCAAGAGCCCAAGCCCCGATCCGATGATCGACACCCACGCGCCAAGGGGATTGGCCCGCAGCAGATAGGCTACAATCGCCGTCAGGAACGGAATGGCGAGGGGAAGTGTCAGATACCAACTCATGAATGGGGTTCTTTTGGTTCGGCGACGCGCATCTCGTCGGTATTCAGGGTGCCAAGGCTTTGATAAGCGCGGAAGGCAAGGATGAGGGCAAAGGCGAAAAGGCCAAAGCCGATAACGATCGCAGTCAACACGAGTGCCTGGGGCAGGGCGTTGGCCACTACACCGGCAGGCGCATCCAGCCCGTCAGGCACCAGCGGCGGCGCACCTGGCGTCAGGCGGCCTGCGACAAAGATCGTCAGGTTGGCCGCGTTGGACAACAAGATCAGCCCGAAGAGGAACCGCAGCAGGTTCCGCGCAAGCATCAGATAAACCGCCGCCGCGACCAGAATGCCGATCAGGATCGAGAGAAGCTGTTCCATCAGACCGCCTCCTCCAATGCAAAGGTGATCGACAGGATCGCCCCCAAGACCACCAGATAAACCCCGATATCAAACACCAGCACGGTGGACAGTGGCAGGCCTTTTTCGGTCTCGGTCGCGCCGATAAAGAGCCATTGTCCGGTAAAGAGCGCATCACCCCAGAGCACGGCCATCAGACCCGCGACCAGCGCGATCCCAAGACCCGCACCCGCGATACTGCCCGGATCAAAACGCAGTGCCTTGCGAGCATCTGCCGTGCCACAGGCGATGGCATAGACGACAAAACCCGTGGCGGCGATCAGTCCGCCAATAAACCCGCCGCCCGGTGCGTTGTGCCCGCGCAGCAGCATATAGGCGGAAAACACCAAGAGCAGAACGACCTGCAGCCGCGCACCTGCGCGCAGAATGACGGAGTTCATGGCTTATCCTCCTCGGGCTTACTCTTGAGCAGGGCAAAGATGCTGATCGCGGCGATCAGAACGACCGCGATTTCGCCGAATGTATCCAGCGCGCGGAAATCCACGAGGATCACGTTGACGATGTTTTGCCCGAACGCCTGCGGATAGCTGGCGGTTTCAAAGAATGTGGTCAATTCGCGATCAATCGGACCTGTTGTGACCTTGAGCAGGATCACCGTCGTCACAAAGCCCAAGCCGACCGAAATGATCACATCAAGCCAGCGTTTGCGCAGCGGTTCTGGAGTCAGGCTTGGCAATTTCAGCGCGGCCGCAGCAAAAAGCACCACAACAAGGGTTTCGACCAGAAGCTGGGTAATTGCCACGTCTGGCGCGCTGTAAAGGATAAAGATCATTGCCATGCCGATGCCGACGACGCCAAGCCCTGCAATGGCGGTGATCCGCGAATTCGTGACCAGCACGAGGATCGATCCCAAAAGGACCAGCAAGAACACCAGCCAGTCCCAAAGCTGAACCTGCGGGACACCCAAGGCAGGAATGCCCGTGCTGCGGAAAAACAGCGTCACAGCCAGCACGGCAAGGGCGGTTCCGAAGGTTGCAACCATATAGTGATAAAGCACACCGGTCTGGATCACGCGGGTCAGGGCCTTGGACCCCGCTGCAATCCCCGCCATCAGCTTGTCCCAGCCATTATCAAATTTCGGGCTACGCTCGGTCAGATCAATCAGGATTGCCCGCAGTTTGAGTTTGTAGGCGTATATTGAGAAGCCCAGAACGAAGGTGGCGATACTGAGGAAGAGGGGCAGGTTGACGCCGGCCCAGAGTTTCAGTTCCTTTGCTGGCTCTGCATTGCCGACAATCGACGCGACGGTCGGGTTCACCAACATTGTGGCCAGTGTATCCGGGAAGATGCCGAAGAAAGCGCCAAGGAGGGCCAAGACGACGGGGCCGACCAGCATGGGCCATGGCGCTTCTTTGACGCCTGCAATCGGCGCGCCGGATTTGCTCCAGAAAGGGCGGAATGACACGATACCTGCAATCGCCACCATCAAGGCGCTGGCAATCAGGAAGGCACCCGCGACAAGGTACGGCTCGGAGGCCACAGCGATGGCACCGGCATATTTCAGTTCCTTACCGATAAAGCCAAGGAAAGGCGGGAAACCCGCCATGGATAGTGCGGCCACAGCGGCAGCGGCGGCTGTGACAGGCATGGCGCGCGCCATCCCGAACAGCTTGCCCGCCTCGCGCGTGCCGGTTTGGGCATCCAGAATACCAACCACGAGGAAAAGGGCCGCCTTGTAAAGGGAATGGACGATCAGGAATGTGGCTGCGGCGGTGATCGTGTAGCCGCTTTCATTGCCCAAAAGCAGCGTCAGCGCACCCAGCGCCATCAGCGTGGTATAGGCCAGCGCCAGCTTCAGATCGGTCTGCCGCAATGCCATGACAGAGGCAAAAACCATCGTGATCGCGCCTGCGATCGTCAGGGTCCAGAGCCAGAAATCGGTACCGGCAAGCGACGGGTGCGTGCGCGCCATCAGATAGACGCCCGCTTTCACCATCGTGGCCGAGTGCAGGTAGGCGCTGACGGGGGTTGGGGCGGCCATCGCGTTGGGCAGCCAGAAATGGAACGGCATCTGTGCAGATTTGGTAAAGGCACCGGCCAGAACCAAAAGAGTAATCGGCAGATACATGACACTTCCGGTCAACACGCCGGGCATGGCATTGATCTCGGACATCTCAAAGGTACCTGCGGTGGTGCCGATCAGGATGATCCCCGCCAGAAGCGCCAGACCACCCACACCTGTCATCATCAACGCCTGCAGCGCCGAACGGCGCGCCTTGACCGTGTCATGGCTAAAACCGATCAGCAGATAGGACGTGATCGTTGTCAATTCCCAAAAGACGAACAACGCCAACAGGTTGTCCGAAATCACCAGACCGATCATCGCCAACATGAAACTGGTCAGGTATAGCGAAAAACGCGCCTGATGCACGTGACCCGCCAGATAGCGGGCGGAATACAGCATCACCAAAGCACCGATGCCGGTAATCAGCAGTGCAAATGTCAGGCTGAGACCGTCAATATAAATGCTGACGTTGACGCCAAGGCTTGGCACCCATTCCCATACGAACCGCAGCGTGTCACCTGCCGCGATCACAGGCAACATCTGTGCGAACCAGACAAAGAGGCTGCCCGCAATCGCTACGGGCAAAAGGCCAGCGGGTGTTATCCAGCGGGAGGGCGTTGATGTATCCAATGTTTCTATCCGGTCAGTGATGTGCGCCGCTTGGGTGAACGTAGCTTTTCAAGTGTCAGAAGCAACTAGAGAGACAGCTGGATACTGCGGTGCCAAGGCCGCCTTCGCCCCGCGCACTGGCCCATCACATGTGATTTGAAATCGTTGCATGCTGTCTGCGTCCCGCAATGAAGTGCAATTTCGTGCAAGTCCTTGCGAGAGTGTCCCTTTTTGTCCCTAACTGCGACTGGATGTAGCAGCAAAAATAGTATAGTGAAGACAATGGGACGTTAAATTTTGATAGGAATTTCCTATCACGCGGGGGACAGATGATCAAATTGCCCAGTATGCTTCAAATGCGCTATCTGCTGGCGCTCTCCGAGACGCGGCACTTTCGCAAAGCGGCCGAAACCATGGGCATCAGCCAACCCTCACTCAGCCTTCAAATCGGCAATCTGGAAGAGCTTTTGGGCCTGCATCTTGTGGAGCGGGGGCGTGGACCTGTCACGCTCACGCCTGAGGGGCGCGAGGTCGTGGCGCGCGCCTCGCGTATTCTGCATGAGGTGCGCGGGATCATGGATCTGACGACGGCCTTTCAGACAGGGCTGACCGGTACGATCCGGCTTGGCACCACGCCGACAATCGGGCCTTATCTCATGCCGTTCGTGGTTGAACGGCTGCACGCGAAATATCCCGACTTGCGGCTTTATATCCGCGAGGTCGCACCGCGCGATCTGCGCGGCGAGCTTTTGGCGGGCAGTCTTGATGTCATTCTCACACAATTGCCTGAAGGCGGCGCGGATCTGACCACACAACGTCTGTTCCGTGAACCCTTGCTTCTGGCAATGCCGGATGACCATGCCTTGGCGGCGAAATCCGAAGTGACCGAAGCCGACCTGCTGGATCTGAACGTGCTCTCGCTGGGCCCGGACTATGCCATGCATGCCCAAATCGCCGCCCTGTGCCAGCAGCATGGGGGTGTGATCGCGCGCGATTATGAAGGCACGAGCCTTGATGCAATCCGGCAGATGGTCGGGATGGGGATGGGTGTGGCGCTGTTGCCACGGCTTTATGCGTGGTCCGAAATTGATAGCCGGTCCAGCAATGTTACTGTGCGTCCATTCCGGCGTAGTTCTGTGACGCGGTCTATTGGTCTGGTGTGGCGGCGGGGGGCGAACGCGGCGATGTTCGAGCGTCTATCGGATGTCATCCGCAGTGCGGCGCGTGCAAACCTGCAAACAGGGCAATCGCCGATTATTCTCGACTAGGGGGGGAGTTGGCCTAGCCGCGCCAGCTCCGGATTGGGCCGCAATCCATGTGCACAAAGTTTGATCCGTTATAGCGGCCCACGCCACCTGCACGGCATGCAATCGCGGCACTCGCCATCTGTGCCGGCGTGCGACTGGTCAGGCGCAAATCTGCGGCCTGGCCGCGCATATGCAGGGAATTTCGTGCAACGCCGCGCGTGTTTGAGCGCAACATCTGGTTTGTCTGGGGGGAGCGGTAGCCGGAAAGGAGAAGATAAGGTTCGCTGGTTTCCATCAAATTCAGCGCAGCTGCCATGATGTCGATTGTCCGCAAATCCATCTGCACCGCTTCGCCTGTCCGCCAGTCGCGCATGTGCATGTTAATTTCGCGGACCGCTTCGGCGATATATTCGCCTTCAATCCAGTAGATCGTGTCGAGCCGCTCGCCGGTACGCCCAGAATGCATTGCGATCCGGCGCACATCGCCTGCACCACGCAAGAAACCCGCCGCATTGGAATATGTCGGTGTCGCTGCTACGGCTGTTGCCGCGAATGCGCCCAGTAATCCGCGCCGGGTCAACCCAGAGGAGTTTGTCTTTTTCATGTGTTTCGCGCCTGTCCCGTCGCTCGACTTAATTGGCCAATCTTCTTAGTGGCTTGTGCCCACATCTCCCCAGATGTGCAGGTGGTATTGCACATTTCGAATCGATGACCAAGACCTGTTTAGGCATTTGTGCTTAACAAGTGGGAAATTGGCGAATTTTCGCGCATTTGTGGCTTTGAGGATTCAATGTCACACCGAGGGGCTGCAACGGTGCAACACTTTGCGATCGCGTGAAGGGCTCGCGCTTTTGTCAATAGACACAAATTCGGGTAGGGATATGCATAGTTCAGAGTACATTGTACAAAGTGCATTGTAAGTCATTGTTTTATTAAGGGACCGAACGCGATGTCTGCTGCCATTATGCCCCGGAACCGTTTGCGCGCTGTGTTGCCAACGATTTTTGCTGTCTTTGTTTTTCTCTT
The DNA here is from genome assembly GCF_900156505.1 of Yoonia rosea. Taxonomy (NCBI): domain Bacteria; kingdom Pseudomonadati; phylum Pseudomonadota; class Alphaproteobacteria; order Rhodobacterales; family Paracoccaceae; genus Yoonia; species Yoonia rosea. The sequence goes on along the minus strand of NZ_FTPR01000001.1, from coordinate 925,777 downwards.
TTCTGCTCCTGTGGCGCAGGCGCAGGTCACGGAATTCCGGCAGGCCGTGGCCGAGGCGGCATCGAATGACCCCGATTTGCTCAGCTTTTACCGCGAGCGCGGATTTGACGGCATTTGGAGTGCGCGGGGTGACCGCAATCGCCGCAACGCTTTGCTTGCGGCCTTCAATAGCGCGGGGGATCACGGTCTGCCGAGCGACCGTTATGATGCGGCAGGTCTGATTGCCCAGCTTGAGGCCGCAGCGACCCCGCAAGAGCAGGGCCGTTTGGAAGTCGCGCTGTCGCGCCAGTTCCTCGACTATGCCCGTGATATCCAGACAGGTCTGCTGACACCGTCAAGCATTGATCCCGCGATCGTCCGGCAGGTGCCTTTGCGGTCGCGGCTGAGCACAATGCGGGCCTTCGCGCAATCCAACCCTGCCGCGTTTTTGCGGGCGCTGCCGCCAAGCGCACCTGAATATACACGTCTGATGTCCGAAAAGATGCGGATGGAACGTCTGTTGGCTGATGGCGGCTGGGGCCCCACGGTACCGGGCCAGAAATACGAGCGTGGCGATAGCGGCGCGGGTGTTGTCGCGCTGCGTAACCGTCTGATCGCGATGGGCTATCTGCCGCGCACGACGACCCAAACCTACGACGATGCAATCTTCGGCGCGATTACCCGCTTTCAGGAGGCCCATGGCCTTGCCATTGATGGCACCGCAGGTCCGGGCACACTTGCCGAGATCAACAAGCAGCCCGAAGAACGCCTGCGCTCCATCATCGTTGCGATGGAGCGTGAGCGCTGGATCAACCGCCCGCGTGGCGAGCGTTATATCTGGGTGAACATCACGGATTTCACCGCCAAGATATTCGACAACGGCGTCGAGACTTTCTCGACCCGTTCGGTCGTGGGCGCGCGTGACCGCGACCGCGTGACACCCGAGTTTTCGGATGTGATGGAATTTATGGTCATCAATCCAAGCTGGTACGTCCCGCGTTCCATCATCACCAAGGAATATCTGCCGCAGTTGCGGGCAAACCCCAATGCAGTGCGCAATCTGGTGATCACAGATCGCAATGGCCGTGTGGTTGACCGTAGCAGTGCTGATTTCAGCGGGTACACCGAAACAAATTTCCCCTATTCCATGCGCGAACCCCCAAGTCAGGGCAATGCCTTGGGGCTGGTGAAGTTCATGTTCCCGAACCGCTACAACATCTATCTGCATGACACCCCGTCCAAGAGCCTGTTTGGCCGCGAGGTGCGCGCCTATAGCCACGGGTGTGTGCGTCTGGCTGATCCGTTCGATTTTGCCTATGCCTTGCTTGCAAGGCAGGTGGGCAACCCCGAAGAGGTGTTTCAGGCGCATTTGCGCTCTGGTCGGGAACGGCGCGTTGATCTTGAGGCGCCCGTACCGGTCCACATTATCTACCGGACGGCCTTTGTGCCTGCGGACGGGCGTGTGCAATTCCGCCGCGATGTTTATGGCCGTGACGGGCGGATCTGGAACGCGCTTGCGCGGGAAGGGGTGGCTCTTCGCGCCGTTCGCGGGTAAATCTGGCCCCGGAATAATACGCCCGGGGGCAGAATGGCACATCGTGTAAAAGATATCGCTGCGGCGCTGGGGGCAGAAGCCTTTGGCGCCGTTGAGCTTTTGGTCAATGGTGCGTCTGAACCCGCAAGCGCGGGCCCCGATGATCTGGCGCTGGCCATGAGCCCCGCCTATGGCGCAGCTTTAGGGCAAGGGCAGGCGCGCGTTGCTGTGGTCTGGCCCGGTGCCGATTGGCGGGCGCTGGGGCTGGAGGCCGCGATCATCGCACCGCGCGCACGGCTTGCGATGGCGCATCTGACGCAGATGCTGGATGCAGACCTGCCGCGCACAGGGATCAGCCCCCAGGCGGCGATTGATCCGTCGGCACAGATCGGGGCCAATGTGACAATCGGGGCGTTTTGCGTGATCGGTGCGGATGTGGTCATCGGCGCGGGAAGCTGGATAGCCGATCATGTCAGTATCGCGGCGGGCGTGCAGATTGGTGCGGCGTGTCAAATTCACGCGGGCGTGCGCCTGCAACGTGGCGTGCACCTTGGCGCGCGCGTGATCCTGCAGCCCAATGTGGCGATTGGCGGCGACGGATTTTCCTTTGTGACCGCAGAACCTTCGAACGTTGAAAAGGCGCGCGAGACGTTGGGCGAGGCTGCGATGCAGGCGCCTGACGATCCCACATGGCACCGGATTCATTCGCTGGGGGGGGTGGTTGTTGGCGATGATGTGGAAGTGGGGGCAAATTCCTGCATTGATGCAGGCACGATCCGCCCCACCCGTGTCGGCAACGGCACCAAGATCGACAGCCTCGTGCAGGTCGGCCACAACGTGATTGTGGGCGCACATTGTCTGCTGTGTGCGCAGGCCGGTGTCGCGGGGTCCACGGTGATCGGGGATCGTGTTGTTGTGGGTGGCAAGGCAGGGATCGCGGATAATCTCAAAGTCGGCGACGATGTGGTCTTGGGGGGCGGCAGTGTCGTGCTGTCCAATGTCCCTGCGGGACGCGTGATGATGGGCTATCCGGCCACCAAAATGCAGGTCCATATCGACAGCTACAAGGCCCTGCGCCGTCTGCCCCGCATCCTGCGCGATTTGGCGCAGCGTTAATTGTCTGTTTCAAATTGCTGATAGAATGACTACATCCCCGCCAAGCAACATGGGTGTGATAAGATGAGCATCAAAGATCAGGTGATTGCAATCATAGCCGAACAGGCCATGCTGGAACCATCCGATATCCAATTGGACAACACGTTAGAGGATATCGGCATCGACAGCCTCGGCCTTGTCGAGAGCATTTTTGCGATTGAAGAAACCTTTGATATTTCCGTTCCCTTCAACGCCAATGACCCGACGGCCGGTGATTTTGATATCTCATCTGTCGCGGCAATCGTCGCGGCGGTCGAAAAGCTGAAGTCCGAGCAGGCTGCCTGAATGCGGCGTGTGGTCATCACCGGGGCAGGGACGATCAATCCGCTGGGCTCCGACATGCCAAGTACACTTCTGGCAATGCAGGAAGGGCGCTGCGGTATCGGACCGCTTGAGATCGCGGACGTCGACCGGTTGTCGATCCAGATCGGCGGGCAGATCAAAGGCTATGATGAAGCCGCCCATTTCAACCGCCAGCAAATCGCGCTTTATGACCGCTTTACGCAATTCGCGCTTTTGGCCGCGCGTGAGGCGATAGGTCAGTCCGGCCTCACATTTTCGGGTGAGCTGGCAGATCAGTCCGGAGTGATCTTTGGCACTTCGGGTGGCGGGCTGAACACCCAGGATGAAAACTACCGCGCCGTTTATGAGGCGGGCAAGAACCGCGTGCATCCCTTTATTGTGCCGCGCCTGATGAATAACGCAGCCACCAGCCATGTGTCGATCGAATGGAACCTGCGCGGCCCGACCTTTACGGTCGCCACCGCCTGTGCGTCCTCGAACCACGCGATGGGGCAGGCGTTCAACATGGTGCGTTCCGGCACGGCCAAGGTCATGGTGACAGGCGGCTCCGAAGCCATGTTGTGTTTTGGCGGGATCAAGGCCTGGGAAGGGCTGCGCGTGATGTCACGCGACGCCTGCCGCCCGTTTTCAGCAACACGCAACGGCATGGTGCAGGGCGAGGGGGCGGCGGTCTTTGTGTTCGAAGACTCTGAACATGCGCGGGCCCGAGGTGCGGAAATCCTTTGTGAAGTCGCTGGTTTCGCAATGTCGTCGGACGCCTGCGATATCGTGACACCGTCCAAACAGGGTGCTGCCCGTGCGATTGATGGCGCGCTCAAGGATGCGAGACTATCGAAAGACGCGGTTGGCTATATCAACGCGCATGGCACCGGTACTGCGGCCAATGACAAAACCGAATGTGCCGCTGTCGCGGATGTGTTTGGCGCACATGCGGACCGCTTGATGATATCGTCGACCAAATCCATGCATGGGCATTTGATTGGCGGCACCGGTGCGGTCGAGCTGATCGCTTGCATCATGGCGCTGCGCGACGGGATCATAGCGCCAACGATTGGCTATGAAGAAGCTGATCCCGAATGCGCGCTGGATGTGGTGCCGAATGTGGCACGTGAGGCGCAGGTGGATGTCGCCCTGTCCAACGCCTTTGCCTTTGGCGGCATGAATGCGGTGATCGCGCTGCGCAGGCATTGAGCGGCCGGTGGGCCGCACAATGCAGTCGTGCTTTAGTCCGCGCTGGTTTGCGACGAGGCCTCAAAGCCTGCGGTAAAGCCTGTTAGCGATACATCCAACACGACCTCTGTGTCAGGTGCCACTGCAGGGACGAGGCGGACCGTGGCGACCGAGCCGCGCTTGAACTGGTCGACTTCGGCTTGGGTAAAGCCGATCCGTGCCACACAGCCTGCACGATTACAGAACGTAATTGGATAGATGCGTGCATTCTGCCCATCTACAGCGATTGTCAGTTGTTCGGTCAAAAGTGTCTCAAGCGGAACAACCACTGTGGCGCCTGCCGCGGCGCGGCGGCCTTCGGGAAGCGGGAAAAGATTGAATTCCGCAACAGCAACACCGTCGTCATTGGTCAGCAGTTGATAAAGGTTGCAAGGATCCTGCTGGCCTTCCTCTGCCTTGATGCAGCGCAGGGACCAGTCACCGAAAACCTCACGCTCGTAAGGCTCGCCAACCTGTGGGCCAAGCGGCTCACCCAAGGCAAGGTTATCCTCGGCTGCGGGTGCTGTCTCGTCTGCTGTCTCTTGTGCCACTGTGACGCCTGCGTGGCTGAGCAAGGCGACCAAAAGGGCGGATTTGAGTATACTGCGCATTGAATTCTTCCTCATTCGCTTTCTGGCGGCTTAACATGGGGCGGACGGGGTGTCAGGGGCAAAAACCTGTGACTGCGCTGGCTTCCGCTCACAATTTCGAGGGCTGAAAAAGAAGAAGGGCCCTTCGCCAGGACCCTGCTTCATGTTCTCCCTGTCGGACTTGGCCGACTAATTGAGGAGAAGCTACGAAAACAAAATGTGACCGTCAACAGCAAATATCTGACGTCTTGGTAAAGATGGTTGTTGTCTCGTTCGCAGAAAAAAGCCGTGCCCGAAGGCACGGCCAGTCAAACAGGGAGGACGTATGCAATAATGCCAATCTCTGACAGGATCGCGCGCTTTAAGGTGGCACGAATTGGTTAACAATGTATTTTGTTTGGTAAATTCATGCAGGGGAACGGGTGTATGTCGGAAAGTATATTTATTGGCGGCGGTGGTGAGGGCTATGGCACACCGCAGACACTTTTGCTGGATAAGGCCAACCGGCACGGTCTGATTGCGGGGGCAACGGGCACCGGTAAGACAGTGACCTTGCAGATCATGGCCGAAGGGTTTGCCGCGGCAGGCGTGCCAGTGTTTCTGTCTGATGTGAAAGGTGATCTGTCCGGTCTGGCGCTGAGCGGCTCTGCCGAATTTAAACTGCACGAACCCTTCATGTCGCGCGCCGAAACGATCGGCCTTGACCTGCAATATGATAGTTTCCCCGTCACCTTCTGGGATCTTTTTGGCGAAAAGGGCCATCCGATCCGTGCGACGGTCGCCGAAATGGGGCCTTTGCTGCTGTCGCGGCTGATGGACCTGACCGATGTGCAGGAAGGCGTCTTGAACGTCGCTTTCCGTGTCGCGGATGAAGAGGGCCTGCCATTGCTGGACCTCAAAGACCTGCAAGCGCTTTTGGTCTGGGTCGGGCAGAATGCGCAGGCGCTCTCGCTGCGCTATGGCAATGTAGCGGCGTCCTCTGTGGGGGCGATCCAGCGGCAATTGCTGGTGCTGGAAAATCAGGGCGGCACGGCCCTGTTCGGGGAACCGGCCCTTGATCTGGCCGATATGATGCGCACCCGCGACGATGGACGCGGCGAGATCAACATTCTGGCCGCCGATCAACTGATGGGCAGCCCGCGCCTCTATGCCACTTTCCTGCTCTGGCTGCTGTCGGAACTGTTTGAAGAACTGCCCGAGGTCGGCAACCCTGACAAACCCAAGCTGGTGTTCTTTTTCGACGAAGCGCATCTGCTGTTTGACGACGCACCCAAAGCACTGGTCGATAAAGTCGAGCAGGTCGCGCGCCTGATCCGCTCCAAAGGTGTGGGCGTCTATTTCGTCACACAAAACCCCGGCGATATTCCTGATGATGTTTTGGGCCAGTTGGGGAACCGCGTACAACATGCACTGCGTGCCTTCACGGCCAAGGACCGTAAAGAGCTTAAGACCGCTGCCGAGACCTATCGCGATAATCCGGCGTTTGACACTGCAGAGGCCATTCAACAGGTCGGCACCGGTGAGGCGGTGACGTCATTCCTTGACCGCAAGGGTATTCCGCAGGTCGTTGAGCGCACCCTGATCCGCCCGCCGTCGTCGCAACTGGGGCCGATTGATGAACCAACCCGCAAGGCGATCATGAGCGTCTCGGACATGGCGGGCAAATACGACAAGACCTTGGACCGCGAGAGCGCGTTTGAAATCCTGAGTAAACGGGCGGACGCCGCCGCGAAAGCCGCCGAAGAGGCCGAAGCCGAAGAGGCGCGCCTTGAAGAAAAAGAGCGCGAGTTCAAGGCGGCACGGCGGTATGACGGGACGCGCAGCAAACAGTCATCCTCATCGCGCAAGTCATCGGATGAGGGTTTTGGCGGGGCTTTGGCGTCGGTCGTTGTCAAAGAACTCAAGGGCACAACAGGTCGCCGTTTGGTGCGGGGCATCTTGGGTAGTTTGTTCAAGGGGCGCTAGGGTCCGCGTTTTACTGCAACCGCAACCCGAGGAACAGGACGGCCAAGGGCACGGGCGACACGGCGATGGCGATTGTCAGAAAGGCGAGGAGTGGCGAGAATATCCCGCTCAGACCTGCGATCATCATGATCCCGCCGCCGCCGCCAATGATGGAATTGCCCGGTGTATTCACCGCGACCGCAAGGGCGATATAGCGATAGCGCAGCCCCACACGGACCGCACGTTTGGACTGACCGTCCAGCAGCATCGCAAGCCTATCGTCGCCGGACAGCGGTGCGGCGCGTGCGACGAGGGCCGCGGCGCGTTGCATGTGCAGCAAGTTTAAAAAACGTTCCAGCGCGCTTATCGGAAGAAACCGCCCGATCATATAGGCCAGCATCATGGAGGCGACGGTCGCCACATAAATCAGCGGTGCGATCCCGGGACCAAAGGCGGCCAGCATTGCAATGCCGATTTCGGCCCCCGGCACAAAGGGCAGGGCCAGCAGCCCGACATAGGCCACCCCACCCAGCATGATGGCACGATGGACCATCGCCTCATTGCCGGGTCTGATTTCGAGGTTCAGTGCCTCTTTGACCATATGCACGCCCCAAGTGGCCAGCACAAGAAAAGCGATCAGGATCAAAAACCGCACCACGAATTTCGTCGTGCTCGTGCGTGAAGGGTTCACAGGTGCGGCCTTATCCGGTGACGTTCGGATCAATGGGCGGCGTTGTCGATCCTTCAGCCGAGAAGCGAATTTGATGGTTCCAGTACCACCGCCGCGTCGTCCATGTGCCAGCAAGCTGCATCTGGTCTTCGGTCACAGTCCCGTACCAGACGACCGTATGGGGTGCGTCCGGGCATTGCGTCGTGGCCGTGAAGTGGATCACATCATCGAGTACTTTCGTCTGGTAGTTGCTCCACCCGAAATCGCAGTAAGTCTGGCAATTCACGGATTGAAACGTCCCGTCGCGAAAAACGAGCTCATCCAGCAAGGCAGTACCACTATCTAGATCAACCCCTTCAATATAATACGATTGACCATCCAACATCTTGTCTGCGGACCAATCGCCCTCAGGCACGGCAAGGTCTGCCATCTCCGGCTTCATGACTGTCATCGTTGCAGCACCGGTCCCCACCGTAGCCATGGCGATCGCTGCAACTTGTAAAATCTGACTCATAACGATCTCCGGTATATACCTCGTCTCGCGTGTGGGTGCACGCGGAGCGCTTTTTGGCATAATACTGGCACGACCTAGCAGAACAAAGTAAATTCTTGAGTGCACCATGGACGTTGGGTGCTGACACCGGTCCTGAACGCAAAACCAGCGTCATGCCTGTTTGTTACGCAAAACGGAATTTCCGGGCGCTCGCGGGCTGCGCCTGTCAGAGTTTCCTGATCTTCAGCGTCGCCAGCCGGTTCTCATCCTTGGCCAGCACCTCAAAGCGGAATCCGTGGAACGAGAATACCTGACCCTCGACAGGGATCATCTGGGCCTCGTGGATGACCAATCCGGCGACGGTGTTGGCCTCGTCATCGGGCAGGTTCCAGTCGTGCGCGCGGTTCAGATCGCGGATCGTCATGCCGCCATCCACGATATAAGCTCCGTCCGAGGTGGCCTCGATCTGGTCTTCTTCGTGGTCGTCGAATTCATCGGCGATTTCACCGACGATTTCTTCTAGGATATCTTCGAGTGTAATCAGACCCTGCAACGCACCATACTCATCCACCACCAGCGCAAAATGCGTTTTGCGCTTCAAGAAGTTGCGCATCTGGTCATCAAGCGTCGTGGTATCGGGCACAAAGTAGGGCGGCATCGCCACTTTCATCACGTCAAACGCGGCCAGCCCCGCCGCGTCATTCCCGCCGCGCAGCAGTTTGTGCATCGCGCGCAGCAGGTCTTTGGCGTGGATCACGCCGACGATATTTTCCTGCTCGCCCCGATAGAGCGGCAGGCGGGTATAGGGGCTTTCGAGGATCTGCGCGAGGATATCCTGCGGTGGCAGGTCTGCATCGACCATCTCGATCTGCGAGCGGTGGAGCATGATCTCTTCGACCGCGCGTTCGTTCAGATCAAGCGCGCCCAGAATACGGTCGCGGTCCTCTTTCTGCACGATCCCTTCGGAATGGCCCAGCGACAGCGCGCCTGCGATCTCTTCGCGCACGGCAAGAATGTTGCTGTCGGGGTCCGTGCGGACACCAAATAGAAACAGAACACCGCGCACCAGATAGCGCACGGCGGCCACGATGGGTGAAAAGACAAAGACGATCACCGAAATCGGGCGCGCCACGCCGGAGGCCACGGTTTCGGGATTGGTGATGGCAAAGGTTTTCGGCAGCACCTCGGCAAAGATCAGCACCAGAAGCGTCATGATCAAGGTCGCGGCAGCCACGCCGTTCTGGCCGAAAAGCTTGGTCAAAACGGCTGTCGCCAGCGATGTGGCCAGAATATTCACCACGTTATTACCCAAAAGCACCGACCCGATCAGGCGTTCGTTGTCTTCGGTAATCTTGAGCGCGCGTTCGGCCCCCTTTGAGCCTTTATCGGCCGCAGACCGCAGTTTGCCCCGTGAAGCCGCAGTCAGCGCGGTTTCCGAGCCGGAGAAGAAGGCCGAGAGGACGAGAAGAACGAGAATGGCGCCAGCGGTTAACCAAAAGGCGGCGTCGTAAGAAGCGGTTTCCATCAGAGGCTTTCAAGCAAGAACATCGTTGTTATGGGGGGTCTGGGCGTCAGCTTCAAGACTTTGCGCCTTTTGCAAGGGGATGATGGTCCAAAACAAGCGATTTCAGGCGTTCATCCAGCACATGTGTGTAAATTTCGGTCGTTGCGACATCCGCATGGCCAAGCATTGTCTGGATGGAGCGCAGATCGGCCCCGCCTGCCAAAAGATGTGTCGCAAAAGCATGGCGTAGGGTATGCGGCGTTACCTTGGCAGGCGACACGCCGCCGGCAACAGCGAATTCCTTGATCAGCCCGAAAAACCGGTGCCGCGTCAGGTGCCCCGCCTTGCCACGTGAGGGGAAGAGGAATTTCGAGGGCGGGTTGCCTTTCTGGCGCGCGGCGTCCTCGGCTGCGTCGCGGTCTTCAAGGTAGAGCGCCAATGCATCGCGCGCCGAAGGTGACAGCGGGACCAAGCGTTCCTTGTCGCCCTTACCGCGAACCAACAGCATGCGCGGATCACCCCGTGCAGCCGAAACCGGCAGGCTGACCAACTCGGTCACCCGCATACCCGTGGCATAGAGCAGCTCCATCAGGCAGGTATTGCGCAAGGCCTCGCGCGGCGTATTGCGCGCCGCATCCAGCAGCCTGTCCACCTCGGCAATCGAGAGCGTTTTGGGCAGACGCTGTGTGCGTCCGGGGCCTTTGATCTGGATTGCGGGATTATCGTCGCGCCACCCTTCCTCGAACGCAAAGCGGTAGAGTTGCTTGATCGCCGATAGCCTGCGTGCCCGCGTGCTGTTTGCCAGCCCCTCATGTTCGCAATCAATCAGGTAGCTTTCCACGTGATCACGGGTCGCATCCGCGAAATGCAGCTTTTTGCGCGCAAGCCAGCCGGCGAAATCCTGAAGGTCGCGGGCATAGGCCAATTGCGTGTTTGTGGCCGCATCTAGTTCCGCCGCCTGCGCCTCGAGAAAGACCTGCACCCAACGCGCCATCGGTTGATCGGTTGGGGTCATGCCCTACGGTCCAACAACATCAACTGCAACGCAGAACGACGCGCGACATCTTCCAGTCCGACCGCGCGGAACAGCAAAAGCGCATCTGTCACAGAGCGCAGATCACCCTCTGCACCTTCCGCAAAAAGGGCCAGCGCGCGCAACAATGCCTCGCCCAGTTGCCCCTGGTCTACCTTGCTTTCCAACTCGGCAGGGGGCGGCACGTTCTCAAAACCCTCCTGAATAGCGCGCGCTTGTGGTGAATTGGCGCGCACCTCTTGCGGCAAGCCCTGTGCGATCCCGATCAGGAATGGATCGAAACCAGCGCCCGCGGCGGCATTGGCCACGGTCTCATAGCTTGGCGACAACAGACCGATTTCAAAAGCGATCACCGCCGCTTGGCCGGACAAGGGAATATCTTGCAGCGCCGCGCCGTAGAGTTTGGCGAATTGCACTTCGACACGGGCCTGCTGCATCGCGGCCCATGCGTCGGGCAGGGTGCGTGCCACGCGCGCAGGGTCATTCGCGGCCATCGCCGCATCAAAGCGCTGGATTGCGGCGGCGCGATCCCAGATCCCACCCGAGGCCGCGGGTGTGCGGGCGGTGTATTGCTTGAGCAGGACGTTTTCGGAAATCGCCCCCAAACGGGCCAGGCGCTCGGCCGCCTCAAGCTGGGCTTTCCAGGCGGTCGTCGGTTGCAGGTCCGCATGGGAAAAGGCCAAGGGCAGGTTGGCGGTGATCAACGGCTCGCCAATAGCGGCGTGCATGCGGAATGTCAGCGGGCTGATGCGGGCAGGGGGCGTCAGTGGCGGTTCGCCCTCGTAAAGCTCGGGGTCCAGAAAGCGCGACAAAAGCGCCTCTTCCTGCGGGTTGATATCGCCCAGTACGCGGTGTGTGTTCAGTGACAGGGCTGCGGCGGCCCAGTCACCGGTGCGGGCAAGACAGAAGATACGTGCCGAAAAAGTGGGTGCGATCGCGGGCGTGCTGCGCATGGCGTCGCAGGCGTAATCCTCGGTCCCCGTCAGCAACGCCACATCGAACCAGCGCCGGAATAGCGGTGCCGTATCGGGATCGGCCTGTTCAATCAGCGCCTGCGCAGGTTCCAGTGCGCCCATGTCGAGAAGTTTGTCGACGCGCGCCAGAAACAGCGCCCCTTCGCCGTCCGCGCCACGCGGCGGATCAGCCTCGGCCAGCATCAGCACTTTGAGAAAATCCTGCAAGGCCGGGACCGTGTCAACACGCTCGGCGCGGACAAGATCGACGAGCACAGCCTCATCGCTGGCAGCCCAAAGTGTCGGGGGCAGGCCGGTCACGTCAGACGAGAGCAGGCCTATCGGGTCTTTCGAGGGGCGGTCGAGGGGCGTGACCTGCACATCAGGCGATGTGGCATCACCCACAGCAGGGGGTTCGTAAAGCGGTGTCGGCTCAACACTGCGCGACAGCCATTCAATGGCGGACAGCGGTTCGTTTTGCCCGTCGCCTTGCGCGGACACCGCGGTTGCCGTCAGGCAAAATGCCAAACCAAATGCCTTAGTTTGTTTCCAGCGTAACAGGATAACTTACCTCTTCTGAGGGGGCTGCGAAATCGGTCGGAAAAAAGAGTGGACCGATATAGGCATAGGCCACGAGACCCAGACCCGCGATAATAATCAAAAATAAAACTGCCTTGATGAGCCGCCACATCGTCTGCCCCAATTCTTATGTTGCCTCAATATGCGGGTTCTTCCCCGCTTATTGAAGGGATTATATATGGCCTTTCGTGCAAGATCACGGCATTCATGCATTAAATTTTGCGTTCGGCATAGGTTAGCCGACAGGAAAGGCAGTATCGCGATGGCCGAAGGGCAGACCTATCACCTCAAACGGACCGTTGTTCTGGTGGGCATGATGGGGTCTGGCAAGACCGCGATCGGGCGCGCCTTGGCGGCCGCGCTTGATGTGCCGTTTGTGGATAGTGATGCGGCCATCGAAGAGGCGGCGGCGTCAACGATTGCCGAAATATTCGCCCGTGATGGCGAGGCTTTCTTTCGCAAGCGCGAGGCCGAGGTGCTCAAAAGGCTGTTGTCGGGTCCGCCGGGGATCGTTTCAACCGGTGGCGGGGCGTTTCTGGCCGAGGCGAACCGCATGGCTATCGCACAGATGGGTGTCGCGGTCTGGCTGGATGCAGACCTCAAGATCCTATGGGAACGTGTGCGCCATAAGGACACGCGGCCCTTGCTGCGCACAGCCGACCCCCAAGCCACGCTTGCGGCGCTTTATGCCGAACGGACGCCGATTTATGCGCTTGCGGGGCTGAAGATCGACGTCAAAGAAAACGCCAGTATCGACGAGACGATGCGTTCCGTGCGCGACATACTGGCCAGCCGCCCCGATATTCTGGAGATCACATAAATGACCGCTACCGTCCACGTCGATTTGCCCGGCCGCGCCTATGACATTCTGATTGGCCCCGGTGTGCTGTCGCAGGCAGGCACGCGGATTGCCCAGATGGGTGGGCGGCGGCATGTCTGTATTCTGACGGATGAGAATGTCGCGGGACTGCATCTGGCGCAGTTGCAAACGTCGTTGGCAGACGCCGGTCTGACGAGCGAGGCGCTGGCCCTGCCGCCAGGCGAGGCGACAAAATGCTGGGCGCAACTGGAACGCTCTGTGGAATGGTTGTTGGCCCAGAAGGTCGAGCGCGGCGATGTTGTGGTGGCCTTCGGCGGTGGCGTGATCGGTGATCTGGCGGGCTTTGCGGCGGCAATCCTGCGGCGCGGTGTGCGCTTTGTGCAAATTCCGACCTCGCTTTTGGCGCAGGTGGATAGCTCGGTCGGGGGCAAGACCGGCATTAATTCCCCCAGTGGCAAGAACCTGATTGGGGCCTTTCATCAGCCCAGCCTTGTGCTGGCCGATACCGCTTTGCTGGCAACGCTGCCTTCGCGCGATTTTCTGGCGGGCTACGGTGAGGTCGTCAAATACGGGCTTTTGGGCGATGCGGCGTTTTTTGACTGGCTTGAGGCCGAAGGGCCAGCGCTGGCTGCGGGCGATATGGATGCGCGTGTGCGCGCCGTGACGCGGTCCTGTCAAATGAAGGCCGATATTGTGCAACGTGATGAGACAGAGCAGGGCGACCGTGCGCTGTTGAACCTTGGCCACACGTTCTGTCATGCGCTCGAGGCGGCAACGGGCTATTCTGATCGCCTGCTGCACGGTGAAGGGGTGGCGATTGGTTGCGCGCTGGCGTTCGAACTCTCGGCGCGCATGGGCCTGTGCAGTCAGGAAGCGCCCAGCCGTGTGCGCGCGCACCTGCGTGACATGGGCATGAAGGTGGATATCCGCGATATTCCGGGCGATTTGCCTGATGCAGCGGGCCTTCTGGCGCTGATGGGGCAGGACAAGAAAGTACTGGATGGCAAGCTGCGGTTTATTCTGGCGCGCGGGATCGGCGATGCCTTCATCACGTCCGATGTCCCCGGCGAAGCTGTTTTGAGTGTCTTGGAAGACGCGCTCGGCGCACCGTCGCGGGGTTGATCTCGGCGTAGGATTCGACGCAACACGAGGTCCCGGAGCACGTCCGGGACTGCGTTACGCCTAATCGTGGTCGTCGCGGCCATCCAGCCGGATGCCGTGTTTCTTTGCAAAGTTCAGAAACAGCGGGATTTCCAGAAGTGCAAAGCAGACAATCGTGAAGATCGCCCAGTTTGTCTCGTAGAAAACCAGCGTAAAGGTCACGCCTGTGCCCCAGAACCATGCACCGGCCACAATCAGGGCCAGTACATTCAGAGCCAGATCAATCCCCATCAGCTTATTGATGGTTTTTTCTTCAAGCGTCGGGAAGATGCCCAGATAGGCAACCGCCAGAATAATGCCGATAAGGATCAGGATCTGTGCTTCGGGTGCAAGGACCATCGGCTTTAGAACGGGATTTCGTCGTCCATGTCGCTGCCGCCGCCCGATGGCGCGCCACCACCGCTGCCGCCGCCATAGCCGCCATCGTTGCCGCCGTAGCCGCCACCCGAAGATCCACCACCATAGCCGCCACCGCCGCCGCCGCCATAGTTGCCGCCGCCGCCACCTTCGTTGCGGCTGTCCAGCATGGTCAGCGTGCCGTCATAGCCGTTCAGCACGACTTCTGTCGAATAGCGGTCCTGACCGGACTGGTCCTGCCATTTGCGGGTCTGCAATTTGCCTTCGATGTAAACCTTGGACCCTTTCTTGAGGTACTGTTCCGCGATGCGCACCAGCCCTTCCTGAAAAATCGCCACAGTGTGCCATTCGGTCTTTTCGCGGCGCTCGCCGGTGTTCTTGTCTTTCCATGTCTCGGATGTCGCGATGCGCAGGTTGGCGACTTTGCCACCGTTCTGGAACGTCCGCACTTCAGGGTCAGCACCCAGATTACCGATGAGAATAACTTTGTTGACTGATCCGGCCATGATGGCTCCTCCGACGATTCTGCTTTGCGCTTTTGTGACAGACACGGGATGGCGCAACAAGGTTAACGAGTGGTTCACGTGCAAGAGCATTGGCGTGGGCGGACAAAAGGATTAGGTAATCCCCACACGAAGCTGATGAGAGCGCCCTTTATGTCCCGATTGCCAGTGACCGTTTTCCTGTGCGCGGCCCTCGCCGCCACCTCTATGGCCGCCCAAGAGCAGGTGTCTACCATGTCGCGGTCAGGGCTGCTGAAAAGCCAGACCTCTGTCTTGGACGGACGCGCCGCCGAACAATATGAGAATTCGGTCCGCCTCTTGCCGCCCCGCGCGGAAGGGATCACGCGCACCCCCGCCTACACGGGCAACTACAACGGCCCGCATCTGCCTCTCGCGCAGGCGGCGGCGACGCGGCACGGTATTCCGGTGGGCGTATTTCTGCGCTTGGTCGCGCAGGAAAGCGGTTGGAACCCGACGGCACGATCTGTCAAAGGCGCTTTGGGGTTAGCGCAACTGATGCCCGAAACCGCCCGTGCGTTGGCCGTTGATCCGCTGGATCCGGAGCAAAATCTTGATGGTGGCGCGCGCTATCTGCGGGCCCAATACGAGACCTTCGGATCATGGCCACTGGCACTCGCCGCGTACAACGCAGGCCCGGGGGCCGTTGAACGGTATCGCGGGATTCCGCCCTTCGCCGAAACACAAAACTATGTGCGGGTGATCTGGGGGGACTAGCGGGCCTGTTCAGGTCCGTGCAGGTGCTGTCCCTTTCGTACGGAAATCCGTAGGGGCTTGGCCCGATTTTTCCTGAAAGCTGCGCGTGAAATAGGCGGGCGAGCTGAACCCCAGACGCTTGGCGATCTCCTGCACGGGGATGGTTGTGTCGCGCAGCAAGGTGCAGGCTTCATAGTGAATGCGGTCATTGAGCAGCGACAGGGCCGAGCGGCCACAGGTCTGCCTGCAACTGCGGGCCAGATGCGTGGGTGTCACACCAAGCGTTGCGGCATAGCTTGCGACACTGCGATCCGAGTGGAAATCCTGTGCGATCAAGCTGGTGTATTGCGCGACAAGCTTGGCCGCCGCGGTTGTGCGCCTTGCGTCGATTGTGGCGGGGTTACGGCCTGCCAGTTGGCGTTCTACAAAAATCCCGAGCAGGCCAAAGTGGCAAAGTGCGGCGCGCGGATCACCCGTTGGCTTGAGTTCCCGTTCAATCGCCTCGATCAGCGAGACCAATTCCTTTTGTGGCACCACATCCAGAAGCCGCAAGTGAAACGGCGCATCGGGCCAGCCTTCCGATGCAGGCAGTGTCATGATCTGACCGAAAACAGTGGGGCCGACTTCGATGCCGTACATCGTATGGGGCGGGATATAGATCAGGTTGTTGGGGCCGTAGCCATTTGTGAGCCCAGCGACCGTGATCCGGCCCTGACCTTTGGTGATGTGGATCAATCGCGCCGTGCTATGGCTGCGCATGGCTTCGGTGCGCCAGCGCGACGCGGGGCCGCCATGTGTCAGGGTCGCCAGCGCAAGCGCTGTGTGATCGGTGCTCATCATGTTCATCAACTTGCCTCATTGTTGATTTTTCGCAAGTCTTTGCAGATTTCGCTTTGGAATCAATCCTCTGCTGAATGAGCGAATCGGAGTGTTGCAGATAAGTCAGCGCTGTCTGCTGCAACATGGTGCCAGGCTTTGTGCCGCGCGCGGAACCACGTGCGCTGGCGCTTGGCATACTGCCGTGAGGCGATGATGGCGGCCTCGCGGGCCTCGGACAGGCTGAGGCTGCCTTGCAGATGGGCGATAAGCTCGGGTGCGCCGATGGCCTTGGATGAGAGGTGATCAGGGTTCCAACGGGGCAGCATGGCGCGCGCCTCATCCAAGGCGCCCTGGTCGAGCATCTGGTCAAAACGCCGCGCGATGCGGTCGTTGAGCCAGTCTTTGGGGGCATCCAGCGTGATGCATGTGGCTGCATGCGCAGACAAAAGCGGTGGTGGTGTCTTGTCTTGCCAAACAGCAAGGCTCTGACCGGTGGCTTGCAGCACTTCCCACGCGCGTTGCACACGCATCCGGTTCTGGGTGTCGATGCGACCTTCGGTTTCTGCATCAAGCGCGGCAAGCAGCGCGGGCAGGGGCAGGGCGTTTCCGGCCTCTCTGACCTCGGGCGGTGTTGGCGGTATTTCGGCCAACCCTTGGGTCAAAGCGTGAAAGTTCAAACCGGTGCCACCCACGATGATCGGCCGCAGGGGGCCGTTCACAAATGGCGCAACGTCACGCAGCCAGTGCCCGACGGAATAATCCGCATCAAAGGGCACATGGCCATAAAGCGCGTGTGGGGCCAGGGCGAGATCATGGTTGTCGGGCCGCGCTGTCAGGATTTGCCAGCCGTCAAAGACCTGCAACGCATCGGCATTGACGATCACACCCCCTTGGGTCTGCGCGATGTGCAAAGCCAGCGCAGATTTGCCCGAGGCAGTCGGCCCCGCGATCAATACAGGCCGATCCGGCAGGATCAGCGGTCTATCTGCCTGTGTTGTCACGTCGTGGCGCGATCTCAAGGGCCGGATCTTAATCCGTGACGGCGAAGATACCCAATTCGAATTCGGGTCCCGTGCTTCCGAAATCGACGTCCGCGATCCCTGCGATGCTGTCGACGGGAGACGTGGGATCGGTGCCATCAGCCAGGAAATAGCCTGTCAGCGCGATATTGGCGTTATAGGCCTCGCCATTTGGCCCTGACAACGCGCCTGTCAGGGTCATATCGGTGAAATGGGGGGAAAAGACGTCAGCGTCGTCCGGGTCTTGCTCGGACACCCGCACGAAACCGCCGTTTCCGATCAGGGTGCCATTGAGGGCTTCATCGTCTTCATAAATGAAATTGCCCGCATAGCCGGTGATCGTGTCGGTGCTGAACGCAACATCCAACTGCAACTGGCCCACCAACAAACGACTGGGGTCATCAGCTGTTGAAACAGTCTCGGTCAGGATAGCGCCCGTGTAGCTGGTTGTGCCGGTTCCTGCGGTGGCGAAGTTATCGGGTTGGGCAATATCATCAGTGGTGATGGGGCCGTCCTCGTCAACCAACGTTTCTGGAAAGGCACTCAGCGCGCCGTAGTCATCGAAACTGTCAAAGGTCGTCGCAAATTCGAATGGATCACTTGGTGCTTCACAGCCGGCAAGGCCAAGGGCTCCGAGGAGAAGAAGACTTGTCTTGGTCACAGTTTTCATTGGGTGTTCCTTTGGACTGGTTGCGGGCGCGGATCAGACTGAAATTCTCTCGCGGAATGAATATGTTGCGAACATAGGATGCAGCCTTTGTGCGGGTCAACGCTTGGCAATGCCTTTTGTCGTGAATGTGGCATTGAAACTACCGTCATTTTCCGACATTTTGCCGTTCAAATAATCAGACATAGGGGCGCGTCATGAGCGGTACTGAGAAAATAGCATATAAACGTGTGATGCTTAAGATCTCGGGTGAGGCGCTGATGGGCGACACATCCTTTGGTCTACATCCGCCAACGGTGCAGCGCGTCGCGCGCGAAGTGCAGTCGGTCCACGACATGGGTGTCGAGATTTGCATGGTGATCGGCGGCGGCAACATCTTTCGCGGGTTGCAAGGCTCGGCCCAAGGCATGGAGCGCACGACAGCCGATTATATGGGCATGTTGGCCACGGTCATGAACGCGCTGGCGATGCAATCGGCATTGGAAGAACTGGGCATCCACACGCGGGTGATCTCGGCTATTACCATGAACGAGGTGGCCGAGCCCTATATCCGCCGCCGCGCCGTGCGCCACCTTGAGAAAAAGCGCGTTTGCATCTTTGCTGCAGGTACGGGCAACCCGTATTTTACCACAGATACCGCTGCAACACTGCGCGCCAGCGAGATGAATTGCGAGGCGATCTTCAAAGGGACCAAGGTGGACGGTGTCTATGACAAAGACCCTGCCAAACATGATGACGCTGTTCGCTATGACAACGTGTCCTATGACGAAGTGCTGCAAAAGCATCTGGGTGTCATGGACGCCAGCGCCATTGCCTTGGCACGCGACAATGATCTGCCGATCATCGTGTTTTCGCTGGATGAACCGGGCGGGTTCAAAGGTATTCTGGCCGGTGAAGGCACCTATACGATTGTCAAAGACTAGGACGCGCCCGCATTCCGGCTGTTGAGCAGCTTTGGTGATTTGCCAACGTAAAAAGGGCAGCTGCACGAAAACTGCACAATAGCGCCAGATTTGCCTGACTATACAAGGCGGTCCCTTTGGCCTAAAACGATCAAAAGCGGGCTGCGCCCGATGAGGAAGAGCAATTAGAATATGTCTGACGATTTTGAACTTGATACCGATGATCTGACCCGCCGCATGGAGGGTGCAATCGCAAACCTGCGTGTTGAACTGGCGTCATTGCGCACCGGACGCGCCTCTGGTTCGATGCTGGAACCTGTAATGGTGGATGCCTACGGGTCAATGACACCGATCAATCAGGTGGGTACCGTCAACGTGCCTGAACCGCGGATGGTAACCATCAATGTCTGGGACAAGGGCCTTGTTGGCAAAGTCGAAAAAGCCATCCGTGAGAGTGGCTTGGGGATCAATCCTCAACTGAACGGCACAATTATTATGCTGCCGATTCCCGAGTTGAACGAGGAACGCCGCCGTGAGTTGACCAAGGTGGCGGGCCAATATGCCGAAAGTGCACGTGTTGCGATCCGCAACCTGCGCCGCGACGGGATGGACCAGATTAAGAAGGCCAAAAGCGACGGCCTGTCCGAGGATGATCAGAAATTCTGGGAAGCGACGGTACAAGAAGTGACCGACCTGCATATTAAGCTGGTCGATGAAACGGTCGAGACGAAACAAGCTGAAATTATGCAGGTCTGACCCACAAGGTTTTTACCAGAAGGGGGCCATATGCCCAAGGACGCAGACGCCAAATCATCCCCCGCCCATGTCGCGATCATCATGGATGGCAACGGGCGTTGGGCACAAAAGCGCGGGCGTCCCCGTCTGTTTGGCCATCATGCGGGTGCACGCAAGGTGCGCGAAATCCTTGAGGCCTGTCCTGATCTTGGGGTCAAGTATCTGACGATATTTGCGTTCTCGACCGAGAACTGGAAACGCACCCAGACCGAAGTTGCCGGCCTGATGAGCCTCTTCCGCCGCTACCTTGAACGTGAAGCGCAGGAGCTTTTTGACAACGGTGTCTGTGTGCGCTTTATCGGTGACCGCGTGCGGCTTGATGACAAGCTGGTGTCGTTGATGGATGATCTGGAACTGCGTACGGCGGGGAATGATCGTGTACATCTGACTGTTGCGCTGAACTACGGGAGCCGCGATGAGGTGACACGGGCCGCCAAGCGGCTTGCCTATGAGATCGAGCAGGGCCGTTTGACCCATGAGGACGTGGATGCCGAAACGCTTGCGCGGTTCCTTGATACGCATGTTCTGCCAGATCCCGATCTGGTGATCCGCACCAGCGGGGAAGCGCGGATTTCGAATTTCCTGCTCTGGCAATCGGCTTATGCCGAATATGAATTTGTTGACACGCTCTGGCCGGATTTCACGGCAGAGGAGTTCGCCCGCGTCCTGCACGACTATGGCAAGCGGGACAGGCGTTTCGGGGCGATCCGAGCCTGCGAATGACGAATGCCGTGCCTCCGCCCGCAAAATGGGATGATCTGACCGTTCGCCTCACTTCAAGTGCGGCGATGGTCGTGATCGGCGCCTTTGGTGTCATACTGGGCGGTGTCTGGTTCCAGATGCTTGTTGTGTTCGTCACAGCGGTCATGGTGTGGGAACTGTGGATGATGATCCGGCCCAGCGAACCGACCAAAGGCATGTTGATGGCGGCCTTGGTTGCCTCGGTGATGTCAGGGCAGTTGGCGGAAGGATCAGCGTGGGGCATGCTCTTGTTTCTGGTGGTTCCACTGATCGGGATCACGCAACTCAAGGCCGAGACCAAGACGTTCTTTTTCTTTGCTTTGGGGATTCAGCTTGCAGGTTGGGGCCTTGTGCATTTCCGGTCGGATTTCGGATTCACGTGGCTGTTGTGGCTGATGTCGGTCGTGATCGTCACCGATATTTTCGGGTATTTTGCAGGTAAATCGCTGGGTGGGCCCAAGTTCTGGCCCCGGATCAGCCCCAAGAAGACGTGGAGCGGGACTGTTGCGGGATGGCTCGGTGCCGGTCTGGTGGGGTGGATCTTTTCGCTTTTCACCAATGCGGGGCTTTTGATTGTCCTGTTTTCGATGCTGCTCAGCTTTGCCGGACAGATGGGCGATATCGCGGAGAGTGCGCTGAAACGCCGGATGGGCGTGAAAGACAGCTCGACACTGATCCCCGGTCATGGCGGGTTGTTTGACCGCTTCGATGCGCTTTTGGGGGCGTCGCTGTTCCTGCTTGTCCTTGCAGTTATCTTTGATGTGCCAGGGGTCGTCTGGTGAGGCGGATTTCGGTTTTCGGCGCGACAGGGTCAATCGGGCAGAATGCGCTTGATCTGGTGGCGCGTGATGTAGATGCCTATGATGTCGTGGCATTGACGGGCGGGCGCAATATTGCGCAGCTTGCAGCGGATGCACGGCATCTGCGCGCCGATCTGGCGGTGACATGTTATCCTGAATGTTACAACGAACTGAAGGACTTGCTGGCCGACACAGATGTCGAGGTCGCGGCGGGACCGGATGCGATTGCGCAAGCCGCGGCGCGGCCCGTTGATTGGGCGCTTTCGGCGATTGTCGGTGCGGCGGGGCTGGTGCCGGGGTTAGAGGCTTTGGCCCACGGCACGACGCTCGCGCTTGCAAACAAGGAATCTCTGGTCACCGCGGGGCCGCTCTTGATGGGCCGCGCCAAGGCGCATGGCGCGACCGTACTACCTGTGGACAGTGAACATTCAGCAGTGTTTCAGGCGCTGGTGGGTGAACATATGGCGGCTGTCGAGCGGGTCATTATCACCGCAAGCGGCGGCGCGTTCCGGGACTGGCCCATCGAAAAACTTGCCACCGCGACACTGGTCGAGGCCTCAAGCCATCCCAACTGGGACATGGGGCAGCGGATTACCATTGATAGCGCGTCAATGTTCAACAAGGCGATGGAGCTGATTGAAACGAAAGAGTTTTTCAAGGTCACGCCCGATATGATCGAGGTGCTGGTGCACCGCGAAAGCCTGATCCACGCGCTGGTGGGCTTTAACGACGGGGCGCTGATGGCCCATGTCGGTCCGCCCGATATGCGCCATGCCATCGGTTATGCGCTGCATTGGCCCGAACGGCGCGCGCTGCCTGTCGAACGGCTTGATCTGGCCAAGATCGGCAGCCTGACATTCGAAGCACCAGATCCGGCACGCTATCCCGCATTGGCCATCGCGACGCGCGTGATGGAGCAGGGTGGTCTGTCCGGTGCGGTCTTCAACGCGGCCAAAGAGCGCGCGCTGGACGGATTTATTGCAGGTGACATAGGATTTCTGGACATGTCAGAGGTCGTTTCGCGCACGCTTGACAAAATGTCATCGGGAAATGGGCTGCAAAATGCGGCAATTACCCTAGATAACGTGCTAGAGACCGACCGACTGGCGCGGATCTATGCCGCCGAAACCTTTAGCCGACTGGGATAAGACCTTTGGACCTGATGCAGTTTGTGCCGATGTTCGGCAACTTCGCTTTTATGATCATCGCCTTCGTCGTGGCGCTGTCGGTGATCGTGGCGATCCATGAATACGGGCATTACATCGTCGGGCGCTGGTGCGGTATCCACGCTGAGGTGTTCTCACTGGGATTTGGTCCGGTGATCTTTCGGCGCGTCGATAAACACGGCACGACATGGCAGATTGCAGCACTGCCTTTGGGCGGTTTCGTAAAATTTCTGGGTGACGCAAATGCGGCCAGTGTGGGCAGCGACGGGCAGGTGTCCGAGGCTGATCTGCGCCGCACCATGCTGGGTGCACCGCTTTGGGCGCGCACCGCAACGGTGGCGGCAGGGCCTGTGTTCAACTTTGTGTTGGCAATTGCGATTTTCGCGGGCTCGATCATGTTTCAGGGCCGTTCCACCGATCCGCTGACGTTTGGCGAAATGCGCCCGTTTCCGCCCAGCTATGCCAGCGATCTGCGTGCGGGCGATCAGGTGCTTTCCGTCGAGGGTGTCATGTTCAATGATCCTGAACGGACGGCGGTGATGTCCGATCTTGTGCCTCTGCGCGAGCGTCTGGACTATACAGTCCTGCGTGACGGGAGCCAGATGACGGTGGAAGGCCCGTATTTCTTCCCTGCGGCGGTGTCGAGCGTCAGCCCACGTTCGGCAGCGGATGATGCCGATATCAAGGTTGACGATGTGATCACGGCAATCAACGGGGACCCGGTTTTTGCATTCTCACAGGTGCAGGCGGTCGTACTGGAGGCAGATGGCGCGCCTTTGGTCTTTACGATCTGGCGGGATGGCGAAACGCTGGAGAAAACAATTGCGCCGCGTCGCGTGGATTTGCCGAACCCTGAGGGTGGGTTTGAGACACGCTGGCTGATCGGGATCAGCGGCACGATCTTCTTTGAGGAAAAGACCGAAAGCGTGGGGCTCTTTACCGCGATCAGTCTTGGTGCGCAGGGACTGTGGGACACAACCACAACATCGCTTTCGGCGATGCAGCACATTCTGTTTGGCAAGATTTCGACGTGTAACCTCTCTGGCCCTGTGGGCATCGCCGAAACAAGTGGTTCCATGGCCGAGCAGGGCGCGCAGAGCTTTATCTGGTTCATCGGTGCGCTGTCCGCCGCGGTGGGCCTGATCAACCTTTTCCCGATCCCTGTGCTGGATGGCGGGCACCTTGTGTTTTATGCCTATGAAGCCGTTACGCGGCGCAAGCCCAGTGATCGTGCGGTCCAAGTCTTTATGTTTGTTGGATTGTCTCTGATCCTCACGCTGATGATGTTCACCATTCTCAACGACACGATCCTCTGCCCGTAAAACAGCCGCTGTTTTTCGTGCAAATCAGTTGCGCTGGCGTTTTGACATCCCCGCATATTGTCGCTACTCAAAACGGTAAGAATAATCTGGGTACGGGCGGTCGTTATGAAGACAAATGTGGGGCGCTTTCTGGCGCAGGGTTTTGCGAAGATGCGATCACTTTGGATGGCGCTTTGTATCGTGGTTTTTGCCTCCGGTGCTGTAAATGCGCAGAGTTTTGCTTTCAGCAGCTTTGAGATCGAGGGCAACTTGCGGGTGGCCGATGGAACGATCCTGACATTTGGTGGTTTAACGCCGGGCGCCGGTATCTCGACGGCCGATCTGAACGCAGCAGGGCAGAACATCCGCGCCTCCGGCCTTTTCGAGAGTGTCGACCTCATCCCGCAGGGAAACCGTCTGTTGATCCGTGTGGTCGAGTATCCGACGATCAATCGCATCAATATCGAGGGAAACAACCGCCTGCGTGACGAGGAACTTCTGTCACTGGTGCAATCCCAACCACGGCGTGTCTTTACGCCAGCTCAGGCCGAAGCCGATACCGCCGCAATCACCGAGGCCTATGCCCGCCGTGGCCGTATCAATGCATCCGTTACCCCGCGCATCATTCCGCAATCCGACAACCGCGTTGATTTGGTGTTCGAGGTGGTCGAGTCAGCCGTGACCGAAATTGAACGGATCTCTTTTCTGGGCAACAGAACCTATTCAGAGGGGCGCTTGCGCCGCGTGCTGGAAACCAAACAGGCGGGTTTTTTCCGGATTTTGGTCGGGCGTGATACCTACTCGCCCGAGCGCCTGGCACAAGATCGCGAAGCATTGACCGATTTCTATCGCTCGCGTGGTTATGTCGACTTTGTTTTGCAGAATATTGACGTGTCGTTGACGCGTGAGCGTGATGCCTTTCTGGTCACATACAATATTCGCGAAGGACAGCAGTTCAGTTTTGGCACGACGTCGCTTTCCAGTGAAATTAGCGGTGTGAATGCGGCTGATTTCGCTGATTTGATCAATGTCCGGTCGGGCGCGACCTACTCGCCTGTGCCGATTGATTCAGACATCGCCCGGATCGAACGCGAAGCTGCAGCGCGTGGGCTCAACTTTGTCACGGTCGAACCGCGTATGTCGCGCAATCCGCGCGATCTGACGATTGATGTGAATTATGTACTGGTGTCGGGTGAACGCGTCTTTATCGAACGCATCGACATTGAAGGGAACGGAACAACGCTCGACCGCGTGATCCGCAACCAGTTCCGTTCGGTCGAGGGCGACCCGCTGAACAGCCGTGAAATTCAGGAAAGTGCGCAACGCATCCGTGCGCTTGGCTTTTTTGCGGATGTCAGTGTCAACACGCGTCCCGGTTCCAGCCCAAGCCAGCGTGTCGTTGACGTGAATGTCACCGAAGGGCCCACAGGGACACTGTCGTTCGGTACCAACTTTAGTACGGACAATGGCGTCAGCCTGTTGGCATCATACCGCCAAAGCAATTTTCAGGGCCGTGGGCAGCGGTTGAACTTTGACTTCTCGACCGCCGAAACCAACCGCAGCTTTGGGTTCGGATTTACCGAACCGCAGCTTTTGGGGCGTGATTTGCGGGGGTCATTTGACCTGAGCTACGGGACCACAGACAACGAAAACGCGCTTTATGATACCGAAACATTGCGGATGTCGCCTGCGATCAGCTTCCCTCTGAGTGAAACGGGGCGTTTGTCTGTTTTCTACGCGCTTGAATATACCGATCTGGCCGATGTTTCAGACGATGCCAGCCCCATTATCCAAGCCGAAGAAGACGCAGGTGGTGTCTGGACCAATGCGATCGGGTATAATTACAGCTATGACAGCCGCCGGACGGGTGTGAACCCGACGACGGGGTATGTTTTGCGCTTCGGTCAGGAATTCGGCTTTGGCGACACCCAGTTCATCAAGACAACCGCCTTTGCCGGTGCTGAAACGGCGATCCTGAACGAGGAAGTCTCTTTGCGTGCGTCAGTGCAGGGTGGCGTTCTGAACTATCAGGAGGGCAGCAGCCGTGTCACAGACCGCTTCTTCCTTGGCAGCCGCCTGATGCGCGGTTTTGAGGCGGGTGGTATCGGTCCGCGCGATGAGAACACTGATGATGCTTTGGGCGGGAACGCTTTCTCTGTTCTGACGCTCGAGGCCGAATTCCCGCTTGGTCTGCCAAGCGAATACGGTGTTACGGGAGGTGCCTTTATCGACTACGGCGCGGTCTGGGATGTGGGTGTCGCAGACGATTCCGCTATTTTGTCAAACGACCCGATTGCGCGGTCCGTTATTGGCTTATCGATCTTCTGGGACACTCCGATTGGCCCGCTGCGGTTCAACTTTACCGAACCGCTTGATGTGCAGGACTTCGACAAGACACGTAACTTTGATGTGACGATCTCGACAAGCTTCTGATGGGTATGCTGCGCGCGATAATTGTTTGGCTGATACTGGTGCTGCCGGCATCAGCCCAGCAATCCTCACCTCCGGTGCTGATTGTGGACAGTGATCGCTTGTTTATCGAAACGCTTTACGGCCAACGGCTGACAGCCGAGTTGGCCGAACAGGCGGCCGCGCTGCAGGCCGAGAATGACCGCATTGTTGAATCGCTGACGCTTGAAGAGCGCAGCCTGACGATCCGCCGCCCCGAAATGACGCCAGAGGCGTTTCGCGCCGAGGCCGAGGCCTTTGACCGCAAGGTGCAGGATGTGCGCCGCGTGCGGGATGCCAAGAACGTCGAATTGCAGGTTGCCACCGCCGAAGCGCGCGCGCGGTTCGAGCAACGTGTGCAGGGGATCGTGGCGAACCTGATGCTCGAACGCGGGGCCATTCTTGTGTTGGAGCAGCGCAATGTGGTCCTGTCCGTGCGCGCGGCGAATATCACCGATGATGCCATCGTGCGGATTGATGCAGAATTGGGCAACGGTGAAGAGTAGCCGATGCTTGCCGCGCTTGTCGCGGCTTGGTAGTCATGTCCAAACGGCGGCCATGGCGCGCCACAAACAATAAGAGGAGCCGCCCCGCATGAGCGAAGCTGTCACCACCGCCGATATCCAGCTGATCCAGAAAATCCTGCCGCATCGCTATCCGTTCCTGCTGGTGGACAAGGTGCATAGCATCAACGGCACCACATCTGCCGTTGGCATCAAGAACGTCACCATGAACGAGCCGCATTTTCAGGGCCATTTTCCCGGCAACCCCATTATGCCCGGCGTGACGATTGTCGAGGCGATGGCACAGACAACCGCCGTGATGGTAGGTGCATCCCTGGGCCTGACCGATGGCAATCTGCTGGTCTATTTCATGGCAATTGATGGGTGCAAATTCCGCCGCAAGGTCGTGCCTGGCGATGTGCTTGAAATGCACGTTGAAACCACACGGGGCAAACCGGGTGGCAAGGTTTGGCGCTTCCGCGGTGTGGCAACGGTAGATGGCGAAATGGCCGCCGAGGCCGAGTTTACCGCAATGATGGATATGCAAGCTTGATGGCAGATATTCACCCCTCTGCTGTGATCGCCGATGGTGCGCAGATCGGCGCGGATTGCGTGATCGGCCCGTTTTGCGTGATCGGTAAGGACGTGGTGCTGGGCGACCGTGTGACGCTCAAAAGCCATGTTGTGGTTGATGGCGACACCCATATTGGCGATGATACGGTGGTGTTTTCTTTCGCCGTGATCGGCGAAATCCCACAGGATTTGAAATTCGATGGCGAAAAGACCCGCCTGCGCATTGGTGCCCGCAACCGTATCCGCGAACATGTCACAATGAACACCGGCACCGCGAACGGCGGGGGCGAGACGCGGGTGGGCGATGACGGCTTGTTTATGGCAGGCTGTCATATCGCCCATGACGCGCAGGTCGGCGACCGTGTGATTGTGGTGAATTCTTCCGCCGTGGCAGGCCACTGCATTATCGAGGATGACGTGATCATCGGCGGTCTGTGTGGGGTGCATCAGCATGTGCGCATCGGGCAGGGCGCGATCATTGGCGCCGTCACGATGGTGACCAAGGACGTGGTGCCGCATGGTCTGGTGCAAGGGCCGCGCGGCGTTCTGGACGGGCTCAACCTTGTGGGGTTGAAGCGCAAGGGCGTGAGCCGTGCCGATATCACTGCACTGCGTGCCGCCTTTCAGATGCTGCGGGACGGTGAAGGCACCTTTCAGGATCGCGCCAACCGGCAGGCCGATGAAAGCGACAGCGCCTATGTGCAACAGATGGTGGCCTTTATTCTGGGCGACACCGATCGCAATTTCCTGACGCCGGGCTGATGCTTGCACTGATTGCCGGAACCGGGGATTTACCGCCCGCGCTTGTGGCGCGCCTGCCAGAGCGGCCCTTGATTTGTGCGCTTGACGGGTTTCGCCCCGCGCTGACACCCGAGATCACGTTTCGCATTGAACACCTAGGTAGTTTTCTGACCACATTGGTAGACCGCGGCGTGACCGAGGTTTGCCTCGCAGGGGCCATCAAACGTCCGGCTATTGATCCTGCGGCCATTGATGTGGCCACCAAACCGTTGGTGCCGCGCATCATGCAGGCGATTGCACAGGGGGATGACGGGGCCCTGCGCGTTGTCATCGCGTTGTTCGAAGAGTCGGGGCTGGTCGTGCGCGCCGCACATGAGATCGCGCCTGATCTGCTCCCGCCCGCAGGCGTGCTGAGCCGCAAGCCCGTGACAATTGATCAAAGACAGGACGCGGTGACCGCAGAACAGACTATCGCCGAGATGGGGCGCGCGGATGTGGGCCAAGCCTGCGTGGTGCGCAATGGCCGTGTGCTGGCGCGCGAAGGGCAAGCGGGAACAGATGCGATGCTCGCGCGGTTCGCCCCCAGCGATGATCCGTTATGGGGTGTGGTTGACGGGCTGGGGGCGGTTCTGGGTGATGCGGCTGAATGGCTGAGCGGGGCAGATGGTGAACCCACCGATGCGCGGGGTGCTTTGTTGTTCAAGGCCCCTAAGCCCGATCAGGACCGCCGCGCGGATTTGCCTGTCATCGGGCCGCACACGGCCAAGGGCGCGGTTGCAGCAGGCCTGAGCGGCATTGTGATCGAACAGGGCGGCGTCATGGTTCTGGAACTGGATGATGTCGTGGCCACGCTTGATGCGGCAGGGCTGTTCTTCTGGGTGCGGCCCAAGGGGGGCGCATGAGAGTTTTTGTAATCGCTGGCGAAGCCTCGGGTGACAAACTGGGCGCGGCCCTGATGGTGGGGCTCAAAACGCTGCGCCCTGAGGTGACATTTGACGGTGTCGGTGGGCCGCTGATGCAGGCCGAGGGGCTGGAAAGCCGCTTTCCCATGGAAGAACTGAGCGTCATGGGGCTTGCCGAAATCCTGCCGAAATATCGCGCGCTCAAGGCGCGAATCCGGCAGATGGCCGAAGCGATCATCGCGACGAAACCCGATGTGCTGATTACCATCGACAGCCCTGATTTCTGCCTGCGCGTCGCGCGTCTGGTGAAGGCGGGCAGCGACATTCGCACCGTGCATTATGTTGCCCCGACGGTCTGGGCATGGCGGCCGAAGCGTGCGGAAAAGATGGCGCGGCATATTGATCATGTCCTGGCCCTGTTCCCCTTTGAGCCACCCTTGATGCAGGCCGCGGGCATGGACTGCGATTTTGTGGGACATCCTGTGGTCGCAGACCCCGTGGCCACCGATGCAGAGGCGACGTCATTGGGTTCGGGGACCGTCGTGCTGGTCCTGCCGGGCAGTCGCAAAGGCGAGGTCGGGCGATTGGCTGAGCGGTTTGGCAAGGCGGTTGCCAAAATCGCAGCGTGCGTGCCTGATGCGCGCTTCGTGATCCCGACAACGCGCGGTGTGCATGATCTTGTGCAGGCGCAGGTCAAACACTGGGCCACGCCCGTGACGGTCCTGCCGCCGGAATCACCGGATAAGGCCGCGTGGTTCAAGCGTGCCGATGTGGCGCTTGCGGCCTCTGGCACAGTGTCACTGGAACTGGCAGCAAGCGGCACGCCTATGGTGATTGCCTATGACATGGCGTGGCTGAGCCGGATCATCATCAGCCGGATGTTGTTGGTGGATACGGTGACCTTGGTGAATTTGGTCAGCGACACCCGTGTCGTGCCGGAATTCATCGGCGAGGCCTGTCAGCCCGGACCGATTGCCGATGCGGTGTTGGCGGTACTGGCTGATCCGCAGGCCCAACAGGCCGCAATGGCGCTGACCATGGAACGGCTGGGGCAGGGTGGTGAGGCCCCCGGCCTACGCGCGGCGAAGGCGGTGTTGGAGCGGCTTGACCAGGCGGCCATCAAGGATCAGTAGCCCCAGCGCCAGGATCGCAAAGCCGATATAGGCGCGCAGCGGCAGGGCCTCTCCCAGTACGATCGCGCCCAAAACGATAGCGACCGGCGCGACCAGCAGCGTGACCAGCATCGCGTTGCCACTGCCTGCCAGCGCCAGCACGCGGTAGTAGAGGATATATGCGATGGCTGTCGCGACCACGGCGTAATAGGTGATTGCGGCCCATGTTTGGGGCTGGAGGCTCAGCGTGATGGGCCCTTCGATGATCCATGCGGCGGGCAGCGTGATCAGGCTTGCGCCGGTCAACATGCCGGCGGCGGCGACCTGCGGCTTGAGGTGCCCCAGCGTTTTGCGCGCCCAGACGCCCGCCAGCGCATAGCTGATTGTACCACCGATCACGGCCAGTTGGCCAAGTGAGCGGATGTCAAAGTCCTTGAAGGCGTTCAGGCCAATGGCAGTCGAGACCCCCAGAAACCCGATGCCCACGCCAATCGCCTTGCGGGCGGTCATCCGCTCGTCGGCCAAAAAAAGCGCGGCGGCGGTGACGCCGAAAATCGCGGTCGCTGCGTTGAGGATCGAGGTCAGGCCGGTTTCGATGTGCAACTGCCCCCATGCCATCAGGCTGAAGGGGATGACGTTGTTCAAAAGGCCCATGACAAGAAACGCACCCCACACGCGCCGGTCTGTCGGCAGGGGCAAACGGCGGATCAGGACATAGGCCCACAGGATCAGCATCGCCCATCCGGTCCGATGTGCAACCGAGGTAAGCGGCCCGATTTCTTCCAAGGCCACATGGACCGATAGAAAAGACCCGCCCCAAATGAACGCAAGGATCATAAGCCCTGCCCAGGCTTGCGGAGAGATGGTTTTCTGTACTGGTGCCATGGCGCTGACATGCGCCCTTTGACGGGGCCTGTGCAACCCGTTTCCTGCGCAAGCCAATGAAAAAGCCCCGCCGGTGAGGGCGGGGCTTTTGATGTGTCTGTTACAGTTGCTTAGAAGCTGTAGCCTACGGTGAGACCAAAAGCGATTGCAGTATTGTCTTCGAACTCAACGCCTGAGCCATCTGTCGCATCACCAAGCAAAGCGTATTCAATACCACTTGTAATTTTAATTTGGTCGATTGCATAGCTACCGCCAAACCCAAAGCTGGTGGAACCATCAGTTGGCGCGAGGCGGGATGCTTCACCGCCATTGCTCTCTTCGAAGGTGACGCGTCCAAACACCGAAAGCTCGTCATTCAAACGGCGACCAAGACCCAACTTGTAGGTAAATACGTCATCGTCAATGCCGGTTACCCTGTCATTCGTTGCCCCTTCGTAGAGTGCGGGGCGGACTTCCCAAACTGACCATTCTGCCCAGCGCACCGAGCCGAAAAGGAGCGTATCAGCGGCGATCCCTGTTTGGAAATCCAGTGCAACGGTTTGCGGAAGTTCGATATCTGTGGTGCTATCAAGCTCTGATGCCCCAACAAATGCTTCGCTGGTTTCGAATTCATGCGTCATGCCGCTCTCGTAGGTGAGTGACACGCGAAGCGCAATTTCAGGCATTTCGTAGGCTGCGCCGACGACGTAACCAAATTGTGTGTCAGCCTCTGTCTCAGCGGTGTACGGAACGGCACCCGTCAAAGCCGCAGGAATACCGATTGTTGCTTCGGACTGGACCGCGCGAAGACCGCCATAGACCGACACAGCATTGGATGCTTGATACTTTGCAATGGCAGCGACTTGCGTGCTTTTCCACTCTGCGTTCAATCCTGTATAGGGTCCCGCCGTATAATCCGCGTTGGCACCAAATGGCTGGTTGATGAACAGAGCCAGGTCAAGCTGATCCGTGACCCCATATTTCACCGCTGCACCGAAAGACAGATAACTTTCGGCCATGTTGTCTGTCGAGCCGCCGCCAAGTCCAACCGGGTAGTCCCCGGAGACGTCAGGATTTACTGTCGAAAAAGACAACTGCGCATAGTTGCCGTCCTCGAAGAGCACGGAATATGCGTTTCCGGACCTGTCAATTCCCCCCGCCGAAGCAATACTTGTTGAAAGCAGCAGCGCCGCCCCTGCCGTCATTACGTTTTTCATGTCCTCATCCCTGTCATGAATAAAATATGTGCAGATCACCCTAGGGAGTGCCTAAGCTTTACGTCAATTATTGACGCCACGTCATTTATTGCGACACGCCGTAGCGTCACATATCTGTGACAATCGTCTTCAGCTTTGGCCTTTGGAAGGATGCGCGCCTAGGCCTTTGCAGGCCGCATCGCGTTGGTAATGTTGAGATAATTTGCCCCGAAAATAAGCGCGGCACCAACAAACACCCACACCTCCAGCGGTTCGTTGTAAAGGACCATCCCCACGATCGCGATGGTTGGCAGGCGCACGAAATCAATAGGCATCACGATGCTTGCCGGCGCGATGCTCAGCGCTTTGGTCAGGCAGAAATGCGCCAAAAGCCCGGCACAACCGATCAGCACCACCCAAGGCAGCGCTGTCAGCGACGGCAGCGCGATATCGCCGTCGTATCCCGCGCAGATCAGGCCAAAGACGGCCTGCATGGTTGTGAGATAGAAAAGGATTGTCGTGATGGTTTCGGTCTGGGTCAATTTGCGGGTATATATCGCGGTCAGCGCAAAGAAGACGGCACAACTGGCGGCGGCCATCAGGCCCCAGCTGAGGTTCGCAGGGTCGGGGCGGGCGACAATCAGGATGCCGATGAACCCGATCAAGGCGCTCAGCAGGCCAATTGCAGTGACCTGTTCGCGCAGGATCAGCGGTGACAGAAGGATCACCCAAATCGGCGTGGTGAATTCCAGCGCAAAGACCTGTGCCAGCGGAATCACGGTGATGGCATAGAACCACAGGTTCTGGCCGGTAAAATGGAACAGGTTCCGTGTGGCATGCAGGCCAAGCCGGTTGCGCCCGATCTGCGATATGGTCCCTGTCGCAATGCCGACGCTGACCACAATCGCGATCCCTGTCAGGCTGCGGAACAGCATGATCTCGAACGTATCAAGCTCTGTGCTGACGGTACGTCCAGCGACAGCCATCAGAGTAAAGGATGATATGGCGCCAATCATCCAGAAGGCTGCTTTTGCGACGGTGTTCATGCCAGCAGTTGTGCCTTTGTTTTGTGATTTGGCAAGCCCTGTCGGATCGTGTTTGGTTGAGAACAGCAATTACGGGGTTTGAAATGGTGAAATGGATCATTGCGGCGGTGTTTCTGGGACAGGCGGCAGGCGCAGACCCTGTGGCGCAGGTCGAAGCCGCCGCAAATGCCGCGTTTGATCGCATGCCGGTGGTGCAGCAGGTTGATCGGATTGCGGGCCTTTGCGGGGCTGACGAAAGCGTCAATGCGGTTGTGGCCTATTGCACGTCTACCAACCGGATACTGCTGGCGCGTCATGCGGCGGCCGCGCCCCAGACGCCGTACATGCTGGCCCATGTCTATGGTCACGCGGTGCAGGTGCAGCACGGTGTTGCTGATTTTGCATTACGCCAGATCCGTCAACGCCGCACGGAAGAGGCGATGTTGCGCGGGTTGGTCACGCGGCAGGTGGAATGTATCGCAGGTTTTCTGCTGGCACGGGCCGGTGTGCCGCCGTTTGACCTGGACACTGCGTTCGCGCAAGAGCCGTTCACTGACAGCCATTGGGGGCGTGATCCGCTTCGAATTGGCCCCGAGGTGAGCATCGGGGTGGCCGCGCGCGCGCAATGGCTGGCGATTGGACAGCGGGGCGATCT
Organism: Yoonia rosea; assembly: GCF_900156505.1. NCBI lineage: Bacteria > Pseudomonadati > Pseudomonadota > Alphaproteobacteria > Rhodobacterales > Paracoccaceae > Yoonia > Yoonia rosea. The sequence goes on along the minus strand of NZ_FTPR01000001.1, from coordinate 892,047 downwards.
GTCGGCCTGCGGGCCGGGTGAGTTTACCGCTGAATTGCTGATTGACGCTCTGAACCGCTAAACCCGGATCGCAAAGATATTCCCGTCCATCTGCATTGCATCCGTTATTGCGCGGCCGTCCGGATGCCACAGCGCAAAGCCATGATCCACAAGGATTTCGAATATCTCAGTCTGATGACATGAGACTTCGATCATGAGACTGCGCACATGCTGCAGCACCTTTACCGCCCCGACCAATACGGCTAGTTCCGCACCCTCGGCGTCGATCTTGATCAAATCGGGCCAGACATTGTGGGTTGTTGCATAGGCATCAAGTGTCGTGGTGTTCACCCGCCGCTGCCGGAGTTTCAGCACGCTGCGCTGTGTTGCGGCGTTTCCGGTCCCATTGGCAAATTCGGGGCTGAGCGAATTCATAAAGCCACCCAAATTTTCTTCATAAAACAGCGCCTTGCCGATTTTGTCACTGACAGCGGCATTCACATGAATACACTGCGTGCAGCGTGCAATATTGCGGCGCAGGAAGTGCTGGTTCTGCTCTCCGGGTTCGAACACATGCACCTGACCGCGGTAGCCGACCTTTTTGGCAAAAAACTGGGCAAAATAGCCGATATGCCCGCCGACTTCGAAGATGGTATCGCCGCGCCGGATCAGTGCCGCAAGCCGCTGCATGGTGTCGCGTTCACGGTGACGGCCGTAAAACCAATAGCCTTTATGGGCATAGCTGCGCAGGTGGAATGGCAAGCCCGAAAAAGGATTGGTCATGGTGATCGCGCGATCGCATTTGCGCAGCACGGGCAGCGCGAGCGATCGCAAAATCCGGTTTGCGGCAATCCCTTCGCGGAGAGGGCGGAATGTCGGGCGGGTCAGATTAGGTTGCACGGGTCTAACTCATCAAGTTGCGGTCCAGATGAGCTTTGTGTGGAACACTTAATAGTTGGTTAATCTAGGGTATTATGCACGCATAGCGCGATAAGCAAAGCGGAATATAAAAATGAAGAATGTGATATAACTCTCTGTAATTAATAAATAAATGCAATTTTGCACAGCTTATTCTAGACAGCCCCGTTGCGCAAATGCAACGAAACAATCTACGCGCTGCATTCCCACTGTTTCCACATAAGGCTATATGCCTTTTCGCATCAGTGCCTGACAGGCTGCTATTCCCACTCGATCGTCCCGGGGGGTTTGCTGGTGATGTCATAGGTCACGCGGTTGATCCCCTGCACCTCGTTGATGATCCGCGTCGCGGTCTCACCAAGGAATTCATGGCTGAACGGATAGTAATCCGCGGTCATCCCATCCACCGACGTCACCGCACGCAGCGCACAGGCAAAATCATAGGTGCGTCCGTCGCCCATCACGCCGACGGTCCGCACTGGCAGGATCGCAACAAAGGCCTGCCAGATTTCATCATAAAGCCCGTGGCGGCGGATTTGGTCGATATAGACGGCATCAGCCTTGCGCAAAATCTCAAGCTTTTCGCGGGTAATCTCACCGGGGCAGCGGATGGCAAGGCCCGGGCCGGGGAACGGATGGCGCCCGATAAAGGATTTCGGCAGGCCCAGTTCCACGCCAAGGGCGCGCACCTCGTCCTTGAACAGTTCGCGCAGCGGTTCAACGAGTTTCAGGCCCATCTTCTCGGGCAGGCCACCGACATTGTGGTGCGATTTGATCGTCACGGATGGACCGCCGGAAAAGCTCACACTTTCAATGACATCTGGGTAAAGCGTGCCTTGCGCAAGGAAGGCCGCACCCTCAATCCCGTTGGCGTATTTCTGGAACACGTCGATGAACAGCCGCCCGATGATCTTGCGTTTCGTTTCAGGGTCGCTGACGCCGTCCAGCTCGCCCAGGAACAATTCGGATTCGTCGGCGTGGATCACGTTAAGGTTCATATGGTCGCGGAACATGCCCACGACCTCTTCGGCCTCGTTCAGCCGCAGAAGACCGTGATCAACGAACACACAGGTCAATTGATCGCCGATGGCTTCGTGTAGCAGGGCCGCGGCAACAGAAGAGTCAACGCCGCCCGACAGTGCGCAGATCACATGGGCGTCGCCCACCTGTTCCTTAATCGCCGCGATTGCCTGTTCGCGGTAGGCGCCCATTGTCCAGTCACCGCTGAAGCCCGCGATCCGGACAAAATTTTCATAGAGCTTCGCACCGTTCGGCGTGTGGTGCACCTCGGGGTGGAATTGCACCGCGTAGAAGTTCCGCGCAACATCTGCGGTGATCGCAAAAGGCGCGTTGGGCGAGGTGCCGTAAACCGAAAAACCCGGAGCGATTTCAGAGACATGGTCGCCATGGCTCATCCAGACCTGTTCCTTGTCAGTCATGAACCAGCCATCAAGAAGCGCCAGTTTCCCTTCCGGTTTCACATAGGCGCGGCCGAACTCGGCGGTGCCATGCCCGCTGGTCACTTTGCCGCCCAGTTGCGTCATCATCGTTTGCTGGCCATAGCAGATGCCCAGCACAGGAACGCCCATTGTGAACACCGATTTCGGGGCACGGGGCGAGCCTTCGCGGGTCACGCTATCGGGACCCCCTGAAAGGATCACGGCCTTGGGCGCGAAGTCGGCCAGAAAGCTATCGGTGACGTTCTGATAGGGGTGAATTTCGCAATAGACGTTCAATTCACGCAGGCGACGCGCAATCAGCTGCGTCACCTGGCTGCCGAAATCAATGATGAGAAGGCGTTCGTGGGTGCTGTTTTCCATGGCGCTTCGGTAATGGCAGGGCCGGATTTGTGCAAGGGGCTGATGCGTTCCGCGCGCCACAAAAACCCGAAAATGTGTTATGATAGGGGCATTGTTTTGAGGAGTTTGAACGATGCAGATATTCGAGCACACATTGGCGCGTGTTGCCGTCTGGAACCTTGCGGGCTTTGGCGGCATTGATCAGGCCCGCATGAAACGGCAGGCCGAGGGGCTGGCTTTGCTGGATGCCGAGCTTGTGACCTTGGTGGAGGTCAATCCTGTCAGCTATATCACTGACCTCGCCGCCGAGATTGGCACCTACGGTTTGCACTACGATACCACGATCCTGCCGCAGCCGGGGGGGCTGCATATCGGCTTTCTTCACAAAAAAGGGGTTGAGGTCAAAAATCCCCGACTGGTGCCCGGATCGGAGGGGGCCTACGCCAATGGCCGCCGCGCAATCGCGGTTGACGTGAAGATGGGTAAATTTTCGGCGCATCTGCTTGGCGTGCATCTGAAATCCGGCCGCGACAGGCCGGAACAACAGCTGCGCGACACGCAATGTGTGGCGATTGGCGATTACCTGACGGCCCTGCGCAATACCCCGGGTTATAAGCGTAAAACCTTATTACTGATGGGTGATTTCAACATGATCCCCGGTCAGGATGTGAGCAACTTCCACCATTTGGGCGGTGACGACCTGATGGACTTCGTCTCAAGCTGGGATCTGCAGGACAGGTTCAGCCATATTCTGGATAAGGGCCGTGCGAACCTTCTGGATGGGTTTGCCGTGTCGCGCACCTATGCGACGGACTATGTGCGTGGGTCTTTGCGTTTGTTTCCAATGCATTGGACCATGGATATGGGGCGCGAACGGTTCAAGGACGACGTGTCGGATCACTTGCCCTTTGTCGCCAGTTTTCGGGTCTACTGATCGCGCATGTCGTTTTCGCACCTCAGGGGCCGCAAATTTGGTAAGGGCGTTCCCCGCGGCGTTGTATGAAGCACCAACTTCAGAGCGAACCCACGGGGAAAGAACATGTCGGACGCACCAGCAACAGCAGGCAGACGCGCACGGGGCGGAGGCGGGGCTGCCCGTCGCGCCGAGCGGACGGCTGTGAGCATTGAGACAGCGAAGTATATCCAACGCAACATCCCCAATTACGAGGTTCTGAGCGAAGAGGCGCTGGACGTAATCGAAGCCAACGCCGAAACCGTTCTGGCAGAAATCGGCATAAATTTCGTGGACAACCCCGAGGGTCTGGCGCGCTGGAAAGCAGCTGGTGCCCAAGTCGACGGTGAGCGTGTCCGCATTCCGCGTGGTCTGGCCCGCAAGCTTTGCGCGACGGCCCCGTCGGAATACACCCAGCACGCCCGCAACCCCGCACGTAATGTTGTGGTTGGCGGCAAGAACCTTGTGCTGGCACCGGTTTATGGTCCGCCATTCGTGCGCGATGTCGATGGCGGACGCCGCTATGCGACGATGGCGGATTTCGAAAAATTCGTAAAGCTGGGCTATATGTCGAAATGGTTGCACCATTCCGGCGGGACGGTCTGTGAGCCGACCGATGTGCCGGTCAACAAGCGCCACCTCGATATGTTGCTCGCGCATATGATCTATAGTGACAAACCTTTCATGGGGTCGGTGACCGAACCCAGCCGCGCGCAAGACAGTATCGAAATGTGCGAGATTCTTTTCGGCAAGGAGTTTGTCCAAGAAAACACGGTGATGACGTCGCTGATCAACATCAACTCGCCGTTGACCTTCGACAGCATCATGATGGGCGCGCTCGAGGTGTTCGCCGCCAACAACCAGGCCTCAATCATCAGCCCCTTCATCGTTGGCGGCGCGATGGCGCCTGTGTCGGTGGCCGGTACGCTGACGCAGGTCTTGGCCGAAGTGATGGCAGGCGTGGCCTATAGCCAGATCATTCGTCCCGGATCGCCGGTGATCATGGGGACATTCGTGACCTCGATCGACATGAACTCGGGCGCGCCCACTTTCGGCACACCCGAGGCCAGCCATATCACCTATGGTGCAGGGCAGTTGGCGCGGCGTCTGGGCCTGCCTTACCGTTCTGCAGGTGCGTTCTGCGGATCGAAGCTGCCTGATGCGCAGGCCGCCTATGAGAGCGCCAACAGCCTGAACATGGGCCTTTTGTCGGGTGTGAATTTCATGCTGCACAGCTGTGGCTGGCTCGAAGGCGGGCTTGTGGCATCTTTCGAGAAATTCGTCATGGATGCCGATCAACTGGGTGCCTTGCACCATTTTGCCCGTGGCGTGGACATGTCCGAAAACGGGCAAGCCATGGGCGCGATTGCCGAGGTGGGGCCGGGCGGGCATTATCTTGGCTGCGAGCACACGCAGGCCAATTTCAAATCGGCCTTCTGGCGCTCGGACCTGTTTGATTACAAACCGTTCGAGACCTGGGACGAAGAGGGCGCGCGCGATACACAAATCCTGGCCAAGGCGCGGGTTGCCAAGATGTTGGACACCTATCAGCAGCCCTCCCTTGATCCCGAGATCGAAGCGCGCCTGCGGGCCTATGTGGCCGAAAAGAAGGCCAGCATGCCGGATGCATTCACGTAACTGAGTGAAGGGCGGTGGCGCGCAACAGATGCGCCTCGCCCAGAATCGCGATCAGCACTTCCACATGGCGCGCGGGCCGATAGCTTGCGGCGTGGTCTTTGCGCTGCGCGTCTATTTCCGCCTCGACATCCAGTAATTGCATCAGCGCGGGGCCTGAGCGGGGCAGGCTGTCCCGCCCGAGAATCCGGCGCAGGTGCACATCGCGGCGGTAGTCATCCACCCCAAAGCGGGCCGCGCGCGCCAAGAGCGCGGGGCGTTTGAGCGCGGCAATTCGTGTGTGAAGATCAAGCATCTGTCAACGTCCTGTTACATGGATATGAGTCCGCTCAACATGACACAACCTATGCGGGTGTTGCGGAAACACCATGAGCTAAGAACGCTGCGGTTAGGTTTGTTTATCTTTTGGAAAGAATAGTTGACGGGCAATTGGCGGCGTTAACAAATACGTAACCATGCACGCTCAGGTGGTATGCCATCATGCCCCATTGCATGTGGCTCTGTCTGTTGCGTCGGTAGTTTCGGCAAAAGGATGCATGATCATGACAGCACCACAAGGGCAACAAAAGGCGTCTGATCTTCCACGTTGGGTTCCGGATGCAGCCCGTCACTATCTTGTTCACACAGAAACTGGGCTCTCGATCCGCGCATTGGCGCGGGCCAGTGACTGTCACCCGTCAACGGTTCTGCGACAGGTACGTCGATTAGAAGGCCGCCGCGATGATCCGCTGATAGATTCAGCTTTGCGGTCGCTCTCTGCGCAGGTCTCTGCGCGTGACATTTTGAGAAAGGGGAATTTAAAGACAATGAAAATGGAGTGTTTGAAGAGTGACCCGCATCAGCCGGTTGGCCTGACACAGGCACGGATTGACCAGGAAGCCAAACGCATCTTGCGGCGTTTATGTGAACAAAGTGCCGTGCTTGCGGTGGCCCGCGAGATGGAGACATCGGTGGTGGTGCGCATGACACCCGAAGGCGAACAGGTGCGGACAGCTATTGTCGATCGCGAGATCGCGCAGGCCATGGCCTTGAAGGACTGGATCACGTGCCCCGATCCGGACGGACGGATTGCGCGGTATTTCATCACCAACACAGGCCGCGCCGCCCTGCGCCGCCTGACCGCCGAGGATGAAAACCGCGCCAGCGGCTTTGCCGAACGCAGCGCCGATCCTGACGGTGACGCGGGCTGGGACATTGCCAGTATCGAGGGCGCCCACCGCCCGCCATCACGCGCCTATGCGATCGAGAGCCCGCTTGTGGGTCTCGCGCGCCGCAAAGACCGCGACGGCAAACCGTTTCTGCCGCGCGAGCTGGTCGCGGTGGGTGAGCGGCTGCGCGAAGACTATGAGTTGGTCGAAGTGGGTCTTGGCGGCAGTGCAAGCTGGGAAAGCTTTGTGAACGGAGAAGCGCTTGCCGAAGCGACCGAGGGCCCAAAAGGGGCGCTGGCCGCCCATGGCCGGATCAAGGATGCCTTGACGGAACTGGGGCCCGGACTGGGGGATGTGGTTTTGCGGTGTTGTTGTTTTCTGGAAGGTCTGGAGCAGACCGAGAAAAAGATGGGGTGGTCGGCGCGCTCCGGCAAGATCGTCTTGCGGATCGCCTTGCAACGGCTCAAACGGCATTACGAACAAACCCAAGGGCGCTATGGGCCGATGATCGGGTAAGGCCGGACCATCTTACGGGGCCATGCGCGGTGCACAGGCCCGACATGCGCCCACGCCTGATGGTTGGACAAATGCCAAGGGCGGCGCTAGGTATTGGGCAACATCACTGGAGCCCGATATGCCCACACGCGATTTGAAAATTCCTGCGCAGCGCCACCCTGAAAAGCAGCGCCGCCCGGATGCACCGCAACCAAAAAAACCGGATTGGATCAGGGTGAAGGCACCGACGTCCGAGGGCTATAAAAAGACGCGTGACATTATGCGCGACAACAAGCTGGTGACGGTCTGCGAAGAAGCGGGCTGTCCCAATGTTGGCGAATGCTGGTCCCAAGGTCACGCCACGATGATGATTATGGGCGAGGTCTGCACACGGGCCTGTACGTTCTGCAATATCGCCACCGGTAAACCGCCCGAGGCGCTGGACGTGTTTGAACCGGGGCGCGTGGCAGATGCGGTCAAAAAGCTGGGGCTGAAGCACGTTGTGATCACCTCGGTGGACCGCGACGATGTCGAAGATGGTGGTGCCGAGCATTTTGCCCAGACAATCCGCGCGGTACGCCGCCAGTCGCCCGAGACAACGATCGAAATTCTGACGCCTGACTTTATCCGCTGCGATCCCAAGGTGTTAGAGGTGGTCGTTGCGGCACGCCCCGATGTGTTTAACCACAATCTTGAAACCGTACCGGGCCTATACCCCGAAGTGCGCCCCGGTGCGCGTTATTTCCATTCCTTGCGTCTTTTACAGCGCGTAAAAGAGCTTGATCCCACCATGTTCACCAAATCCGGCATCATGGTCGGGCTGGGCGAGGACAAACAGGCGGTCACGCAGGTGATGGAAGACATGCGCGCGGCCGACATTGATTTTTTGACCATCGGTCAGTACCTCCAGCCAACGCCGAAGCACCATAGGGTGGATCGGTTCGTGACGCCCGAAGAATTCAAGACCTATGAAAAGGCAGCTTATAACAAGGGCTTCCTGATGGTTTCTGCGACACCGCTCACACGGTCGTCCTATCACGCCGGTGATGATTTCGCGCGTCTGCGTGATGCCCGCCAGAAAAAGCTCGGGCTGGCCTGATCACTCTGCCACCGGCGGGATCGCCTTGAGGTATGCGGCGATGGCGGCGCGGTCGTCATCGGTCAACTGGCCGGTGTTTTTGACGACCTCCGCCATTTCGCCGCCTGCACTGTCAAAATCGGGCGTGAAGCCGCTCTTCAGGTATTCGGCAATATCGCGTTCTGACCACGACAGGGCCGCAGTTGTGATATTCGGGATACGCCCTTCGTCGGACGGATGCGGGGCACCGCCCATCCAGCGCGCTGTATCCAAGCCGCCCAGTGCGTTGCGGGGTGTGTGACATTCGGTGCAGTGGCCCAAGGCCTCGACCAGATAGCGCCCGCGCATCAGTTCGGGTGTCGCCGCGTCCTGCAAGACCCAGTCAGAGTTGACGAAAAGGAATTTCCACGGCCCTAAGGCGATCCGCTGGTTGAACGGAAACGCCAGATCATTGGGCGCATTGGGTTCATCGGATGGGGGCAGGGTGCGCAGATAGGCGATCAGATCGACGATATCGCCCAGCTCTGCCTTGTGATAGCTGGTGTAGGGGAAAGCGGGATAGAGATGTTCACCGTCTGCACCCACCCCGCGCATAATTGCACTGGCAAGCGCCAGATCGGACCACGCACCCACGCCATGCTCGGGATCGGATGAGATGTTGGGGGCCACGAAGGTCCCGAAATCGGACGCAAAGGTACGGCCGCCGCTTAAAAGCGTTGGCGGGCCGTCTTCGCTGGTGTGACATGAGGCACAGCCCGCTGCCGCAAAAACAAGCTCGCCATTGACAGGATCACCGGTGAGACCGTCGAGCGCATCAGACGGCAATGGTGCCGGTTTGGTGATGTGCCAGCCGGCACCGATCACAAGAAGGGCAAAGACCCCGATGATCCGCCATTTTGCCATGTGATCTTAGGTGCGCGGCGCGCGGTAAGCTTCGTGGCAAGATCCGCAGGATTGGCCGACAGGACCGAACGCCGCCTTCATGGCATCAAGCCCGTCACCTGCGACAGCTGCCAGAGCAGCGGTTGCTGCGGCAAGTTTCTCTTTCTCTGCCATGTATCCGGCGGCGTCTGTCCAGATCTCGGCCTTGGCGCGTGACCCTTCGATGCTCGCGTCAGTCCCCTCGACCCAATAGGCGGCCTGATCCATGCTGGCGAGCGCTGCAAGGTTTGATGCGGCAGTGGCTGCGATTGCGGCATCATAAGGGATGCGGTCCTGTGCCATTGCGCCAATCGGACCAAGGTTAAAGGAATAGAGACCCATATGGGACTGTCGCGCATCCAGGGCGCGCTGCTGGTCCTCGGTCAGGTGCCCTGCAGCGAATGCGGCCCCGGCGATACAGAAAGCAACAGCAGTTGCGACAACACGGTTCAGTTTTTTTGACATGGGGTTCTCCTACGAAATCAAAAAAATAATACCGAAAGCGTACCCCTCTGTGCGACAAAACGCCTCATAACGTTTTCGTGATTATCGCATTCGGCGTAAATCGGTCGGGGTGAGCCAGTCCGGCCAGCCAAACAACTGCTCGACCCCAAACAGGATCAGGCAGACCACAATGATTCCAGCAATGAATTTGATCCTGGCGGGCGAGGGCGGGTTCTGCGCCCAGCGTTTGGCCTTCAAGAGCCAGCGGGGGTTCATGTCTCCTCGACGAACCGCACTTTGCCGATAAAGCCCAAGTTGCGGTTGCGTTGGGCGAAATCGATTCCGTAACCCACGACGAATTCATCGGGGATTTCAAAGCCGATCCAGTCCGCCTTGAGATCAACCTCGCGGCGGGCGGGTTTATCCAGCAGCGCGATGGTCTTCATGCGGGCGGGTTTGCGCGACCACAGAAACTTGGTCACATGGGCCAGCGTATGTCCGGTGTCGACGATATCCTCGACGATCAGCACATCACGTCCTTCGATCTGCCCGCGCAGGTCTTTGAGAATACGCACTTCGCGGGTGCTTTCCATGCCGTCGCCATAAGACGAGGCCTCAAGAAAATCCACTTCAACAGGCAGGTCCAGCTCGCGCACCAGATCGGCGATGAACACGAAAGACCCACGCAAAAGCCCCACGACGACCAGCTTGTTGGTATCCGCGAACTCCGTCCTGATCGCGCGTGCAAGATCTTCGATCCGTGCCGCAATCGCTTTGGCGCTGATCATTTCGTCGATCACATAGGTGGGGTGCGTCATTCAGGCCTCAATACAGGGAAATAGGTTGATTTTCTGGCCCAAGTTTACGACATCCATCAGCGAAGTCACCCGCGAAAGGCCGTTATGCCCCGTCATTCTGAAACGAAGTTCCTGCCCTATAGTGCGCAGCAGATGTATGACCTTGTCGCCGATGTGGGAAATTACCCGAAATTTCTGCCGTGGACGGCCGCCGCGCGTGTGCGCAGTATCACCGATAAGGGCGACCATCAGGAAATGCTGGCGGATCTGGTGATTTCGTTCAAAGTGTTCCGCGAAAAATTCGGCAGCCGTGTCCTGCTTTGGCCCGAACAGATGAAGATCGACACGGAATACCTTGACGGGCCGATCCGGTATCTGGAAAGCCAGTGGTCTTTCAAGGACGTCGAGGGGGGCTGCGAGGTGTCCTTCGCGGTGGATTTTGAATTCAAAAGCCGCCTTTTGCAGGGTGCCGCCGGCATGTTCTTTAATGAGGCGATGCAGCGGGTCGTGCGGTCGTTCGAGCGGCGCGCGGCAGAGCTTTATCGCTAGGTCTCGACCGCACGCAACAAAAGCGCGAGCGCATGATCGCGCGCAGCGCTGCGCACCTTGGCGCGCCCCTGCGCACCAAACTCGACCGTTTCGGTGTGCACACTGGCGGCCGTGGCCAGCCCGAAACACACGCGGCCTTCGGGTTTGTGGTCTGATCCGCCGGGTCCCGCGATACCGGTAATCGCCACCGCGATATCAGCGTCAGAGTTGCGCAACGCGCCCTCTGCCATCTCGCGTGCGACCGCTTCGGACACCGCACCGTACGCGTCCAGCGTGGCAGGCAGCACCCCCAGCATCTGGATTTTCGCAGCGTTTGTGTAGGTGATGAATGCGCGATCAAACACCGCCGAGCTGCCTGCAATATCGGTGATGGCGGCACTGACCATCCCACCCGTGCAGCTTTCAGCCGTAGCCAGCATCACACCTTTTGCCTTTGCGGCGTCCAGAAGCGCCTGCGCACTCATATCAGAACGATATGGTAAAGCGCGGCAAGTGCGGCGACACCGATGGCGGCAAAGATGCCTGCAATCACGTCATCCAGCATCACGCCGGTTGGCCCATGGATCCGGTCGGCCCAACCAATCGGGCCCCATTTTGTGATGTCGAAAAGCCGGAACAACGCGAATGCAGCAACCCAACCAGGCCAGAGCAGGAGGATATCAACGTCCTGACGTGCCGCGCCGAAGGCCAGCGGCAGAAGGGCAATCCATTGGCCGCAAACCTCGTCGATCACGATCTCGGAGGGGTCGTGGTTGTCCTTGCCTTTGGTCTCGACACCCGTGGCCCAGACGCCAAGCACGTAGGACAGCACGATGCCCGCGATAAGGCCCCAAGGACCAAAGAGCGTATAGATCGCCCAACCAGCGGGCAGGGCGGCAAGTGATCCCCATGTGCCGGGGGCAGGGCGGATGTGGCCCACATAAAAGAAGGTGGCGATCAGATGTGTCATGGCTTGATCAACGTCACGGTGGCGATAGCAGCAATGCCTTCCTCGCGCCCCGTAAAGCCCAGTTTTTCTGATGTTGTCGCTTTGACGCTGATGCGGTCGCTCTCGATGCCCATATAGGCGGACATCACAGCCTTCATCGCATCATGATGCGGTCCGATCTTGGGGAATTCGCAGACTAGCGTGCAGTCTGCATTGCCAATGCGAAACCCCAGCGACGCGGCAAGGGCCACGGCATGTTCAAGGAATATATGGCTCGCGGCACCTTTCCATTGCGGGTCCGAGGGCGGGAAGTGCTGGCCGATATCACCTTTGCCCAATGCGCCATAGATCGCGTCTGTAACAGCATGCATGCCCACATCCGCATCGGAATGGCCCTGAAGGCTGCGGGTGTGGGGGATTTGCACACCGCACAGCCAGACATGATCGCCGGGGCCAAAGCGGTGCACGTCATAGCCGTTGCCACAGCGGATATCGGGGGTTGAAGTCATTGGGTTGCGCCTCATCAGCTCTGCAGCCCGATCGAAATCCTCGGGCGTGGTGATCTTTATGTTCGCTTCATCGCCTGCCACGATCGCAACGTCCAGCCCTGCCGCGCGGGCAACGGCCACATCATCGGTTTCCTGCCCGGTGCCCGCGGCATGTGCGGCCCGCAACGGGGCAAGGTGAAAACCCTGGGGCGTTTGCGCACGGTAGAGGCCCGCGCGGTCCTGCACACCCGCGACTGTGCCGTCCGTGCCATGCCAGAGCGTATCAGTCACCGCAATCGCAGGGGCAGCACCAATATGGGTGGCAAGGGCATCGAGGACGCGATCAATCACAGCGTCGGTCACCAGCGGTCTGGCCGCGTCGTGTATCAGCACGGTCTCGATCCCGGGACCTGTTGCTGCCAATCCCGCTTGAACCGATGCAGCACGGGTCGCACCGCCCGTGACGACAGTGGCCGCGGGGTCACGCGGCCAGAGGGCTGTGTCGACGTCATCGGGATGCAACACAAGGATCAACTGTGTGATCGCCGGGTGATTTGCGAAACGCGCCATGGCATAGGCGGCCACAGGGCGGTGACCGATCTGTTGCCACTGTTTAGGCACGTCGCCCCCCGCGCGTGTGCCGCGTCCTGCCGCTACGATGATTGCCGCTACTGTCATCTGTGGTCTGTCCTCTAGTTGCGTCAGGTTTAGGCCTCAGACCGCGCCGGTGCAATTCGTCAGTTTGGCAAGCGAAATGCACAAAAATTAAGCAAACGCCATTTTATCGGGATAAATGGGTCGAGTTTCGTTGAAGGGGGCTGCAAATCTCCGTAGATGTACCGCGACGCCTTACCTGTAAGCGAATGATTATCTCTGTGGCAGTAACCAAACAATTGGTCTTGGACGATGTGGCTTTGACGCCGCCTGTGGCGCTTGCGCCTTTGGCGGGAATCACCGATCTGCCGTTCCGCCAGTTGGTCGCGTCGTTCGGCGCGGGCTGGGTTGTCAGCGAAATGGTGGCAAGCCAGGAGATGGTGCAGGCAAAACCCGGCGTGCGCGAACGCGCCGAACTGGGCTATGATCAGGACGGCACGGCCGTCCAGATCGCCGGACGCGAGGCTTATTGGATGGCCGAGGCGGCCCGCATGGCGGCAGGGAACGGTGCCGCGATCATTGACATCAATATGGGCTGCCCGGCCAAAAAGGTGACGAATGGCTATTCGGGGTCGGCGCTTTTGCGCACGCCCGATCATGCGCTCAGCCTGATCGAGGCCGTGGTCAATGCCGTTGATGTCCCCGTCACGCTGAAAACGCGCCTTGGCTGGGATCACGACAGCCTGAATGCAGCCGATGTGGCCCGCAGGGCCCAAGAGGCGGGGATCAAGCTGGTCACGATCCACGGGCGGACACGCTGCCAATTTTACAAAGGCGCGGCCGACTGGGCCGCGATCCGGCAGATCAAGGAGGCGGTGACGATTCCGGTAATTGCCAATGGCGATATTGTGGATGCGGATACCGCGCGCGCGGCGTTACGCCTGTCCGGTGGCGACGGCGTGATGATCGGCCGCGGGGCGCAGGGGCGCCCTTGGGTCCTCGCACAGATTTCGGCGGCACTGCACGGTCTGGCGGACCCTGTTGTGCCGCAGGGCCGTGATCTGATTGATATGGTTTGCGGTCACTATGAAGCGATGCTGGCCTTCTATGGCTCCGAATTGGGGCGCAAGGTCGCGCGCAAGCATTTGGGCTGGTACATGGACGATGCGGGCACGCCGCCTGCGCTGCGCAAGGCAATCCTGACCCACGCATCACCCGCAGATGTCCTGCGCGATCTTCCTGAAGCGTTTGATTTAAAGGTGGCGGCATGATTTTCGGACAATCACTTTGGTCATCCTTGCCGGTGCCGTCTTTGATGCTTGATGGTGATGACGTCATCATCATGAGCAACCCTGCGGCGGAAAGTTTTCTCAACCTGTCGTCCAAATCACTGGTGGGCGAAAGGATTTGGGAAAAGGTCATGATTGATGCGCCGCTTGAGGCGCCCTATCGCCGCGCCAAGGAAAACCGCACATCGCTGTTCGTGAACGATGTGGATGTCGGCAGCGGCGAGCGCCCGCCGATGCTGTGCAACCTGCAATTCGCCCCCCTCCAAGGCAGCGACGACCAGATGATCGTGATGATCAGTCCGCGCGAGATTGCCAGCCGTATCAACCAGAACCATTCGTCCGGCAAGGCGGCGAAATCCGCAATCGGGATGGCAGAAATGCTCGCCCATGAAATCAAGAACCCGCTGGCGGGCATCACCGGTGCGGCACAGCTTCTCTCGATGGGGCTGTCTTCGGAAGATCAGGAAATGACCGATCTGATCGTCGAGGAAAGCCGCCGGATTGTGAAGCTGCTCGAACAGGTTGAACAATTCGGAAACCTGCGCAAACCGGTGCTCAAGCCGATCAACATTCACGATATTCTGGACCGCGCCCGCCAATCGGCGGCGGTGGGTTTTGGCGCCCATATGCTTTTTGTCGAAGCCTATGATCCCTCCCTGCCGCAAACGCTGGCGGATGGGGATCAGCTTTTGCAGGTGTTCCTGAATTTGCTGAAAAACGCAGCGGAGGCGTGCAAGGAAGCGGGGACCATTACGCTGCATACCTTCTACGACACCTCGTTGCGCGTGCACCGGTCCGACGGCACCCATGCCCGCCTGCCTTTGCAGGTCGAGATTATTGACGATGGCCCCGGCCTGCCGCGCGAGATTGCGGATGATATCTTTGAACCCTTTGTCTCGGGGAAAGAAAACGGAACAGGGCTCGGGTTGGCATTGGTGTCAAAACTGATCGGTGACGCCGGTGGATGGATTTCTGTGGATAGCGTGCCCGGGCGCACGGTGTTCCGGATTTCGCTGCCGGTGGTGCCCAAAGATTATGAAGCAGGAGAATAAGAATGGACGGGACAGTACTTGTTGCCGATGACGACCGGACGATCAGAACGGTATTGACCCAGGCGTTGACGCGGGCAGGCTGCAAGGTGCATGCGACATCCTCGATTGTCACGCTGATGCGCTGGGTTGATGAGGGCAAAGGCGATTTGGTTATTTCCGATGTGATCATGCCCGATGGCAATGGTCTTGAGCAGTTGCCAAAGATCGCAGAGGCACGCCCCGGTCTGCCCGTGATCGTGATCTCAGCGCAGAACACCATCATGACGGCCATTCAGGCCGCTGAGGCCGATGCCTATGATTACCTGCCGAAACCTTTTGACCTGCCTGATCTGATGAAACGCGCCGCGCGTGCATTGGAGGTCAAGCGCCGTGCACCCACGACACGCGCCCCCGATGTGAATGCAACCGAACAGGGCGGTGATCTGCCGCTGGTGGGGCGTACGCCGGTGATGCAGGGCCTTTACCGGCTTGTCGCGCGGGTCATGAACACCCAACTGCCGGTGCTGATCACCGGCGAAAGCGGGACGGGCAAATCGCTGATCGCGCGCGCCGTGCATGATTTCTCAGACCGGCGGAGCCTGCCGTTTGTCGTGGTGTCCGCCGCGGATCTGGAAGGGATGGACGGGCCGTCCACCGTTCTCAGCCGTGCCAAAGGCGGATCAATCCTCTTTGATGAAGTCAGTGACCTCTCCGAAGAGGCGCAGGGCCGGATTGTGCGGATGCTGGACACGCTGGGCGATAACGCGCCGCGGATCATGGCCACCTCGCAATCCGACCTGATGGGACGCATGGAAGACGGGCTGTTCCGCGAAGATCTGTTTTACCGGCTGGGCGGTGTCACCGTGGATGTTCCGTCACTGCGCGAGCGTGTCGATGATATCCCGCTGCTGGCCGAGCATTTTCTGGCCCGCGCCGAACGTGATGGCGCGCCGTTGCGCCGCTTTGGTGATGCCGCCCTTGATCTGGTCCGCGCCTATAGCTGGCCGGGCAACGTGCGGCAGTTGGAAAATGCCGTGCGCCGGTTGGTCTTTACCGCTTCCGAGGATGAAATTACCCGCGCCGAGGTGGAACTGGTCCTTGGCAACCAGCCTGCCATCGAACCGCTGCGCTCAGGCGGCGAGGGCGACAAACTGAGTGCGAGCGTGAACAAACACCTGCGCCGCTATTTCGATCTGCATGGCGGGGTGCTGCCGCCTCCGGGGCTGTATAACCGAATCCTGAAAGAGGTTGAGGGCCCGCTGATCGAGATTGCACTGGATGCAACGGGCGGAAATCAGGCCAAATGCGCGGATTTGCTGGGAATAAACCGCAATACGCTCCGCAAGAAGATCACCGACCTCGATATCCGCGTGACACGCCGCCGCAAATTGATGTAAAACCGCAACAGAACCGTGGCACTGCTGCGTCAGCGTAGCAGAAAGACCACAGTGATTGGCGGTACCGTGAGGGCGACCTCACCTTAATAACAGGGCATTGCGCGTGCGGCGTTCGCTTCCGGGCCTGAATATGACGCGACTCGGTCGCTGGTTCCGCCAGCGCCATGTGCAAACGGCGTTGACGATTGGCCTTGTGGTGGCGGGGCCACTGCTGGCCGTGCTGACCTATATTGTCGTCGGTCCGCTGGATCGCGGGGCGTCGTCCACGTCATTGCGTTTGGTTCTGCTTCTGGATTTCATCTATGTGCTGGTCGTAGCGGCTCTGGTCATGCGGCAGGTGGCACGGATGGTGTCCGCACGGCGCGCCAAATCGGCCGGCTCACGGCTCAGTCTGCGCCTGACAGGGGTCTTTGCGCTGTCAGCGCTGGTGCCCATCGTGCTGGTGGCGGTCTTTTCTGTCACGCTGATTTCGATCGCACTGGACGGGCTGTTTTCCGAACCCGTGGGCAACGTATTGCGGACCTCTTTGACTACGGCACAGGCCTATGAAGAAGAGCACCGCCAAGAGCTGACACGCGACGGGCTTGCTCTGGCGGCCTATCTGAACCGCGAACGGCAGGCGAACCTTTTTATGGACGATGGCGAGGTGCGGTTCGCGTTGGGTGAGGTGCAGGCGCAGGTCGAGCGCGGCCTGAGCGAGGCCTTTGTGATTGACGGCCTGGGGACGATTGCCGCGCGCGGCGCGCGGTCCTATGAGTTTGGCTATGAACGCCCTTCGGCTGCGGATTTCACCCGCGCCGACGACACGGGGCTAGCGATCATTCAGGATTTTGCCAACAACGAATTCCGCGCGCTGATCCCGCTTGTCGCGTTCCGTGACAGGTATCTTTACGTCACACGCCCTGTGGACGGGAATGTGCTGACGCTGCTGGATGATACGACCGAGACAGTGGCGCAATATGAAGAGCTGCAGAACGAGCGCGGCCAGCTTTTGTTCCAGTTCGGCCTGCTTTATCTGGGGTTTGGCTTTATCCTGATCCTTGGCGCGATCTGGGGCGGTCTGGTCTTTGCCGAGCGTCTGTCAACGCCTGTGGGGCGCCTTGTGTCAGCATCACAGCGCGTGGGGTCCGGCGATCTGGATGTGCGCGTGATCGAAGATGACGGCGACGACGAGATTTCGCAACTGGGCCACTACTTCAACCAGATGACAAGCCGCCTGAAAGGGCAACGCGACCAACTGATCGAGACAAACCAGCGGACCGAACGGCGGGGGCGTCTGTTTGATTCCGTGCTGCGGTCGGTCACATCGGGCGTTGTCGGGCTTGATGCCTATGGCCGCGTGACCTTTGTGAACCCCTCGGCCAGCCGCTTGTTATCCGTGGGTGATCAACCCGAAGAAACGGCGCTCACGTTTGCCGTTCCCGAGTTTGCGGACCTCTTTGCGCAGGTCTGCGAAACCGACCGTGAGAGCGTGCAGGGCCAGGTGAACCTGATCCGCAAAGGTCAACAGGAGAGCCTGTTGGTCCGGATGGCGCAGCGCCGGAATGTGGACGGGGCGTTGGAGGGCTATGTTGTTGCCTTTGACGATGTCACCGATCTGGTCAGCGCCCAGCGTATGGCCGCTTGGGGCGATGTGGCGCGCCGGATTGCCCATGAGATCAAGAACCCGCTGACGCCCATTCAGCTTTCGGCGGAACGGATCAAGCGCAAGTTCCATAGTCAGGTCGGCCATGATGCGGACAAGCTGGAACAGATGACAGACGTGATTGTGCGCCAGACAAATGATCTGCGGCGCATCGTGGACGAGTTTTCAAAATTCGCGCGCATGCCGGAACCGGAATTGCATATCAATGACATGACGCAACTGGTGCATGATGCGCTGTCATTGCAGATCGCAGGCCAGCCCGATGTGCATTTTGCCGCCGAGATCCCCGAAGAACAGGTGTTGGTCGATATGGATGACACCATGATCGGGCAAGCGCTGACGAACCTGCTGAAAAACGCAGGAGAGGCGACGGAAACCTACATCGACCGTAACGGGGCAGAGGGCTATCGCCCTGAAATCCAGCTGCGGATGTCCAAGGACAACGATACAGTAACGATTAAAATCTCGGACAACGGGATCGGCCTGCCGGAAGATCGCGCGCGCCTGTTCGAGCCTTACGTGACGACGCGCGGCGAGGGGACGGGTCTCGGCCTGCCCATCGTCAAGAAGATCATCGAAGAACACGGCGGTACGCTGACACTGACAGATGCCGAGATTTTTGCAGGCCACGCTCACGCGGGGGCCTGCGCCATTATTCAACTGCCCGCATCGGCGCAAGCCGCGCGTGCCCCCAAAATTCCAGCATGAGGTAAATTATGGGCGATATTCTGATTACGGATGATGAACGCGATATTCGCGAACTCATTTCGGAAATTCTGATCGACGAAGGCTACACCACGCGGCTGGCCGGAACCTCCGATGAATGTATGGCCCAGATCGCGGCCGAGAAGCCCGCGCTGATGATCCTCGATATCTGGCTGAAAGACAGCAATATGGATGGGATTGATATTCTCAAGACCGTCAAGCGCGACCATCCGGAGATACCGATCGTTATTATTTCGGGTCACGGCAATATCGAGATTGCGGTCGCCGCGATCAAGCAGGGCGCCTACGACTTTATCGAAAAGCCTTTCAACATTGACCAGTTGTTGGTTGTGATCCGCCGCGCGATGGAAACCTCGCGCCTGCGCCGCGAAAACGTGCAACTGCGGCGCGGCGAGAGCCAGAGTGCCGAGATGTTGGGCGACAGTGCGGCCTTCCGGACACTCAAATCGCAACTGGACAAGGTGACGAAATCCAATGGCCGCGTGATGCTGACAGGCCCTGCAGGGGCGGGCAAAGAAATCGCGGCGCGCTATATCCACGCCAATTCCAACCGCGCCTCGGCACCGTTTGTGGTGGTGAACTCGGCTTCGATCGAACCCGAGCGCATGGAAGAAGTGTTGTTCGGCCGCGAAGACGCAGGACGCGGCATCGAGCAGGGTTTGCTGGAAGAGGCCAATGGCGGTGTCGTTTATTTCGATGAAATTGCGGATATGCCTCTGGGAACACAGTCAAAAATCCTGCGGGTACTGGTCGAACAGCGATTTCAGCGTGTGGGCGGCAACGACAAGGTGCAGGTGGATTTGCGAGTGATTTCCAGCACCAACCGCGACCTATCCGCAGCCATCGCTGCGGGCATGTTCCGCGAAGAGCTCTATCACCGTTTGAACGTTGTGCCGATTGCGGTGCCGTCATTGGAAGAACGCCGCGAGGATATTCCGCTTCTGGCCGAGCATTTCATTGAAACCTGTAACAAGCTGCAAGGTCTGCCACTGCGCAAATTGGCAGAGGATGCACGCGCGCTGTTGCAAACCATGCTCTGGCCGGGGAATGTGCGGCAGTTGAAGAATGTGGTTGAACGCGTTCTTATTCTTGGGGAAAACACGGGTGAGATCAGCGCCAAAGAGCTGCCCAACAGTGAGGATGGCGGGGGTGAAGAAGGCCGGATCGTGCTGGCTGGTGGTCTTGCGACGCTGCCTTTGCGCGAGGCGCGCGAGCTTTTCGAACGCGAGTATCTGCTGACCCAGATTAACCGCTTTGGCGGCAATATCAGCCGCACAGCGTCTTTTGTGGGCATGGAGCGTTCGGCCTTGCACCGGAAGCTGAAATCGCTAGGCGTTGTGACAACGAACAAGGCGGGTGGCCGCGTGGCCTATATTGAAGGCGAGGACGAATGAAAGTCATCATCTGCGGTGCGGGTCAGGTTGGCTGGCAGATCGCCCGCCATTTATCCGGCGAAAACAACGATGTGACGGTTGTGGACAGCAACCCGGAACTGGTGCGCCGTGCCACCGATACGCTGGATGTGCAGGGTATCGCAGGCTTTGCAAGCTACCCGGACGTGCTGGACCGCGCGGGTGCTGCGGATGCCGATATGGTCATTGCTGCCACCCATTCCGATGAGGTGAATATGGTCACCTGTCAGGTGGCCCATTCGGTGTTTTCGGTGCAGCGCAAAATCGCGCGCCTGCGCGCTCAGAACTATCTTGATCCGGCCTATGCCGATCTTTACCGCCGCAACCACCTGCCTATCGACGTGGTGATTTCGCCCGAGCGCGAGGTGGCAGAGGCCGCTTTGCAACGTCTGGCGGCACCTGCAGCCTTTGACACCGAAAGCTTTCTGGAAGGGCGCGCGCAACTGCTCGGGATCATGATTGATGACGATTGCCCTGTCATCAACACCCCCCTGCGCCAGCTGACCGATCTTTTCTCCACGCTCCGCGCCGTCGTGGTGGGCATCCGGCGCGAAGGCACGCTTTTTGTGCCATCCCCCGGTGACCAGATTTTTCCCGATGATGAATGTTATATCTTTACTGACACCGAAGATATGACGCGCACGCTGGAAATTTTTGGCAAAACCCAATCAAAACAAGAACGTATCGTCATCATTGGTGGCGGAAATGTCGGGCTTGGTGTTGCACAGGCACTGGAGGCCCGCACGGAACGGGTGCGCGTCAAAGTCATTGAGAAAGACCGCGTAAATGCTGAACGCGCGGCGGATGCGCTGGACCGGACGATCGTGCTGCATGGCGACGGGCTGGACAGTGGATTGCTGGAAGAGGCGAATATTTCATCTGCTGACGCCGTGCTTGCTGTGACGGATGATGATAAGACAAACCTGCTGGCCGCTGTGCGCGCCAAAGAGATGGGCTGTAAAATGTCGATTTCTTTGGTGAATGATCCGACTTTGGTGCCGCTGATGGGGCCTTTGGATATTGATGCTTATATCAACCCGCGTGCGGTGACTGTGAGTTCGATCCTGCGTCACATTCGCCACGGGCGCGTGCGCGGTGTCTACTCGATCGGGGACGCCGAGGCGGAAGTGATTGAAGCACAAGTGCTGGGAACATCCCCGATTGCGGGCCAGAAGGTAAAGGATATCGACTTTCCCGAAGGCACATTGATCGGCGCGGTGATGCAACAGGGCAAGATCATACGCCCCACAGGTGAGACCCGGATAGAAGAGGGCAACGTGATTGCGATTTTCGCGATGTCCGATGACGTGCCCGAAGTTGAACGCCTCTTGCAGGTCTCGATAGACTTCTTCTGATGGCTTGGATTGTCCGGCTTCCATTTTTCGTGATCCTGATGGGTCTGGGTGCGGCGTCGATGATCGTGCCGGCGGCCCATGGCGCGGTGATGGAAGATTTCGACACAATGCGCGTGTTCTTTTACGGGTTTATCCTGTTTTCGATCATCACGCTGATGATCGGTCTGGCCACCGGAGGCTATGCGCCGCGCAGCGTGGCGCGCAGCCAGCTGGTGGGCCTTGTTGCGGCTTTCACGGCTTTGCCGATCATGTTTGCGATTCCTTTCTATGTGGCTGTCGAGAACACGACATTGCTGGATGCATGGTTTGAAATGGTGTCGAGCTTCACCACGACGGGGGCCACCGTCTATGACACTGCGGGGCGGTTGACACCATCCCAGCATCTTTGGCGTGGGCTTGTGGGCTGGTTGGGCGGTTTGCTGGTCTGGCTGACAGCCGTGTCAATTTTTGCACCCATGAACCTTGGCGGGTTTGAGGTGCGCGCAACGGGCAACGCGGGCAGGGGCACCAGTGGTGGATTCACGCAGATTGCGCGGATTGCCGATCCGTCTGAACGACTTGTGCGCTATACGCTGGCCCTGACGCCGATTTATATCGGGCTGACAACGCTGCTGTGGATCGGCCTCGTGATTGCAGGGGAATTTCCCTACATTGCGCTGATCCACGCGATGTCGACGCTCTCGACCTCGGGCATTTCGCCTATTGGCGGGCTCTATTTTGCAGCCTCGCGGTTCTGGGGTGAGCTGTTGATCTTCTGTTTCTTCATTTTCGCCCTGTCCCGCCTGACGTTTAGCCGTGGCCTGATCGGCGAACGCGAACGCGGGTTGCGTCGTGATCCGGAATTTCTCACAGCCCTTGTTCTGATCGGTACGGTCACGGCGATTTTGTTTCTGCGGCATTTTATCGGCGCCGCCGAGCGCGAGGACGCCGCCGGTTTGCAGGAAGCTGCATCCGCGCTTTGGGGCGGGCTGTTCACGGTCACCTCTTTCCTGACGACAACCGGATTTGAGTCGCATTTCTGGGCGGGGGCAACGGACTGGTCAGGCCTGAACACGCCGGGGCTGTTCCTGATCGGGCTTGCCTTGATCGGGGGCGGTGTGGCGACAACGGCAGGCGGGGTCAAACTCTTGCGGATTTACGCGCTCTACCGTCACGGGGAACGTGAACAGGAACGCCTTTTGCATCCGTCCTCTGTTGGTGGCGGAGGCAAGGATGCGCGGCGTATCCGCAAACAGGGCGCCTATATTTCCTGGGTATTCTTCATGCTGTTTGCGATCAGCATTGCTGCGGTGATGCTGGCCCTGTCGCTGACTGGGGTACAGTTCGAAACGTCAATGGTGCTGGCGGTCTCGGCGCTGTCGACAACAGGGCCATTGGCTGCGGTCGCGGCAGAAACGCCGATTGCCTACTCGGGGATCCCGGATGCCGCCAAGGGTATTCTCGCCTTTGCCATGGTGCTGGGACGATTGGAGACGCTGGCGATTATTGCGCTCTTCAATCCGGAAATCTGGCAACGCTAAGCGCCTCTTTTAATGTGTAAATAGGGGGTGGAAACTCCAGATCAGCCGCGACATACTAAGTCTGACAACACTGGGGGGCCGGTCCGCGGCCGCAAGAACAAGAAAAAAGGGTTTGGCGATGGCTGCCGACAAAGCAAATCTGCAAGACGCATTCCTTAATCATGTGCGTAAGACAAAAGTACCCGTCACGATTTTCCTCGTGAACGGTGTGAAACTGCAGGGTGTGATTACCTGGTTTGATAGTTTTTGCGTTCTCTTGCGTCGTGATGGTCAATCGCAGCTTGTGTACAAAAGCGCGATTTCCACGATCATGCCGGCGCAACCGATCAGCCTGTATGAAGGTGAAGAGTAACTTTGCTCGCACATGATCGCCCCGTCACACGGGCTTGGGTCCTGCATCCCGAATTAAAAAACGACCAGAACCGCCGCGCGGCTGAACCTGCGTTGGCGGAGGGGTTGGCTTTGGCTGCTGCCTTGCCTGATCTGGATGTGATTGGTGGCACCATCGTACGCCTGCCGAAAATCCAGCCCGGTAAGCTGTTTGGCAAAGGCAAGATCGCAGAGCTGAAACAGGTGTTTCACGACGCCGAGATCGAACTTGTGCTGATCGACGGCCCCGTGACCCCTGTGCAGCAGCGCAATCTGGAAAAGGAATGGGGCGTCAAACTGCTGGATCGCACCGGCCTGATTCTGGAAATCTTCAGCGACCGTGCGCGCACCTCCGAGGGTGTGCTGCAGGTTGAAATGGCGGCGCTGTCCTACCAGCGCACCCGACTGGTGCGGGCATGGACCCACCTTGAACGTCAGCGCGGTGGTTTGGGTTTTGTCGGTGGCCCGGGTGAAACCCAGATCGAGGCGGACCGCCGTGCGATTGACGAACAGCTCAACCGCCTGCGCAAGCAATTGGCGAAAGTGGTGAAAACCCGCGAACTCCACCGCGCGTCCCGCGCCAAGGTGCCTTTTCCGATTGTCGCTTTGGTGGGCTACACCAACGCAGGCAAATCCACGCTTTTCAATCGCCTGACAGGGGCCGAAGTCTTTGCCAAGGACATGCTCTTCGCGACACTTGATCCGACCATGCGCAAGATCGTGCTCCCGACAGGTGACGAAATCATCATGTCCGACACGGTGGGTTTCATCAGTGACCTACCCACCGAACTGGTCGCGGCCTTCCGTGCGACATTGGAAGAGGTGCTGGACGCGGACCTGATCGTGCACGTCCGCGATATCAGCCATGAACAGACCGAGGAACAGGCACAGGACGTGCGCGCCATTCTGCAAAGCCTTGGCGTGGCCGACGAGGCCCCGATCATCGAGGTCTGGAACAAGACCGACCTGCTGGAAGGTGACGCGCGTGATGCAGTGCTGACGCAAGCGGCGCGCATGGACGACCTCTACGCGATTTCTGCGGTCACCGGTGAGGGGCTGGATACGCTGCTGGCTGCCATCCCCGACAAGCTGAAGGACCCGCGCAGCGAGGAAAAGCTGACACTGACCTTCGCCGAAGGGCGCAAACGCGCATGGCTCTTTGATGCGGGGATCGTGACGGATGAGGTCCAGACCGAGACGGGTTACGACCTGACAGTGTTCTGGACGCAGTTGCAAAAAGAGCGCTTTGTCAGGTTGTAGGTGAAAGGCAGCTTTGAGGGACGGAGCGGACCTCGAAGTATTCACAGCCAATGTCCGATTTTGCGGGACTGCAAATGCAGAAAAGTGCAATGCAAGAAGGCGGGGCATTTGCTGGTGGACCGCGAACAGCGAGCTCGACTCTCCAAAGGAGACCGTGCTGCTGTCTTGGGAAGCTCTGAGTTGCTCGTGCAGCTTGACGGTAAGGCGCGTCATTTTGCGGCTGCTTTCTACCATCTTGTATCGAACAGTTGTCAATTACGAGAAGAGAGCTGATGGTTATTCTCGACACCAGCCGGATGACCGAATTCGGTCCAGCCTTGCCTTAATAGTAAAGTGGGTTGAGACCTCGGATTGGGTCCAAGAGAGTTGCAATATCCATCGGGAAGGTTTGGCCAGCATCTAGGTCTTCGGCAGTCTTTAACTTCTTTCGACCCAGTCCATGTTCAGCGCTGATGGTTCCGCCAAACGCAAGCGCCGCGCGGTACACGCTTTCTGAGAGTGCCGCAGTGAACGTGTTGTCGCCTGGCGATAGATTGAAGTGGATGTTCCCATCGCCAATGTGGCCAAAGGCTGAAATCAACGTGTCGGGCTTTATCTTCCAAACGAGATCGCTGGCCTCTCGGATAAAATCAGGAACCATAGCGATTGGTACAGCAATGTCGTGTTTGATCTGATACCCTGCAAGCCGTTGACCCTCGACGATTGCCTCCCTCAGAAACCAAAGGTCTTGACGTTGTGTGTCGCTGGCGGCAACGACCCCGTCACAAACGAGGTTTTGCATCATTGCCGTTTCCAAGAGTTCCATTAGAGTGTCTTGAAGATGAGATGCATCGGGGCCACTAATCTCAATAAGGACTGACCAGTCTGCTTCGTTGCTAAGCGGTGCACGCGCCCCTTGAACATGGGAACAGGCGAAGGCAAGGCCCTGCTTGGGGATCAACTCGCATGCATCGACCGCCCCGCCTGTATGCTCCATCGCGAGACTGAGGAACGCTGGCGCGGCATCAAGGTTCGTTAGTGAAAGCCAAGCGGTTGCGCGGGCTGCGGGGCGCGGTATCAGTTTTAGCACTGCCGCTGTAACGATACCTGTCGTGCCTTCTGCTCCAATGAAGAGATGCTTGGGGTCGATCCCGACGTTGCGTTTGCGTAAGCTGGACAGGTCGCTCCAGATTTGACCGTCGGGCAGAACCACTTCCAGACCAAGGACGAGGTCGCGCATCATGCCCCAACGCAAGGCCATCGTGCCCCCTGCATTGGTTGCGATGAGCCCCCCAATTTGCGCTGTGCCCTCTGACCCAAGAGACAATGGAAACAGCCGCCCCTCGTCTTCGGCGGCGGCTTGCAGGCGGGCGAGAACGCATCCCGCCTCGACTAGGGCCGCGTTGTCGCGCGCATCGATCTTGCGAATGGCGTTCATGCGCCCCAGTTGCACCACTACGGCTTGGCGCGTCTTACCTATAGGTGTGGCAGCGCCGACCAATCCGGTATTGCCGCCTTGTGGCACAACCACCACCCCCGCTTCGCGACAAATTCTAACAATCTGCGCGACCTCTTGCGTGGTCGATGGCCGCAACACGGCCAGCGCTTCACCTTTGAACTCACCCAACCAGTCGGTCAGGTAGGGGGCCTTATCTTCACCAGTTAAGATCGAGTTTGGAGACAAGGCGGCGGCCAGATGCCTCAAGACATCCGTCATAGCAATTTTATCGCACGTTCAGAGGTGTCGCGGATATGTTCTTCGATCAAGCTTGACGCCAGATCGGCATCCCGCGCGAGCGTTGCGGCCATGATGTCGCGATGTTCTTCGAACTTGCGGCCGCCCAAACCCTCAGGCGTGCGTTTGGTCACAAATCTGTATCGGTCGAGTTGGTCAAACATGATCGACCGCAGGCGAAATAGCCATTGTCCTTGGCAGGCACTCACGAGAGCTTCATGAAACTCTCGGTGGCGCTCTACCCATTCTGAATGACGTTCCATCCGCTGTTCCCATGGCAGCCCTTCGATCAGGCTTAGGCGATGGTGTACGGCAACGATTTTGGTTTCCCAGTCTTCCCCGCCATGTTCGATTGCCTCGCGCACGGCACGTTTTTCAAAATTGATGAAATGGTCGGTGATTTCCAAAAGCTCTTTCGCAGAGACTGGCGCAACCCTGAAGCCTTTGCCCGCCTCAACCGTCACGAACCCTTCCGATGATAGCTGCGAGAGAGCCTCGCGCAAGGTTCCGACCCCCACATCGTAACGCTTTGTCATTTCTGCAAATTTGAGCCTTGCTTCCGGCGCAAACTCACTGCTGACGATGTCTGTGCGCAAACGGGTCAGGACATCGCGGTTCTGGGTCCCGTCCCGCGTCAAGGATTGGCTAGTTGTTGGACCCAAACGATTTGGCGACACATGGCTCTCCTGTCTTGATTGAACATTGAGGTGGCAAGCGTCCTATGCCCCGACCACTCCCTTGCTACAAGCTTTCGAATATCTCAGAATTTCAACGATCACCACAACTTTCGAAAAACTAGATGTATTTCCGCAAGCTTGCTTGTAGTTATTGGTGACGGACTAAAGAGGGGTAATCAATGAAGTTTGTCTCATTCTTACGCAATGGAACGCCGTCATGGGGTTGCGTTGATGATCGGGGGCTGTTCGATCTAGGCGCACGCCATAGTGGCCTATATCCTGATCTAAAGTCTTATATTTCAGGCGGGATGCCGCTTGAAATCTTCACGGGCCTTCGTGACGCTGACCTTGCCCTAACAGATATTGAACTTGCGCCGGTGATCCCGAATCCCGACAAAATTGTTCTGGCCGCAATCAATTACTGGGAAGACGACACCGATCCGGACAAGGTGCCATCTTATCCGGTTCTTTTCTTGCGCTTGCCCTCTTCGCAAATTGGACACGGCGCGCCCCTGATCCAACCGAGGTCCTCGCAAAAGCTGGACTTTGAAGGTGAGCTTGCGGTGATCATTGGGCAAGGCGGACGACACATCTGCCCAGAACAGGCCATGGATCACGTAGCGGGTTATTCCATCTACAACGACGCCAGCGTGCGCGATTGGCAGAAGCATTCGCATCAGTTCACGCCAGGCAAGAACTTTGTCGGAACCGGCGCGTTCGGCCCATGGATGGTGCGATCTGAAGATATGCCAAGCCCCAAAACAGGCTTTGCACTCACGACCCGTGTAAATGGGGTGGAAAAGCAAGGCACGAATACCTCGCGGATGATTTTCGATATCCCCTATTTGATTTCCTACATCTCGACCTTTGCGCCACTGCAGGCAGGAGATGTTATCGTCACGGGGACTTGTACGGGCTTTGGTATCACCCGCGACCCAAAGGAATTTCTGACGCCGGGGGACGTGGTAGATGTGGAAATTGAAGGGATCGGCGTGCTTTCGAACACTGTAGAGGCCGAAGAAGAGGCAAAATCCCATGCATATCCAACTGCATGAGCTCTAATATTATTCTACTATCCGAATAGTTTCGAAAATAACTTGCGATTGCGAAAATGTATGTTACCCATTTGGGATCAAGTGGTGGAGGACTGCAGCCATGGGCTATCTGGTAAATTCGATGGGACATGTTCAACTGAACGTGGTCGACATTGAGGCTTTGGTTCGGGAGTCTTGCGACATCCTTGGATTGCGCGTCACGCGGGAGGAAACGGACTGCGTCTGGCTGTCATCTAACGGGCGCATGGCCGAACTGGTGCTGCACAAATCCGACGAGAATGCGATGCGGTCGCTCGGGTTTGAGGCGGTCTCTGAGGGGGCGGTGGCCGAGGCTGTAGGCCGGGTCGAAGAGGCGGGCTGTAAGCTGATCTCTAACGAGCCAAGTCTGGAGTGTTGTGTCGCGGGCATGCAGTTCGTCACGCCACAGGGCCACACATTCGAACTTCACAGCCCAGTCGAGACTGAAATTTACGGCAACCGCCACGCGACCCCAGGGATGGCGCCCTTGCGGCTAGACCATGTCAACATTCTCTCTCCTGAACCTGCCGAAACGCGCGGCCAGATGGAAAAGATCTTCGGTATGCGCTTGTCTGAAAGGATGGTCGATGATGGCCTGAACTGGATGCGCGCCGCGAACCGGTTGCACCACATTCTGGGCATCGTGAAGGGCGGCACCGGTTTGCATCACTATTCGTGGGAAGTGGCCGAATTCTCGAGCTACTGCCACTTGGGGGACCGGCTCGACACCATTGGCAAGAACTTCATCTGGGGGCCAGGGCGGCACCGGCCGGGTGACAACACCTTTGCCTATTACATAGACACGTGCGGCGCGATGGTCGAGCTGGCCGGAAACATGGCCCTTATCAACGATGACGACCGCTACGAGCCGAACATTATCACCGCGCTCAAACGTCCCGAAAATGTCCGCGTGATGAATGTCTGGGGGGAACCGGCACCGCTGCCATGGCGTGAGCATCACTTTCCTTGGGCGGCACCCGCAGTTTAACAGAAAGGGACGTTCCCATGTTGAGAATCGGTATACTAGAAGGTTCCTTACGGCGCGCATCCCTGTCCCGCGCGGCAGCACGGGCGGCAGCCAGTCTGCTGCCTCACGACGCGCAGGCGGTGGCACTTGCAAATCCGGGCACGCTGCCTTTGTTCAATCAGGACCTGCTGGACGAGGGGATGCCTGAAGCTGTGGCGGCCTTCATCTCTCAGGTCGAAAGCGTAGACGCGGTGTTGATTGTGACGCCTGAATACAACTGGTCCATTCCGGGCGGCCTGAAAAACGCCATCGATTGGCTGTCGCGCAAAAACCCGAACCCACTGGCACATAAACCGGTGTCGATCTGGAGTGTGTCCCCCGGACTTCTTGGAGGCGCGCGGGTTCACGAAAGCCTGCGTCAAACGCTGCTATCGCAGGACATGATCGTGATGGCGAAACCCGAAGTGCAGATCGCAGGAGCCATAGGCAAGCTGGATGTGGACGCGGGCGCCATCACCAACCCTGAGACCGAAGCGTTTCTGCGCGGTCACCTCTCTGCCTTCACGGCATTTTGCAACACATGGGCCGCAGCCTGAACGCAGCCCTGACCTGACTTGAAAGAGGCATAAACACATGGAACAGCAGCATACCTTTATGTCCGATGGCCTGAAGCTGTCTGGCGTGCTTCATGTGCCCGAGAATCGCAAGCCTGGCGCGCGCTTGCCCACCTTTATTGTTCTTCATGGTTTTGTGGGCACCAAAGACAAATCCCACGTGGAAATCATCGCCCGCATGATTGCGGACCTTGGATATTGCGTGTTCCGTATGGATTTCCGTGGCTGTGGCGAAAGCGAAGGCGCGCGCGGCGAAGTGAGGTGCTTCGATCAAGTGGCTGACACGCGCAATGCCGTCACGTTCCTGTCTGGGCTTGAAGAAGTCGATCCGGCGCGCATCGGTGTCACGGGACACAGCTTTGGCGCGGCGGTTGCGATTTTTTCCGCCGGTGTGGACGAGCGGATTGCCTGCGTTGTCTCGTTCTGTGGTTGGGGCGACGGAGAGCGCAAGTTCCGTGGCCAGCACCCGACGCCCGAAGCGTGGGAGAAGTTCACGGGCATTCTGGAAAAAGGCCGCAAACACAAGGCCGAGACAGGCGAAAGCATGTGGGTGTCGCGTTTCGACGTGGTGCCGATCCCGCCAGAACTGCGGGTCAACTTGTCGCCAAAGGCGCAGTTCGAGGTTCCAGTGGAAACCGCAATTAGCATGTATAACTTCCGTGCTGAAGACGTTGTGGCCTCTATCGCACCGCGGCCGCTGCTGCTTTTCCATACGGCCCACGATGTGATTACGCCGATGGAGCAGTCCATCCGGTTGTTCGAAAAAGCCGGCGCCAATGCCGAACTTATGATTCCGACCGGCATGTCACATTTCCCCGTGTCGGACGAAGACCGCCCGCATACGCAAGCCTTGGTCGAGGCTTGGCTGAAAAAGTTCTTCCCTGTCCAGTTCAGCGACGCGTCATGAAACTGTTGGGTGCGCAAACCCTGAAGGCTTATGCATCGGCCCTTTTACAGGCGGGGGGTTACGCATTAGCGCACGCGGAGCGCACGGCCGATGCTCTGGTCTGGGCTAATGCGCGGGGGGCTAATTCCCACGGGGTGCTGCGCATTCCGCGCTATATTGAGATGGTTGAGACGGGGCTGATTAACCCAACCGCCGAGCCTAGGTTGGAAAGCTGCGACGGGGCCGTTGCCGTTCTCGACGCCGCTAAAGCACCGGGCCCTTCTGGGATGGTCGCGGCGATGGACACGGCGATTGATTTGGCTGAAAAATCCAACATTGGCTGGTGTTCCGCACGTAGTATCACCCATGCAGGTGCTGTGGGATATTTCGCGCTGAGGGCCGCAGAGCGCGGTTACATTGGTATCGTGATGACAGCCTCTGGACCATTGATGGCCTATCACGGTGCGAAGGTTTCAGGGTTGTCGACCAACCCGATCTCTATCTCTGCGCCGTCAACTGGCCTGCCGTTGCTGCTGGATATGTCCACATCAACCGCCGCCTTGGGCAAAATCATGCATGCCAAGGACGCGGGCACAGCGATCCCACCCGAATGGGCGATTGATGCGGACGGCAATCCGGTGACGGATCCCACGCAGGTCTCGACTTTGACACCGCTTGGCGGCCCCAAAGGGTCGGGCCTGTCGCTGATGATCGAGGTACTGTGCAGCGTACTGGTGGCAAATCCCGTCATCTCGACCGTTCTGGGCGGCGGAAAAGGCGCGATGAACGGGGCTGCGCTGGCGATCAAGATTGACTCTTTCGGGGCGCCAGACGTCTTTACAAACCAGATCGCGGAGCTTGTGCAGCAATTGAAAGGCTTGCCGAAAGCACCTGGCACGGAGGAAATCCTCATGCCAGGTGAACGCGGGTTCCGTTTGTCAGATGAGCGGATGCAGACTGGCATCCCCTTGGCAGACGGCACGCTAGATCGGTTGGCGACCTTAGGTAACAGGCTCGGCGTGGATCAACCGGCCGTGATGCAGATTGAAAAATGAGAGCAGGCAGAACGTTACTTAACGACGGGCATTAACGTTCTTGGGAGGGAACCTTGGCACTGATTGAGGAACATCAAAGACAAAGCAAAGCGGCCCGCGCTGTAAGCGGGGCTGTGCTTTTGGTGGCCGGTCTGGTTATTTCGTTCTTCGCCTGGGGCTACCCGACGGGATCGCTCAACCAGATGGGCCCCGGCTTTATTCCGCAGACAATCGGCGTCCTGATTTCACTTCTCGCCGTCGCCATTCTCATTGTTGATCTGGGCGACCCTGAATTGGAGCGCCCTGGCGCAATCCAGTGGCGCAGCCTGTGTTTTGTCTCTGCGGGAATCATCATCTTCGCTGTGCTGGTCGACCGTGCGGGCCTTGTCCCGTCGATGTTTCTGGCGGTCGGCGTTTCGATGTTCGCCGATGATCAGTCTAAGCCGCTGACCGTGTTGATCTATTCCATTATCGCGGCGGGTTTGGGTTGGCTTTTGTTCCTTGTGGGACTTGGGCTGCCAATTCCTGCGTTCTGGAGGTGGTAATGCTGGATCAATTCATCCTTGGCCTCTCGGTGGTGATGCAACCCAGCGTTCTGGTTTATGCGTTTTTAGGTGTATTTCTGGGACAGCTTATCGGGGTTCTGCCCGGTGTAGGCGCGATCACGGCAATCTCGTTGTTGCTGCCTGTGACGTTCTACCTTGATGCCACCTCGTCTATGATTTTGCTGGCAGGTATTTACTATGGATCGCAATATGGTGGCTCCATCGCGTCAATTCTGCTGAATTTGCCCGGAACGCCATCCTCGGTTGTGACCTGCCTGGAAGGCTACCCCCTTGCGCAAAGCAATCGTGCGGGACTTGCTCTTTTTGTTGCGGCTTTCTCATCCTTCTTGGGCGGCATGTTCGGAGTGGCTATTCTGGTCCTTGCGGCGATCCCGATGACCGTGATTGCCTTGAAGTTCGGTGCGCCTGAATATGCAATGCTGGTCATCATCGGGCTTTTGGCGGCCTCAATGATCGGGACCGGATCACAGATTAGATCGCTTGCAATGGTTGTTCTTGGCATCGCGCTTGGCTTGGTCGGTGCGGATGCCACAACCGGATACTATCGTTTCGTTGCGATGCCTGAATTGGCAGACGGGATCAGCCTAGTCTCGCTGGCTATGGGTCTGTTTGGTGTCAGCGAGGTTATCCGCCATGCGTCCCGCAGGCCTGCACGCGGTGCGCCACCGCTATCCGTCAGCATGCGCGACGTGATCCCGACCCGCGCGCAGGCAAAGTCACTGATCTTTCCGATTATGCGTGGTTCCAGCATCGGTTCTTTCTTTGGCGCCCTGCCCGGGACGGGTGCTGCGATTGCGTCATTTATGGCCTACGCGCTAGAAAAACGGTTTTCACGCAATCCGGAAAAGTTTGGCAAGGGGCACCTGCCGGGACTTGCGGCGCCTGAGTCCGCGAACAACGCGGCATCCCAAACCGGATTTATTCCGACCCTGACGCTTGGTGTGCCCGGTGATGCTGTGATGGCATTGATTATCGGTGCGCTGATTTTGAACGGCATCATCCCGGGTCCGCGGTTGATGGCGGATCAACCGGAGTTGTTCTGGGGCGTGATCGCCAGCTTCTTTGTCGGCAACATCATCTTGCTGTTGATCAACATTCCGCTGATCAAACTCTGGGTTCTGCTGCTGCGCATTCCCTACCAGAAGCTTTATCCGATGATCCTCCTGATGATCTGTGTTGGCGTCTATTCACACAGAACCAGTGTGACTGACGTTCTACTTACACTGGCCTTCGGTGTCCTTGGCTACCTAATGAAAAACTACCGCTTTGAACCTGCTCCTGTGCTCCTCGGCTTTGTCCTTGGGCCACTGCTAGAAGACAATTTCCGCCGGACGATGTTGCTTTACGGCGGTGACTTCACAATTTTTGTGACCCGCCCGATCAGCGGAGTTTTGTTCATCTGCTCGGTCATTTTGATCGTTTGGGCAATTTGGTCAGGTCTATCACAACGACGTAAAACCGCGCGCGCGATACCGTGACGCGGAACACCTTACCGAGCCCGAGGTGACACTGAAAGGGGCTCAACCTAATGGGAGGAACTATAATGTTTAAGAAACTACTGACGACGCTGCCGCTCGTGGCAGCCCTTGCCATGCCGGCAGCGGCACAGGAATTCCCTGATCGCGCACTGCGCATTGTTCACGGTTTTGGCCCGGGCGGTAACGCTGATACTGTTTCCCGGATAATGGCCGAAGAAATGTCCAAAGGTTTGGGCCAGCCTGTGGTCGTGGAATCCCGCCCCGGTGCAGGTGGCACTGTGGCCTCTGGCTATGTCTCCAAAGAGGATCCGGACGGCTATACCATGCAGCTGATGGTTGGTGGCCACGCCGTCGCGGCAGCGCTTTATGAAAGCCTACCTTACGAATCCGTGGACGGGTTTACCTTCATCTCGACCCTCGGACAGTTCCCGTTCATGGTCGCGGCCCGCGCTGGCGAATATGAGTCCATGGAAGCCTTGATTGCTGCGGCCGCTGCCGCGCCTGGGACGATCAAAATCGGCCACTCGGGCGTTGGGTCTACACAACACCTGACCGGTGAATTGCTTGACCTGCGGACAGATGCTGACTTCCTACATATTCCATACCAAGGCGGTGCAGCCGCTTCGACAGCTTTGATGGGTGGCGAAGTTGATGTTGTCATCGATACAGGCACGGTCATCCGTCCACAAGCGGAGGCAGGTGTCTATGATATCCTCGCCATCACCTCTGCCGAACGCTGGCCTGATGCCCCCGATGTGCCAACGGTGTCGGAAACAGTCGCCGAAGGTTTTGACGTGGTCTCATGGACAGGGATCGGCATGCCAGCAGGTGTCCCTGACGAGATTGCTGATCGTATCCGCACTGAAGTACACGCCGCTTTAGCAGCTCCGAATGTGAGCGAAATGATCGCCTCGCTTGGCGCGCAGCCATCGCCGTCTACTGGTGAGGAAATGACAGCGCTTATCGAAGGTCAGATTTCTGTTTGGACCGACGTGATCGAAAGCGCTGGCCTCGAAAAGCGCTAAATACTCTGGCCCGCCGCACCCCCGTTGGCGGGCCATCTCTATTCCATCAAGGAGCCGCATCATGAGCACGACAAAACCCGAAGACCTATATGCCAGTATGCTGCGCCAGTCCCTTTATGTCATAACAACCACTCCGGCGCGCGGCGAAGGGATGCAAGATGTCCTGCCTGCCCATCTGGAGTACCAGGTCAAACTTGAGCGCGACGGCATCCTGTTTGGTGCCGGCCCTTTGTTCGAAGAGGGTGAGGCGATCCCCTATGGCGGCATGATCATCCTGCGCGCCAAGGACGAAGCCGAGGCCCGCGCCCATGCGGATGCCGATCCATTCCACGCTGCCGGTTTGCGCAGCTATAAAGTGAACCGCTGGATGCTCAACGAAGGCGCAATGACGTTTACCGTACGCTATTCAGATCAATCGGCCGATATCGGCTAAATCCACTCAGGAGACCAATATGTCGGATCAAAAACAGAACTTTATTGGTGGGACTTGGGTGGCTGGCGACGCTGCAGCCAATATCAACCCGTCCAATACTGCGGATATCATCGGCCACTATGCCCGCGCGAACGAGGCGCAGGCGCTTGATGCGATTAGTGCGGCCAAGGCGGCGTTCCCTGCGTGGTCACGTAGTGCGCCACTTGAACGTCACGGTATTTTGCGCCGCGCCTCTGACGAAATTCTTGCGCGCAAGAACGAGCTTGGCCAGTTGTTGTCTCGTGAAGAGGGTAAGACCCTGGCCGAAGGTATCGGTGAGACCGTGCGCGCGGCACAGATTTTCGACTTTTTCGCTGGCGAAGCTTTGCGACTGGCGGGCGAAACCGTGCCCTCTGTGCGGCCCGGTGTTGGCGTTGAAGTTACACGCGAAGCGGTTGGCGTTGTCGGGGTCATCACGCCGTGGAATTTTCCGATTGCCATTCCCGCATGGAAACTGGCGCCTGCGCTTTGCTATGGCAACACAGTGGTGTTCAAGCCTGCCGATCTGGTTCCAGGTTGCGCTTGGGAACTGGTGGATATTTTGCAACGCGCGGGGCTACCCGAAGGCGTCTTGAACCTCGTAATGGGGCGTGGATCTGTCGTAGGTCAGGCCATCGTGCAAAGCCCGGATGTTGATGCGTTGACCTTTACTGGGTCTCAACCAACTGGCGCTGCACTCGCTTTGGACTCCGCCAAGCTCATGCGCAAGTCGCAGATGGAGATGGGTGGCAAGAACCCCTTTATAGTGTTGGCAGATGCCGATTTGGACGTGGCCGTCGACTGTGTGACGCAAGGGACATTTTTCTCGACCGGCCAACGCTGCACGGCATCATCGCGCATCATCGTCGAAGACGCGATCCACGATAAATTTGTCACCACACTAAGCGAGCGCATCAATGCGCTGACGGTTGGGGATGCCTTGGATCCGGCGACGCAGATCGGCCCGGTCGTGGATGCAAGCCAGTTGGCGCAGAACGAAGGCTACATTCAGATAGGCCAGGCCGAGGGCGCGCGTCTTGTTACGGGCGGAGAACGGTTGACCCGTTCAACCGAAGGCTTCTTCCAGCGTCCGGCCCTGTTTACGGATTGCACCAATGACATGCGCATCGCGCGCGAAGAAATATTTGGCCCCGTTGCCGCGGTGATCCGCGTCGCCGATTATGACGCGGCTTTGGATGTGGCCAACGACACCCATTTTGGGCTGTCTGCGGGGATTGCGACGACCAGCCTGAAACATGCTACCCATTTCAAACGCAACGCTGAGGCCGGTATGGTCATGGTGAACGTGCCGACCGCCGGCGTGGATTTTCACGTGCCATTCGGCGGGCGTAAGGCCTCTAGCTTTGGCCCGCGCGAACAGGGGCGCTATGCTGTTGAATTCTATACAACCGTCAAAACCGCCTACACGTTGGCCTAAGACACGAAGGACATTTAATGATCTACGAGATGCGCGTTTATTCCTGCGTTCCGGGCGGCATGCCAGCCCTATTGGAACGTTTTGAAACGACGACCCTGAAGATTTGGGACCGAATGGGCCTGCGTCCAGCTGGGTTCTTCACCACGCTGGTCGGGACTAAAAACCACGATCTGACCTACTTTTTGGCATGGGAGTCGCTGGCAGAACGTGAACAGCTTTGGAATGCCTTTGCCAGCGACCCAGAATGGGTTGCCGCGCGAGCAGCCCATCAAAAGGCGCACGGCGAGGTTGTCGCCAACATCGCCTCCAGCTTTTTATCTCCCACGTCATTTTCGACGATCAAATAAAGCCGCGCGGGATGCGCACCGGCCCCGTTGCAATTGACGGCCCCCTTTTACAGGGCGTCGCCTCGCCCCTGAAACCGCCGCAAACGCCACCCATTCCGCCCAAGGCGGCGCCTGAATTGAGGGCTAGCTTTGCTGTCCTCAGCCAGCCCTTTGACCCCAGCGACTTTGATATCAACGGATTGGAAGCCGCAGGTGCGGTTCTGTTCTTGAAAGGCCAGCCATGACCGACAAACTTCTTGTGACTTATCAAGACGGGATCGCCACGTTAACGCTCAACATGCCGGACCTGCGCAACCCGATCACCGATGCGGATGTTGTGAATGATCTTTGCGCCGCAATGGATTGGTTGAACCAAGACCAGTCAATCCGCTGTGCGATCCTGACGGGTGCGGGCAAGGCGTTTTCATCGGGCGGCAACCTAAAACATATGCGTGACAAGGAAGGCATTTTCGGCGGAGATGCCATCGCTGTGCGCAACAGCTACCGCGCTGGTATCCAGCGCGTGGCCAAAGCAGTCTGGTCCGTAGAAGTGCCGATGATCGCCGCCGTGAACGGTCCGGCCTATGGCGCGGGCTGTGATTTGACACTGTTTTGCGACATTCGTATTGCGTCTGAAGCAGCTGTTTTTGCTGAGAACTTCGTCAATGTGGGGATTGTGTCAGGCGACGGTGGGTCTTGGATTTTGCCGCGTCAGGTCGGCCTGTCACGCGCGGCAGAGATGGCCTTTACCGCAGATCCTATCGATGCCGAAACGGCCTTAGCTTGGGGGTTGGTGTCGCAGGTCACACCGCCCGAAGGCTTGATGGAAGCAGCCATGGCCATGGCGAAACGCATTGCACGCAACCCGCCTCGCCAACTAAGGCTTACCAAACGTTTGATGCGCGAGGGCACCAATTCAACGCTGGATCAAGTCCTCGAACTAGCCGCTGCCTACCAAGGTGCTGTTCACCAAACGCAAGATCACGCCGAAGCGGTTTCAGCTCTCCTCGAACGCAGGGAAGGTAGATTCGATGGGACCTGAAGTTGGTGAACCAGGTTGAGTGCAGAAATAATGTTCTGAAGCAGACATCGGCCGGCCAAATTCAAGGAGCACGAATCTTAGCCTTCCTCGTCGCTTGAATTATGCGACTGCGACGACTGACGGCTTCGACGGACTGAAACGCACAAGTAGTCAAAATTATTGCATGGCAACTTTGGGAAGGGAGCACTAGACCGATTTCCAGTTTTCTGCGAACCAGTCATTTGTTCACCACATAGCATTGGTCAAAATGGGCTCACAGCCGACTTTCGCTGCAACTCTGCACGATCCTACTCCACCGGCCGCAACACTGTCACACCAACCGCCGCAGCCCGCGCCAGATCGGGATCGAGTGACATCGGGATGTATTCGCCGCGCCGCCACAGCTCGCCCAGATTGTCGTAGTGCCGTGACAGCGGGTGGCCGGATTGCCCTGTGGAGTTGATGAACACAGAACTGTCGGGATCGGCGAAATCATAGACGCCGCGATAGCCTGCCGCGTGGACGTTGTGGAACGGATGCGGGTCCATGCCCGATGTCTTGGCCCGTTGCAGGGTGTGATCGCCGCCGCTGGTGGACTGGCGGATATTCACGATCCATTCAAGGATCGGGGTGTTGCCCAGTACGGGGTGGTCGTGGGTCGCCACATGGGCGTCACCCCAGCGCACGGCCTCGATCGCTTCGCCATAATTCTCGGTGATCCAGACCAGTGCATCATCCAGCGATTGCCGCGCGATATCGGTGCAGGTTTCCACTGGCGCGGACTGGATCACATCGCACCACACACTGGCCCCGTCGATATCGCGGAACACGCGTTCGATGAATACCGGCTCGACATGGGTAAATTCTTCCGCCAATGGCCCCAATTCGTCGCGGATCAGGCGTTGCTGGAATGCGCGGGTCCAGGCTGCATAGATCAGCGGCTCCGGCAGGTGTTCGTTCATCTCGCCGTTCCATGCCGACAAAAGGTCCAGCGCGATCTGGCGGCGGCGTTCGGGGGTGCCTTCGGCGGCGGCATCGCCGGTGAACCACAGATCTGCACCCATCAGCGTCGACAGCGTCCGCGCGGCAAAGCTGACCGTATCAAGCTGGGTTTCGATAAAACTGTCGCGGGTATGCACCTCGCGCGCCTGCATCAGACGCCGCCAGCGGTTGATCCGTTGCGTGTCCCCCCATCTGTGTGTGACGTGGAAGGGAAAGGGCCGGTCGACGGTCTTGTTGTTGGTGTTCCCCAAGATCCCGCCGGGGGGATCAAGGAATTCCGGGTTGTCGCCATAGGGAAACCGCCCTTGCCAGCGGTTTTCAGGCAGATAGCCAAAGGCGGGTAGGCGGCCCTGGCTTTGGTGCGCTGCATCACGGGCAGGGATGGCGCCGATGGTTTTCATGGCGATCCGGTTGCGATCCGCCAATGTCAGGTTCATGGCGGGCGCGATGAAATCCGCACCTGCTGTGATGGCCTCTTCGACCGTGCGGGCATGGTTGATGGCGAAGCCGGCAGACATAGAGGTGTCGCGGTCGGACAGCGCGGTCCATGAGATCGCAGTCACGTGCCCCGGGGGGGTGATGGTGCCAAGGTCATACTGGCCCCGCGGCATCACAGGGCCATTCGCCGTCCAACGCAGGCGCAGGGTCACGGCAGGGGCATCCTTGATATTGATGATACTATCGCGGGTCCGAAATGGGGCCCAGCCTGTCGGGGTGCGGTATTCTTCAGGGTTTTCGGGGTTGATCTCTTCCACCATCACGTCCTGATCATCGACATAGGCGCTTGTCAGGCCCCATCCGAGCACGTCGCTCCGCCCGGTCAGCACAAGCGGCATGCCGGGAACCGTGCCGCCGATGATGCCACCTGTTTCAAGCTCAAGCCGTGCCAGATACCAGATGGATGGCGCGGTCAGCCCCAGATGCGGATCGTTGGCCAGCAGTGTCGAGCCTGTGGCCGAGCGTGATGCGCTGGCCGCCCATGCATTGGAGGCCCCCGAAAGCGGTGCGGGTTTCAGCGGCGAGAGCGGATCGTAGGCCAGCCGCATGTTGGGGGTGTAGTTGGGCACTCCGGGGATCAGGCTTGTGTATTCGGGCAGGGCCGCAGTGGCGCTGGTGGGATCGTCGGGCAGGATATCGCGCAGGCGGTCGTTCTCAAGCAAGAGCGAGGTGCGGGCGCGCAGGACCTCATCCTCAAGGTTCGACGTCAGGTCCAGCGCCATCAGTTTCAGGATCGCAATGGAATCGGCAGGCTGCCAAGGTGCGATCGCATGATTGAAGAGCCACATTTCCGGCGCACCACGCCCCAGCGCCCCTGTGTTCACCTCGGCCAGCCATGCGTTTACGCCGCGCGCATAGGCCCCCAAAGCGGCGTTCGTTTCGGGCGTTTGCACGTTCACCGAAGCCACGGCCGTTGTATAAAGATCAAAGCGCCGCAGCACCTCGTCAATGCCCAGTGTCCGTTCGCCGAACAACTCAGACAAGCGCCCTTGGGCTGTGCGCCGCAGCATTGTCATCTGCCATAGACGGTCCTGCGCGTGGGCGTACCCCAGCGCGAAATAGACGTCATTGTCGGTTTGGCCAAAAATATGCGGGACATTGGCGTTATCGCGGACGATTTCGACAGGTGCCGCAATTCCCGCAACTTCACGGTTGGCGTTATATTCCGGCAGCGAGCGTGACGCGAAATAATAAACGAGCGCAATCGCAGCGACGCCTAGAATGATCAGGGCAGTGGCAAGCCGGATGAGCCAGCGAAAAACAAACGCCATATGGTCCTCGGGGTGTTGTGTCTGCCCCGTTGTAGCAGGGCAGACAGCAAGGACAAGTTAGCGTTCGGGGATCAGCCCGCGCGGGCTGAACCGCAGCACCAGAAGCAGCACCAGACCCATGGTCAGCAGACGCATATGGGCCGCAGATTCAATCATCCAGTCTTTCATGGCGCTCCCGTCCTCAAGCCCGCTGCTGAGGATGTTCATCAGCCCCAGACCGAGCGGTTCGACCTGCACCCAGAGCCACCAGATCAGCATGCCGCCCAGCACCGCACCAAAGTTGTTACCGGACCCGCCGACGATCACCATGACCCAGACAAGGAAGGTAAAGCGTAGCGGCTGATAAGTGCCCGGTGTCAGCTGACCATCCAGCGTTGTCATCATCGCACCGGCGATCCCGCAAATCGCTGAACCGAGGATAAAGATCTGCAAATGCCGTTTGGTCACGTCTTTGCCCATCGCCTCGGCGGCAGTTTCATTATCGCGGATCGCGCGCATCATGCGGCCCCATGGGCTTTTGAGTGCCTTCTGCGCCAGCCACAGCAGGATCAGCAATACAATGGTGAAGAGCACCGCATAGGCCATTTTCGTGTAAAGCGTTGAAGCCAAGACCGGATCAAGACCCACGCTTGCGGCGCGTTCCACAAACACAGGGTCCTGTTGCAGGTCAATTTCAAACGGCACCGGACGATCAAGGCCGATGACGTTTTTCACGCCCCGCGCCAGCCAGTCTTCGTTCTTCATCACCGCGATGATAATTTCAGCGATGCCAAGCGTCGCAATCGCAAGGTAATCAGAGCGCAGACCAAGGGCGGTTTTACCGATCACCCACGCTGCACCGGCAGCCAGCAGGCCACCCACAGGCCAGGACAACAGGATGGGAAGGTTCAGACCGCCAAGGTTGCCGGTCGAGGCGGGATTTACAGCCTCAATCGCGTCCTTTGCAGGATCGAACACAGCGCGATAGAGAAAGAAACCGCCCACAAGGATCACCAGCGTGACAATGGTTCTCGTGCGTCCCTCAAGCCGTTTTTGCGCGATGACGGCGGCAACGACAGTCAGGGCGCCCAAGGCCAGGCCTGCAAAAATCCGCAGACCGCCAGCCTGCCATGCTTCTGGCACGGGCTCGGTCGAGACCAGCACAGCGGCAAGTCCACCAAGCGCCACAAAACCCATGACACCGATGTTGAACAGACCCGCAAAGCCCCATTGCAGGTTCACACCCAGCGCCATAATGGCCGAAATCAGACCCATGTTCAGGATCAGAAGGGCCGAGTTCCAGCCTTGGATCAGGCCGGTCCCGATCAACAGGACGGCGACAAGACCGAAGAGGGCGGTATCTTTGACTGTAGTGCTCATACGGATTGTCCCTTGAAGAGGCCCGTCGGTTTGAACAGCAGCACGATAATCAGGATCGCGAAGCTGACGGCGAATTTGTAATCGGTGGACAAAAGCTGCACCAACCCGTCAGGTTCCAGGCTTTCGGGCAACAGATAGGTCAGGACCTTTTTCCACGCATAGGTGATGGTGACTTCGCTGAAGGCGATCACGAAACCACCCGCAATTGCCCCCAGCGGATTGCCCAAGCCACCCACGATGGCAGCGGCAAAGATCGGCAGCAGCAGTTGGAAATAGGTGAAGGCTTTGAAAGACTTGTCCAGCCCGTAAAGCACACCGGCGGTGGTGGCGAGGGCCGCAACGATCATCCATGTGACCTTGACCACCCAATCAGGGTTGATGCCGGACAATAGCGCCAGATCCTCGTTGTCGGAAAAGGCGCGCATGGATTTGCCGGTACGTGTTTTGTTGAGGAACCAGAACAACAGCGCCATGACGATGAAAGCCACAACAACCGTGATCGCTTGGGTGGTCTTGATCGCCAGACCTTCCTGAAGGCCGGTCATATCGCGGAATTCACGGGCGGTGATAATGAACCGCTCGCCATCGGCAAAATTGATGTCGCGCACGCCGATAATGAAACGCACAATGCCGTTCATCACGAACATCA
Source organism: Yoonia rosea (assembly GCF_900156505.1). Classification (NCBI taxonomy): domain Bacteria; kingdom Pseudomonadati; phylum Pseudomonadota; class Alphaproteobacteria; order Rhodobacterales; family Paracoccaceae; genus Yoonia; species Yoonia rosea. Next base: position 849,269 of record NZ_FTPR01000001.1, on the reverse strand, counting down.
CACCCATCGACACGATCACAAGGATCACCGGCGAGGCCTTCTGATCGCGGTAGAATTTGTAAACCCCACGGTCGATGCCAAGCAAAAGCAGGATCGTTGCACCAATGCCAACGGGCAGGGCAAGCAGGGCAGTGGGCAGCGGGCCAAAGGTGATCCCTGCCGTCGTCAACAGGCCCGTCATCAGAATGGTGATCGCTGTGCCAAAGGCCATCGTGTCACCATGGGCAAAATTCGAGAACCGCAGGATGCCATATATCAGCGTGACACCCAGCGCGCCGATAGCGAGCTGCGCGCCGTAGGCAAGGCCCGGCACAAAAACGAAGTTTGCGAATGCGACAATCGCGTTCAGAAAATCCATGAGAAACGATCCCCAGCGTTCAGTATTCTAGTCATTGCAGCACCTCACAGGTGCCCGTCATCGGCGTGACGTTGCGTGTATCGGAGTAGACGGCGCCACCATCAGGCTGCATCACAAGCACAACCTCGGCACCGTCATCCTGTGTGGTCCAGAACCCGCGGGTATCGCCAATGATGAACGGCTCTGCGGAAAACGCGGCGTCACCCATCTGCACGGTGGTAAGCTGGCGACGGGGCGGGTCGGATGCATCCTGCGCGGGCGCAAACTGTGACGCATCAATCGCAAAAGCGACCGCCACACCGGAAAAGTCGCATCTGACGGTATCCGCACAGGCAGGCCCGACAATCGTGGCGCAAAGAACGGCTGCCATTTTCATCCACCCAGGAAACTGCGACGGACCTGTTCGTCCGCGAGCAGTTCTTTGCCGGTGCCGGTGTGGGCGTTGCGGCCCTGGACCAGAACATAGGCTTTATCGGCGATCTCAAGCGCTTGGCGGGCGTTCTGTTCCACCATCAGGATCGGGATCCCCGTGCGCGCAACCTCGATGATCCGGTCAAAAAGCTCATCCATCACGATAGGCGACACACCGGCGGTCGGCTCATCCAGCATCAGCACCTTGGGCTGTGTCATCAGCGCGCGGCCTACGGCGACCTGCTGACGCTGGCCACCTGAGAGCTCGCCCGCGGCCTGATTGCGCTTTTCCTTGAGGATCGGGAAAAGGTCATAGACCTGTGTCATCGTATCGCGGAAATCATCACGCCGGATGAAGGCGCCCATCTCAAGGTTCTCTTCCACGGTCATCGACGTAAAAATGTTCGAGGTCTGCGGCACGAACCCCATGCCCTTCACAACACGCTGTTGCGGGGACAGATGGGTGATATCCTCGCCATCAAGGCGCACAGCACCTTGGTTGACGTTCAACATGCCGAACACAGCTTTCATCGCGGTGGACTTACCGGCGCCATTCGGGCCGACAATCACGGCGATTTCGCCTTTTTCCGCAGCAATTGTACAGGAATGCAGGATGTCGGGGCCTTTTCCGTAGCCACCGGTCATTGCATCACCAATCAGGAACGGTTCACCCGGATTGGACTGGCTGTTGCGGGCGGTGTTCTTGCCCGGCGTCATTGTGCCGCCATTGGGATTGGCGATCGACCGGTCCTTGTTGCCACGGTCGTTCTGGTAGGGATTGTCACTCACGGGGTGATGTACTCTTCAAGGAAGGGCGCATAGGTCAAAAGCGTGTCGCGCATCAGCGCCTGCTCGGTCCCATCCGCATGGTTGAGATAGATGTAATAGAAGGTCGCCGCAGAGCCCAAAATGGCCCCTAGAAGAATGGTCAGTAGGAATTTCATGTCACACTTACCTTGTCTTTGTTTTTCAACCCGGTGCCGAGATAGGCCTCGATCACCTGCTCATTGGCCTTGATCTCGTCCAAGGTCCCTTCGGCCAGAACGTGGCCTTCCGCCATGCAGATCACCGGATCGCAAAGACGCCCGATGAAATCCATGTCGTGTTCAATGACAACAAAGGTGTAGTTGCGTTCCTTGTTGAGGCGGATAATCGCATCACCAATGGTGTTCAGCAGGGTGCGGTTCACACCTGCGCCGACCTCGTCCAGAAAGACGATCTTGGCGTCAACCATCATGGTGCGCCCCAGCTCGAGCAGCTTTTTCTGCCCGCCGGACAGGTTGCCGGCTTTCTCTTCTTTCAGATGATCAATCGTTAGGAATTCAATGACTTCGTCGGCCTTCGCCTGCAACGCGCGCTCTTCATTGGCGATACGTTTGCGGCCAAACCATGTGTTCCAGAGTTTCTCGCCAGACTGATCACCGGGCACCATCATCAGGTTCTCGCGGACAGTCATCGAGGAAAATTCATGCGCGATCTGGAAGGTGCGCAGCAGCCCTTTGTGGAATAATTCATGCGGCGGCAGACCGGTGATGTCCTCGCCATTCATGGTGATGCGGCCCGAGGTTGGTTTAAGAACGCCTGCGATCACATTGAAAAGCGTTGTTTTTCCCGCACCATTGGGGCCAATCAGCCCTGTGATCGTACCTTCTGCGATGGTCAGTGTCGCGCCATCAACGGCACGAAAGCCCCCAAAGGTCTTGACCACATCTTCAACAACAATCATCGCACATCCCCTTGCGCACGGGTTTTTCCGTGTCTTGTTTTGCAAAACGGCGCGGGGGGAAACCCCGCGCCGTTTCTGGATCAAATCAACCGATTAACGGTAGTTGATAGTGGAATAGACGCCGTCGGCGAATTCGATTTCCTGATAGGAACCAGCGGATTCACCGGGGCCGATCAGTTCAACTGCCGATGCACCAACATAGTCGATGTCTTCGCCAGCTGCGATCAGCTCTAGACCGCGGGCCAGTTCGCCGGGCAGGATTTCGATGCCGGGTGCGTTGGCCACATCAAAGATGTGATCTTTGTAGTCAGCGGGATCTTTCGAACCAGCCGCCTGCATCGCCAACATGATCAGCGCTGCGGCGTCATAGGATTCAGGGGCAAATGCACCTGTGCCGTCAAAGCCTGCTGCTTCTGCCAATTCAACAAAAATGCCTGCACCGGCGTTATCGGTGCCGGGGTAGGCGCCGAAAGACCCGTTCAGTTCCGCACCGAAGTTGTCGTTCAGAACCGCACCAACCATGCCGTCGGGCAGGTAGAATGTGTCAAACGCACCGCTGTCGAGGGATGAGCGGATGATGCCAGAACCACCTTGGTCAACATAGCCGGCAACAACCAGCACTTCACCACCGGCGGATGCCAGCGCGCCCACTTCGGCAGAGTAGTCGGCTTTGCCGTCTTCATGTGCTGCGGAAATTGTGACTGTGCCGCCAGCTTCTTCAAAAGCGGCCTGGAACGCATCGGCAAGACCTTTGCCGTAGTCGTTGTTTGTGTATGTCAACGCAACTTCGCTCACACCACGGTCCTGCAGGATCTCGGTGATGATCACACCCTGACGTGCGTCGGATGGGGCTGTGCGGAAGAACAGACCGTCATCTTCGGCTGTCGACAGGCCAGGCGATGTTGCGGATGGCGAAATCATTACAACGCCGTTCGGACGTGCAACGTTTTGCAGGATCGCGCCGGTCACGCCGGAACAGTCTGCACCCATGATCGCGTCAACCGCGTCGGATGTGACCAGACGCTCGGCCGCTGCAGTGGCGGCACCCGCATCAATACATGTGCTGTCGCCGCGCACGGAAGTGACAGTCGCGCCACCCAGCAATGTGCCGGCTGCAGTCACTTCGGCCATCGCCATTTCGGCACCGGCACCCATGGCGGGTGTGATCGATTCAAGCGGGCCGGTGAAGCCGAGGATCACGCCGATCTTTACTTCTTCAGCGTGACCAGCGGCATAGGCACCACCAGCGATCATGGCGACAGCAGAGGTCGCCAACATAAGTTTTTTCATTACTATTCTCCCAAGTTGGATTTTTTATCCTGAGTTAATTTATCAGCCGCTTTCCAAAAGGAAAGCCGGAACGACAGGAATTTGTCCCTTTGAATAGGGGTTTGTAAGCCAATTTGACTGTTTGAATGCGCCGTGGGGTATTTATTGAGCCGGATTGCGCTAATTCTCTTCGAGCGTCATCTCGACCGCGTCCCAGTTCTGCGCCATGAGGTCCTCTTCGCTGATCCAGAATTGCACCACGCCACGGTCGCCCCACATCCAGTTCACGAGCTGGTCCGAGTGCAGTTGCAGCAGCAGATGGTGGTGTGTGTGCGTTGATGCGGCCGATCCGATCTTGAAACCAAGGCCGAACATCTGGTGCCAGCGGCCGACATTGGCGATCCGGTAACGTGTGTCGATATCGTCGCGCACCTCGAAAGGCAGTGTCGCATAGACCTCGGGGGCTGCATTTGCAGCGGCCACAAGCGTGGCGGTTGCGGCTTCCTGCACGCTGATGAGTTCACCTTGGGTGAACTGATAGAACGGCTTGAAGCGGCCTGGCTCTGCGCCATTGTCGCGCACTTGGGCAAAATAGGTTTCCAACTGTGCGGCATCCTCAGGGCGCATCCGGTCCCACGGTTCATGTGACACGGCCCAGATGCTGACCTCATCGACAAAGGCGGAAAACGCATCCTGATCGCGCCGGATTATATCCACAGCAGCCTGATAGCTTGGCCCGTATTGCTGGACCCGTTTCTTGGCATTCTGCAACGTGTCTTGGATGTCGTCGCGGGCCAAACGCACCGACATCGTAAACCGGTAGGCCGTATCCCAGAACCAAGGGCGCGCGAAATCCGGTAGGGTTGTACGGTAGTTTTGCGGTGAAAGCTCTCCTGCGGCCTGATACGGCAAAAGATCACCCATGAGTTCGTGGGCGTCATCGTCCCGGTTTTGGTTTGTCATGGGCAGCAGCACGAATTCGACAGGCCAGCGGGGAAACGTGTCGGGAGCTGTTTCGCGGGCATGGCCTTTGACATAATAGCCCCAGTCCGGCCCGTGATAGATCGGCACCAGATCAGCGGGCGGTTCGGTGGCGGTATTTCCGATTGTTGGCGAATAGATCACCTTGCCCTGACGGGGCCCGTCAGTTGCCGTATTCATAAAGAACGACAGCGCGCCGTTTTGTGGCATGCCAGCTGGCAAGAGCGGATCAGGAACAGTATCAAGGTCAATTTGCGCCAGATGGTGCATCGCGCGGCCGAATTCATCCCGTGGCCACGGCGTATCCCCCAAGGTCGGGAGCCCCCCCAGCCAGCTGGTCCCGCCATATTCCACATCAAGATCGGCACGTTGCATCCGGACCAGTGCGATCCCGGGCGTGCGCTTGAACGTCTTGCCGCGCAGATCACGGCGGTCGATTTCGGCGGCAATCCGGTCGATCTCTTCTGTAGTCAGGTTCGGCAGGGCATTCTTTTGAATGATCTCGTGGACATGGACCCGGAAAGCGTCGCCTGTCTTGTGACCGGCAAGACGAGAGAAAACGATATAAAGCTCGTCATCTTTCAGGTCGTCGTCCTCTTCAACGATGGCCTTCGGGGCAGGGCGCGGCGCAGGGTTCGGACGCCGCTGCTGTCGGGCACTATTGTCTTTCACCACTTTGCGGGCGGGGGGCGCCTTTGGTGCTTTCACAACCGGTTTACGGCGAAACATGCCAAAGGCATAGGCCGCTGCCAGCACCACCGCCAAAAGGCTAAATGCTGTTGACCGAAGATAAGTATCATTCACAAGATGCGCGTAGAACGACAGACCAATGGTGGCGATCCCAAGGATCAGAAGTATCATCTTGAGCAGCTTCAGTCCCATCGCATCGGATTACCCGGGCAGCCGGGCTGCATGACTGCCACGCTCACGGTAGGGCGTGGTGTCGTAATGTGATCGGTAGCATTTGGAAAAATGCGAAGGCGACGCAAACCCACAGGCCAGCGCCACATTGATCACCGTCATATCGGTCTGCATCAGCAGGTTGCGCGCCTTTTGCAGACGCAGTTCCATGTAATAGCGCTTCGGGCTACGCGCGAGATAGCGCCGGAACAGCCGCTCAAGCTGGCGGGTGGACATGCCCACGTCTTTGGCAAGAACCGCGGGGCTGATCGGGTCTTCGATGTTTTGTTCCATCATCTGGATCACGCGGCTGAGTTTCGGGTGCCGCACGCCGATGCGTGTCGGGATCGAGAGGCGCTGTGTGTCCTGATCGGTCCTGATCGCGGAATAGATCTGAAGATCGGCCACCGCATTGGCCAGTTCCTCACCATGTTCATCGGCGATCAGTTTGATCATCAAATCGATCGAGGCCGTCCCGCCTGCGGTCGTAATCCGGTTGCCATCAACCACAAAGATCGACTTGGTCAGTTGCACCTCTTCGAATTCTTCGGCGAAACTATCCTGATTTTCCCAATGGATCGTGGCCTTCTTGCCATCAAGCAACCCTGCCTTCGCCATCGTATAGCCCGCCGTGCAAAGCCCTGCGACAGTCACACCGCGCCGCGCCTCGCGGCGCAGCCAGTTCAGCAGCCGTTTCGTGGTGGCCTTTTGCACATCAATACCACCGCACAACATGATGGTATCATCGCGCTCAAGCTCATCCAGCCCTTGGTTCACGCGAAAAACGCAGCCATTGGAACAGCTGATCTCGGCGCCATCTTCACTGACAATGATCCACGAATACAGCTCTTTGCCCGCGGTTCTGTTCGCAATGCGCAGGCTTTCGATTGCTGCCGCAAAGCTGAGCATGGTAAAATCGGCCATCAGTGCGAAAACAAACCGGCGTGGTTTGCCAATGTGGTCTACGTCCACGATCTGCGGGTCGTTGAGCATCGTTCTCTTTCTGGCGGGTCTCTTCCGCTGCAGACATCAACAGGTTTGACGCCTGTGGACAAGGGAAAAGTCGCGCAAGCAGGGCCGTGCTATGCCGTGCATTTTGCCATTGGCCTGCTGGTATGCACGCGCTATACGCTTTGGGCTGATAACGCTAACCGACCCCGATATGGAGCAAGACGATGACTGACTGGCAAAAATCTGACTGGCGCAAAAAGCCCCGGGTCCAGATGCCTGAGTATACCGACGAAGCCGCGCTGAACGCTGTTGAACGTCGTCTTGCAAGCTATCCGCCACTGGTGTTTGCAGGCGAGGCCCGCAATCTGCGCGCCGAACTCGCCGCTGTGAGCCGGGGCGAGGCTTTTCTTTTGCAAGGCGGCGATTGCGCCGAGAGCTTTGCAGAGTTCGGCGCAGATGGCATCCGCGACACCTTCAAGGTGATGCTGCAAATGGCGATGGTTCTGACCTATGGCGCGAAAGTGCCTGTGGTAAAGGTGGGCCGCATGGCCGGCCAGATGGCGAAGCCACGCTCTGCGCCCACCGAAACAGTCGATGGTGTTGAACTCCCAAGCTACCGTGGTGACATCATCAACGGGTTCGATTTCACACCCGAAAGCCGCATCCCCGACCCGGAGCGTATGTTGCAGGCCTATTTGCAGGCAGCGGCCACACTGAACCTGCTGCGCGCCTTCTCCACCGGTGGTTTTGCCAATGTGCATGAAGTCCACAAGTGGACACTTGGCTTTACCGACAGCAATGAAGTGAAGAAGTATAGCGATATGGCGTCCCGTATCAGCGACACGCTGGACTTCATGGAAGCTGCCGGTCTGACGACCGAGACGAACCATGAATTGCAGACGGTGGATTTCTACACCAGCCACGAAGCATTGTTGCTCGAATATGAAGAGGCGCTGTGCCGTCTGGATTCGACCTCAGGCAAATGGCTGGCAGGCTCGGGTCACATGATCTGGATCGGTGACCGCACACGCCAGCCGGACGGCGCCCATGTCGAATTCTGCAAAGGCGTGCTGAACCCGATCGGTCTCAAGTGCGGCCCGTCGATGACGACCGGACACCTCAAGGCGCTGATGGCCGCGCTGAACCCCAAGAACGAAGCGGGCCGTTTGACCCTGATCGCGCGCTTTGGCGCAGGGTCGGTGGGCGAGCACCTGCCGCGTCTGATCAAGGCCGTCGAGGAAGAGGGTGCCAACGTCGTTTGGACCTGTGACGCGATGCACGGCAACACGATCAAATCCTCCAGCGGTTACAAGACACGTCCGTTTGAGAGTGTTTTACGCGAAGTGAAGGAATTCTTTGCGATCCACAACGCCGAAGGCACCGTGCCAGGTGGTGTGCATTTCGAGATGACCGGCAAAGACGTGACCGAATGCACCGGCGGTGTCCGCGCTGTGACAGACGAAGATCTGTCAAGCCGCTACCACACCGCCTGCGATCCGCGCCTGAACGCATCCCAGTCGCTCGAGCTGGCATTCCTCGTGGCCGAGGAATTGTCTGCGCGCCGCACCGCAATGGCACAGGCCAAGGCGGGCTGATCACCCGTTATTGACAACCAGTCTCAGGGCCGGGCGTACTGTTGCGTCCGGCCTTGCTGTTGGTGGTGTGGGAAACAGCGGTGTCGGGGCGAGCCGCAAACCGATGCGCTCATGCCGGATACGCTCTGCTGTGTTGATTGCGAAACGCCGTGGGCGATTTGCAGTGTCCGGGTCAGTGACCAAAGCACCCAGCATGCGTGTGGTATCGTCGTCGCTGTCGCGCAATGGCAGCAGCAGGACCTTTCCACGCAACGCAGGCCGCAGGATTGTGGCCGGTGAGACCAGTGGAATGCTGACAATCGCAGGAGAGCTGAACGCGGATTCCATCAAGGCCTGCACCGAGTCCCGTGCCTCTGGAAGGAAAATCGTGCTGAATGGCATACCGCGCGCATCCATTTTCAGAAGATCATGAAGCCGTTGGCCTGCGACCCTGAACCGCGCTGTGCCGGGGGCGACGCGCTGAAGGATAAAGGCATGGGGCAGGGCGTCGTCGATCCGGCTGGGGGCCACATCATTGCGCGCCGGAAGCCGTTGGGCGTGCCGCAGGGTTTGCCAGTATTCCTCTAGGTTTTTGAGGATCAGATCGTTTTTCGCGGACATCTCACCGCGCCGGCGTTCGATCAGATCGTCATAAATATCTTTGCTCATTATCACTCTTTCTTCTCCAAACACAGGAGCACTCATTCACATCGCGTTAAAGTTTTTGTATCAAAATGCTGAACTCAAATCATTTAAGAAAGTGTAAATTAGTTAATCTGTCTCTGGCAATGCGCCTCTTGCCCCATCATGTCGATTGGCATTAGGTGCAGGCAAACAAAGACAGATCGGTGCATCCCATGACACACTCTATGACAGCCTTCGCAAGCCGGACAGGCGCATCTGATACGGCCTCATGGGCGTGGGAAATGCGGGGGGTCAATGCGCGGGGGCTGGACATACGGTTGCGATTGCCTGACGGGATTGAGGGGCTGGAACCAGCACTGCGCGCCGCATTAGGCAAGGCGCTGTCGCGCGGGAATGTCACTGTGAACCTGCGATTGCAGCGTGAGGACGCGACAGGTGCACTGGCCGTGGATGAAGCCTATCTTGATGCAGTGCTCACAGCGCTGGACTTGGTGCAGGAACGTGCTTTTGCCATGGGTGTCACGCTTGGCCAACCAACGGCGGCGGATGTTCTGGCGCAGCGCGGCGTATTGATCCCTGCCAAGCCCGAGGATGATGCCGCAGCTTTGGCGCAGGCGTTGATTGACGATATTGCCCCTCTGGTCGCCGATTTCGTTGACATGCGCGCGCGCGAGGGGGCTGCCCTTGCGGCGGTGATCCGCGATCAGTTGGACCAGATTGCCGGTTTGATCGCAGCGGCCGCCCAAGCCGCCGAGGCCCGTGCGCCGCAGGTCAAAGCAAACCTGACTGCTGCACTGCGCCGTGTGTTGGACGATGTGGCCGAGGTTGAACCCGCGCGCGTGGCACAGGAACTGGCCCTCCTGGCCGTAAAGTCGGATGTGACCGAGGAAATCGACCGCCTGAAAGCGCATGTTGCAGCGGCGCGGGCACTCTTGGACGAACCCAAACCTGCGGGCCGGAAGCTTGATTTTCTGGCACAGGAATTCAACCGTGAAGCCAATACACTTTGCGCCAAAGCGCAGGCAGCACCGCTGACGGCCATCGGCCTTGATCTCAAGGCAGTGATCGACCAGATGCGCGAGCAGATACAGAATGTGGAGTAAGACATGACCCGACGCGGCCTATTGATCATCCTGTCGTCACCCTCGGGGGCTGGGAAATCCACGCTGGCAGGCCGGCTGCGGGCGTGGGATGACACACTGCGGTTTTCGGTGTCGGCCACAACACGCGCGCCGCGTGAGGGTGAGGAGAACGGCAAAGATTATTTCTTTGTCTCGGTGCCCGAGTTTCAGGCGCAGGTTGCCGCCCAAGAGATGCTCGAACATGCGCGGGTTTTCGGGAACTACTACGGATCGCCCAAGGCCCCAGTGAAAGCGGCCATCGACAGCGGGCGCGATGTGCTGTTCGACATCGACTGGCAGGGCGCACAGCAGATCAGCAACTCATCGTTGCAGGAACATGTCCTGTCGATCTTTATCCTGCCCCCATCCATTACAGAACTTCACCGGCGTCTTGTCAGCCGTGGTCAGGATACACCCGAGGTGATTGAAGGCCGGATGCAGAAAAGCTGGGACGAGATCAGCCATTGGGACGGCTATGACTATGTCCTTGTGAATGATGATCTGGACAAGACCGAAGAGCAGCTCAAGACGATCATCAGCGCCGAGCGTCTGCGCCGCTCTCAGCAACCGCAATTGGTGGATCATGTGCGCACCTTGCAGACCGAATTTGGAGAAAGATCATGAGCCTTTACGCTTTGGGTGAAATCGCCCCACAGATCGCGGATGATGCCTGGGTCGCGCCGGGTTGTCACTTGATTGGCGACATTGTGCTGGAAGAAAAGACCTCCGTTTGGTTCGGCAGCACCCTGCGCGGTGATAATGAGCGGATCACAGTGGGTGCAGGGACCAATGTGCAGGAAAATACCGTGATGCACACCGATATGGGATCTCCGCTTATAATTGGGCCTGGCTGTACCATCGGCCATAAGGTCATGCTGCACGGCTGTGTGATCGGGGAAAACACCCTGATCGGTATGGGTGCCACGATCCTGAACGGGGCCGTCATAGGCCGCAACTGCCTGATTGGTGCAGGTGCGTTGATTACGGAAAACAAAGTGATCCCCGATGGCAGCCTTGTGATGGGTGCCCCGGGCAAAGTCGTGCGGGAACTGGACGCCGAGGCGATTGCCGGACTGCGGTTATCGGCCCTGCATTATCAGGAAAACGCCGCGCGCTTCCGGCGTGACCTCAAGCAACTGTCCTGACTATTTCTGACAGGGTGGCGGCAGCGACAACAGGTCGAAGTCGAGCCCCTCAGCTTGCGTGCGGACTTCTTTGAGGATCATGGCGACATCCGGCATATTTTCGCTAATGGCACGATACCGGCCTTGATAGCCCAATCCGACCAACTGCTGCGCCACGTCAATCACATCAAACGCGTCCCCCCAAAGAGGTGACAGGATCAAATCTGGATTCACTGCATCAAGCAGTTCGGCCGTTAAACGAGATGGATCAATAAATTGTACATTCTCAAACGGGACGACACTGCGGCCCTCGGCGCTCCATCGCGACAGATTTCCGATCACTAATATCCGATCAGCCGACGCTAACTCAGGTGCGGGAAAGACAGCGGATGGATGCCGTGCAGAATTTTGCATTCATAAACCATGTCACGTAATGAGAAATAGTAACTCCCACTATGAAATTTTTAATCGGTGTTTCAACTCACGATTGCGCCAAATCTGCTACTTTGGTGAGGCATGTTGTCTCAGGCTTTCCGACTTCATTGAAACGCTTTAGGAAAAACGCATGACGCTCGAACAAATTGTTTCCATCATCCAAGCCTTTCCAATGCCGGTCCTGGTGATCGGCCAGGATGAGCGCGTGCGCGCATCAAACGCGACGGTCGATGTGATTCTTGGGCCGGACCTGTTGGGAAAGCACTATATCACCGCTCTGCGACAACCAGCGGTCCTTGCCGCCATTGCCGAGACACGGCGGACCGGTGAGGGCGCATCCGTCCGCTATACCGGACGATCAGGGTCCAAGGACGTGATCTACAAAGTGAGTGTTGCCGCGGCGCAAAGGGATATTGTTTTGACATTTGAAGATCAGACAGCCTCGGAAGAGGCGGGTCAGATGCGCCGCGATTTTGTGGCCAATGTCAGCCATGAGTTGCGTACGCCCCTGACCGCCTTGCTGGGCTTTATTGAAACATTGAATGGGGCGGCAAAGGATGATCCGGTCGCGAGGACGCGGTTTCTGGACATCATGGCACATGAAGCGAACCGGATGCGCAGGCTCGTGGATGATCTGATGTCACTGACCCGCGTGGAAGAGGATGAACGGGTCCGGCCCCGCGAAAAGGTGGAACTGGGCGCATTGCTGGCCTCGGTGATCAAGGGGTTAGAACCGCAGGCAGCGGCGGCGGGTGTTTCGGTTGCCCTTGCTCTGGTTGCAGGCGAAGAAACCGTTCCGGGTGATGCGGGGCAGTTGGTGCAGGTGTTTACCAATCTGGTGGAGAACGCGATCAAATACGGGGCGACCGGAAAAGAGGTAAGGGTGGCGCTGATGCCGCGCACCATGCACCAGCGCTTGCGCGCGGAAGCGGTCCAAATCACAGTGACAGACAAAGGCGAGGGCATTGCCGAACATCATCTGGCGCGCTTGACCGAACGATTCTACCGCGTTGATAACCACAGGTCGCGCGAGGTGGGCGGCACCGGTCTCGGGCTTGCGATTGTCAAACACATCATCAACCGGCATCGCGGGCGCATGACGATCGAAAGCCAGCTGGGAGAGGGGACCACTGTGTCAGTTTTTCTGCCAACGGCCCGACTGTCATAAAACTTTTACATAAGTGTCACAAAAGCTTCGGGAAGGCGGCATAGACGGGCCGCGATGGTGGGGCGGCTCGCGCTTCACCGAAACCTGACAGACAGGAGTGTTTTTATGTCTCTCATGAAGCTGACCGCGACGACCGCGGCGATTGCCCTTACTGCCACAACTTCTTTTGCACGTGACAACGTGCAGGTTGCGGGGTCTTCCACAGTGCTGCCCTATGCATCCATCGTTGCCGAAGCATTCGGCGACAACTTTGACTTTCCGGCACCTGTCGTCGAATCCGGCGGTTCTTCTGCGGGTCTCGCGCGCTTCTGCGAAGGTGTCGGCGAAAACACCATCGACATTGCAAATGCATCGCGTGCCATTCGGGAGAACGAGATTGCGGCCTGCGCCGAAGCCGGTGTGACAGACATCATCGAAGTCCGCATCGGGTATGACGGCATCGTCTTTGCATCGCAAATCGACGGTCCTGCATTCACTGCATTCGAGCCTTCCGACATCTTCAACGCGCTGGCGCCCATGGTCATGGTTGACGGCGCGCTGGTTGAGAACCCGCACACAAAATGGTCCGACTTCAACGCTGATCTGCCAGATGCAGACATTCTGGCGTTTATCCCGGGCACCAAGCACGGCACACGCGAAGTGTTCGAAGAGCAAGTGATCGCCGCTGGCTGCGAAGCCACGGGTGCAATGGAAGCCATGATCGCTGGCGGTATGTCCGAAGATGACGCAGAAGATGCATGTCTGGCTGTCCGCACAGACGGTCGGTCTGTCGACATTGACGGCGACTATACAGAAACACTGGCGCGTATTGCCGCAAACACCAATGGCATCGGCGTGTTCGGTCTGGCGTTCTACGAGAACAACACAGACAAGCTGAAAGTGGCAACAATGTCCGGTGTTGAGCCAACAACCGAGACAATCGCTGCAGGCGTCTACCCTGTATCGCGCCCGCTGTATTTCTACATCAAGGCGGCACATATCGGTGTGATCCCCGGCCTGCAGGAATTCGCAAACTTCTTCATCTCTGACGAAGTTGCGGGTCCATCCGGTCCTTTGGCGGCCTACGGTCTGGTGTCCGACCCAGAGCTCGCTGCGACACAACAGGCTGTCATGAACAACGTGACAATGAACTAAGAGCCATACGGCTCTGTTCGGTCCCGGCTTCGCGCCGGGGCCGAACAATTCCTTTCAATATGCGGTTGTAGCATTTATCCGGTCCTCAAAGCCTTGCGGGGCTTGTGGATGAAACGCTGCAAAAGGGGCAATCAATGGCGAACACTCTGATCCTGCTGGTCATTTCTGTGCTTGGCGTGCTCGGGTTTTTTGCAGGGCGCGCCCGTGCAATGGCCGCGGCCGAAGGTGACCGCCGCAATCTGCATTCGCTCCCCAACTATTATGGCGCCAACACGGCGCTGAATGCTGTTGTCCCTGCCGCAGTGGCCTTGGCTGTCTGGCTGATCGTGCAGCCTTTCATAATCAACAATTCGGTCTCGGGGATGATCGACCAAGAGGCAATCGCAGAAGGCAGCTCGCTTGGCCTGATCATGTCGGATGTGCGCCGCGTTGCCGAAGGGCTTGATGTGGCTGTGGCCCGAGGCGCCATGACCGAACAGGCCGCATCCGATATGCAGACGGATTTCACCGATGTGCGCGAGCGACTTGCCGAAGTGGGGGTGGCGCTTGGGTCAGGTGTCAGCGCGGAGACGTTGCAGGCAGCGCAGCGTTACAGAGAGATGGCGTGGACGGGCAACTGGCTCAAGACCATTGCTGTGATCGCGATCGCCTTGGGCGGTCTTGTCTTGACATGGCGCGTCATCACGCGGGACTACCGCGCGCGCAACGTTGTTGAAAAGGGTATTTTGACGGTTCTGATCCTTGCCGCATCTATCGCGATCCTGACAACGGTCGGCATTGTCCTGTCGTTGATCTTCAACACCTATGAGTTCTTCAAGCTCTATCCGGCCGCCGACTTCTTCTTTGGTCTGAACTGGTCGCCCAGTTTTTCAGGGCGCGGCCAGTCATCCCAGTTGGGGATATTGCCTCTGCTGTGGGGCACGCTCTACATTTCGTTCATTGCACTTCTCGTCGCCGTGCCGATCGGGCTTTTCGCGGCCATTTACCTGTCAGAATATGCCTCCAAGTCGGTGCGGGCCGTGGCCAAACCGATGCTCGAGGTGCTGGCCGGTATCCCGACCATCGTTTACGGTCTGTTTGCACTGCTGACGGTCGGGCCGCTGCTGGTAGATGTTTTTGGCGAAGGCGGGATGTTGGGGGTCAACTGGATGTCCGGCGGTACCGCCGTAATGACCGCAGGCCTTGTGATGGGCATGATGCTGATCCCTTTTGTCAGTTCTTTGTCGGATGACATCATCAATGCTGTGCCGCAAGCCATGCGCGACGGCTCGCTCGGGCTTGGCGCGACTCATTCCGAAACCGTGCGTCAGGTAATCATTCCCGCCGCGCTGCCCGGTATTGTGGGTGCGATCCTGCTTGCCGCATCTCGGGCCATCGGGGAAACGATGATCGTGGTGCTGGGGGCGGGTGCTGCGGCGCGTCTGTCGATGAACCCCTTTGATGCCATGACAACCGTGACGGCAAAAATCGTCAGCCAGCTGACCGGCGATAGCGACTTTTCCTCGCCTGTGGCGCTGGTGGCCTTCGCCCTCGGGATCAGCCTGTTTGTCGTGACCCTCGGGTTGAACGTCTTTGCCCTCTACATCGTCCGCAAGTACCGGGAGCAGTACGAATGACCGACGCCGCAACAGATATGTCCGGTGGGAAAGCCGCACCGGCCGCGCATGGATCGCTGCTCTCCGAAAGCCCGTTGATGAAGAAACGCAACGCGGCCGAGGCACGGTTCAAGATGTACGGGCTGCTGGCCATCATCGTTGGTCTGGTTTTCCTGATTTTCCTGGTCGTCTCGATCCTGCGCAGCGGTCTGCCCGCCTTTACGCAAACGGTTGTGAATGTTGAATTTACGCTGACACAGGAACAATTCGACGAGGCCGAGAGCAAGATGCTCAAGACCGCGGCCTACACAGAGTTTTTTGTGAACGACGTCACCCGGACGCTGCAAGAGCGTGGGATGGACGTGGATTTTGATGGCGATACGATCGAGCGTGTGATGGGTAAGGTCGGCGGTGACCTGCGCACATACTATCGCGAAAACCCCGACCAGATCGGGCAACCTGTTGATTTTGAACTTTCGGCGGCCAGCCGCGTTGACCGCTATTTGCAGGGCCAACTGACCCGAGACATGGTTGTTGACGGGCGCTTTTTAGAAGTTGCCGACCTTGATTTGGTTGATGCACTGGTCGATGCGGGCATCATCGGAAGTGCATTTGACTGGAATTTCATTACCGGCACGGACACCGGTGTTGATAACCCCGGCGGCGCAGGGATAGGCGCATCGGTCATCGGGTCTTTCTTTATGATGATGGTTGTTCTGCTCTTGTCGCTGCCCATCGGCGTTGCCGCGTCGATCTATCTGGAAGAGTTTGCACCAAAGAACCGCTGGACCGACCTGATCGAGGTGAATATCTCGAACCTTGCGGCGGTCCCGTCCATCGTGTTCGGTATTCTCGGGCTGGCCGTATTTATCCAGTTTGCGCATCTGCCGCAGTCGGCGCCACTGGTCGGTGGCCTTGTGCTCACGCTGATGACGTTGCCGACAATCGTGATCTCGACGCGGGCGTCGTTGAAATCTGTCCCGCCATCCATCCGCGATGCGGCACTGGGGGTAGGGGCATCGAAGATGCAATCGGTCTTTCACCATGTGCTGCCGCTAGCCATGCCTGGTATCCTGACCGGCACGATCATCGGGCTGGCGCAGGCATTGGGTGAAACCGCCCCGCTCTTGCTGATCGGTATGGTGGGTTACGTAGCGCGTGAATACCCTGACGGGTTGGTTTCTGGCCTGCTTGATCCGAACTCGGCGATGCCGGCGCAGATCTACACCTGGGCTGCCCGGTCGGACGAAGCCTTCTTTGAAAAAGCATGGGGTGGGATTATCATCTTGATGATCTTCCTGCTGACCATGAACATCATCGCAATCATCCTGCGCCGCAAATTCGAGCGCCGTTGGTAGGAGCCCAGATATGAAAGATATGATACCAGTGGACCGAAAGATGAGCACGATGCAAGATTCCAAGATCAGCGCCCGCGGCGTACAAGTCTATTACGGCGAAACACATGCCATCAAGGATGTCAGTGTCGAGATCGCCGACAATACTGTCACAGCATTTATCGGCCCGTCAGGTTGCGGGAAATCGACCTTCCTGCGCTGTCTCAACCGGATGAACGACACCATTGATATCGCACGAGTATCGGGCGACATCCTGATTGACGGCGAAGACATCTATGACCCGCGCATTGATCCCGTACAGCTGCGTGCCAAGGTCGGCATGGTGTTTCAAAAACCGAACCCGTTCCCGAAGTCGATCTATGATAATGTGGCTTACGGCCCGAAGATCCACGGTCTGGCCCGCAACAAGGCTGATCTGGACGTGATTGTCGAAAAATCCCTGCGCAAGGCCGCCCTTTGGGAAGAGGCCAAGGACCGGCTTGATAAGCCCGGCACCGGCCTGTCAGGTGGTCAGCAGCAGCGCCTTTGCATCGCGCGCGCCATCGCGACTGCGCCCGAGGTGTTGCTGATGGACGAGCCATGTTCTGCGCTCGACCCGATTGCCACAGCGCAGGTCGAGGAACTGATCGACGAGCTCCGCCAGAGCTATTCGGTGGTGATCGTCACCCACTCGATGCAACAGGCCGCCCGTGTAAGCCAGAAAACCGCGTTTTTCCACCTTGGTAACTTGGTCGAATACGATGACACCGACAAGATTTTTACCAACCCGCAAGACCCGCGGACGGAAAGCTATATTTCCGGCCGGATCGGGTAAGGAGACACCGCTATGAACGATCATATTTCGTCGGCCTATGACCGTGATCTCGAAGGGATAACCACGCTGATCATGCAGATGGGTGGTCAGGTTGAAGAGGCAATCCTCAAGGCGGTCAAATCCCTTTCGGACCGTGACACCGAACTGGCTGAAGAAGTGCGCGAAGGCGACAAGAGCATTGATGCGCTGGAGATCCAGATCAATGACGAGGCCGCACGTACCATTGCCCTGCGCGCCCCTGTTTCCAAAGACTTACGCTCCGTTCTTACAGTGCTTCGCCTTGCGGCATCGCTTGAGCGGATCGGCGACTACGCCAAGAATATCGCCAAACGCACAAGCGTGCTTGTCGAAATGAACTCGGTCAACGGGTCTGACGCGGCCCTGCGGCGCATGGCGCGCGAGGTTGAGCAGATGCTCAAGGACACGCTGGATGCCTATTTGCGCGGGGATGCGGAACTGGCCGAGGACGTGCGCCAGCGCGATCAGGAAGTGGATCAGATGTATAACGCGCTCTTCCGCGAGTTTCTGACATTCATGATGGAAGACCCGCGCAATATTACGCCCTGCATGCATCTGCATTTCATGGCAAAAAATATCGAGCGCATGGGCGATCTGACCACGAATATGGCCGAACAGGTCATCTATCTGGTGACCGGTGAAATGCCGGAAGAGGCGCGGCCGAAAAGTGACAAAACAGCTTATGTGACAGATCCGGGCTAAACCAATGACCCAACATCCCCATGTTTTGGTTGTCGAAGACGAAGCCGCTCAGCGCGAGGTCTTGGGCTATAATCTGGAAGCAGAAGGGTTTCGCGTGACCCGCGCCGAAAACGGCGAAGAGGGTCTGCTTTGTGTCGCCGAAGATGCGCCGGATGTCATCGTTCTGGACTGGATGATGCCAAATCTGTCAGGGATCGAGGTGTGCCGGCGGCTGAAGATCAGCCATGAGACCCGCGCGATCCCGATCATCATGCTGTCGGCGCGCGCCGAAGAGGTGGATAAAGTCCGTGGGCTGGAAACGGGTGCTGACGATTATGTCGTCAAACCCTATTCCGTGTCCGAACTTATGGCGCGTGTGCGCGCACAGCTGCGCCGTGTGCGTCCGGCAACGGTGGGGCAGGTGCTGACCTATGATGACATTGTGCTGGATGCGGAAACCCACCGTGTGACGCGCAATGATGTGGCACTCAAGCTTGGGCCAACCGAGTTTCGTCTGCTGTCGACGTTCATGGAAAAGCCCGGGCGCGTGTGGTCACGCGATCTGCTGCTCGATCGTGTCTGGGGCCGCGATATCTATGTCGATACCCGGACCGTTGATGTGCATGTGGGCCGGTTGCGCAAGGTTTTGACGCAAAATGGCGGCGCTGATCCCGTGCGCACGGTGCGCGGGGCAGGCTACGCCCTGGGTTAGTTTCCCCAAGGGCCGTGGTGTCCTTCACCGCCGTCGACACGTGCAAAGCCGTGGGCGCCAAAAAAGTCACGCTGGCCCTGGATCATGTTTGCCGTGCCGCGTGCGGTGCGCATGGCATCAAAATACGCCAGACCCGATGACAGCGCAGGAACGGCCAGCCCGTGCAGCGCCGCTTGTGCCACCACATTGCGCAGCGCGTTGTGCGTGTGCTTGAGCCGGTCTGCGAAACCGGAGGCCATCATCAGATTGCGTTCAGGGTTTTCGCGCAGCGCAGTCGCCATATCATCCAGCATATCAGAGCGGATGATGCAGCCCTCGCGCCAGACTTCGGCAATTGCGGGCAGGGGGAGTGCCCAGCCATATGTGTCTGATGCCTTCTCGATCATGCCGAACCCCTGCGCATAGCACAGGATCTTGCCCGCAATCAGCGCCTCTTCCAGCGCGTCCAAGGATAGCACATCATGGGCAATATGGTGCGGAGCCGCACCAAAAAGCGCCTCGCCAGCCGCGCGTTCTTCGCGTTGAGAGGACAGGTTCCGCGCCACAACGGCCGCCTCAATTGCGGGGATTGCGGCCGCGAGATGCTGGGCCTCGATCGCGGTCCAGCGGCCGGTGCCCTTTTGGCCCGCCGCATCGACGATCACATCCAGCATGGGTTTGCCTGTTTCGGGGTCCACCGCAGCGGCGACTTTGCCGGAAATCTCTATCAGATAACTGCGCAGTGGGCCGTCGTCCCATTTGGCGAATGTCTCTGCGATGGCTGCGTTATCCATGCCCAGCCCGTCACGCATGATGCCGTAAACCTCGGCAATCATCTGCATGTCGGCGTATTCGATCCCGTTGTGAACGGCTTTGACGAAATGTCCGGCACCGGCTTCGCCCATCCATGTGGCACAGGGCGTGCCCTTATGTTTGGCAGAAATCGCTTCCAGGATATGTGCGACGCGGTCCCAATGTTCCCGCTTGCCGCCGCCCATGATGGAAGGACCGAAACGCGCCCCTTCCTCGCCGCCTGACACCCCGATGCCAAGGAACGGCAGCTCGCCCGCGTCCTGCATCCTGCGGTTGGTATCGTGGAAATTCGCGTTGCCAGCGTCGATGATCATATCGTTGTCATCAAGCAGGGGCCGCAGCGCCTTGATCTGGTCATCGACCGGTGCACCGGCAGGCACCATCAGAATAATCGCGCGTGGTGATTTGAGCGCGCGCACGAGATCCTCAAGCGTTTCGGTCGGCGTGATGCGGTCTGACAGATCGCCGGCGCTCTTGTGAAATTCACGGGTGGTTTCGGTCGTCCGGTTCCAGACGGCGATATCAAACCCCTTGTCAGCGATGTTGAGTGCGAGGGCCGCACCCATGGTGCCAAGGCCGATCAGACCGATTTCTGCGTTGCTCATGATATGGGGCCTTCTTGGTTATGGCGTCAGATATTGTGCCGCGACAAAGATCACATAGGCGGCCATCATGATAATACCGGCGGTCCGGTTCAAACGGCCGACGGTAAGCATCCACAGCGTGAAGAGAACCGCCACACCCACTGTGATCCAGAGATCCGCGCCAAGCAGGACCGGGTCGACGTCTAATGGCGCGATGACGGCGGTCAGGCCGATGATTGACAGGATGTTAAAGGTGTTGGAGCCGATAATATTGCCAAGGATGAGGCCCACGGATTGCTTGCGCGCGGCGGCGATACAGGTCGAAAGCTCAGGCAGGGAGGTGCCGAAAGCAACAACAGTCAGGCCGATAATCGCTTCTGGAACACCGATAGCCGAACCGGTTTGCACGGCCCCTTTCACCAGCAATTCCGAGCCGACACCCAGTGCTGCAAGACCTGCCAGAAGAATGACAATCGCGCCTTTCATCGTGGTGATGCTGGGGGTGTCGTCGTCATCGTCGTCTTCTTCGAGCGGGATGCTGTCCGTTTTGTACTGGTAGAACACGAAGGATGCGAGAATGGCGAACATGACCAGACCAAGGATCTGGTTGAATCCGCCGGTCAACATACCAAAGGCCATAATGCCCGTGGCCAAAAGCATCATGCAAAGGTCTTTGATCAGGTCTTTGGGGCGCGCCGTCACCTGAAACACGAAAGCCGTGGCGCCCAGAACCAAGAGGATATTCGCAACATTCGACCCAAGGACATTGCCCAATGCAATGCCGGGGTAACCCTGAAGGTTCGCGGTGACCGAGGTGAAAAGTTCCGGCACCGACGTGCCGAAAGAGATGATGGTCGCCCCGATAAAAAGCGGCGACAGCCCCGTGCGCTCGGCGACAAAGACGGCGGCATCGACCGTCCAGTCACCACCTTTGATCAAGAGATAGATGCCGAAGGCCATGGCGCCAGCGGCAAGGACAAAAAGCTCATAGGTGCTGAGTTCAATCAAAGCAGACTTCCAGGTAATTGGTCAGTTTTATATGCAGTGCGCGGCGAATATCCTATTTGGCCCACAAGTGTAATAGCGATTGTCCACGCGGATCGCTGTGATTGCCGCGCCGCGTATGCTGTTGGACATGGGACATTCCCGTTCATGCTTGCCCTTTCGTACGATTTGTCGACCACGTAGGCCGCCAAAAACATGATTAAAGGTCTGATCCAAAATATAAAAGGGAGCGAGGCTTTTGCGCCGCTCCCTTTCCTATTCAAAGGTTCTGTTAGCCTATGCCGTGACTTTGGGCTGCGACAGCTTGGCCATCAGATACAGGGCAACGGCGCCGCCTATCCCGATCAGGTCTGTCAGCCAGCCCCCTGCAATCATGCAAAGTGCGACAATCATCAGGCCAATCCGGATCGGCAGTGCGGCGCGATTGCCAACCCACCAGCCTTGCACACCCGAGGACAGCAGGAAGACCCCGAATACCGCTGTTATGCCGGCACGGATCACCTCAAGCCATGTCCCATCCATCAGGATCGCACCGTTATAGAAGAACATGAAGGGCACGATGAAGGCCGAGATGCCGATCTTGAACGATGCGACGGACGTGGCCATCGGGTTCGCCCCCGAAATACCCGCCGCCGCATAACTGGCCAAGGCCACAGGTGGCGTGATGGCAGAGACAACAGCGAAGTAGAACACAAAGAAGTGCGCCGTCAGCAACGGGATACCCAGTTGCACAAGGCCCGGTGCCACCACGGATGCCGCCACAGCGTAGGCCGCCGTTGTTGGCATGCCCATGCCCAGCAAGATCGCGATACACATGGCAAAGAACAGGGCCAGCAGCTGGTTGGCTTCGGCAATGTTCAGCAGCACGGACGAGAAGCGCGCGCCAACACCGGTGAGCGAGATGACACCCACGATGATACCGGCACAAGCACAGACCGCGATGATCTGGATCGACATGATACCGGCAAGCTCAAACGCTTTGGTAACCGACCGCAGGCCCATCCGGTACGGTGTGAACCAGCTGACCACCGCGGCCGATGCCGTGGCGAGCGTGCCCGCACGGATGACCGAATAGCCCATGAAGAGTGCGGCAATCAGAATGATGATCGGCAGGAACAAAAAGACGCGGCGGACCATGTCCTTCAGTTTCGGCAGTTCATCTTCGCGCATCCCGCGCATGCCCAGTTTGGCAGCCTCGAAATCGACCATGAAGTAGATCGACACAAAGTAGAGGATTGCAGGAATGATCGCGGCAATAGCGATGTCGGTATAGGGAATACCCGTTATCTCGGCCATGATGAAGGCACCGGCACCCATGATCGGCGGCATGATCTGACCACCGGTTGAAGCGGCCGCCTCAACAGCGCCTGCCGTTGTTGGTTTGTAACCCACCTTTTTCATCAGCGGGATCGTAAGCGACCCTGTCGCCACAACGTTCCCCGCCGAGGTGCCGTTGATCATCCCCATCAGGCCGGAGGCAAAGATCGCCACTTTCGCAGGGCCGCCGCGTGCGCGGCCAGCCATCGCAAAAGCGAAGTTCACAAAATAGTCGCCGACTTTGGACGCCTGCAGGAAAGCGGCAAAGATGATGAACAGAATGATATAGGTCGAGGACACAGCCGTCGTTGGCCCAAGAATACCGGCATCGGTATAGACTTGGCTAAAGAACCGCTGCCACGTGATATCGGGGGCGTTCAGGAAGCCCGGCAGCAGGTCACCCACAAAAACGTAGACCAGAAAGATGCCCGCGATGACGATCAGCGCCATGCCGGCCACACGGCGGGTCAGTTCCATAATCAGGGCAGTGCCGGCAACCGCGGCGATGCTCATACCGATGGGCGCAAAGGGCGTCCCGGTCGCATTGCGCATCAATGTGCCGAAGATCGTGATCAGATACATCGCAACCGCGATGCCGCAGACGCTTAGCAGCAGATCGGCAGGGGCAATTGTCCCGCGGACGCGGGGACGCAGCCAGCCTAGGACGATCCCTGCGATTGTCGCCGCTATCAGTGGATAGCCATAGTGATAGATTTCCGCGTTGCGGATCCCTTCGTCCATGCCATTCCACATGACACCACCCTGAATGTCCGCGGCGAACCCAAGGGCGGTCCAACAGGCGTAAAGGGCAGGAAGCAGAGCCACATAAGCCAGATAATCCAGTGGGCTATGTGTATCGGCGTCCTCATCAGGAAAGGCGCGCGCGGAATAGAGCGTGAAGCCAAGGATCAGCGCACCGGCCACGTGGACGATGCGAAAGTTCCACGTCTCCATCGGGAAAACAGGAAGGAAGGGTATATTGATTCCGGTCCAGCCGCTGATTGACCAACCATTCAGAGCGGCCATATGAAACAGCGCGTAAAACGCCGACATCCCGGCGATGACCAGATATGTCCGGCCGGTAAAGATCCGCCGGTTATGCTCAACCGGTTCTTCGTCAACGCCTTCGGCCAGAACGGGGCCTTCGGTTTGATCGTCCAGTGTTTTATCGGTTGTCATGGTGTGGTCCTCGCATGCGTGGAGAATGCCCTCATGGGACATTTAGCTTGCATCAATACTGTCTGAGTTATCAAGAGGTCCGAGGTCGCCTGAAACAGCGACCTCGGGAGATCAGGGTTTAGTTACCGAAGATCTGGTCGGCAGGGATGTCAGCGCCAGCGTTCTCAATGAACCACTCGGCTGCACCTGGGTGCCAAGGCAGAACGCCTGCGTTCTTTGTCCAGTTCTCTGGCAGTGTGGAACGGGCGGCACGGTGGATGTTCACCATACGCTCGTTGTCGGACATGACGACATCCACAGCGGCTTTGACGAAGGATGCTGGCAGGTCACAGTTTGCAATTGCAAAGTTCCACATGGAAACCGAACGCGCCGGTGCTTCCAGTGTTGTGTATGTGTCAGCTGCGATGTCAAATTCAGAGACCGGGAAGGCCGCCATGATTGCTGCTTGCTCTTCTTCGGTGAACTCGATGATGTTCACGTCAGTTTGCACTTCCAGCTGGGAAACAGCAGGCACAGGCACACCGGCTGCGAAGGCGATCACGTCCAGCAGACCATCCTGCAACTGGCCACCAAGGTCGCCCCAACCGCCGTTGCGGCGCTCGAAGTTTACACCCAGCTCTTCCATCATAAGCGGGAAGTATGTGTCGGATGTTGAACCAGCAGGGCCAAAACCGATACGTGCGCCATCAGGGATATCCGCGATCGATGTGATGCCGGAAGAGGCAAGTGTCGTCACCGAGAACGGTGTCTGGTACATCGGGAACATCGCACAGGCGTTGGTCATTTGCAGACCTGGTGCAATCGGGTTGGTACCGGCGATGGATTCAGCCGCTGGACCCATTGTTGTCATGCCGAACTGCGCGTCACCAGTGTGCACAAGCGCCATGTTCTGCATTGGGCCACCGGTTACTTCGCCGCCGCCTGTCAGGCCCAGCTCTTCGGCCACCAGGTTGGCCCAGCCGGAACCATAAGCAAAATAGGTGCCGCCCTGGGATGCTGTCCCAACGGTAAAGCTCTCTGGCCAGCCTGTACGGTCCTCGTGACCGGCGGCAAAAGCTGTTGTTGCTGTCAAAGCAGTTGTCGCGATAAGCGCTGCAAATTTCATAAGGTCTTCCTCCACTAGTTGATCCTGATCTCTCCAAGATCAGGGCGTGATCACAAGCACGCGAGGTGCAAGTAGATCGCATGGCGGGCACTTCCACTTTGTTTGACTGCAAGCACAAGGTTTCAGCCGCACTGTTTGCGATAACAGTTAACACTTATACAGGACGATGGGTCGCAAAGGGGACAAACGGGGTCAGACATGTGTCGAAACGGGTGCATTTCAGCCGCTTTGGTCTGCGTCGGCCTTGGACAGTCCATATTTCTGCATCTTCTCGTAGAGGGCTTTGCGCGACAGCCCCAACGCCTCATAGGTCTGTTTGAGGCTGCCGCCTTGCGCGGTCAGGGTTGCCATAATCAGCGCGCGCTCGTGGTCGGCCATCTTTTGGGCGAGCGATTGCGTTTCGGTTTCTGTCGCGGTTGTCACTGTCGGATCAAGTCCCAGCACAAAGCGATCCGCCGCATTGCGCAGCTCGCGCACATTGCCCGGCCAGTTTTGCGTGGCCATGCGTGCCAGAACATCCGCAGGCACATCGGGGGCTGGTTTTGAGTAGCGCGCCGCAGCTTGGGCCGCGAGATTAAGAAAGAGTGACGGGATATCGTCACGCCGCTGATCCAGCGTTGGCACATGCAGCGTCACGACGTTCAGCCGGTAAAGCAGGTCCGCGCGGAATTGGCCTGCAGCAACAGCCTCTGACAAATCTGTTTTTGCGGCAGCAACGATGCGGATATCAAGATCAACCGGATCATTCGCCCCCAATCGCGTGATTTGTCGCGCCTGAATGGCATGAAGCAGTTTCGCCTGTACGCTGACGGGCAGGCTGTCGATCTCATCGAGAAATACCGTGCCCTTGCGGGCAAATTCGAATTTCCCGAAGCGGGCCCGCATCGCACCCGGAAAGGCTCCGGCCTCGTGCCCGAATAGTTCGCTTTCCACCAGATCGACGGGCAGGGCAGCGCAGTTGATATGGACAAAAGGGTGGGGGCCACGGGCAGACAGATCATGTAACGCATGGGCGGTCATGTCTTTGCCGACACCGGTCGCACCTGTGATCAGCACATCGGCGTCTGTGGCGGCAATTGTGCGGATCTGTTTGCGCAAAGCCACCATTGCATCCGAGCGCCCGATCAATCGCGCCTCAAGCTTGTCCCGCCCGCCAACCTCGCGTTTGAGCGCGCGGTTCTCGATGGTCAGCCGCCGTTTTTCCAGCGCGCGGTGGATCGTTGACACCAGCCGCGAAGGCGCGAAGGGCTTCTCGATGAAATCATAGGCCCCCTCGCGCATGGATTGCACCGCAAGGTTCACATCGCCATGCCCCGTGATCAGGATCACCGGAAACTCGGGATCAAGCTCAAGCACCTTGCGCATCAGCCAAAGACCATCGTGATCCGGCATGCGGATATCCGTCACCAGGACCCCTTCAAAGCCACGGCTGATCTGTGCCAGCGCCAGTTCCGCCTTATCAAGAACCACCGCAGGAATATCGGCCAGCATCAGCGTCTGGCTGGTCGCGTGGCGCAACTCTTCCTCGTCATCGACAAAGATCACGGTCTGTTTCATTGCGCGGCCACTTCCATAGGTGTTGCCGGTTGCAATGTGACCGTAAAGACCGCGCCCCCGTCAGGATGGTTCGCAGCACTGAGCGTGCCGCCAAAATCGCTCACGATATTAAAAGAGATCGACAGCCCCAGCCCAAGCCCCTTGCCGGGTGCTTTGGTGGTAAAGAAAGGATCAAATATATTGGCAATCGCATCATGCTCAATACCGGGACCCGTGTCGCGGACCTGCAGGCGCGTGTTCTCGATGCGCAAGTCGACAATCCGTTCGGGTTGATCTGCCATCGCGTCAAGCGCGTTGTTGATCAGATTGACGATGACTTGCTGTAGGCGCACGTGCCCGCCCGTGACCCAGATTTCTGATTTTGGTGGCGTATAGGCGATTTCGCCGCCCTCTGACGTCAGCCGCATGTCAATCACTGCCAGCGCATCCTGCACAACGGCATTGAGCAACAAGGGACCAGTGGCTTGCTGGGGACGGCGGGCAAAATTGCGCAAATGCGCCGAGATCGTGGCCATCCGGTCCGCCATTTTTGAGATGCGGGTGATATTGTCTTTTGCCTCGGCCACCCGACCACGATCAAGGAATGCGCCCGCGTTGTCGGCATAAGACTTCACCGCCGCCAGAGGCTGGTTGAATTCATGGCTGAGTGCAGCCGACATTTGCCCCAGCGCCGAAAGCTTGCCCGCCTGAATAAGATCGGTCTGGGTCTGGCGCAAATCACCCAATGCGGTTTCAAGATCGGTGGTGCGTTCAGCGACCGCGGCTTCCAGCAAGCGTTTCGCCTCTTTCTCTCGGGCAAGGGCCTCGGTCTGGCGCGCTTGCTTGAGGAGATAGGCAAGCAGCGCGCCAAGGAGCAAAAGACCCGTGAGGCCAGCAATCAACATTGACCGCAAAGCGCTCAGCGTCGCGGGGCCAAGCGGCGAGAGTGACGACATCGTCCAGTCGAGATCAGCAAGGCGCTGCGCGGTCAGAATATAGGTTTCGCGCGTCTCACCTTCGATCGTGACCAACCGCGCATCCGCATCGAGCGGCCGCACTGTGATCGGCAAAAGCTCGATCCGGTCAATCGGGTACTGCAGGTTCTGTGCAATCAGCCGCAAGGTGGCGTCACTCAGCGGGCGCATCGCGCGGAAATGCCAGTCAGGGCGTGAGGACATGAAAACAAAGTCATTGCGGTCCGCGACCATGAATTCGCTGTTGGCCCCGCGCCAAATGCTCTCAAAGGCCGAAACGTTGAATTTGACCGCCAGAACCCCGACGATCCGTTCGCCATCTTCGACAGGGGCCGCATAGAAATAGCCGCGCTCGCCTGTGGTCGTGCCGTAGACCGAAAAACTGGACAAAGCCCCGTTGAGCGCTTGGGTGAAATAGGTCTGGTAATTGAAGTTGCGCCCCAGAAAGCTGCCCGGTTCGCGATAGCTTGCCGCGGCGATGGTCAGGCCCGAGATATCCATCAGATAGACATCGCTTGCCCGCACCGTAGCTGCGGTTTGGCGCAGATCCTCGTTCACGGCCGCCACAAGTGCGGCGTCATCGGGGTTATTGAGCAGGTCAATCAAGGTGCTGCGTTCTGCGATCAACGCGGGCAGGGGGGCATATCTGTCAACAGCGGCACGCAGGCCCTCGACCGCCAGTTTCAGCGGCACGGCGTCTTTCTCGGCTTGTTGGCGCATATAATGCCGCTCAAGCGCGGGAAATGACACCGTTCCCGCAAGCACCAGAAGTGTGGCGATCACAGCAATCAGGCCAAAGATGCGAGGACGGGTCAAATGCATGCATATCTTATGGTGCACAGGGGTATGGCTGCACAATCAGAAATTCGCGCGCAATGCCCCGTAGATGGCGATGCAACCGGTTGCATATTACGTGTATGAAGCTAGAGTATCGCAGTCTTTGGGGGAAAGCCGCGTCTCATGTACCTGTTATTCAACATACAATTTCTGTTGCCGCAGGCTTTGCGCCCTGTGCGAAAAGCGATTTGCCTGAGATCGGCAGGGAGGGTTGCGCGTGCGGTCTGATCAACCCAAACCGGGGTTCTTCGATCTCGGGGTGCCGTTCTTTTTGCCGGTATGGCGCAGGGTTGTGACGGTCGTTCTGCCCTTGCTGTGGGCCGTGGTTGAATACGCCAATGGCGCGCCGCTCTGGGCGCTGTTGTTTGTGGCACTTGGCGGGGTCGCGATCTGGAAATTCGCGACGACGGATTGGGCGGCTGTGGCCGCAGAAGCGGAGAAAGATGCCACGCGAGACCGCTAGAGGGACAATCACCCTGAGGGATGTGGCGTTGCTTGCAGGCGTGTCGCGGTCCGCTGTGTCGCGCACCTTTACCGCGGGCGCCTCGGTGTCGGACAAGACCCGTGCCAAGGTCGAGAAGGCTGCGGCGACTTTGGGCTATAGCCCCAATGCGCTTGCCTCTTCGCTGACCACAGGCCGGACCAAGATGATCGGTCTGGTGTCGAACAACTTCCACAATCCGGTCTTTCTCGAGGTCTTTGATCTGTTCACCAAAGGCCTGCAAGCGCGGGGCCTGCGCCCTTTGCTGGTCAATCTCACCGATGAGGTGCGCCCCGAGGACTCGATCCGCATGCTACGGGCCTATTCGGTGGACGGGGTGATCGTTGCCTCATCGACGCTGCCCGCCAGCTTTGCGGAAGGGTTCCATGACGCGGGTGTGCCCGTGGTCCATTCCTTTGGGCGCCATATAGCGAACCCGCGGGTGAACGTGCTGGGGATCGACAATATCGCCGCAGGGCGATTGGCGGCCAGGACGCTGATTGAGCGGGGCTACCAGCGGATAGCATTTCTAGGCGGGCCTGCGACGGCGACCTCGACACAGGACCGTTTTGCAGGGGTTGCAGAGGTGTTCAGGGCCTCCGGACTTGATCTCTCGTTCAGCTATGCCAGCAACTATTCCTTTGATGCGGGGCGCGCGGAAATGCTGCGGCTGTTGGCGGCAGGCGCACCGGCGGAGGCCTATTTCTGTGGCGATGATGTGCTGTCAATCGGGGCGCTTTCCGCCATTCAGTCTTCTGGTCTGCGGGTACCTGAGGATATCGGGGTGATCGGGCTCAATGATATGGAAATGGCAGGGTGGGCGAACATCAACCTCACCACGATCCACAACCCCTTTGCACAGATTATTGCGGCCTCGATTGATGTGATCGCGGCCAGTCTGAACGACAACAGCCGCGCCCCCGAGGCGCGGCTGTTTGACTGTTCCATCGTCGAGCGGGGCACTTTGCGCCCCTTGCCGTAAGGTGGATTTCAATCCACCTTACCGGAACATCGGTGGGCGCGCATCCAGCCACGCGCCGTCCGCTTTGCCGGATTCGGCCACAGCATAGACCGCCGCCATCGACCGCAAGCCATCTTCGGCGCGCGGATAGAGGTTCGCCGCCGGATCCATCATGCGGCCTTCCTTGCGCGCACGGATCGCTTCGGCGAGATCGGCATAAATATTGGCAAAGGCCAGAGGCATCCCTTCAGCGTGGCCGATGGTGACGCGGCTGGTGCGATCCGCCTCGGGCGAGAGGTTCGCCTCGCCGCGTTCAATCACCTGCAGGCGCTGTCCCAGCGGCATATAATAAAGCTGGTTGGGCTGTTCCTGGCTCCAGCGCAGGCCGCCGGTTTCGCCGAAAACCTGAATGCCCAGACCGTGCTGACGGCCAATCGCAATCGAACTGGTCCAAAGCCGCCCCACAGCGCCGCCATCCATCCGGAAATTCACCATGGCGTCGTCTTCGAGCGTACGCACATCAATGCAGGACACCGTGTCAGCCGAGAGCTTCGTCACTTCCTGACCGGTCACAAAACTGGCCATGTGCAACGCGTGGATACCGCAATCGGCAAATTGTGCCGAGACACCTGCCTGAGCCGGATCATAGCGCCAGCGCACGCGCGGGTTATCGGCATCGCTCGCATCGGCGTGGTGGCCATGGGCAAATTCGGCGTTGACCAGACGGACTTTGCCGATGTCACCGCGCGCGATCATCGCCCGCATGTGGCGCACCAGCGAATAGCCCGTGTAGCCATAGTTTACCGCGCAGATATTGCCGGTCTTTTTGGCAATCTCGACGATTTCCTCGCCTTCTTCCACGGTCATGGTCATGGGCTTTTCGCAGAGCACATGAAACCCGTTCTCGAGGAACGCCTTGGTGATTGCGAAATGCGTGGAATTGGGCGTGGCAACCGTAACCAGATCAACGCGGTCGTCGCGCTTCAGCTCGCCTTCCAGCATGTCCTGCCAGCCGCCATAGGCACGGTCGCCAAGGCCAAGGCGTTGCCCGTAATCAATGCCATATTCCGGCCGGTGATCCAGCGCACCCGCACTGAATTCAAAAAGCCCGTCCAGCCCTGCACCCAACCTATGTGCCGGTCCGATCTGGCTGCCTTCACCGCCGCCAATCATGCCCCATTTCAGTTTTGTCATCGTCGTCAACTTTCGTCTGTTAGGTTTTAGAAACCAATGGATTCGAGATATTTGCGGTTGCTTTCGGCATCCTCAAGCGGCGTGCCGGGCAGGGCAGGGTCGCAGTCCTGCTCGACAGTGCACCAACCTTCAAATCCTGCATCCAGAAGGATTTGATGCACGGCGGGGAAATCGACATCTCCCTGACCAAGGTTACAGAAAATTCCTTGTCCGCAGGCCTTGTAAAAATCTGTCCGCTTGGCGACCACATCCGCTTTGACCACCGGATCAATATCCTTGAAATGCATATAGCTGATGCGGTCGATGTGCCGCTTCATAAAGGCGACCGGATCAAAACCCGCATAGGAATGATGGCCGGTATCAAAGCAGATTTTCAGGATGCTTTCATCGACCTCGTCCAGCAGGCGCTCCAGCTCCGGCTCGAAATCCATGAAACCCGCCGCATGGGCGTGGATACCAACGGTTAGCCCGTAGTCCTCAGTGCCCATTTTCGCAATCGTCGCCAGACGGTCGCGAAAGGCGGTCCATTCGGCCTTGTCCATCTGTTCGGCCTCGGTGGCGCGTCCGGCGGTGGGTGCGCGGCGCGGCGAGATGCTGTCGATCAACACCAGATGCTGCGCGCCGTGAGCCACCAGCGCCTTGCAGGTCCGCACAGAGGCGTCCATCACGTCATCCCATTTCGCAGGATCGTGGAAAGCGCGGAAAACGACACCGCCAATGATGCTGAGTTCGTTCTTATCCAACTCTTCGCGCAGCACAGCAGGGTCCTCGGGCATATAGCCGATGGGGCCAAGCTCGATCCCCTTATAGCCTGCGCTGGCGCATTGCTGCAGCACGGATTGCCATGTGGGATAGGCAGGATCAGAAGCGAATTCGATACCCCACGAACAGGGGGCATTGCCGATATTGATCATATCATAGGTCTTTCGGTTAGTAGTCTGAGACGTCGACCCAGGTTTGCTTTTCGCTTGAGTCAATGGCGGCTGTCACGACGCGATTGACCTCAAGCCCTTCTGCAAACGTGGGCCAGATATTGGTTCTGGTGGCGATGGCGGTCAGGAAATCCTTGGCCTCTATGATGATCTGGTCCTGATAGCCTGTGCCATGGCCGGGCCCTTGGCAAAAGGGCAGATAATCAGGGTGGGCAGGGCCGGTCAGAATCTTGCGAAACCCCCGTTCGGCCTCGGGACCTTCCATGGTGTAAAGGTGCAGGGCGTTCTGGTCTTCCTGATCAAAACGGATCGCGCCCTTGGTGCCGTGGATCTCATAGGCATAGCCCATCTTGCGGCCTGTCGCGATCCGGCTGAAAAACAGATGCCCCTGCGCCCCATTTTCAAACCGACACATGAACTGTGCCTGATCGTCGTTGGTGACGGCTATGTCGCCGCGTTGGGCATGTACGGTTTCGACCTGCGCGCAGAGGGCCGCAATCGGCCCGATAAGCGCGCGTGCGGCGTTGATCATATGAGGGGCAAGATCACCCATCGTCCCGTTGCCCATGCCTTGGCAGCGCCATGTGGCGGGCAGGGCGGGGTCGGCAAAAAAGTCTTCGGTGTGTTCGCCACGGAACCATGTGATATCACCGATGCGGCCATCTGCTACAAGTTGACGGGCGTATTGGGCCGCAGGGGTGCGGATGTAGTTGAAGCCGACCATGTTGATCGCACCTGCCTGTTTGGCGGCCTCGGTCATCGCAATGGAATCGGCCAGCGTCGCACCAAGCGGTTTTTCGCAGAAAACGGGCTTGCCCAAGGCAAAAGCCGCAAGCGCGATATCGCGGTGGGTGTCCTGCGGAGAGGCGATGACGACAGCCTCGACTTTTGGATCATGCACCAGCACCCGCCAGTCGGCGGTACCGCGCGCAAAGCCGAAGGCCTTTTGATACCTTTCAGCCGAGGCATCCGATGACGCGCACACCATTTCCAGACGCGGCCGCAGGGCAGTATCGAAAATTGCGCCAACAGAGGCGTAGGCCGCCGCATGCGCCTTGCCCATATAGCCGCCGCCGATAATCCCGATACCGATCTCTGTCATGTCCGCTCCCCTTCCCAGAAACCGGTTGCAACCGGTTGCAAAATGCGTAACGTTCTTTCTGGTGGTTGGTCAATAAACAATCGCGACCGACGCAGGAATTATGCGCCGATGGGGGGACGATCATGGGGCACATCGCCGAAACGGTCACGCTGACAACGGCACAGGCCATTGTGCGTTATCTGGCCAATCAGTGGATCGACATCGACGGGGTCGAAACCCGCATTTGCGGCGGCGGCTTTGGCATTTTCGGCCATGGCAACGTCACCTGTCTGGGTGAGGCGCTTTACAACGCACAAGACGCGCTACCACTTTATCGCGGACAGAATGAGCAGGGGATGGGTTTTGCCGCCGCCGCATATGCCAAGACCTATTTGCGCCGCCGGTTCATGTTTTGCACCGCATCCGCCGGTCCCGGTACGGCGAACCTGCTGACGGCTGCCGCTCTTGCCCATGCGAACCGTCTGCCGATGCTGATGCTCTGTGGCGACACCTTCATCACCCGCTTGCCGGACCCTGTCTTGCAGCAGCTTGAGCATTTCGGCGATCCCACTTTTGGCGTGAATGATGCCTTCAAGGCCGTGACCCGTTTCTGGGACCGGATCACGCATCCTGCGCAGGTGATCCAGTCGCTGCCTGCGGCGCTTGCCACCATGCTGGACCCCGCCGATTGCGGGCCCGCGTTTCTTGGCCTGCCGCAGGATGTGCAGGGCTGGAGCTATGATTATCCGCGCAGCTTCTTTGACAAACGTGTGCACCGCATTCGCCGCCAGATGCCTGACAGTGAAGAGGTGGATGATGCGGTTGCCCTCCTGAAATCCGCCAAGCGTCCGATGATCATTGCGGGGGGCGGTGTGCAGTATTCCGGCGCAGTGGCGGAACTGACCGCATTAGCCGAGGCCACGGGGATTCCGGTGGTGGAAACCATCGCAGGGCGCGCCAATCTGGTCCATGATCATCCGCTCAATATCGGGCCGATTGGGGTGACCGGATCGGACAGCGCCAATACAATCGCGGAAGAGGCGGATGTGATCCTGGCCGTCGGCACGCGCCTGCAGGATTTCACAACCGGATCATGGACGGCCTTTGCCCATGATGCCAAGCTGATTGGCCTGAACGCGGCGCGCCATGATGCGGCGAAACATATGTCGGCCACGGTCGTGGGCGATGCGAAACTGGGGCTGGGGGCGCTGCAAGAGGGGCTTTCATCCTACCGCGCACCACAAGGCTGGACCACGCAGGCGCAAGCGGAGCGCGCGACCTGGAACGATTACGTGGCCGAGAATACGCGCGTTGGGAACGGCCCTGCGTCCTACGCGCAGGCCATTGGTGAAGTGAACCGCCTGTGTCACCCCCGCGACCGGATTGTTGCGGCGGCGGGTGGTTTGCCCGCCGAGGTAACCGCCAACTGGAAAACACTGGATGTCGGCACGGTTGATGTGGAATTCGGGTTTTCCTGCATGGGATACGAGATCGCGGGCGGCTGGGGTGCGCGGATTGCACAGGCGCAGAAGGAACCCGCACGTGATACCATCGTTTTTACCGGTGATGGATCTTATCTTTTGATGAACTCCGACATCTATTCTTCTGTTCTCACAGAGAAAAAGCTGATCGTCATGGTGCTGGACAACGGTGGCTTTGCGGTCATCAATAAGCTGCAGAACAACACAGGCAATGAAAGCTTCAATAACCTGATCGCGGATACGCCGACAGCGACCGCGCAGGTGGATGTGGATTTCGAAGCGCATGCCAAGGCGATGGGGGCTGAGGCAGAAACCGTCAGTTCGCCTGCAGAGTTGGAGGCGGCCTTCGGGCGCGCGCAGGCGGCCAAAAACACCTATGTGATCGTCATGAAGGTCGACCCGTATGAGGGCTGGACGACGCAAGGCCACACATGGTGGGAAGTCGGCACACCGCATGTGACGACCTCGGACAAGGTGCGCAAAGCCCATCTCGATCAGGAAGCAACCCGTCACAAGCAACGGAACGGTGTATGATGGCGGGGCTGATTGAGGGCATAGGCGCCAACAACTTTCTGGTCGTCGGGCGTGCGGGTATCGATCTGTTCACCGATGCGGGCGTGGCGACCGAAGATGCGGAAACCGTTACTGTGGGGCTGGGCGGGTCATCGGCCAATATCGCCGCTGGCATCTGCAAACTGGGCGGGCAGGCCGCACTTGTCACCCGTGTGTCCGACGACAGCATCGGCAGTTACTGTATCGGACAGTTGAAACGGTACGGCGTTGGCACCGAATATGTAACGCCGGTGGGGGGCGAATACCGCAATTCACTGGCCTTCTACGAAAGCCGCGTCGCAGGCCACCGAAATGTGATTTACCGCAACGGTGCCGCTGACTTCCAGATGGATGCAGATGATGTCGCCGCCGTGGATTATACCAAATTCGGCGCGCTGATCACGGCCGGCACAGTGTTTGCCGCCGAACCATCGCGCAGCGCGACGTTTGACGCCTTTGCACGCGCCAAAGCCGCGGGCCTGCCGATTATCTTTGATGTGGATTACCGCCCGTATTCATGGCCCTCACCGCAGGTCGCCGAAGAGGTTCTGAGCCGTGCCGCAGCCCAATCGGATATGATTATCGGCAATGACGAGGAATTCGGCTTTATGGCGGGCGGGATTGACCAGGGCCTTGCCAAAGCACGTGCGCTGGCCGCCAGCACCGCCACAATTGTGGTGTACAAGATGGGCGAAAAGGGGGCGATCACCTTTGCCGCGGGCGAAGAGATCCGCACGGGGATCTGGCCTGTCGAGGCGCTGAAACCCACAGGGGCAGGGGATAGCTTTATGGCCGGACTGGTCACGGGTCTGGCCGAGGGGCAGGATTTGCGCGGCGCGCTCCTGCGTGGATCGGCCTGTGCCTCTGTGACCGTATCCCGCCCGGGCTGCGCGCCTGCGATGCCGGATCGCGCGACATTAACCAAGTTTATGGCCGAACACCCCGGTCCGACCGACGCATAAAGGACAAACAGATGCATATCCCGCCATATGACAACCAGAACAAGCCAATCGTCGATGTGGATGACCCGACCGTTCCGCTGAACTATTTCAACATCGTCAAGCTGACAAAGGGGCAGGCGTTCGAATACGCTGTGCCCGGGTATGAGACCTGCATCGTGCCCGCGACCGGAACTTTGGATATTGATATCGAAGGGTTCAGGGCCGACGGCATCGGCAATCGGGGCGCGGATGTCTGGGATGGCGAACCTGAGGGCGTTTATGTGCCCACCGCCGCCAAGGCACAGATGGCCTGCACCTCGGACACGGCCGAGGTTTTTGTGTGCGGTGCGCGCTATGACAAGGTGCTGGATGCTTTTGCTGTGCGTGCGGACGATCTTGATCTGGTGCAATACGGGTCAGACGACACCAAAACGCACCGTAAAATCAAACACATCCTTGGCACGAAGTATCACGACAAGGTGGGGCGTCTGCTGGTGTCCGAGCTTTTCACCGTGGGCGAGGGCGGCTGGTCAGGCTTTCCTTCCCACAAGCATGACACCGATCGCCTGCCGCTTGAGACGCGGCACGACGAGACCTACAATTTCCGTTTCAAGCCCAACCATGGCTCTGGCGTACAGATGCTCCAGCGTGAGGACGGCAAGGCGGGCGATGCCTATCATATCGTGGATGGATCGACGATCTGTCTCGACAGCGGCTATCACCCGTGTGCAGTTCTGCCAGGCTATCAGATGTATTACTTCACCATTCTGGGCGGGCTGTCACAGCGCAGCCTGATCCAGTATTTCCAACCCTCCCATGCCGATCAGATCGAGACGATCCCCGGCATCAAAGACATGATTGCCAAGTTCAAGTGACCCTTGCGACGCTCAAAGATGTGCTCCAGCCTGCGTTGCGGGGCGGCTATGCCGTCGGCGGTCTGGTGTGTCTGGGTTGGGAGGACATGCGCGCCTTTGTTGCCGCAGCAGAGGCCGAGAATTGCGCGGTCATCCTGCAGGCGGGGCCGGGGTGTCGCGCGCATACGCCTTTGCCTGTTCTGGGCAAGATGTTCCGGCATTTGGCCGAAGGTGCCAGCGTGCCGGTCGTGGCGCATCTCGATCATGGTTACACCTATGATGAATGTTCCGCCGCAGTGGATGCAGGGTTTACGTCGCTGATGTTTGACGGATCACGAAAACAATTGGCCGAGAACATTAAGGAAACACGGCAAATCGTTGAAATAGCACGAAAAGCAGGAATTTCCTGCGAGGGCGAGATCGGCTTTGTCGGCTATGCGGGCGGAGAGAGTTCAGCCGGGACAGACCCAGCGGAGGCCGCAATATTTGCAACAGAAAGCGGCGTTGACGCGATGGCGATCTCCGTCGGAAATGTGCATTTGCAGCAAAAGACAGACGTAGGCCTTGATGAAGCGCGGATAACGGCCATTCAGGCCGCGACACAGGTGCCTTTGGTGATCCATGGCGGATCAGGCGTGCCAATTGAACAGCGCAGACGTCTGGCCAAGACCACAAACATCTGCAAATTCAACATTGGGACAGAATTGCGCATGGCCTTCGGCTCAGCACTGCGTGAAGCAGTGAATACGGCTCCTGATCGCTTTGACCGGATCGCGATCCTGAAAGACACCCATGATCCCGTCATGGCGGCAGCCCGTGAAGTCTTGCGGAACCTTAAAGGGTAGGCCGTTGATATCGTTGCAATTCCGATTAATCCATTAAGCGCATAATCAGTATTATGTAATATTAATCCACATCAGAACACCGCAATCCTGCGTTAACTGCTATTCTTGGACTTTCGGACAAACAGATGGCCCGTCAGCGCCGGATCCAGCCCGTGCCGTTTGCACAGCTCGTCCGCAAATGACCCTTCGTGTGGAATGCCCTGACTGAGCGCAAAGATATTCCGAAACCGTCGCCCATAGAAATGCACCGACAGCGTCCGTTCGGTAATGTGGTTGTAGACATCCTGTTTCAAACGCGGTCGATGGAATGAACGCGTAGACGCAAATGGTACGGGATAAAGAACGTCACCCTCGAAGGCATGTGCGACTTCACCGTTCGCGTGGGCGAAATGATGCAAGGC
The DNA here is from genome assembly GCF_900156505.1 of Yoonia rosea. Lineage (NCBI taxonomy): Bacteria > Pseudomonadati > Pseudomonadota > Alphaproteobacteria > Rhodobacterales > Paracoccaceae > Yoonia > Yoonia rosea. The sequence continues at coordinate 811,245 of NZ_FTPR01000001.1, read as the reverse complement.
ATCCGGTCCGCAAACGCCCCAACGCATGACCGACATATGCACGCCCTCGCCCGCGGCTTTCAGGCGTTGCAATCTGTTCTGTTGCCTTTGCGGCAACCATGGCGGCACGGGATATTCGTCGTTTGTCAGCGACAGCATGGCCTGCAATGTCTGGGACTCTTTGGGCAAACCAAGGACGCCGGAATAGAGCTTGCGCTGACGATCTGTACCCCAACCGAAAAAGTAGCCGTGGTCAGGCCGCACAAACGGCTTCCAACAGTAAGCATCGGTATCAATCCAAAGATAATCGGTCTGCGCAATCAGCCTGAGCCGGAACACATCGGAATGGAATGCCGGGCTTCCGGTATTGACATGATAGATGATTTTATCTGCGGGCATGATTTCGTTGGCATCACGGATTTCAACACCATCAGGCACCGATTTCACTTCATCATAGACGTAAAGGATCGTGCGATGGCCTTTTTCGACAAAGGACAAAAGACACATCTGCTCCATCCAAGTCAGTTCCGGGCCGACCCAAAGACTGGCAACGTCATAAAGTGGCATATACGTATCCGATCACGGTTTTGTCCGCAGGTTCCTGGCGTCGTAGCGGCACCATGCAAATCGTGTTCCACTTGCCATGATCAGCCTTGCTTTTTGACAAGTTCTTGGAGCTTTTTGACTGTATAATCATAGTCTTCTTGTTCACTTGGATTGCCACGCTGGAACACTTTCTCTGTGTCTATATTTGCTGTGAAAAGGCGCGCACGATCGGGAAAATAGGCCGCGCGGAATGCAGCGTTTCGGGCTTCAAGGGTGTCGTTGATCCGCTTGCGCTCGTCTTGTGTCAGCACGTCATCGCGTCCAAAAAGCCGCGGGTCACCGCTTTGTTGCAGCACCCGTCCCAGCTGCCGACGGGCTTTTTTGTCAAAACCGGCGCCGCCGTCAAACCGGCCCAAAGCCTCGCTTGCGACACGGGACAATGATTTGTTCGCGGCCCCCTTTGGCAAGACCACGTCATGCACCGGGACATCCATCAATGACAAAAAATCACTGATCACGTCGTTGCCCGCCATTTCCGCGCGCAGATAAAGCCGCGGGACAATTTCTGCGCCTGGCACCTGTGCGCGGATCCGGTCAAAAATGATAGAAAAATCCATGTAGTCAGGGTCGCTCTCGATCTGCGTCAAACGATTTTTGACAAAAGCCTCGACGCCGCGCGTGCGCATCCCGTTTTTTGCGCGCTGCTTGTAGTCGGCTTCGATAAATTCATCAAAGCGCCGGATGTAGACGACAAATTTGACCGGCGTCGGGATCGCTGCCAGATAACGGTCATAAAGCGGCGAAAGATCGCGCCCGAAAAACATCTCGCTCGAGAGGATGCAGTGCTGCTCCGCATGTGCCTGATATTCTTCGACAAAAGCGTCTGGCGCTGGTGCATCGGCCCAGCCACGTGACATCGCGATCGCCATCGTGTTCTGGCAGATCAGGCGCACACGGCCTGTACCACGGTCCCGCCCCGTCGCCATATAGCGGATATCATGCTTTTCCAGAAACGGGGCATTGCTATGCAGATAACCCTGCAACGCTGTTGAGCCTGTCTTGGGCATCCCGATATGGATCCAAAGCATGAACCGTCCTTTAACACGATCAGTAGATTATATGCAGATCCAGATACCCGGAATGTCTTTTTCTTTATCAACATCCTACGATGAAGACTAGGCCTCTCCCCATGCAGTAGTCGGTGCCGTATGGACCACGGCGTTCACTGCATTTTCTTTAAGATACGCGCGCGGCGGTTTTGATACCGCTTTTGATTGGGTGCAATCCGAGCCGCCCTATCAAGCGCGGCGATAGCGGCGGTTTCATTTCCGTTGTTGCGGTGGAACTCTGCGACATAGGCGTGAAGCTCCGCTGTCGTCTCATCCATCGCGGTGGCCCGCTCAAATGACTGATCGGCGCCGGCGCTATCCCCTGCCCCTTCATGGATCACGCCTATCAAAAAATGCCAGAATGCATGGTTGGGACCCAGTGCTATACACTGCTCCATCTGGGCCAGCGCACCGTCATGATCACCTTTGAGAAACAGGATTTCCGCCTGTCGCTTGTGCACCAGTTGATCCTGAGGCGCGTGCTCGAGTGCCTCAGTGTTTTGTTGCAGAGCTTTATCCAATTTACCCATGCGCGCATCCAGCAAGGCACAGAAACTGAAGGGCCCTGCCCCCGGTGCAGCGTGATCGCCTTCCATAAGCTTTGCGCGCATAGCCTTGAGCGCGTGTTTGGCGTTCAGCATTTTCTGCGTTTTGCCATCAAGGGCAAACCATGGCCATTCGACGGCGATAGACGACAGGTCCAGTGCACGCGCACGAATGATCTTGTTTTGCTGCAATACAATATTGTGAAGCTGATACCCAAGCTGGAGCGCCATCACCGTCTCACGGTCAAAGGGCAGCGCCTCACCGGGGCGCAGGCGTTGTCTGCGGATCATGAAGGTGCCGACCACGGTGACATCAGGCAAGGACGGTTTTTGCCAAAAGCCCTTCAGGAAGGAATTGCGCGCCTGCACAGCCTTGCCGAGCGCGCCAAGAATATGCGCGCGGATGGCAAGGGCAGAGACATAGTTTTCCTGCCATTGATTGGGGTCCTCAATGGCGGTCTGCACATGGGCGAGTGCCTCGTCCCACTTGTTGAGGTAAATGCAATTGGCTGCCTGTAGCAGGGGCAGAAATGCATTGTCCGCACCCGCCGTCAGGATCTTGTCCGCAAATTTCCACGCGTCTTCTTCCCGCCCCGACACCTGTAACCTGCGGGCCACTTTCACATAGATATGGGCCGCCTCGCTGGGCGTAATGAAAGCCGCAACACCTTTGTGGAAGCGTGCAATCGTGCTGGCATAGGCGCGGTCGCGTTCCTCAAGTTCCATCACTTCGTGAAAGCACTTGCGCTCTTGGCCGCTCAGACGGGCGGCGGCCCGGCTAAAGGCGCTGACCGGCGGCGCGATAATCTGCGACGCAAGCGACATCGTATAAAGCTCAAGAAAATCGCGCTGCACCGGTTTGCAATGTGACAGGTCCACCAGATCGGCCATGCTGCGCAGTTGCGGATGCGCGGCCATCAGACCCGCAATGCTCTCGGCCTGATCCGAAAAAACCAATGCGGCAGCACCGGGGTTCTTTGTCAGATAGGCGGAATAAAGTTCGTCGGGCTCAATTTTTGAGGGCCATTCCTTATGCTTCCATGGCGCTTCGTTCAGGATGTCGCCGCGCCTGATGTGATAGGCGATCACCGGGCCCGGCAATGCGGCCATGGCGCCTTCGATCTCGGCCATATGCGCCTTGACGCTGTGGTTGAAACCAATGCGCGACAGAAAGGTGCGAAAACGGTCCTGATGGTCTTCACCTGTCTCGAAGGGAAGTCTCTCGATCTCGAACCCTTCGTCTAGCAGGACGTGACCACCGCCGGCGAGATGGGCGTTCAATCTGCCTGGATCAGAATCGCGCCGGAAGCTCTCAATCGGCTTGGTGATTGCGGATAGTTCTTCAAAATCTTCGTTCGCAATAAAATGCCGGTCGATGAACGCGGGATCGAACAGATCAAGCGGCGTGTCCAGCTTGGGGGCCGCAGCACCGCGCGGAAACCAGTTAATGCGAAAATCCGTTTCATAGTCTTCCGCAAGGCGCATACTGTTGAGCATCATCAACAGGCGCGCGCCCAATTGATCCCGCCTCAGGCCAATAAAGAAACCCCGACTTTGGCCTGTCCGCGGCATCGTAAATCAACCTTTTCTAACCACAGCAAAGCCTATACATTCACGCCGATATTCACAAGCACTCCCACCGCCGGGCAGTGGAAGAAGGAGGCGCAATATCATGAGGGTAGGTCCACGACTGTTGCTCAGCGCCTTCGTATGGAAGCCCACGTCCGCCTTTGTGGAATGGCTGGCCTATCACCGCACGCTCGGTGTGACGCAGACGATGATCTACATTGATCGCAGACAGGCCGGAAAGGAACCGCTTCTTGATGCGCTGGCCGCGGCAGGCGTGATTGAAATCGTGCCCGTTGCCGTTGATTCCGACATCAAGGAAGAAATCCACAATTCGGCAATCCGTGCGGCCCGCATGGAGGCGGCAGAAACCGGCGGTTACGGGCTCTACCTCGCGCCGGACGAGTATTTCTGCATCAGTGATCCGTCACAGAGTCTGCCTGCGCTCATGCAGTCCTGCGGTGATGCAGATGTGCTCTGCGCGCCCCTCCAGATCGCAGGAATTGCGCCGAAACGGCCCCATATTCCGGGTGGGCTTTTGCAACACGCGATATCGCTTGCGGGTGCAGGGACACAGCGCAGTGTGACGCGGCTTGGCCTGTTTGCATCACGCACACCGGAACGGCCTGTCGGACCGGTTCAAGGGAAGGCAGACCTCGTTTGGGTCGATGGTGATGGCGGTGTGATCCCTGCCCCCCAAAGCCTTGCCGGCGCGACCGTTACGGCCCGTGCCGGCGGCAAAGCATCGGTTCTGAAAATTCCCGCGCCATCGGTGGAGACCTATCTGGTCCACCAGCACGCCCTGCCCGCCAAGCAGCACCCCAGTGTCGCGGTTCACACGGCTCGGCTGCAAGCCTTGGCCACGACCACCGGCGCACGCTGGACAGTGGACATGCGTCTGGGTGCAGCAGGCGCGGAAGTCTCTGCACTGATGGCCCTGCCTGATGTTGCAGCGGCACAGGCCGCATTGTGCGACGCGGAAACCGCCACCCGCGAAAACCTGCGAGACACATCGCCTGATTTCCAGGCTGTGATCGCAGCCATGAATGGCGAGGCCCCAGCAAAGACGACAGAGCCATCCAAGACGGTCATCGCAACCGATGAGACCAGCATCGCGGACGATGATCCACGCCCCGAGGCCGGTGCAAAGCTGCCCCGCTGGTTTGCAGAAATCCATACCAGTGGTGACAATCAGGGCTTCTACACCCGTCTGAAAAACCATGCGGTGTCATACGTTGAACGGAACCCAGACCGACTTGTCGTGACATTCGATAATCTGTCCAGCGTCAATGACATGTCAGCCGAGCGCGAGCCATGGGCCTATAAATTCGTTCATGACAATGGTTTTTCGCATCTGTCCGTCATGGCGCGCCGCAAAGACTGGTTCCGCGATCCACAGCTGATTGGCTATCTGCAAAAGCTGTCCTCTGACGGGTTCTTTGCGGCTTTCGACAAGGTGATCCTGACAGGCACTTCCATGGGCGGCTTTGCTGCACTGGCCTTCGCATCACTGTCGCCGGGTGCAACCGTCATCAGCTTTAATCCGCAAACCACGCTGGAAGAGGCCTTGGTGCCTTGGGAGGAACGCTTTGCCATGGGGCGCGCGCGTGACTGGTCCCTGCCCCACAGCGACTGCGCCTTTGAAATCGACGACGTGCAAAAGGCATTTGTCATCTATGACCCGTTCTTTACCCCTGACCGACGGCATGTTGAACGGCTTGAGAGCGACAAGCTGGTCCTTCTCAAGACATGGTGTTCGGGACATTATTCGCCTGTGTTCCTGCGCCGCGCGGGCCTGTTAAAGCCGCTGATGCAGCACGCCTTTGACGATACGCTGACCCCTGCGGTCTTTTACGACATGATCCGCGCACGGCGTGCGTTGCCGTGGTATCGCAAGGCGTTGATCGCAAACCTGCAAGCGCGCGGGCATGATGCGCTTGCGGCGCGCGTCACGCCCGCATTTCGCAAGCTCAAAAGAGAAGGCGCAGAATGACAAAATCCGCTGCCCTGCCAGCCCCTGCCCTTGGCGGCACCCATGTCATCATGTCCACGATGAAAAACGAGGGGCCATTCCTGCTTGAATGGATTGCCCATAATCTGGCCATTGGCTTCACGGGTTTTGTGGTCTTCACCAATGATTGCGAGGATGGCACCGATCTGATGCTGCAGCGGCTGGAAGAGCTTGGCTATTGCAGTCACCGGCCCAATGACGTCTCGGACGGATCCCCCCCGCAGCATAAGGCACTGCGGCGGGCCACAGCGCACCCTTGGGTGATGGATGCAGATTGGCTGATGTGCCTTGATGTGGATGAATTCATCAATCTGCGCGGCGGACTGACAACACTTGACCAGATGATGGCAAAGATCGGTGATTGCGACGCAGTTTCATTTGTCTGGAAACTGTTCGGCTGTGGCGGCATCGGTCCTTATGAAGACCGCCCTGTGATGGACCAGTTCACGCTCGCGGATATCGAAGATGATCCTGCCAACGGACGCGCCAACGGCTTTAAGACACTGTTCCGCAACAACGGGTTGTTCCGGCGGTTCAATCCCCACCGGCCCAAGAACGTGCCCGAGGGGCGCGAGGCCGAGGTGCGGTGGTCCGATTGTGGCGGGAACCACAGACCGATGGACCAGATCGGGTGGCGCGCATGGGAGGGCTTCAGCCATAAATACGCGCGGCTGAACCATTATTCCGTGCGCTCGCTCGAGAGTTTTCTGGTCAAGCGTGACCGTGGCCGCACGAACCACATCGCCCGCGAACAGACCGAACACTACTGGTCGGATATGAACGTCAACCGCGCCGAGGATCACACAATGGCACCGCACGCCGACCGCGCGCGGCCTTTGCTGGCCGCGCTGAAGGCCGATCCGGTCTTGGGGCCGTTGCATGATCAGGCCTGCGCATGGCATCGCGCGAAAATTGCCGAACTGAAGGCACGTGAGGGATGGGATGCTTTCTATGACTGGCTCTATGAGAACCGGATTGAAACCACGGCTGCCGTTGACCAGAAAGATTATTGATCGCAAGCCAGACTGAAAGACGCATTGCCCAAGGCCGATCAGGCAGTTTTGGATAAGGACACGGATATGACACGCTTTGTCATCGCGACCCCGATGAAAAATGAAGGCCCGTTCATCGTTGAATGGGTTGCGCATAATCTGGCCATCGGCGTGGATGCGATTGCTGTCTTTTCCAACGATTGTTCTGACGGTTCCGATGCGCTGCTTGACCGGCTTGATGCGATGGGCAAAGTGCATCACTTCGACAATACATTCGGCGGTAAACCCGCGCCCCAGCGCCGCGCCTACCGTCGCTTTCTGAAGATGGATCTCGCGGGTCCCGAAGACTGGGTGATCCCGATTGATGCTGACGAATATATCAACATCAAGACAGGCGATCACACGCTTCAGGCGCTGACCCGTGCGGTTCCTGATGCGCGGACGCTGTCGATGACATGGCGCCTTTTCGGAAATGCGGGTGTGGTCGGCTACAAGGACAAGTTCCTGACAGATCAATTCCGCAGCGCCGCCGCAGATCACACACCACGCCCGCCGCAGGCCTGGGGTCTCAAGACCATGTTCCAGCGCGATCTTTGGGGGCATATCGGTGTGCATCGTCCCAAACGCCCCACGGTCGAACAGTTTTCGGAAACACAGTGGTACAACGGCTCTGGCCAGCCGATGCCGGACAGGTACATGCAGGGCAGCTGGCGGTCGGGCCCGGATTCGCTTGGCTACGATCTTGTCCAGCTGAACCACTACGCCTTGAAGTCATGCGAATCCTATCTGGTCAAAAAGGCACGCGGGCGTGCACATCATGGGGGCGAGGCGCTTGGGTTGGAATACTGGCAGAAGATGAACCACAACCGGATCGAGGATCGCTCCATCGACGCGATCCGCCCGCGCAAAGCCGCGATCTATAAAGAGCTGCTTGCGGATAGCGAACTGCGCACCCTGCATGACGCCTGTTGTGAAAACCACCGTGCCTTGATCAGGGAGCTGCAGACGCGACCGGATTTCAATGACCTGATGGCGGCGCTGGTACCGGATGCCGAAACGGCGGCGCGCGGAAGCGATCAGTCAACCACCTGACGCTGATCAACACACTTGCGCGCGTGTTGCGCCATATCTCGGCAACCGCCCTTACCTGTCATGCCGACAAGGTTTCAGCGCGCAAAGCCTCTGCGACCTTGAGAATTTCAACCGCACGCGCCTTGAACGAATGCACAGCGACCAATTGCCGCGCCAAGGTGTCGCGTTTCTTGCGCTTGGCGGCTGATTCAGCACGTGCACGGGCCACGCCCGCCGCAAAGCTTTCTTGATCGTGGTAAAGATAGACAAAATCCGCAATGTCATCGGGCAACCACCCCACATCTTCCGACAGGGGGATCGCCCCGCAAGCGAGCGTATCAAACACCCTGTTCGAGAGAAAACCGCTCTCTTTCATGGTCGCCGTGTGATCATTCAGGACGACCTGGGCTGACTGGTAAATCTCTGCAAGATCGTCATTGGGCACACCTTCGGCAACGACATATGGCGCGTATTTGCCAGCCTGCCATCCGGGCCCCCAAATCCGCAAATCTTCATTTGCCTGCGCGGCGTGAACAACGCTTGATCGTTCAAATCCCGCACGCGCGCGCCCGACAAAGGCCAACCCTTTACGCGCCTTTTTTGGCCCCAATGTCATCAGATCATGGTCGAAAGCCTGTGGCAGAAGGGAAAACTGTCCGTCGGGCTGGTCTAGCTTTGCTTTTTCAAACAGCTGTTTTGATGCCCAGAAAACATGATCTGCATTCGTGTAATTCACTGCACGCATCGCTTTTGAGATGGCCCACATCAGGCATAACCGCCCGGGTTGGCGGTGAAAATTGGCACGCCCGCGCAGCACCAGATCAATGCCACCCGCGCGGCGATGCAGATACCAATCCTCAGCCGGACAGATCGTTGTCTTATACCCCAATCGACAAAACGCGCGCGCAAGGCTTCTTGCAAAGTGATAATCGCCCCATTTGACCATCTTGTCGCGCGTGGGTGCCGCGATCTTGATGGATATATCGGGTTTGTCCCGCCAGCCCTTCCCAAGCTCGAAGGGAAAGGCACAGAGCCATCTGCTGTCAGCGGCACTTTGAATATCGAGCGCTGAAAAGTAGCGTTCAACGCCATAGTCTTGCAGGGTCGTATTCTGGTAGTCCTGCACGATGGCCGCGTAGTTCTCTTCCAGCACTGTGTTGTGCGGATCAAGATTGCTGACAATCACCAGTCCGGTTGGTGCCGCATCCAAGACGTCAATCTTGAGATCGGGACGGTATCTTTTCAAAACAGGCAGGATCTTCCATATGTCACCAGCCCAGTCCGCTGGTGCAACGGGCCCGTGATCGCGCGACGCCATCGCCTCATCCTGCGGCAGGCCGCCCTGAAACACGATAAGTCCGTTTTGCGCGCAGCACTTTTCAGTACCGATAAAGTCACGCAGCAGATCTTCAAACAGATGCTTGCCATTCAGGCTTGCAAGGTCAATGCGTGCCCCGAGGTGTTGTATACGCCCGGCTTCGAAAAAAGCGTCACTGCTTTCCTGAAAGGCATGGAGCGCAGGCTTGTTCTGTATCACCTCGTGACTGAGCTGATAGTCCGGATCAACGGCAATGGATTTGGCCGCGCTGAGTTTTAGACTGGCCCCTGTTCGGGTGCCGATTTCCAGGTACCAGTCGGGATGAATGACCTGATGCAATAATTCGAGAAAGCCGAGGTAATGCAGCCCGTCCGCCAAGACATATCCCTTTTCCAAACTCCACTGCATTCTTTGTCCATCCGCTTTCAATTTTGTCCTGAGCCCGCAATTTTCTTTTGTCTTATGACGGATAGTTCGGTTTGTGGACGGACACGCCAGTCCTGGCTCCACATCACAACCTACACCTCAGCTCCGCGTTCTGCGGCACCCATCCACCTGTCCGGCAAGGCCAAAGCCGGTTTGCGCAGGTTGTGACGGACATCCAATGGATGCGGCAACGATTGCACCGGCCGGAGCCCCTGTGCACGATCACGCCGCAGTAGCGTAGCCTCGATCACCCGCGGGATCATTTCGCCTTCAATCTCCACGGTGCCCGAAACGTTGTTGGGGTGAAGATGAACCGTCACAAAGTCGTCGTGCAACTTATTGATCGCTGAAAGCGCCCGGTTCAGAAATTTCGGTTTGGTCAGTATTGAGGGCAAATGGTGAAGCTCGATCACGATGATCCGAAAGCGGCGCAGCAGATCTCGGGGGGCAGCGCCGAGGGTCTCGTATTCCGCGCCCTCGATATCCATCTGCAAAAGCAGATCGGCATCCGGATTGGGGTCGGTTGCTGCGACCCATGATGCGAGCGTGATAAAATCACCCTCGTCCTTATCGCCCAGAAACTTGGGGATGAACTGCGCACCGGGCACCTGCAGCGGCGGATTCGCGACCGAGGCGTCCGCCATGAAAGACGGTATACGCCGCTTGGCCATGTCCATCTCAAAGCTGGCCTGTTGTGAAACCCCGGGCGAATAGCAGGCGGCAATGCCGCGAAAATCGTCCGGTACCAAATACCCGCCGTCACCAAAATCCCCGACGCGGATCAATGGCGTGTCCGTTGCATAAGGCCGCAGAAAGTCATCTACTACAGCTGCCTCAGGCAAAGCTGTGCGCGCGAACCTATTTTCAGTCACAACAGGTCTCCTTTCCGCGAGACCTGCGAAACAAAGGGACAACGGGTGCAAACCTGCTCCAGAAATTCACGTAACAACAACTTCCCTTTCAGCATTCCCTGGGCCATAGGCCTGGCATTTGCGAGCACCTACCGCACTTGGGTCTGAGTGTGCGAGCAAAACATGCCACTGTGAATGGCATATTCGGATGTGGTCGGAAACTGCAAAAATTTGTGGTGAAAAATCCGTTGGGCCCAATAGTTAAAGCTGTTAATGAAACCGCATGACACATTCTATCCTGATCCTAAACGGACCGAACCTGAACCTGCTTGGCACGCGCCAGCCCGAAGTCTACGGGCCAACGACGCTTGCCGATATCGAAGCCCTTTGCCACGAAAGGGCCAAGGCGCTGGGGGTTCAGATTGCTTTTGCGCAATCCAACCATGAAGGTGAAATGATTGACATGCTGCATGGCGCGCGCGGTGTGCATGCGGGTGTGATCCTGAATGCGGGTGCCTACACACATACCTCGGTCGCTTTGATGGATGCGATTTCAAGCATCATGTTGCCTGTGGTTGAGCTGCACCTGTCAAACATCCACGCCCGCGAGGCATTTCGCCAGAAATCCTATATCGCACCCGTTGCAGTAGGACAGATTTGCGGATTTGGCGCGGCCGGTTATCCTTTGGCGATTGATGCGCTTGTCTCATATATCGGGAAGGTCCAATGACATCATTGGTAGCGCAGCTTGCAAAGCTGACCAATGCCCACTCGGTCGAGGAACTGTGGGATCTTCACACCCGTCAGATGGCCACCTATGGTTTCGACAGGTTGATGTATGGATTCACCCGGTACCGGACATCAACAGGTCTTGGTGATCCGCAGGACTGGGTCCTGCTTTCAACCCAGACCGAAGAATACATGAATGTCTTTATCAATGAGGGGCTTTATACCTACGCTCCGATGTTGCGATGGGCGTTGGAAAATAGCGGCGCCTGCAGCTGGCGCTGGATGCTGGATATGGAACGTGTTGATCACCTCACCCCGAGCGAATTGCGGGTGGTCGAATTCAACAAATCCATGAACGTGACAGCCGGTTATACGATCAGCTTTCGTTCGGTCTCTGAACGCACCAAAGGTGCCATTGCTCTGACTGCAAAACCGGGCATGACACAAGATGCCGTGGAACAGGTGTGGGCCGAACATGGCGACGAAATTGTTGTCATGAACAACGTCATGCACCTCAAACTGCTGACCCTGCCCTATTCGGGTGATCGGACGCTGACCAAGCGACAGCGTGAGGTGTTGCAATGGGTGGGCGATGGCAAAACCACACAAGATATTGCAGCACTTTTGAAACTGACACCGGCGACGGTTGAGAAACACTTGCGGCTGGCACGCGATACGCTGGGTGTCGAAACCACGGCACAGGCTGTGTTGAAGGCCGCTTTCTACAATCAGATGTTTCTGATGGACCCAGAGACCGCCTGAGGGCCCGTGCGTCGGCGGTTCTGCGCCGCTTTTGAACAACTTTTTGTGAAGTCAGGTTTACCTTACTTTCGTGACCCGACGTAAGGTGGCAGTCTGACGATGTTCCGTGAGTGGTGGCCTTAGGCCTGGGAACATGAGGAAGTATTCCCTTGTAATTACAGGGCCCTGCTTTCTTGTTCCGGGTAACCGGATGCTGGCGTGGCAGGTTTGCCTGGTCGCGTCAGCGCTTTAACGATAGCGCTCAGTTTTTCGTCCCGAAACTGAACTGAGTATTCTCGTTGCGGCACCTGCTTTCTTCCGAGTGTGGTGTCGCGGATTTCCCTTAAAACGGGAAACGGCCCGCGATTGTTCATCGCGGGCCGTATTCTTTTTTCAAGGCACTTTGGTTAACCGTTCAGTTTTGCAACTTCGGCTGCGAAATCTTCTTCGGCTTTCTCGATGCCTTCACCTACTGCAAGGCGGATGTAACCTGTGATATCCACACCGGCCTCTTTAGCCGCCTGACCAACGGTCAGGTCGGGGTTCACAACAAACTGCTGGTTCAGCAATGTGACTTCGGCCATGTACTTTTGCATCCGGCCGATGATCATCTTTTCGATCACGGCCTCTGGCTTGCCGCTTTCACGTGCGATGTCCATCTGGACCTGCTTTTCCTTCTCGACCACTGCCGGATCAAGATCGGCCTCGGACAGGGACGCAGGGTTTGCAGCGGCGATGTGCATTGCAACCTGACGGCCAAAAGCCTCGTTGTCGCCGGACATTGCAACCAGAACGCCGATGCTGCCCATGCCGGGTGCGGCGGCGTTATGGACGTAGTTCACGACAGAACCACCTTCCAGTGTCGCCATACGACGCACGGACATGTTTTCACCGATCACGGCAACAGCGTCTGTTACGGTCTGCTCGACAGTCTTGCCGCCCATGTCAGCCGCCTTCAGGCCGTCGATGTCGGATGTGCCCAGGGCCACATTCGCGATGCTGGCAACCATTTTCTGGAAGTCTGCGTTTTTCGCGACAAAATCGGTCTCGGAGTTGACTTCAACAGCCACACCCTTGCCACCGGATACAGCAACAGCCACGAGGCCCTCTGCAGCGGTACGGCCGGATTTCTTGGCGGCTTTTGCGAGGCCCTTGGTGCGCAGCCAGTCGACTGCCGCTTCCATGTCGCCATCAGTTTCGGTCAGCGCCTTTTTGGCGTCCATCATGCCTGCGCCTGTGCTGTCGCGCAGCTCTTTCACCATTGCAGCGGTGATTGCCATGTTTCTTCTCCTTTGGAGGTAAAAAGGGATGGGCGGGGACAAACGTCCCCTGCCCTAAAAGATGTCGAATGGATTATTCGGCAGGTGCTGCTTCTTCGGCAACGACCTCTTCCACCAGCTCTTCGAGCTCGCCCATGTCAACGCCAGCGGCGCCCATCTGTGCGGTCATACCGTCAAGGGCAGCACGTGCAGCCAGATCGGTATAAAGTGCGATCGCGCGTGCGGCGTCGTCATTGCCGGGGATGACATAGTCGATGCCAGCAGGCGAGCAGTTGGTGTCAACAACAGCAACAACAGGGATGCCCAGCTTGTTGGCTTCTGCGATGGCCAGGTCTTCTTTGTTCACGTCAATGACGAACAGAAGGTCAGGCACGCCGCCCATTTCGCGGATACCGCCCAAGGATGCCTGCAGTTTGCCCTGCTCGCGCTCCATGCCAAGACGCTCTTTCTTGGTCAGGCCGGCAAAGCCGTTTGCGGAGGCTTCGTCGATAGCTTTCAGACGGTTGATGGACTGCGAAACTGTCTGCCAGTTTGTCAGCGTGCCACCCAACCAGCGGTGGTTCATATAGAACTGTGCGGATTTCTCTGCGGCTTCCATGATCGGCTTTGCTGCCTGACGCTTGGTGCCGACGAACAGAACGCGGCCGCCTTTGGCGACAGTGTCGCGGATGACTTGCAGCGCCTGGTCCAGCATTGGAACAGTCTGTGTCAGGTCCATAATGTGGATGCCGTTGCGCGAACCGTAGATGTATTGATCCATCTTGGGGTTCCAGCGGGCGGTCTGGTGACCAAAGTGTACGCCTGCTTCAAGCAGCTGACGCATGGAGAACTCGGGAAGAGCCATGTCGTTTTCCTTTTCCGGTTTCAAGCCTCAGCGGGGGATCAGCATCATGCCAACCGGTGGATCCTTTGGGATGTCTCCCCATTGGACCCGCCCCCGCCTGCGGGATTAAGTGAGCGCTCTTTAGCGGGGGTCGCGCGCTTGCGCAAGCCTCAGGATGCCTCCGGCGGGAGTTTTTAAGGGCAAGATGATATGCAGACCCGCATTAGATACCCGTGAGCGTGCCATATGACCGTTCGATGAACCAGTAAAGGCCAATCGCGGCGATCACGACCGAGGCCGGAACAGCCACGAAAAGGCGGTAGGCGTCAATGCGGTCACGCAGCACAATCGAGATACTGCAAAGCACCGCCATCGCAACGAAGGTGACAGCAAAAAGCAACGCGGGTGTATCGAGGAGCAAAAGCGGAGACGCCAGCACAGCCGGGATCTGCGCACTGTCGAACGCGATCAGCGCCACGCCGACCACGGCAAGAACGCCGTAAAGCACGAGTCCCTTTGTGATGTCATTCGCACCGCGATCAATGCGCAACGCCTGCCAGACGAAAAAGAACATCACCGCGATCACGGCAAGCTGTCCCACCTCGACGCCGACGTTAAAGCCGATCAAGGCGGCAACAAAGGTTTCCTCGGGCAGACCGAATTCCGCCAGTACCGATGCAAAGCCAAGCCCGTGCAACAGACCGAAAATGAAGATCACGAAAGGCCGCCATGGGCTGATCCCTCGCGTAAAGATATTCTCAATGGCGACATAGGCGATCGACAGCGCAATCAGCGGCTCGACGATATCAATAAAGGCAATGCCAAAGGCATTTTGCGTGAATTCATCAGCAAAATCGGTATAGCCGAGGGCCGCCGCCGCCAGTGTGATCGTGTGGGCCAGTGTAAAGAGCGATACCTGCAACAATAGCGGGCGGAACCTTGCGGCCAGAAAGAACAGCCCCAATACAAAAAGGATATGATCCAGCCCCTTGGGCACGATGTGGTCAAACCCCACGGGAGTGTAGTTGGCAAATGTCACCCACCATGTTGTCTGTCCGCCACCCGCAAGCGAAATCTGATCCGACAACGCGCCACCGGCAAGATAGCCATCGTAGGGCAAAGGGACATCCATCTGGCGTAAGACAAGCACGCCAAATTCGGGGGCCCACCCCACCTGGACGGTCGCGACCCCTGCGGGCAGCTCGGCGCTGAATTCAAAGACGGAAAAGCGGACAACCTCAACATTTCCCACGGGGTCGACCGCGACAGACCCGAAGGTCGGCACCAAAGGCATGCCATCTGCTGTCAGCGTGATCCCTTGGGCCATCTGCGGCCAGAAGGCCTCGAATTGCGCGGCAAGCTCAGCTGGCGGAAGCGCACGCAAGCGATCATAGATCTCGGCCCGGTCGCTGTCATTGATATCCTCTGTTTCGGCCAGGTTCACACCGGCTATGAAGCTTTCGATATTTGCGCGAACCTCAAATCGCAATTCACCTTCAACCGCGCGCATGTCGGCGATCGCGGGAATCACCTCATGGGCCTGCGCAGTTGACAGTGTCGTGAACCAAATGAGGAGAGCGCTTGACAACAACCGCAGAAAGGCCACCCTCACCCGCGTAATAGGGGAAATATCCATGCGCATTCTTGCCTTCGCTTTCATTGTATTTGCAGCACCTGCAGAGGCCCACGAGTTTTGGATCGAACCAACCGATTATCAGGTGGAGGCCGACGGTAGCCTTGAGGCAGATATTGTCAATGGGGAAGAGTTTGCGGGCGTCAAGCTGGCCTATCTGCCGCAGCGCTTTGTGAACTTTGTGCTTTTTGCCGGCGATGCCTCGGCCCGTGTGACCGGACGGACGGGCGATACCCCCGCGTTGCAGCAGGAGCCAGTGGCAGAGGGGCTGAACATCGCGGCCTATCAGGCCAACAGTGCGACGGTGGATTACGAGAATTGGGAAAGGTTCCAACGTTTCGTTGATCATAAGGACTTTGGCGATGTGCTGTCCCAGCATGAGGCACGCGGCCTGCCGCTCGAGAATTTTACCGAGGTTTATTCCCGTTATTCCAAATCCCTGATCGGCGTCGGCAACAGCGCTGGTGCGGATCGCCGTGTGGGGTTGGAGACCGAGATCGTCGCCCTGACCAATCCCTATACGGATGATCTGAGCGACGGCTTTCAGGTGCAGGTCTATTACCGCAATGACCTGCGCGCCAACACACAGGTTGAAGTCTTTGAGAAAGCGGCTGATTCACAGGTTTCAATCTCGCTTTACCAAACCGATGAAAACGGGATCGCGACGTTCCCCGTGCGGCCTGGCTATAGCTACATGGTAGATGCGGTTGTCCTGCGCGAACCTAATGAACGGCTGGCCGAGCTATCCGGTGCTGTCTGGGAAACGCTCTGGGCCAATCTGACGTTTGCTGTTCCCGACTAGGACTTGCCCTTGGCGCGGCTCTCGGTCAGAAGACGCGCATGACCAAGACACCTGACATTTTGTGCATCGGGTCCGTCCTGTGGGACGTGATCGGGCGCGCGGCCAGCCACATGCGCGTGGGCTCTGATGTGCCGGGGCGGATCACCCGTCTGCCCGGCGGCGTGGCCATGAATATCGCGATGACCCTGCGCCGCTTTTCCATGACGCCTGCCCTGCTGACCACCGTCGGCCGCGATGCCGAGGGCGAAGAACTGATGGGCGAAGCGATCCGCATGGGCATGATTTGCGATTATATGTACCGCTCGGATGACCTGCCGACAGATGTGTATATGGCGATTGAGGGGGCCAATGGGCTGGTCGCGGCCATTGCCGATGCGCATTCGCTTGAAGCCGCGGGGGAAAAAATCCTGCGCCCTCTGGCAGACGGCCGCTTGGGATCTGCCGAGACCCCATTCGCAGGGCTTGTTGCGCTTGATGGCAACCTGACCGAGGAATTGTTGCAAGTTATTGCCACATCACCACTTTTTGCTGCCACTGATTTGCGTGTCGCGCCGGCATCCCCCGGCAAGGCTGAGCGGCTTTTGGCGCTTGTCGGGCACCCCTCAGCTACGCTTTATGTGAACCTTGAAGAGGCCGGGTTGCTCTGCCAGAGCGCATTCGAGACATCGGCCGATGCCGCCGTAGCCCTGATCAAACGGGGCGCGCACCGTGTTCTGGTGACCGATGGCGGCAAATCCGCCTCCGAAGGGACCGCAGGGGATATCATCACGCAAACTCCGCCCGCCGTCATGGTCACGCGCGTGACCGGCGCGGGCGATACCTTTATGGCCGCGCATATCGCGTCCGAGGCACAAGGCATGGACCGTGCCGCCTCGCTGACCCGCGCTTTGAACGCCGCCGCCACCTATGTTTCCGGAGAAACACCCCTATGATCCCGATCCACTATAGCACCGAAGTCGCCGCCGCTCGCACATCCGGCGCAGCCATCGTGGCGCTGGAAAGTACCATCATTACCCACGGTATGCCCTTCCCGCAGAACGTTGAAACCGCGCGGCTGGTCGAAGACGATGTGCGCGCGGCCGGTGCCGTGCCTGCAACGATCGCTGTGCTGGACGGCAAGCTGCACGTGGGGCTGGAACTCGAGACGCTTGAGGCATTGGGTCAGGCGCAGAATGTCGCCAAACTGTCGCGTGCCGACATGGCGGCCTGCATTGCAACGGGTGGGACAGGTGCCACGACGGTTGCCGCGACCATGATTGCGGCGCATCTGGCAGGTATCCATGTCTTTGCGACAGGCGGGATTGGCGGTGTGCATCGCGGAGCGGAGCATAGCTTTGATATCTCGGCTGATCTGCACGAATTGGCACAAACGCCTGTCACGGTTGTCGGCGCGGGGGCGAAGGCCATTCTTGATCTGCCGAAAACATTCGAAGTGCTGGAAACGCTGGGTGTGCCAGTGATTGCCTACGGGCAAGACCGCCTGCCCGCTTTCTGGTCTGCCAGCTCTGATCTGCCTGCCCCATTGCGCATGGACACGCCCGAAGACATCGCAAGGGCCCAACAGACCCGCTCGGCGATGGGCCTGCAGGGTGGACAGCTGGTGGCCAATCCGATCCCGCAAGCTGATGAAATTCCCGCCGAGGTACTGCACCCGATCATCACACAGGCCCTGCAAGAGGCCGAGGCACAAGGGATCACCGCCAAAGCCGTCACACCCTTCCTGCTGGGACGTATCTTTGAACTGACCGAAGGGCGTTCGTTGACTGCAAATATTGCCCTTGTGCGGAACAATGCGCGGTTAGCTGCACAAATTGCCATCGCAATGACGAAATAGCGCTGTGACGGTCCGATGACTGCTTGCTGCAAGGGCGCGCAACACCTAAGTGTTCGGCAAGAGAGTTCGAGACCATCAAAATGATCGACCCACATTCAGACGACAAGCGCCGCCATCAGCCGGGCATCATTGCCAGATTGCGCAGTAATTTTCTGGCGGGTCTGATTATTGTGGCCCCCATCGGGTTGACCATCTGGCTGATCTGGACGGCCGTTGGCTGGGTCGATAGCTGGGTCTGGCCCTTTATCCCGGATGCCTATCAGCCCACCGCCCTCTTGAATGGCCTCTTGGGGCTGGAAGGCGAAGACCAGATCGCGGTGAACGTGCGCGGTGTTGGCGTGGTGATTTTCCTGATCTTCACCATCATCGTCGGTTGGGTCGGCAAGGGGCTGATCGGGCGTTCTTTTCTTGGCATAGGTGAACGGTTCGTCGACCGGATGCCGGTTGTCCGTTCGATCTATAACGCGGTCAAACAGATTGCGGAAACGGTCTTTTCGCAGCGTGAAACCTCATTCGATAGGGCCTGTCTGGTCGAATACCCGCGCAAGGGCATCTGGGCCATTGCCTTTATTTCGATCAATGCCAAAGGCGAGATTGATAGCAAACTGAACGACGGTGAGCCTTTCGTGACTGTGTTCTTGCCGACCACGCCGAACCCGACTTCGGGGTTCCTGCTGTTCCTGCCCAAGCGCGACATCAAGGAGCTGGATATGACGGTCGAGGATGCAGCCAAGCTCGTGATTTCGGCAGGTCTTGTCTATCCAAACGACAAATCCGCCCTGCCCGTTACGAACCCCGCAGACTAACGGATGATCCCTGCAGCCCTGACCGGTTTCGCGACGGCTTTTGCCTTGATCCTTGCGATCGGTGCGCAGAACGCCTTTGTCCTGCGGCAAGGCCTGTTACGGGCGCATGTCTTTTGGCTTTGCCTGCTTTGCGCGGCCTCTGATGCGATCCTGATCACTGCAGGTGTGCTTGGTTTCGGGTATATCGTGACGCTTTATCCGATGCTGCCACAGATCATGGCCTGGGGCGGTGCCGCGTTTCTTGCCGTTTATGGAGCGTTGCGCCTGTGGGCGGCGTGGCAAGGCGCATATACGCTGCAACTCGCCGGAAAAAGCGCAGGTCTCTGGGCCACACTGGCAACTGGTGCGGCCTTTACGTGGCTGAACCCGCATGTCTATCTTGATACGCTTGGTCTTGTGGGGGCGATATCAACGCAGTTTGTCGACCCGATCGAGAAAACAGCTTTCGGGATCGGTGCGGTCACATCGTCGTTCGTTTTCTTCTTCAGCCTTGGCTATGGCGCGCGTCTGTTGGCCCCTGTGATGCAATCGGCACGCGCATGGCGGATACTTGATATTGTGATCGGGGTCGTGATGTGGGCGCTGGCGTTCAAATTGCTTAGTTGAACATCTCGGTCAGATTGACCGAACTGCGTTTGCCGATGTCTTTTTTGTGCTGCGCAAGGAATGCATCCGCCGCCGCCTCGCCCGCCTCTTTCAGTCGCGCAAGGATCACAGGTGTCGGGATGGTTTTGGTGGCGACATTCAGCGCGTTCATCAGCGCGTCATCCGCGATCATGTGCACCAGCACATCCTTCATCGTCCCGCGTTTGATCGACCCATCGGCCAGCAGGCGTTTCACGAATTCGATGGCGCGTAACTCACGCAACAATGAGCTGTTGAAGCTGATCTCGTTCACACGGTTTTCGATGGATTGGCTGTCCATCGGCAGCTCTTCGCGATACAGAGGATTGATATTCACGATCAGAAGATCGTCCGGCAAGTCATTGGCAAACAATGGGAAAAGTGCAGGATTTCCTGTATAGCCCCCATCCCAGAATGCCTCGACCGTGCCGGTCTGCGGGTCTTCGAATTCCACGGCCTGAAACAGGCTCGGCAAACAGGCAGAGGCCATAATCACCTCGGGCATGATTTCGTCACCGGTGAACACGCGGATCTTGCCCGAGCGCACGTTCGTGGCACAGATGTGCAATGCGGGGCCGGTGCCGGCACAGACCGCATCGTAGTGAAATTTCTTCACGATCTTGGCTAGCGGGTTCTGCATCGCGGGGCCGTAGACATAAGGCGAAAACATCCGCGTGGTCATGTCAAAGGCCGTGTAGGCAGGCGAATACTTGAGTGCTTTGGCCCAGAGTTCGGCAGTGGGCGATGCAGCCCCGATCCACGGGGTAAACTGCGGGTCAGTGACCGCGCCGATCTGGTTCCAAAGCCAATCAAGGTTCGCCAGCGCGCCAGCACGGCCATTTGCAACCCAGCCGGATTTGAGCGCTGCCGCATTCAGCGCACCCGCAGATGTGCCGGAAATAGCCGCAATCTCAATATCGTCGTCTTGCAACAACCGGTTGAGAACACCCCAGGTGAAGGCGCCATGCGCGCCCCCGCCTTGCAGTGCGAGATTGATCCGCTTCACAGGGCCGTCCAGCCGCCATCCACGCTGATGGTGGTGCCGGTGATCTGGGCTGCCGCATCCGAGCACAAGAAAACCGCTGTGCCGCCCAACTGTTCGGTGGTCGCGAATTCCTTGGATGGTTGGCGTTCCAGCATGACGTTCTTGATCACGTCCTCGCGGGACATGTTGTATTCCTTCATCGTGTCGGGGATTTGTGCCTCGACCAATGGTGTCAGCACATAGCCCGGACAGATCGCGTTGCAGGTGATCGGATCGCGCGCCGTTTCCAGACCGATGGTCTTGGTGAACCCGACGATGCCGTGTTTGGCAGCGACATAGGCAGATTTATAGGGCGATGCCGTCAAGCCATGCGCCGAGGCGATGTTGATGATCCGGCCATAGCCGCGTTCACGCATCCCCGTCACAGCGGCGGCGGTGGTGTGAAAGGCCGATGTCAGGTTGATCGCGATGATTGCGTCCCATTTGGCGGCGGGAAAATCCTGCACCGGTGCGACGTGCTGGATACCGGCGTTGTTGACCAGAATATCGCAGCCACCTGCGGCCACGATCAGGCGGCGGCAATCCTCGCCTTTGGACATGTCGGCCTGCACATATTTGGCCTCAACCCCTGTGACATCCGCGATTTCCGCGGCCAGCGCGTGATCCTCTTCCGTGTCGGTGAACGAGTTCAAGACAACATTGGCCCCCGCCTTGGCCAATTCGCGGGCGATTCCAAGACCGATGCCCGAATTCGATCCGGTAATAACGGCAGTTTTTCCTGACAGGGACATAGTTTGGCTCCGATTCTATTTCTTTGCGACTCAGTGTATATGCTGCAACTGCGAAAGCCACGAAACGGTTGCGTGAGCCATAAAAAAAACGCCCGCACAAGGCGGGCGTAAAGTTATTGAGGCAGGTTTCATACAGGCAAGAAACCTATCGAGCAGTGATCTCTTTATAAGCAATCCCTTGCCCGCCTCCAAGCTAAAAGTTTGAAAAGGTTGGTAACCCTCTTTACGATCCGATGCTAAGAGCAGAGAGAACCGCAAAGGGCACACCGAAATGAGACGACTTTCGCGCAGAGCAATCCGCAGCACAGCCTTCGCAGTGGCGCTGGGACTGGCAGGGCAAACAGGCTTTGCCGAACCCCGGCATGGCATAGCTATGTATGGCGATCCTGCCCTACCACCTGATTTTGTGTCCCTCCCCTACGCCAACCCCGACGCGCCCAAGGGCGGGCAGATCGTCACGGCTGAGGTTGGCAGCTTTGACAGCCTCAATCCGTTTATCCGCAAAGGGTCGACACCATGGCAGTTGCGGTTCTTCTTGGGCGAGAGCTTTATGGGCCGGTCTTTGGACGAACCCTTCTCGCTTTATGGTGTTCTGGCCGAATCGGTTGAGACCGGACCGAACCGCGAGTGGGTGGAATTCACCCTGCGCCAAGGGGCGGAATTCTCGGACGGGAGCCCCGTGACCATCGAAGACGTCATGTGGTCTTATGAAACCTTGGGCACCGTGGGCCACCCCCGCTATCTGGGTTTCTGGGCCAAGGTCGCCAGTATGGAACAAACCGGCGAACGGTCCGTGCGGTTTACCTTCACCGAAGAAGACCGCGAACTGGCCTTGCTGGCGGGCCTGCGCCCGATCCTGAAAAAGGCGCAGTGGGACGGCGTGGACTTTGCTGAAAGCACAACCGAGGTCGTGCCGATCACATCGGCCCCCTATGTGATCGCCGATTACGACCCGGGGCGGTTTGTTTCACTGCGCCGCAATCCCGATTACTGGGGTGCGGATGTGCCGTTCCGTGTGGGCACCAACAACCTTGATGAGGTCCGGCTGGAATTTTTCGGCGATGAAACCGCCGCGTTCGAGGCCTTCAAGGTGGGCGAGGTGAATTCCAACCGCGAATTCAACGTGGCCCGCTGGGAAAGCCAGTACAATTTCCCCGCCGTGCAGGACGGCGATGTGGTGTTGTCGATCCTGCCGCATGAACGCCCCTCGGGGATGACAGGGTTTGTCATGAACACCCGCCGCGACCAGTTTGCCGATTGGCGTGTGCGCGATGCGATGATCCATGCCTTCAACTTTGAGTTCATCAACGAGGCGATGACAGGATCGGCCCAACCGCGCATCACCTCTTATTGGTCGAACTCGCCCTTGGGCATGTCGCATGGCCCCGCCGAAGGGCGCGTTGCAGAATTCCTTGCACCATTCGCCGCCGATCTGACGCCCGACGCGCTTGAGGGGTATGCCCTGCCCGTCAGCGATGGATCCGAGCGTAACCGTGCAGGCACCGCAGCGGCCCTTGCCCAGATGGAAGCCGCAGGCTGGACGGTGCAGAATGGCGTGATGGCTAATGCCGCGGGCACGCCTTTCACCTTTGAAATCCTGCTCCCGCAGGGCAGTTCGGAAAATCAGGCGATCATCGACATGTATACGGAATCGCTCGCGCGGATCGGGGTGACGCCGACCGTTGCCGTGGTGGATAGCGCGCAATTTGCCGAACGCACCGATGCCTTTGATTTTGACATGACCTATTACCGGCGCGGTGTGTCGCTGTCGCCCGGCAACGAGCAGTACGTATACTACGGGTCCGAGGCCGCGGACACGCCCGGTGGCAGCAACCTGATGGGTGTCAAATCGCCGGCAGTAGATGCGATGATCGGCCGTCTGCTGACGTCGGAAAGTCAGGATGACTTTGTGGCGGCTGTCAAAGCGCTTGACCGGACCTTGACCGCTGGCCGCTATGTCATCCCGATCTATCAGTGGAACATCAGCCGGCTTGCCCATGCCAAAGAACTCCGTTTTCCCGAAGAAATCCCGATTTTTGGCGACTGGCCCGGCTGGCAACCTGATGTCTGGTGGTACGCGGAATAACAGGTCTTGATAAAAGGGCGCGGTCATCACCGCGCCCTTTTTCCATCCATCACCGTGATCTTTGCGGGCATTTCGGAACCAAACCGATATCTCGATCGTTTCCTTTTCAACCAAAGAAGGAAACCGAATTATGAAATGGAACGATGTCGCATCACACTGGACTGCTTTTCTCCCCCGGATCACGACACGTTGGCCCGACCTTGATGAAAACGAAGTCATTGCCATTGATGGCGATCAGGATGCTTTTGTGGCCTATCTTGCCTCGTTCAATGATCAGGACACAGTCACTGCGAAAAGCGAACTGGATGAATGGTTGATGGGCGAACAGCCTGCGGATGCGGTCATGGACCCCACGCGCGATAACGCACAGATTAGCGCCACAACTGAAAACGTTCCGGCGGGCGAAGATCCGTCAGATGATGATCGGCGTTTTGGCGACGATCTCACGCCGCAGCCGCCAATCGACCGTGCCGGTTAGACCAGTGACGTGACCCAAAGGATCGTCGCATCCTCGGCGCTGACCGAAACAACATTGTGCCCCATGGCAGCGTCATAATAGGCGCTGTCGCCGCGCTTGAGCTCAATAGGCTCATAAAACTCGGTGTAGAGCCGGATGTGACCGGTGAGCACATAGAGAAACTCTTCGCCGTCATGGCGCACCCAGCCGTCAAAATCCTCGATCTTGCGCGCGCGGATACGGGCACGATAGGGCAGCATCTTTTTGGTGGTCAGCGCCTCGGCCAGCATCGCGTGTTCATATGTGGTCGTGACCTTGGCAGTTTCCTCGCCGTTGCGTGTGACCGCCATACGCCCGTTGACCTGCCCCTTTGAGGGCGGCGTGAACAGCTGAGGTACCGAAATCTCTAGCCCGACCGCCAGTTTTTTTAGCGCGTCATAGGTCGGTGACATCTGGCCGTTTTCGATCTTGGACAGGGTCGAGCGCGCAAGCCCCGCCTGCTGCGCCGCTTGTTCCAGCGTCCAGTCGCGGGCTTTGCGTAATTCACGCACACGCGCGCCCAGATCAAGCGGTTGTGCAACACTTGCTTCGCCGTTCTCGCGCGCGACGCGGATGATATCTTTGGGGCCGTTTTCTGTCATGCACTTCCTATTAAGCAGCCCGCTTGGATCTTGCAACAGCACCCGGGTGTGGGTAGCGGTGAGACATGCTGTCGCTCGTACAATCAGATAGGTATCCGCCCGCTCCGCGCCAGTTCAATCTCGCCGCCTATGTGCTGGCCCATGCGGACCGTCTGGGCGACAAAACTGCGCTGCGCATTATCGGCATGCAGGGCAGCGACAGCTTTGACTACCGTTTCCTGAAACGCGCGGTTCTCGGGACCGCCACCGGACTGCGCGCGTTGGTGCAACCGAGGCAAAGGATAATCCTCCAGCTTGGCAATACGCCGGAATTCCCGATTGCTTTTTTGGGTGCGATTGCGGCCGGCATTGTTCCGGTGTCTTTGTCGCGCGCCCTGTCCGAGCATGAATACAGCAATGTGGTCAAGACGATCCGGCCCGCGTTGGAAATCCGCGCGGCCAGCGCACCACAGACATCGCGCAGCGCGCTCCCATTCGCAGCGCTGCGCCGTTTTTGGACGTTGCCGCAAGCGGGTTTTGCCTTTGGTGACCCGAACCGCCCTGCCTATATCATCTATACGTCGGGCACGAGCGGCCGCCCTACCCCTGTGGTGCACGCGCACCGCGCAATCTGGGCGCGCCGGATGATGTGGGATGGCTGGTACGGGCTGCGCGAAGATGACCGGATGCTGCACGCGGGTGCTTTCAACTGGACCTACACTTTGGGCACCGGACTGCTCGACCCTTGGTCAATCGGGGCGACGGCACTGATCCCCGAAAGCGACGTCACCCCCGATCAATTGCCAATGCTGATGAAACGCTTCGATGCAACGCTCTTTGCCGCAGCGCCAGGCATTTACCGCAGGCTCTTGCGGGCGGACATACCGCCGCTTCCCGCGCTTCGCCACGGGCTCTCTGCGGGTGAAAAACTCTCGGCGCGGGACCGTGCCGATTGGCAGGATAAAACCGGCACACAGGTGCATGAGGCCTTCGGGATGTCCGAGTGTTCCACCTTCATCTCATCCGCTCCGGACAGGCCCGTCCCCGCAGGGGCTGCGGGGTTTGTCCAGCCAGGCCGCAGCGTGGCGCTAATTGGCCCTGACGGGCCGGTCCCGCGTGGCACAGTTGGTACAATCGCGGTCCACAAGGACGATCCGGGCCTGATGCTGGGCTACCTTGACCGCCCCGAGGAAACAGCCGCGCGCTATCAGGGCGACTGGTTTGTCACCGGTGATCTGGCCACGATGGACGAAAGCGGTGCGATCACCTACGCCGGCCGCGCCGATGATATGATGAACGCAGGCGGCCACCGCGTCAGTCCGATTGAGGTGGAAGACGCGTTGACCGCGCATCCGCTGATCGCGGAGGCCGCTGCTTGCGCTGTGCAGGTGCGCACAGGGGTTCATGTGATTGCGGGGTTTTACGTCGCGACAGACGTGATAGATGAAGAGGAACTCCGCGATTTCGTAGCTGCGCGTCTGGCCACTTACAAACGGCCCCGCCTGTTGATCGCCCGAGACAGACTTCCCCGCGGGGCCAACAACAAACTTTTGCGCCGCGTGCTGCGCGACGAATGGGAGACCACCTATGGTCAAGCTTGATATCATATCCGATCCGATCTGCCCTTGGTGCTATATCGGGAAAACGAACTTGGATAAGGCACTGGTGCAATTCCCCGACCACCCGTTCACAATCGAATGGCACCCGTTCCAGCTCAACCCCGACATGCCCGCAGAAGGCATGGACCGCCGCGCCTATCTGGAGGGCAAATTCGGCGGCAAGGAAGGCGCTGTCAAAGCCTACGCCCCTGTCGTCGCACATGCCGAAAAATCCGGCGCGCATATCAACTTTGAAGCCATCCACCGCACCCCCAACACGATCGACGCCCACCGCCTGATCCACTGGGCGGGCATCGAACAGCGCCAGTCCTTTGTCGTGGACCTTTTGTTCAAAGCCTATTTCGTCGATGGGCGCGATATCAGCGACCACGAAGTGCTGGCCGATGTTGCCGACACTGCCGAAATGGACGCGGCAATGGTCACGAAACTGCTTGGCTCGGATGCGGATACGGACGACATCCGCGCCCGTGACAAGCACAGCCGCGAAATGGGCGTAAACTCGGTCCCTACATTTATTGTCGCCCACAAACATGCGGTTCCCGGCGCGCAGCCGCCCGAAATGTGGGTGGACGTGATTAAAGACATCATGGCGCAGATGGCTGCCGACGAATGAACGTGTCACCGAAAGCCCGCGCATTGCCACAGACCGAGTTTATCGCATTGATGGCGATGGTCTCGGCGACTGTGGCGTTTTCGATTGATGCGATGCTGCCTGCGCTTCCGGAAATGGCGGCCGCACTTTCGCCGGACGACTTCAACCGCGTGCAGCTGATCATCACCAGCTTTATTCTGGGCCTGGGCGTGGGCACTTTCTTTACCGGACCGCTGTCTGATGCCTTTGGGCGCAAGCCTGTCATGGTCGGCGGTACGATCATTTACATGCTTGGAAGTGCCGCCGCATGGCAGGCCCAAACGCTTGAGGTCATGCTGGCGGCCCGTGTGCTGCAAGGGCTTGGGGCCGCAGGTCCACGCGTGGTGGCGATGGCACTGATCCGTGATCTATACGCAGGGCCGCAGATGGCACGTATCCTGTCATTCGTGATGATCATCTTCACGCTGGTTCCTGCCATCGCACCCACCATGGGACATTACATCGTGACAGCCTTCGACTGGCACGCGATCTTTGTGGCCTGCATCCTGTTTTCCTTCATCACAACCACCTGGCTGCTGATCCGCCAACCGGAAACCCTGCGCCCTGAGAACCGCCGACCGCTCAGCGGCGGCGCGCTCTGGCGCGCCTTGATCGAGATGTTCACCCACCCAACCGCGCGCCTCTCGATCCTGATCCAGACGCTCACATTTGCGATGCTTTACAGCATCCTGTCCTCAACCCAGCCGATCTTTGATCTGACATACGGGCAAGGTGACAACTTTCACCTCTGGTTCGGCGGCATCGCGGTCGTGGCATCCTCATCAGGCTTTTTGAACGCGCGCCTTGTTGTCAGGCTGGGGATGCGCGCAATTATCAAGGCAATGTACACCGCGCAAATTTTCATGACGCTTCTGCTGATTGCTGTGCTGGTGACAGGCACGCCGGACCACATCGCCTTTCCGGTCTACGTCCTTTGGGTCCTGTCCAACTTCTTTCAGGCAGGCCTGAGTATCGGCAACCTCAACGCACTCGGCATGGAGGAGATGGGACATATGGCCGGGCTTGCCGCCTCTGTCCTGACCTCGGTCGCCACAGTGGGCGGTGTGCTGATTGCTGTACCCATCGCGTTGCTTTTCGACGGCACACCCCTGCCCGCCGCGATCGGATCGCTGGTACTGGCCTCAATCGCCCTTTGGCTCACGACGCAAATCAAACGCCCCGGCGAAACCTAGGGGTTCTTACTGGCCCGTAAATATCCCCGCCGGAGGCATAAAATCTCTTAGGCGCTGGCCTTGGCTTTCTTCTCATCCGCCAGCTTTTGCGCCAGATCACGGGCAATATTGAACGCACCCTGAATTTTATCGCGTTCTTTTTCCCAATCGCGGCGCACAACGATCTTGTTGTCCTTGATCTTTGCCGTGCCGTTTTGTGCATGGACGAAATCAACCAGCCCTTTGGGCGAGGCAAACTTGTCATTGTGGAACTGGATCGTGGCCCCCTTGGGCCCTGCATCCAGCTTGGCAATGCCTGCGCGTTTGCACATCGCCTTGATCCGCACGACCAGCATCAGCGTGTTCACCTCACGCGGCAGCTTGCCGAAACGGTCGATCAGTTCCGCAGCAAACCCTTCCAGTTCAACCTTGGTGGCAAGCTCTGACAGGCGCCGGTACAGCCCCAGACGCACGTCCAGATCGGGCACATAGTCTTCAGGGATCAGCACGGGCACGCCCAGATTGATCTGTGGTGCCCATTGGCCATCGTCGATAATGCCTTCGGCCTCACCCGACCGGATTGCGGCGATCTGGTCTTCAAGCATTTGCTGATAAAGCTCGTAACCCACTTCCCGCATCTGGCCTGATTGTTCTTCACCCAAAAGGTTGCCCGCACCGCGAATATCCAGATCCTGTGATGCCAGCGTAAAGCCTGCCCCCAGCGTATCAATCGATCCCAACACGCGCAGGCGTTTCTGTGCGGTATCGGTCAGTTTCTGGCGGGGTTTGGTTGTCAGGTACGCATAAGCGCGGGTTTTCGAACGCCCGACACGACCCCGGATCTGGTAAAGCTGGCTGAGACCGAACATATCCGCGCGCCAGACGATCATCGTGTTCGCAGTCGGAATATCCAGACCGCTTTCCACAATCGTCGTGGCCAGCAGCACGTCATATTTGCCATCATAGAACGCATTCATGCGGTCATCGAGCTCACCTGCCGCCATCTGCCCCGTGGCGGAGATAAAGGTGACTTCCGGCACCTCACGTTTGAGGAACTCTTCCATTTCTGCCATATCGGTGATGCGCGGCACCACGAGAAAGGACTGCCCGCCGCGATAGTGTTCGCGCAACAGCGCTTCACGCACGGTGATGGTGTCGAATTCACTGACATAAGTCCGGATCGCCAACCGGTCGATAGGCGGTGTCCCAATGATCGACAGATCGCGGACGCCCGAGAGCGACAGCTGCAGGGTCCGCGGAATGGGTGTCGCAGTTAGGGTCAGCACATGCACATCGGTGCGCAACTGTTTCAGGCGCTCTTTATGCTGCACCCCGAATTTCTGTTCCTCATCAATGACAAGCAAGGCAAGGTTCTTGAACTTCACCCCTTTGGCCAACAGCGCATGGGTCCCGACCACAACATCAACGGTCCCGTCCGCAAGACCTTCGCGGGTCAGGTTCGCGTCCTTCGCCGACACAAAACGCGACAAAGGCCGCACGTTCACAGGGAACCCGCGGAAACGTTCGGCGAAACTCTGGTAGTGCTGGCGCGCCAGCAGGGTCGTGGGCGCAATGATCGCCACCTGCACGCCTGACAGTGCGGCGACAAAGGCCGCGCGGATCGCAACCTCGGTCTTGCCAAAGCCCACATCGCCACAGATCAGGCGGTCCATCGGCTTGCCCGACCCAAGGTCTTCGAGCACATCGGCAATCGCTGCCAGTTGATCGTCGGTTTCGACATAGGGAAAGCGCGCAAGGAACTGGTCCCATAGTCCATCAGGCGGGTCCAACGCAGGTGCGGTGCGCAATTCGCGCTCTGCCGCCACACGGATCAAACGTTCGGCAATCTGGCGGATGCGTTCCTTCAGCTTGGCCTTCTTGGCCTGCCATGCCCCACCGCCGAGTTTGTCCAAGAGCCCTGTCTCATGGCCGTATTTCGACAGCAGTTCGATGTTTTCGACAGGCAGATAAAGCTTTGAGTCTTCTGCGTATTCCAACAGAAGACATTCATGGGCCGCACCCAAAGCGGTGACCACTTCCATGCCCATATAGCGCCCGACACCGTGGTCGACGTGCACTACCAGATCACCGGGGGACAGGCTATTGGCCTCGGACAGGAAATTCTCGGCGCGGCGTTTGCGTTTGGTCTGCCGGATCAGCCGGTCGCCCAACACATCCTGCTCGGAGATCACGGTCAGGCCGGGGGCCTCGAACCCGTGATCCAGCGGCCACACCGCCAGATGCACACCCCGTTTCCCGACACGGCTGAAATCAGAGACCGTGATCGTCTCACCGATCCCTTCATCCTCGATCAGCCCTTCCAGACGCTCGCGCGCGCCCTCGGAATATGACGCGATCACGACAGGACCGTCGCTCAGTTTTGCTTTAATATGATCTGCCAAGACGCTGAAAAGGCTGATCTGTTCTTGTTGACGCTCTGGTAGGAAATTCCGTCCGATCCGCCCGCCTGCATCAATCACCCCAAGACCTGTGGCCTGCTTGAGCGGTGAAAACTGCATCACGCGGCGGTTGGTCACTGCCTTGTCCCACCCGGCCTCATCGAGGTAGAGCAGTTGCGGCGGCGCCGGTTTATAGACGCTGTCCATGCGCCCCTTTTGGCTTAGCGCATGCATGCGCGTGCCGTATTGGTCGGCGATACTGTCCCAGCGCGCCAGACGCATCGGGGTCATCTGGTCATCAAGTGTGATAGTTGCCTGAGGCAGGTAATCGAACAGCGTTTCCAGATCGTCCTGAAAGAACCCCAGCCAATGTTCGACACCGGCGTGTTTGCGCCCTGCCGAAACCGCCTCGTAAAGCGGATCGTCCGTCCCGGCGGCCCCGAATTCAAGGCGGTAGTTCTGGCGAAAACGGGTGATCGCGGCCTCGTCTAGGATCACTTCGGATACGGGTGCCAGTTCGACCTCGGTCAGCTTTTCGGTGGTGCGTTGCGTCGCCGGATCAAAGCGACGCGCGCCATCAAGCACATCGCCAAACAGATCAAGGCGCACAGGGCCCGATTGACCGGGTGGATAGATGTCGATGATCCCGCCGCGAATGGCATAATCCCCCGGTTCCATCACGGTCGGGCTTTGGGTGAACCCCATCCGGACAAGGAAATGGCGCAGCGCCTCTTCGTCCATACGGTTGCCGACAGTGGCCTTGAACGCCGCCTCGCGCAGCAGGCTGCGCGCTGGCACACGCTGCATGGCCGCCGAAAGGGTTGTCAGGATGATGAACTGCTGCGGCATCCCGTGCACCAGCGCCGCCAGCGTCGCCATGCGCGCCGCCGAAATATCGGTATTGGGCGAGACGCGGTCGTAAGGCAGACAATCCCATGCAGGAAAGACGAAAACGGGCATATCGGGCGCGAAGAACGCCAAAGCCGCCTGCATAGCCGCAAGCCGTTTATCATCGCGCGCGACATGCAGAACCGGTGCACCTTTGCCAAGTTCGGCAAGGATCAATTGAGCGTCATACCCTTCGGGCGCGCCACTGACAGTAATATGATTGGGATCAGACATTCCGCTGACCTACCCCGCGCGCCCGCCGTGTCAACTGTTAAGGGCCCTGATTCTAAAAGAAACGCTGCGCGGAAATCACCACATACATGCCGTACATCGACGTCAAGAACAGCGCGATCATGCTTACTACCTGCGTCCACAAACGTACGCGAAACAGCCTGTCCACCAGTTCCCGCCCCTGTAAAGGTGCCGCTTCCAACTGATGCGCCAGACGCATGTTCATGACCATGATCAACGTCAGCGGGGCGGTCAGCGCCAAAAGCCCCTGTGCAAGCTCGACGCGGTAAAAGACGCCCAGGACCACAAGAACACTCAGGCTGAAGGCAACCATGATCGCAATGGCGACGCCAAGATATGCGTTGATCGCCACGATCCGCCGGACATTCACATCCACCAGTTTTTCAAGATCGGCCAGATGCGGGCTGTCCAATTTGCGCGCCCGAAAAAGCACATCAAACGGGACGCCAAGCAACCAGTTGCTGGCCACCGCATAAGTGACCATCACCGCCATCCAGTACCAGAAGCTGTCGAAGGTTTGAAATTCAAGTAGCCGGAGCAGCTCAATCGTCGATTCCAAGCGTCTTATCCATCTGTCTTTGCGTCTTGAGCCGGAACCTAGCGCCCGAGACCGCCCTTGCCCAGCCTTGTGATGGCGCAAAATCCGTGGCACCAAGAAATTCAGTTTATTTGAGGCCACAGACCATGAACCCGACCGTTGCACCTTTTCCCGCCACACGCCTGCGCCGGATGCGTCAGAGCCCTGCATTGCGCGCTTTGTCCCGCCAGAACACGCTGACGGTGGATGATTTGATCTGGCCGGTCTTTGTGATGGATGGCAAGGATGCGGAAACACCGATCGCCTCGATGCCTGGCGTCGTCCGGCGCACGGTGGATCGCGTCGCGCTGGCCGCAAAAGAGGCGCAAGCCCTTGGTATCCCTGCGATTTGTATCTTTCCCTATACGGGCATGGAAGCCCGGACCGAGGATTGCGCGATGGCATGGGACCCCGACAACCTGACCAATCAGGCCATTCGCGCGATCAAGCAAGCTGCCCCGGATATCGCGGTTATGACCGATATCGCGCTTGATCCCTACAACATCAACGGACACGACGGTTTTGTCGAGAACGGCGAGATCGTGAATGACCGCACCGTCGAGGCTTTGGTCAAAATGGCGCTCGCGCAGGCCGATGCGGGTGCTGATATTCTGGGCCCGTCTGACATGATGGATGGACGGATCGGGGCGATCCGCACGGCATTGGAGGCCGAAGGACACCACAATGTAACGATCCTCAGCTATACGGCCAAATATGCCTCGGCGTTCTATGGCCCTTTCCGTGATGCGGTGGGTGCCTCTTCTGCGCTGACAGGCGACAAGAAAACCTATCAGATGGACCCCGGCAACAGTGATGAGGCCCTGCGCCTTGTGGCGCGTGATCTGGCCGAAGGGGCCGATATGGTGATGGTGAAACCGGGGATGCCATATCTGGATATTTGCCGCCGTGTGAAAGATACTTTCGGTGTGCCCACCTATGCCTATCAAGTCAGCGGCGAATACGCGATGTTGCAGGCGGCGGCCCAGAACGGATGGCTTGACGGTGAAAAGGTCATGATGGAAAGCCTGCTGGCTTTTAAACGCGCCGGATGTGACGGTATCCTGACCTATTTCGCGCCTGAAGCGGCAAGAATTCTGAACGGCTAACCTTGCTTGTTCCCCCACCCGTTCTTTCCCGGACCATTTGAAGGGCGAACTTTGGCACGCAAGGCACCTTGAAGGGTGACACCGCTGTGATCCTGCCCTATAAAAATCAGTATAAGGGTCGAAAAACGGCCCCATCACAGGCAATAGGCGGATATATCATGAGCAATTTGACAAGGCGCAGTTTTGCGTTGGGGACATTGGCAGCGTCAACGCTGGCAGCATGCAGCAACGGCATCGGCAGCCCCGGTGGTGCGACAATCGACGCACGCGTCGACAGTACGCTGAACGGGATGTTCCAGCAGTATCCGGGCACGCGCGATCTTGCAGAGCGGTCTTCGGGGCTCTTGGTGATGCCATTGGTGACGGAAGTGGGCCTCGGTCTGG
This sequence comes from Yoonia rosea, assembly GCF_900156505.1. NCBI lineage: Bacteria > Pseudomonadati > Pseudomonadota > Alphaproteobacteria > Rhodobacterales > Paracoccaceae > Yoonia > Yoonia rosea. The sequence goes on along the minus strand of NZ_FTPR01000001.1, from coordinate 777,592 downwards.
GCGGATCATTTGGACGTGGCGCATTGCGCGTCGGTGGATCGACCGTCGATTATTACTCGGCCACGTCCGGCAGTGCGGGTTTCCAGATTGGCGCACAACAGTTCAGCCATGTGCTTTTCTTCATGACACCAGAAGCGTTGATGGAATTCCGCCAAGGCCCTGGTTGGGCCGCAGGTGCGGATATGGAATACGCGTTCCGCGATCAAAGCGAGATGATCCGCGCCGAGACAACAACCTCCTTGGCCCCAGTGATTGCCGTAGTGTTTGCGCAGACAGGTTTGCGCCTTGGTGCCACGCTTGAGGGCACCAAATACACGCGCATCATTCCTTAAGCGCGCAACCGCTTTCCGGCGGGGTCAAACGGTGGCTCCGCCAGCACAACACCGCGGTGTGGCTTTCCAAGGATCATGACGTCAACAGCGGTGCCTGCGGGCACGTTTTTGAGATAGCCCAAGGCGAGTGATTTCGCGACGCTATAGCCGTATGTTCCCGATGTAACGCGGCCGACGGGTCTGCCGTCCGGCAAAAAGATCGGCTCACCGCCCGATGCATCTGCATCGGTGACCTCAGTCACCTCAATGACCTGCAAAAGTTCGCGCGGCACATTGTCTTTGATCTTCAGGTAGCTGCTTTTGTTCAAGAAATCTTTCTCAAGCTTAATCAGACGATCCAGTCCCACCTCTTGCGGCCAGTATTCCGGCGAATATTCGCGGCCCCAACTGCCATAGCCCTTTTCGATACGGAGCGACATCAGTGCCCGCGATCCCACAGGCCTTGCGCCCAGATCACGCCCTGCCGCGATGAGCGCCTCATAGAGCTGCAACTGATCGGCTTGTGCACAATGCAGTTCCCAGCCCAGATCACCGGTAAAGGACACACGCAACGCAACCACATCGACACCAGCGACCGTGATCTGTTGTGAATGCATAAAAGGGAACGCCTCGTTGCTCAGGTCTGCGTCGGTCAGTGTCGCCAGCAAAGCACGGGATTGCGGCCCCGCAACGTTGAAGCCGCACATCGTATCGGTACGGCTCTTGAATGTCGTCCCTGCCGGCAATGGAACCGCGTTCCAGAACCGCTGGTGATAATGCTCTGCCGCTCCGCTGCCAATGACCATGAAGGCATCACCGGCCAGCCGCGTGACCGTGAAATCCCCCGCAATACCGCCGTTCACGCCAATAAGCGGCGTCAGGCACGACCGGCCGACCGCTTTGGGCATATGATTGGCAAAGACGGCGTTCAGCCAATCCGCGGCGCCGGGGCCTTTGACGAAGTATTTGGCGAAGTTCGATATATCAATGATCCCGGCGGTTTGGCGCAGCATCCGCGCCTCACGGCCCACGGGTTCGAACCAGTTCTGGCGGGTGAACCCATTGGTTTCGGCGACATCAGGCGCATCGGCGAACCAGAGCGGATGTTCCCAGCCGTAGTTCAGGCCAAAGACCGCGCCCACAGCCTTTTGCATCTCATAGACAGGGCGTGTGCGAACAGGCCGGCCTGCGCTGCGTTCCTCATTGGGAAAATGGATCGCAAAACGTTTGGCGTATTGGTCGCCGACGCGGGCTTTGGTGAACTTCGCGTCCGCCCAGGGCCCGAAACGCGCCACATCCCACGCAAACATGTCATATTCGCTTTCGCCTTTGATGATCCACTGTGCCGCCATCAGGCCCATGCCACCCGATTGGCTGAATCCCGGGATAATGCCGTTGCAGCAGAAGTAGTTGCGCAAATCAGGATGCGGACCGTAAAGGACGTTGCTGTCAGGTGACCAGATCATCGGCCCATTAATGACGCGCTTGATCCCCGCCTCGCCCACAGCCGGTACGCGGGCGATGGCGCGCATCATATTGTCTTCGATCCGTTCAAGATCATCGGCAAACAATTCATGGCCAAAGCCCTGCGGGGTGCCATCTTCGGCCCAGAAGCGCACGTCTTTTTCATAGGCCCCGACCAAGAGGCCCTGCCCTTCCTGACGCAGATAATACTCCCCGTCACGGTCCGCGACCGAAGGCAGACGCCGGTCCAGTGCGGCGATCTGGGGGATCGTTTCGGTAACAAAATACTGATGCTCGGTCGGCAAAAGCGGCAAGGTGATGCCTGCCAGTTGCGCCACCTCCCGCCCCCAAAGCCCTGCGGCGTTAATGACCCATTCGGTGTGGATATTGCCTTTGGACGTCTCGACAATCCACGTGCCATCCGGCTGCGGGACAGTCGCCGTCACCGGCGTAAAGCGGTGAATCTCGGCACCGCGCTGGCGCGCGCCGATGGCATAGGCATTGGTCACACCTGATGGATCGACATTGCCGCCATCGGGTTCGAACATGATGCAGCGAATGCCATCAAAATCGACCAGCGGGTGCAGGCGTTCGGCCTCGGCGCGGTCAACTTCGTGAAAATTCATCCCGTAGAATTTGGCCTTCGCGGCCTGCAAGCGGAGCTGGTGTTCGCGCGCCTCGGTTTGCGCCAGATAGAGCGATCCGGGCTGGAACACGCCGCAAGACTGGCCCGTTTCCTCTTCCAGCGCATTATAAAGGTTCATCGTGTAATGCTGGATCCGGCTGATATTGGTGCTGTCATGCAACCCGTGGATATTCGCCGCCGCATGCCATGTGGAACCGGATGTCAGCTCATCGCGTTCCAGCAGCACAACATCGGTCCAGCCCAGTTTGGCAAGGTGGTACAGAATGGAGCAACCGATCACACCGCCTCCGATGACAACGGCTTGGGCATGGGTGCGCATCGGCGGAACCTTTCGTTTGATGACAGGCCCACCGTCTGCAATGGTAAGGGCAAGCGATAGCCGCCCACCGACACCTTTTGTCGTTTTCCGAACCGTCAGCGGTTTTTCAGCGCGATACATACGACGCCGCAAAGAGGAGTGCCCGAGATTACCAGCGTCCCGATCCTGATCCTTGCGGCTGGCCGGTCCCGCCGGATGCGCGGGCAAGACAAGCTGTTGGAAGATGTCGATGGCCTGCCACTATTGCGCCGCCAGATCGAAATGGCACAGGGCACAGGGCAGCCGGTTTTTGTGGCCGTCCCCCCCGATGCTATCGCCCGCCGGGCGATCATTGACGAAAGCAAGGCAACAGCTTTGATCGTCGCGGATGCAGATGAAGGCTTGTCCGCAAGTCTGCGCAGTGGCGTGGCGCAATTGCCAGATGCACCGGCCTTTCTGGTCATGCTGGGCGATCTGGTGGCACTTGAGACCGCAGATCTTGTGGCAGTTCTGGATGCCCGCAACGCGGCCCCTGATGCCTTGATCTGGCGGGGCACGACCGCTGACAGAAAACCGGGGCATCCTATCCTGTTTGATGCATCATTGCGGCCCGATTTTGCAGGTCTTGCGGGCGATAAAGGCGCGGATGCGCTCGTGAAAAAGCACACAGGTGCCACGCATTTTGTCGCGCTGCCGGATGCACGCGCGCGGTTCGATCTTGATACGCCGGAAGACTGGGACGCCTGGCGATTGACTAGGACGTGAACAAAAGGGCCGCTTCACGCTTGCCCAAAGTCCGTCGCGCTGCGCGATAGGCGGCAAGCCCCTCTTCGGTTGCCAACTCGGGGAACAGTGCAAAGAGTTCTTCGCGCTGATCCTCGTCAAAGCCCTTGAGTGTGTGGTCGCCGGGCTGGAAGCTCTCGCTCCAAGCGCCGTCAGCGAGTACGATCTCGTGATTTTCGCACATCATGTGGATATAGGTGACATAGGGCTGATCCGAGACTGATACTCCCTCTAATGCCAGCATATACTTGGCGGGCACGAGAATTTCAGACTGGCCAAAATAGAGTTCTGCCTTGTGCGACGTGATCAGGACACGGTGGGTCGGCGACACCATCATGTCCCGTTCCGGCATTCCGTCGCCAAGTGCGCCGGCGGCAATGACGATCGGCCGCAGTTGTGGCGCCTTTTTCAGTTCCATGAAATCAAGCCGCTTTTGACCGACCCAGTTTATGGCTTGAATACCATTGTCGCGGGTCAGAATACGGCCGCCTGCCTTCAGCGTTTCAACCGCCACCTCACCGCGCGGGGTTGCAATCATCGTCCCTGGGGTAAAGCAAGGCACCACGCGCTCAAGTTCATGAAAGCTGTGAACGAAATCGGCCCCTGCCGCTGTATCCGTGTTGTCGCTATCAATGTCGGTTGACAGCTTGTTCTGCGTGTCACGCGTCATGTCAAACCAGCCTTAAAATCCACGGGCATCCGACCACTCATCTCATCGTTGCGGCGGCCCCAACAAAGGGTCCTTGCAATTCCAACTCTTGAACCAAGCCCATTCACAGGCTGCTTTGAACGCATAGATCTGTCACCCAGCAAATGGATCTCGACCTCTGCCTCTTGTCTATTTGAGGCGCGCCACACTCTTAATGTTCCGGGCGTCCTGACGGCTAAAATACTATGTACACACAAAGACATAGATAGTCCGTTAAAGGAAAGACCCCCTCAGCTTGAATCATACAAATTTGGCTAAAATATGCTCATGTTGTGTCTTTCCTGCAGAAAGTCACAACCCTTGGTGGAGAAACGCGGACTGGTCATACAAGCAGGACCAGTGGTGCCGATGGAGAGACTCGAACTCTCACGATATTGCTATCGGGGGATTTTGAATCCCCTGCGTCTACCATTCCGCCACATCGGCAACAGCGCTTCTCCTAATGCCCCTATTCGGGCGCGTCAATCGTGATTTATCACAAACGGTTGGTCGAGAACGTGTCACAATCCGCAAGGTTGCCGCTGTCCAATCCGCGCTGGAACCAGCGCTGCCTTTGTTCGCTGGTCCCATGGGTAAAAGTATGGGGTTGCACGCGCTGCCCTGCGTTGCGTTGCAGGGTATCATCGCCGATTTGTGCGGCGGCGTTCATCGCCTCGGCAATATCGCCGCGCTCGAGGCTGCCGAATTTTTCCTGCGCGGTACGGGCCCATATCCCCGAAAGGCAATCCGCCTGAAGTTCGACCCTGACGGACATGGCATTGGAATCAGCCGCGCTCATTTGTGCGCGCATCTGGTTGACCTGCCCCAGTATGCCCAATTCATTCTGTACGTGATGCGCGACCTCATGGGCGACCACATAAGCGGCGGCAAAATCTCCACCGGCGCCCAGACGGTCCTCCATCGTCGTAAAAAACGCTGTGTCGAGAAAGGCTTTGCGTTCCGGCGGACAATAGAATGGCCCGGTTGCTGCAGATGCCCCGCCGCAGGCTGAACGTGTCTGGCCCTTGAACAGCACGAGCGTCGGCGGATCATAAGTCTGGCCGAGCTGGCGCGCAAAAATATCGGTCCAGACCTCTTCTGTATCCGCAAGCGTGACCGACACAAACTGTGCGGCGCGTTCATCCGCGGGTGTGATTTCGGTTTCTGCGCTGCTCTGCACACCAACGCCGCCGAGATCGACGAACTGGCTTGTATCCACCCCGAAATACAGACCTGCAAGCAAAATCAGGACCCCTGCGATCCCACCGATCCCCCCTGCCCGCCGGGTCCCGCTGCGCCGCCGGCGGTCTTCGATATTGCCGCTTCCACGTCGTCCCTGCCACTTCATCGCTTATCTCCTGTCGGGCGTTTGCCAGCAGTTTAGATGCTCCCCTGAACGACGCAAGCTTGACGATAGGGGCACTTCGTGGCCTAAGGCACAAAACCATCGGGCAGAAGATGTTACGCAGGCTTTACAACTGGACGATTTCAAGCGCGCAGTCGCCCTACGCCCTTTGGGTGTTGGCGTTTGTGTCATTTATTGAGTCCTCGTTTTTTCCTATCCCGCCCGACGTGCTGATGATCCCGATGATTATTGCACGGCCTTCGCGTGCCTTTTTGATTGCGGCCGTCGCCACCGTCGCCTCCGTGGCGGGGGGCCTGTTCGGCTATTACATTGGCGCTGTCTTGATGGAGACGATCGGCCAGCCGATCCTCGCGCTTTATGGCAAAGACGCGAGTTTTGCCGAGATGTCGGCTGTTTTCAACGAATATGGCGCATGGGCCGTGGTGGTGGCAGGTGTCACATTCCTGCCGTTCAAGGTGATTACAATCGCCTCGGGTGTCACCGGTCTGCCCTTGTCCGTCTTTATCGTGTCGTCCATTTTTGCGCGCGCGCTCAGGTTCTTCCTTGTCGCCGCGCTTTTGTGGAAATTCGGCGCACCGATCCGCGACTTTATCGAACGTCGGCTCGGATTGGTGTTCATCGTCTTTTGCGTGCTCCTGATCGCGGGATTCGCTATGATTGGATTGTTATGACCAGAAACCTGATGATCTTGTTGTCTGCGGGTGGATCTGCCGCATTGCTGGCCGGCGCCTTTTTGTTTCAGGCGCTGGGTTATCCTCCCTGCGCGATGTGCCTGTGGCAACGCTGGCCCCATGCGGCCGCAATCCTGATCGGTCTCTTGGCCTTGCGGTTTCCGGGCCGTGTTCTGCCTTTGCTTGGCGCCATTGCCGCCGCAACAACCGCAGCGATTGGCGTGTTTCATACCGGCGTCGAACGCGATTGGTGGGAAGGCCCGAGCAGCTGTACAGGCGGAAGTAGCCTCGAAGGGCTAACCGGTGCGGACCTGCTGACCGTTACAGGCCCGCGCGTTGTGATGTGTGATCAGGTCAGCTGGGAGCTGTTTTCGCTCTCTATGGCCAGTTGGAACGCGATTTTCTCGATTGGTCTGGTGATCGGCTGGATCATCGCAGTCCGGCTTAGCGGCGCGTCGACAGCAGCAGGTTCGTCTCGGAGCGCGTGACACCTTCCAGACGCCGGATCGCAAACAGCACCTGATCGAATGTTTCCAGCGTGTCGGTTCCGATCTCGGCGATCAGATCCCATGTGCCATTGGTGGAATGGACCGCCTGTACTTCAGTCATCCTTTGCAGTTGCTTCATCACCTTCTCGGCCCCGCGCCCCGCGATTTCCAGCATCATCAGACCGCGCACAGGATCAGGCCGCACGTCTGACCTTGTCAGCACCGTAAATCCCGCGATCTCGCCCCCTTGGACCAACCGGTCTAGGCGCACGCGCACCGTGCTGCGGGTGACGCCAAGCTGGGCGGCAAGCTCGGACAGCGACGCGCGCCCGTTGCGTTTCAAGGCAGCGATCAGGTGAGCATCCAATTCGTCCATTCGTATTATCCATTTTGTGTAATCCATTTACATTTTGCACAATTTGCACGCTTAACCCACCCCCTGTTTTGGGCAACACTCTGACCATGACACAAAAACACTGCATATTGATTGGCGCCCCTGTGGACTGTGGCAAACGCCGCCAGGGCTGCCTGATGGGCCCCGACGCCTACCGCACCGCCGGCATTGCCGAGGCGATCACGAAACTTGGCCATACGGTTGAAGATATCGGCAATCTGGCACCTGCCGATGTCACGGTGGCCGCCCCGAAAAACCCGCTGGTGCACAAGCTGGCGGAGAATATCGGCTGGACCCAGACCTTAATGGCCGCCGCGCAGGAGGCCGCCCCGCGCGGCATGCCCATTTTCCTTGGTGGCGATCATGCTTTGGCCGCGGGCACCGTGGCGGGCATGGCCGCCCATGCGCAAAAGCTGGGCCGCCCTTTCTTTGCGCTATGGCTGGATGCGCATAGCGACATTCACACGCCCGATACTTCTGACAGTGGCAATCTGCATGGAACACCCGTGGGTTACGTGACAGGACGCGACGGGTTTGACGCCTTTCCACCCCTGCCCGCCAAGGTCGAGACGCAGAATATCTGCATGATCGGTCTGCGTTCTGTCGATGAGGCTGAACATGCGGTCCTTGCGGGCGGTGATGTTGAACTGGTCGATATGCGCCGGATCGATGAGGAAGGGATCAGCACCCCGCTGAAAGCGTTTTTGGAACGCGTCGCGGCTGTGGATGGCATGCTGCACGTATCGCTGGACGTCGATTTCCTTGATCCCTCTGTCGCCCCTGCTGTCGGCACCACGGTGCCGGGCGGTGCGACCGTACGCGAAGGGCATCTGGTGATGGAGATCTTGTCGGACAGTGAACTTGTCACCTCGCTCGACCTTGTCGAGTTGAACCCCTTTCTGGATGACCGCGGCACCACCGCGAACCTGATGGTCGATTTGACCGCATCCCTTCTTGGCCGTCGCGTCTTTGACCGCCCAACACGAGATAAGAAATGAGCCTGAAAGCATCGCAGCGCGCCATGGTGCCCTTTGTCAGCGTCGATAACATGATGCGTCTGGTGCATCACATCGGCATTGAGGCATTTCTGGCCGATCTCGCAAATGAGATCGAAGCGGATTTCGCCCGTTGGGAGTTGTTTGACAAAACACCACGTGTGGGCAGCCACTCGGACGTAGGTGTCATTGAATTGATGCCAACCTCTGATGGCAAATTCTACGGCTTCAAATATGTCAACGGCCACCCCAAGAACATGAAAGAAGGCCTGCAAACGGTCACGGCCTTTGGTGTGCTTTCAGACGTCTATAGCGGCTATCCGCTGCTGTTTTCGGAAATGACGATCCTGACGGCGTTGCGTACCGGTGCGATGTCGGCCGTCGCAACAAAACATCTGGCGTCCCCTGATGCCAAAACAATGGCAATGATCGGCAATGGCGCGCAGTCGGAGTTCCAGTGCCTCGCGATCAAGGCGGTCTGCGGGATCGACAATATCCGCCTGTACGACATCGACAGTGCCGCGACCGAGAAATGCATGAAAAACCTTGCGGGACTTGGCTTTCACATCACCCCCTGCACAACGCCGGAAGAGGCGATTGAAGGCGCAGACGTGATCACGGTGGCGACTGCGGATAAGGATATGCAAACGATTCTGACCGACAATATGGTCGGTGCGGGCGTGCATATTAATGCTATCGGCGGCGATTGCCCCGGCAAGACAGAATTGCACCGCGATATTGTGGCGCGGTCTTCGATTTTCGTCGAATACCCGCCTCAAACGCGGATTGAAGGCGAAATTCAGCAGATGCCCGCCGATCACCCGGTGACCGAGCTTTGGCAAGTGATCACAGGTGCGCAGGCAGGGCGTAAATCGGCCGGTGAAGTCACGCTTTTTGATGGTGTCGGTTTCGCCATCGAGGATTTCAGTGCGTTGCGCTACGTGCACCGCAAAATCCAAGATACGCCCTATTATCTTGATCTGGACCTGATTGCCGATCCTGATGATCCGCGCGATCTGTTCGGGATGATCAAGCGCGCGGGATAGGCGGTTTTTCGTAAAGACGCATTATCTACCTTTTCGAAAGAATCTGCCGCGTCTATTGGTAGGCAAAGAACAAAAAAAGGTATGTCTTCATGTACAAAAGGACCCTTCTTCTAACCGCACTGATTGGCCTTCTCACGCTGGCCGCTTGCACTGCGCCTGCCCGTGATATCCCGCTTGTCCCACAACCGACGCCCGGACAGTTTTAGGGCTTAGTGATAGGTAAATTCGCCTGTCACATGCCGCCATTCACCCGGGCTGATCATCTTGCGATGGACAAATCGCACGGAATGTAGCGGCCCTTCCAACTCTTTGCGCCAAAAGCTGATGAAATTCAAAAGCTTGTCGTGGTCGGGTGCCAAATCATAGTCCTGCCAGACAAAGGTGTTTAGCACATGTGGGTAGTCCGGCATGTGATAGAACATCTCGGCTGTCGTCAGCCCGTAACCCTTCAACATCAATTCGGTTTCTGATGGCATGTTATTTTTCCTTGCTCACATTTGCCCCTGCTTCATGATTCCACCGGATAAAATTATGTCAACAAAAACAATATATTAGCAGCATGTCCGTGTGGCTGCTAACGCCTGACTGCATCCATCATTGCACCCCATATCAAGTGTCTGATAGAGTGGCTCCAACCAGATGTAGCAGTCCAAAAACCAACAGGCGGATCACGTGAACGATACCCCAGAAACACCTGAAAACGATGAAGAAAACCCGCCCATGCGCCCTGCGTATGAGGGGCCTTCTGTCACGATCGAGCATGAGCTGAAGACCAGCTATCTGGATTACGCCATGAGCGTCATCGTGTCGCGCGCGATTCCGGATTTGCGCGATGGTCTGAAACCGGTGCACCGCCGGATTTTGTACGCGATGCATGGTACGGGCAACACACCGGACAAACCTTACCGGAAATCATCACGTCCGGTGGCCGAGACAATGGGTAAATACCACCCCCACGGTGATAGCGCGATCTATGATGCGCTGGTGCGGATGGCGCAGGATTTCTCAATGTCGCTGGTGCTTTTGGATGGGCAAGGCAACTTTGGTTCGATGGATGGCGACCGTGCGGCGGCCTATCGCTATACCGAGGTGCGGATGGACCAACCTGCGGTCTATCTGCTGGCGGATATCGACAAGGACACCGTTGATTTTCAGGACAACTATGATGGCAAGGACCGTGAACCGACGGTTCTGCCTGCGCGTTATCCCAATATGCTGGTCAATGGCGCCGGTGGTATTGCCGTGGGCATGGCCACGAATATCCCGCCCCATAACCTGGGCGAAGTGATCGACGCCACGCTCGCGCTGATCGACAATCCCGACATGACGTCAGAGGAATTGATCGAGTATATCCCTGCCCCCGATTTCCCGACTGGCGGGATTATTCTGGGCCGCGCGGGTGCGCGCAAAGCCTATCTTGAAGGCCGTGGGTCCGTCATTGTCCGTGCCAAGACAGTGGTCGAGGAAATTCGCAAAGACCGCTATGCCATTGTGATCAATGAGATTCCATATCAGGTGAACAAAGCCTCAATGATTGACCGGATCGCAGAGGCTGCGCGCGACAAGAAGATCGAAGGCATCGCCCACGTGCAGGACGAATCCGATCGCAACGGTGTGCGCGTGGTGGTCGAACTCAAGCGTGATGCCACAGCCGAAGTGGTACTGAACCAGCTCTTCCGCTTTACCCCGATGCAAACCTATTTCGGCTGCAACATGCTGGCGCTGAACGGCGGCAAGCCCGAGCAGTTGACCCTGCGTGCCTTCCTGACCGCGTTCGTCGATTTCCGCGAAGATGTGGTGGCACGCCGCACCGCATATGAATTGCGCAAGGCGCGCGAACGCTCGCACCTGCTGTGCGGTCTGGCCGTTGCTGTCACCAATATTGATGAGGTTGTAGCGACCATTCGCTCGTCCGCCGACGCCGCGACAGCGCGCGAAAAGCTGATGACGCGCCGCTGGCCTGCAGAAGCGATCCTTGAATACATCAAGCTGATCGACGATCCGACCCATCCTGCGAATGAAGACGGCACCTATAACCTGTCCGAAGCGCAAGCGCGCGCGATCCTTGAGTTGCGTTTGCAACGCCTGACACAGATCGGCGTGAAAGAAGTCACAGACGAGCTGCAGGAACTCGCTGGAAAAATCCGCGAATACCTTGAAATTCTGGGCTCACGCGAACGCATCATGCAGATCATCCGTGACGAGTTGACCGAGGTGCGCGATCTTTTCGCCGTGCCGCGCCGCACCGAAATCGTCGACTGGTCGGGCGACATGGAAGACGAGGACCTGATCGAGAAAGAGGATATGGTCGTGACCGTGACCTCGGGCGGGTACATCAAACGCACGGCCCTCGCTGATTTCCGCGCGCAACGGCGTGGTGGTAAGGGCCTGTCGTCCATGGCCACCAAAGAAGAAGACGTGGTAACCACCCTCTTCGTCGCAAATACCCATACGCAGCTGTTGTTCTTCACGACCGACGGCATGGTTTACAAGCTGAAAACATGGCGTCTGCCGCTGGGCAGCCGCACCGCCAAGGGCAAGGCAATCGTGAACATCCTGCCAATTCCGCCGGGTGTTTCCATTGCCGCGATCATGCCTGTCGACCGCCCCGAGGAAGAATGGGATGACCTTCAGGTCGTCTTTGCGACCTCGGCAGGTACTGTGCGCCGCAACAAGCTATCGGATTTCACCAATGTCATGCGCAATGGCAAGATTGCGATGAAATTCGAGGATGAACATGCGGATACCACGCTGATTAACGCGCGTATTGCATCCAATGATGATGATGTGATGCTGGTCACCGACAGCGGGCGCGCCATCCGTTTCCCCGCCACCGACGTGCGCATTTTCAACTCGCGCAGTTCGGTGGGTGTACGCGGGATCCGTCTGCAGGGCGACGACAAGGTCGTGTCCATGTCGATCATCCGCCACTTCAAGGCCGAGGCCGAAGAGCGTGCCGCCTATCTGAAAATGCGCCGCGCAATGGCCGGTTTGGCCGATGACGCCGAGGTCGATGACGAGGAGGAGGCTGTCGCAGGTGCGATCACCCAAGAACGCTATGCAGAGATGTCTGCGGCCGAAAACCTGATCCTGACGATCACGGCAAAAGGGTCCGGCAAGCTGTCTTCCAGCCATGACTACCCAGTGCGCGGACGTGGCGGCATGGGTGTGGCCGCGATGGACAAGGCGATGCGCGGCGGTCCTTTGGTCACATCCTTCCCTGTGGAGATGTCCGACCAGATCATGCTGGTCACCTCGACCGGTCAGTCCATCCGCGTGCCTGTTGAAGGGATTTCCTTCCGCTCACGCGGGGCTGGTGGCGTCAAAGTGTTCGACACCGGCAAGGGCGAAACCGTGGTCAGCGTGGCCTGGATTGCCGACCAGGGCGAGGATGAGGAAAACCCCGTCACAGAATAACGCAAAAGGCCCGCAGATTGTCGCGGGCCTTTTCTTTTGCGGGGCTGCGGATTAGATCACGCCTATGGATAAAACACTCAATATCATCGGCGGCGGCATGGCCGGATCAGAGGCAGCATGGCAGGCGGCAAACGCGGGCCTGAAAGTTGTCATTCACGAAATGCGCCCCAAGGTGGAAACCTTTGCACATCGCACAGGCAACCTTGGCGAAATGGTCTGTTCCAATTCGTTCCGCTCGGATGATCATGAACAAAACGCTGTCGGATTGCTGCACTGGGAAATGATGCAGGCCGACGGGCTGATCATGCACACCGCCCACAAACACCGCCTGCCTGCCGGTGGTGCACTGGCGGTGGACCGTGATCCGTTCGCGGAAAGCGTGACAGCGGCACTCAAGGCCCATAGCAATATTTCTGTGTCTTATGAAGAGATTACGGCACTTCCTGAAAGCGGGAACTGGATCATTGCCACGGGTCCGCTGACCTCGGGCGCCTTGGCCGAGGCCATTCAGGCCGAGACCAGTGCCGAGGCACTGGCCTTCTTCGATGCGATTGCGCCAATTGTTTATCACGAGAGCATCAACATGGATGTGGCGTGGATGCAGTCGCGCTATGACAAGGGCGAAACCGAGGCGGAACGCACCGCATACCTGAATTGCCCGATGACCAAGGCCCAGTATGAAGCGTTTATTGATGCGCTCTTGGACGCCGAAAAGACCGAATTCAAAGAAGGCGAGACCGCAGGCTACTTTGACGGCTGTCTGCCGATCGAGGTGATGGCTGAACGCGGGCGCGAAACCCTGCGCTTTGGGCCGATGAAACCCGTCGGACTGACCAACGCCCATGATCCGCAAAACAAGCCCTATGCTGTGGTGCAGTTGCGCCGCGATAACGCATTGGGCACGCTCTACAATATCGTCGGCTTTCAGACCAAGATGAAATACGGCGCGCAAAAGGCTGTTTTCAAAATGATTCCCGGCCTTGAGGATGCGGAATTCGCGCGGCTGGGTGGGATCCACCGCAACACATTCATTAACTCGCCCACCTTGCTTGACGATCAAATGCGCCTGCGCAGCCGCCCCAATATCCGCTTTGCAGGGCAAATCACGGGTGTTGAAGGCTATGTCGAAAGTGCTGCCATGGGCCTTTTGGCGGGGCGTATGGCGGTGGCGGAAATGACGGGGCGCAGCCTTGCACCGGTCCCGAACACGACGGCCATGGGCGCCCTAGTGACCCACATCACCGGCGGCGCAGAGGCCAAGACGTTTCAGCCGATGAACGTGAATTTCGGGCTGTTCCCGCCACTTGACGGTGTGAAAAGCGGGCGCCGTGGCCGCAAAGAGCGCTACAAAGCCTATACCGACCGCGCCAAGGCCGATTGGCAGGCGTGGCTGGGCCAGACGATGCTGGACGCCGCCGAATAGCGTGCTGACGCGGTTTGCCCCATCGCCCACCGGCCCTCTGCATCTTGGACACGCCTATTCGGCTTTGACCGTCTGGCAAGTTGCCCGCGATCTGGGTGGCACCGCCCTCTTACGGATCGAGGATACCGACAGCACGCGGGTACGCCCCGCACATGAGGCGGGTATATATGAAGATCTGGCATGGCTTAGCCTGACATGGCCAACACCGGTGCGCCGCCAGTCCGACCATTACGCGGAATATGACGCAGTTCTGGAACACCTTGGCGACGCGGGCCTGATTTATCCCTGTAGCTGTACGCGCCGCCAGATTGCAGATGCAGGCGCCAAACCGGGTGCGGACGGATTGGTTTATCCCGGCACGTGTCGTCACCGCAGTATGGCGGATGCACAACCCGGTGACGGGCTGCGTCTGGATATCGCCAAGGCCTTGGCCCGGATCGACGGGCCGTTAGGATATGATGAGACAGGCGCAACCACGTCCCAAAACATCACCGATGACCTGCTGCTGGGGACCATTGGCGATCCGATCTTGCGGCGCAAGGATACGGGCGATCCGGCCTATCATCTGGCCTGCGTCGTGGATGATGCGCTGCAGGGCATTACACATGTGGTGCGCGGCATGGATCTGCGTGATCTGACGCCGCTGCATGTGCTGATCCAGGCGCTCTTGGACTATCCGACGCCTGTCTATCATCACCACCCACTGATTACAGACGCGGATGGCAAGCGGCTGGCGAAGATTGATCACGCCAAGGCGCTGGCTAAATACCGCGCCGAAGGTCTGAGCGTGCAGGACATCAAGCACATGATCGGCTGGCGCGATTAGTCGCTGACCTCTTCGCCGTCGTGCACGGCGGTGAAAAAGCAGCTACGCGCCCCTGTGTGACAGGCCGGCCCGGTCTGGTTGACCCGCACCAAGAGGCAGTCGCGGTCACAATCCACGCGAAAATCCACCAGTTCCTGCGTATGGCCGCTGGTTTCACCTTTGATCCAGAATGCCTGCCGTGAACGCGACCAATAGGTGACGCGCCCCGTTTCAAGTGTCTGCGCCACCGCATCGGCGTTCATCCACGCCATCATCAGCACCTCACCGGTTGCAGCATCTTGTGCAATCGCGGGGATCAGGCCTGCGTCGTTATAAAGCAGGGTCGCGGGATCGAAGGGCATATCAAAAACCTTTGCAAGCGGGGCGGCCCGCACTATCTAATGGGGTGTAAGAAAAAGGGCAACGCGATGTCGGCGGAAAACGATCTGATCAAACTCTACTCGGGGCGTATTCTGGCGCTGGCTGCGGATATGCCGCGCACGGCACGGCTGGACCATCCCACAGCGACCGCGAAAAAGCGGGCCCCTTTGTGCGGCTCGACCGTGACCGTTGATCTGGAACTGGCCGATGGTGTGATTACGGGCTACGGGCAGGATGTGAAAGCCTGCGCTTTGGGTCAGGCCGCGGCCGCTGTTGTTGGGGCAAATATCGTCGGGCTGACCCTCGATCAGGTCCAAGCCGGCCGTGATGCGCTTTATGCGATGCTCAAATCAGATGGCCCCGTACCCGCTGCCCCCTTTGGCGATCTTGAGGTGTTGCAGCCTGCCAAAGACTATAAGAACCGCCACGCGTCGATCATGCTTGCCTTTGATGCCACATTGGACGCCCTGCACAGCCAACAGGCCAGCGCATAAAAAAACCGCCGCACATCCGGGCAGATGGCGGCGGCAGGTTTGAAAACGATCACGACCCGATCCAGTATTCCATGGGGAGAGGCAAAACCCCCGCTTTGGATATCAGACAGGCAGGTCATCAAGCATTGCATTCTTGGGACAGGGCAATGTGACAGACCGGGCCGTGATCGCTTCGGCAGGTCAGATCAGCCCGGGCAAGGCCAATCCAACAATCAACATGACCATGAGGGCGGCAACGCCCAACGCATCGGCGACAATCGTGTCGCGTGAACGTGCGATAACGGATTTAATCTCTTCAGCCATTGGTGTGTTCTCCTCATGCTCTGTTGCTACTTTGTTCTCATATCATTAACCACCTGTAAAGAACTTTTATAGAACATTTGAGAACATTTTGTGACTACTGTGGTTAACCCACTGATATTAAACGGATCGCCTTGTCCTGCTCCATCAGCCAAAGGAGCGTTCTGGCGGCCTTGCCACGGGGTGTTTCCAGTTTCGGGTCGTCATTCAGCAGTTTGCGCGCGTCGGTTTGGGCCACTGCCATCTGCCCTGTCTGCCGTTCAAGATCGGCAATTCGGAACCGTGGAATACCGGATTGCGCCGTACCAATCACATCGCCCGCACCGCGCATGGCCAGATCTTCTTCAGAAATCCGGAACCCGTCTTCTGTCTCGCGTAATATCTCAAGCCGGCGTCGCCCGCTTTCACTCAGCGGCGCTTGATAGAGCAACAAACAGGTCGAGGCTGCAGACCCGCGCCCGACCCTGCCCCGCAGTTGGTGCAGTTGCGCCAGACCAAAGCGGTCTGCATGTTCGATCATCATGATCGAGGCGTTGGGCACATTGACACCCACCTCGATGACCGTGGTTGCGACAAGCACCTTGGTATCGCCAGCCACAAACCGCGCCATGGCGGCATCTTTTTCGGACGGTGGCATCTGGCCATGAACCAACCCCACAACACCCTCACCCAAAGCCGCGCGCAATCGCTTGAACCGCTCTTCGGCGGCGGTCATATCAACAACTTCACTTTCTTCGACCAAGGGACACACCCAATAGGCCTGCCGCCCTTGCGCCACCGCATGGCGGAGCTTTTCCACCACCTCGTCCATTCGCGAGGCCGACACCAGCGCGGTTTGAACAGGTGTCCGCCCGGGCGGTTTTTCATCCAGCACGGAGACATCCATATCCCCGTATTGCGCGAGCGCGAGCGAACGCGGAATGGGCGTGGCTGTCATCACCAGCACATCAACGGCCTGCCCCTTGGCGCCAAGTTGCATCCGCTGGGCCACCCCGAAACGGTGCTGTTCGTCAATAATGGCAAGGCGCAAGTCCTTGAAAACGATGTCTTTCTGGAACACCGCATGGGTGCCCACGAGAATATTGATCTCACCCTTCGCAAGGGCGTCAAGCTTGGCCGCGCGCGCGCGCCCCTTGTCGCGCCCTGTCAGGATGTCCAAGGTCACACCTGCGGATTCTGCCAAAGGCCGCAACCCGTCCAGATGCTGGCGGGCCAGAATCTCGGTAGGCGCCATCATCACGCCCTGCCCGCCTGCCTCGACCACAGCCAGCAATGCCATCAACGCAACAAGCGTCTTGCCCGACCCGACATCGCCCTGAAGCAGCCGGTTCATCCGCAACGGCGTGGCCAGATCCGCGACGATTTCAGCGATGGCATGGCTCTGTGCACCGGTTGGTTTGTACGGCAAAGCCTCCAAAACCTTTGTGCTCAGCACGCCTGTTGCCTGCGACGCACGCCCTTTCGCCCGCCGTGTGGCCGCACGCGCCAAGGCCAACGTCAACTGGTGCGCAAAAAGCTCATCATAGGCCAGTCGTTCCCGCGCCAGCGCATGAGGCGACAAATCGGACGTCGATTGCGGGCTATGTGCGGCCTGCATCGCCGCCGCCCAATCCGGCCAGTTCTCACGTGTCTTCAAAGCCGGATCAATCCATTCCGCAAGCTCCGGCAGCAAGGACAGCGCCGAGCGCGTGGCCTTCCACATCGCCTTTTGCGTGATACCGGCGTGCAGCGGATAGACCGGTTCGAATGCCGGAATATCGGCCGCCTCGGCCACAGGCAGCACGTGATCAGGATGGACGATCTGCGCGATCCCGTCAAAAATCTCGACCTTGCCGGATACGACCCGCCTTTGGCCCGTCGGCAATAGCCGCTGCAGATAATCACCGCGCGCGTGAAAAAAGACCAGTTGGAACGAGGTTTCCGCATCTTCGACATGCACACGGTAAGGTCGCCCCCGCGTGCGCGGCGGATGGTGCTCGCCCACCGTCACCTCAACAGTGGCAACAGTGGGGGGCACCACATCGCGAATGCTTGCCCGCCTGTGGCGGTCCACACCTGACGCGGGCAGTGTCATCAGGATATCAAGCGGCTTGGCAATCGCCGCAGCTTCAAGGATTTGCGCCGATTTCGGGCCGATCCCATCAAGCTTCGTCAATTCTGCAAACAGCGGAAAAAGGATTTCGGGCCGCCCGCTCATGCGTCGCCAATCAGGGCAAGCCAGGCGTCTTCGTCCATCGTCTCAACCCCAAGATCAGCCGCTTTCTGCGCCTTTGAGCCCGCGCCGGGCCCTGCGATCAGAATGTCGGTTTTTGCGCTGACCGAGCCGGACACCTTGGCGCCAAGGCTTTCGGCGCGCGCTTTTGCCTCGGCCCGCGTCATACGTTCGAGCGTGCCTGTAAAAACCACGGTCTTGCCCGCAACAGGGCTGTCTGTGGCCCGCGCCTCGGCGTCCTGCACGGAAAGCTCCGCGATCAGGCGGTCAATCGACGCGCGCTCGGCCTCTTGTTGCATCGTCGTCACCAGCGACGTGGCCATCACAGCGCCCACACCGTCGATCCCGATCAGGTCTTCCCAGGCAGCGCCCGCGCCGATTTCTGCGGTGGTCATGGCCTGCTCGAACGCGTCCCAAGACGTGTAGTGGTTGGCCAAAAGGGCCGCGCTGTTTTCGCCCACATGCCGGATCCCGAGCGAGAAAATCACGCGCGCGAGCGAAATTTTGCGTTTCTCGTCAATGGCATCAAAGAGATTGCTGGCGCTTTTCTCACCCCAGCCCTCGCGGTTTTTGAGTTGCTGCACGCCTGTGCCATAGCGCGCACGCAGGGTGAAAATATCGGCAGGTGTGGTGATCCAGCCGTCCGCGTAGAACTGCTCGACCTGCTTGGCGCCAAGCCCCTCGATGTCAAAGGCCGCGCGCGAGACGAAATGCTTGAGCTTTTCCACGGCTTGCGCAGGGCAGATGATGCCGCCGGTGCAACGGCGTACCGCATCACCCTCTTCGCGGATCGCATCCGACCCACATTCGGGACAGGTTTTCGGCATCACATAGGGTACCGCATCTTCAGGGCGGCGGGCCAGATCGACGTCACTGATTTTCGGGATCACGTCACCGGCGCGGTAGACCTGAACCCAGTCACCCACGCGGATGTCACGACCTTCGCGGATCGGTGCGCCGTTTCCGTCGCGCCCTGCAATGTAGTCTTCATTGTGCAGCGTCGCGTTCGACACCACCACGCCACCAACGGTGACGGGTTGCAATCGCGCGACGGGTGACAACGCGCCGGTGCGCCCGACCTGGATGTCGATGGCTTCCAGTCTTGTCCACGCCAGTTCGGCGGGAAACTTATGCGCAATCGCCCAACGGGGGGTCGTTGAACGGAAACCGAGGCGTTTTTGCAGCGCAAGGTCATCAACTTTGTAGACCACACCATCGATGTCGTAGCCAAGCGTCGCGCGCTGCGCCTCGATCGTTTTGTAGTGCTGCAAAAGGGTGTCGGGGCTGTCGCAGCGACGCGTCAACGGGTTTGTGACGAAACCGAAAGACGCCAGTTTTGCGATTGCATCTGATTGCGTGTCGGCCAAAGGCGCCGAGAGTTCACCCCATGCGTAGGCAAAGAAACGCAACGGCCGTGATTTTGTGATCTCAGCGTCAAGTTGCCGCAATGATCCGGCGGCGGCGTTGCGCGGATTTGCGAATTTCTTGCCACCGCTCTCTGCCTGACGTGCGTTGAGTGCGGCAAAGTCATCGTGGCTCATGTAGACTTCACCGCGCACCTCGAGCACGGCGGGCCCGTCGGTGATCTTGCGCGGGATATCGGCAATTGTGCGGGCGTTGGCGGTCACGTTTTCACCCGTTTCGCCATCGCCACGTGTTGCGGCCTGCATCAACACGCCGCTTTCATAGCGCAGCGAAAGCGACAGCCCGTCGATCTTTGGCTCGGCGGTGTAGCGCAATGCGGTGTCCGCATCCAGACCGAGGTATTTGCGAATGCGCGCATCGAATTCGCTCACATCTTCATCCGCAAAAGCATTGCCCAAGGACAACATCCGTACCGCATGGCGGACTTTCCCGAATCCTTCGGCGACTTCGGCACCAACAACATCGCTGGGACTGTCGGTGCGCTTGAGCGACGGAAAATACGCTTCAATCGCGGCGTTTCGTCGTTTTAACGCATCATAATCTGCGTCACTGATCTCGGGTGCGTCATCGCGGTGATAGGCCGTATTTGCCGCCGCAATCTGTTCGGCCAACCACGCCAATTCGGCGCGCGCCTGGGCTGTGGTGAGCTGCGCAACGGGGGTTTGACCTGTTTCCGGATGTTGCGCTGTATCTTGAACCATGCCGGCCTCCCACCCAATGACGCCCCACCGTTGGGGTTACGTCATAATTAGGCGGGCTGCACTGCGGCGTCCAGTGCCGGATGCCCGCAGTCAGAAAGCATGAAAGGTGCGCGTCTTAGGCCCCGATTGCTATCGGTGCATGGGATGTCACAGGGTCCGGATCACGCAGGACATAGCCCCGCCCCCAAACCGTTTCGATATAATTGTCACCGTTGGTGGCCTCGCTCAGCTTTTTGCGCAGTTTGCAGATGAACACATCAATAATCTTGAGTTCGGGCTCATCCATGCCGCCATAGAGGTGATTGAGAAACATCTCTTTCGTCAGGGTTGTGCCCTTCCGCAGGCTCAAGAGTTCAAGCATCTGGTATTCCTTGCCCGTCAGATGCACGGTGCTGCCTTCGACCTCAACCGTTTTGGCATCAAGGTTTACGGCAATCTGCCCTGTTTTGATGATGGATTGCGCGTGTCCTTTGGACCGCCGGATAATTGCATGAATACGCGCCACGAGTTCTTCGCGGTGGAAGGGTTTGGTCAGATAGTCATCTGCCCCAAAACCAAAGCCTTTTAGCTTGCTTTCTGTCCCATCGTCCCCTGAAAGGATCAATATAGGCGTATCAATACGGCTCAACCGAAGCTGGCGCAAAACCTCGTGCCCGTTCATGTCGGGCAGATTGATGTCCAGAAGAATCAGGTCATAATCATAAAGCTTTGCAAGATCGATCCCTTCCTCCCCCATATCTGTTGCGTACACATTCAGATTGGCGTGGGTCAGCATCAGCTCGATGCTTTTGGACGTTGTGGGGTCGTCTTCAACCAGCAATACTCGCATGGCAGTTCTCCGCTATGAGTTCGGTAGCCTTCAATTAAACCAATAAAGGTTAATTAGCCGTTACCCCCAACGTACCTTTACCAAAAACAACCTATAGTTGTCTATAGCGTTGTAATGCTGTGGCCTTCAACGCCGCTTCGCCGTGCTGATCCACCGCCTTCTCCCACTCTGAAAACTCGTCTTCTGAAAGCGCGTAAGTTTCCAACGCTTCTTTCCGTGTGATCAGCCCCCCGCCGACGGCCCGCACAACCGCGGCCTTGCGTGACGCAACCCAGCGTCTTGTTTTCTGACTGGGCAGGTCCGCCCGCGTCATGATTGTTCCATCAGACAAGGTCACTGATCTTGGTCCTTCAATCTTACGTAAGTACATATTTGCACCCCTTTGTGTCACTCCGGGGGTAAATATCCGGTGAAGGGTTTAATGAGTGGTATAGGGGGGCCTTGAGAGTGTATCGCATTTTCCTATATTTATCTCTGTAAACGAAGCTTCCGGAACACCCTATGTCACTTGATTCGCCGCTTAATTCGCTCGGCTTTGCCAAGCCGCCCGCACAGACGCGCGTGGTTGTTGCCATGTCCGGCGGCGTCGACAGCTCTGTCGTGGCCGCCAAACTGGCCGAAGAGGGCTATGATGTGGTGGGTGTGACCCTGCAACTTTATGACCATGGCGCGGCCTTGGCCAAAAAGGGTGCGTGCTGTGCGGGCCGCGATATCCATGACGCACGCCGTGTGGCCGAAGAAATGGGTTTCCCGCATTACGTGCTGGATTACGAGAATACCTTCCGCGAAGCGGTGATGGACGAATTCGCCGATAGCTATCTGGGCGGTGCCACCCCCGTGCCCTGCATTCGCTGCAACGAACGGGTGAAATTCAAGGACCTGTTGGAAACCGCAAAGGACCTTGACGCCGATTGCATGGCGACCGGTCATTATATCCAGCGCAAAATGGGCGCTGAAGGGGCCGAGCTTCATTCCGCCGCGGATCCGACCAAGGACCAGAGCTATTTCCTTTTTTCCACCACGCAAGAGCAGCTGGATTACCTGCGCTTCCCGCTGGGCCATCATGCATCCAAAGAAGAAACCCGCGCGCTGGCGGGCAAATACGGGCTGAGCGTGGCGGATAAACCCGACAGTCAGGATATCTGCTTTGTGCCCAATGGTGATTACGCGGCGGTGATCGAGAAACTGCGCCCCGGTGCTGCGGCGCCGGGTGACATTGTGGACACCGAAGGCCGCGTGCTGGGCACCCATAAGGGTGTCATACACTACACCATCGGCCAGCGGCGTGGTCTGGGGATCGGCGGGCTGGCTGATCCGCTCTATGTCGTCAAACTTGATGTCGACAAAAAGCAGGTCGTTGTGGGACCCAAAGACCTTCTGGCCACCCGCCGCGTGCCGATCCGCGAAATCAACTGGATCGGCGGCGGTAACCTGACGGATATGGGCGAGCGCCCGATCGCGGTGCGCGTGCGCTCCACCCGTCCGCCAACGGATGCTGTATTGCGCCCGATCTCCGAGACGGAAGCCGAGGTTGAATTGCTGGTCGCCGAGCAAGGGGTCTCGCCCGGGCAGGCCTGCGTGTTCTATGACCCTGATAGCACACGGGTGCTGGGTGGCGGCTGGATCTGGCGCGGCGCATAAGGCGCCCACATCACACATAGCGCGTTTTGCAACGAAAGGTCACATGTCTGTGTGCCCTCTAGCTTTTGCGCGGCAACATGCCCCTATTGGGATCAGAAATGCCAGTCCAGCACGAGGAGACCCGCAATGACGATCACACGACGCCACCTTTTGACGGCAGCCATCGCTGCACCCGCTTTCGCCGCCTTTGCCCCCCGCGCCATGGCCGCCACGCCTGAGGTTTACGCCGAGAACGGGATCGCCGTGGATGGGTCCGATGTTGTCGGCTACTTCACCCAAGGCGCCCCCGTTGCGGGCAATCCCGAGATCACGTTTGACTATATGGGTGCGACATGGCTGTTCGCATCGACCGAGAACCGCGATGCCTTTGCCGCCGACCCTGCCCGCTATGCGCCGCAATACGGCGGTTATTGCGCCTATGCGGTCAGCCAAGGCTACACAGCGCCAACTGTGCCCGAGGCGTGGTCGATCGTGGACGACAAGCTTTACCTAAATTTCTCAACCAGCGTGCGCCGCCGTTGGGAACGCGATATTCCGGGTCATATTGCCTCCGCAAACGCAAATTGGCCCAGCGTCTTGGGGTGAGAGCCGTAAAAACCGCTGGAAAATGCGCTAACCTGCCGCTACCCCTTGCGGCATGATTTACACATCCGCATCCGAGTGGCGCAACGCCCCGCAAAAACGCGTTCTGCTGTTTGCCATGTCCGGCCTCGGCAAGACGTATCTGTCCAACATGCTGCGCAGCACAGGCGACTGGTTTCACTACTCGATCGATTACCGTATCGGGACGCGGTACATGGGCGAGCTGATCGCGGATAACGCCAAGCGCGAAGCCATGAAGGTGCCGTTCCTGCGTGATCTTCTGCGCTCGGACAGCATCTATATCGGCTCGAACATCTCGTTCAACGATCTGCGGCCGATGTCGTCCTATCTGGGCAAACCGGGTGATCCTGCCTTCGGCGGCCTGCCCTGGGATGAATACACCCGCCGTCAGGACCAGTTTCAGCAGGCTGAAATCGCGGCACTGCATGATACGGGGCATTTCATCGAACGTTCCAGCAGGCTTTACCAGTACCCGCATTTTGTTTGCGACACGGGCGGGTCCATCTGTGAATGGGTCGATGTGAATGATCCGGATGATCCGATCATGACCGATCTGGCCGCCAAGACACTGATGGTCTGGATCAAAGGCACCGACGAGCATACCGCCGAACTGATCCGGCGCTTTGATCGCGAACCCAAGCCGATGTCCTATGATCCCGCCTTTCTGTTAGCGACATGGAACGCCTATCTGGATGAGTTCAACGTGGCCCCTGACAAGGTAAACCCCGATGATTTCATCCGCTGGGCCTTTGCCAAGGCACTGGCGCACCGCCAGCCGCGCTATCAGGCGATGGCGGACAAATGGGGCATCACCGTACCGCAACATGCCGTTGAGAAGGTCAAAGATACGGAGGGCTTTGTTGGCATGATCGCTGACGCCCTTGAGATGCGCGGCTAAGCCGCCTATCTCTGCCGTCTTATCTTGGATGTGAACAATGCCTATTAAACTGCCCAGTGCCCTGCCCGCCTATAACGTTCTGTCGAACGAAGGCGTTATGGTGCTTGATGAAGATACAGCGTCCCGTCAGGACATCCGCCCGCTGCGGATTGCCTTGCTGAACCTGATGCCCAAAAAGATCCAGACCGAGAACCAGTTCGCACGCCTGATCGGGGCCACCCCTTTGCAGATTGAGCTGTCACTGGTGCGGATGACGGAACACCAGACCAAGAACACCGCCGCCGAGCATATGGAAGAGTTCTATCGCCCGTTTTCAGAGGTGAAAGACGAAAAATACGACGGTCTGATCATCACAGGCGCGCCGATTGAACACCTGCCTTTCGCGGACGTGACCTATTGGGACGAGCTGACCGAGGTCTTCGACTGGACCCAAACCAATGTGCATTCCACCTTTGGCGTGTGCTGGGGTGGCATGGCGATGATCAATTATTTCCACGGTGTGCAGAAACACCTTTTGGATCACAAAGCCTTCGGCTGTTTCCGGCACCATGTCACCGACCCCGCCTCACCCTATTTGCGCGGGTTTTCGGATGATTGCGTGATCCCAGTCAGCCGCTGGACAGAGATGCGTCAGGATGAAATTGATGCAGCGGGTGGGCTGAAGACGCTGATTACCAGCGATGACGCGGGCCCTGCCCTTGTCGAGGACCCGGCACACCGTGCGCTTTATATTTTCAATCACTTCGAGTACGACAGCGGCACGCTCAAGCAGGAATATGACCGCGATATCAGCAATGGTACGCCGATTAACGTGCCGATGAATTACTATCCGGGTGATGACCCGACGAAACAACCTCAGAACAGGTGGAGAAGTCACGCACATCTCCTATATGGAAACTGGATAAACGAAATTTACCAGACCACCCATTTTGAGTTGGATAAAATTGGCAGTTAAAACCCTTTCCGTCATTCTCGGTGTCACAGCGCTGGCAACCACCGTGATTTCACAGTACCGCGCCGCGCAGGCAACCACGCAATACCCGCCA
This sequence comes from Yoonia rosea, assembly GCF_900156505.1. NCBI lineage: Bacteria > Pseudomonadati > Pseudomonadota > Alphaproteobacteria > Rhodobacterales > Paracoccaceae > Yoonia > Yoonia rosea. Next base: position 752,267 of record NZ_FTPR01000001.1, on the reverse strand, counting down.
CTGGGTCAGTTCGTCGATGTGACGGGCGGTCAGGTGCATTATGTGCAAGACGGCAGCGGGCCGCATCTGGTCCTGTTGCATGGCGCGGGTGGCAACCTGCGCGAATGGACCTTTGATCTGATGAACCGTCTGACAGATCGCTATACTGTCACGGCCTTTGATCGCCCCGGTCTGGGGTATACCGACAGGGTGCCCGGCATCGCCACTGGGCTGACCGCGACCGAAGGTGACAGCCCGCAGGCGCAAGCGGCCATGCTGCGCGAAGCCGCAGAAAAGATCGGCATCACAGATCCGATTGTGGCAGGACACAGCTTTGGTGGCATCGTTTCTTATGCATGGGCGGTGGCTGGTCTGGATCAAGACAGCCCCGCGAATGCATCGGCAATCGTGTCATTTGCCGGCGTCACCATGCCGTGGCCGGGCGGGCTGGACAGATACTATACCGTCAATGGCAGCGCCTTTGGCGGTGTCGTGACGATCCCTGCAATTTCCGCCTTTGTGCCGCCTTCGGTGGTGGATAGCAGCATCGAAGCGACCTTTGCCCCGCAAAGCGCGCCTGCAGGCTATGCAGACTACATCGGCGCCGGGCTGACGCTGCGGCCATCCAGCATGCGCGCCAATACGCGGCAGGTAAACACATCGCGCCCGCATGTCGTGCAACTCTCCCAGCGGTATCCGGAGCTGACGCTGCCGATCGAGATTCTGCATGGCGAGGAAGACACGACCGTCCCGATCCACATTCATGCCGAAGAGATCGCGAAAATCGTCCCGCAAGTGAACACAACCCGCCTGCCCGGCGTGGGTCATATGCCACACCATGCGGACCCGCTTGCCGCGATCAGCGCAATTGACCGCGCAGCACAGCGCGCGGGCCTGCAACCTTAGTCTCTCTTGGCGTTGAAAGCCGAATTGCGCTTCCAGATACAAACCCCCATATATGGTGTGCGAGGTTTGGGAGAATTTTCATGGATTTACCTTTTGATGGCGGGATCAGCCGCTATTTCACTGAAGATGCCCCTGCCGACGTGCGTGACGCAGTAAAAGCAGCGGGCAAGGGTGACATTATCAACCCGGCATACCCCTATCAGGACCGCTGGAAGCGCAGTGAATACGAGGCCGAGCTGGCCGCCCTGCAAATCGAACTGGTCCGGATGCAGGCATGGGCGCGCGAAACCGGACGCCGCATCGCAGTGGTTTTCGAAGGGCGTGACGCAGCCGGAAAAGGTGGCACAATCAAACGCTTGCGCGAGAACCTTAATCCGCGTGGCGCAAAACTGGTCGCTCTGTCCAAGCCCACCGATGTGGAGGCCGCGCAGTGGTATTTCCAACGCTACATCGCCCATCTGCCCGCGAAAGGTGAAATCACGATCTTTGACCGCAGCTGGTACAATCGCGGCGTCGTTGAACATGTTTTCGGCTTTTGCACGCCGGAACAGCGTGAACGCTGGTTTGCGCAGGTTCCCGAGTTTGAAGACATGCTGGTCCATGAAGGGATCACACTGGTCAAAATCTGGCTCAATGTCGGACGTGCCACACAGCTCAAACGCTTTCTGGACCGCGAGAAAGACCCGCTGAAGCAATGGAAGCTCAGCTGGATAGACGTCGAAGGCCTGAGCAAATGGGACGCCTATACCGCCGCAATCGCGGAGACGCTTGAGCGCACCCATACCGCGCATGCACCATGGACGATTGTGCGCTCAGACGACAAGCGCCGCGCGCGCGTGCAGGTGATCCGGCATCTGTTGGGCCAGCTTGATTACCCGATGAAGGATGAAACTGCCGTCACCCCCACAGATGACAAGATCCTTGGGGGGCCTGACCTCTGGCATGGCTAAACGCGGGTATCATCACGGCAATCTGCGCGAGGCGCTGATCGACGGCTGTCTGACGCTGATCGAAAAGCGTGGCCCGACGGGGTTTACCCTGTCCGAGGCGGCGCGCGAGGCCGGTGTGACCCCAGCCGCCGTCTACCGCCATTTTGAGGGCCGCGAGGATCTGATCGCGGCGGCAGCGCTGCAAGGCTACGAGATGTTCGGTGACCTGATGGAATACGCTTATGGCGACGGCCAGCCATCGGCGCTCAAGGCATTCGAGGCCACGGGACGCGCCTATCTGGCCTTTGCGCGCAAATATCCCGGCCACTATATCGCGATGTTCGAGAGCGGCATTTCGATCAACCGCTCATCAGAGCTGCACGCCGTCGCCACCCGCGCGATGGGCGTTCTGGAAAAAGCGGCTGAACAGCTCTCGCAACATATTCCGGCCGAAAAGCGCCCCCCACCCCAGATGTTCAGTGCCCATATCTGGGCGCTATCGCATGGCGTGGTCGAGCTTTTCGCCCGCTCCAACCCCGGCACCAAAAGCCCGTTTCCGCCTGAAGACCTGCTTGAGACAGGGATCGGGATTTATCTGCGCGGGCTTGGCCTGATCGCACCTGACAGTGAGGACCCCAATGGCTGATAGTACGTTCGCCTGGATTTTTATCATCGTAAGCGCCACAGACACCTACCTGAACGACTGCCAGAGCGATTGCTTTCAGCAAAGCGAGGCACCGGCGCGCATCCATGTGCAATATGGCGATACGTACTTTCAGGAAGAGGTAATCGGCGATGAGGTGTTCATCAGCTACGACCTCCCCAAGCGCATTGGCGCGGTGCAACCGACTGTGGGTGCAAGCCTGACGAGCAACAACGATCTTTGGCTGGGTGCCGGTGCCAAATGGTCCAGCGAACGCATCAGCGACAGCCCGATCTTTATCGAAGCCTCACTCATGCCCGGTCTCTATATACAAGACGAGGGCCCCGATCTGGGTTTTCCGCTCCAATGGCGCGGATCAGTCGGCGCTGGTGTCAAATTCGGTGACATGGGCAGCCTTTCGGTGTTTCTTGATCACCGCTCGAACGCCGATCTGTCCGAAGTGAACCCGGGGTTAGAGACTGTTGGGGTCAGGCTGTCCTATCAGTTCGACTAGCTGTGATGAGAGCACAAGCATGCGGATCGGTTATTGCGACGACGACGTAGGATCCACTTTGACCGACATTGCTTTCAGCCTGAACGGCGGAAATGCGCAGGGATAGAGCTTTGCAGAGTAGCGAACTTTGAGCGACCATTCGGTCAATTTCGGCCTAACGCTACCGTTGATGCATCTTGCAGCGAACGGCAGCTGTGAGCCCATAGTCACCGATGCTGCGTTTTGCACGGAAGGCCTCTTTCACAAGTGATCCAAAAGCGTTCGACAGCCATTTGCGTTTTGAACGGCGTTAGTGGGAAGAGCAAAAAGTTGATTTGTTTAGGTTTCAAGAATGACGGTTTTGGTCCCATTCAAAATGAACAGCACCGATAGTTTCTGCAAAAATCTACTCTGATGGTAGCACCGCTATTCCATCGATCTCGATCAATGCACCGGGATGGAAAAGGGACGCAACGCCGATTAGGGCGGATGCTGGTGGGACATCAGTTTTGATCCATTTGTTGCGCAACTCACGCATGACGTCCAACTGGGTTGGGTCATAATCCTTGATGTAGAATGTGACCCGCGCAACGTTGCTCCAATCGGCACCGGCCGCTTCGAGCGTCGCTGTGAAATTGGCAAAGGCTTGGTCGGCTTGCGCCAGAAGGCCGCCGTCAACAAGCCCTTCTGGGCCCATAGGCACCTGACCTGAAATGTAGAGCGTCCGGCCACTTTCGACCAAAACGGCCTGTGATACGCCAGGGATGTCGACGAAGGGGGGATTGATCGGGGTCATGGAAGTCTCTGCTGTTGTGATGATGGGGAAGAGGGAAAGGCTGAAGGCCCAAACGATTGATTTCATGCACTTAGTTCCTGAAATGTTGAGAGAAGGGATTGAAGGTTCGCATTTGACAAGGCCTTGCCAAAGTGCGGCACGACATCGTCAAGCACGTGCTTGCGCTGTGCGGAATTGAATGCGGCGGTGGCGTCTTGCGCCACATAGCTGAAGTATCCAAGGTCATGGGCAGCCCGTAGGGAGCTTTCGACGCAGACATGTAGGGCGAAACCGGCAAGGATCACGGTATCAATCGCGTTGTTACGCAACCAGATGTCCAGATTTGATCCTGCAAAGGCTGAACCACCGACCCGGCCACGGACAACGAACTCACCGGTGCGAGGTGTAAACCCGGGCGCAAATTCGCTCGCAGGTGACGCGCTCGGGAAAGTCCCAAATTGCTTTATGGCACCACGCAATCCAAAGCCGCCTGCGCCCATTTCCGGGTGGCCCTCGGCAAACCGCAGTCCAACATGCGCAACAGACATCTGTGCGTCCCGCGCAAGTTGCAAAAGGGTCAAAGCGCCTTTGGCGGCACGTTCAAATTGCGGACGGTCCTCAATGACGAGCTGTAGCTTGCCATCTGGCGCAAGCCATTCGTTTTGGCATTCGATCAGCACAAGAGCCGTGCGTCCGGGATCAATGTCGTGGTCGAATTGATGTAAAGTCATACCATCTCCTTTCGATGAGATGGTATTTAATAGTATTACATTTTATACTTAATCAAGTCTTTTGTATTACATTTCTGCAGAGCGTTGCATGTGGGCCAAGGCAAATTCGCCAGCCGACAGGACTTGGACACGGGCCGCGTGCGCCGCGCGGTCAGGATCATGCGCGGCGATTGCGTCCACCAAATCGGTGAAAGTCTGGATGCCATGTACATTTGCGGGCATATCGTCGAGCACAGTCGACGGCCAAATGATCGCTGTTCTGCCAAGAAGCTTGCGCATCACAACAGTTGTTTCGTCATTGTCCGAAAGGCGCAAAAGCCAGTCGTAAAAATCTGATTTTGCGGCGAGCAAGGCTTTGCGATCGCCCGATCTCATAGCAGAAGTCACCTTTTCGGCGATAGCTCGCAACGCGATCACATCGCGCCCCGTGGCGGACTGTGCCGCCTGTCGGCTTAGATCAGCCTCTAAAACCCCACGCAGTTGGTAGATGTCCTGCGCATTCTTGGGCGTCAGCTTGGGGACAATCGGACCGCGATTAGGGATGATCTCGATCAGGCCCTCTGCCTCTAGCTGGCGTAAACCTTCTCGCAAAGCAGTCCGCGATGCACCTGTCATTTCACATAGACGACGTTCGACAAGTTTTTCTCCGGGCGCGAAGCGCAGCGCCAAAATTTCTGAGCGTAGGGCCTCGACAACATATTGTCGCACAGGCAAGGCATCAGCCATCTTTGAATCCCCAATAAAGGCTCAATATTGTATTACGTTTTATGGCCTGCAGATCAAGTTTCATAGCCCGCTGAACCCAATAAGATGTTACCAAAAGGGTTCGTTTGTTGAACGACCGCCCGAAGCAGCCATTGACGATAATGAGACCAAGGTCGGCTTTGGTCTCGCAAAGCGGACCTCTATGCCAAGCGCAGCGAAAGGCCGCTTTCCGCCCCTCACTGTCAAATACTGCAAGTGCAACCGTCGACGGATAACGTCCATCTTGGGTTACAAGCAGTCATTTCACCATAAGAAACGAACGGCAAACTTGAACCGCACAGCGGACCTTGGTCCAAATCACGGCCTTCAAACAAAAAAGGGCGGCCCCAAGGACCGCCCTTTCCAATCTCTGCCATCCAGCGATTAACGCTTGGAGAACTGGAAGCTCTTACGGGCTTTTGCTTTACCGTACTTCTTACGCTCAACCACACGGCTGTCGCGTGTCAGGAAGCCGGCGGCCTTCAGCGCGGCACGCAGTGTTGGATCGTAAAGCTGCAGGGCTTTGGACACACCGTGCTTGACCGCACCGGCCTGACCGGACAGACCGCCACCGGCAACAGTTGCCATCACGTCGAACTGGTCAACAACACCGGCAACCTGAAATGGCTGGCGCAGGATCATCTGCAGAACGGGACGCGCGAAATAGGCGTCCATGGCTTTGCCGTTGACTGTGACCTTGCCGGAACCCGGCTTGATCCAGACGCGGGCAACAGCGTCTTTGCGCTTGCCTGTCGCATAGGACCGGCCAAGCGCGTCGCGCACGGGCTCACGTGTGATCGTTGCTTCGACCGCTGCAGCTGGTGCCTCGGCACCTGTTGCAACTTGGCCCAGCTCTTCGAGCGAGTTTACTTGATCGGCCATTATGCAGTCCTCGTGTTCTTTTTGTTCATGGACTTCACGTCCAGAACTTCGGGCTTCTGGGCTTCCATGCCGTGCTCAGCGCCTGCGAAAACGCGCAGGTGTGTCATCTGCTGACGGGACAGTTTGCCACCGGGCAGCATGCGCTGTACGGCTTTCATGATGACGCGCTCGGGGTGCGCACCTTCAAGGATCTCTGCCTTGGTCTTGGACTTGATGCCGCCGGGGTGACCGGTGTGCCAATAGTATTTCTCATCACGCTTGTTACCAGTCATCTGGATTTTCTCGGCGTTGATGACAATCACATTGTCGCCCATATCCATGTGCGGTGTGAAAGAAGGCTTGTGCTTGCCGCGCAAGCGCATTGCGATGATCGAGGCAAGACGACCAAGAACAACGCCCTCAGCGTCGATCAGGATCCATTTCTTGTCGATATCCGCAGGAGTTGCGGTAAAGGTTTTCATATTCCACCAAAAGTTTGGGGTGGCTCGCGCCACGTGTCATTCGATTGGGGCGTTATAAACAGAGCCGGTGCGCAGTCAAGCGCCTTTGACGCGGTAAACTCATGCGTTTTCAATGGGTTAAAATTTAGGTATTATTTTACCCCATCAATTATGTCGCAAGTTGCTCTGCCGGTTGATCAAGCAATGCACGAAGTGCCCCCATCGCCTCGACGAAGGCGTCGTGCGGCATAAGACCATTGATCGCAATACGCACCGCATGAACGGAACGCCCATCGCGCAAGGCAAAGTCTTCGGCAGGTTTGATCAGGACCCCAGACGCCTCGGCCGCGGTACAGAATGCGGTGGCCCGCCACCCTCTGGGCAGTTCAAGCCACAGGAACGGCACGTCCTCTGACCAGTTCAACTGGTATCCCCCCAAGATGTTGACGGCCGCGTGAATGTCTGCGGCCACCCTCTGCTTTACTTGCGCAATGATCTGCGGCAGCTCGGGCGTGGCCAGCACATGCGCGTAAAGGTCCGTGATCATCCGCGAGACACCAAAGGAATGATATGTGGCGGTCCTGACCAGCGCCGGCCCCCACCCTTCGGGCGCAATCGCAAAACCGATACGCAATGCCGCTGTCAGCGTCTTGGCCGGCGAGGACACATACCAGCCCAGCCCGGGCAGCAAAGCACGATAGCTCGGCCCGATCCGCTTTGTTTTCATCAAACGATAGCAATCATCATCAATGATGTGCACGCCATACCGCTGCGCAATCGCCGCAATCTCAACGCGGCGCGCGGGCGATGTGGCCTTGACCGTGGGATTGCAGACCTCGGATGCGGTAAAATAGACCTGCACACTTTTGGATTTGATCGCTTCCTCAAAGGCGGCAACCAGCGGCCCCTCTTCATCCCACGGCAAAGGCACAACATCCGCCCGACACAAAAGCGCCGCCGAGCGAAAACCGCCATAACTCAGCTCGTCAACCGCGATCACGGGATGCGTGCCATGCAGCACCGTTTGTAAAACCATCACGATTGCACTCTGCCCGCCATGGGCCGTGACGATGTCATCAACGGTGAAATGCGCCACACTCTCGGGGACAATCTCGGCCTGAAACGCAAGCCGCGCGGCAAGGTCGGTCTCACGCGTGGGATAACGCAACAGATGCTCGGGGTGAAAGTTACGCGAAAGCGCCTGCATCCCGTCACGCAGCAACTGTGATTGCCCCATATCGGGCACCTTGGGGCTTAACAGGTGCGCGCGGTCCGGCGCATTGCTGGGTCTGTCCAGTATGACAGGTGCCTTGATGGCGGCCTCTGAACCGGTTTTCTGACCCGACACAAAGGTCCCCCGGCCCACACCGGCGATCAAACGCCCCTCATCAATCAAAAGCGAATAGGCCCGCGCCACGGTCCCGGGTGTCACACCCACCCGATAGGCAAGGTCACGCACCGGCGGTAGCTTCTCTCCTGCTGCTAATTGTCCTGATACAATTCCCTCGCGGATCGCCTGTGCGAGCGCTTTGTATTTGGACTTGCCAGCGGTTGAAACTTTCGGCTGCCAAATTGTATCGGATACAATCATTTTATAGACCTTTAGTTTCTTCATTTGTACCAATGCATTGTAGAAATTCTCTGTATTGTGTCAATACAATTTTAGGAGTCGACCCATGTCAAACGCGCTCCATACCGCGCAACTTATGAATCTCACTGCCCGGAAAGACCTGCCAATGGTTGCTGGCCTTGCGGTTAAATTTGCTGTGGTGGTGACACAATGGGACACCCGACGCAAAACCCGCCGCGCATTGAAGGACTTAGAACCACATCTGCTTCATGATATCGGGTTGGACCGCCTCTCTGCGCAGGCAGAAGCCGCCAAGCCGTTCTGGCAGGACTAAACCCCTCCTGCCTTTTCCTGACTGGGCCGCACTGGTTGCGGCCCATTTTTTTATTTTGGCGGAATGGAATAGGTCAGGCTTGCGCGGGCGACAGGGGCCGCCTGCCCCGCGCTGTGGATCAGCACATCGCCAACGGCCAGCACCCGCCCGCATTTCAGCAGCCGCGCCGTGCAGATCAGATCGGCATCGGCGACTGGTTTGCGCATAAAATCGATGCTGCAATTGGTGGTCACCGCCAAGGCAACCGGCCCGATCCGCGATAGGATCGCCAGATAGACAGCCACATCAGCCAGCATAAACATCGTCGGCCCGGATACCGTGCCTCCGGGGCGCAAGTGCTTGTCTTGGACCTTTAAACGCACCGTCAGCTGATCAGCGGCCAGTTCAGTCACCGCGATCTCTCCGGCAACCTGCGGAAAAGCCTCAATCAGAAACGATTGAAGTCCGGGAATATCCATCTTGTGTTCCATATCACCTCGCGCTGCATTACGGTTCACCCAAGCAACACCGAAAGGGACAAGATGACAATCCTGCTTCGCGAAGACACAGGCCATATCGCCACCTTGACGATGAACGCGCCCGAGCGCCTGAATGCCCTTTCGGATGCGATGCTGGCTGCCCTGCACGGGGCGTTTGATCAAATCGCACAGGACAGCAGCATCCGCGCCGTGATCCTGCGGGGATCAGGCAAAGCGTTCTGCGCGGGCCATGACCTCAAGGAAATGCAGGCCGGACGGCAATCGCCCGATGGGGGTGCGGCCTATTTCAAGGACCTCTTCGATCGTTGTGCCGCCATGATGCAGCGGATCCAGTCCATGCCCCAACCTGTCATCGCGCAAGTCCACGGCATCGCCACGGCGGCCGGTTGCCAGCTTGTGGCAACCTGCGATCTGGCCGTGGCGTCGGACGATACGCGTTTTGGCGTCAATGGCGTGAATATCGGCCTCTTCTGTTCCACCCCCATGGTGGCGCTGACCCGGAATATCCACCGCAAAGCTGCTTTCGAGATGCTGACAACGGGCCGCTTTATCAACACCCGCGAGGCACAGGACCTCGGCCTGATCAACCGCGCTGTGCACACCGACGCATTGGAGCGCGACGCCCAAGAGCTTGCGCAGGCGATCGCCAAGAAACTCCCCTCAGCGGTCAAGATCGGCAAACAGGCCTTTTATGCGCAGGCCCAGATGACAACGGCCGAGGCCTACGCCTACACCGGCGATGTCATGGTGCAGAACATGCTGGTCGACGACACCAACGAAGGCATCAATGCCTTTCTGGAAAAACGCGATCCGCAGTGGTCCTAGCCTGCGTTATTACTGGCCCGAAAATATCCCCGCCGGAGGCTCCGACGCCTACAACCGGTAGATCGCGCTGAATTTCTCTTCCAGATAGTCCAGCAAAGGCGCCTCGCTGGGCGCTGTACCGGTTGCATGGGTGATCGTCGCAACCGGCGTGCGCAGCCCGCCATATTGTTGCAGGTTCGCGCGCAGCCAGCCCGTTGCTTTCGATGTATCGCCCCGCGCAAGATCTGCATCCAGATCAGGGACCGCATCACGCAACGCCACATGCAAACAGCCTGCATAGACATTGCCCAACGTGTATGTCGGGAAATAGCCAAAAAGCCCCTCGGACCAATGCACATCCTGCAAGACACCATTCGAGGGCTTATCAACCGCATAGCCGAAATCTGCCAGAAAGCGGTCGTTCCATGCCGCTTCCAGATCAGTCACAGCCAGATCCCCCGCGATCAGCGCACGCTCCAGATCAAAGCGCAGCAACACATGCAGATTATACTGCACCTCGTCGGCTTCGGTGCGGATAAACCCGTCATGCACGCGGTTGACCGTGGCATAGAAGGTCTCTTCATCGGCGACCCCGAAATCACCGAATGCATCGCGCATTTGCCCGTAAAGCCAGCCCGTATAGGCGCGGCTGCGCCCAAGCTGGTTCTCGTAAATCCGGCTTTGGCTTTCGTGCACGCCCATAGATACACCCCGCCCCAAAGGGGTAAGCAAATGCGCGTGGTCAATTCCCTGCTCATAGGCGGCATGGCCGACCTCGTGGATCGTGGAATAGAAGCAGTTGAACGGATCGGTCGGATTGGTCCGCGTCGTGATCCGCACATCAAGGCCGGAGCCTGATGAGAACGGATGCACCGCCTTGTCGATCCGTCCGTTTGCAAGACCGTAGCCAAAGCTGAGGGCGAGCTTTTCCGACAGCGCCAATTGTGCGGCTTCATCAAAGTGTGTGCGCAACGGCGCAGGCACCGGTTTATCCAAAATCGCCGCCCGCAGCGCGACAAGACGCGGGCGCAAGGCCGCGAACATCGCACCCAAGCGCGCGCCGGTGGCACCCGGTTCGTAATCGTCAAGCAGCGCATCATAGGGGTCGGTATTGCCTGCAACGGCAGCCGCTTCCTCACGGCGCAGATCGACGACTTTCTGCAACATCGGCAGGAAGGCGGCCACGTCTTCCTCGGCGCGGGCACGGGCCCAAACGCGGTGCGCAAGCGACGTGGTTTTCGCAAGCTCCGCTGCCAGACGTGCGGGGACTTTCGCAGTGCGCTCATAATCCCGCCGGATGTGGCGCAGGTTGGCGGCGGCCACATCATCGGTGGCTTGCGCTGTCTCCAGCCATTCGCCGATCCGCGGATCAATCCTGCGGGCATGCAGGATATTGGCCATTGCTGCATGTTCTTCCGCGCGCTGGGGTGTGGCGCCGTCAGGCATCATGGTTTCCTGATCCCATCCAAGGCGGCCTGCAATCTGGCTAAGCGCTTCGGTCTCGCGCTGGAACGCCATCAGGTCGGTATATGCACCCATTTTATCAGGCCCCCTTGATGGTTTGTGGTACAGGATACTGCGCCACAAAGCGGCCCCGCAGGATCAACGCCCAGAGGATCACCGCCACCAGTTGATGCACAATCGCAATCTGCCACGGCGCGGAATACATCACCGTCACAATGCCGATCGCGACCTGAAGTGTCATCACCGCCATGATCGCGTTGAAAGTAAACCGCGTGGTGTCATTGGCCGAGCGGCGCGCACGGGTCCAGACGAAGATCGTGTAGGCAAAGAGCGCGTAGCCGACCATCCGGTGCATGAATTGCACAAGACCCGCGTCCTCAAAGAAATTGCGCCAGACCGGGGTCAGTGACAAAGGCTCGGGCGGCAAGAACCCACCGGCCATCAGTGGCCAGTCAGGGAAAGCGCGGCCCGCATCGATGCCCGCGACCAAAGCGCCAAGGATGATTTGCAGGAAGGCAAAACCGACAAGGATCGTGCTCAATCGCGCAAGACCTGCATTCCCACTGCGGCGCGCTTGCAGCAGATCAGCCTGACTGCGGCCCAACTGATAAACGTACCATGCGATGAAACCGAAAATCACGAAGGCCAGCCCAAGATGCGTGGCAAGCCGGTAAGAGGCCACGTCCAGCATCCCCTCTTCCAGGCCTGACGACACCATCCACCAGCCGATAAACCCCTGTAGGCCGCCTAAAGCGCCGATAAACAACAGCTTCGGCGTCCAGCCTGTCGGAATTTTGCGGCTCACGGCGAAAGCCACAAAGCCCACGGCCCAGACCAGCCCGATAAAGCGGCCCAATTGACGGTGGCCCCATTCCCACCAGTAGATCACCTTGAACTCGGCCATGGTCATGCCACGGTTCTGCAACTGGTATTCGGGGATTGCACGGTATTTGTCGAATTCTTCAACCCAGGCGGCCTCGGACATCGGCGGCATGGCCCCCGTCACGGGCTTCCATTCGGTAATCGACAGGCCACTATCGGTCAGACGTGTCAAACCACCGACAACGATCATAACCACAACCAGTCCGAAGAGCGCCATCAACCACGCGCGGATCGCACGACGTGCACCCTGCCCCGCACGGCTGATCCCGCCGGGGGCGGCTGTTTGTTTGGGGGTGTCACCGACATCTTCGAAAATTGTGCGCTTGGTTGCCATCATCGGTCTCCGCTTGGTGTTACCGTTTAACTAGAACCCGTGTGCGGCGACCGCAAGCGTCAGGGTGCCACATGTAAGGTGGATTGAAATCCACCTTACCCCCGCTCTTTCCAGCGCACCATCTGGCGCATCATGCCATGCAGCATCTGCACATCCGCCCGTGTCATCGGCATGCGCGACCACATATTGCGCAGGTTCATCTTCATGTTCTCGGCCTTGTGTTCGGGATAGAAGAACCCCGCCTCCTGCAACCTTTCCTCATAATGATCGGACAGCTTTTCAATCTCGATCTGTTCGGCCCAGTCGCCCACAGCATCCACGCGCGCGGGATCAACCTCAACCGCCTCGCGCCGCCATTCATAGCCTGTCAGCAGAACGCATTGCGCCAGATTGAGCGACGGAAAATCAGGGTTCACCGGCACCGAAATGATCGCATTCGCGCGCGCGATATCATCGTTTTCCATGCCCGACCGTTCGGGGCCGAACATCACAGCGACTTTTTGTCCCTGCGCAATCCGCGCGCGGGCATCCTGCATCGCAGCCTCGGGTGTTAGCACCAGTTTCGTCAGCCCCCGTGGCCGCGCCGTGGTGGCATAGACGTAATCGCAATCGGCAATGGCTGCGGCCGTATCCGCAAAGATCTGCGCCTCATCCAACAGCCGCCCTGCCCCGCTGGCCATCGCCACAGCCTTCTGGTTCGGCCAGCCATCACGCGGGTCAATGATCCGCATGCGGTCCAACCCGAAATTCCACATGCCACGGGCGGCTGCACCAATGTTTTCACCCATCTGGGGACGGATCAGGACGAATGCAGGCTGAGGCTGGGCGCTGGGCATAAGACTTCCTTTGATAAGATCGCCGCCTGATACGCCGCGGGCCTGTGCAAGGCAAGAACCACCGCAGCACGCCCCCCATAGCCAAGCCCGATTTTCCCCGCTAAAAGCCCCTGAAACATCAAATAAATCGGAACGCCCCCATGTCGGACGCCCAAGACCACCCGCAAATCTACCTCATCAGCCCTTCGGAATTTGATCTGTCGACATATCCGGCCGAATTGGCCGCCTGTCTGGACAGCACCGAAGTGGCCTGCGTCCGTCTCGCGCTGGGCACCACCGATGAGACGCGGATCGCCAAAGCAGCCGACGCCCTGCGCGAAATCACCCATGCGCGTGACGTGGCACTGGTGATTGACACCCATATCCAGCTGGTCGAGCGTCTGGGCCTTGATGGCGTCCATTTGCAAGACGGCGCACGTTCGGTCCGACAGGTGCGCAAGGACCTTGGTGATGATGCCATCGTCGGTAGTTACTGCACCAATTCCCGCCATGACGGCATGACCGCCGGCGAGCTGGGCGCCGATTACGTCAGCTTCGGTCCCGTGGGACAAACCGCCCTTGGTGACGGCCGTCAGGCGGAGCTCGAACTGTTCGAATGGTGGTCCCTGATGATCGAAGTACCCGTTGTCGCCGAAGGCGCGCTGGACGAGGGTTTGATCCGCGCGCTTGCCCCTCATACAGATTTTTTCGGGATCGGCGATGAAGTCTGGACCACAGATAACCCCGCCGGGACGCTTGGCACCCTCAGACGTGCGATGCTGGGCTAGAAACCGGGCTTCAGACCCGCTCGCACCTGATCTTCCATCGCGCGGGCAAGCGCTTTCCGGTCGCTGTAATCCGCGACCTGAACGGGCGCATGGTAGATCACATGCACGCCACCCTGCTTTGCGGCAGCCAGTGTCGCCAGCAGATGCGGCGCGAAGTCCATATCACCCCACCAGCCATAAAACCGCGGGTCCGCGCCTGCGGGCGCGTGATACTGCAAAGTCACCGCCTGCATGTGAAGCGTCTGGCGCAAGGATGGATCGAAAAATGCGGCGAAGAGCGCTGGTTTGAAAGGCAGCACTTGCAGACCATCGGTTGAGGTGCCTTCGGGAAAAAACAACAGTTTGTGACCTGCCGCCAGCCTGTCGCGGAAGACGGCGATCTGGCTCTGCACTTCGCTGCGGTCGCGGCGGATGAACACGGTTCCCGTCGCGCGCGCCAGCCATCCGATACCAGGCCAGCGGGCCACCTCGGCTTTGGAGACGAAATAGATGCGTTTGCGGGCGTTCAGTGCGAAGATATCCAGCCAAGAGGTATGGTTTGCCACCACGGCCCCCGCACCCGCCATTGGCGCACCTTCCGAGGTATACCTGATCCCCAGAACCACAAAGGACATCCGGCACACAAACTGTGTGATATAGGGCGTCACCGGCCGTCCCAGCCCGCAAAGCGGCCGTTCAACAAGGCGGACAGCAAGCAAGATCAGCAATCCACCAAAGACGAGAACACTCAAGGGGATCGCGCGCAGCACGACCCTGAGCCAGCCAAGACCACTCAAGCGACAGTCCGGCGGCGCGCTTTTGCTTTGCCAAGTCTCAGCCACTTGCCCCGCCTTTGGCCAGAATGGCCCGCTGCAATCCATCAATCGCATCTTTCTCAAGGATCAGGCAGATATCAACCGTATTGAAAGCGTGATCCACAAAGGCATCAGGCGCCACTTTCCCGCCCAACCGGAGATAGGCTTTGATCAGGGCGGGGATGCCGCGCACGGCGGCGATGCGGTCAATCGTCTCGAGGGGTTGGATATTCATTGGCACGGCCGTTGGCCCTTTGGCCGTGACGCGCAGGCCCGCGGGTGCCAGATGTTTATGATACAAAAGGCTCAACGCGTCCGACAGCGCCTGTGCGTCGGTCCCATGAAAAGAAGCCACCCCGAACAGCACCGCAATCTGGCGCGCTTCGACATACCCAGCGAGCGCCTGCCACAGATGCAGCATCCCAGCACCACCGCGATAGTCAGGATGCAGGCAAGAACGCCCCAGTTCCAACAGGCGTTTGCCGCTTTGGTAGAGCGGCGTCAGATCATACTCGGTCTCACAGTAAAAGCCGCCTGCCGCCTGCGCCATTTCGGCGGTCATAACACGGTAAACACCGACGACCTGATCGTCCTGCGGGCGCGCTTTGTCCAACAACAGGATATGGTCGGCATGGGCATCAAAGTTATCACATTCCAGGCGTGCGGTATGATCAACCAATGGACCATCACCACCAAGCTCGGTGACAAAGACCTCATACCGGAGGCGTTGAGCGGCGCAGATATCCTGCGGCGCACGAGTCACGCGGGTCTCAAAGACAGGTTTTGGCGGCACAGACAAATTCACAGCCAGCCTTTATTTTGGCGCAGGATGACGGACATTAACCTTTTAGAAACCATACCGCGACAGATTGACAGGTATTGGAAACCCAACTTGCGCAACTCTCCTTTGGGTTGTATTTTATTCATGTACCAACTCAAGTAAGACGCGCCGACTATCAATGACGATTTTGCCCATCTCCCTGAAGTTAACAGTAATCCGGTCGCCAATGTTGGACTGCACCTGCCCGACGCCCCAATCCGGCTGGTCGGGGTGCCGCACGAGCACACCAGGCTCAAAAATCGCATTTATATCTGACATATTTTCTCTCTTACAACGGAGGCTGCATTATGCAACCTGATCTTGCGGCTTTGGTTGGATCACGTATTTGCCATGATCTTATCAGTCCAATTGGGGCGATCGGCAATGGCGTCGAGCTTTTGGCGCTGACCGATGGCGATACCGGAGCCGAAATGGACCTGATCAACGAAAGCGTTCAGAACGCCAGCGCACGGATCCGGTATTTCCGCATTGCCTATGGTGCTGCCACTGAAGAGCAGTCCGTCAGCCGCTCTGAAATCCTGTCAATTCTTGCAGCAACCGCGCGAGGTGGCCGCATCAACTATATCTGGAAAATCGAGGGCGATCAGCCACGCCGTCTGGTGCGCGCAGCCCTTTTGATGTTGCAGGCGCTCGAATCCACCATGCCTCTGGGCGGGGATATCCAGATCACGCGCGATGGCGAAACATGGGTGATGCGCGCCGAGGGGCCGCGTCTGGCCGTGGACCAAGAGCTTTGGGACAACATCAGCGCGCCGCAAATGGGGTTCAGATACACGGCGGCCCATGTGCAATTCGCGCTTCTGCCGGGTGTGTTGGCGGAAGCGCAGCGTCTACTGCAATTCCGCCACATGAGTGACCACCTGATCGCGCGGTTCTGATCCTAACTGCGCACCGCGCCGTTTCCTGTCACAAGGTATTTGAAGCTGGTCAATTGCGTCGCCCCGACCGGTCCGCGGGCGTGCAATTTCCCTGTCGCGATCCCGATCTCGGCGCCCATGCCGAATTCGGCACCATCGGCAAACTGCGTTGAGGCATTCCGCATCAGGATCGCGCTATCGAGCTCTTTGAAGAAATGTGCCGCGGCCTGATCATCGGCCGTAATGATGGCATCTGTGTGGTTTGAGCCGTAAGTGCGGATATGCGCAATCGCTTCGTCGACACCATCGACAAGCTTGGCCGCGCAAATCATATCCAGAAATTCCTTCCCGAAATCATCGGGTTGCGCGGGCGTTGTGCCCGCAATCTTGGCCAGTTCACCATCAGCGCGCACATCAACGCCAGCCTTCAGCAGGACATCAATCAGCAGTGAGCCATGTTGTGTGTAAAAACGCCAATCGATCAGCAGGCATTCCATGGACCCGCAAATACCGGTGCGGCGTGTCTTGGCGTTCAGAACAATTTCGACCGCCATTGCAGGATCAGCCGTCGCGCCCACGTAGATATGGCAAATGCCTTCAAGATGGGCAAAGACAGGCACGCGCGCCTCGCGCTGGACCAACCCGACAAGCCCCTTGCCGCCGCGCGGCACAATCACGTCGATATGGTCTGTCGCGGTCAACATCGCCGAGACCGCCGCGCGGTCGCGGGTCGGTACAAGCTGGATCGCTGTCGCTGGCAGACCTGCCTGTTTCAAACCGGTTTGCAGGCAGTCATGGATCGCGGTGGAGGAATGAAAGCTCTCGGACCCGCCCCGCAGGATGACCGCATTGCCCGATTGCAGACAGAGCGCGCCAGCGTCCGCTGTCACATTGGGGCGGCTTTCATAGATGACGCCGATCACACCCAAAGGCGTACGCACACGCTGGATGTGCAGACCGCTGGGCATATCCCATTCGGTCATCACCTCGCCCACCGGATCGGATTGGGCGGCAACGTTGCGCAGCCCCTCGGCCATGGCGCGGATGCGGGGCTCATCCAGCATCAAACGGTCCATCATGGCAGGGCTGAGGCCCTTTTCTTCGCCATAGACCTGATCTTCGGCATTGGCATCCATGATCGCCATGCGGTTTTCCCAGATCGCATCCGCCGCACCAATGAGGGCCGCATATTTACGCTCTGATCCGGCGGTGGCCAGCACGGTCGACGCGGCACGTGCATCCGCACCAATCTTGGCCATCATCGTCGCAATGTCTTGATCACCCATGCTTTTTCCCTCTTACAGCACCATATCGTCGCGGTGCACCAGTGCCGCGCGGCCATCATAGCCCAGAATTTCGACAATCTCCGCCGAGCGGCGGCCCATAATCTGGCGCGCCTCGGCGCTGGTATACCGGATCAGGCCCTGGCCCAGCGTCACACCGGCAGCGTCGACGACTGTCACCACCTCGCCGCGACCGAAACTGCCGCTGATCTGCGTCACACCGGCGGGCAGCAGGCTCTTGCCGTGGTGCAGCGCATCTTGTGCGCCCGCGTCCACCGTCACAGTGCCGCGCGGCTTCATGGCCGAAATCCAGCGTTTGCGTGCCGCCTGCGGATCCGTTTGGGCGGCAAACCATGTGGCCTTTGCCCCATCTTCAAGCTTGGCAAGCGGGTTCAATGCGGTGCCCAAGGCGATGGCCATGGCACAGCCCGCCTCGGTCGCGATGCGCGCCGCAATCAGTTTGGTGATCATGCCGCCTTTGGACAGGCCCGATCCGGCGTCACCGGCCATCGCTTCGATTTCAGGCGTTAATTTTTCAACGATATCAAGGTGTTTTGCCGCGCTATCAATCTTTGGATTGGCGGTATAGAGCCCGTCAACATCTGACAAAAGCACCAGTTGGTCGGCCCCGACCGTCACGGCCACCTGTGCCGCCAACCGGTCGTTATCGCCATAGCGGATTTCGTCGGTCGCGATCGTATCGTTCTCATTCACGATCGGGGTTACGCCAAGGCCAAGCATGGTTTCCATCGTGGCGCGGCTATTCAGATACCGCCGACGATCTTGAGAATCTTCAAGCGTGACAAGCACTTGTCCGGTGATAATGCCATGCGGCGTTAAGGCCTCTTCATAGGCGCGCGCCAGACGGATCTGGCCGACAGCGGCGGCCGCCTGCGATTGCTCCAGCGCAAGCGAGGTCAGTGGCAGGCCAAGAATACCCCGCCCCAAGGCGATAGACCCGGACGAGACGATAATCACATCCGTCCCGCGCGCACGTATGCGCGCCACATCGTCAGCCAGTGAAGTCAGCCAGTCCTGTCGCAGCGCGCCGGTGGCCGCATCAACAAGCAGCGCCGAACCGATTTTGACAACAAGGCGCTTGGACGCCGTCAGGGTTGCCATGGCGCATCCTCGCCTTCGTCCTGCTCCTCCGCTTTACGGTGGCGCAGGCGGTTGTCGTCAATCTCGGCCCGCAAGGCACGCAGCACTTCGGGGATACCCTCGCGGCTGACACCCGACATCATCATGACGGGACCCTCGGCCACCGCAGCAATTTCATCGCGCAGGAAAATGCGCTCTTCTTCGTCGAGGGCGTCGATTTTATTCAGCACCGTGATGCGCGGCTTGTCGGCAAGCGCACCACCATAGGCCTCAAGTTCTTTAATGATCGTCGTCAGGTCGCCCGCCGGATCGCCTGACGTGCCGTCAATCAGGTGTAGCAGCACCGCACAGCGTTCCACGTGGCCAAGGAACATATCACCCAACCCGCGCCCCTCACTTGCGCCTTCAATGAGGCCGGGAATATCGGCCACGACAAATTCGACCTCATCAATCCCGACAACACCCAGATTCGGGATCAGCGTTGTGAAGGGATAGTCAGCGACCTTGGGCCGTGCGTTTGATGTGGCCGCAAGAAAGGTTGATTTGCCCGCATTGGGCATCCCCAGCAAACCCACATCCGCGATCAGTTTCAGGCGTAGCCAGATCGTGCGCTCAATCGCTTCTTGGCCCGGATTGGCGCGACGGGGCGCCTGGTTCGTTGCGGTCTTGAAACGCAGGTTGCCCCAGCCACCATTGCCGCCTTTGGCAATCACGATCTTCTGGCCTACTTCGGTGAGGTCAGCGATCACCGTTTCCTCATCTTCATCAATGATCTCGGTGCCGACCGGCACACGCAAGACCTTGGTTTCACCGTCTTTCCCGGTCCGCTGGCTGCCCATACCGTGCTGGCCGTTGGTTGCGAAAAAGTGCTGCTGGTAACGGAAATCGATGAGCGTATTCAGGCCCTCAACGGCCTCAACCACCACATCGCCGCCGCGGCCGCCATCGCCCCCGTCAGGGCCGCCATATTCCATGAACTTCTCGCGCCGGAACGAGATGCACCCCGCACCACCGGCACCGGAGCGGATATAGACCTTTGCGAGATCGAGAAACTTCATGTGTTGGGCCTTCCAAGGCTGTTCATGAGCGCGATAAACTACTGCGCGACAGTTCTCAAGCGGTCCCAGCGGGTGCGCATCAGGCGATGCTGATGCAAAAGCGTCGGGACACGACGCGCGACGCTGCGTTCATAGTGGGTCTGCCAGTGCTGAAAGCCGCATTTACGCAGCACTGCGGCGGACGCCGGATTGTCATGCCAGGTTGAGGCGACAAGGACGTTCCAATCACAGACCTCAAACGCCTTGGCGATGGCATCGCGGGCCACCCGCGTCCCGATCCCCTTGCCCGTGCACTGCGGGGGCAAACATATAGCCGATGATGCCTTCCGTCGCGCCAATGGTGCCGATCAGCTGGTGGTCCTGATACACTGCCCAGACAAAACCTTCGCCCTTGTAGGGGGTGCAGCGCGTCCGGGTGAAGTCTGGTGCCGGGGGCCAAGGCCAGCTGCCCAGCTGGCGGACAACGGACCAATGGCTTGCGATGGCATGGACGGCCTCGAAATCATCTGGGGCGATGGCGCGATAGGTGAGGTCAGACATCTTGGAGCGCCACCCATCTGTCGCGGGTCAAGAGCATCGACCGGCCCGGCACATCTGCCTGCCGCGCATTCGAGAAGTGAACATGGCCGCCGACATCCAGAAAGCCCAGTTTCTCCAGCACCCGGCGCGATCCGTGGTTTTCGGTGAAATGGCTCGAATGCATCTTGTCCATATTGAACGCGGCAAAGCTGTGATCGACAGCTGCCTGCGCCGCCTCGGTCATATAGCCCTGCCCCCAGAACGGCTGGCCGAGCCAATACCCCAGTTCCTTCCCGGTTGAGACGACACCAATCAGCACATCATCGCGCAGGATGACCCAAAGCAGGCCAAGCTCACCCGTAATGTCCATCCGCAGGAAATCATCGGCATCTGCGCGGGCATAAGGAAAGGGCACCGGGACCAGCCACTTGCTGACTTCAAAATCATTGGCAAGCAGGGTCACGGCATCCAGATCATCAGGTCGCAGATCGCGCAGCACCAGCCGCGCGCTCCGCAGCGTGGGAACGGTTACTTTCCGATTTTCAATGTGTAGGTCCATGTCGGCACCGTCGCATTGCGCGAGACGGAAAACGCCTCTGCATCGCCCAGATAATCAAAACCGCAGTTGGTCAGCACACGGGCTGACTGCGGGTTGTCCTGAAAGACCTCTGCAAATATCCGGTCAGAGCGATGCGGGTTCGCGGCGATCAAGGCGCGTACGGCTTCGGTGGCAAAACCTGTGTTCCAAAAGGCAGGGGCAATCCAATAGAAGATCTCTGACTGATCGCGGTCCATGCGCTCAAGGCTAATGAGGCCAAGCGCTTCGGCATGGCCATGGGCAGAGCCATCGATGACCCAGATATCTTCGCTCCGCTCAGGCTGGCTGGCGCGTTCGATCATCGCCTCAACCGATCCGGGGGGCAGCGGATGGGGCATGGCACGGGTACCGCGCGCAACACGGTCATCACCCGCATACATCGCGATCAGACCCGCGTCAGACTTGCGGCACGGGCGCAGCACGAAACGTGCCGCCTCTATCGTGTCCTGAACGGTAATCTCTTCATGTCTCATTGTTTCCCTCCCCGAAAACAACTGCATCTGTGCCACCGTCTAAATTCATTTGATGGCAGAAATATGAACAAAAAAAGGGATCGGCTTTCGCCGATCCCCCAATATCTTGACTTGGAATTTTCGGCTTACTCAGCGGCCTCCGCCACTGGGAGAACCGAAATAAAGGTGCGGCCCTTGAGGCCTTTGTGGAACTTCACAGCGCCATCAACGGTTGCAAAGATCGTGTGATCCTTGCCCATGCCAACGCCCATGCCTGGCCACATCTTTGTGCCACGCTGACGCATGATGATGTTACCGGGAACGACAGCTTCGCCGCCGTACTTCTTTACACCAAGACGACGACCAGCTGAGTCGCGTCCGTTACGGGATGAACCGCCTGCTTTTTTATGTGCCATTTGGTCTCTCCTTAGCCTTTTGCCAGCTCAACCGCTTGCGCGATCCAGCCTTCACGTTCGATACGGCCCTTGAACGACAGTTTCTCGTCCATAGCAGCCACATCAGCTTCCGTCCATGCTGCGATCTGGGCGAATGTTGTCACGCCAGCTTCATGCAGCTTTTTCTCAAGTGCCGGACCAACGCCGGACAGCTTTTTCAGATCATCCGCGCCAGCAGCCGCTTTTGGCTCTGCTTTCGCTTTCGGTGCCGCCTTTGGATTTTCAGCCTTGGGTGTTGATGCACGCGCAGCAGCCGCAGCCGCTTTCTTGGATGTTGGTGCGCCGTTTGCGCCAGTTACATGCGCGATACCTGCGCCAGAAACTGCGGCCATAACGCCGGACTTGTCAGCCCCTTTTTCAAGGATCTCGGCGATACGGACCAGTGTCAGTTGCTGACGGTGGCCTTTGGTGCGCTGGCTGCCGTGCTTACGGCGGCGCTTGACGAAGTTGATCGTCTTTTCGCCTTTTATCTGGTCGATGACTTCGGCTTGAACGCCTGCGCCTTCAACGGTGGGTGTGCCCACTGTGGAACCGACCATCAGAATCTCGTTGAATTGAACTTTGTCGCCTGCTTTTGCTGCAAGCTTTTCGACACGAAGTACGTCGCCAGAGGCCACTTTGTACTGCTTGCCGCCGGTTTTGAGAACCGCAAACATATGTAATTCCTTTATCTTTCGCGTCGCTGAGGCCCCGGTTTCATCCGGCGTTTGGTACCTGTGGACAGCGCGCCCGTGGGCGAGTTTTCGCATATCACCCTGCAATCCTCTTGCAGAGTCCGCGCTATATCTGACCAATACCCCCGTAAGTCAACATAAAAAGAAGGATTAATTCCCATGCGCTGGCTCGTTTTCGCAACCGTCCTGACATCGGCCTGCGCACAAGACAGCGGGCACCTTGGCAATCCCTTGCTATGGCCAGTGTCAGGGGCAACGACACTTTTCGACAATGCCACCTATGCGCAGCGGCGCGGCACTGTCGAAGTCATCGTCAAATCGAACTTCGATGCGATTATTGCAGATATCGGGTCAGGTGGCGGGCCCACGCTGACGGATGCAATGGATGCCGCCGGTATTCCGCCGCGTGACCGCCCTGCCCGTATTATTCAACTGCAATCCAATATCGGGCTGTATCAGGCCAATCCGGGCGCCTTAGTGACAGCACTGATGGTCTATGGGGGCTAGAACCCTGCCAGCAAGCTGTCCCGCTTGGCCACCAGATCCCAGAAAGCCTTGGATTTTGCGATATCATCAGCCAAATCGGCAGGGATGCCGCGCGCGAGCATGCGATTATACAGCGTCTGCGGATACCCCGGTGTCACTGATGGTACGCTGACCATCGGATTGATATCGGCCGCAATCCCGGCCGCTTCTGCAGGACAGCCACGTGAGGGGTTGCCGCTTGGCGCGCGCCCTTCCGCTTCCAGCTTTACCACCGCCGCAAAATAGATCGTGCACTCTGCTGCAAGCAGTTCTGCCTGACGCGGATCATCAGCGGGCAAATCCGGCTGCGGGGCAATCGCTGCGGTCTGATCGCAGGCGGCCAGCAGGAAAAGAGCAAAAAAGGCGGGTTTAAAAGCAGGCAAGACAGGCTCCTCTATTCGATATGACGGTGCCAGCATAACCTGCCACTCAGCGATTCCAAGAGGTGCTGGTCACAGTTCTTGCGTCAACATAAAGCGTGAAGAGGCCAGACCGAGTGCACGGGAAATATCGTCGAACATTCCGTTGAACGCTTCAAACAGCGCATTGGTCATATCCTGCCCCGCATCACTGCGTGAAAACGCAAGATAGGCTTCCAACTCCTCATCCGACAGCGGCTGATAGGCCATCAAAAGAAACGAAAAAAGCCACTCGATCGTATCGGCGCGCACCATCGGCTCCTGCGCCCAGACATCCTGCAAGGCGGTTTCAAGGGTGATGCCAGCGGGCATTGCGCCGCCATCGATCAAACCGGTGTAGAAGGCATAGTTGGAATTAAGCGCACCGATCACATTGGCCTCGATCAGATCGTTGGCGTCGATAAAATCCTGCACCATCTGGAATCGCGGCGTCTCATCCATCATTGCAATTGCCGCATTCTCTTTGCTGGCCTCTTCAACCGCGTCGTCAAGCAACGCGCGGCGGGCGCTGATTTCAAGCCCGACAATCCGCACGCCCTGCTCCGAGGTGAAAAACGCAAGCATCGCATCAACATCATCGCCCTCAAGCGCCTCGCCCAGAACGCCGCGGACCTCTTCGGTCATCATCTCGACATCATAGATCGCAGAGACCGCCATCGACCATTCCGCAGACCGCCCGCCCGGCAGCATATCAGTAGCCAGCGTCTCGCCATAGGCCAGCCCCTCTTCGCGCATGATTTCGATCAGCTGGGGCATGCCAAGCGCATCGAACAGCTGATCGACTTTGTCGGCATCACGCCCCTGCGCCCAAAGCGGTGCGACGGCGAGGGTCGCGGCAAAAGCAAGGGGGGCGGCAAAACGGAACATGCGGTATCCTATCAATCCAAAAGCTTATGTGAAAGTTACGCACCCTGAGCGGTCTTTGCCAAGGCCCCCCACGTAATTGTCAGCAATCCGTGCTTTGGGTCTTGCACGGGCGCGCCTGCCGCAGTAACACGCCGCCCTGACCCCCGCGGAGAGGTGCCGGAGTGGTCGAACGGGGCGGTCTCGAAAACCGTTGTGGGTGCAAGCCTACCCAGGGTTCGAATCCCTGTCTCTCCGCCACTTTCCCTGCGCAACGCGTTGATAAATAATAAGCTATTTGAGGTTTGGGCGCATATATCGTCTTTCCTGGCATCAAGTTGCATCAGAAACGGTTCATAGGCACGCGACGCTAACACCCACCACGATTGTATCGCACGCCATCATCCGTTCGTCTGGGATCATGCAATCTTTTCATACGCGTACGGTTCATTGACCTGTAATCAATAGCTCCATCTCGGGGTGCAGTACGGGTTAAGTTAAAAGTTTCGGGGATGACCTGCCCAATGACGACTATCGGCATCGATAACGGACATCCGTCTATGCAATCGTCGATGACCGCCATGCGGGACTAAACCGGCACACGTAGATTTGGTTTCAAAGTCCGCGTGTTGCAAGTCCGAAAGAGCCACCGCACAAACCTGGGCTTTGGACGCCGCAACAATCAGCCAACTGCTAACTTTTCATTGCCCGGGCCAGCAAGATCGCAAGAACTGCAGCGATTGCGAGGCCGAGGACCCCGGTAATCCAAGCAATTCCGACACCTTCCGTCTCACCGACCGAGCCCAAGACGAGCAAGCCCACCATCGCACCTAGCTGTTTCAGGAGCGACTGGACTGACAGGATCGTAGACCGGCGGCTGTCTGGCGCATAGGCGTGCAGGATGCTTGCAGCAGGAGACTCTGAAAGACCGAGTAATACGGAGAAAATGAGGAATACTATGATAAATCCTATGAGTGACGCCTGCAGGGCAAGCGCAATCTGACAAACGATGAGCGCAGCAAAGATCGCTGCGAGCGTCACCGCATGACGGCGCCTAAAGAGGCGGCCAACCCGTCCGGCGAGGCTCGCGCCCACTGCGATCGCCAAAAAATATCCTGCAGTCAAAAGTCCCACTGTCGCGGCAGCGCGTTCAGGATCGAGCATAGTTCGCACAACTGTCGGCCAGAGCACCTCGACAGGATTCGTGGCGAACAGCATAAGAGTCAGACTCGCGAGAAGCAGGAAGAGCGCACGGTGCGAGATCGCGAGCCGGGCACCGTCACTGATTGCGCCCGGTACGGCGCGTATCGCACGCAGAACGACTGACCCATTTATAGGGCGAGCCGGTTCACGGATGAAAATGACCGTGTACGCAAACACCACGAGCGTGAGCAAAATTCCCGCAGCATACGACACGTCATAGACTGTGCGGCCGACCAATGGGTCGGAAGGATCATTACCTGAGACAAGGGCAGGAAGAAAACCGCCAACAATCGCCCCAAACCCGAGACCCGCAAAATTTGCTGTCTGCGCACGCGCAAGGAAGGGTTGGATTTCGACACCGGGTGCGCGAACATTCAGTTCTTCTACATACCAAGCGTCGAGCGTTCCCGACCGCAATGCACGCCCCAAACCGACCAATCCGAACGACGCAGCAAGCGGCCAGAACGCAGTGGACAATATAAATACGAGAGAGGCCATAAGGCTTGCAACCGTGGCGATCAGAAAGACCGGCTTGCGGCCCACCCCATCTGCCAAACCGCCAAAGGGCAGTTCAGCGGTCATGGCGACGGCGGCATAGACGGCAAAAAGAGCGCCGATCTCACCAACACCCAATCCGCGTCCTTGAAGGGCAAGAGCTGTCACGGCAACGATCATGCCCATGGCAAGACGGTCTAGAAATTGGTGACCTTGAAAGAGATACACGTGCCGGCGCGCGATGATCGGCAGCTTTGCGAAAGGTGTATCCGTTTCAGACAGCATGTCCTTGAACTTCAGTCACAAAGAAACAAAGTGCAACCACCGTCGTGGCGCGTCCGCCAAAGCGGACATTCATGAAGGGCGCAGCATCCGTTAAACTGGGCTCACAGCCGACTTTCACTGCATCGGTCCCGATGACCGCTTTGGGCAATATGATCGACGCGGCACTGCCAAACGGAAGCGTCAAGCCAATGTAAGCTGCGGCCAGACCGCATCATCAAAACTAGCTACTCGTTTCGTGAATGTCATCATACCTCTCCGCAAGTTTTGAAACCGCGGAGGACACCGCCTGTGCATTCTTCTCATTCAGAAAATACGCAGCTTTTTCGCCATCAATAGCGGGTAGCTGTCATTCATGGCGCACCTTTAGTGGCGCTCTATGTTCTGAAAGCAGATTTTTGACATCGTATTTGAATTGAAGTGAAACGACGTCTTGCGGTCGTCAAAGAACCTGAGCGCCACCGACCGCTGCGTGGTCATTGTGTCCGGCGTTCACATCCTCGGCCGCGATGATCTTCTTGCTGCAACTCACTCAGTCTGAGGGCCACAAAGGTAGGTTTCGAGCAGCGCAATCACTTCAGGCACAGTTCGGTTTGCACTTGCGCCCGGCGAGAATGCTTCAATTGCCGCAAGTGACTTCGGGCCCAGCACACCATCGACCTGCCCCGGGTTTTCACCAGCTATGATCAGTAAGCGCTGAAGCGCCGCGACGTCATTGGTTTCTACGACAGAGGCCGCCCGACACACGACTTTCGCTGTTGTTGCGCCTGTGCCGATCGTATCCGGCGCGACTGCGGCATTAACCGGGTTTGCGGCTGGAACAGCAAGAGCAGTAACTGGAACAGGCGCGGCTGTCTCCACTTCCGCGCCCAGCAGGCATTGGCCAATTGATCTTGCGACGATCTCTGCACCTTCAGGGGGGATGCCAACGCGGGACATCTCACAGGTTTGCGCAGACGCGTCACAGGTTATTGTCATCTCCCAGTCCTGAAAGACGTCGGTCGGACGCAATGTTCCTTCGGCTGATGCGAATATTGTGTAGGCATATCCGTTGACGACTCCGTCCTGCCAGAACGCCGGAAACTGGGCTGATGGAACGTCTGATACATGCGATACGACGCTCATTGCACCGGGCAACGGCCGGTCGAAAGTGTCCGAGACACATGGCGCGGCGCGCAACGACGAGGCCGTTAAACCGAGCCAAAGCGCATGTAGCAAGAGACGGGTGATCATCGCCCTGCCCTGATTAAGGGACCGTGTGCGCGAAACGCCAATGATGCCAAGACCACCGCATTTGTGTTGACCGTCACCGAGCTGTTTGTCGTGCCATCAATCTCGTAAATGCCTTCGGGCCAGCCACGCTCCGTGTCACCCAAAGGTGCAATCGCGGCCACAAGTTCACGTGTATAATCGGTGCCGAAAAGTGCGTCCCAAGCGAAAGCTACTTTTGTTGTGATCGTACGCTTGCTGTCCAATCTGTCACCTCTGAATGTCATCACGGCCCAAGGCGCACCGCCGCCCCAAACAGACGAATAGATAAAGTATGGGGCCACATCGATGTGAGACTCGCTCACAGCCGTCAGGATGCCCGAATTACGATAGCGGGCTTCCTGCGCGCGATAGATCGCAGTGGCAAATCGTGCAGACCGCGCGTCAAAGCCAAACTCCAACCCATCAAAGAGATAGGGCTCGCTGACTGTAAACGCAGGAGTGACGTTACGATGCAGCCGCGTGTCGACCGGGATCGGATGGCCCTCGACGTCACGCACCATCAAATGGCTTTCCGCATCATAGGCATTATAGACGTCGTAACCAAAGAGCATCATCGCCTTCGCTGCATATTGCTCGTAGCCAACCCGCCCCTCTTGGTCACGTCGCAGGTTCCCCTCGATCATATTGCCACCAATGAGCTGACCGTTTTCAACCATTTCGGAAAGGTGCCACCGGTTGATGAGGCGCGCGGTTTGGGGGGCGAGTTCGGGATAGTTGGCTTCGACATGGCCAAGTGCCGCCACCATGCGGGCAATGTCCAAGGCTGACCAGCCAAGGCCACGCGCGACGGGTTCATTGGCGTAATTCACCAATTCTCCGGTTCGCACATTATAAGCCTTGTTCGGCAGCATGCCGTCAAACAGCCGGATGTCATTGAGAGTCTCCAAAGCCAAGCCAATGCGCGCGACTGCTTCGCTGCGCGCGATGATACCCAGCCTTTCGGCCGAAATGGTTGCGACGAAATACGAACCAGTCTCCCACATCGTGGTGGACGGGTAATTGTCTGTCGAATTCACAAGGCCCGTGGTGGGGTCAGTATTGTTCTGGAAGTAGCGCCACGCAATCTGCGCATATGCGATGTCGTCTGGCGAAGAGGTCCCCGCGATCGCAAGCGGCAGTGGTGAGACATCGTCAAACTGTGCCATTTGCCCACCTGCGTTCTGTGTCTCGTCAGCCCCGTCCGAACGGCTATCAATTGCGGTAACCAGTCCCAGGCCGCAGGCCAGAGCCAGCAAAAAGATGATATGGCTACGTGCTTTGATGATGTTGTCTTTAACGCTCATGTTATTCAATTCCTTCTTCCGCGCCGGGCAACCAAAGTGCCGCGCCGATGATGCCCAGCATCGCCAGACAGTTGTTAAAACCCCATAGAATGTTTGATACGACGCCGGTGGCGGAATGCGGTGTCGTGCCTGTGACAAGCGCCCCGATCGCCCAGAGACCTGCAACAGCGGTCAAAACGACGACAGCGATTTGCGGCTTCACCAACGCGAGGAAGTTCCCAGACTGCCGCACTTTGGGGGTGACCTTGAAAGATATCTGGCTGCCTTTGAGCACCGATGTGATGGCCCGCAGACCCAGGGGGAAGAACGACAGATAGCTGGCCTTTGCCGCATACCCTGGCACGCCCCACGTTCCCGTCATCATGGCCAGTTCCAGTGTCACAAGAAACGGGATCAGGTGCCAAAAGAACGCGTCCGAGTAAGCCGTCACCGGCGAAATACCTGTGAACAAATAAACAATCGGGCTGATCAGAAAGACCACGTTCCAGACTGGCGCGAGATAGGAATAGAACGTTGCGGCGTACATCATCCGCTGGGGAAACGTCAGGCCGCGTTGAAAGAGTGGATTGTCATGGATCAGAATATCAAGACTGCCGCCCGCATATTTGTAGCGCTGTGTGGTCCACGTTAGCAGGTCTTGCGGTGAAAGCATTTTGCTTTCCACGATTGGGTGCATCTTGGACTTCCACCCGCGCGCGCGGTCTGCATGCATCACGATCGAGGTGTAGATATCTTCTGAGACATGAAAACGGTATGGCGTCAGGATTTCGGTGGTCGCCGCTTCTGTGCGGATCGCATCCATCAGGTCCGGGGCGATCTCGCGTTCTTTGCTTGAGACCGTAACAACCTCTTCTGTGGCGTGGGCGCGGGTTTCAACCTTTGCGCCAAAGCTGCGCAACGCGGCTTCCATGACGGCTTCGCGACGGTGGATGGACCCTGCACCACAGCAGAAAGAGGCATTCGCCCAGTTCCTGCGGCGCTGGATGATGTCGTAAAACATCTTGGGGTCGGACACAAAAGGATCGGCGCCGATCCGGATTGGTCCGACGACTTTCTGGATCATGCGGCCGGCTGTGGCTGCTCTTGCACCAAAGCGTCGGTTCAGGGCTGCATCAAGGGGTTCACCCTCTGGCAGGTCATAGAACCACTGCGGTGTTTGAACCCACGCCATCTTGGGATCACTGAAGTACCCCAAAGTGTTTTCAAGTATTGTGGGAAACGGCCGTGTGTCGGCGTCGCAGATGATCAGCAGGTCACCCGATGTCTGTTCCATCGCATGCCGCAGACTACCGGCCTTAAAGCCTTCGTTTGTGGTGCGCGTAATATAGTTGACACCTTCTGCTTCGGCGACGCGACGCATCTCTGCGCGGCGTCCGTCGTCAAGCACATGAATACGAATGTCGATTGCATGGGGGTATGTGATCTTCTTGGCGTCGCGCAGACCAAGGCGCACCAGTGCCGGATCCTCGTTATAGGTTGCGAACATGATATCCACAGCCAAGGGGCGGTCGCCCTCGGGGTGATCAGGCGAAATATCATTGAGGCATGCCGGAGGGGCCAGGATCTCAATGGGTTCGTCTTTCCAAAGATTGAAGACGAAAAGGATCAACCCGATATATGCACAGGTTTCGGCGATGGCGAGCGGGACCGCGAACCACATCGCCTCGGTATTGAGGGACGCTGTCCAGCGCCACCAAATGTACCATGCGCCGACGACCAAGGCGATCGTCGCGAGTGCCTGCCAAAGCAGCTCACGCGGTGCCGAATATGGCAGTGGGGGCTCCGGTGTCCGGTCTTCAAACTTGAGGAAATAGTCGTCCATTCAAATGGCCATCGCTGACTTGCGGGATTTCAGAAGTTCCCAAGGGGTTGGACCCAGACCAATCGTCCAAGCCAGAGGTTGAAATTTTGACAGCCCAATCGTGACAGCAAATGACAACGGCAGCGCGACGGCAAACCGTGCAATGACGATCATCCAAGGGTCCATGAACTGTGAAATCCCGGTTGTGAAAACCGCAATGTCGTACAGGTCGATCACAAACGGATGCACAAGATAGACACCGAAGGTATAGCGCGCCAGTTCGCTCCACTTGGCAGACCATTGCAGATACTGCCCGCCAATGAAGATGAAGAAGACAAAGATCGGCATCAGGAAGTGGCCGTAAAAATCCCAGCCACTGCGCACACCCCATGATCCGGTATCAAACGCGGTATAGAAAAAGGGCAAGGTTGCGAGATACGCCAGTGCGGCAAAGTAGAATCCAACCCGGCGGATCAGGCGCGCTTCGCCGCGCGGGATGCCATCATTCCAAAGCCCATAGATGGCAAAGGCCGCCATACCGTACCCGACGTAGCCGAAAACCTTGATCGCACGCAGAATGTAGTCACGCAGCGTTGGATCAACGTCCAAACCCCATATGAACGCTTGCGCATTATTCATCACACCGATGGTGATCACCACTGTCAGACCAAGAACGGGATAGCGTGTTGCGGCCCGCATGACGGGGTAGAAAAGGAAAAGCGCAAAAAGCGTTGGCAGAAAATGCATGTGATATTGGGACTTGCCCAAGATCAGATAACCCAACCAGGACTGGGCTTGCCCAAGCTGCTCCCAGATGTAGGGCGCATAGTTGAAGGCATCTGCCTTCAGCAGCCGGAAGAATGCGTAAAACACAGCCCAGAACAAGAATGGGACAAGTAGCCTCTGGGCCTGCGTAGAAATGACACTGCCATAATGCGGCATCTTCTTGTCCACACGCATCGCCATAAGAAACAACGAAAACATGAAAAACATCTCAGAACCCGAAAACTCGCCGAGTGATCGCATGAAGACAGGAATGACCCTTTCTCCTTCGGTCGCGCCCGGAAATGCCTGCCCGCCAAAATCAGTCGAGCTGTGAATAAGGACGACGCCGAAGGCTGCAAAAACGCGGTTTGCATCAAACCAGACCAAACGTGGTTTAGAAGCGGTGCTCATCGGCTTACCCCCGATGCAGGGCAGCTTTGTGGCAGCACCTGCCTTACTTGCAGCGGTTCCAGCTTGTGTTCTTGGGTACTGCATGCAGTGGCAGCGACTTCGCCTCCTGCCACTACGGGACGGCAATAGAGGAATTCCTCAACCGGAATGACAGGTCTGACCGTGTTGCGGTTTGCGCAGGCACAGCAGGGGATTTCTTCAACGGCAGGGTTGGGATGGCACTTGTTTGCGCGAATATCGGTTCCAACAAAAGCCGTGTCCCAGACTTGTGTGTTCTGGTTCACGTGCTGCAAGATTGGTCCCTGCACCTTGTACAGAAGCGCCGCCAAAATAACCCCGTTGTTATTTGCCGTTTGCAGCGGAATGAACCCGTTCCCGTTCTCATAAAGGCCCTCGTAGAACCCGCGATCCGGCACTGACAGGTCTGCAACAGTCTCAAATAGCAGGTCGGTATACGGCGTATCCCAAAGCGCCCACAAACCAACAGCAGCCTTCGCGGACACAGCGGCGCGATCGGGTTGATACGCGCCAGTTGGGTCTAGCGTGTTCCACGCATAGCCATCGGCAAAGATGCTGTCATAGACAAAGTAAGGGCTGCCTTCGACCTGATGCTCTGATCGTGCGGTGATGATGCCCGTCCGTTCAAACCGACGCTGCTGGACAAGATAGATCCGGTTGGCAAATTCTGCCCGCCAGCCGTTGCTTGCGACCATATTGTCGTTTGTCTGGTCGGTGGGCAGATCCCAGCCAAGCTCTAGCCCATCAAGAATGTAGCCTTCGGTCAGAACATAGTTCTGGCTTTTGAAGACACGTGGATCGCGCCCGTCATATGGCACACGCACGTCATAAATATAGGCATACTCCAATGGTTCTGGCGACATCGCACGTGCGACGTCGAACCCCCAAAGAGCGAACCCTTTCGCGGCATACTCCTCATAGCCAAGACGGCCTTCTTGCACATAGCGTGTGTCGCCATTGCCTTGTGTGAACGAGCCGAACATACGGCCATCTTCATTTACCAAATTGCAAAAATTCCAACGCATCGGAACGTTGTCGACGCTGTTTGCAAGATGCGGGTGGCGTTCCTTGAGAATGCGCAGCCAGACCAGAAGGCGGCCGATATCATTTGCGGACATACCAATCTCACCCGGCTGGTTCGCGTAGTTGACCATTTCGCCGGTTGCAGCGTGATACACTTTGTTGGGCGCTTCTCCGCGATACAAAGGCAGGTTGCGCAGCGTATTCAGGATACGGGTCGCGCGGTCATCAAGTTCTCTTTTATCGATCACACACAGCTCGTAGGCCGCAACCATGGCGCTGATATAGGATGCAGTGTCCCAAAGGGTTGTCGAAGGGAAGTTTCCGACCGCATTCACCAGACCGGTTTCCGGCTGATAAAACGTCTCGAAATAGGACCAGGCGGTCTTGGCCATTTCGAACTCGCGCGCTGTCAAAGGCCCATTGCGCCCGAAATGCGCAGTATTCTGGTTGCGCGATCCGGCCATACATTCCTGTGCGACCGGCTCTGATGCGACGATGGTCAACGCTGTACCCGATGTGATCGTGACACGATCATAGTCTTGTCCATTGACGGCGGGACCGGCGATAGAGATCGCCAGGGTCGTATCTGCGCTATCCTGCGCCATTGCCGGACCAATCAGACTTAGGCCAAGGCCTGAAAATGTGACTGCGCACAAAACGTTGGTAAATACATCTTTCATCACGAGTTTTCTCCTGACTGCATTGCAATCGGTTTCTATGGGCGTGATCGGTTTCCGCCAATCTTGCGGAATGCCAAAGAGAGACGGTTACGACCGTCGACGGGGCCGTATCTGACAACATCCGCGCATTTGAGAATGAGCCCCAACCCACGTCCGCTTTCGGCCATCGGGTCGACAGTATGGAAGACTGTGACGTGATCGCGAGGATCGAACGCCTCTGCACCAGCGGGATCGAATATCTCGACAACCACAGCTTGGGGGATTTCGGTAACAATCACATCAATATGGGCGTCAGCGCATTTCGGGGCTGCATGCATGACGATGTTGGTCAGCGCCTCTGCGACAGATATTTCACAACGCAATATATCGTCGCCCTCAAGGACCATGCCGACAGCCGCCCTAAGAGACATGACCATCGCGTCGATGTCTTCCAAGGTTTTTTGCATCTGATGGTGGCGCTTCATCACTGGAATTCAGCCATTGACTGAACGGCTGCATCGACATCCTTGTAGACGACAAAGACCCGATCCATCCGGCAGATCCGAAACATCTGCTGCACGTCGCTGCTGAGACCTGAAATAACAAGATCACCACGATGTCCGATTTTCTTCAGGACGCCAACCAGTGCCCCAAGACCCGAGGAATCGAGGAACGATACATTTCTAAAATCGATGATGACCCGATTTGCCCCGCCATTGATGATGTCTGTCACTTCGTCTTTGAACACTTTTGCGTTCGCGGCCGTCAGACGTTCGGCACCGGGTCTGATGACTGTTATGTTTTCATCAAGTATTGTTGTATGTATCACTGGGATATTTCCTTTCTAAGGCGAGGACTGTGAGATCATCTTCTAACGGTACGCCGTTGCGCCACAGGTTCAGCGCCTGCACGATAGTTTGCGGGATTTCGTCAACTCCCAAACGGGGGGGCAAGCCCACGATGTCGCCGACCCGTGGGGTGCCAAACGGTTGATTTGAATGGTTTTCGGCCTCTGCTGCCGCGTCCGAGCAAATGACCAAGGTCGCGCCGATTTCAAATTGATGCGCAGTGTTTTCATAGGTCGCTGAAGGCAACATTCCGACAGGAAAGCCGCCGTCGCCAGCCAAGCTCACACATCCGGCTGGATCGACATAGAACGCAGACGGGTACCCCGCCTGGCAGAAATCCAGACGCCCCGACGCTCTGTCGACAATGCCGCAAAACATGGTGAAATAGTCGTCGCCGCCGAACGCGCTGAAGCGTGCATTCAATGTGGCGACCATCCGGGCGGGGTCAGGCTGACCATGCGCATCGAAAGCATGCGTACGGAAATAATCCGGTGTAATCAGATGGCCGATCGCAACGGACAACAGCGATGCGTGCACCCCGTGCCCTGACACATCGACCGCGTAGAAACCCAGCTTCTCCTCATTTAGAGCAAAGTATCCGAACATATCGCCCGACACGATTGCCGACGGCACGAAAGCGGATGCGACCCGAAAGCCCATCACTTCGTCTTGCAGATTTGGCAAGAGCTGACACTGTGCGACGGCCGCTGCGCGCAGATCATCCTGGATACGCTGGTTGGTTTCCTTAATGATGCGCGTCCGGTCAGCAACTTCCGCCGCGTGATTGATCAAGCGCACTGCGGTCTGTAACCGCGCCTTTAACAATGCGGGGCTGCTTTCTTTGGTGATGAAATCGTCAACGCCGGCCAGCAAAGCCGCGTCACGTATGTCAACATCATCTGCCCCTGTGACCATAATGACATGGACATATTGATCCAGATTGAGCGCGCGTATCTCGCGGGTCAGGTCAATGCCATCAAGGTGGGGCATCTCAAGATCACTGATCACGATCTCGGCTTTTGTCCGCGCCACGAGATCAAGTGCGATATCGCCGTCCGCAGCTTCAATTGCCTCAAATCCAAGACCATTGATAAGGCTGCACAAAAAGAGCCGCTGCAGATCAGAATCTTCTGCAACGATCACTTTTAGTCGCGGTGCTTGAGTTTGCTGTAAGGTGCGGTCGAACATTTATTATCTCCTTGGCGAAGGAGATATCTTGATTAACAAAGTGTTTCATCAACGCGGGCGGCTAAGTGCGAAGCGCTTTTGGGACGAAGACCCATCCGAACGGGTAGGTCCTAGAAAAGACCCGCCTCACGCGCAATCAATGCAGCCTGTGTGCGATTGGCTGCACCCAGTTTCCGGTATAGCGTTTTCATATGCAGTTTGACGGTGGGCTCTTGGATGTCCAGATCACGGGCGATCTCTTTGTTTGACTTACCTTGGGTCAGCCCTTCAAGGACCTGCAACTCGCGTGTCGTCAACTTGTCCGCCAAAGGGTTCGTTTCAACGTCATCCACCGCCGTCATAAAGTCGAGCGGGGCATATTGTTCACCCATCGCCATGAACTTTACTGCGTTAACCAGTGATTTGGCCGGTAGTGACTTGGGCACAAACCCCGAGGCCCCCGCTTCTAAAGCTGCTTCTGCGACCTGCTTGGTCGCTTCTCCTGAAATCAGTGCAACTTTTTGACCTCGACCCATTGCAATAGCTGACTTGAGACCTTCAAGCCCGTTCATTCCGGGCATGTTGTAGTCCAGCAAGATGAGATCATAGGGCCGATCGTTCTGAATGCGCTCGGCCGCTTGGGCAAAAGTGCCGACGGCCTCAGTCTCCATGCTGCCTTCGTTTTCCAGAAACAAGACCAGCGTGTCTCTGAGCAGATCATGATCATCGGCGATTAGGACTCTCATTGCGCTTCCTCGTGAATTCAGCACCCAAATAACTGTCGACTATGACCAATCAATGGCACAACTTTTAGAAGAATAAGGCGTCTTAACTCTTTTGGATAGTGTAGCTACCGCATCGGGTATGCCATCCAACGCGTTTGAGATGTGCATGCATCATTTGCGCGGAACCGCTGTCCCTCTGCTCGGTTGCGATGGACCCTTTATTGTTCGATCAAGCAGTACGCAAAATTGCATGAAAGCACGAGTGATGACACATATCCGAAAAGCCGTTTTTCCCGTTGCAGGGATGGGAACACGTTTCCTGCCCGCGACCAAGTCCATTCCCAAAGAAATGCTGACATTGGTTGATCGTCCTTTGATCCAATATGCGGTGGATGAAGCACGCGAAGCTGGCATCGAGGAGTTCATCTTTGTTTCTGCGGCAGGCAAAGGCGCATTGGAAGACTACTTTGATACGGCCGCTGCGCTGGAAACACGATTGCAGGCGGCAGGCAAAGCAGACGCACTTGCCGCCCTTGAACCGACGCGCATGCCCGAGGGTGCCTTGACAATTCTGCGTCAAGCCCAGCCCCTGGGGCTTGGCCATGCTGTCCGCCAAGCCAAGAGACTGATTGGAAACGAGCCCTTCGCAGTTATCCTGCCTGATGATGTGATCAAGGGCGAACGCGGTGCATTGGCGCAAATGGTTGATGCCCATCGCGACATCGGCGGGCATATGGTTGCGACCATGGACGTTCCGCTTGCGGAAACACACATGTATGGCATTCTCGACGTCAAGAAAGAGGCTGGCGCGCTTGCCTATGCACGTGGCTTGGTTGAAAAACCCCGCCCCGATCTGGCGCCGTCAACAAAGGCGGTCATCGGTCGCTATATTCTGGACAGTGCGATCATGGATCGCCTTGACGCTTTGTGCCCCGGCGCAGGTGGCGAGTTGCAACTGACAGATGCAATCAATGCTGACGTCAAATCTGTGGGTGTCACCGGATATTTGTTTGAAGGACAACGGTTCGATTGCGGGTCGGTCCAAGGCTATGTTCAGGCCACTGCATCATTCGCCTTAAGCCGGGCAGACCTGCGCGACGCATATGCAGCCTTTGTCGATCAGCGCTCCCGACCGCTGCGTTTGGTCGCCTGATTTGGATCAAACCGACACGCATGCCCCGCCGACCTATCCGAATGGATAGGCCGCTATCCCCATGCCCGCGTGATTTCGGATTTTTTCAATGTCAAAAGAGTGCGGTAAAATTAGAGGATACCCCATGTTCAGCCACTTCAAAAAAATTACACTTGGTCTGTCACTGGCCGTTGGATTGGTTTCAATTTCGATGGCACAGGAGATGGCAGCGCCGTCCGGCGATGTTGTGTTGGCTGTGTCTGGTGATCTCTCAATGACCAATGATGGCGACCAACTGCTTCTTGATCTTGATATGTTGATGGCATTGCCAGCCACGACATTTGAGACCTCAACCATTTGGACTGACGGCGTGCATGAATTTACAGGCGTCTCACTCGCAGACTTTGCCGCCAGCATCGGTGTAGAGGCCGGGCAGTTTCTGGCGACGGCGATCAATGACTATACGGTTGAGATCCCCTTCAGCGATGCGGTCGCGGATGGACCTATCATCGCTTATCTGATGGACGGCAACGCAATGTCTGTCCGCGACAAGGGGCCGCTCTGGGTGATCTACCCATATGACAGCAACAGCCTCTATCGCTCGGAAGTAGTGTATTCGCGCAGTATATGGCAACTCGACAGGGTGAAAATCGTTCAGTAACCCTGTAGGTCAATTGAAAGTCTTCAATCGAAGGGACCTCTGAGGTGTTCACGACCATTTTGCCACGCAATCGCAAGGGCCGCAGGATTGCGCTCCTAGCGGGCTTTGTCGCAACATGCTCGGTTGCTTTTCTCGCTTTTAACGTGTCGCAGGAAATCCGCCTGCTCGGCTCTGCCCAATCAGACAATGTGCAGTGGTCGTTGGTTCAAACGCAGGTTGAATTTCTTGACTTTGTACAAGAAGTCGAGGCCGATCCTGTTGACCCGGCGCA
This sequence comes from Yoonia rosea, assembly GCF_900156505.1. NCBI lineage: Bacteria > Pseudomonadati > Pseudomonadota > Alphaproteobacteria > Rhodobacterales > Paracoccaceae > Yoonia > Yoonia rosea. The sequence continues at coordinate 713,840 of NZ_FTPR01000001.1, read as the reverse complement.
GATGCGGCAAGAGTTCGATGTCTTTTTTAGCCGCATAACAACCGTCAAAGAGGCGACTGTTTTCGAAGGTTTGCGCGCTGATCCAGCAGTCCGTCAGCATCTGGAAACACTGACCGCGTTTCTGGACGAAGCTGTAAGTATTATTGATGCGCCTGACGATGAACTCTTGCGGCAAGTTTCGCGTTTGACGTCCATGGCGCTCGAGATTGCGCCAACAGTGCGCGCTCTGGGGAACTCCGGGCTTGATCTCTATGCGAGAGAGGCGGACTTCCAACGTGAAAAAGTTGCACGCACGATGACTCAATTGGCCGTTGCTATTGCCGCGCTGATTGCTGTGCTCTTGTTCGCAATTCTCCACCTCTACCGTCTGAACGCAAATATTTACCGCCGGGAACAAGAGAACAAACAAACGTCGATGCGGATGAGCACCGTCATGGGCACGTCTCTTGACGGCGTCATCGTATGCGACGCCAATGGGCTGATTTTGCAGTTCAGCCCAGCAGCCGAAGGAATATTCGGTTTCAAAGAAGAAGACGTCCTTGGCCAAGAAATCGGATCTGTCATTGTGCCCGATCACATGCGCAAAGCGCATGACGCCGGCATGGAGCGTATGCGCGACAAAGGCGAAAAACGCGTTGTCGGGAAAGGGCGCGTCAAGCTGGAAGCCAAGCACCGTGAGGGCCACATCTTTCCCGTTGAGCTTGCAATCCAATCAGCAACGACCGACGAAGGAGAGATCTTTGTCGCATTCTTGCGCGACATCTCAAATCGCGTTGCAGCAGAGGCCGAACTTGTCGCGGCGCGTGACAAGGCGTTAGCTGGAGAGAAACTCAAGACCGACTTTCTGTCCACAATGAGCCATGAGATCAGAACACCTCTCAATGGGCTTTTGGGAAACATGAGCCTGTTGCGCGACACAACATTGAGCCCCTTGCAGGAGCGGTATGTCGGCTACATGGAAACGTCCGGTCGCCTCTTGATGAGTCACATCTCCGATGTCTTGGACATTACGCGCTACGACGCGGGAAAGCTCAGCACGCGGTCACGACCGGTCGATATTTCCGCTTTGCTGCAGGATATTGTGGATAACCAAAAAGGCACGGCCACAAGGAATGAGACTTCGTTAACTTGGCGTTGGCGCGGCGAACCGATGAACAGGGTTCTATCCGACCATGACCGGCTTCAACATGTCCTGATGAACCTGATCGGCAATGCTGTGAAATTCACCCGGCGTGGAGAGGTTTCGGTCACCGTCGAAAACGTTGGCGAAGCGGACGAGACTGAATTGCTGATCAAGATTGCAGACACCGGGCCTGGTATATCAGCGGACCTTGCTGAGCGTATTTTTGATGATTTCGTCACCGGCAACGTGGCGTATGACCGTGAAGCCGGCGGGACCGGATTGGGCCTGAGCATCGCAAAACGTTTCGTCGATGCACTGGGCGGTGAAATTGGTGTGGAGAGCGTGGTTGGTGAGGGCAGTACCTTCTGGGTCAAACTGCCGGTCACGCCGGCCGGAGAAGCGGATGACAAACCAAAACGACCAGCGATCCTGCTGCCGACAAGGCCCCTCAATGTGTTGTTGGTCGAAGATAATGAAATCAACCGCATCGTCGCCCGTGAGATGCTGCAGGCCGAGGGACACTTGGTTGTTGAGGCCCATGATGGACCACAGGGTGTCGCGGCTGCGGCCGAGACCCATTTTGACCTCATCCTGATGGATATCAGCATGCCGATTATGGACGGTCGCGCAGCAACCCGGGCCATACGCAACAGCAATGGTGCCTGCAAAGATACCGTCATTGTTGCCCTCACCGCCAACGCCATGCCCGAGGAGCAAAGGGAGTTTCTTGCAGATGGCATGAACGGCATCCTGACCAAACCCCTCTCGCGCCCCGCGTTGCGTGATCTGCTTGGCCAAATTGGTCGTCCATCAAGTCACGAGACACACGGCATGATCGATACCGGCCATAGCGATCAGACACGTGATACACTGGGTGAAGAGGCCTTTGTGAAACTCAGGTCTCGTTTTGTGACCGAAGTCGATGAATTTCAAGACTGGCTAGAGTCCGGCGAGGTCCATGATTTTCTTGAGATATCCGCACGGGCCCATAAAGTTGCAGGGAGCGCGGCGGTATTTGGCGCAGGTCCGTTGGGAAAGACACTCAAGCAAATTGAGAGGGCTGCCAAAGTGGGAAACGTCGACGATATACGTGATAGTTCAGCGCGTTTCGCCGCCAGTTGGATCCAAACAAAGGCTCAGCTTTCGCAGTAAGTTTCCGGACACTTAGCTTCCAGAGACATGACGGCAGTTCGATCATATGGCGTACAATAGCCGCGATACAGAATTGCAGACACTGTCGAACTGGATTGTTTGGGTGATGCCCGCATTGTTCGCCGCTCCGCCCCGGAGGCCTTGATCCGCAACCGGCATTGTCTTCAAGCCTTTTTTCCGCCTGGATCACCCCAACAGGTGGGCAACGGTGCACCAGTTTCCAAATTCTGGGCGACAAACTGCGTCATCAGCTCATAGAGCGGCAGCATGTTGATCTGCCTGCAACGGCAACATTTATGCGTGCCTTTTTCAATAGGTCCGCCCGAAAGCGCCGGCACCCGTTGGCTGCCGGCACATTACGGTCACACGGTCCTGATGCAGCCCCTACTCTGCCGCTTCCAGATAGTCTGTCATCGGCGGGCAGGTGCAGGTCAGGTTGCGGTCGCCCCAGACATTGTCGACGCGGTTGACCGGTGGCCAGTATTTGTCGATCCGGAACGCACCGGGCGGGAAACACCCCACTTCGCGTGAATAAGGCCGGTCCCAGTCCAGCACGAGGTCTTCCATCGTGTGGGGAGCGTTCTTGAGCGGGTTGTTGACCGCGTCGATCTGGCCATTTTCGATCTGGGCAATCTCGGCGCGGATTGCCAGCATCGCATCGCAGAACCGGTCAAGCTCGGCCTTGGTTTCGGATTCCGTGGGTTCCACCATCAGCGTTCCGGCGACGGGCCAGCTCATCGTGGGGGCGTGGAAACCGTTGTCGATCAGGCGCTTGGCGATATCGTCTACTGTCACACCGGCGCTCTCCGCAAAGGGGCGTGTGTCGATGATACATTCATGCGCCACACGGCCGGTCGGGCCTTTGTAGAGAACATCAAAGGCCCCTTCGAGCCGTTTGGCGATGTAATTGGCGTTCAGGATCGCAACGCGCGTGGCTTGCGTCAGCCCCTCACCGCCCATCATCAGGCAATAGGCCCAAGAGATCGGCAAAAGCGAGGGCGAACCGTAAGCCGCCGCCGACACCGCCCCTTCCCCGCCGTTGGGATCGCCGGGCAGATGCGGGATCAGGTGTGATTTCACACCAATCGGGCCCATGCCGGGGCCGCCACCACCGTGGGGAATGCAGAAGGTTTTGTGCAGGTTCAGGTGGCTGACATCGCCCCCCAGATCACCGGGGCGCGACAGGCCGACCATCGCGTTCATATTGGCCCCGTCGATATAGACCTGACCGCCGTGCTCATGAGTGATTTTGCACACCTCGGTCACCGTTTCCTCGAACACGCCATGGGTCGATGGATAGGTGATCATGCAGCCTGCAAGATTGTCGGCGTGCTGCGCGGCTTTGGCGCGGAAATCATCCAGATCAATATCGCCTTTGGCGTCCGATTTAATCGGCACCACGGTCCAGCCGACCATCTGCGCCGAGGCGGGGTTCGTCCCGTGCGCGGACATCGGGATCAGACAGATGTTACGGTGCCCCTGTCCCTGCTCTGCGTGATAGCGCGCAATCGTCAAAAGCCCCGCATATTCACCCTGTGCACCGGAATTGGGCTGCATCGAAATCGCGTCATAGCCGGTCACATCACAGAGTTTCGCCGACAGATCGTCGATCATTTCGTGATAGCCTTCGGCCTGATCGCGGGGCGCATAGGGGTGCAGCAACGCGAATTCATCCCACGACACCGGCATCATCTCGGCGGCGGAATTCAGCTTCATGGTGCACGACCCCAGCGGGATCATGGCGCGGTCCAGCGCCAGATCACGATCCGCAAGGCGGCGCATATAGCGCATCATTTCCGTCTCGGCGCGGTTCATGTGGAACACTGGATGCGTCAGATAGTCAGACGTGCGGATCAGCTTTTCCGGCATGTGATAATGCGGTGTATAATCCTTGTCCGCCCGCGTGATGCCAAAGGCGCGCCAGACGGCCTCGATTGTCTCGGGCCGCGTGCGTTCATCGAGCGTAATCCCCACGCGGGTTTTGCCCACGGCGCGCAGGTTGATCCCTTCGTTCACCGCCGCGGCGATGACAGCCGCCTGCAACGGCCCGACATCGACCGTTACCGTGTCAAAAAATGTGGCAGGACGCACGTCAAAGCCCGCGTCTTTCAGTCCCTCAACCAGCCGCGCGGTTTTGCGGTGAATGCGTTGGGCAATGGCTTTCAACCCCTCGGGGCCATGGAAAACGGCATAGAACCCTGCCATCACCGCCAAAAGCGCCTGTGCCGTACACACGTTGGACGTCGCCTTTTCGCGGCGGATGTGCTGTTCGCGGGTCTGCAAGGACAGCCGGTAGGCGCGGTTGCCGTGACTGTCGATCGACACACCCACAATGCGGCCGGGCATAGACCGTGCATAAGCCTTTTTCGTCGCCATATAGGCCGCGTGCGGGCCGCCATAGCCAACGGGCACGCCAAAACGCTGGGTGCTGCCGATGGCGATATCGGCGCCCATCGCACCGGGTTCTTTGAATAGCGTCAGTGACAACGGGTCAGCCGCAATCACACCAATGGCGTTCTCGGCATGCAGGGCTGCTATCTGGTCGGTGAAATCACGCAAATGCCCGTGGGTCCCGGGAAATTGGAAGATCCCGCCAAAGACCGCCGCGGCGTCCAGTGTGTCCGGATCACCCACGATCACCTCGATCCCCAGCGGTGCGGCGCGGGTCTGGATGACGGCGATGTTTTGCGGATGGCAGTTTTCGTCGACAAAGAACGCTTTGGCTTTGCTCTTGGCGACACGCTGCGCCATGGTCATTGCCTCGGCGCAGGCGGTTGCCTCGTCCAGCAGGGACGCGTTGGCAATCTCCAGTCCAGTCAGGTCGGAGACCATGGTCTGGAAGTTCAACAGGGCCTCAAGCCGGCCCTGTGAAATCTCGGGCTGATAGGGCGTATAGGCGGTGTACCACGCAGGGTTTTCGAAAATATTGCGCTGGATTGCGGGGGGCGTGACCGTGCCATGATACCCCTGCCCGATCAAAGACGTCAGCACCTTGTTCTTTTGCGCCGTCTTTTTCATACTACGCAGCAACTCTGCCTCGGACAGCGGCTTGCCGAAGTCCAGCGGGTCTTTCTGCCGGATCGCGGCAGGCAATGTGTCGTCAATCAGCGCATCAAGGTCTTTTGCCCCGACCACTTGCAGCATCTGCACCATTTCGGCCTGCGAGGGTCCGATATGGCGGCGGTTGGCAAAGTCATAGGGCAGATAATCGGTCGGGGTAAAAGGCATGTCAGGCTCCGCGCGTGTTCAGGCGATCATTGCGTTATAGGCTGCTTCGTCCATGTACTCGTCCATCTGTGACGGGTCGGACGGCTTGATCTTGAAGAACCAACCGTCCCCGATGGCGTCGTCGTTGGCGAGGGCGGGATTGTCGGCAAGGGCTGTATTCACTTCAACGATTTCACCGTCCAGTGGCGCGAGGATATCAGACGCGGCCTTGACGCTTTCGATGACCACGATCTCGTCGTCCTTGGTCACGGTCGCGCCGACTTCGGGCAATTCGACAAAGACGATATCGCCCAGTTGGGTCGTGGCGTGTTCTGTAATCCCCACGACGATCAGATCGTCTTCGGGGCGCAGCCATTCATGTTCTTCGGTGTATTTCATCGGGGCTCTCCAGAGTTAACGTTTGAAATTGGCAGGTGTAAAAGGCATCGCGGCAACAGTCAGCGGCAGGCGCTTGCCGCGCAATTCGCCCCAGACGGTGGTGCCGTTGGCTGATAAATCCGTGGGCAGATAGCCCATCGCAACAGGTGCGCCGACGGTGGGACCGAAACCGCCTGAGGTGATCGCACCTATCTGGGTGGTGGCCTCTTCACTTGCAAAAAGCGGCACACCTTCGCGCATGGGCGCACGGCCTTGCGGCAGCAGCCCCACACGTTTGCGTGCGGCACCTTCCGCCAGTGCCGGCAAAACCACATCCGCGCCAACGAACCCTCCAGCGCGCGCGCCACCTGTGCGGCGGACCTTCTGGATGGCCCAACCAAGGGCGGCCTCGGCGGGGTTCGTACCGGTGTCGATATCATGTCCATAAAGGCAAAGCCCCGCTTCAAGGCGCAGACTGTCGCGTGCGCCCAACCCGATGGGGGCCACGTCCTGATGCGCCAATAGCGCCTCTGCCAACGCCACCGCCTGATCCGCAGGGACCGAGATTTCATAGCCGTCCTCGCCGGTGTAGCCTGACCGCGAGACCCAGCATTCCGCGCCCGCGAGTGTCAGCGTCGCGACATCCATAAAGCGCATTCCGGCCGCGCGGGCGTCGAGGGTGGACAGCACAGCCTCGGCCGCCGGCCCCTGGAGCGCCAAAAGCGCGCGGTCGGTGATTTCGGTGACGGTCACATCCGTCAGTTCCGCCTGCATATATGCGATATCCGCGGCCTTGCAGGCGGCGTTCACAACGATGAAAACATGATCGCCACCGTTCGCCAGCATCAGATCATCACGGATACCACCCTGCGCATTGGTGAAAAAACCATAGCGCTGACGGTTTTCAGCCAGACCCAGAATATCCACGGGGATCAGCTGCTCCAGTGCCGCAGCCGCACTGGCGTAATCGGCACCCGTCACGCGTACCTGCCCCATGTGGCTGACGTCAAACAGACCTGCCTTTGCCCGCGTGTGCAGATGTTCCTGCAGCACGCCCATCGGATATTGGACAGGCATGTCGTAGCCTGCAAAAGGCACCATTTTTGCCCCCAGCGAAAGGTGCAGCGCATGTAGCGGGGTTTGGTGCAGATCAGACATCGTCAGGCCGTTCCTTCTTTCCGGCCGACAGGATCTTGCGATCAAACGGCACCACATGGGCACGGCAGCGGATGCCGACGTGCGTGATGCCCCCTCTGTCCTGATGCCTGAGATTGCTATCCCTTCGGCGGGCAGCGACCTGCCACTCTCCAGAGTCTTCTTACCTACGTCGGTCCTGTGGCCTGAGAGTTTCCGGGGCGGTTGCTCCTTCGGCACCAACTGGGTTGGTTCTCCCGACGTCGATTGCGACGCAACTTGCCCCGTTCCCGACCTGCGCGCAAGAGATTCGATGCACGCGAAACCTCTAAATGATCGGCAGTTCCGGCGCGGCACGGGTCGTCAGCAAACGCCCCCCTGCGGGTGTCACCACGATGTTCTCTTCATGCACCATCATCAGCCCGTCACCGTAAGACACAGAGGGTTCCAATGTGATGACCATATTCTCTTGCAAGACCGTCGCATCAAAGCCCGCGAGCGAGGGTTGTTCGGTCAGTTGCAGTCCCAATCCGTGCCCGAAGCGACCTATGTCACCCCCGCTGTCTTGTATCTCGGCGATCACTGCGTTCATTGCGGCACAAAGGGCCTGACAGGTGGTTCCGGGGCGCGCTGCGGCAATCCCCGCTTGGGTCGCGCGCCAAAGCACGTCATAGGCGCGTTTGGCCATGTCATCGGCCCGCCCGATTGCCCAGTTGCGATCAAAATCACAATAATATCCGTCACAGACCATGCCACTGTCCAGCATCAGGATATCGCCCTTTGCCAGCGGTGTGCCGTCCGGCGGCGAGATGACATCCGCATAGCCCCCCTGTGCCGCTGCCCCCACCACATAGGGCGCACCATCGGCCCCCTGTGCCAATGCAGCGCGCCGAAACTCACGGAACACAGCATCAAGCGGCGTGCCTTCTTGCGCAAACGCGGGCACCTGCGCAAAAGTCGCCGACCCGATCGCGCAGATCTGGGCAAGTTTCGTAATCTCGGCGTCGGATTTCACCATCCGCAGGCCTTGCACCAGCGGCCCCGCGTCCGTGACCTGAAGGCCCGGCAATGCTGCCATCAACCTGTTCCAATCTGCCAAAGGCATACGCAGATGTGTCTCGTGGCCCAGCATGATACCGATCTTTGTACAAGGCGCCAACAGCTCAGTCAGCAAGCTGATCCCGTCATCCGCAGGACAAGGCGCGCACCATGTGCGGATGTCGTCCACCCATGTCTGACGCATAAGAGCCGCACCGATTTCCGGGATGATCGCGACGGGCTTGCCTGCGTGCGGCACAAAAACAAACCATGGCCGTGTCGGGCTTTGCCAGAACAGGGTTTGGAAGCCGGTGAAATAGGTAACTTCTGCTTCGGTCATCAGCAACAGGCCATCAAGTCCCTGCTCCGCCATCTCTTCCTGCGCGCGCGTTGTACGTGTGCGATATTCAGCCTCCGGAAACCCGCGTGTCGATGGTGCCGTCATCTGGGCACCGTGCCTGATATCGCGCGCCCGCTGTGTTTGAAAATCTGGCCGAACCCCTGCAGGTCATCCATGATCCCTGCCCTGCGCAAACACGACCAGAACTGCGCCTGATTTGAGGTAATGACCGGCTTACCTACGATCTGTTCGATCTCGTCGACGACCTCAAGCGCGCGGATGCCGCTGCAAGACATAAAAATCGCATCCGCATCCGGGCGGTCGAGGTCCAGCGCAAACTGCTTCCAGTAACCGGGGGTGACGCGCCCGAATTCAACGCCGGTTGCCAGTTGCAAACCCTGAATATCCAGCACGTCAAAACCCGCTTGCGCCAGATAAGCGGCCTCGGCGGTGTTGATCTCGTCCAGATAGGGCGTGCCGACGACGATCTTTTGCGCGCCCACTTCACGCAACGCATCCATCACACCGGTGACAATGCACATAGGCTGGGTCCATGGCGCGCCTTTGCGGATTTCGCGAAAGACGCTTTGCTCGCCGCAGATAATCGAGCCGGAGGTGCAGCAATAGCTGATCACCTCGGGGCGCATATCGGGCTGCAGGCGCGCGGCGGCATCGGCCATATCGTCGATGTGTCGCGCCAGCGTTTCATTGGTGGTGTGATCATCCGTTTTCAAACGGGTGAAATGGACGGCCACACCACCGGGGGCCATATCCATGCAATCGGCCTCACAGGCCAGATCGGTGGACATCAGGATAAACCCCAGCCGCGCGCGATGGTGCCGGCCTGCGTCCATTTCGGGTGTACGGGGTTTGGACAGGATCATGCCCAAGTGTTAGGTCGCCGCGCGCAGATTCCAAAACGAAATCTGCGCGCCTGCCATAATCAATCGCCGTCGGCGACACCTTCTGCCCGCTTACGCGCACGGCGTGCACGGAAGCTTGGCAAAAGTACCAGCACCGCGGCCAGGACCAACAAACCCAATGTCATCGGGCGTTCTAGGATAAAGCCAAGGCCCTGATAAAGCTGCATCGAGCGGGCAAAGTTGTCTTCCAGCATCGTGCCAAGGATGAAGCCGATCAAGAGCGGTGCCAGAGGATAATCCGCAAACCGCAGGATCGTAGCGACCACGCCAAAGCCCACAAGGATCAAGAGCTCGGTCGCGTTATTCTGCCCGATATAGGCCCCCATCAGCGTAAAAAACAGGATGAAGGGGATCAGGTAGTTACGCGGGATCGACAGGATTTTGGCGATATAGGGGATCAGCGGCAGGTTCAGCACCAAGAGCACCAGATTGCCGATGAACATCGAGATAATAACAGCCCAGAAAATCTCGGGCGTGTCCGTCATCAGACGTGGCCCGGGGGTCACATTCAATGCAATCAACGCGCCCAGCAGGATCGCCGTCGTGCCGGAACCGGGGATACCCAGCGTCAGCAAAGGCACGAATGACCCCGTGCAAGCCGCGTTATTGGCTGTTTCCGGCGCAGCAAGGCCCTTGATTGACCCTTTGCCGAATTCGGCCTGCTCTTCGCCTTTGGCAAGGTTGCGTTCCACAGCATAGCCGAGAAAAGACGCGATCGTGGCCCCCGCACCGGGCAGAACGCCGATGAAAAAGCCCTGAATAGACTGACGCCCGATCACCGGCAGCATCGCCCGCCCCTCAGCGCGCGAAAAGCGCAGATTGGTGATCTTGTTGCTGCCGCCTTCGGCATTGCTTGCGCCGCGTGCGGGGTTCAGTACAAGAAAAAGCGCCTCTGGCAGGGCAAACATCGCCATCGCCAGTGTGATAAAGCTGATGCCGGACTGCAGGTCCATCATGCCCATGGTAAAGCGCGGCATGCTGAACAATGCGCCCTCGCCGACGGTGGCAAGGATCAGACCCAGCAAGGTCATCATCAGTGCCTTGCCGACCTGCCCCGTGCCCGCAAAGGCCGCGATGGCAGAAAGACCCACAACCATGAGCGCAAAATACTCGGCCGAATGGAACAAGAGCGCGACAGACGACAAAGCCGGCGCAAAGATCATCAAGAGGATCGCCCCGATCGTACCGCCCGCAAAACTGCTGACGGCGGCGATGGTCAGCGCCTTGCCTGCCTGCCCCTTGCGCGCCATCGGATAGCCGTCGAAACTGGTGGCGACGGTCCCTGCCACACCGGGCGCATTCAGCAGGATCGACGAGGTCGAGCCGCCGAAGATCGCACCGTAGTAGACGCCGGCCAACAGGATCAGCGCCGCGGCCGGATCACCTAAAGTGATCGCCACTGGGATCATAATGGCGATAATCGACATCGGCCCCAGCCCCGGCAACATGCCGATGAATGTTCCGATCAGACAACCGAACACCACCATCAGGATGTTCTGGACGGAAAAGGCCGCTTCAAGGCCAATCATAATTCCTTCAAGCATGACCTACATCCCCATGAAAAACGGAAACGGACGCAAGAAGATGCCAAGCACCTCTTGGACCAGATACCACACAGAACCGGTGGCGAAGACCGCAACGGGGATCATGATGTGAAACTTGCGCTCACCCAGGATCGCGCTGCCTGCGGTCAAAAAAACAGTGGTCGAGATCAGAAAACCTGCAGGCCGCAGCATCAGCGCGTAAAGCACCATCAACGCAAGCAACATCAGGGCCTGACCGAGTTTGTATTCGTGCAAACGGCGATAGTTGATTTCAGTGGCCGAGGGGCCCGCGTCGCTGTCGTCGGTCTTTTCCAGACCCAAGAGCACAACCAGACCAACGATAATCCCAAGCACGGCCAGCACCTTTGGAAAGGTCGAGGGCCACACAGGGTTACGTTGCATAAAGGGGGGAAGAAGCTGATCCATCGTAAAGAATGCGGCATAGCCATAAACGCAGCAAAATAAGACAAAGATCAGCGCGATCCAACGATCCAGCGCCATGAATTCCCCTCCCTGAAAATTCGTATAGTGGAACCGTCCCGCATGATTGCGGGACGGCATAGAATTGCGGCTTGGTTCTTAGAGAAAGCCGAGTGTCCGCATCAGGTCACCGATTTCCTGCTCCTGGTTGTCCAGGAATGTACGGAAATCATCACCGTTGTTGTAGATGTTGACCCAGCCGTTACGCGCGCGCACTTCTTCCCATTCGGGTGTGTCGTACATCGCAGCGATAGCGGCCTGCATCTTCCCAACCTGTTCGTCAGACACACCGGGTGCAGCAAAGAAACCGCGCCAGTTGACGAATGTGGTATCCAGCCCCTGCTCGATCATTGTGGGCGCACTGTCATAGGCCGGTACACGCTCTGGGGATGTCACGCCAAGAATGCGGACTTCGCCTTGGTCAGCCAGGGCAATCGCCTCGGAAAAGCCGGTTGAGAGCGCCTGAATTTCACCCGACAGCAAACCTGCCATTGCCGCGCCACCCGCGTCATATGGAATGTAGTTGAACGCTGTGGGGTCTTCGCCAGCGGCCTGCATCACAGATGCCGCAACAAGGTGGTCAAGCCCGCCTGGCACAGACCCACCGCCAATGGCAAAGCCCATGCCATCTTCGCGGTACGCTGCCAGCAGATCATCCATTGACTGGATCCCACTGTCGGTGCTGACAACAATTGCCGCATAGTCACCGATCGTGCCGGCGACGAGCGTCAGATCACGATAGCTTTGTGGAAACACGCCTGTGAGCGAGCGGATGATGATTGGTGTCGAGTTCACCATCATAGTGTTCTGCAGTGATTCCGCATTTTCGATCAGGTGGGCAATCGCCACACCGCCACCGCCACCGGACATGTTTTCGTAGGATGCTGTGCCCACAAGGCCGGACGCGGTCAACGCCTCACCCGTGCCACGTGCTGTGCCGTCCCAACCACCACCAGCACCGCCGGGGATCAGAAAATTTATCTCGTCCATCACCTGATGGCCGCCAGCAGTTGCTGGGTTCGTAAACGCGAGTGTAACGGCCGCAGCGGCCGCCACGACCCGGCGGGTCATGTTCATTGTCATCTGTATTCCTCCCATTTGACAGGCGCGGTTTCCCCGCCCATGCTGAATAACCGCATGCGAAGCTGACACGAGCCTGACACCAGATGAATTAATTCACGCGACACCGGATATCGGGTTGCGCGGACCGAGGAGAGAACGATCAATGCGCTTTTTGCTCGTTGAGGATAACGCAGAATTGGGCGAGGCTGTGATCGCGCGTTTGTCGCTTGACGGGCATGCCGTGGATCACGCCATGACACTGGCCGAGGCCGAAGAATGGCTGGCCATTGCGGATTACGACCTGATGCTGCTGGATGTGATGTTGCCTGACGGTGACGGCCGCGAATTTTTGCGTAAAACCCGCACCGCAGAGCGGCTGCCGGTCATCGTACTCACCGCCCGCAGCCAAGTGTCCGACCGCGTTGATACGCTTGATCTCGGCGCAGATGACTACATCACAAAACCATTTGATTTCGGCGAGTTAGAAGCCAGATGTCGCGCGGTTCTGCGCCGTCGCGGCACCCCGACACCGGCGCTCATTCCACTGGGCACCGCGCTCTTTGATCCATCAGGTGGCACGCTGCAGCAAAACGGCGAGACACTCCCGTTGCGCAATCGCGAACTGCGCCTGCTCGAAGTCTTTGCGCGCAACAAGGGGCAGATCCTGTCCAAGACCCAACTGCTGGACCGCTTGTTTTCGCAGGATGCCGAGGTTAGTGAGAATGCCATTGAGGTCTATGTTGGCCGCCTGCGCAAAAGACTTCAAGAGGCCGGGGTCGAGATCGAAACTGTGCGCGGCATCGGATACCGGATGACATGGCCATGAATACCGCCAAATCGCTGCCGTTCTGGTGGCGCTCGATCGGTCAACGCCTGACGATTCTGCTTGCGGGGGTCGCGGCCGTTTTGGCTGTCCTGTCATGGTGGACAGTCACGACCTTCGCACGCGAAGCCGCCGAGCAGACCCAAGACAACGTGCTTGTCGCCTCGGCTACCACAATCGCCGAGGCATTGCGCAGTGAACAGGGCACGATTTTGCTGGAACTGCCCTACTCGGCCTTTGCGATGCTGGATGCGATCGGTCAGGACCGCGTGTTCTATCGCGTGTCCGCCGAGGGCGTGACACTCACCGGCTATGACGATCTGGCCGAGCCTGCGGGCCCTGTCCGCCGCTCCGGTGCGGTGACTGTCCGCACAATCAATTATCGCGGCGACCCCGTGCGCGCGGTCACCGTCCAGCGCACGGTTCTGGCAGGCCAACAGCCCGTGCCGGTTCTGGTGACCGTGGCGCAAACCCGCACCGGGGTGGACGCGATTGGATCCGAGCTGTCACAAACAGCCGCAGGGCTGTCGGTGGCGCTCTTTGTGCTTGCCGTGGGGCTCGGGGCCGTTGCGGCAAGCAACGCATTAAAGCCGCTTAACAGCTTTGCACAGGCCGTATCACGGCGCGGCCCGGCCGATTTGCGTCCCTTGCGCCGCCAGGTTCCCGCGGAACTGTCTCCGCTTTTGATTGCCCTCAACCGTCTGATGGAACGGTTGGGGCACTCCATCCGGCGCTCCGAGGAGTTTATCGCCGAAGCCGCACACCGCGTACGCACACCTTTGGCCACTGTACGGGTGCAGGCAGAACTTGCACTGCACACGGTAGAAAAAGACGAAGAGAAACAGATGCTCCGGCGCATTATCCGCGCGGTTGACGAAAGCTCGCGCTCGGCCAGCCAGCTTTTGGATCATGCTACCGTCAGCTTCCGTGCCGATGCATTGGCACAGGACCACGTTGATCTGGCAGAACTGGCCGCGCGTGTGTCGGACGGGCTTGCCCCGACCGCCGACATGAAAGACATCGCGATCAATCTGAATTGCAAAGGCCCCGCTGATGTGCGCGGGGATGCCATTTTGCTGGAAAGTGCGCTGCGCAATGTTCTGGACAATTCCGTGAAGTATTCGCCTGCGGAAACTGACATCAACGTCACCCTTGACCGCATGGACGACAAATTCTGGCGGCTGACAATCCGCGACCATGGCCGCGGATTTTCGGCGCCCTCTTTACCGGATCTGACCGCGCGCTTTCAGCGCGGCACCAACGTGGATCAAATCGTCGGGTCCGGTCTGGGGCTTACCATCGCAAAAGAAGTGCTGGACGCCCACGGTGGCCGTATCACGTTAACAAACCCTGATGATGGAGCAGGCGCATGCGTTTCCCTGATCTTGCCCGCAGCCTGATTGCGACAGCACTTTCGCTTTGTCTGGGCGGGCCTTTGGCCGCCTTGGAGCTTGAAGACCAGAAATTCTACCCCGGCAGGGGTGGGGTTGTCCTCAAAGTGATCTCGACCGGCGACCTTGAGGTTTTTGAGCCCTTTATACTGGCATTCCAGGCTGAAAACCCCACGATCGGAATCGATTATTCGGTGACCTCAAGCGCCGAGTTGCATCGCGCCATTACGCAGGGTGCGGTCTTTGATGTGGCCATCTCATCGGCGATGGACCTGCAATTCCAGCTGGCCAATGATGGCGCGGCACAGGCCTATACTTCCCCCGTCACGCAAGCCCTGCCCGTCTGGGCACAGTGGCGCAATCAGGTCTTTGCCTTCACGGCTGAACCCGCCGTTGCGGTCATCTCGCGCGCGGCTTTTGCAGGTATGGAACGGCCTACAACGCGCCAAGACCTGATCGCGCTGCTGCGCCAGAACCCCGCCGTTTTTCAGAATGCGATTGGCACCTATGATGTCCGCACGAGCGGTTTGGGCTATCTATTTGCCACCCAAGAAGCACGCAATTCCGATACCTACTGGCGGTTGTCCGAGTTGATGGGATTGCGTGGTACGGCGCTTTATTGCTGTTCAGCGCAGATGATCGATGATGTTGCCGCAGGCCGATTGTCCCTCGCCTACAACGTGCTGGGGTCTTATGCCGCCGAACGGATCGCACGTGATGACCGTTTGGAAATTCTGGACCTGCAGGACTATGCCACGGTGATGTTGCGCACAGCCCTCATCCCTGCAACGGCCACGCAACCCGCCAGCGCGGGACTATTTATCGACCACCTGCTGCAAGAAGGGATGCGCGAACAGTCCCGCGTTTGGGCCCTGCCCCCCTTGGGTGCCGCCCAAACACCCGAAGCCCGCGCCTATGGCCCGATCCGGCTTGGCCCCGCACTCCTCGTCTATCTCGATAAGCTGAACAGAAACGCATTTCTCGGTGCGTGGAGCGATGCCATGTTGCAAGACGCGGTGGACAATCCCTAGCGCGCCAGAACCAACTCGGCCTTCAACCCGCCAAGCCGCTCGCTGACGCCAAGACGCAGGACCCCGCCATGGGTTCGCGCGATATCGGCAACGATCGACAAGCCAAGGCCGACACCACTGCCTTTGTCCTGATTGCGCGCCGGATCAAGGCGGACGAAAGGGCTCAATGCCTCATCATAGCGGTCTGGCGGAATGCCGGGACCGTCATCCTCGACCCAGAACCGGACCGCACGATCCGTGACGCTGACGCCAATTTCGGCCTTTGTGCCATAGCGCAGCGCATTGCCGATAAGGTTGTTCAGCGCACGGCGGATCGCCAGCGGGCGCAGGCCGACCTTTTCGTCCGCCCCCTCAATCGCCCCCAGTGTCACCTCCTGCTTCATGCGTGTCGCATCAGCCAAAACATCCGCAATGATCTGCCTTGGTATCGTCGGTTCAAGACTGTCTTCGGCGTCGGTACGGGCGAAGTCCAGAAATGCATCCAGCAGCCGCTCCATATCATCCACATCATGTGCAAGCGGCGCGGCATCCTGCGGGTCCAGCATGGAAAGGCCCAACCGCATACGGGTCAGCGGTGTGCGCAAATCATGGCTGACCCCCGAGAGCATCATCGTCCGGCTTTGGGTCTGGCGCTCGAGGCGGTTCCGCATATCAAGAAATGCCATGCCAGCGGCACGCACCTCGATCGCGCCGGATGGCGTAAACGGGGTGATCCGGCCCTTGCCGTAATCTGTCGCGGCACGGGCCATACGTTTGATCGGACGCAATTGGTTGCGCAAAAAGACATAGGCAATCACCGTCATGATACCGCCCAAAACGACCATAATCACGAGCAACTGATGTGGATTTGACGCCGATACACGCGCACGCCGCAGTTCCATGCGCAAAGGCCCGTAGCGGGTCTGTACCCAGACCACCACCCTGCTGCGCCGTTCCAGCGATACCGCCAGAATATCACTGACACCCGCGCGCAGCGTTTCAATCACAGTACCGCCCGTGAGATCGACAAAAGGGAGGATATCCTCCGTGATGACATCGTCTGCAGGCAGAACCGTGCCGATTTCCAAGGGTTCATCGATGCGCCCAAGGGCTGTACGTGCGTCCGCGAGCGTCGCCGCGCTGTTTGCGGTATCCACCAGAAAGCGCAATTCAATATTCACGGCACTTGTCATCAGGCGGGTGACACCTTCAAAGTGGCGCTGGATAAACACAACCGAGACAAGCAATTGCAACAGCAGAATAGGCAAAACCAGGATCAACGCGGCGCGCGCGTAAATGCCTCGCGGCATATATTTCTTGAGCCAACCAAAGAACATGCCGTTACGCTACCCTGCCATCGACAAAACGGAAAGCGGTTGTGATGGCGGATTTTGCACCCATTGCAGGCAAACCGCTAGCGCTTGCGGAGGACTTGCACCTGGTTCTGGCGCCAAACCCCTCGCCCATGACCTATTTGGGCACGAATACCTATATTCTGGGGCGTGATACGCTTGCCATCATCGACCCCGGGCCGGACGACCCGAACCATCTCGCGGCTGTGGAGGCGGCGATTGCGGGACGCCCTGTGTCACATATCCTGCTGACGCATAGCCATCTGGACCATTCGCCACTTGCCGCAACTCTGCGCGACAGACTGGCCGCACCGACCTATGCCTTCGGGGACAGTCGCGCAGGACGCAGCGCCGTGATGCAGCAGCTGGCCGAAGAAGGGCTCGCCGGTGGCGGCGAAGGTATCGACCACAGGTTTTCGCCTGATCGCGCGCTGAGAGATGGCGACGTTTTATCAGGGGCGTGGGGCGAGATCACCGCGCTGCATACGCCGGGACATATCGGGAACCATCTTTGCTATGTCTGGAATGACGCGATCTTTACCGGCGATCACGTGATGGGCTGGGCCAGTTCGCTGGTCTCACCACCTGACGGGGACCTGAGCGATTTCATGGCCTCCTGCACGAAACTGCAGGGGCATGACGCACGCATTTATTACCCCGGCCATGGCGCCCCGGTCATGCAGCCAGCGGCGCGGCTCGCCTGGTTGATTGCGCACCGCAAAACGCGCGAGATGCAGATCATTTCAACGCTCACCGAAAAACCTGCGACCCCTGCCCAGATTACTAGCGCTGTTTATCACGACCTTGCGCACGGCCTGGCCCAGGCCGCAGAGCGGAACGTCTTTGCACATCTGGTCGACCTCTACACACGTGGCATCGTCAGTGCCGCGCCGCAATTGGCAACAGGTGCAACATTCGCGCTGCGGGAATAGCCGCGCGGTCATGCTTTCAGCTGTGACGGGTTCAGCCGCTGCGAAAGTGGAATAATCGGCTTTCCGGTGCACCGGAAGTCTGTGCTGCCTCTGAATGACTTTGACAACAATGACCGCGATAGCGCCCGTTCGCCGTTTCCGCGCAGACAGCTCCCAACCTGCCGCTCGGGCATTTCTCGGTCCTGACGCCGGCACGGATCAAGGCGCATCAAAGACAAAGGATTGCTGATGCATGCCAAGAAACCGACGCCTTACGCTGTCGCGTTCTTACCGCTCAGTTGATCGCACTGGAAAGCCGGAACGTCGGTCTGAAGGCAGCCAGTAAGGCACGCGCCGAACATGTCAGCACACAACGTCCGTCCGCAGGATTGCCCCTGTCGCCAGCACGCCGCTGCGCGCTGGGACGCGCGAACCACCCAAATCTCATATGGGATTGCAACACCTCTTGTTGGCCTTGCAGCGCGTGCGCATAACAGCGGCGTACTTTGTGGAAGGCCGGGATCGGGGGCGGATTATATCAGATATGATCTTCTCTTTGGGTGGCCGTATCTGTGGCGGGCCATCGCAACGCATGACTGCTTTCATTCGCCTTTCGGATGCGGGCAGCATGGGCGCAATATAAGGTCATCATCACAGCCAAATACGATAGGAGCAGCTTTGTCGCAAAAACGCGATGCAATGCGCGCCAAAACCGCACCGATGCCGCACATGAAAGGTACAATTGAGCGCAAAACGATGCATTTGAAAAGTTTCGCAAAAACACTGCAAAACCCTCTGGACGTCTCGGAATCGCGTTGCTATATGGGCCCGAGTGTTCCGACGTAGCTCAGCGGTAGAGCAGTTGACTGTTAATCAATTGGTCGTAGGTTCGATCCCTACCGTCGGAGCCAATTCCCCATAGTTTCACAAGATTTCCGTGGCTGAATTGGCTTAAACACAAACGCGGATGCCGCGCATTCATTGAAAACGCGCGGCAAAACTTGGTCTACCAAAGGGTCGTCGGGCAGATCAGAAATCTTGCCAGATATCTTCGCGGCCACCGCCTCCACCACTTACTTTGGCGACTGCGGGCCTTGCATCGTGATAGGAAGGCAAGTCAGGGGTCTGCTGTGCCGGTTGCGGGACAAATTGCATAATGTTGTCCTGAACGGCGGAACCACCAATTGCTGTTTCATCGAGGCGGAAATGCGTGACCAGTTCCTCAAGCTGCGCCGCATCGCCATTCAACGCGTGGTTACTGGCAGTTGCTTCCTCCACCATTGCTGCGTTTTGCTGTGTCACCTTGTCGAGCTGGGTCACACCGATGTTGATCTCGCCAAGACCAATTGACTGTTCTTCTGCGCCTGATGCAATTTCGGCGACAAGATCAGAGATATGATTGATATGACTTGCAATTTTTGTCAGCACCTCACCGGCTTGCCCAACAAGCGTCACACCGCGCTCGACCTGACCGGAGCTTTCACTGATCAATGATTTGATCTGTTTGGCCGCGTCCGAAGAACGCTGCGCAAGCGCTCGCACCTCTGACGCGACAACGGCAAAGCCACGTCCCGCCTCGCCAGCGCGCGCCGCTTCAACGCCCGCGTTCAGCGCCAGCAGATTTGTCTGGAACGCAATATCGTCAATGACACCGATAATCTGTGAAATTTCCTGTGAGGACCCTTCGATCTCCGTCATGGCACGCACAGCATCTTTCACCACCGGCTCACTTTTATCGGCGTCATCACGTGCGCTGCCCACAACCTCTTTGACCTGACGGGCACCATCGGCCGCAGATTTGACGCTGGCGGTCATCTGGTCCAGTGCCGCGGCTGTCTCTTCCAGTGTCGCGGCCTGATTCTCTGTGCGGCGCGACAAATCATCCGAGGCGCGGCTCATCCCGTCCGACCGCTGTCGGATCGCACCCGAGCGGATGACAACAGAGCCGATTGTCTTGTTCAGATTAAGTACGGTACGGTTATAATCCTGGCGCAGCTGATCATAGTCGCCATCAAACGGCGTTTCGATCCTATGTTGCAGATCACCATCGGCAAGTTTGGTGAGTGCGATACTCAGCCGGTTGACGACCTCTGCCTGTTTCACCTGCAGTGCCTGGCGTTCTTCCTCTGCCAAGTCGGACGCGCGCAATTTTTGCCGAAAATTATCCAGACTATTGAAAAGGCTGCCGATTTCATCACCACGTTTTTGATCCGACAGATCAACATCATAGTCTTTTTCAGAAACACGGCCCATCGCCTCACCAAGACGGGCCAGGGGCCGCACGACCGAGCGCGCAGTGAGCCAGCCCAAGAATGCAGAAACACCGACGACGAACACAGTCACGAGGATCATCTTATTGCGCGCCGCAATAACAGGGGTCTCGATTTCAGCGGAGGTAATCTCGCCAATGATCGCCCACGTCTGTCCGAAGACGTCGATCAAGGCGCCTTTGGAGAGCATATCATCACCACTGATCCCGGTGGTCAGACCTTGAAACGTATCGCCACCGTTGAATAGCGCATTCACTTGGGTGGCGTCCGACACATCCGAAAGACGCCCGACCGCGGCATCAAAACGCGGCGCATTCCGCGTCCGCAGGTCCGGTCCTACTGCATAGATGCGTCCGGTGTCGCCCATGCCAAGCGGATTATTGAATATCTCATCAATTTGTCCTGTCGGCACCTGTACAGCTACCACCCCCAGCAACTGATTGCTTTGATCGAAAACCGGCGTCGCGAGAAAAGCGGCGGCATCGCCGCCGTCCGGTTCATATCCCGCAAAGTCAGCAAAATATACCTGGCCCTGCTCGCCGTCCCGCGCCGCAGTGAATGCCGAGCCGAGGCCGCTATCGGCGTAGGGTCCGTCAGCGAAGTTTGTCGCATAATCCCCCTCTTTTTCGACCGAGTACATCAGATCGCCACGGCGATTGAACAAAAAGAAATCATAGTAGCCAGCGGTCTTCGCAATATCGCGGAAATACGGGTGAAAACGCCCGTGCTGGAAGTGATAAGGAACAGATTCAGGCGCCTGATCAAACTGCGCACGCTCGCCGGGCGGATTGGGGTTATTTGTGATATAGGCATCACGCAAACCGGCGCTATCAATCATCAGATCATATGAGCTGCCAAACGAGCCCAGTGCAGCGACGACCGTCGGGTCATTTGCATAGCTTGCAACATTCTGCCCTATGTTTTCAAACCATGAGACCAAGCTGTTGCCGCGGCTTTCCGTCAGGATACGGAAATTTTTTCGCGCGTCCTGAAACACATTCTGTCGAAAATCCAGATAGCCGACAACGGCGATACTGACACTGGCAACCACGCAAAGCGCAGCGATGATTGACGGTAGTTTTCGCGATAGTGCGATTGAAGTCGAGAATCCCATTAGCCCCTCACAGAATATGCAATGCTTGGCAGCCTTATGAACGATGAGGTTTAAGAACAGCTTAAGCCGCTTTTGACGCGTCGCAGGCGCCTGCGGCATGAACATTCAAAGCATCGCGATCATACGATACCGTTTGAAATCCATGCGTCATTTTCAAATTTATCCGATAAGCCTTGTCTGACGATAACGGGTGGTGTCTGATGTCTTGCAGCCCCATATTTCTATGTAATTACAACCGACAGGAGCCGATATGTCAGGCAAATATTATGCCCCTACCGGGGGACATCCAGGCCAGGACCAGCTCCTGACAGACCGTGCGATCTTTACAGATGCCTATGCCGTTATCCCGAAAGGGACGATGCGCGATATCGTGACCAGCTATCTGCCCTTTTGGGAAAATACCCGCCTTTGGGTCATCGCACGCCCGATGAGCGGCTTTGCCGAGACATTTTCACAATACATCATGGAGGTCGGGCCAGGCGGTGGTTCGGATCAGCCAGAGGCCGATGCCGGAGCTGAAGGCGTGCTCTTTATCGTCGAAGGCACCGCAACCCTGACCGTCGCGGGCGAAACGCATCTGATGGAACCGGGCGGCTATGCCTATCTGCCGCCCGCGTCGGGCTGGACCTTGCACAACACGGACGATGCGATGTTGCGGTTTCACTGGATCCGCAAGGCCTATGAGCCTGTCCCGGGCCTGGATACGCCGGATGTGATTGTGACAAACGATCGTGATGTGCCGCCCACTGTCATGCCCGGCACGGATGGCAAATGGGCCACCACGCGGTTTGTTGATCCGACGGATCTGCGCCATGACATGCATGTGACGGTCGTTACATTTGAACCGGGTGCGGTTATTCCGTTTCTGGAAACCCATGTGATGGAACACGGACTCTATGTGCTGGAAGGCAAAGCTGTCTACCGGCTGAACAACGATTGGGTCGAGGTCGAAGCGGGTGATTACATGTGGCTGCGCGCCTTTTGCCCGCAGGCCTGTTACGCCGGTGGGCCGGGCAAATTCCGCTATCTGCTGTATAAGGATGTAAACCGGCACATGAATCTGCGCATCGGGGGCACACGATAGCGATCCAAGCGCAAAAACTGCATAGGAAAGCAGTCGGCAACGGGCCAAATCGCTTATTCTTTGTGCAGTGATCTAAAAAACGTGCATCAGAACGGCTCTGACTTTCGTGATCCCTGTTTTGCCATGGCGACCATTGATAGTGTTTGCCGGTAACAATTTCACGGGACATGCCAATGATTTTCGACAAAAAGATGCTTGCGCTTGCTGCAAGCCTGCTCGCTTCACCTGCCATCGCGCAAACCGATATGCCTTTTGCGCTGGACTGGAAATTCGAAGGGCCAGCGGCACCTTACTTTCACGCCCTTGATGCGGGCTATTTCGCGGATGCGGGCCTGACCGTAACCATCAGCGAAGGTGCGGGCTCACTTGACGCCATTCCAAAAGTGGCAACAGGGGCGTTTCCTGTAGGTTTCGCCGATATCAACTCGCTCATGCGGTTCCTTGACCAGAACCCCGACGCACCCGTGACCGCCGTTATGATGGTCTATGACAAACCGCCGTTTGCCGTGGTTGGGCGCAAATCCCTGGGCGTTGAGGCCCCCTCTGATCTGGAAGGTAAAGTTCTGGGCGCACCGCCACCTGACGGCGCATGGGCGCAGTTCCCGATCTTTGCCGCAGAGACCGGATTGGACGTGGATGCAATCACCGTCGAGCCGGTGGGCTTTCCAACCCGCGAGCCGATGTTGGCCGAAGGCAATGTCGCGGCGATCACCGGCTTTTCATTCTCTTCTACCTTGAACCTCAAGCGTCTGGGTATTCCTGAAGATGACATCTCGGTTCTGCTGATGGCAGATTACGGCGTGGATCTTTACGGCAATGCGATCATCGTGAACACAGACTTTGCCGCAGCAAACCCCGAACTGGTGACCGGCTTTTTGGCCGCTGTCGCGAAAGGCTGGAAAGACGCGATTGCCACACCTGATGCTGCGATTGCTGCACTGATCGAGCGCAACCCTGCCGCCGACGCCGCACTTGAAACCGAGCGCCTGCAAATGGCAATCGATGCCAATGTGCTGACCGACTACGTGATGGCGAACGGTATGGGCGGGATTGACGCGGCCCGCATGGCAAGCGCGATTGAGCAGACCAAATCGGTCTACGAGTTCGTGAATGAACCCGATGCGTCGCTCTATTTTGATGGAAGCTATCTGCCCACAGCAGATATGTTGATGTTGCAGTAAAACAAATGGGCCGCTGCACATTGCAGCGGCCCTTTTTCCATCAAGGCTTAAGACCATCGAAAATCTCATAGAAATCAAGGGCGTCAAGCACGCCTATAAGACTGCCCATGGCCCGCTCGAAGTTCTGGACGGTCTG
Organism: Yoonia rosea; assembly: GCF_900156505.1. Lineage (NCBI taxonomy): Bacteria > Pseudomonadati > Pseudomonadota > Alphaproteobacteria > Rhodobacterales > Paracoccaceae > Yoonia > Yoonia rosea. Next base: position 690,187 of record NZ_FTPR01000001.1, on the reverse strand, counting down.
GATGTGACTGTGCCCGAAGGGACATTCGCCGCCGTCGTCGGCCCCTCGGGTTGCGGAAAATCGACGCTGACGCGGCTTGTCGCGGGCCTCATGACCCCCGATGAGGGCGAGGTCTGGCTGCATGGAGAGCGCGTCAAAGGCCCGCGCAACACGGTGGGCATGGCGTTTCAGAACCCCGTGCTGCTGGAATGGCGCACAATCCTTGATAACGTCATTCTGCCGCTGGAAATTGTAGCCCCCCGTATGCCGCGCAAAGACCGTGTGGCGCGCGCGATGGAACTGCTGGAAATGGTGGGGCTGGTCGGGTTTGAGAACAAACGCCCCTCGGAACTTTCTGGGGGGATGCGCCAGCGGGCCTCGCTCTGCCGGTCGCTGGTGCATAAGCCCGACGTTCTGATCATGGACGAACCCTTTGGCGCGCTGGACGCCTTCACCCGCGAGGACCTGTGGCAAACGATGCGTGATCTGCGCGCTGCCGAACCCTTCACCGCCGTGCTGATCACCCATGATCTGCGCGAAAGCGTGTTTCTGGGCGATCAGGTGATCGTGCTCTCCGGCCGACCTGCCCGCACACAATATGTGATGGACGTGGACCTGCCCGCCGACCGCACGCTGGATGTGCTGTTTACCCCCAAGGCCGCCGATATGCTGCATATCCTGCGCGACCAGATCAAGATCGCCCAAGGCCGCGAGGTGACCACGGATGTTCAGTAAAATCGCCACCCCGATCATCGCAATCATCATCTTTCTGGGTCTGTGGGAGCTGTTGGTCTGGGCCAATGGCTGGCCGAACTTCAAAATGGCCTCACCCTCTGACCTCCCTCCTGCGTTCTGGAAGTACAAAGAGCTGTTTCTAGAGATGGGCTGGCAGACGCTCTGGCGCACGGTGGTGGGTCTTTTCCTTGCTGTGATCGTGGGCACCGCCATTGGCATGATTATCGGCTTTTCACGGATCGCGCGCGATGCGCTTTATCCGCTGCTGATCGGCTTTAACGCAATCCCCAAAGCAACCTTAGTCCCTGTCATTTCGCTGCTCTTCATCGGGCAGCATGATTTCAACACGGTGCTGATGGCCTTTATGATCTCGTTCTTTCCGATTGCTGTCTCTGTCGGGATCGGACTGTCGACGCTAGAGCCCGAATACCGCGATATCCTGCGCGCATTGGGGGCATCGAAAGCCACGATATTCTGGAAAATTGCCCTGCCCAAGACGTTGCCGGAATTCTTCGGCGCGCTGAAGGTCTCGGCCACTTTGGCTTTTATCGGCACGAACCTTGTCGAGATTGTCAGCCCGCACGGGCGCGGTCTTGGCGCGTTGTTCAAATCCGGCGAAACCAACGGAGATTATCCGTTGATGTTTGCCGTGCTCATCGCGCTCGCCTTCCTCGGGATCGTTCTTTACTACGCGGTGATCTTTCTCGAACGCATCTTTGCAGGCTGGGCTGACCGCGAAGCAACCTAACAAAAAGGTCCGGTCAACCGACCGGGCCTTTCTTCCTTTATGCCTTTAGCATTTACGACTTGGGCAACGACCCATTGCCATGTCCTGTCATACCGCCCGAGACTTCCTCGGTGGCTTCGTCTGACAAATGCTCTGGCAAGATCAGGTTCAGCACGATGGCAATCACCGCAGCAGGCAACAGGCCGGATGTCATCAGGATGCGCAGCGTATCGGGCAGGTATTGCACCGCCTTGGGATCCAGTTGCAGCCCCAGACCGATTGACAGGGCAATCGCAAAGATCACCATGTTCCGGCGGTTCCAATTGACGTCGGAAAGCATCGAGATACCCGCTGCAACCACCATGCCGAACATCACGATGACACCGCCACCCAAGACCTCAATCGGGACCGTGTTGATCACAGCACCCACCTTGGGGATCAGGCCACAGATGATCAGGAAGATCGCGCCGATGGTCACCACATGGCGGCTCATCACGCCGGTCATGGCGATCAGGCCCACGTTCTGGCTGAAGGATGTATTCGGAAAACCGCCGAACACGCCAGCGACGGCTGTGCCGAAACCGTCGGCATAGGTCGCGCCGGTAATTTCCTTATCGGTGGCTTCGCGCCCTGCACCGCCTTTGGTGATCCCCGACACGTCGCCCACGGTTTCCACTGCCGAGACGAAGGCCATCAGGCAGAACCCGATAATCGCGGCAAAGCTGAGTTCAAACCCGTATTTGAAGGGGCTGGGGAATGCGATAGGTGCAGCGCGGTTCCAGCTTGCGGCGATCCCTTCGACGGTGACCATCCCCATAAGCATCGCATAGACATAGCCCACAAGAATACCGATCACGACAGCGGAAACAGCCAGCATGCCCTTGGCATAGAACTTGAGGCCGAGGGTCACAAAGATCACAACCAAAGCCGCAGACCAATTCAGAAGCGAGCCGTATTCCGGCGCATTGATCGCAGGCACGCCACCGGCGGCATACTGGATGCCGACTTTGACCAGCGCCAGCCCGATCATAGTGACGACCAGACCGGTGACAAGCGGCGGCAGCGCAAAGCGGATTTTGCCGATGAAGGTGGCAATTAGCATGTGAAACAGGCCACCAATCATCACACCGCCGAAAAGCGCAGGCAGTGCATCCACGCCTTTGCCCGCCACAAGCGGGATCATGATGGGAATAAAGGCAAAACTGGTGCCCTGTACGATGGGCAGACGCGCACCCACGGGGCCAAAGCCGATGGTCTGGAACAATGTCGCGATGCCGGCAAACAGCATCGACATCTGGATCAGGTAGGTCATGTCAGGGAACCCTTGGGCGCCCGCATCTGATCCGAACCCGAAACCTGCCGCCCCTGCAATAATGATCGCAGGCGTGACGTTGGACACGAACATCGCCAGCACATGCTGGATACCGAGCGGAATGGCCCGATGAAGTGCCGGTGTATAGTTCGGATCGCGGAGCTGCTCCGGTGTTCCGATTGCGTTGTCAGCCATAGTCTTGTCCCTCCCTTTGGACGATTTCGCCAGTCTTCCCGCCGGCAAATGTCTTTTCACTCCATGATGATGAATGGCGTGTCGAACCAATGCTCTTGCAGGTTCGGACCCTCCCCGATCCGGTCTACAACAGCAAAAAGGCCGGGCGAATGGATGGGTGTAAGCACCCCGTGCCATGTGCCACGTGCAAAATTGATGCCTTGCCCTGCGGTCGTCAGAAACGCGCGCGGCTGGCCCGGTGTGCCACCCTGATCGGGGGCCACCATGACGACGAAAGGATCAAAACTCATCGGCAGAAAGGCCTGGCTGCCCTGCGGGTGACGTTCCATCATATCGAGCGTGATCGGAAACTGCCGCGCCTCAGCCTTGAAAAGGCTGATCCCTGCGCGCCCGTCGACAATGTCTATATTTGCGCGGTCGTGATAGCGCCCGCAAAGCCCCTGATTGATGATCTTGTCCGGATCACCCGCCACATCCAGCACATCACCGAACGGTGCGAACGCCTCTTTCGTCAAAGGTTCAAGATGCAATTCTGTGCTCATGCGCCCAGCTTTTCGATCAGGCGCAACTGTGCAATGCGTTCAACCTGACGGCAGGCCTCGGCGAATTCGGTGTCGCGGTCATTCTCGATCCGGCGGTGGAATGCGGCAAGAATTGAGGCCTTGTCGTGGTCCTTCACCGCGATGATGAAGGGGAAACCATGCCGCGCGACGTATTGCGCGTTGAGCGACTGGAACGCCGCGCGTTCGTCGTCGGTCAGCAGGTCAAGCCCTGCCCCCGCCTGCTCGGCCGTGCTTTCCGCCGTCAGTTTGCCCGCCGCCGCCAGTTTGCCCGCCAGATCCGGGTGCGCCTTGAGCACATTCAGGCGCTGTTCTTCGGACCCAGAGCGGAATACCCGCGCCAGCGCGCTGTGCACGCCAATGGCGGTGTCATGGGTCGGCCCCAATTCAAGCGCATGGGCGCCTTCGGCAATCCACGGGCTATGCTCGAAGATACCGCCAAAGGCCGCAACGAAAGTGTCGCGGTCCATTTCAGACGGGCGCACAGCGTTTGGTGCAGGGTGCTGTGCCGCCCAATGATCTGCAATTTGTTCGCGGGTGGCGAACCAGACATCATCGTGTGACTTGAAATAATCAATCACCCGCGCCAGTGCCGCCGCGCGGCCCGGACGCCCCATTAGACGGCAATGCAAACCAATCGACAGCATTTTGGGCGCACCTGCGGCACCTTCGGCATAAAGCACATCAAAGCTGTCACGCAGATAGCTTTCAAACTGGTCGCCATTTGTGAACCCCGCCTGAATGCCAAAACGCATATCGTTGCAGTCCATCGTATAGGGCACGATCAACTGGTCGGTGCGGCCGAACTGCATCCAATACGGCAGATCATCGGCATAGCTATCGGCCACATAGGCGAACTGGCCGGTTTCAGCGACCAGACGCACGGTATTGTTGGAACAGCGGCCCGTGTACCAGCCGCGTGGTGCAGCACCCGTTACCTCGGTATGCAGGCGGATCGCCTCGGCGATTTGCGCGCGCTCCACGTCCTCGGGCATGTCTTTGTGCTCGACCCATTTCAAGCCATGGCTGGCGATTTCCCAACCGGAAGATTGCATTGCAGCAACCTGCTCCGGTGCACGGGCCAAGGCGGTGGCGACACCGTAAATGGTAATCGGCAGATCGCGCAGCAAACGGTGCAGACGCCAGAACCCTGCCCGCGCGCCGTATTCATAGATCGATTCCATGTTCCAGTGCCGCTGGCCGGGCCAAGGTGATGCACCTGTGATCTCGGACAGAAACGCCTCGGATGCAGCATCGCCATGCAAGATATTGTTTTCGCCGCCTTCTTCGTAGTTCAGCACGATCTGCACAGCGATTTTCGCCCCGTTCGGCCAGTTGGCAGCGGGCGGGTTGGGTCCGTATCCGGTCATGTCGCGGGGGTAGCGGGTCAAGCCATGTTCCTCTTCAAAGTTAATTTCCTATAAAGCAAAGCAATGATTTTCTTTTTCAAAAAATATGCGAAAGAGCCTCTTGTTTGCGTCGCTTTGCGCTTCATCTGCCTTTCTGGCACTAAGTGGAACAGCATCAAAGGAGCAGCGCAATGAGCGGTTATCTGACAACACATGTTCTGGACACGGCGCGCGGTTGTCCGGCGCAAGGCCTCAAAATTGAGCTTTTTGCGATTGCGGGCGAGACGCGCAGCCTGCTCAAGACCTTGGTCACGAATGATGACGGGCGCACGGATGAACAAATCCTGCCTGCGGATCAATTCGCAACCGGCACATATGAGTTGGTGTTCCACGCAGGTGCCTATCTTGATGCGGTCGGCACTCCGCCCGAAGACCCGCGTTTTCTGGACATCATTCCGATCCGCTTTGGCATGTCGGACGCATCGCATTATCATGTGCCGCTGCTGCTCTCGCCCTTCGGCTATAGCACTTACCGCGGGTCCTGATCGCCGCGCACGACGGCGCTGATCCGGTCGATCACGAAATCCATAAACAGGCGCGTTTTTGGGTCTTGCCGCCGCCGATGCGTGAACAGACACGCCATCTGGATCGGCACGGGCGGCGTCTTGGTCGCAACGGGCACCAATCGGCCCGCCTTGATATGCTCGGCCACTTCGAAGACAGGTTTCATCGCGATGCCATTACCCGACAGCGCCCAATCCGTCAGCACATCCCCATCATCGGATTCGTAGCGGCCTTGGACACGAAATTTCTTCGGCCCCTCTTGCGTCATCAGGCGCCATTGAAATTCCGACGCACCAGGAAAGCGCAGGTTCAGACATTCATGGCGGTCCGCGATCAGATCGTCGCCCGAGGCAGGGGTTCCACGCTTGGCAATATAGGCCGGTGCGGCGCACAAGATCCGCTGCACATCAGCGATCTTGCGGATACGCAGGTTGCTATCCTCCGGCTCACCCAGAAAGAACGCGAGGTCCAGACCTTCCGTCGTCAGGTCCACTTTGCGATCCGTCAGACGCAGTCGCAGGGTGATTTCGGGATAAAGTGCCAGAAAATCCGGCACATGTGGCGCAATCAACCGCCGCCCAACCCCTAACGGGGCCGCCACATAGAGCGCGCCTTTGGGATTTTCGGTGATATTGACCACTTGGGTTTCAGCATTCGCCACGCTTTCCAGTATCTCGCAAGCGCCGCCATAGAACGCCCTGCCCTGTTCGGTCGGCGTCAGGCTCCGCGTGGTGCGCTGGAACAGACGGACGCTCAGATGCCCCTCAAGCTGGGAAATTCGCGCGGACGTGACCGCAGGCGAAATCCGCAGATCGCGCGCGGCGGCAGACATGCTGCCCAGCTCGTAGACACGGACGAATGTGCGGATATTGTCGAGATAAGACATTTGATTGTTTTTTTTGATGCTGTTTGGCCTCTACAAGGAATAGCAGAACAATCCGCGCTCGCATAGGATGGGCTGACGCCAAGGCAAAACGGGGACACGCCATGTATGATCTTGCTATTTTCTGGGACTGGATCGCCTTTTCGGTCCGCTGGCTGCATGTCATCACGGCGATGGCGTGGATCGGCGCGTCGTTCTATTTCATTGCGCTTGATCTGATGCTGAAACCCGCCCCCAACATGCCCGAGGGTGTGTCTGGTGAGGAATGGGAAGTCCATGGCGGCGGGTTTTATCACACGCAAAAATACATGGTCGCACCGGCACAGATGCCCGAAAATCTGACGTGGCATAAATGGCAAAGCTACTCCACCTGGCTCTCGGGTGCGGCGCTTTTGATGATCGTTTACTGGGTCGGTGGCGAACTTTACCTGTTAGACCCCACCAAGGCCGATCTGGCGCTTTGGCAAGGTATACTGATCTCGGGTGGATCACTGACAATCGGCTGGCTGGCCTATGACGCGATGTGCAAATCGAAACTAAGCGAGCAGCCGACCCTGCTTATGCTGCTGCTTTTCGTGATCCTCGTGGTGATGTCATGGGGCTATAATCAGGTCTTTACGGGGCGTGCGGCGCTGCTGCACCTGGGCGCTTTCACCGCCACCATCATGACCGCCAACGTGTTTTTCCAGATCATGCCGAACCAGCGCATTGTCGTAGCTGACCTGAAAGCAGGCCGCACACCTGATGCGAAATACGGCAAGATCGCCAAGGTACGTTCCACCCATAACAACTATCTGACGCTTCCGGTCGTGTTTCTGATGCTGTCGAACCACTATCCGCTGGCCTTTGGCACAGAGTATTCCTGGATCATCGCAAGCCTGATCTTTTTGACTGGCGTCACGATCCGGCATTACTTCAACACGATGCACAAGACCGGCGAAGGGCCGCATTGGACATGGGCGGTGACGGTGTTGCTGATGATTATCATCGCGTGGCTGTCCACGGTCCGCACGGGCGATACATGGCAAGAGGCCGAGGCGCGCCCGCTGACCGCCTATGAGGAACGGTTCGCATCTGCCGACGGGTTTGAAGCGGCCTACAACACGGTGATCGGCAATTGTTCCATGTGCCACGCACGCGAACCCGTCTGGGGCAATATGCAGTGGGCGCCCAAAGGTGTGTATCTGGAAACCCCCAGCGATGTGGCGCGCCACGCCAGCCAGATTTACCTGCAAGCGGGTGTCAGTCATGCGATGCCCCCACCCAACGCCGTCCAGATGGACCCCGAGGCGCGTGCGACACTTGTTGCGTGGGTGCGTGAGGTACGCAACGGCAGCTAAGTTCATGCAACACCCCCAAAAGTGTATGAAAATCAATGTCCTTGTCGTATGCTCTGCACCAGACAGAGCCACACGAAAGGGCAGACATGCGAAAGACAGTCTTTTGTCTCTGCCAGAGAATGGTGTGGGCCTGCGTGTTCGTACCATTCCTCTGGTTCTCGGCCGCACTCGCACAAGCACCTGACAACGCCCCCGAAGATCAGTTCTGGGTGACGGATCAGGCTGGCATTTTGAGCATCTCGGCCATCAAGAGCCTGACCGACACGGCCAAAGCCTTCGAGGCGCAAACAACCGACCAGGTCGTGGTGGTGACCGTCAACACGCTTGCGGGCTGGACGGTCGAACGCTACGGGCGCTGGCTCGGGAATACATGGGGCATTGGGCAGTCAAATGCCGATAATGGTGTGTTGCTCTTGGTGGCCCCCAATGATCGCAGGGTGCGCATCGAGGTAGGGCGCGGGCTGGAAGACGGGCTGCCGGACCGGATTGCCCAAAGCATCATCGACAACGAAATTCTGCCCCGCTTCCGTGATGATGACCTCGAAGGCGGGATCGTCGCGGGACATCAGGCGATTATTGCGGCATTGGGTGGAAAATACCGCGAACCGACAAACTGGGAATCGTTTCTCTTCCTGTTGTTTCTGCCCTTCTTTGCCATCGGCCGTTTCTTCGGATTTGGCGGTGGATTTGTGGGTGGTGGCGGCCTCTTTGGCGGCGGCGGCGCCTCGGGCAGTTGGTGAGGACAAGATATGCGCAAGATTGATCCGGCCACCAAAAACCTGATCCAGAACCGGATTGCCGAGGTCGAAAAGACCTGTGACAGCGAACTGGTCTGCGTCGTGACCAAGCGATCTGCGCGCTATGTGCTCTATCCGCTTTTGACAGCAGCAATCCTTGCGTTGATGCTGCCTCTGGCGCAAGGGGTTGCGCAACTGTTGGGTTTTTATGATTTCACACTGCGGTTTCAGCATCAGGCGATCGTCTTTGCGATCCTCGCCATCGCGTTTATTGCGACGCCGCTCCGGCATTGGGTGACACCCAAATGGCTCCAACAGCAAAACTGCGCGCGTTACAGCACGGAACAATTCTTCCACCGGAACCTGCATGAAACCCCTGCCCGCAACGCGATCATGATCTTTGTGTCGTGGGAGGAACATTATGTCACGATCATAGCAGACAAGGGTATAAATGAACGGGTCCAGCAATCGGATTGGGACGACCTGATCGCAGGTTTTGTAACGGCCATCAAAGCCGACGACATGGCAAACGGGTTCTTGTCCATCATCGGCGGTGCGGGCGATTTGCTGATCAAACACTTTCCGCTCGATCGCCCGACCACCAACGAGTTACCCAATCACCTTATTGAACTGGATGACGCGCCCTACGTCAGCTGAACAGCCGCGAACCGAACGATATCGCATAAGTGGTAAGGGGAAGTGGCGGACAGACAGGGATTCGAACCCTGGAGACGGTCTCCCGCCTACACACTTTCCAGGCGTGCGCCTTCGACCACTCGGCCACCTGTCCGTGGAGCGCGGTTTAGCCCTAACCCCACCCCTTTTGCAAGACCCTATACATATGTTTGTGAACCCCCTTTACCCCGGCCCCGCCTGCCCCCTACAAATGAAGGGTTCGCGATAAAAGGCCATCCGATCTATGCTGCATGATCCGCCCAAAACCGGCACATCCGAACGGTCCAGCGAGACAACACGTCTGCAAACGGGCGCTTTGTTGATTATCGCCTTCGCCGTTGTGCTTTTCTTGCTGGTACAGGCGCGCTTTGTCCTGATCTCGCTGGCCACAGCGATCATTCTTTTCAGCCTGACAAGCGATGTTATCAATTTCATCGCACGTCAGCGGATCGGTCCGTTCCGCGTGCCAAACACCCTTGCAAGTATCGCTGCCATGGTCTTGATCGCAGCAGCCCTGCTGACGCTGACCTCGATCCTGCTGGCGCAGATCAACACGGTGCTGGTCACGACGCTGTCTTATGCAGAACGGGCCCCTTCGGCGGTTGCGTCTTTGTTTGCCTGGCTGGGCGAGGACAGTGAACTTGCTATCTTGAACGCTCTGCGCTCCGTGAACGTGTCAAACTATCTGCGAGGTGCTGCCAGTCAGGCAAGCGGCGTGACCCAAGCCACTGTTTTGATCATTCTCTTCGTCGGTTTTCTTTTTGCCGAACGGATCTGGTTTGAAACGAAACTTCTGAGCCTTGTCGGCGACAAGGCGCAGGCCGAACGCGTGGGCAAAATCATTCAATCGATCATCCACCGCGTGAACTATTACCTGCTGGTCAAGACCGTCATCAGCGCCATCACCGGTGCGATGATCTTTGTTCTGGCACAGGCCTTTGGTCTGGAACTGGCGACCTCGCTCGGGATCATCACCTTTGTGCTGAACTTCATCCCCAACATCGGGTCAATTGTGGCCACAGCGCTGATCGCGCTGGTTGCCCATGTCGAGATCGGAGACTCCACCACAACGCTGGCAGTCTTCAGTATTGCAGGTGTGATCCAGTTTGTGAACGGCAGCATTATCGACCCCATGCTGATGGGCCGCGCGCTGCGGCTGTCATCCTTCGGGATCATCCTGTCCTTGGCATTCTGGGGGGCTGTCTGGGGCATCCCCGGCATGTTCCTGTCGGTGCCCATCATGGTGATGTTACTGGTGGTCTGCAGCCATGTGCCCAACCTGCGCCCCTTCGCGGTCCTTTTGTCACGTGAGGGGTTGCCGGAGTCCGAGAAAATGCTGGATCAGCCGATCGAGCGCGATCTTTTCGGACAGGACAGCAAGCGCGACTAGCGGTCAGAACGCATTGCAGGCGGCGGTTTATTCCCGATGGGCTGACGCGCGTAATAGGTCACATCCTCGGTGAAATACTGATAGCTATCCGCGTTCTCGATCGCGCGGCGCGCATCCCTTTGCGCCATCCGCGAACATTCGGTCCGCGAATAGCAATGGTCCTCGGTATCTGCGACGTGCAGGAAATGCGACACCTCATGCACGATCGTCCCCTCGCGCGTGCCGTTATTGGAGCGGCGGTCGCCCGGCCGCAGGGCGGTCAGCGGCGGGAGTGTGAAAAAAGACGGGCAAAGGTGCATCAGATAGGGTTGGTTGGCAAAGACCCAAGCGTATTCGCCCGCCCTGCACCCGTCATCCGTGGCTGCATCACATTGTGCGGTCACAGCACCACCGCGCAATGCCGTCACCACTGATTTCAGGCTGGCACGGACGCGCTCAGCGTTGGCCTGCGAATACGTGCCGAACCAGCGTTGATAATCGGATGTGTCGCCCACCGCCACTGCGGCATTGAGCGTGAGGTCCTTGGCGGTCGCAATGGCCGCGTCAACGATCTTGGCCTGTTCCATGGTGCAGCCCGAATGGCGCGTTTCGGCTGCCGCTGGAAGGCCCGCGCAGAGCATCACGATCAAGAGGGGTATCAAACGCAGCAAAGGCCTACTCCAGATGCAGATAGACACGCCGGTTCTGGCGGCCCTTCTTTTCGATCTTGCCGATCCGCACGCGCCCGATCTCTTCGGTATTGGCGACATGGGTGCCGCCACAGGGCTGCAAATCGGCAGTCTCAGCGCCGACCCCGATGCGGATAAGACGGATTTGACCGCTGCCACGCGGGGGCTGGACAGACATAGTTTTCACCAGATCCGGCTGCGCATCAAGTTCGGCGTCTGTGATCCATTCCTCTGTCACATCCAAATTGCAGGCAATCAGCCGGTTCAGGTCTGCCTCGAGCGCCTCTTTGTCCTCTGGTGCCTCGGGCATATCGAAATCCAAGCGGCCTTTGTCGGTCCCGATGGACCCACCGGATACCGGCAGCGGGATCACAACAGACAGCAGATGCAGCGCGGTATGCACCCGCATGTGGCGCAAACGACGGTCCCAATTCAGCACCTGTGTCACCTCTTGGCCAAGACTTGGGAGGCCCGCGGGTTCCGCCGGGATCAGCACCACATCCTCACCATCACCTTTGACAGTGGTGGCAATCTCGATCTCGCCACCTTTCCAGCGCAGCGCCCCGCTATCCCCCGGTTGCCCGCCGGATGTGGGGTAAAAGAGTGTCCCATCCAGCACGATACCGCCTTCCGTCGTGATCGCTTTGACCGTGCCAATCGCTTCGCGGGCATAGGCATCTTTACGAAACAGCAGTTCGGTCATGTTGTCTTGGTCTCCTTTAAAACTTCGGGGTTCCGCAGCCATATATCACGCTGGGCAAAGGGAATTTCGATGCCTTCTTCGGCAAAGGCCTTGGCAATCGCGTGGTTCATCTCGGATTTCACGACAACGACATAGTTCACGTCGCGCAGGATCGCGCGGATCTCGAAATCAAGGGAGTCCGCACCGAAACCCGTAAACAAGACTGCAGGTGGCGGCGACAAGACGACCTGCGGATGCGCCTCGGCAATGCCGCGCAGGATGTCCGACACCTTGTCGGTATCCGTCCCGTAAGCCACACCGACGGGCACAATCACGCGCCCGACCAGATTACCACGGGTCCAGTTCGTCACCTGCCCGCTCACCAGATCGGCATTGGGAATGATGACATCGGTCCGGTCGAACGTCTCGATCCGCGTTGAACGTACCGAAATCGACCGTACATAGCCCATTTGATTGCCCACCTCGATCCAGTCGCCCTCACTGACAGGACGTTCGATGAGCAGGATAATCCCGGAAACAAAGTTTGAGACGATATTCTGCAGGCCAAAACCGATGCCCACGGACAAGGCACCGGCCACAATCGCAAAATTCGATAGATCAATCCCCGCTGTAGAGATCGCCACAAGCGCCGCCAGCATGATACCAACATACCCAAAACCGGCGACAATGGCGTTCTGCCCGCCGAGATCCAGCCGCGTGCGCGGCAATACCGTGCGCCGTAAAGTGCCTTGAATAAAGCGCGTCAACAGATAGCCCACCGCAAAGACAATCGCAAAGGTCAGGAAATCGGTTGGCGAAATGCGGCTTTCGCCAATTGAAAAACCTTCGCGGAAACGGGCCCAGATTTCGGTCAGGTCATCGACCCGCGCGCCCCATATCAGTGCAAAAACGGGTAAGCTGACCATATAAAGAACGAAGCTGACCATGACCGGGATCAGCGCATGCAGGCCGCGCACATCTTCGCCTTCATTGCGCGGTTGCGTCAGTTCGCTGACAATCTGCTGCAACAAGAACAGCACGGCCACGAGTGCGACGGAAACGATGGACGGCCCAAGAAGAGCGATGCCCGCCGCAATATAACCGAACCCCGCAATCACAGGGGCGACAACCGCAACAATGGTGGCAAAGCGCCCGACCAGATTGCGCATGCGCCCCGCCGATACGATCTGGTCATCCTTTTGTTCGGGCTTGGTGCGGATCACACGGCCCAGCCGCCAGAAAAGAAGCCCAAGCACAACAAGGATCGGCCATGCGAAAGCCGCTGTCGCACCCTGTGACATATCCATTGTCCGAAGCCCGGCCCCTGCCAATGTGCCAAAGGCCATGACCCAGGCAAGCGCGCTGCTGGCCTGCCGCCCGGCGGCACGGGTTTGCGCGTCATACCCCAGATAACCCGGGTTCTCGCCCAAAGGAAAAACAAGGCGCGACAACCACCAGCCGAAAATCACGTATGATCCCGCAAGCGGAACCGCCTCCAGAATATCGCCACCGCGCAGGCCGACAATATCAAGCGCCTGCAATGCCTCGGTCAGTGCGAGAAGCCCCAGCAACGGCACTGCGATCTGGATCAATGACGCAACAAAGAGCAACAGCGGCCGCCAGTGCCCTTCTCTTGTCGTTAAAGACATACGCCAGCGCGTCACGAACCCGCGCCCAACGCTGAGCAACGCGACGCCGACAACAAGCAACAACAAAACGCGCGGCAAATCACGGCTCAGCATCCCGCTGCTGCTGCGGGCGTTGAAACCTGTCATGATCTCGATGCCAACGACATCCGCAAGCTGCCAGAGGGTCGCAATCGCCTCGCCGATGTAAGTGGGATTAAGCGGAGATGGCCCCCGCACCGACAGCTCATCGGTCTGTTGCTGCAACGCCATCGCATCAAATTCACCGATCAGACCGTTCGCGCGGGCGTAGGATTCCTGCGCGAGCAGGCGGGGTGCCTCGAGCATACTGCGCTGCGCGACCAGCGCAGCACGGCGGGCGGCCACGGCAGGCGCTTCTTCACCGCTTTCAGGCACCACCCCGAGCGCCGCAATCTGGGCGTCGACCGTGGCAATCCGACCGGCATTGATGTTTGTCTGCTCGAGGAAACGGTCGCGCCACACAACAAGTTCGGCGCGTAACCTACTGATCGCAAACATAGACGAATCATCACGACCAGCAAGTTCTTCAGCGCGCAGTGCAAGTCTTTCAAAGCTGCCCGTGTCCGCTACGCCCACCTCAATCGGAATATCACCAAGCGATGGCGACTGCGCATCAGGTGCTGTCTCGGCTGGTGCATCGCTTTCGGTTTCAGCCGGCGTATCCGCCTGCGGCGTCCCTTGTGCGGCGGCGCTTGCAGGCTGCAAAACAGCAAGGAGACCGATCAGACAGACTGCCGCGAGGACCCGTATCATACAGCTTCAAAAACCTCGGGCACGTCAACCTTCTGCTCTAACCATGTGGGTACTGGCAGGTCCTTGCCCCTCAGAAAGTCAGGGTTGAAAATTTTGGACTGATAGCGCGTGCCGTAGTCACACAGGATCGTCACAATCGTATGACCCGGCCCCAGTTCACGCGCGAGCCGGATCGCACCTGCGATGTTGATACCGGTGGACCCGCCCATGCAAAGCCCCTCGTGCTGCAAGAGATCAAAGACAATCGGCAGTGCCTCGGCATCGGGGATTTTATACGCAAAATCAGGGGTAAAGCCCTCAAGATTGGCGGTGATCCGCCCCTGCCCGATCCCTTCGGTGATGGAATCACCCGCCGGAGGAACCTGACCTGTGTAAAGCTTGTAGAGCCCCGATCCATCCGGATCAGACAGGCCGACCTTGACACCTTTGGCCTGCAAGACCTGCCCGACCCCCGCCAATGTGCCGCCGGAACCGCAGGCGCAGGTAAACCCGTCAACCTTGCCGTCGGTCTGTTCCCAGATTTCAGGACCAGTGGTTTCGATATGGGCCTGCCGGTTTGCAGTGTTATCAAACTGGTTTGCCCAAACCGCGCCATTCGGTTCGGTCTTGTTCAGCTCGGCGGCCAGACGGGCCGAATATTTCACGTAGTTATTGGGATTGGCGTAAGGCACCGCCGGCACTTCGACCAATTGCGCGCCCGCCACGCGGATCATGTCCTTTTTTTCCTGACTTTGGGTGTCAGGAATAACAATCACCGTCTTGAAACCCATCGAGGCACCGACCAGCGCAAGGCCGATGCCTGTGTTGCCGGCGGTCCCCTCAACGATGGTCCCGCCCGGTTTCAGATCACCGCGCGCAATCGCATCCTTGATCATGAAAAGGGCCGCGCGGTCTTTGACCGATTGACCGGGGTTCAGAAATTCGGCCTTGCCCAGAATGGTGCATCCTGTTGCCTCGGATGCGGCACGGAGCTTGATCAGGGGCGTGTTTCCTACGGCATCTGCAAGATCGGTCTTAATTGTCATTCCACGGCCCTTTCATCTGTTCCTCTCTGTGTAGGGCTGCGAGGGCCTAACATCAAGCAAACTCAAGGTCAGGCAGCACCCTGCAGGCGCGCTTTGTGGCGCAGTATCCAGTAGAGCAGAAAGAGCGCCGGACCGGTCGCGATTTCCCCGCTGTCCGCAAGGGCCAGCGCATCGTCAAAAGCCAGCGGATGCAGCCTGAGGTCCTCCGCCTCATCGTCCAACCCGCCCAGATAGGCCTCAGTTTGCGGCAAATCACACAGCCCCACATAGGTGTAGAAATAATCCGTGCTGGCCCCGGGCGAGACATAAAACGCCCCCGCCTCTTCCAGACGCGTGACGGTCACCCCCGCCTCTTCCTTGCATTCGCGCAGCGCCGCTGCCTGTGGCGTCTCGCGTGCATCCACAATCCCCGCAACAGGTTCGAGCATCCACGGGTTCGGGTCGTGGCGCAGACGCGGGCCCAGACGGGCCTGCTCAACCAGCAGAACCCTGTCGCGCACCGGGTCGTAAGGCAGGACAACAGCCGCATCTGTCCCCACAAAGCCTTCGCGCACCAACACATCAGAGCGTCCGCCAGTGAATTTGCGATGCATGACATCGACGCTTTCAAAGCGAAAGAAACGCCCCTGCGGCGCGCGCGCGCCGGTGATCTGGAAATCCGTAGATTGGGCGGTATAGCGCTGCGTGGCAGGTGCCGCTTTGGCGCGATGCTTGGACCACGCCCGTGCTTCGATCATCGGCCACATTGCGCGTGCCACCGCAAAGGAAGGCAGCGGATCATAGGAAAACAGTTCTGTTGCCGCAAGCACGGCAGGCGCGAGGTGATCCGCCTCCCACACGGCCAGCGACCATGCGCCCACACCCAGTGCAACGTCTTCGGGTGGAAGATAGCATTGGACCGTACGCGGACCCGTCGCGGTCGTCACTTCGACCGCGACGAAACGATAGCCGAATGCGCCCTCGTAAAGATCAAGGCGCGCCATTTGCTGATCATCCAGACCTTCATAGACCAGCCCCTGCGCCGTCGCGCCACGCTGCGGCGCAATGAAAGGCACCACATTCCCGTCCACAGGAAAAACGCCATAATCCGGCAGATCAGCCGGCACAGCACCACGGACCGGACCACCGCACACGGCGGCCATCAAGTCTTGGGACCGCAAAGTCCCGTAAACAAAAAGATCCATGGCTTAGGGAAAACGCTGACCGAAAAATTCGGTAATCCATGCACAAACGATCCCGCCGATCAGCACCGTGGCGATCAGGGTCACATCAGTGAACAAAATTGCGTATTCGATCATCTGGTTGAAGACATCAATCACGGCTTCCATGGTACCGTCATTATAGCGGTTGCGCAGCGCATTCGAGATCATCTTATTGAACGAAAGGGCGAAAATCGCGCAAAAAGCAATCGCCGCACCACTGGTAAGCCCGATGCCTACCGCAGGGTTATAGCCTTGTCCGGCGCGGCTCCCGCAGACCCGCCATCCCACGACAAGGCCGATAAAGCTGACGACAGGAAGCCAGAACGTGGGCGCGTTCGACTCGGGAAAGAACGGGATTGTCAGGCCCGCAAGGTACCAACCAAACAAAGCAAAGATAATTGCACCAGCAAGACGTCCGGCTGTTGGCATGTCATGCGTCCTCTCTCTTGGCGCGCACGACCCTGTGTTAGCTCGGCCGTGTCACGGTAATCTGCGTTACGTCGCAGTTTCTGCTATCGAATGTCGCGGCACAAGAGGTCAGATAAAAATCCCACATCCGTTTGAAACGCGCGTCAAAGCCCAAAGCCGCGACCTGATCCCACTTTTCGTTGAATGTCTCGTGCCAGCGGCGCAGCGTCAGCGCATAGCTCTTGCCGAATTCAATCGACCCTTTAACATTTAATCCCGCTTTTTCAACCTCTTGACGCAAAACAGTCGGGCTTGGCAGCATACCACCGGGGAAGATGTATTTCTGGATAAAGTCCACGCCCTTGCGATAACTCTCCCAGCGTTCGTCTTTGACAGTGATAATCTGGAGTGTTGCGTGTTTGCCCGGTTTGAGCCGTTCACGCACGGTTTCAAAGTACTTGGGCCAATATTGCTCCCCGACCGCTTCGAACATCTCGATGCTGGCGATCCCGTCGTAAAGGCCTGTTTCGTCGCGGTAATCCTGCATTTTGATCTCGACCATGTCGGACAGACCCGCCTTGGCCATCCGCGCCACGGCAAAATCATGCTGCTCCTGACTGATCGTCAAACCGGTCACCTTGATCCCGCGTTCCTTGGCGGCGTATTCAGCGAACCCGCCCCAGCCACAGCCAATCTCAAGCACATGATCGCCAGCTTTGGCGCCCATCTGATCGACCATACTTGCATACTTAGCGGTTTGCGCGGCTTCGGTGCTTTCCTGCCCTGTCTCGAAAATCGCCGAGGAATAGGTCATCGTGTCATCAAGCCAGAGCCCGTAAAAATCATTGCCCAGATCGTAATGATAGCTGATGTTCTTGCGCGCTTGGGTCTTTGAATTGCGCTGCATCCAGAACCGGACACGCTCGTAAAACCGGATCAGCTTTTGTGCAGGGAACCCATCGTAAATATGATCGGCCTCATCATGCATGAAATCCATCACCGCCATCAGATCGGGGGTGGTCCACCAGCCATCCATATAGGCCTCGGAAAACCCCATATCGCCTTCGCGTACTGTGCGCGCAAAAAGATCGGCGTTGTGCACGTGCACCTCCGCCACATAACCGGGTTTCACGCCTTCGGCACGAAAATGGCGCCCATCAGGCAGAATGATATCAACGCGGCCTTTCTGAAGGTCTTTCACCTGATCAAATACCCGCGCAAAATAGCGGGGCAGACCGGTTTGGCCGTCTGTACTCGTTAAGATCATGTTTTCTTCCTGTCGTCGTCTTTGGCACTCGGGCATCTTGCGCGGCCTGTTTGTACCCAAATTAACCTTTGCTACGGTGAAGTCACGGAGAACGTTCAAAAAAGTTTCAACTGACCTTGGGGCAATCAGAAACCACGGTCCTGATAGGCATCAAGTGCGCGCTTGCGACCCACATCTGCCGGAACAATCGGATCAGGGTAGCGGTCCTGCGCTGTCATGCCCCAACTGAGAGGGATCATATCATAATAGGACAAAGCTGTCGCGCTTGGTGTCTTGGTGCCCTCGGCAATCCATTTCTTGACGTATGCGCGATCCTTGTCGAATTTGTCCAACTGCGTCACCGGATTGAACACGCGGAAATAGGGGGTGGCATCGGGACCCGACCCCGCCGACCACTGCCACCCCATCGCATTGCTGCAGGGATCCCAGTCAATCAGGCAATCAGCAAACCAATCCAGCCCGATCTTCCAGTGACACAAAAGGTGCTTGGTCAGATAAGACGCAACGATCATCCGTCCGCGGTTATGCATCCGACCCGTCACATACATCTCGCGCATGGCGGCATCGACAAACCGGATTCCCGTGCGTCCTTGCTTCCACGCTTTCACCTCGGCCAGCCGTTCGTCCGTATTCCATGGAAAGCTGTCCCAGTCCTCTTTCCAGTTGCCCGTCGTGATGCGGGGCGTGTGATAAGCCAGATGATAGGCAAACTCGCGCCAGACCAGTTCTTTCAGGAAAGTCTCGGCATCACCCTTGCCGTCGTGCAGCGCGCGCCAGCCTGCGTGCCAGCATTTGCGCGGGCTGATTTCGCCGTAGGTCAGGTTTTCCGACAGCCCCGAGGTGCCATCCACGGCAGGCAGATCACGGTTCTTGACGTAATTGGCGACATGATTGGCGATAAAGGCGCCCAAACGGTGCGATGCGGCCGTTTCCCCGACGGTGCAATGGGATGCCAGAATATCCGCCCCGCGCTGCATCGCAGCGGACATTTGCCACTCTTCCATATCATCCGAGGCCGGCCAGCTGTCAGGTACGGGGATTGTGGCGGGGGTTGGAAGTGCGTCAGGCACGTCGTTGTCGCGCACGGATTTCCACATGGGCGTGTAGACTTTGTAAAACCCGCCGGTTTTGGTCTCAACCGTCCATGGCTCGAACAGGACATGCCCAGTGAAACTCTCGGCCTCAAGGCCATCTTCTTTCAAGGCAGTCTTGACCTTGGTATCGCGTTCGCGCGTCTGCGGGTCATACATGCGCGACCAATACACCGCCCCTGCCCCTGTCTCGGCAATCAGATCGCGCAACACCGTCAGCGCCTCGCCACGGCGCAGAATCAAACGGCTGCCTTTTTCCTGCAACGATTTCGCCAGATCACTCACCGACAGACCCAACCGCATCTTCGGCGCCGCACCAAGGGTTTCTGTCAGTTCGTCATAAATGAAAACCGGAATAACCGGATGACCCGCCGCGACGGCCGCAGACAGCGCTTCATGATCGCCAAGGCGCAGGTCGCGCCGGAACCACATCAGAATAGGGGATTTGCTCATCAGACCTCCGCGCAGGACGGCGTGCCTGCTTTATAACACCTGATCTAGCGCCCCCATCAGCGCGTCAACCTCATCCTTGGTGGTGTAATGCACGAAACTGACCCGCAGCACACCTTTGGACAGGTCCACACCCATAGCCGAAAGCGGACGCTGCGCATAAAAATCACCGCCCCCCGCCATAATCCCATGCGGGGCAAGTTGCGCTGCTGTCTCTTCAGCATCCGCTTCCAGTGACAGCGCAACAGTGGGTGCGCGGCGCAGAGCGTCCGCAGGACCGATAAGCCGTACCGAGTTTTTTGCCGAGACGTAATCCAGCAAAGGCTGCAAAAGGACCACCTCTTGCGCGCGCATCAGATCATGGGATTTGCGCGCCGCCGCAGCCCCCGTGCCACCACCATGATGCGCAGACATCGCCTCAAAATAATCGGCCATGCCCGCACTGGCTGCGACCTGCGCATGGTCAGGACCTGCAGGTGTGAAGCGCTTGTAAAGGCTGTCACCGTTGAAATGGTGCCCCTGATTGGGCAGCTCCATGCCCCAGTCCGCGCGGATCACCATGATGCCTTGATGTGGTCCATAGGTTTTATAGGCACTGAACAGATAGACATCACAGCCAAGTTCGGCCACATCGACAAAGCCATGTGGCGCATAGCTGACCCCATCAACAACGCTGCGAGCACCGGCAGATTTCGCCAAAGCGCAGATGCCAGCCACATCATTGATCGCACCCACAACATTCGAGCAATGCGGGAACACCACAAGCGCCACATGCTGCTCAAAGAGCTTGGCAAGGTCCTCCGGGCGCAACTCGCCCGTGTCGGGATCAATCTGCCACTCAAGGATATTGACGCCATCCTCGGCCAACCGCCGCCACGGGCCGCTATTGGCCTCGTGATCCTGATTGGTCACGACAATACTCTGGCCCGGCTTGATCCATTTGCGCACCGCTTGTGCCAGCACATAGGTATTCTGTGTGGTCGAGGGCCCGAAAGACACCTCATGCGTTTCAACCCCCAGCATTTCGGCCAAACGCCTGCGCGCCTCGTCCATTTCCTCACCGCCTAAGCGCGACGCATCATAGGGCGCATAAGGCTGGACCTTTCGTTCGGTGTAGAAGCGGTGCAACCGGTCAATCACCTGACGGCAGGTATAAGACCCGCCAGCATTTTCAAAAAAGGCCTGCCCCTGCAATGAAGGCTGGTCAAAGGCGGGGAATTGGGCGCGCACCCATGCGATATCTAGTGTCATACGCACATGGATACGAAAAAGGCCCCGATGCGCAAGCACCGGAGCCTTCGTTTTTCAGACCGCCCGCTTTATTCCGCAGGCAAAGCGGCTTCATCCACCGTCGTTTGTACGCCAGCCGCCTCCCGCTTGCCATCAAGCCAGATGCCCTTGATCAGCGCAAAGCCCATCAAAACCATCACAACGCTGAACGGCAGCGCACCAATCACCATCGCTGT
This sequence comes from Yoonia rosea, assembly GCF_900156505.1. Lineage (NCBI taxonomy): Bacteria > Pseudomonadati > Pseudomonadota > Alphaproteobacteria > Rhodobacterales > Paracoccaceae > Yoonia > Yoonia rosea. Next base: position 669,062 of record NZ_FTPR01000001.1, on the reverse strand, counting down.
CTGGATCGCACCCAGACCGCCCGCGATGATCAGACCACCGACAACAAACGCAAGCGCCGCCCCCCAGAAAAGGATATGCGGACGCGCTTTCGGGCCTTCGTCACCGGCTGCGTTGATTGTATTGATGATCAACACTGCCGAGTCAGCCGACGTCACCAGATAGGTCAGCAGCAGGATCACCACGATCACCGACATGATCCAAGCCAAGGTCGGCTCAAGAATGACCGCCAACATCGCAAAGAGCTGATCCGACTGGCCAGCACCCGTGATCGCACCGTTCGCATCGCCGTTCAATTCCAGATCAATCGCTGTCCCACCAACCAGGGCGAACCAGACAAAGCACATCACCGCAGGAATGATCAAAGCACCCAGCACATATTCGCGTACTGTGCGCCCACGCGAAATGCGTGCAAGGAACACACCAACGAAAGGTGCAAATGCAATCCACCATGCCCAGTAAAAGATGGTCCAACCACCCTGCCAACCAGCCAGCGCATCGCCTTGCTCGGTGCCATCTGCCGCCCAGACAGTAAGGATATTGCCGGGTATCGATAGCAAATAATCCCAAATCCCGACAAAAAGGGCCGTCAGGCCAAAGAATGTCGATCCGAAGATGATAAAGAACACGAGGATGAAAAAGCTCAGTCCCATGTTGATGTTCGACAGCCATTTGATCCCTTTGCCCACACCCGAAAGTGCCGACAGGGTTGATGCACCCATGATCACAATCAGCGCGACGATAATCGCCATAGTCGAGGATGATTGCTCACCCGCAGCATCCGTCGTGTAAAGCCATTCGCCAAAGCCGATGCGATACAGACCGGAGATAAACTGTTCGACGCCAAAACCGAGTGTCTGTGACACGCCCAGCACAGTCGCAACCACAGCCACCACATCGACCACATGGCCCAAAGGCCCCGACAAGGCTTTGCCGAACAATGGAGTCAGCCCTGACCTGATCGTGAGTGGCAGACCGCGGCGATATGAAAAATAGCCCAAAGACAGACCGACAATCGCATAGGATGCCCATGCCGCCAGTCCCCAGTGGGTGAACGACCAGATATAGGCATCACGCACGTTGTCGGCGCTGCTGCCTGTCGTATCGCCCATGATGGTCGCAGGGTTGGACGCCCAATGATACATCGGCTCGGCCGTCGCAAAGGTCAGCATCCCGATACCGATCCCGGCACCAAACATCATCGAGAACCACGAAAAGTTCGAAAATTCCGGCTGGTCGTCAGGCATGCCAAGTTTTAACCGGCCAGAAGCCGGCCATAACGCAAGCCCGAGGCAAAGAATGACGAAGAACGCCATCGCATAAACATACCAGTAGTTGAACGTCCCGAGGATAAATCCGTTGATACCCCCCAGCACACTTGCCGCTGCGTCGGGAAATGCAACGGCCCAAATAATTAACGCCCCGACCAGTATCTTCGCCGTAATCGTCACGTCCTTGGTAAATCCGCGGTAAAAACCACTCTCTGCCGTCTTGATGGGCAGATCCATCAATGGAGGTTTCGGTGCCATTTTTTGTCCCCTGTTGGCTATTTATTGTGCAATCATACTACACAAGAATACCCCCCGACCAAACCTATAAAGCGGCATGATAGCCAAAAGCGACACCGATCAGTGTTTCCGCACCGCAGCAATCTCGCGTTATTTACAAAAGAAAATGCCGCCGGAACACAGCATTCCGGCGGCAAAATCGTCTGTTTACGACATGTGAGTTCAGGCGTTCACATCAACCACAACACGGCCTTTGACCTGACCTTGCAGAATGCCAGCACCAAGTGCGGGCAGGTCTGACAGCGTCGCAGGCTGGATCATCGCCTCGAGTTTATCCATCGGCAAATCCTTGGCAATGCGCGCCCAGGCGCGGACGCGGTTGTCATAGGGTTGCATCACGCTGTCGATCCCCAAAAGGTTCACACCACGCAGCAAGAACGGGATGACGGATGCGGGCAATCCCGCCCCGCCCGCCAGACCCACAGCAGAGACAGAGGCACCATATTTCATCTGCCCCAAGACACGCGCCAGCATCTCGCCACCCACCGCGTCAACACAACCGCCCCAGGTCTCGGCCTCCAGTGGCCGACGGGTGATTGCGTTGATCTCTTCGCGGGGCACGATCTGTGTCGCACCAAGCGATTTCAGATAATCGGCCGTCTCGGGCCGTCCTGTCACCGCCGCCACTTCATGGCCCAGATTGGCCAGGATCGCCGTTGCAACGGACCCCACGCCACCTGCCGCACCTGTGACGAGGACCGGACCATCCTTGATGCCATGATCTTCAAGCGCCATTACCGCCAGCATCGCGGTAAAGCCCGCAGTGCCCACTGCCATCGCCTGACGCGAAGCAAGGCCTTCTGGCAATGGCACAAGCCAATCCGCCTTCACCCGCGCCTTTTGGGAATACCCGCCCCAATAAGCCTCGCCCACGCGCCATCCGGTCAGCACAACCTTGTCACCGGGCTGATAGCGCGGATCATCCGATGCCTCGACAGTGCCCGCCATATCAATGCCAGGCACATGGGGGTAATTGCGCACCAACCCACCGCCCGGCCCGATGCAAAGCCCGTCCTTGTAGTTCACGGTCGAATATTCGACGGCAACCGTCACATCACCTTCGGGCAACTGTTCCAGCGACAGCTCTTGCACAGATGCGCTGGTTTTCCCTTCTGCATCTTTCTCGACCATCAAAGCTTTAAACATCGTCATTCCTTTCATTTCGGGGGCTGAGGCCCCCACTTTCCATGTCTCTTCAGACTTCCGCCGGAGGCTCCGGCGCGGCAACCGGGCCTAGATCCAGAATTTCTCGTACACGGTGGCCACACGCGGGCCATCCTGTGTCTGCACTTCTAGCTGCGTGCCTTCGTCCCAATGGGTCATCCGCACCATGCCAATGGCGACGTTGGTCCCGTAATCCGGCGATGCCGCAGCCGACGTGATCTGGCCAACCTTCTTGCCCTTGGCCATCAATGGCCAAACCTGATTGCACACCGGAATATCACCCGCAATCGCGATCGCGCGGATTTGCTGCGTTGGCCCCTCTTTGGCCACCCGCAAAAGCGCATCGCGCCCCACACAGCCAATCGCGGTCTGGGTCGAACAGAACCGGCCCAGCCCGCATTCATGGGGTGTGTTCTCACGGGTCATATCATTGCCATAGGATAATAGCCCGCCTTCAATCCGCTCGATCAGATTGGGGCAACCTGCGTAGACATCCAGATCCTTACCCGCCTCCATCAACGCGTTCCACAGCGGCATACCGTTCTTTGTGCCGTCAACGTAAATCTCGAAGCCGCCCTGCTTGGAATAGCCCGACCGCGCCACCGCCATGCTGACACCGTTGAAATCGAACCAGCCAAAGCGGAAAAACTTGATGGCACGCACCGCATCGCCAAAGACCCGCGCCATCAGATCATCGGCCAGTGGCCCCTGCACCGCCAGCGGCGAAATATCAGGCTCGTCCACCAAAACATCCAGGCGATAGCCATAGGCCAAAGCCTTGACCCAGAATAGCAAATCACTGTCGGCAATGGAAATCCACCAGCGGTCCTCGGTCAGTTTCAACGCGACGGGATCGTTCAACATCCCGCCGGTTTCATCCACGATCGGCACATAGAAACACTGCCCCGGCAACATGCCGCGCAAATCGCGTGGCGTCAGCATCTGCATCAGGCGTGCGGCATCCGGGCCGCGCAGTTCCACCTGCCTCTCACAGGCCACATCCCAGACCTGCACGGCAGCTTTCAGGTGGTGATAATCCTCCACCACGCTGCGAAACACCGTGGGCAGCAGCATATGGTTATAGACGGTATATCCCTTAACCCCGGCCGCTTCGACGCCATCGCTAAAGGGTGTGCGCCGAACACGGCGCGAAGGTGCAATCACAGCCATCAGAAATCCTCTGGGATAAAGGGAAGATCGGTGTCGGGCAGTGTGTGCCCTGCCGCGGTCATCATCGCATGAACCTGCCCGCGATGATGGGTTTGATGGTTGAACATTTGCATGACACAGAGCGCCATCGGCTTGGACATCTGCCTGCCCAACGCGCCAGAGTACCAGTCCAGATTGCCCACCAAATCAATCGCTTGGACGCTTTGCGCCCAAAGCGCGATCCGCGCATCCATCCGGAACCGATCCGCAGCCCAGACAGCGGGCGTCACCGCCATTTCCACGCTTTCCTTCAGCGTCACGTCCGTGCCGGCCCCGCCGTCAAAACGACTGATCCACAAGGTATCGCCCCACAGCAGATGATTCAGCGTGCCCATGATCGAACCAAAGAACGCCCCGCGATCCTTGCGCAGCTCGGCTTTGTCCATCGTCAAGACAATCTCGCGCAAAGCAGAATTCTGCCACGCATTATAGCGCGCCATCGTCCGGCAATACTCTGGCGTGATCAAGGCTTGGGACCTTTCCAGTCAATCGGGCAAATCTCGGCGGATTTGCCGCCAAAATCCCAGACACGGCCATAGTCGCGGACCTTGGATTTTGTGCCTGTGGCGGCGATGATATCAGGCCCCATCCAGTATTTGGAATTGCTGACCATAACCGGATGATCGGGGGATTTGCCCGCCATCATTTCGATCTCGCCCTGTATTTTGCGGCCAATATAGATGCCACGCTTGGTTCCTTCGCGGACGATCTCGACCTTTTCGCGCTCGGCCCCGATAATTTCAGACACCAGCATGGTGAACAGACCCGTGGTGCCCCCCGCCTGCCCGCTGAAAATCTTCAAAATGCCATTGTAGGCCTTTTGTGTACTGCGTTCATCGACATAAGCCGCAACTTTCCAATTGCCCTCGGCCATCCGGCCCGGAATATCGACGAGCAGACCAACGTTTAGACCTGACAGGTCCTCGCCCTCGAAGTGCCCCTCATCAATGGCAATGGCCATCCACGCATGGCAATGTCCCTCGGTCGGCGGGTGCGCACCAAGGCTGACGACGCAGGGACAAAAGACCGTGCAGGAACAGTTCAAAAACAACTCGCCCTTGATCGCCCATTCAGTGGGTTTCATCTTGCGGCGCAGCGGATTGCTTTCCATCCGTTGATCGATGCGCTGCGAAATCGGCAGTCGATCTGCGGGGGCCCGTGTCTTGTCAGCCATATCTCGTCCCTCTTCTAAAAAATTGCCAAGCCGAGGCCGGCAGCAATCAAGACCACGCCGACAGGCTTGATCACACGATGCCCGATTTCGGGCAGTTTTTCAAAAACCATCAGCAGCGTTGCCAAACCCATCCAAGCAAGGCTCATCACGCCGCCCACAAATCCAAGCGCCATATAGCCCCAGCAACAGACCACACAAAATGCGCCCAGCCCGATCCCCATACGCAAACCACCGGAGAAACCGGTTTTCCAATGCCCCAGAAAATAGGTCATCGGCGCATGGCACACGCCGTGGCAGACCTCCTTGATGCGGGTAAACTGGAATGCCCCCACGATGATCAGCAAGGCAGCGGAAAACCAGACCGGCGCAATCCCCAGCATATTGATCACGCCGCCAAAAAGCAGGGCCAACTGAAGTCCGGCGATCACGGCAGCAAAACCCACCCAGACGATGAAGTAGCCCAGCAGCAGACCGACCCACCCTGCCCGTGTGCCATCGGCGCTGACCATCAGTTTTTCATAAGTTGTCAGCGTCGGCACCAAGGTGGGCAGCATCATCGCGGCCATCATCACAGCCCACATCGCAAACAGCGGGCCGAAACGCGCCATCGGCATATCCATCGGCATGCGCGGGTCCATCTCTGCCATCGCCTGCCCCATCGGCCCCGGACGGCCCAGCAGATCAAGGTCCATATCGACCGCCATCATATAGAGCATCAGCCAGGACAACAGGATCGTGCCGAAAAAGAGCAGCCAAAGCGATGATCTGATCAAATGCGACAAGCGGCTCTCCCGAAGACCAGTTTGCGACTCAAGACTTGCACAATCATATGTCAGACGTTTAATTGTCTGACAAATGAAAATTGATCCGCACAACCCCGCAGACCTTTCTGCCCAGATCGCCAAGGCTATTCGCGATGCGATCATCTCTGGCGCTTTGCCTGTGGATGAACGCCTGCCTTCCGAGGCTGAATTGGCCGATCAGTTCGATGTCTCGCGCCCTACGGTACGTGAAGCGTTGAAACGGCTGGCCGCCCAATCGCTGATCCGCACGCAGCGCGGCGCCACCGGTGGTGCATTCGTGAACCGGTTGCGGTTTGAAGATGCATATGGGCAGCAGATTACCACATCGACCTTGCTGCTTTCGATGAATGACGTCAGCTTTGCCACCGCTTGTGAAGCGCGCTATGCGCTGGAGCGCGCCTGTGCGCCGCTTTCGGCATCACGGCGCAGCGCCGACCACCTTGCCACGATGCGGGCCGAGGCGCACCGCCAATTGCAGCCCGGTCTGACGGATGAGGCCTTTTGCGCCTCGGATGTCGCATTTCATCGCGCCTTGGTGGATGCAGCGGGCAATCCTGTTTTATCCTACCAATTGGCCGGCGCGGTCGAAGCGATGCAGCCATTAATGAATATGATCACCTTCAGCGCGCGGTCGCGTGAAAAGATCGTGGCCCTGCATACGTCCATCGCCGATGCGATCGAAGCGCAGGACGCGCAAGCCGCTGACACTCATCTGGCTGCCTTGGCAACCTATACCCAAGAGTTGGCACAGAATGTGATTGCCGAAAGGCAGTCCAAGCGTGGTTAAGGTAAGGTGGATCTTGATCCACCTTACGCCGCCGATCACACCGTTTTTTGATCATCTCTTGTGCGATCCGTGGCTGTCCATCCAAGACAAACACAGGTAAGGATCGCACTAAAGCACGAAAGCCCGTCATCATCGGAGGATTTGATGAAAGCTGCGATCTTCGGAACTGTCACACTGGCCGCCGCCGCCGCACTCGGTATCTATGCGTGGCAGAGCCAGAACACACCGGCGCCATGCGGCGACACAGCCGTGGCAGGCAGCGCCATTGGCGGACCATTCGAACTGGTCTCGGAAACCGGCGAAACTGTGACCGATGCCGATGTCATCACCAAGCCGACGCTGGTTTATTTCGGCTACACATTCTGCCCTGACGTTTGCCCGCTGGATTCCGCACGGAATGCACAGGCGGCCTATATCCTTGAAGACCAAGGGCTTGATGTGGGAACAATCTTTATCTCGGTCGACCCACAACGCGACACGGTCGAAGTTGTGCGCGATTTCACCGACAACTTCCACGAAGACATGATCGGCCTGACCGGATCACCAGAACAGGTCAAAGCGGCGAGCCAAGCCTATAAAACCTACTACCGCGCAGTTGAGGGTGATCCCGAATACTATCTCGTTGATCACTCGACGCAGACCTACCTGATGTTCCCCGAAACAGGGTTCGCAACCTTCTTCCGGCGCGACACACCGGCAGAAGCTGTCGCAGAGATCTCGGCCTGCTTTATGGCGCAAAACAGCTAGAAAAAATGCGCCACTTGATCTGGCGCAACAAATCCTAAAAGGCGATGGGCAAAAAGAGGTGTATGACACATCTCGATACCCTCCGCCGCATGGGCCTTTTTGACGCCCGCGTGCCCCGCTACACCAGCTATCCGCCGGCGACTGCGTTCACCCCTGCGCAAGGGGCCCACTTTCAGGTCAGTTGCCTGCAATCGCTTGATCCGGCAACACCTGTTTCGGTCTATATCCATATCCCCTTTTGCGAACGGCTCTGCTGGTTTTGCGCCTGCCGGACGCAAGGGACGCGTACGCTCAAACCCGTGGCGCATTATCTTGAGGTGGTGAAGGACGAGCTTGCTTTGCTGCGCGCGACCCTGCCTGCGGATGTGGTGATGGGGCAAATGCATTGGGGTGGTGGCACGCCCACGATCCTGCCACCCGAGATGATCCGCGACCTCGCGCAGGCGGTCAAAGACGTAATCCCGCCTGCGCCCGATTTCAGCTTTTCGGTCGAGATTGACCCCACTTTGGTGGACGACGCCAAGATCGCAGCGCTGGCCGAGATGGGCATGACGCGGGCCAGCATCGGTATTCAGGATTTTGCCCGCGACGTCCAAGAGGCGATCGGACGCAAGCAAAGCTTTGCCCAGACCCGTGCCTGTGTGGACAGCCTGCGCGCCGCAGGGATCACGTCGCTGAATGCGGACCTTGTGTATGGGCTGCCGTTTCAGACCGCAGCCAAGCTCGCCGCGACCATCGCCAAAGTCCGCGCGCTTGATCCGGATCGCATCGCACTTTTCGGCTATGCCCATGTGCCCAGCTTTTCCAAGCGCCAGAAACTGATCCCCGATGCGGCCCTGCCCGGTGAGGAAGACCGCTATCATTTGACGCGCCGGGCCGCAGCCGCCTTTGCGGGCAGCGGCTATGAGCCCATCGGGATCGACCATTTCGCCAAACCCGCAGACAGCCTTGCCATTGCTGCAAAGACAGGCCATCTGCGCCGCAACTTCCAAGGCTACACCGATGACACCTGCCCTACCCTGATCGGGATCGGGGCCTCTTCGATTTCGCAATTCGCGCAAGGCTATGTGCAGAACGCATCGGCCACCGCTGCCTATATTGAACGTGTCACGGCAGGCCAGCTTGCAGGGCATCGCGGCTATGAAATGACAGCAGGGGACCGTCTGCGCGCTACCGCGATCAACATGCTGATGTGCGACTTCGCAATTGATCTGGAGCGGCTCGCGCAGCATGCAGGTGCAGCAGAACTTGCCCCGATCCATGAGACCATTTTGCAGGATTTCGCAGGCATGGTTGTCAAAGATGCAGGGCACATCCGCATTACACCCGCAGGGCGCGCACTCACCCGCATTGTTGCCCAACGCTATGACGGTTTTGCGGGGATCGCAGCACAGTATTCGCAGGCCTCCTAGCTTTTGCGGTTGAAGTTGCGGTCCACTGCGCCACTTTGAACCAGAATTGAACTGAAAGCAGCGCCATGGACATCCTCAATATCATTTTTGCCATCCTCAGCATCGGTCTGGGTTGCTTTGGCTGGCTGGCCCCGCGCTATACGATGGGTGCCCTCGACCTGAAGGCGGGCGTGACCACGATGGGCATGTCCGAGGTGCGCGCCTCGGCAGGTGCGCTCTTTGTCGGGATGGGCGTAGGTGCCGTATGGTTGGGCACGCCCGAGGCCTATCTGATGCTCGGCTTTTGCTGGACAGGTGCTGCCATGGGGCGGTTGACGTCACTGGTGCTGGATGGCGCGACGCGGCAGAAATGGACGTATTTTGCGGTGGAAGCTGTGGTTGGATTGGCCGCGATTGGTTTGAATTTGGGATAGAGGGTGTGGGGGCATTCGGCCCTTTGCCGCTGTACAGCAACCATCTGGGATGCTGCGATGCGGCCCGTCATTGCGGACTTTCGCTGCAAGCGCGCAATCAGGTGATTGGTGAATTCACACAGCGCGGAGAAAGTCACCTTTCAAGGCGATAAATACAACGGGTTATCAAGATCACGCCCGCGCGCTGGCAAGGGGCGTTCTGCTGAATCGTCGTAGCCAATAGCAAACCGCACGCGGTTGATGCACACTTTTGGCATCATCGCGGCAAATAGATCGAACAGGGCAAAACGATGGGAAAGTGATGGGTGACGGGTTGAATAGTCATGCAATACCTTCCTGAGTAGGTGGTAAAACTCGGCTTCATCAATGGCATTGGCGCGCGCCAACCCAGCCGATAAGAACCGCAATACCGTTATGAAATGGGCCGTTTGGATGTCGTGCACGATATATGCGGGGGGCTTACGTGGCAGCAGGTCTCGAATTTGGGGCGCAAGTCCTGACATCTCATCAAAATTTTGATCTACGAGGTCCAGGTCGCCTTGGAAGTCTTTGATCGCAAGTCCGTCGGGCAAACCATTATTGAGAATAACAGTCACGTTCTGCCCATGCGCGATAAAGCCAACCCCGTATTTGCACAAGAAATGCCACAGCGGCAGGACTGTCACCGCAAACAGTTTGGACAGCCAGTCTTGGATGCTGAGGCCGGATTGTTCCGCCCAAGCCAGCGCCAAGGGACGCCCCTCGGCATCTTCATGAAACAATGCAGCGGCCATCACCGCCTGCCGATCTGGTCCCGCAAGATATTCCGCATTTTGACGCCAGATCGCGCCAAGCATTTCGTGATGCCGATAGGGCGAGTCTGCGTTCGATTCAAATTGTGGGTGCGCGTACCAATAGCCCGCGACCTCTTTCAGGACCGTCACAACAGGCGATAGTTCCGGATCATTGGCGACGATCCCTTCCAACCAATCCGAAATAGCCCCCCCATGTTCGATATATTTGCCGGGCATGCCCCGCCAAGCCGACGTGTTCAAAATGCCCAACGAAAGCTTAATATCAAACGGCCCGCCATCCAGCGGCGTCAAGGTCCGCAGGCTGGGGGTGGCTATAAAATCAGGACCACAGAGGCCCAACGGAACAATGCGCCCAGATGCGATTTCGTCGACAAAGCTTTGCTTGATCGTATTGGTCCATTGCCACGGATGAATTGGCACCAAGACGTGTGTGTCAGCGACGCCCATATTGGTGGCCATCAGGCGAAGCGTCTTGGCATGTGCGCCAAGGGCGCTGTTCAAGGCATCATCTGCATCAAATTCGGCCGATCCCCCGACACGCAACATCGTGCGGTCTGCGGCAATCCAGAAGAGTTGCATCGTTTCGGCATTCTCTGGCGCGTACCGGGCCAAATCGTCCACACCCCAGCCCAGACGCCCCTTGTTTGCCACCGCCTTGGGGTGTCCGTTCAACTGCGCATGTAACATCGGGATAGCGAGTTTGATGATATCGGATCCGGTCAAGTGCCCGTTTTTCGAAAGCATCTCTTGATCTTGCTGCAGCGTGTTGGAAAGTTCGCGCAGGAACATCGCCTCGGTCGCCGGGGTCATGCCCAACTCGCTGCGCGCATCGACGACAAAATTGAGCGGGCATGGCGCACCACTATGTGACACCTGAATGCTGTCCAGGTCGATATCCAGATTGTCCCAGATGCGTCGCACTGCCTTGAAACTGTAGACAGCACCGGATGCCAATCGCAGTTCAAACTGTGGCCCACCCTTGGGGTCTAGCAGTTCTTCCCAAGTGAGCTCACTGATCATTTTCGCCAAAAGACGGCGTTTGGCCAATAGGTAAGTGCCCATCACATTGGGACCTTGGCAAAAAACTTGTCGCGGTAGCAATGCATCAAGGCGGAACGTTTATGCGGAAAATCGAATTCCTTGATCTTATCGTAGGCCATCGCATCGGCGTAACGGAGCAGTTTTGCATTATCGACGCGCGGTTCGCCAACGACCAATTCTGTCATCGGGCAATCTAGAAAGATGTAATGTGTTAAGGCCCTGATCCAGGCGGATGTTTTACGACGGCCTAACTGAGCTGTTTCACCGATAAGCCCATGCCATCCACGGTCCCATGGTCCTGCGTCAAAATATGCGCCAAGACGATCTTCGCGCGCCCAATAGATTTCGAAATATCCAACAGGCTGCCCATCATATTCGCCCACAACTGAAAAGTTATGCGGATCAGACAGGCGGGTTTCCAAAAATTCGCACAGCTCTTCTTTGGAACGGTCCTCTTCCCAAAAATAGGCAACGCGTGGGTCATTTTGCCACCGGTGGAACATGTCTAAATCGCAATCGATATCGATAGCGCGAAATGACACGGTCACGTCCGCGTCGGCAAAGTAGCGTTCGTAAACCACCCCATCGGGGTTTTGTGGCCGCAACGGATGATCGCGCCCGTCGGGGCCGGGCACCAATTCTGTGCTTTGATAGGTCGCTTCAGGATGCTTCCGCCACAGGTTTGCCGTTTGCAGAAAGCCCGATTTATGAATGATCCCCTGATTACCTTCACGGCGCAGGTAAGGGCGCAGCCGGGTTGCCATTGGCAGAGGCAATGCGATTTCTGTCAGGCTTGGGTCATCACCGAATTGCGCGGCGACCCATGGCTCAAACATGTCAGACCCAATGGCGGGAACGTCATCTGCGGGGAAAAACGGCTGTGGGGCAAGCTTGGTCATGCGGGTTGTCTTTCTAAAACGGGGTTGGGGATTTCAAGGAATGTGGCAAGCTGTCCACCAGCGTCGCCATCGGCTTCGTTCACGCCGCTTAAGCTGGTTGAAAAATTGCCTTTGCAGGTCAGGCCGGGCCGCTCTAGCAGCCGGGTATAAAGGGTCGCGTCACCGGGTGTTTCCCGTTGCCAACGCCGCAGCGCATTACGCCAGATATCGATCAGCTCTGGCTCAGAGGCGGCCCCATCAAGCACGAGTGTTGCCAACGTATGCATCACTGTGTTCACGACCACGTAGTAGGTTAAAAGCCCATCACCCATCTCTGCGGGCACAATGTTCTCCGTACCCTCGCCAACGTCAGGACAGAACGCTGTCAGATGATCATGGAAACTCTCAAGATGACCGGTCCCTTGGCAATCACGCACCCACACATTTGCAGGCCAACCATCTTTCAGACCCACCATCATATTTTGCTGATGCGAGCCAAATAACAGCCCATGGCGTGCCCGGACCTCAAGCACGGGATAGACAGCGACATCTAAGAAGCGCGCAAACCAGCGTGGTCCGGCATTGTGGCCCAGCCTTTGGACAAGTTCACCCAAGGGGGACACGTCATTGCCTGCTGCCTCGCACAATGCGGCCAGCAAAACGGGGCCGCGCGATGTGCCGTCGAACGGATTGTCACGTAAGACGGCGATGGTTTCCGGGCAAAGTGTTCCACCTTCGTCGATCATCGCGGCATAGCCCGGCTCACCCAGAATATTGAGTGTCGGGCATTCCTGACGCATTTTCGTCCCCAACGGGGAGAGAAGCAGTGAGGAGATATGCAAACCCCGCCTGACTTCGCGCAACGACAGATGACGCACCGAATTTGTGAGACGCAAGCTGAGCGATGTTTTGACCATAAACGGGGCATGAGATGCGTAAAGGCTGCGCATGGAAGACGTCGCAGCCCAGGCAGGCCGACCCGCCCCCAAATGCCGTATCGTGCCGTTGTCGATCATCGTCGTAATTCGCGGATCACCGGCCAATTGTGTCGCTTGCCACGGGTGCAATGGGATCAAACACCCATCGTGCGATTGATCCAGGTCCGCCTTAGCGAGCATAGCGAAGCGGGTCTGCGCATCTTCACCGCCAAGCTGCATATTGTCCCGATCGACGGCGTACCACTCTAACGCAAACCGGCCCTCATGCTCGGGAGCGTAGCGTTGTGCAGCCTCATGGGTCATTTCATCCCGGCTGCGCGGGGTCGGGTGCATCGGGTGGCCCGCCTTTAATGCCTGTTCTGCGGCGATAAAGGTCCAGTTCTCGGGTGTCCCTCTGCGCGGTGGGGCCGCTATTGTCGCGTTGATACTGTTCATCACCCGGTTTTGGAAAACCTTCCCTCCGGGTGCCGACATATGCCGCAACAAGGCCGTTGGGGTCATCGTGGACACGGCTCCATTTAGGTCGCGTGTCACACTACCGTCAAACCGCAATCGTAAATCTGAAGAATGCCGCGCGAGACCTAAAACGACCTTAGCACCGTCATGATCAGTGAAGACAAGCCGCCCATCAAGACACGATGGATCGGTCAGTTTATCTTCACGCAACGCTGCATTGATGAATGCTTCGAGCGACGCAATCTCGCCCGTGACCTGATGATAAGGCATTGAAATACCAACCAATCCTTGTTTCTTTTCGGTTGTGCTGGGTATTTACGTTCGCCTTGCAGTACATTACTGACTGTTTTAGTCAGGATTCGTCAAGCCCTATGAAAAAACTTTTTAGATACGCCCCCGCCCTAAGCGGTCACGCCTTCCAGCAGACCGCCATGATCAGCATGGTTCCGTTGCTTGCAGCGACCATGGGCCTGCCTGAAAGTGCCATGGGGCTTGCCATATCGCTGGGTATGCTTTGCGCGGTTTTCGTGGTGCCGTTCATTGCGTCCATGGGTGGACGTGGTGTTGTGATCGGCGGATTGACGCTTCTTCTTGGTGCAAATATCGCCCTGCTTGGGTTGGTCAGCACCGCCGATGCCACTTTTGCAACGGCCGTGACCTTGGGACTATTGCTTGCGATCAGGTTTATTCAGGGAACAAGCGTCGTTGCGGTTGTCATCGCGGCGCAAGAGGCGGGAACACAAACCGCCGGAACCGCACGGCAAGGCCTGTCAAAAGTACAATCAATGTCGGGTGTTGGGCGGATCTTGTCTTGCCTGATGATCGGCCCGCTTTTGCTGATTTCGCCACTCGCCCCTTTGGCACCTGGGGCCATTGGTGCGGGCATCAGCCTGGTGATGTCGTGGCGCGGCGACTTTCCACAGTTGCGCCCAATCAGTAGACCACCACCCATTGCGATGCTGCGCCTGCCAGTGATGAACCAAGTGGCGTTGGGCGCGGTGCAGGTTGGCCTTGCCCCGCTTTTGATGCACCGGTTAGGATTCACCCCAATACAAGCGGCAGGTGCGGCCAGTTTGTGCATTGCTGCGGCCAATACCGGGCTGTTGATCAGCGCGTTTTTGCTGGCTGCGCATGCGACACGGCGGTTGGCCAAAGTGGCCGCTGTTTGCGTGACATTGACAGCGATTGGAACGGTTCTCACGTCTCACTTCGGACTTATCTTGTTGTGTAGTTTAATGTTTGGAGGGTGCTCCTCCCTCTTGTTTGTCTTCAATCTATCAGAACTCATGACCCGCGAGGAATTCGCCCAGCTACAGGTCACCGGTTGGAACGCTGCGACACAAATCGCAGCTCTAGCCCTTGGAGTCGGCATTGGCTCAGCGCTTCTTGTGCTGTCACCAGCCGCTCCGTTTGCTGTGGCGGCGTTATGTGGTGTCGCCATGGCTTTGTCTATTCCCCCAAAACAAAGGATCTGACATGACCAGTAACAGTTTAAAACTCGACCTACTCGGCGTTGGCATTGGGCCATTTAACTTAAGCGTTGCGGCGCTGGCGTCATCTATTCCAAATCTGCAAACGGCGTTTTTTGACCGGAAGCCTCAGTTCAGCTGGCACGCCGGGTTGGGCTTTCGCGATTCTGTGATGCAGACGTCTTACCTGAAAGACATGGTGACGCCTGTGAATCCAACCAGTTCACTTAGTTTCTTGAATTTTCTGGTGACACACGGCCGCTTTAACGACTTCTTGGCGGGGCGCTTCGGTGCGGTTTCCCGGATTGAGTTCACCGAATATATGCGATGGGTCACACAAAACCTGCCCTCTTGCCATTTCGACAACGGTGTCACGCGAATAGATCATGACGGTCAGCAATTCGTCGTAGAGACCGCCCGCGGACAGCAAATCCGCAGTGCTGCCATTACTATCGGTACTGGCCAAGCACCACGCATTCCCAAAGATGCACCATTGGGCCAAAACTGCTTTCACGGCAGTGAATATTTGCATCACCGCGATCACTTGAAAGGAAAACGGATCGTGGTTGTTGGCGGCGGGCAGACCGGTGCGGAAATCGTGCTCGATCTGATGGATGGCACGTCCAACCCAACTGATCTTGTCTGGCTTAGCCGTCGCAGCGCCTTTTGGCATTTACAAGAAGGCAGTTTGGTCGATCAAATCTTCACACCGGCCTACCGCGATCACTACCGAAATTTGTCCCCGACCGATCAGGTGACCACCGTTGCCGAGCAAAAATTCAGCAGCGACGGCCTCACACCCGAGACAGCAGATGCGATATACAAGGCGCTTTATCGGTTTAAACACCTGAACCAAACCGCCCCTGTTTCATTGCGACCGGGTCGTGAAGTTATTGAAGTAATGCCAACGACGGGTGGTTACCGCGTCAGCGCCCGATCTGACCTGGATGTGGTTGAAGAGACCTTTGCAGATGTCGTCATTCTTGCCACAGGTTTCCGCCCACATATCCCGGATTGCCTTGCCCCGTTACAGGAGCGGCTTGAGGTGGAACCCAACGGATCACTTGTATTAGACGAAAACTACCGCGTTATTTGGGATGGTCCTGAGACGACACCAATTTACGCGTTAAACCATGGGCGCGCGTCGCATGGGATTGTTGATCCACAGCTGAGTCTGGCGGCGTGGCGCGCAGGGAAAATTCTGGAAGATGCCACAGGTCAACGCCTGTTCGATGGTCTACACAACAGTCCCGGTAGCATGATTGATTGGGGCATGATCGATACGCCAGTCATCGCACGCAAAAGCGCCTAAAGCAAAAGCCCCGCCAGATATTGGCGGGGCTTTTGCGGTATCTAGAAACTCAGCGAATACCCCATGGAAAGCGTTCGCCCAGTGTCTGCAACACGCACCGCCCCACCGGTCAGCAAATTTGTCCGGATACTGCTGGCCGTTGCGTTTTCCTGATCGCGGTCAAACAGATTGGTCACACCAACCGTTAAGGCACCGTCACCCAGCGGATAACGCGCGCCAACATTGACGGTCACCATCTCTTCGAGCACCTCCAGATCGCCTTGTTCGCGGCCCGAGGCATAGACAACCTCACCGTTGAGGTTCAGCCCATTTTGAAAGGCGTAATCGCTGAACAATGTGGCGGTAAAGCTGGATGGGATCCGGCTGTTGGGCAACCAGCTATCCGTATCGCCGTCATCATCGGTATCATAGCGCCCTTCGACGTAGGCCAATAACGCGCCCATATCCCAATTATGGTTCAGCGCCGACTTCGCTTGAACTTCAGCACCCCAGATTTCCTCGGCTTGTTGGGTGATCGTACCGGTTGTGTCATCAAGCACCGCACCTTCTTCAGATGTAGAAAAGTAAGCGGCCACGTCCAATTGGGTCATTTCGGTCGTGTAGCGATATCCCACTTCATAGGTATTGACGATTTGCGCCTCGGGCCGGATGTCTGCGAAAGAAATTGTTTGGCCAGCGACGTAGATATCTGATCCGGCACGGCGGGTGAAACTACCAACATCGGGGACCGAGAACCCTTGGCTAAAGCCTGCGTAGACGTCTGAAGTTTCAGTGACATGGTACACAGCACCGATATTGCCGACCACCGCATCGTAGTTGAAATCACCGCCGATGACGTCAACAGCCGGGAGCAGGAGACCGTATCCATAGATCGCAGCATCCGGGCGTGTAAAGTCGGACACGGAAAGTGCAAACCGCTCCGCCCGCAAGCCTGCACTGATTTCAATGTCATCCGTCAAAGGCGCATCAAGTTGTGCAAATGCGGCAATGCTGTTTTGAACCATCGGGGCAATCAAATCGGTGCCGTCGAGCATTTTCTGTTCGACTTCGTCACGGCCCACGTCGACACCCCATGTCAATATGCTGCCAGAGGTGATGCCGTCCATGGGTGTCCGGAACGTGGTCGAGAGCTCATAGGTGGTCGTAAACAATTCGCCTTGGCTATCAGGATCTTGGACCAGTGTTCCTGCGCCGTCTGTATAATACAGGAAGTTGACACCATTGACCTCAGCGGCCGCTGCGCGGCGTTCAATATCGGACACTTTCGCGCTGATCTCTAATTCGCCAAATCGGGTGTCGTCATTTGCATAGGTCACATAGGCGTTGACACCTTCATCCGTGACCGGTTCACCGGTGTATTCCCTGTCCGAAACACCAACAGGATTGACATCAAAGTCTGGGAAAAAGTCGATGTCCTGTTCCAAGGAATATGCACCGACACCAAATTCGACAGAATGCGCACCAGATGCCCAAAGACCTGAAACACCTAGGTTGTAGCTTTCGGTGTTATCAAGGCTGCCCTGCCCCACCAATGCGTCGGACGAGATTTCATCGCCCGCGCCATCATAACGGGTTCCGGTCTCACTGCGCGACATTGTAAACCGCAGCGCGAGATCATCGAACCGCCGTTCATGCGCGATTGAAACCCTGTTTGACAGGCTATCGCTGCCGTCTTGGATTGATAGCTGCGTATCAACTGTTGTGACATTGTCATCGGCTGGTTGTTTAAGCACGATATTGATCAGACCCCCGGTTGCGCCGTTCCCAAAGCGGGCGGTGGATCCTTTGACAACTTCGATCCGGTCGATTGAGGACGGATCAATCAGCGCCAGTTCGCGGCTAAAACCACGCAATTCCGATGTGCGCGAAATGCCGTTCACCAAGATTTGCGCACTGCGCCCGCGCAGGGTTTGACCCGCATCGCCAAGCGTGCCGTTGGCCGGGGCAAGCCCCGGCACCGCATTTGCCAAAACGCTTGCAAGGCTGCCACCCTGTGCAACAGCACGCGCTAGATCATCGCCTTCGATCACTTGCACTGTGCCGGGGATCGACCCCTCAGTGGCACCGGTACGCAAGGCGTCCACCGTGATAGTGCCTAAAAAAACGGGCTCTCCCTCTTGGGCAGCCGCGTTCGTTGTCATCAAGGCAAGGGACGATACCCCAGCCAGCAAAGCTGTGAATTTCATGCGTATTCTCCGGGTTTTATATCAAGGTGTCGCCGCGATGGCGCGCACCTTTGGTGAGAGGAAAAGCAAAGCTATCATTCCAGATGCGGCCGATAGGATTGTTGCGATCAGGAAGACCGGGCCGTAACCGTGCAGTTCAGCAATTGTCCCTGCGACCATACCGCCGACCATGTAGGTGAATAGCGTCGCACAGGTGAGAATGGTGAAGTCAGTCCCAGCCTGCTGTAACGAATTGAAACGCATGTAGACCGTAAACAGCGCCACCATTTCAATGTAGCGCAGGAACGTGTCACCCGCAGACAGCGCCACCAAGGGCCATGTGCCAATGCCTGCGGTTGCGGCAACATAGAACAGCCAAAATGCCAGTGTGCGTGCTGCGATCAGTAGCAGGAAAAAGCGCAACAAGCCGATCCGGCTGATGACGTAGGCCCCGGCAAATGCGCCAAAGATACCCACCACCGCAGCCGAGATACCTGAAAGCGCGCCGATCTCGGACAATGTAAACCCTTGATCGACCAAAAACGCTTGCTCAAGCGCTTTCACAAGCCCCTCAGGTATGCGGATCAGCAGGGCGAAACCCAAAATCGCGAATGCTCCGGGGATTGCAAAGAATTGACGGAACCGCGCACGACCGGCCATGGGCGGCAGTTGCCGCAGACCTTCTTGTGCTGGCAACCGGAAGAAGGGCGTTACGGCAACCAAAGTGACGACAGCCATGATCCAGAGTGCGCTGCTCCACCCTACCAGATCGTTGATGATCAAGGTTCCGGACCCGCCCACCAAGACACCAAATGCCACCGCGCTACCTTGGACGGCGTTGCCTGTCGGCTGCTCATCGGGCGGAAGATGTTCAATTGTCCAACCATCTGAGGCGATATCTTGGGTCGCCGACGAAATGGACATGACCATCAAAATTGGGAAAAATGTTGCCGCGTCCGTCACCGGGTCCAGAGACGACAAAATCAAGACGCCTGTGAGGGTCACAAACATGAACATGCCCACAACACCGCGGTGCCCGAAACGCGGCATATGACACAAGCGATCTATGAGCGGAGCCCAGAATACCTTGAGCACCCAAGGCGCGAGTAACAGCCCCATACCGCCGATCACATCAAGCCCAATGCCGTTTGCGCGCAAAATTGGCGGAAGCGCCGCAGCGACAAGATACAGTGGAATAGCTTGCGCTAGATAAAGCCCAAATATTGCAAGCGAAATTCTATTATTGGGGAAGTGCAGCATACCATTCTAATCCTCAGAGGTAATGCTGGCACTCACGCTGGCGCCGAGAATACACCACAGCACCAGACCAAGCACAAGTGTTTTAGTCAGGTATTATTGCATTTCTTTTGGGTGCTCTTGCCGAGTCGCCTCCACCAATGATGGGCGGCTGGCGCGATTAAAAAAAATGCGTGAAAGATGACGGGCGACATGGCTTAATTGCGGCTCTGGAAATGGTGTTCAGATCGTGATTAATTGCACCCAGCCCGCCAACCGTGGACCATTTTCCGCGCCAGCCCGCGATGAACCTAATAACATCAGGGGCCAGAGCTGGGATGATCGAAGTTTATAGTGAGTTCAGTGGGTTATCGTTTAACGCACTGAAAGGGATGATACTTCACGAAGCACAGTCGCATGGGCTGAAGGTGTGCGAAGATTCTGATGCGAATTTGCGCATTCAAACGACGTTGGGCGAATTTGGCATTGCGGATGTCAAGCCTGGGAAAATCCGGTTGCACGTCGCTTCGCAAGAGCCAAACCAGCTTTACGCGCTCCGCGACAGTGTTTTGGAACACATCACCCATTATGCCCCTGACGTCGTGAAAGCCATCACATGGTCGGATGCCGATAAAACCGGCATGATCGCACCAAACTTCCAATTCGCAACGGTGCTGTCATCGGCCCGTTTATGTGCCACGTTCACACGGATCAGGATGCGCCTGAGTAAGCCGCAGTTGTTCAGCGATCAGGCAATCCATTTTCGGTTTTTGTTCCCACAAAACAACACCAACCCACCCCAATGGCCAACGCTTGCGCCAAACGGATCGACGAAGTGGCCACAGGGTGCTGACGCATTGCATCGCCCGGTCTATACAATCCGCAAGTTGGACGAGGACATCGCAACCGTTGATATTTTCCACCACGATGGCGGGCGCACTTGGGAATGGTCGAAAACTGTCAATACCGGGGATCAGGTGGCCTTGTTCGGACCCGGTGGGAGTGGCGTTCTGGATACCAACGACGTCATACTCGCGGCGGATGAAACCGGCTTTCCTGCCATGGCGCGTATGATAGATGCCTTACCCGATGGCCACACCGCACGCGCGTTGCTGTTAACCCATACAGGCCAAACGGATTACCCAATGCCAACGCCTAAGGGGACTACCATTGCATGGGCCACACCAGCAACGTTCCAAAAGCAAATCGAAGCCTTGCTTCGGGACCGTGCCCCCGCCTTTTTATGGATCGGATCAAACGCAACTCAGATCCAGAAACTGCGTCACTCACCAACGATTATGGCGATGAACACCACCTCTAAACGGCTCGCCGTATTTTGGACCGGATCTCCCCGGTCAAAATAGGCAGTGTCTTAGATTCATGAAGCCTGCGTAAGCAGCCCCAGATTGAAATCGCACAGCAAAACATGACGATAGCGGCCAATGCGCATGCTGACGGGAAGACCTTGGGGCACCTATCGTCGCCCGTTGCGACGCGCCGCCGGTTCTAGCGGCGCAGCTCTCCCGAAGCGGACGTTGGTCGACCCTTGCTAATCTGCGAGCCTGTCTGAGTGGGCGGGAGATGATTGTTCGTACACAGCTGAATGCACCGGTCCAAAAACGGACATGTAGCGCGCACGACACACCCCATAGTTGAAAATGCAGATAGTCAGCACAAAACACTGCAAGCGCCAAACTATCACCACATTGCGTTAACTAATACGGCCGGAGAATTAACAAAAGGTAAAGACTATGAAACCTTCACTTATCTCGACGACATCTTGGTTCGCGATACTCACAACAATCAGTTCTGGTGCTTTCGCGGGGGGGGTCGCTGACGCGATTACCGAGCCTGCTATCGCAGCGCCCGCGGCAACCTGCCTTGGCGGTCCGACACTCGATCTTCGCGCAGGCATACTGCGGTCAGACAACGTTTTGGCGGATGACACAGCGTCGCTTGATGATAACTTTTCTTTCGAAGATGCAAACTTGAGCGACAAACTCGGATTAGGTGACGCCGAAGGTGGTTTTGGTGCCGGTCAGTTCACATGGGATCGCTGCGGGAGTGACATTGCGGTCGGTGCAGGTTTTGCCAGCACGTCGATGGAAGAAACCGAAGCGGGAGTAGATTTCTTTGGTGAAGTCGCTATCTCAGATGATGTTGATTTCCAATTCGTTGACGTTGAATACGGTCGGCCAATTGGTGACAAAGTCCGCGGGTTCCTCGGTTTGCGGGTTTTGAACTTTGAATCAGATTCGGCCTTTTCTACCGAAGGAGATTTGCTTGTTTCGGAGGCCACTTTCACTGGGATCGGCCCACGCGCTGGCGCTGAATTCAATACGTCAACTGGCCAAGCTGGTTCATTTGGTGTCTTTGGTGGGGCCTCTGCCGCACTACTATACGGTGAAAGAACGAATGAAGTGGGAGGTTCCATTATTTTTGAGGACCCCGCCAGCAACTCTGAGTCGTCAAATGAAGCTGTTCTCAATTTCGAGGCGGAGTTGGGGGTTGCTTATAACATCACCGATGCGGCCGCTGTGAAGCTTGGCATGAACTATATGCAGATCAATGATATGGACTGGGCGTCAGGTACGGACTTTGTTGCCGATATCGATAATGATGGCGCATTAAATGAAGTCGAGGCCGGAGATCGATCGTTCGTAGGGGCCTTTGTTGGTCTAGAGATCGCGTTCTAGCAGGACACTGTACCTTGAACAATTTACAGCAAACATGAACGGGACATCAGCGCAGGCGCAGTCACAAGTGATGCAGGCGCTTCGCGCTGACCCCACGTCGTTTCTTTACTCGCTTTCCCGCTCGCATCCCGGCAAAGACCTCGTCTTGCCGAATGCCTTTGGCGGGCTGCGTGTTATCCAGAACCCGGCGACCGCTCAGTGGGTGCTTTCGAACAAAGACAAGGTCTTTGAAAAATACGTTGGCTTTCACAAATCAGCCCTTGGGCGCAGTCGGTTAACAGCTGACGGCGCGGACTGGCGATATTTGCGTGACATAAGCCAAGAGCGCATCTTGGCCCCATCCTCGTCTGAGATTGCTGACGTTGCGGGCAAAGAGTTCGCGGCGGCGGCTGACTCGCTTTTGAGGGCAGCCCCCGAGGGCGATCCTGTGCTTATTGATGATGCCATAGATGTCGCGGCGATGCGCGTCCTGTGTCGGCTTGTTTTCAAGATACCGCCAGACATGCTCTCGAACACGTTGGCCCAAAACCTGCGGTCGATTTTCCGGCTCACGACGATGGCAAATTGGACCCCTAGCGCATTGATGCCGGATTCTGACACTGACATTGCGCGCTCTGCCCAAGCAGGCTTTCAGCAACTGCAATCGGACTTTGCGCGACTTCGGGAAAACAACTCGGGTTTTGCCGAAGACAACCTTTTGGCGCGGATACTGAATGCGGACCCAGAACGCACAGACCCATTGGCGGAGTTTGCAACCCTGCTTGTGGCTGGATATGAAACGACTGCCAGCGCGATTACGTGGATATTGTTTTCATTGGCAAGGGCACCAAGCCTGCAAGAGGCGGTGCGCGCCGAACTTGGTCAAAACGATGGGGAAAGCATATTACTGCACCGCATCATTGCCGAGGCCTTGCGATTATTTCCACCTGTTCCGGCGCTTGGCCGTATCGCAAATCGCGAGGCGATCAAGGGCGACCTACGCGTCCAGCGCGGTCAACGTATTGTCGTGTCTTTGGTCGGCGTGAATCTTGGCAAAGTCGCGCAGGAAAAACCGTTCGCCTTTCATCCCGACAGGTTTGCGCAAGATGATACGACAAGGCGGGCACTGACATCGGCCATGTCCTTTGGGCATGGGCAACGTGTTTGCCCGGGCGCCAATTTTGCAATCAAGGAAATTGAATCTGCTGTCATTGCATTCCTGCAGCGTCTTGCGTTTCGCATTGATGCTACGACAATAGGGCAAATCGAATGGGGGATCAGTATGCGTCGCAAGAATGGTACGCAACTCAGGCTCTCATCTCTGACATAGGCGGGGGATACCATTGGGCGATGAAATCAGAATAACAACGTTAAAGCCGTCCCATGCCAGTTTGGGGCTAATCTTCAACTATCTGTCAAAGCGCAAACCATTTGCCGATCATACAGCGGGTTCGTTGGCCGCAGCAATCAGAGTTCAGCTCGAGACGCAGAACCATCTCTTCGCACTCAAGGGCGATGTGATCGTGGGCTACGCAGGCTGGATGGACGTCACCAAAGAAAATGCCGATGGATGGCTGAAAGGGGAAAGCCAGTTGGTGCAGGTGGCCTCGGGGAAAACAGAAGTTGCGGCACTGACAATATTTGTGGCCGACCTCAAAGAAGTGACCCCTCTGTTAATCAGAGGCGCGCGCGATCTGAACCCGAACATCAAGGTGGTTTTTCGAAGAGGGTACGAACAGACCGGTAAAACCGCAAAGAAACAAAGTGTCGGAAACGTGGTGTCCTCCAGCATGCGGTAACTGCGCCAACGATGCATCCAGACAAAGATACTCGCGAACGTCGGCTTCACGTTCCTGTCAGATGTCAGGCGGCGCCGCAGCGAAAGTCCTCGTCCCGCCCTCACCTCCCCTCTAAACCGCCTCCTCCACAACCTCCAACCCGTCATCTGCGAATGGCCGTTGCAGTTTCAGCGCGGCCTCCACGGGGGCGTCCAGCCAGTGGGCAATGGCCTCGGGGCTGCGCAGGATCACAGGCATGGCTTTGGGGTGGATGGGCGCGACAACAGCATTTGGTTCCACCGTGAGAAAGGCGAAGAGGTGATTTGTCGTCTCGCCCTCCTTCAACGTCCGGACCGAAGTCCATTCCGTCCAGATGCCCGCGAAAAACAGCGTCTTCTGCGGGCCTGTGGGGGCAAACCAGACGGTCTTGGGCTTTTCGCCCTTCACGGTCTGGTATTCCGAAAAGCTGGTGAATGGCACCACACAGCGGTGCGCCGGACCCAGCCAGCGCCGCCAATGCGGTGAGGCCGTGTTGCGCACATTGGTGACACCTTTGTCGGTTTTCTTTCCCTTCAAGACGAACGCAGGCGACGGCATCCCCCAGCGCATCATCTGCATCACACGGCCTGCGGGCGTCTGCGTGATCACGGGTGCGGGATAGTCTGGGTAAATGCCTGTCAGCGGGGGTAAATTGCCCGTCTCATCGCGCCACAAGTTGACCAGATCGGCAATCGCGGACTGGGTCGAGGTCAGGGAATAGAGGTTGCACATAAGACAAAGTTGGCACGGTAAGGTGGTTCGATCAACGGGAGGTTTGGGCGGGACACATTCCATTGACCCGGGCCTGCTTGTTTTTGGATGCAAGCATGATTGATGTGCGCAGGTGCAGCGGATGACAGCTTTGAGCCCAACGTGCCGGATGCTGCGCGGCGCATGGAGGACGGCTCCTTTGAAATCTTCTGAGCTCCGCACTTTTGTTGAAACACACCAGAGCAAGTGCCATCTTGCACGCAAATTTCAGGCGGAGCTTGGCGATGTCTGACCGAACGTTGGAGCCATTCCATTGTATTACTTGTACTATATAATTTTTCTTCTGGCATGGATTTTCGGGGTAACACGACGCGGCGATAATTCCGCGAAATCCAAGAGAGTTGGTTTTCGAGTAACCACTGCCTCTTTGCTTGCTGCAGTAGCATTTTTTGTATTGATCAGCGGCATTCAAATGGGTGGCCTCATTTTTGCCGCCATACCGCTGTTTATCCTTTTTCCAGCTTTAGCGTTTGGGATTGGCCTTGCCGTCTCAACAATAGCTAATGATCTTGCCAGTAAAAACCGGACGATTTCTGCCTTTGCGATGGGAGCAATCTCAGTGATTGGCCCCTCTTTCGCAATTCTGCTCTTTTGGTGGAGCCAAAATACGCATGAAGAGCAGCGCCAGGATGACTTGGCTGCCTTCCAAGCGGGCGATATTGTTGGACAAATCGGCGATCAAAGGGTTCGTTTTCCTGCAAGTCCACAGTTGGAGACCATTCATACGTGCGAAAGCTATCAGCGCTGCTACACGAAATTCTTGCGCAGTGGAGACACGCTTCAAGACCTTGCAGGGTTTGGGGCGGAGGAAGTTGTCTTAATGGAAATTGAGTTGATCCCGGTGCATCGTACATGCGACGGCCCCACCGCACCACTGAACGCATGTTTGCGACAGTCCAAACTTCAGGCGTGGTGTGAAACAAGGGCCGCGTTTTCTGAAAGCGTTTGGTGCCAGGGAAAGCCAAGGCATAGGGTTGTTTTCTCGCCTATGATTGAAGGCAATTTGCAGCGGTTTCAGGATAATAACTGGCTAAATGCTGGGGAAGAAAACCTCGGCATGGATTATCTTGGTGCTCCAATTGAAATTGAATGCAATACGCGCCGCGATGAGAGCATATTGAGCAACCCTCACTTTAGTCGTTATTGCCGTCTCAAGTTTAGCGTTGCTGCTAAAGTGAGTGCGACTATCTTTCTTGATAGATTTGAGCCCACTGAAATGAAATCTCAGGCAACAACCATGTTGGACTACGCAAATGCAATCTGGGCGAGCGTAAGCCAACAGTGATTGGCCTAAATGCACCGACGATGTCGCATGTTCTTTTTGAAATAGAACTCTTTTTGAGCAGACATTGGTGCGCATGCAGCGAACGGCGACTTTGTCCGCCCAAAGCAGACTTTGCCCGCCCGTTGTCACAATATACCGTTTATGTTGTGAAAGTCGCAAACAAACCTATTTCCCATCACCACCCTTCGTACCTTTTCCCACGCCCCCTTGCGCCGCCCTCTCCAGTTCCCTATCTGTAAAGTGTCCTTCGGGACTATGGACATAAACGCGCTCGTAATAAGCGGATCGGACCCGGGGGCGGTACCCGGCGTCTCCACCAAAACCTGCTCATTTGGCAGCAATGGGGACGAAATAGGATCGACGAACGTCTAAAGGGGTTTTGCTTTGTCCCGGTGAGTTACCACCGTTATCGGTACAACAAAGCTAGTTGCAAATGACAACAAAGCACCGATGGCACTCGCAGCGTAAGCTGTGCGTAATATCGAAACCTTAAGCCCTATGGTTTTGCGACCATAGGCGGGGTCCGCAGGTACCTGGCAACAGAAACCTGCACCTTCCCCGCTTTTTGTCGTCGTTTTGCGATCTTGTCACTTGCATTGGCCAGTGGCTCTGCGCACGATCCCCCTATGATCCGGTTTGTTTTTGCGTCCCTTATCTCTACCCTGCCCGTCACTGCACAGGCCTGCGAGACGGCACTGATCCTGACGATGGATGTCTCAAATTCGATCGACAGCGCCGAATACCGACTGCAAACCGACGGACTGGCCGAAGCCCTGCGGGACCCCGAGATTGTGGAAACGATGGTGGCCGGAGAAAATTTTCTCACGGTCGTGCAATGGTCCGGTGTTGACCGGCAGGCCGTGTCAATCCCCTGGACCCAGATGCGGACCGCCTTGGATGTCGAGAGTTTCGCCCAGAAGACACGCGTGATGGAGCGCGCCTTTGTCCTGTCCGATACCGCCCCTGCCGAGGCGATTTTCTTTTCCCTGCGGCTTTTTGATCAGGTGCCGAATTGCGCCCGCAAAGTCATTGATATTTCGGGGGATGGCACACCGAACGGTGGCTCGGATGTGCGTGCCGCGCGCACCGCGGCCGAGCGTGCCGGTGTGACCATCAACGCCATTGCGATTGAATCGATGGGTCTCGCGATCACGAACTTTTTTCGCGGTGCCGTGATTACCCGCAACGGATTTGTCATGACCGCACGCACCCACCGCGAATACCCCGCAACGATCCGCGCCAAGATCCTGCGCGAGATCAGCCGCATCTTCGGATAGGGTTGACCCGCATCTGCCGATCACGCACAGTTCGGTTATGGGGTTTGCGACCACCCCGTAAGGCCCCGGCCAAAGCATCGCATCCACTGACAGCTTCAGAAGGGATGCACCATGGCTGCTTTCAATGAAATTACCCCCGCCAAGCTGATGCGCTTGATCGGCACCCCGCAATGCCCTGCCATTGTCGATGTCTGCATCGACGATGATTTTGCAGAAGACCCGCGTTTGATCCCGACGTCTTTTCGGCATCCCCACGCCGATGTCGACGGGCTGATCGCGCGTCTGGATGGCAAGGACACGGTCATCGCCTGCCATCAAGGTCTGAAACTGTCGCAAGGGGTGGCCGCACATCTGCGGGCGCGTGGCCTCAGCGCGCAGATCGTGACCGGCGGAAAGGTCGCGTGGCGTGACGCCAAACTGCCTGCCGTGCCAGCCAGTGCCATCCTCGGCCGGCTTTGGGTGACACGCCACCGCCCCAAGATCGACCGCATCGCCTGCCCTTGGCTGATCCGCCGTTTCGTTGATCCGCAGGCGGAATTCTTGTTCGTGCCCCCTTCCGCCGTCCAAGGCGTCGCCGAACGCTTCCATGCCACGCCGTTTGATATCGAGGACGGTGAATGGAGCCATCATGGCGATCTTTGCACTTTTGATATGATGATTGACCGTTTCGGGCTCAGCCACCCTGCCCTTGATACACTTGCGACGGTCGTGCGCGCTGCGGATACCGACCAGCACGCGCTTGCCCCGCAAGCCGCAGGTCTTTTGGCTGTATCTGTCGGACTGTCACGTATGTTTCGTGATGATATCGCACAGTTGGAAGCAGGGATGTTGCTTTACGACGCATTTTACAGGTGGGCACGTGATGGGCAGGATGAAGGCCATGATTGGCCCGCCGGACGCGCACAATGACGCATGAACTGATCGCTGTCTTCGGGCGCATCGGCCTGATGTCCTTTGGTGGGCCCGCAGCCCAGATCGCCCTGATGCACAAAGAGCTTGTCGAGAAGCGTGACTGGCTGAGCGAGGAGCAATTCCTGCGCGCGCTGTCGTTCTGCATGTTGTTGCCGGGGCCTGAGGCGATGCAACTGGCCACCTATGCCGGATGGAAGCGGCAGGGCATGATCGGCGGGCTGATCGGGGGCGGGCTTTTTGTGTTGCCGGGCGCGCTGGTGATCATGGTGCTAGCCTTGGCCTATGGCGCTTACGGGAACCAGCCCGTTGTGCAGGCGCTGTTTCTTGGCGTCAAGGCGACCGTTGTGATCATCGTTATCGAAGCGCTGTTAAAGATTGCGCGGCGGGCGCTGATTAAGCGGGCGCATCTCTTTCTTGCCGTTGCGGCCTTTGTCGCACTGTTCTTCTTTGCCCTCCCCTTTCCCTTGGTCATCGCCCTTGCCGCATTGATCGGCGCGTTGGGCCAGACTGGTGCCGTCACAACACCGACCATCCGTTCCGGCAGCTTACGCACCAGCCTATCGGTCTTGCTCATCGGCGGTTTGATCTGGGCGGCACCTTTTGGCCTGATCGCCCTCTCGGGCAACACGTTTCTTTTGGATGTCGGCACCTTCTTTTCGACCCTTGCGGTGGTCACCTTCGGCGGGGCCTATGCCGTGCTTGCCTATATGACCCAAGAGGTCGTGGTGTCTTTTGGCTGGCTCAGCACCGCTCAGATGATGGATGCTTTGGGACTGGCAGAAACAACGCCGGGGCCGCTGATCCTCGTCACCCAATTTGTGGGGATGATCGCAGGCATGGCCGAAGGCGGCGCAGCGATGGCGTTGCTGGCAGGCGCGTTGACGCTTTGGGTCACCTTTGTGCCCTGCTTTATCTGGATCTTCGCAGGCGCGCCGCTGATCGACTGGCTGGACGGGCGGCCACGGTTGCGCGGCGCTTTGGCCGCGATCACGGCGGCGGTTGTCGGCGTCATCGCCAATCTGTCGCTCTGGTTCGCCCTGCATGTGTTCTTCGGTCAGGTTGATACGGTCATTCTTGGCCCTTTGCAGTTCATCTGGCCTGCTCTCAACACTCTGCAACCGCTGGCGCTTGGCCTTGCCGCGATCACAGGGCTACTTTTGCTGTGGCGCCATTGGCCGCTGCCGCTTGTCTTGCTCATTTCGGCGGCGCTCAGCCTTGCTGCGGCAGCTATCGGCGGTACGATCTGACGCCCCCCCTTTCAACCCGCTTCGAATCCCCTATGCTAGCGCCAAGACCGCAAGGAGAGCACAGCCGTGACGACCACCATCGACTATGGAAATCTGATGCACCGCGCGATGCGTGGGTTGATCCAAGAGGTCCTGACGGATGTGCAGAAAAAGGGGCTCCCGGGTGAGCACCATTTCTTCATCACCTTTGACACGATGCACCCTGACGTGGAAATCGCCGATTGGCTGTCCGACCGGTATCCTGGCGAAATGACCGTGGTGATCCAGCACTGGTTTGACAATCTGGACGTCACCGATGAGGGCTTTACGATCACGCTGAACTTCGGGGATAACCCCGAGACTCTTTACATCCCTTATGATGCGATCAAGACCTTCGTGGACCCGTCCGTCGAATTCGGCCTGCGGTTCGAGACGCAGAACGAAGATGACACCACCGAAGAAGTGGCAGAGGCCCCGATGGACGAAATGGTCGAACCAGAAGAAGACAAAGCGCCCAAAGAGGCCGAAGTCGTCAGCCTTGATCAATTTCGCAAGTAATCACCCGCCCTTGGCAGTGATGCGATATTGCGCAAACGCCCCCTGCTGCCTATAGGTCAGATGCGAGAAGCCTAAGGGGAACATCATGACCAATACACGTACAGAAACCGACAGTTTTGGCCCGCTGGAGGTTCCCAGCGACCGCTATTGGGGCGCACAAACGCAGCGCTCGATCATGAACTTCCCCATCGGCTGGGAGAAGCAGCCGGTTGCCATCGTGCGCGGTTTAGGTGTGATCAAACAGGCCTGTGCCATGGCCAACAAGGAGCGTGGCAAACTGGACCCCGCACTGGCCGATGCGATTATCGCGGCCGCCGCCGAAGTGGTGGCAGGCAAGCTCGATGATCACTTTCCTCTGGTGGTCTGGCAGACGGGATCGGGCACGCAATCGAACATGAACGCCAATGAGGTGGTGTCAAACCGCGCGATTGAAATGCTGGGCGGTGTGATCGGATCGAAAGACCCTGTGCACCCCAACGATCACTGCAACATGGGCCAGTCGTCCAACGATACCTTCCCCACCGCAATGCATATCGCCGTGGCGATGACAGCCCGCGACGTGCTGCTGCCGGGGCTCGAGAAGCTCCACGCGGCTCTGGCGGCAAAACAGGCGGAATTTGATGATATCATCAAGATCGGCCGCACACATACGATGGATGCCACGCCACTGACACTGGGTCAGGAATTTTCGGGCTACACCCATCAAGTCGCCATGGGGATCCGCCGGATCAAGGCCGCCCTGCCCGCGATCTATGAACTGGCGCAAGGTGGCACAGCTGTTGGAACAGGCCTGAACACACCCAAAGGCTGGGGCGAAACCGTGGCGGCACATATGGCCGAGATCACCGGTCTGCCCTTCGTCACCGCGCCTAACAAATTCGAAGCGCTGGCTGCACATGACGCGCTTGTCGAAATGTCGGGTGCGCTGAAGACCGTCGCCGTCAGCCTTTACAAGATCGCTGCAGATATCCGCATGCTGGGCTCTGGCCCGCGCTGTGGTCTGGGCGAGTTGATGTTGCCCGAGAATGAACCCGGCTCATCCATCATGCCGGGCAAGGTGAACCCCACACAGGTTGAAGCGCTGACGCAGGTTTGCGCCCATGTCATGGGCAATGACGCCGCCGTCGGTTTTGCCGGCTCGCAGGGGCACTTTGAGCTGAACGTGATGAAGCCAATGATGGCCTATAACGTGTTGCAATCTATGCAGCTTTTGGGTGACGCATCGGTCACATTCACCGATAACTGCGTTGTCGGCATTCGGGCTGATCGCACACGGATCGAAAAACTGATGCGGGAATCGCTGATGCTGGTCACGGCTTTGGCCCCTACTATCGGCTATGACAACGCCACGACGGTCGCCAAGACAGCGCATAAGAACGGCACGACGCTCAAAGAGGAAGCGATCAAGCTGGGCTTTGTGGATGAGGCGACCTTTGAAAAGGTCGTGCGCCCAGAGGACATGATCGGGCCAAAATGAAGCCTGTGAACCTCAATCAGGTGCGCAAGGCGAAAACGCGTGCCGAGGCCAAGGCCAAAGCGGACGAAAACGCCGTACGCTTTGGTCGCACGAAGGCCGAAAAGGTATTGGATGCGACCCGCGCGAAACAGGCCAGCGACAGGCTCTCGCAACTGAAGTTCGAAGACGAGTGATGGATCATCGGCGCCCCGTGAAGCGGTCTTTGACCTTGCGTGGGCACCGCACAAGCGTGTCGCTTGAAGATATCTTTTGGGATGCGTTCCGCCGATATGCGGATGAAGACGGCGATACCATCAACGGACTGGCCGCTAAAATAGACGAAGCCCGAGGTGATCTCGGGCTTGCTTCAGCGATACGGATTTTCGTGCTCGAGCGTGCGCTCAAACGGGTTTAGGACTTGGAAGAATACAGCGCGCCACGCAGGCTGGAAAGTTGTGCACTTGCATCCAGCTCGCCCTCGCTCAGCTTTGCAGGCTTGACCGGCTTTGCCGTGCGGGCTTGCTTGTCAAACAGCTTGGCAAGCTGTGAACCATCAAGCTGCTTTTTCGCAGTCGGGCGCTTTGCAGCGGTATCATCGTTACGCTTAAACAGGCCAGTAAGACCTTTTCTTGACGAACCTGGCAGCGAAATTGTCATGAGATCGAGCCCCCTCTTTAAAGATACATACTCTGTTAAACTGAGAATGGCACAATGTAGACAACAGGGCAAATGTCCGTTCAAGTGCCATATTTCGACAACAGAACCTAAGGCATTGTTATTATTATATTAAGAGAGTTATCGCAGCATTAACCTTTCAATCATTATGTCATAATCTCTGCGCAAATTACTAACAAAGCAGCCGAACCTGCCCAATTTGTCAGCGATAGCGAAACAATGCCATCCTACCGCGCCCTGATTCGCAGCCAGATGCCTGCTGTCGAACGCACTGTCAGATGGGCCACGGGGACAGGACTGCGTCCGTCGACCGCTGAAAATTCATAGGCCTTTAGCAACCGCGCCAAAACCACGACCCCTTCGATCAGGGCAAACCCCGCCCCCGAACAAATCCGCGGTCCTGCCGAAAACGGCATGTAGGCATCACGCGCGCAGGCCTTGCCGTTCTCGGTGTCCCATCGTGCGGGATCAAAGGCATCCGGATGATCCCAAAGCCGCGTGTGCCGGTGCAGATGCCAAGGTGACAGGACAATCTGCGCCCCGCGCTTGATTGTGCGGCCCCGAAATTCCTGTGTCTCTGATGCTTCGCGCACCATCATGGGCACCGCCGGGTAAAGGCGCAGGGTCTCGCGGAACACATCACGGGTATCTTTCAGTTTTGACAGGTGGGCGAACGCACCGTCAAAACCGTCCGCCTCAGCACGCAGCCTGTCTTGCCATTCAGGATAGAGCGCCAAAAGATAGAGCGCCCAAGCCAGTACTGCCGCGCTGGTTTCATGCCCTGCCAGAAAGAAGATTGCGACCTGATCAATCATCTCGTCTCGTGAAAACACATCGCCCGTCACGGGGTCCTTGGTCGTCAGGATCTTTGTCGCCAGATCATCCGGCGCCTTGCCTGCGGCAATCAGGTCCAGCCGATCCTGGGTCAGCTTTGTAATCAACGCGCGAATGTGTCGTGCATGACGCCGCGTTTCAGAGCGGAAAAACCGCGGCATCCAAGCGGGGCCACGCACAAAGGCCGCAAGGTTCAGGATCGGCTGCGTGCGTTGATAGGCGCGAAACGCATGAAAGACCTCTTGTGCGGTCTCGTCCTCGATCGGGATCGAAAACAGCGTACGAAAGATCACATCGGCGGCAATATGACTGGTGATCGCCTCGATCTCTTGCGGCTCATCCGGCGGCAGGCCTGCGAGCCGCGCCACACCTGCATCGGCAGCATCACATATGCCCGGATAGGTATCGCGCAACCGCCCCCCCTCGAACGCAGGATCGATAATGCGACGTTGGCGTTTCCACGTGTCCCCATTCGTCAGAAAGACACTGTCACCCAACAAAGGGCGCAGCCCCGCACCGATACGGTCGGATTTGGGAAAGGCATCAGGATTGCGCACCAGCACCTCTTTCACCAGCTCCGGATCATTCACCAGATAGCTGCGAAAGAACGGCGTGCGGAATTCGGCCATCCATGCGCGGTAAAGCTTGGCCGGCTGTGCCGACAGAATATCCTTGCGGAACAGGCGCATGTACCGCCACAGCGACACTTTCTCAGGCCGCGAGGCAGGTTTGGGCGGCAGCTGCATCAGGGCACCTGCGACGTGTATTTGGACACAGGGATATCAATGCGCGATCCGGAGGGTTTGCGCCCAGCATAGCGCGCAGCAAGCGTCAACGGACCCGCCGTAATCTGGAAATAGTCGTAATCCTTAGGCTGGTCAAAGGCGCAAAGATACTGAAAATGCAGCCGAAAGAACCGCCACCGCAGCGCTTTCCACCGTGCAGGCGTCAGGCTTTGGGTGAAGGCCGCCGATATCACCAGGGGCCAGCGCTTGTTCTCAGGGGCAACGCCCGACACCGCCACCGGATCGCACAAGGCAAAACAGCATCCGTCACCGGGGGCCGACACATCAACCCAAGTGATCGCGTCACTGGCGGACAAATCCGCCAGATCGCGCCGCAGTTCACGTGCGCGCGGCAGGAACGACACCATCGGCACTACCTGCCCCAGCGACAAAAACGCCAAGGCCGGGCCGTTCTCGGGCACCTGCCCCGCGCGCAGCATTTCGGCAAGGATCGACACCGCCAGATGTGCCCCCGATGAATGCCCGACGACAAGCACTTCATCCACGTCCTCTTTCAAGGCGGCCGCGATAAGCGTCTGGAATTCGCGCATGCGCGCTGCCAATGCGGGCGGCGTCTGCCCCCGCAATTGTGCCGAATAGGCGTAGTCATGCATGAGGTAATAGGCAAAAAGCTTGTTATCTCGGGCCTTGAACCAGCGCAGGATCGCCACCGCGACCACGACCGTCACGAGCCAACCCAAGGCCCAGAGCCCCCACGCGAGGCCTGTGAACACGCCGCCTTCGGTTAATCCGAGCCAGGCCAAAGCACCCTGCCCGCCTGTTTCCACAAGCCCGCCAAGCCATGACCCGACCCCGATCGCCAAGGCCAGTTGTGTCAGCAACATCACCACCGGATAAAGCGCCGCAATCACCGGCCCTTTGCGCATCCACATCAGACGGCGCAACGTGCCGGTGCTGATATAGGTCCAAGCGGTTTGCACCAGTTGCAGATAGGTTGCCGGAATCGCGTGCGCCATGCTGTCCCGCACGATGTCGGACCAGACCAGAATATCGATTTGCGACATGACAGGCTGACCTGCGATCCGTGCGCCCACGGTCCAGCGGAAAGACGCGTCCGAGGTCTCTGCCTTGATCCCGATCTCATAGCCGCTGATTTTGGCCTGTGCCGCGCCCTCGGTGCGGTAGAGCTCACGGTAGCGGCGGGGAGGAAACGGATCGTAGCCGGGAATATGGAAGACCCGCCGTAACCTGACCTGTCCTGTCTGTGCGCTCATCGCTGCCCCTCTTTGCTTGTGCGGGACAGGTTAGCGGGTTCTTTGGAAAAGGATAAGAGCCTAGCCAATCAAAGCCAGTGCCGGGAACCGCTCAA
Organism: Yoonia rosea; assembly: GCF_900156505.1. Classification (NCBI taxonomy): domain Bacteria; kingdom Pseudomonadati; phylum Pseudomonadota; class Alphaproteobacteria; order Rhodobacterales; family Paracoccaceae; genus Yoonia; species Yoonia rosea. The sequence goes on along the minus strand of NZ_FTPR01000001.1, from coordinate 633,897 downwards.
GCAGCCAATAGCTGAAGGCCGCGAATTGACCGGTCATCATCATCAGGCCCACGGTCCACAACAACAGGCCCGAGATCTTTTCGATCCGGTCCATATGGCGCTTCATCCAGCCCATAACCCCTTTGAGGCGCGGAAAGAACGCCGCAACAAGCAAGAAAGGAATGCCCAGCCCGAAAGCATAGACCGCCAGTAAGACAGTCCCGCGTGCGACATCCGCCTCAGAGGCGGCAAGGCTGAGGATTGCGCCAAGGATCGGCCCAAGGCAGGGTGTCCAGCCAAAAGCAAAGGCAAGGCCCAAGAGATAGGCGCCGAAAGCCGATCCGCCCTTGTCACCCGCATCAACGCGCAATTCCCGGTCCAGAAACCCGATCCGAAACACCCCGATGAAATGCGCGCCAAGGACCATGATCATCGCACCTGCGACGATGACAAACCAATCCTGCACCTGCAAAAGCATCCGGCCCATTGTCGAAAACGCGAGGCCCAAAAGCAGGAAGATCGTTGACAGTCCCAGCACAAAGAAAACAGCCGAGAGAAAGACGCGCTTGCGCGCTGCGCGTGTCTCTTCCATTTCGCTGACAGATACACCGCCCATATAGGCAAGATAGGGCGGCACAACGGGTAGCACACAGGGGCTGAGGAACGACAGAATGCCCGCCAGCATGGCGATCAACATCGCAGGTAGCAATGCGGCGTCAAAAATCAGAGCAGTGTCGAGCATTTCATTTCCTTTGCCCCTGCTTAAGCGAGCTTTTGCACGAGGTCACGGTCCAAGTTGTCACAAGTTGGTGGACAAATTGAAACATCGCGCCTACCTCCTCGCTATGACCTATGATGCTGATCTTGATGCCAAAGGGCTGCTCTGCCCGCTCCCTGTGCTGAAAGCGCGCAAACGCCTGCAGGCCCTGGGCTCTGGACAGGTGCTGCGCGTCCTGGCCGATGATCCGGCCGCGATTGTTGATGTGCCGCATTTTTGCGCCGAAGCGGGCCATGCGTTGATTGCAACGGAAGACACGGCGGACGGACAGCTTTATTTCATCAAGAAGGCCTGATTGGGGACAACGGCAAAGCCGTATCCAAGCGCCTAGGCCACGTCCCGACACTGGCGATCATGCGCAGGTCAGGTTTCGCTTCAGTCAAAGCCGCAGCGGCATGCCCTGCCGCGCACACAGTGGTTTGCGCGATCACTGACATAGGCCCCAGCATCGTGCCAAGCGGGACCGGACAGCGGTTTGCGGGCCAGTGCGACCCGTTGGTTCATGGCGCAAAAAAGGCGCCACCCAGCGGGCAGCGCCAAATTTGCTTTTCGCGTTTCGCAGTGCAAGTGCCGCACCCGGAAAACCGAAGTCTCCCGCGATCACGACACAGCCGGACATCAGCCGCCCAGCGACCACCATCCCTTGCGCTTGGGCTTTGCCTTCTCCGGCTTCGCCTCTTCCGTCGTAGCGGTCGCAGGAACAGGTTCCGGCTTGGCTTCCGGTACAGGTTCCGGCGCCGGCGCGGGTTCAGCCGCAGGTTCAGCAGCGGAAGCTTCTGCGACAGGTGCCGTCTCTTCTTTTGGCTTCGGCTTGGCGCGGCTGCGGCTCTTGGGCTTTGTCACTTCTGCAGGAGCAGCGTCCTCTGACGCGGCATCAGCAACAGCAGGCGCTTCTGCTTCGACATCCGCCTTCTTGCGACGCGTCCGCTTTTTCGGCGCAGGCTGTTCCTCAGCAGGCGCTTCGGCAGCCGTCTCCTCAACCGGCGCGGCTTCCGCTGCGGTCTCGGTTTCAGGTGTTACCGCCTTCTTGCTACGGCTACGCGTGCGCTTGGGCTTGTCCTCGGGTGCCGGCGCTTCGGCAGGAGCCTCTTGCGGTGCGGCCTCGGCATTGTCATCGGAGGACTCGTCATCACCGTTCTGATGATCACCATTCTGGTTCTCACCGTTGTTGCCGCTGCCACCGCGACGGCGCCGACGCCTGCGGCGCTTGCGCTTGGGCTTGTCTTCACCATCGCCCCCAGAGGCATGACCTGCACCACCTTGCGTATTGCTGTCCGCGTCCTCATCGCTGTCGATGATGATATTTTCATCGGCGACGACATCATCATCGTCATCCATCATGACCGCAGAGGCGACAACCGGCGCTGCATCGGGAACCACACGTGTGGCTGTCTTGAACTTCTCGATCGCAAAGTCAGGCGATACGAGCGTTGGATCACATTCGATGCGGACAGACATGCCATAGCGCGCTTCGATATCCGCGATATGTTCGCGCTTGCCGTTCATCAGGAAGTTCGCAATCGAAATCGGCGCCTTGATCAGCACCTCTTTGGACCTTCCGCGCACGCCCTCTTCTTCCAAGGCGCGCAGGATTGAAAGTGCGACGTTATCGTCAGAGCGGAGCAAGCCGGTGCCGTGGCAATGGCTACACATCTGTGTGGTCGCCTCAAGCATACCGGGGCGCAGGCGCTGGCGGGACATTTCCATCAGGCCAAAGCCCGAAATCCGGCCCACCTGAATGCGCGCGCGGTCGGTCTTGAGCTTGTCCTTGAACCGCTTTTCAACGGCGGCGTTGTTGCGACGTTCATCCATGTCGATGAAGTCGATCACGATCAGACCGGCCAAGTCACGCAGGCGCAACTGGCGCGCAACCTCATCGGCGGCTTCAAGGTTGGTCTTGAGCGCGGTCTGTTCAATCGAGCCTTCTTTGGTCGCGCGACCAGAGTTGACGTCGATGGCCACCAGCGCCTCGGTAATCCCAATCACGATATAGCCGCCAGACGGCAGTTGGACCGTCGGGTTGAACATGCCATTGAGGTAGCCCTCAACCTGATAACGCGCATAAAGCGGCATCTGCTCGGCATAGTATTTCACGTTTTTGGCGTGGGACGGCATGATCATTTTCATGAAGTCCTTGGCCGTGCGGTACCCCGCCTCGCCCGCAACGATCACTTCGTCAATCTCTTTGGAATACAGATCGCGGATCGACCGTTTGATCAGATCGCCCTCTTCGTAGATCTTTGCCGGGGCTGTTGATTTCAGCGTGAGTTCACGGATTTGTTCCCACATCCGTTGCAGGTATTCATAATCACGCTTGATCTCGGCCTTGGTGCGTTGCGAACCGGCGGTCCGGATGATCAGACCGGCGCCTTCCGGCACGGTCATGTCATTGGCGATTTCTTTCAGCTTCTTGCGGTCGGCAGCATTGGTGATCTTGCGGCTGATACCGCCACCGCGCGCGGTGTTGGGCATCAAGACACAGTAGCGACCGGCCAGTGACAGATAGGTTGTCAGCGCCGCACCTTTATTGCCGCGCTCTTCTTTCACGACCTGGATCAAAAGGATCTGGCGCACCTTGATCACTTCTTGGATTTTATAGCGCTTCGGACGCGGCTTGCGCACAGGGCGCACTTCGTCCGTGTCGTCTTCTTCGGCGACGCTCTCAATCGTGTCGTCTGTGTTCTCTGAGTCTGCGCGGTCGGTATCCTCGTCATCATCAAGGTCTTCGTCAGCGGCAGGCGTATCGACAGGCGTCTCACCGACCAGCTCCATCGGAGAGCTGCCCTCTTCGCTGTCGCCCAGATCAATGGTTTCCATGCCCGCGATATCGCCCGAGGTCTCTTCCTCGTCGGTTTCAACTTCGGATGTGATGACCGCGTCATCGCTGGCTGCTTTAGCGGCGGCCGATCTGCTGCGGCGGCGGCGCGTTGGTTTTGGCTTTTCTTCCTCGGCCTCTGCTTCGGCTTTCAGGCTCTCGGCATAGGCTTTTTCCTCGGCGATCAGCGCTTCGCGATCCGCAATCGGGATCTGGTAGTAATCAGGATGGATTTCCGAGAACGCAAGAAAACCATGACGATTACCGCCATAGTCTACAAACGCGGCCTGCAGCGATGGTTCTACCCGTGTTACCTTTGCGAGGTATATATTGCCGGCAAGCTGGCGCTTGAACTGGCTTTCGAAATCAAATTCTTCGACTTTGTTTCCGTCGACCACTACAACGCGGGTTTCTTCCGCGTGCGTGGCATCTATTAGCATTTTCTTTGGCATTTTTTCCGTTCGCACATAACCGCGGTGGCGCCCCTGGGGGTGCCGAACTCCGTGTTACATGTCTAATTAAGGCGATCTGCGCGCGGGCTGTGCCAGCGCCCCTTGGGGCGGCTGCATCGTGCCTCATGTTGTGCGCGCTTTGCATCGCGTTTCTTCTCCGACCCCGCAAAAGCGCAGCCCGTTCATGGCCCAATCGGCGGTGTCGCACGATCCGTGGCGTTCTCCTGACCCCGGGGGATCAAATCAGCTGTCTTGTTTTGATGTGTGGTCAAAAAACAATGACAGAGAATCTCTATCGGCTGTCACCGCGCAACTGTCGCGCGAGCATCCGTACCCAATACATAAAGGAGGAACGGCACCCAACACAAGTACCTCTGTGCAGGGTGCCGAAAATCATCGTGGATTTATCGCAGCTTGGCCTAGAGATAATCAGACCGCTGTAGTCCGTACTTCGCCATCTTCTCGTTCAATGTCCGGCGCGGCAGGCAAAGCTCGTCCATCACCGCCACGATCGACCCGCGGTGCCGTCGCATGGTGTTGTCGATCAGCATGCGCTCGAACGCCTCGACAAATTCCTTGAGCGGTTTGCCTTCCGTGGTCATTGCGGGCTTTGCCTCATCCGTGTCCGCCATCAAAAGCGACGCAATCGAGCCCGAGCCGCGGCGGTTCTGGAGTACTGCGCGCTCGGCCACATTGATCAGCTGGCGCACATTGCCTGGCCACGGGGCCTGCAAAAGCTGTGCTGCCTCCTGAGCGCTGACCTCTGGCGCGTCGCAGCCGTATTCATCGGCGAATTGTTCGCCCAGACGGGTAAAGAGCGTCAGGATATCCTCTCCGCGCTGGCGCAGGGGCGGCACTGTGATGCGCAATGCGGCAAGCCGGTAAAAGAGGTCAGGCCGCAGCACGCTTTCGCAGGTCTGGTCCTGTTCTTGCAGGTTACAGATCGCAACGATGCGGGTTTCGGCAGGCGTGCCCTGATTGTTGATTGCCGTCAGCAAACGCGCCTGCAACGAATGGCTCAGCGCCTCGATGTCTTCCAGCACCAGCGTGCCACCGCGCGCTTCTTCCATCGCCGGGATCGGTTCATCATCATTGGCAGGGCCAAAGATGATCCGGCCCAATGTCTCTTCATTATGAGCAGAACAGCTGAGCAGAACGAACTTCTTATTGGCCCGCGCCCCAACCGCATGCAGCGCATGCGCGACAAGCGTTTTGCCAGTCCCCGTCTCACCCTCGACGAGAACATGTCCGTCCGCCTGCCCCAGATCGAGAATATCCTCTTTCAGCCGCTCCATCGGGGCCGACTGACCGATCAATTTCTTGATCAGCGCAGAGCCATCCGACAGCTCACGGCGCAACGCACGGTTATCAAGGGTCAAACGGCGGGCGGTGGTGGCCTTTTTCGCCAGTTCGGTCATCCGGTCGGGGTTGAACGGCTTTTCAAGAAAATCGAATGCGCCAACCCGCATCGCCTCAACCGCCATGGGCACGTCACCGTGGCCTGTGATCATGATCACAGGTAACGCGCTATCGACGCCTTTGATTTTTTTGAGAAACTGCATGCCGTCCATCCCTGGCATCTTGATGTCGCTGACAACGATACCTGGATAATCACTGCCCAGACCGCGCAGCGCCTCTTCCGCGGACGCGAATGTTTCGGTGTCAAAACCAGACAGTGCCAACCACTGTGAAATCGACTGCCGCATATCTTTCTCGTCATCAACAATCGCAATCTTCATGACTTTACTCATGGTTTTTTTCCTTACTCTGCCGCGGCAACATCCTGCCTTAACGTCGGCAGTTGCACCTCGAATATAGCCCCGCCATCAACTGCGTTGCGTGCAGTCAGGCGCCCGCCCAAGTCGTTGACGATCCCGGAAGAGATGGCAAGCCCAAGACCCACCCCATCACCAGGTTGTTTAGTGGTGTAAAAAGGCTCGAATAATTCGTCGAGATTGTCGATCCCCGCCCCGTTGTCACGGATTTGCAGGCTGACCGTATCACCGGCCGCAAGCAGGATTTCGATGGTCGGATTGGCGGACAGTTTGGTGGCATCCAATGCGTTACGCAGCAGATTGATAATCACCTGTTCCAGCCGCAGACGATCCCCCAGAATCATAACCGGTTCGTTGGGCAAAGTGCGGATGATATTGACCGCCCGCGTCTTCAATTGCGGCTCCATCAAAGAGAGCGCCGTGGACACCGCAGCCCTTGTATCTACGGGCTCAAACGCCTCTGCCCCCTTGCGGGCGTAAGACTTCAACTGACGCGTAATCGCCCCCATCCGTTCCAGCAGATCATCGATGCGCTGGAACGATGACAACGCCTCTTGTGGGCGCTCGCGCTGCAACAACAGCCGGGCACCTGCGAGATAGGTTTTCATCGCTGCCAAAGGCTGGTTCAACTCATGGCTCACCGCCGCCGACATCTCGCCCAAAGCCGCCAGTTTCGACGACTGCGCGATGGTCTGTTCGGCCACTTGCAAGGTCTTTTCGACCTTCTCGCGCTCGGCAATTTCCCGCTGCAAGCGGCGGTTCAGTGCGCGAAGCTCTGCTGACTCGCGCTGGAAAAAGACCAGACGTGACGCCGTGCGCCGTGAACTGCCCCAGAACAAGAGCGCCAGAAGGATCGCGAATCCCATGACCTCAAGCGCGAGAATCCCGTTCACACGCTCACGCACCGAGGCATAGGTCGTGTAGCTGACCATCCGCCAACCCTGATGCGGCACCCGCATTTCGCGCCGCAACACCGCCTCGCCGCGCAAATAGGCATCCGCAGGCAGTGCGCCCCAGCCTTGGGTCGCCCGTATGGCGCGCTCGATCGCAGAGGGCGCGGACTGGCGCGCCAAAGCCTCTTCTTCATTCAAGCCACGCCAGCGCGGTTCGGTGGCCATGATGATCGTTCCGGCGCTGTCCATCACCAGCACCGCGTCCGACACCCCTGCCCAACCGGTTTCAAGCCGCTGGCCGTTCACCTCGACCATAATGACACCCAAAAGCGTCCCCGCCACCTCGACACGCCGCGAGTAGACATAGGCAAAGCCACCCTCAGGGCGTTGATAGGTGGTGTAGACGGTCTGGTTGCTGCGTTGCGCATCCACAAAATAGGGGTTCTGCCGGTGGTCTGTTCCGATCCTGTTGCGGTCTGTCGCCGCCACCGCGCGCCCGTCGCGATCCAAAAGCGTGAGCGACGCGGCGCCAATTTCATCCACGAAAGACAAAAGCCGCGCCGTCGAGAGCGAGTAATCCTTGTCCTCCAGAGCTTTGATCAGATCCGGATCACGCGACAACAACTGCGGCACCACGGAATTGCGCTGCAACTCGTTCATCAGGTTGGTCACATAAAGTGCCAACCGCACATCAGAGCGGTTGCTGATGGTTTCGGTAAAACGCTGTGTCAGCAGCTGGTTCGAGACATAGATGACGATCACGCCAAACAGGCACACGACCAGCACCGCCAGCCGCAAGTACCATTTGCCGCGGCGTCGGCCGCTGCCGAGATCAGTCATACGCAACATATAACGAGTTTATAGCCGCGGTCGCAACGCGGCAAGCGAGCAGATCACGCTTGGGCAAATTGCCCCACCAACCCGCGGAAAAGCGCCTGCCCGTCGGTGCCGCCGTGGCCCGCATCCACTGCGCGTTCGGGGTGTGGCATCATGCCAAGCACACGGCGGTTCGCAGACAAAACGCCTGCGATATTGTTGATCGAGCCGTTCGGATTGTCTGCATAGGTGAATGCGATGCGATCCTCGGCGACAAGTGCGGCCAGCCCCTCTGCATCGACCGTATAATTGCCATCATGGTGCGCCACAGGAAAGCCCACACTGTCACCGGCGTTGTACCCCTCGGTGAACGCAGAATTCGAGGTTTCCACTTTCAAATCAACGGTTTTGCAGATGAACTTCAGATTCGCGTTGCGCATCAGCGCACCTGGCAAGAGCCCAGTTTCCGTCAAAACCTGAAAGCCGTTGCAGACGCCCAGCACATATCCACCACGGTCGGCATGGGCGACAACGGCCTTACAGATCGGCGATTGCGCCGCAATCGCACCGCAACGCAGGTAGTCACCAAATGAAAATCCGCCGGGGACAGCGACAAGATCAACATTGTCAGGCAAACTCGCGTCCTTGTGCCAGACCATGCTGACATCCGCACCAGCCGCCTTGAGTGCAACCGCCATATCGCGATCACAGTTCGATCCGGGGAAAACAATAACCGCAGCGCGCATCACACGACCTCGACGCTGTAGCTTTCGATCACGGTATTCGCGAGAAGCTTTTCGCACATCTCGTTGATCGTGTCCTCTGATGTGCCATCAGCCAGATCAAGCTCGATCACCTTACCCTGGCGCACACCGTTGACCCCGTCAAAGCCAAGGGTTCCAAGCGCGTGGCGGACTGCCTCGCCTTGTGGGTCCAGCACACCGTTTTTGAGCATGACATGTACGCGGGCTTTCATAGGCAGGTCCTTTGTTCGCTAGGGTCGCAAGATTAGTTGATCAATGTGGGTTTACTGGGCGTGTGGGTGACGTTCGACGGCATGACACCCAGACGCTTTGCAACTTCGGTATAGGCGTCGGTCAGACTTCCCAAATCGCGGCGGAAGACGTCCTTGTCGAGTTTCTGGCCTGTTTCGATATCCCACAGGCGGCAGCTGTCGGGGCTGATCTCGTCTGCCAGAATAAGGCGCTGGAATTCATTGTCCCAGACACGGCCGATCTCGATCTTGAAATCAATCAGCTTGATGCCGACGCCATACATCACGCCCGACATCCAGTCGTTCACGCGCAACGCAAGGCTGACGATATCGTCCATTTCCTGCTGCGACGCCCAGCCGAATGCGATGATGTATTCCTCGGGCACCAGCGGGTCACCCAGCTTATCGTCTTTGTAGGAAAACTCGACAATCGGGCGGGGCAGCGGCGTGCCCTCTTCCATGCCCATACGCTTGGCCATCGACCCTGCAGCAAAGTTGCGCACGATCACCTCAAGCGGGATAATCTCGGCCTGACGGATCAACTGCTCGCGCATATTGAGGCGTTTGATGAAATGCGTAGGGATCCCGATCTGGCCCAATCCGGTCATGAAATACTCGGACAGGCGGTTGTTCAACACGCCCTTCCCTTCGATCACGGCCTTCTTCTCGGCGTTGAAGGCGGTGGCGTCATCCTTGAAATACTGGACAAAGGTACCTGGCTCGGGGCCTTCATAAAGAACCTTTGCCTTGCCTTCATAAATCTTTTTACGACGTGACATGCTGACCCCTTGCCCCATTCCGGCCCGGCATGGACCGCATCATCTGCGCGTCATAGTGCAAGCCCCCCTTGCGGGCAAGCACCGTGAGAGGCATATCATAAGCAACATCTTCCAAATCAAGAGGCCAAATCCATGACAACCTTCGATGATCGCGAGAATGCGTTTGAAAACAAGTTCGCCCATGATGCCGAAATGCAATTCAAAGCCGAGGCGCGCGGGAATAAATTGCTTGGTCTTTGGGCAGCGGAATTGCTCGGAAAAACTGGCGATGAGGCCGCTGAATATGCCAAAGAGGTCGTCAAGTCCGACTTCGAGGAGGCAGGGCACGAGGATGTTTATCGCAAGGTGTCCGGCGATCTGGGCGACAAGGCCGATGAGGCGACGATCCGCACCAAGATGGTCGAATGTCTGGCCGAGGCCAAAGCGCAGTTAATGAAAGACGTCTAACGCAGGTTGCGACCAGAGCAGACAGCCCAACCGCGCCACTGATCGGCGCGGTTTTATCATTTCTTGCATAAAGACCATGCATGCTTTGAATTTGCATCTGATGCAGAGACATGACACCGCACAACAATCCACTCGCGACAGCCGGAGCCCCCTATGACCAATGCCCTCTCAAAGCTTCTTGAAACCAACGACTGGCTGATGGCCGACGGGGCGACAGGGACAAATCTGTTCAACATGGGTCTGATGTCGGGCGATGCACCCGAGATGTGGAATATTGATGAGCCGGCCAAGATCACAGCCCTGTACAAAGGTGCGGCGGATGCGGGCAGCGATATTTTTCTGACCAACAGCTTCGGGGGCAATGCATCACGTCTGAAACTGCATGGTGCCGAGGGCCGCGTGCGTGAACTGAACAAAGTGGCCGCCGAACTGGGCCGCGAGGTCGCAGATGCATCGGGCCGTACCATCGTTGTTGCAGGCTCGGTCGGCCCCACGGGTGAGATTATGGCCCCGATGGGCAGCCTGACCCATGAAATCGCAGTCGAGATGTTCCACGAGCAGGCCGAGGGTCTGAAAGAAGGCGGCGCGGATGTGCTCTGGGTCGAGACGATCAGCGCCCCCGAAGAATACGCCGCCGCGGCCGAGGCCTTTGCGCTGGCCGGTATGCCCTGGTGCGGCACGATGAGTTTCGACACCGCCGGGCGCACAATGATGGGTCTGACATCGGCTGATATGGTCAAGAAGGTCGGCAAGCTTGCGCACCAACCGCTGGCCTTTGGCGCGAACTGCGGTGTTGGCGCATCAGACCTGTTGCGGACCGTGCTGGGGTTTACTGCTGCCCACCCGACCCTGCCCGTGATCGCAAAGGGCAATGCGGGGATTCCCAAATATCACGAGGGACATATCCACTATGATGGCACGCCTGAATTGATGGCCGATTATGCCGTCCTTGCCCGCGACTGTGGCGCCACAATTATTGGCGGCTGTTGTGGCACGACACCAGAACACCTGCGCGCGATGCGCGCCGCGCTAGAGACGCGACCAAAGGGTGATCTGCCAACACTGGAAGATATCACCGCGGCCTTGGGCGGGTTTTCTTCGGAATCCGATGGTACAGACGGGGCCGGTCCGGAAGCATCGCCACGGCGCGGACGGCGGCGGCGCAGCTAGGGGCGCTGCCCCCGGCCACCTGCGGCGGCCTCCCCCGGGATATTTACAGGCCAGTAATAACAGGTCTTGCGTCAGAAAAGCGAAAGCTGGTCGCCGCTTTGTGGGGGACGTGCGAAGAGATCTGTCCGCAAGGGCGCCAGGCTGCGGTCAAGGTGCAGTTTGCGGGTGGCGAGCTTGAAACGTTGCTGCATCATATTGGCCCACGGGCCCTGCCCGACCATACGTTTGCCAAATTCAGGGTCATAGTCTTTGCCGCCGTGCAATTCGCGCACGCGGCCCATAATGCGCGCGGCACGATCCGGATAATGGGTGGCTACCCAATCACGAAACAAAGTGGCCACTTCGCGTGGCAGGCGCAGGACGATAGAGGATGCCGCAACGGCACCTGCATCTTTGGCGGCTTTCAGGATCGCCTCAAGTTCGTGATCGGTCAGCGCGGGGATTACCGGCGACACCATCACGCGCACGGGAATGCCTGCGTCGGTCAATTGGCGGATGATGCGCAATCTGGCCGCCGGTGCAGGCACGCGGGGTTCCATTGCGCGCGATGTTCTGGGATCAAGCGTCGTGATCGAAATGCCAACCCTGACAAGCCCCTTGGCGGCCATGCGCGCCAGAATATCGCAATCGCGTGTGATCAGCGTGCCTTTCGTGACAATCGCAACAGGATGGTTGAACGCGTCCAGCACCTGCAACACCTCACGCATGATTTCACGTGATTTTTCGACCGGTTGATAGGGGTCTGTGTTGGTCCCGATTGCAATGGTTTTCGGTGTATAGCGCGGGTTTGAAAGCTCTTTGTGCAATTGCGCAGCCGCATTAGGGCGCGCGATCAGTCTCGTTTCAAAATCCAAGCCCGGCGACAGGCCCAGAAAGGCGTGGCTGGGGCGTGCAAAGCAATAGATGCAGCCATGCTCACAGCCGCGGTAGGGGTTGATCGAACGGTCGAAGGACAAATCAGGCGACGTGTTGCGCGTGATCACCGTGCGCGCCACCTCATCGGTGATTTCCGTACGCAAAACCGGCAAGTCCTGCTCAGGCGTCCAGCCGTCGTCAACCGCTTCGGCGTGCAGTCGATCGAACCGGTTGTCCGGATTTGACCGTGCCGCACGCCCCGGTGTGAGATGGGAATTCTGAACTGGCATTTCTTCCATAATCTTTATTAGAACAATTCACGAACATCAGCAACACAAGGTCGGTCATGTTCTTGGACATGTCGGAAAACAACCGCTAGAATTACCCAATCCGGCGCAATACTGCGGTGTAAACTCATACAAAGGCTTGGCCATGTCCGACGAAGAAGATGACATCATCCTGTCCGAACTGAATGACGAAGATCTCGTCGCCCAGATGTTCGATGACCTTTACGATGGAATGAAGGAAGAGATCGAGGAAGGGGTGAATATCCTTATCGAACGTGGTTGGGAGCCTTACCGCGTACTGACCGAGGCGCTCGTGGGCGGCATGACCATTGTCGGCAACGACTTCCGCGATGGTATTCTGTTTGTGCCTGAGGTGCTGCTGGCGGCCAATGCGATGAAGGGCGGGATGTTTATCCTTAAACCTCTGCTTGCCGAAACTGGCGCGCCGCGTGTGGGCAAGATGGTGATCGGAACCGTCAAGGGCGACATCCATGATATCGGCAAGAACCTTGTGTCCATGATGATGGAAGGTGCGGGTTTCGAGGTTGTCGATCTGGGGATCAACAATGCTGTTGAATCCTATCTTGACGCTTTGGAGAACGAAAAGCCCGATATCCTTGGCATGTCCGCCCTGCTGACCACCACGATGCCCTATATGAAGGTCGTGATTGATACGCTGGTCGAAAAAGGCATGCGCGAGGATTACGTCGTGCTTGTTGGTGGCGCGCCACTGAACGAAGAGTTCGGCAAGGCAATTGGTGCTGATGCCTATTGCCGTGATGCAGCGGTTGCGGTGGAAACGGCCAAGAGTTTTATGGCCCGGAAACACAATCAGGCGGCCGCCGCGGTCTGATCTTACAAAACCGGCGTGTCGTTCTTATCTTTGCAATGAGGAGGACGACATGCCTGTTGAACGATTGATCTTTATACTTGTGCTCGTGATGGCGGCTGCGGCAGCGACAATTGCCGTGGTATTTGCTGCATTGGACGGCTTGCAAGCGTCACCCATGACGGGTTTTGCCATCCTGAGCCTGTCGGCACTCTGCGCGGCCTATGTGTGGCGTAGGTACAGCAGCCGCAATGACAACTGATGCCATCCTGACCACCCAAGGGATCGCGCCCAAAGGACAGGGTCGTGTTCTTTTGATTGCCTGCGGTGCATTGGCACGCGAAATTCTGGCGATCAAAGCGGCAAACGCCCTTGATCACCTTGATCTTCAGTGCCTGCCGGCCATCCTGCATAACCACCCTGAAAAAATTGTCCCTGCGGTCCGTGAAGCCGTCGCCGAATATCGCGATGCCTATGAAACGGTTTTCATCGTTTATGCCGATTGCGGTACAGGCGGGCAGCTGCAGGCCGCCTGCGCCGAGATGGGGATCGGCATGGTTGCGGGGCCACATTGCTACTCGTTTTTCGAGGGAAATGAGGTGTTTGCGGGTCACGAAGAGATCACCGCGTTCTACCTCACCGACTTTCTGGTGCGCCAGTTTGATGCCTTTGTATGGGAGCCCCTTGGGCTTGCCCGCCATCCCGAACTACGCGACATGTATTTCGGGAATTACGAAAAACTGGTCTATCAGGCGCAGACAGATGATCCAGAATTAACTTTAAAAGCAGAGGCTTGCGCGGCAAAGCTCGGGCTGCAATTCGAGCGGCGTTTTACCGGCTATGGCGATCTGACACCTGCACTGACGGCAATCGCCTAGGCCGCGGCCGCTGCGGTTTCACGGATACGCTCGACCATAGCACGCAGCCCGTTTGAGCGTTGCGCAGACAGATGATCGTTCAGGCCCAGACGGCCCAACTCGGCCGCTGCATCAATTTTCATCACGTCACTGACCGGTTGGTCGTTGTAAAGCGCGGACAGCACCGCGATCAGCCCGCGCACGATCATCGCGTCGCTTTCACCACGGAAGGTAAATACGTTATCCGCGATCTTGGGCACCAGCCAGACCTGACTTGCGCAGCCGTCAACTTTGGTCGCAGGCACCTTGAGCGCCTCTTCCAGCGGCGGCATCGCCTTGCCCATGTCGATCACGTGGCGATAGCGGTCTTCCCAGTCGTCAAGAAATTCGAACGTTTCGACAAGGTCTTCAAAGTCAGGGTTCGCCATGGTTTTCCCTTTGGTTCGGTGTTGGGGCACATGTAGGTCCGCGCCCCTGTGTCGTCCAGATCAAAGTGCGACCGTGATGACCTTCTGACCCTTCACCGCCAAACCAACGCGGCCTTCGCATAACTCCAGCGCGTCATTGCCAAACACCTCGCGCCGCCAGCCGCGCAGGGCCGCAACATCACGCTCGCCTGCGGCCAGCGCATCAAGATCGGCAGAAGTTGCAATCAGCTTTGTGGCGACTTCGGCATCGTCGGTTTTGGCCTTCAACAGCACGCGCAGCATATCCGCCAAGGCGGGGTTCACCTGCAGTTTTGCGCGGGACCCATCAACCTTGGGCATGTCCTTGGGCGCAACGGCCATGCCTGCTTTGATTGCAGCCAGGATACCATTGGCGATATCGCCCTTGCGCGCCTCACGCAGCAACAAACGGGACCGGCCCAGATCATTCTCGGACAGTGGTTTTGTTGACGCGAGTTCAACCAGCGCGTCATCCTTGAAGACACGGTTGCGCGGGATGTTCCGGCTTTGCGCATAGTCCTCACGAAAGCGTGCCAGCTCCCGCACGATCGCCAGAAACTTGCCCGATTGTGTGCGCGTCTTGACGCGCTTCCACGCATTTTCAGGGTCTGATTGATAGGTCTCAGGGTCTTTCAGGACCGCCATTTCCTCGGCAACCCATTTGCTGCGGCCTGATTTGGCCAGACGCGCCGACAGATATTCATAGATATCTCGCAGGTGCGTCACATCAGCCAGCGCATATGTCGCCTGCGCATCCGTCAGCGGACGGCGCGACCAATCCGTAAAGCGCGAGGATTTATCCAGATCGGATTTCGCAATTTTGCGCACCAGCGTTTCATAGCCGACCTGTTCACCGAAACCGCAGACCATTGCCGCGACCTGCGTATCGAACAAAGGCTCGGGGATGACGCCTGCATCGACATAGAAAATCTCAAGGTCCTGGCGCGCGGCGTGGAACACTTTCACACAGCCTTGGTCGCGGAAAAGCGCATAGAGCGGCTCAAGCGACAGACCCTCGACAAGCGGATCGACAAGGGCTGCATCCGCGCCTTTATCATCCTGATACGCCAACTGGACGAGGCAGAGCTTTGAATAATAGGTGCGTTCGCGCAGAAACTCGGTGTCTACGGTGACATAAGGGCGTTTTGCAGCTTCCTGGCAGAACGCCGCCAAGTCTTCAGTCGTTGTGATTGTCTTCATCTCTGCCTGCAAACCGCGCTTTCATTTATCATTGGTTCACTGATAAGCGAAAGCCTGCGCGATGAAAAGTGCAGCTTCACCCGTCCAGATTGACAGGGGTCCGGTCGCCTGCCGCGAAGCGCCGCAGGACAGCAACGTAAAGCGCGTGCTCCAGCGGGAGCAGACGGGTCGCCAGCGTCTCAGGCGTGTCGCCCGCATGGACAGCGATCCGCGCCTGTCCCAGGATCGGGCCATCATCCAGTGCGGCGGTCACCTCATGCACCGAACATCCATGTTCGCTATCGCCAGCCTCGAGCGCGCGTGCGTGGGTGTGCAGCCCTTTGTATTTGGGCAAGAGTGACGGGTGGATATTCAGCATCCGCCCTTCCCATTTCGCCGTAAATTCCGGCGTCAGGATGCGCATGAATCCGGCAAGGCAGATGATGTCAGGCTTTGCCGTCTCCAACGCCCTCTGCAAGGCCGCTTCAAACGCGGCACGGTCCTTGCCATAGGGTTTGTGATCAATCGCCAAAGTCGGGATGTTCATTGCGCGCGCTTTGGCAAGACCACCGGCCTGCGGATCATTTGACATCACCAAGACGGGCCGCGCAGGGTGATCGCCGCACATGGATTGCGCGAGCGCGACCATGTTCGACCCGCCCCCCGAAATCAGTATCGCAACTCTTTTGGTCACAAAAGCGCGCCCGTATAGCGCACGCCCTCACCTGCCGTGACTGTGCCCAGCTGATGGACGGTCTCGCCCGCGTCGGTCAGAACTGTGGTAATTTTTGAAACCTCACGTGCATCAACCGCCAGCACCATGCCGATGCCTGCGTTGAATGTCTTGAGAATTTCGGGCTCGGCCATGCCGCCCTTTTGCGCCAGCCACTGAAACACCAGCGGCAGTTCCCATGCATTCAGATCAATTTCGGCGCCCATGCCTTCGGGCAGCACACGTGGCAGGTTCTCGGTCAGGCCACCGCCGGTGATATGGGCCAGCGCATGCACGCCCCCTGCCCGCACAGCCGCCAGCGCCTGTTTGACGTAAAGCCGCGTCGGTGCCAGCAGGGCTGCACCGAGCGTGTCATCCGCGAATGGCGCGGGATCGTCCCATCCCAGACCGGACACTTCTACGATGCGGCGCACCAGCGAATAGCCATTGGAATGCACCCCGTTTGATGCAAGCCCCAACAGAACATCGCCCTCTTGCACATCTGCCGGCAACTCGGCGCCACGCTCCATCGCACCCACGGCAAAACCGGCCAGATCGAAATCACCGGCGTGATACATGCCCGGCATTTCTGCGGTTTCGCCACCAATCAGCGCGCAACCGGAGGCTTCACAGCCTGCGGCAATGCCTTCGATAATCCGTGTCGCCTGATCCAGTTCAAGCTTGCCGGTGGCGAAATAGTCGAGG
This sequence comes from Yoonia rosea, assembly GCF_900156505.1. Classification (NCBI taxonomy): domain Bacteria; kingdom Pseudomonadati; phylum Pseudomonadota; class Alphaproteobacteria; order Rhodobacterales; family Paracoccaceae; genus Yoonia; species Yoonia rosea. The sequence goes on along the minus strand of NZ_FTPR01000001.1, from coordinate 617,129 downwards.
AAAAACAGGGGCTCTGCCCCTTGGCAGACCAGATCGTTGACGCACATCGCCACAAGATCAATGCCGATGGTGTCCACATTGCCGGTATCAATCGCGATCCGCAGTTTCGTGCCAACCCCGTCGGTCGCGGCCACCAGCACCGGATCGGTGTAGCCTGCCGCCTTGAGATCAAACAGCGCGCCAAAGCCGCCCAACCCCGCCATCACGCCCGACCTTGCGGTGCGTTTGGCGGCGGGTTTGATCCGCTCGACCAACGTGTTTCCGGCGTCAATATCGACCCCTGCATCAGCATAGGTCAGGCCATTCTTCTTGGTCATAGCAGGGCTCCTGTCGTGTTTGGCGTTCGTTACCGCATCATTTCGCCAAATGGAACAACAATTGGCGCGCGGACCGGCGGTGGCGCTGTGGCACGGAATTTTCAATTCCTGCCGCTTGACCCACCCGTCCAGTCTGCTACTCCAATCTTCACAAGGGGGCCTGTAGCTCAATTGGTTAGAGCAGAGCGCTCATAACGCTTTGGTTGCGGGTTCAAGTCCTGCCGGGCCTACCACTTCCCCAAACAGTATACGAATGCATACCGGGGCTTCCCGTGTGACGCATGATACGCTATGGCAGCATCAGATTAACTGCGCCACGGAGACACATTATGTCAAAGATCAAGGTAGAGAACCCCATCGTCGAGCTTGACGGTGATGAGATGACCCGCATCATGTGGGATTTTATCAAGCAAAAACTGATCCTGCCCTATCTGGATATCGACCTGCTCTACTACGATCTTGCGATGGAGGTCCGCGACGAGACCAACGACCAGATCACGATTGATGCCGCCGAAAAGATCAAGGAAATCGGCGTTGGCGTAAAATGCGCGACCATCACCCCCGATGAAGACCGCGTCGAAGAATTCGGCCTCAAGAAGATGTGGCGCTCGCCCAATGGGACAATCCGCAACATTCTGGGCGGTGTGGTGTTCCGCGCGCCGATCATCTGCAAGAACGTGCCGCGTCTTGTCCCGGGGTGGACCGACCCGATTGTGATCGGTCGGCATGCCTTTGGCGATCAGTATAAAGCCACCGATTTCCTGATGCCCGGCCCCGGCAAGCTGACCATGAAATTCGTAGGCGAAGATGGCAACGTGATTGAAAAAGAGGTCTTCGACAGCCCCGGCGCAGGCGTGGCGATGGGGATGTACAACCTTGATGATTCGATTATCGATTTCGCGCGCGCGTCGTTCAACTATGGTCTGAACCTTGGCTGGCCTGTCTATCTTTCGACCAAGAACACGATCCTGAAGGCCTATGACGGACGGTTCAAAGACCTCTTCCAAGAGGTGTTTGACGCGGAATTCAAAGACAAATTCACAGAAGCCGGCATTGAATACCAGCACCGGTTGATTGACGATATGGTCGCCTCGGCGATGAAGTGGTCGGGCAAATTCGTCTGGGCCTGCAAGAACTATGACGGCGACGTGCAGTCCGACACTGTGGCGCAAGGGTTCGGGTCATTGGGCCTGATGACCAGCCAGTTGATGACCCCCGATGGCAAGATCGTCGAGGCCGAGGCCGCCCACGGCACTGTCACGCGCCACTACCGCCAGCATCAGGCGGGACAAGCGACCTCGACAAACTCGATCGCGTCGATTTTCGCCTGGACCGGCGGGCTCAAGCACCGCGCGAAACTGGATGACAACGCGCAGCTGATGAACTTTGCAGAGACACTGGAAAAGGTTGTCGTGGACACTGTGGAAAGCGGTTTCATGACCAAGGATCTGGCGCTGCTGGTCGGCCCCGATCAGGGGTGGCTGACAACCATGGGGTTCCTTGAAAAGATCGACGAGAACCTGAACAAGGCGCTTTGAAGCAAGAAACAAAAGAGCCGTGCAATCGCGCGGCTCCTTTGCTCTCATACTGATGTCTTGGCTCTATTCCGTCGGTAGAATAAACGTCCCCACCCCGTCGTAGACCCCTTGACCAGCCACAAAAACACCAATCGCCAACACGCCGCCCAATTCTTCCGCATTTGGCCCATAGAATGTGGCGTCAACCAAAGATTGACCATTGCTACAGCCAGAGGTGCACATCAATTCGCCGGAGATGCTGTTCCCCGTCAGATCCAATCCGTTGCCTTCCATGTTCATAACCTGTGAGCCGTTAAAGTTGCCCAAAAGGGTGAAGTCCGCGTCGTTATCTAGGAAATTGACGTCGACCGTGATCCCACCATCGTATTCGCTTTCGGTGTTCGTACCCGACACCTCGCCCGTGACCTGAAAATTGCCCACATATGTTGTCGTCCCGCCCGTTTGCGCAATTGTATCGGGGTTGGTTTCGAAGCCGATCAGATAGGCCGCAGCGCCACTAATCCCGTTCTGATCGCTCACCGCGACTTCAATTGCGGCAACGTGATTCCCCGTCCGGTTGGGTTCGTAAATTACATTGATCACTTCACCGGTCGACAAAGTGCCCGTTCCGTTAGTGAACGATCGCGTTTCGCCCAAAATCTCAATGGTTCCGTCAAGTGGACCCAGATTGCCATCGCTATCCCCGGTAAAGAAGTTCGTATTCACGGTGATCGACGCCGGTGCAATTTCGGCGAAAGTGCTGCTGGTGAACCGTCCACTCGCGGTTTCCGTTGTAACCCGTACACCTTCAGCGTCAGACAAATCCTGCCCACTCACCGCACCAAATGGCAGACCGTTGTCAGATGACGAGCCGCCGCCACCGCCACCGCCACCGCCGGTATCGCCTCCACCGCCACCACCGCCACAGGCGGTCAGTGCCAGAAATGCAAATACAGATAGGGGTTTAGCGAGGTGAGACATCATAAGGCCGATCCTAAATTCTTTTCTAACTCAAGAGGACTAAAATACATTTTTTTCAACATCTTCAATAACTATGTGGCCAAATCTTGGCGGACCACTGTTCTTACCGCCGTACAGGCAGTTTTTCGCAACATAGCGGTTTTTCGGTGGGGCCTGCGATAGCTTTGGCTGCCGATATGCCACGAAAGCAGAACGTCGCGGCAGAGGAAAACCGCATTGCTACGATAAGGGGTGGCTTTTGCTGCAATTGCACGGTATCCGCGCGCCAACTTACCCTTAAAGGCAGACCAATGGACATTCGCAATATCGCGATCATCGCGCACGTTGACCACGGCAAGACGACCCTCGTTGACGAACTACTGAAACAGTCGGGGATTTACCGCGAAAACGAGGCGACGCAAGAGCGCGCGATGGATAGCAACGATATCGAGCGCGAACGCGGTATCACTATTCTGGCGAAATGTACCTCCGTCGAGTGGAAAGGTACGCGTATCAATATCGTCGACACCCCCGGCCACGCCGATTTCGGTGGCGAGGTTGAGCGTATCCTGTCGATGGTGGACGGTGTTGTTCTGCTGGTTGATGCCGCTGAAGGCCCGATGCCACAGACCAAATTCGTGACATCCAAAGCGCTGGCCCTTGGTCTGCGCCCGATTGTTGTGGTCAACAAAGTCGACAAGCCCGATGGTGAACCTGATCGCGCCGTCGATGATGTGTTTGACCTTTTCGCAGCGCTTGAGGCCTCCGACGAACAGCTTGATTTCCCGACCATGTTCGCATCGGGCCGTGCCGGTTGGTGTGACGAGGAACTCGACGGGCCGCGCGAAAACCTTGATGCGCTGTTCGACAAGATCGTTGAACACGTGCCGACGCCTGCGCAGATCACCCGCAAGGATGAACCGTTCCAGATGCTCGCCACCACCCTGTCTGCTGACCCTTTCATCGGGCGCATTCTGACAGGCCGTGTTGAGGCAGGCACCCTGAAAGCAGGTGAAACGATCAAGGCGCTGTCGCGTACCGGTGACAAGATCGAACAGTTCCGTGTGTCCAAGATCCTTGCCTTTCGTGGTCTGTCCCAGCAGCCCATCGATGTGGCCGAGGCCGGTGACATCGTGACCATCGCAGGGATGACCAAGGCAACCGTGGCCGATACCCTCTGTGATCTCAGCATCGATGTGCCGATCCCAGCACAACCCATTGACCCGCCCACCATCACCGTGACCTTCGGCATCAACGACAGCCCGCTGGCTGGACGTGACGGCAAAAAGGTCCAGTCCCGCGTGATCCGCGAACGACTGATGAAAGAAAGCGAAGTCAACGTCGCAATCAAAATCGCAGACACCCCCGGTGGTGACGCGTTTGAGGTGTCTGGCCGTGGCGAATTGCAGATGGGCGTTCTGATCGAAAACATGCGCCGCGAAGGTTTCGAGCTCTCCATCTCACGCCCGCAGGTCATCTTTTCCGAGCAAGACGGCCAACGCATGGAACCCGTCGAGGAAGTGACGATCGACGTGGATGACGAATACACCGGCGTCGTGGTCGAAAAACTGACCGGCCCGCGCAAGGGCGATCTGGTCGAGATGAAACCCGCCGGTGCCGGCAAGACCCGCATCATCGCGCATGTGCCGTCACGTGGCCTGATCGGCTATCACGGGGAATTCCTGACAGATACACGCGGCTCCGGCGTTCTGAACCGCCTGTTCCACGGCATGACCCCCTACAAAGGCAAGATTGATGGCCGCCGTCAGGGTGTTCTGATCTCGATGGAAAACGGCACTTCGGTCGCCTTTGCCCTGTGGAACCTTGAAGACCGTGGCAAGATGTTCATCGGTGCGCAGGAACCTGTCTACACCGGCATGATCATCGGCGAACACAGCCGCGAAAACGATCTTGAGGTGAACCCGCTGAAGGGCAAAAAGCTGACGAACGTGCGGGCCTCAGGCACCGATGAAGCGGTCCGCCTGACCACACCTGTGACCATGTCACTGGAACAGGCGATTGCCTATATCGACGACGATGAACTGGTCGAAGTCACGCCAAACGCGATCCGGCTGCGCAAGCGCTACCTTGATCCGCACGAGCGCAAGCGCCAGTCCCGCGCGAGCTAATGCCTTTAGGGTGACGCGGGTTCCACCGCGTCACCGACCTGCAAAACACCGCACTGCATGACGCTGGCGTACCAGCCACCATGGCCGCGCATTGCGTTATATCCGCCCGGTCCCAACGCTTTTTCCATGCGTGAACAAGGCGGACACGGCCCCTCGATTTCCAAGATCACATCACCGAGGCGCAGCAGCCCCTTGCGCAGCGCCAGAAGGTTGAGCCCCGACACAAGCAAATTGCGCCGTAGCACCTCTGGCTGGATCTCTGACAGATTGGAAAGGGCAGCGATGACCGGTAGATGCTCGGCCTGTATCAGCGTGACAGCCCGCTTGCCCACGCGGCCGTGATCACCCAGCAATCCGGCCGTGGTGACTTCAACACTTTGAACAACTTCCACCGGATCGTATCGCGCGTCGCGCAGCCCGATCCACTCCAAACGGCCCACCCGGGCGTGGCGGGCCATCATGTCGCCAAGCTGGCCTTTCAAGCGATCTCTTCGACGATGCTCAATTCACGCTGGCTCGCACCTTTGGCAAAGCTCAGCGCCTCTTGGTAGGCATCAGAGTAGTAGCAGTCGTGCGCCGCTTGCAGGCTGGGAAAGCGGGCAACCACGTTGCGTGGGCGATCAGGCCCTTCCAACTGCTCATAAACACCACCACGGGCCAGAAAGACGCCACCGTGATCGGCAATCGCACCTGTCGCGCGCTTGGCGTATTCGCTATAGGCGGCCTCGTCCGTGACAGTCACATGGGCAATCCAGAGTGCGCTCATTTCAATCCCTCCAAAACAGTCTTTGCTGCCGCAATCGCGGCATCAACATTCTCTAGCGAAGCACCGCCACCCTGCGCCATATCCGGGCGGCCACCGCCGCCTTTACCGCCCAATTCAGGCGTGACAGCCCGCAGGATATCCACCGCAGAAACACGGTCGGTCAGGTCCGCTGTGACACCAACCGCAACAGCCGCCTTGCCACCGGCATCGGCGATCAACACAACGGCACCGCTGCCCATGGACGCCTTCATCTCGTCGATCAATGCGGGCAGGTCTTTACCGGTCACACCGCTCAGCACCTGCGCCTGAAATGCGACGCCATTGATCACCTCGGCGGGCGCTGCCTCTTTTGCGCCGCCGCCCATCGCCACCTCACGGCGCAGTTGCGCCACTTCATTGGCCAGCGCCTTGCGTTCGTCCATGAGCGCCTTGATCCGGTCAGCAACCTCGGATGCAGGCGCCTTCAACACAGCCGCCGCCTGGTTCAGGCGGGCATCCTGCGCGCGCAGGTAATCCAGTGCCGCCTGCCCTGTCAGCGCTTCGATCCGGCGGACACCGGCACTTGATGCGCTATCGCCCAGGGTCACAAAGGCCCCGATTTCACCCAGTTGCTTCACATGCGTCCCGCCGCAAAGTTCCAGTGAATAGGTATTCCCTTCAGCGCCCTTGCCCGAGCCCACCTGCCGGCCCATCGACACAACACGCACCTCGTCGCCATACTTCTCGCCAAAGAGCGCCTGAGCACCCATGGCGCGGGCATCATCCGGTGTCATAATACGTGTCTCGACAGGGGTGTTCTGACGGATGATCGCATTCACATCATGTTCAACCTGCGCCAGTTCTTCGGCGCTCAAAGCTTTGGTATGACTGAAATCAAACCGCAGGCGATCGGGTGCGTTCAATGACCCGCGCTGTGCGATATGATCGCCCAGCACCTCGCGCAGCGCCTCATTCAGCAGGTGTGTGGCCGAGTGGTTGGCGCGGATTTTACCCCGATTGATGTGATCCACCTCGAGACGGACAGGCTCGCCGACAGAGAGTTCACCGTGATCAACCGTCAGATAATGGGCAAAGACACCGCCCGGCATCTTCTTGACGTCCGAGACGTGGCCTGAAAACTGAGGCGCCTGCGCGTTGGGGTCACCAACGAGTGCACGCACATAGCCCTGATCGCCCACCTGACCGCCGCTTTCCGCGTAGAACGGTGTTTGGTTCACGACGACCCAGCCCGCAGCACCCTTCGCGCTCAGCGCATCAATGCTCTTGCCTGCTTCATCGACAATTGCCACGACCTGCCCTTCGGCAGTCTCGGTCTCATACCCCAGAAAATCTGTCGCGCCATGTGTATCCGCGATATCGAACCAGATCGCACTCTCGGCGGCTTCACCCGTGCCGGACCATGCCGCCCGCGCCTTGGCTTTCTGCTCTGCCATCGCGGCATCGAACCCATCAGTGTCCACAGCGCGTCCCTTTTCGCGCAGGGCATCCTGCGTCAAATCAAGCGGGAAACCGTAGGTGTCATAAAGCTTGAACGCCGCTGCACCCGGCAAAGCCGCACCCTCGGCCAGACCGCTGATTTCGTCATCAAGCAGCTTCAACCCCCGATCCAGCGTTTGTTTAAAGCGGACTTCCTCGTTCAGCAGCGTTTCTTCAATCAAGCGCTGGCCGATCCCCAGTTCAGGATAGGCCCCGCCCATCTGCTGGATCAGCGCCGGGACAAGTTTGTGCATCACGGGGTCTTTGCCACCCAGTTGATGGGCATGGCGCATCGCGCGCCGCATGATCCGGCGCAGCACGTAACCACGCCCCTCATTCGATGGCAGCACGCCTTCGGCAATCAGGAATGACGTGGACCGCAGGTGGTCGGCGATCACGCGGTGGTGGGTGTTGCCCGGACCATCAGGGTCGGTCGAGGTCACATGTGCCGAGGCCTCGATCAATGCGCGCATCAGGTCGGTGTCGTAATTGTCATGCTTGCCTTGCAGCAAGGCGCCAATACGCTCCAGCCCCATGCCGGTGTCGATCGACTGCATTTCGAGCGGCTTGAGCGTGCCGTCCTCGAACTGTTCGTTCTGCATGAAAACGATGTTCCAGATCTCGATAAACCGGTCGCCATCCTCTTCCGGCGAACCGGGAGGGCCACCCCAAATGTGATCGCCGTGATCGTAGAAGATCTCGGTGCAGGGGCCGCAGGGGCCGGTCGGGCCCATGCGCCAGAAGTTGTCGTCCGTCGGGATGCGAATGATCTTGTCATCCGAGAAACCGGCCACTTTCTTCCAGATCGCCGCGGCCTCGTCATCGGTGTGATAGACGGTGACCAGAAGGCGGTCCTTATCGATGCCGAATTCCCGTGTCAGCAATTCCCAGGCATAGGGGATCGCCTCTTCTTTGAAATAATCACCGAAACTGAAATTGCCCAGCATCTCGAAAAACGTATGGTGGCGCGCCGTGTAGCCCACATTATCAAGATCGTTGTGCTTGCCGCCAGCACGCACACATTTCTGGCTGGTGGTGGCGCGTGTGTAATCGCGGGTCTCGACGCCCGTAAACAGGTTCTTGAACTGCACCATGCCCGAGTTGGCGAACATCAGGGTCGGGTCATTGCGCGGCACCAACGGGCTTGAGGCCACGATCTCATGATCCTGAGAACCGAAGTAATTCAGAAAGGTCGAACGGATGTCGGCAAGACTGGTCATAGCGCACTTTCAAGCAAATATGTCTGTTAGCCCGCAGAAATAGCCCCGCCTCTTGGCACTGTCCACCAACAAACGGGGGTGATACTTTCCATGTCCAATCAAACTTCCGCCGGAGGCAGCCATCAAAAAAGGGCGCCGCTGCTGCGGCACCCTTCGTTCATTCCATCACCTGTGGTGCCTAGACTTCGACAAGGTCATCATCACCATCGCCATCACCGGTGTCGGCCATATCGAACTCAAGCCCATGCGCCGCGCGGATCTTATCCTCGATCTCAAGCGCAATCGCAGGATTCTCTTTGAGGAACACCTTGGAATTCTCGCGTCCCTGCCCGATCCGCTCATCGCCATAGCTGAACCATGCGCCGGATTTTTCAACAATTCCCGCTTTCACACCCAGATCAAGCAATTCGCCCGTCTTGGAAATGCCCTCACCATACATGATGTCGAATTCCACCTGCTTGAACGGTGGTGCCACCTTGTTCTTCACCACTTTGACGCGGGTCGCGTTGCCGACCACCTCATCACGGTCCTTGATCGCGCCGATGCGACGGATATCCAGACGGACAGAGGCATAGAATTTCAGCGCGTTACCACCGGTTGTGGTTTCGGGCGAACCGAACATCACGCCAATCTTCATACGAATCTGGTTGATAAAGATCACCATACAGCCGGACCGGTTGATCGAGCCTGTCAGCTTGCGCATCGCCTGAGACATCAGACGCGCATGCACACCGACCGAGCTATCGCCCATATCGCCTTCGAGTTCGGATTTCGGGGTCAGCGCCGCAACCGAGTCGACCACCACAAGGCTGACTGCACCAGAGCGCACCAGCGTATCCACAATCTCGAGTGCCTGTTCGCCGGTATCGGGCTGCGAGATCAGCAACTCATCAAGGTTCACACCCAATTTCTTGGCATATTGTGGATCAAGCGCATGTTCCGCGTCGACAAACGCGCAGACACCCCCCTTTTTCTGCTCTTCCGCGATGGAGTGCAGGGTCAGCGTCGTTTTACCGGACGATTCAGGACCATAAATTTCAATCACGCGGCCTTTTGGCAGACCACCGATCCCCAGCGCGATATCCAGCCCCAGCGAACCGGTCGATGTCGCCTCGATATCGGCCATCTGGTTCTGGCCGCCCAGCTTCATGATCGAGCCTTTGCCGAACTGCCGTTCGATCTGCGCCAGCGCGCTTTCGAGTGCTTTTTCTTTATCTGCCGTTTTCTTGTCAGTCATTTTGAGGAGTTCTGCCGTTGCCATGTGTCCTGTCCTTATTTCACGCCGGCCCGAGGGCGGCAATCACTGCTTTTGTTCTCATTGTGTTCTCATCGTTAATGAGATCAAAAGCAGAACATTGCAACATAAATTTTCATGATTCACTTTCAACGAATGGTGGTTAAGGAATGGTTTATGGCCTAGCATTGCGTCGGAGATAGACGAAAGACAGCGATCAAATGCTTGTTTTCTGGAAAGAAAATCTGGTGCTGCTGGCAGTGCCCAAAACCGGATCAACCGCGCTTGAAGGCGCTCTGGCACCGCGCGCGTCCATGGTCCTGCGGGATCCGCCGCATCTGAAACATGCACCGTGCTATCGCTACAAACGATTCTTGAAGCCGTTTTTCAAGCAAGCCGGCGGACAAGACCCTGAATTGATGGCGGTTGTCCGCAATCCCATCGACTGGCTGGGCAGCTGGTATCGCTACCGGACGCGCCCCGATCTGATCGGTCACGAAAACAGCACAGCGCATATCACTTTCGATGATTTCGTGCTGGAATACTGCAAAGGTGATCCCGCGCCTTTCGCCAATGTGGGCTCGCAGAACAAGTTTCTGCGCATCAATGGTGGCGAGATCGGCGCGGATCACCTTTTCCAATATGAGCAATGGGATAAGGTGATCGCTTATCTCGAAGAGCGGCTCGCGATAACACTCAAGCTGAAACAAAAGAACGTCTCGCCTGTGATGCCGCTGTCCCTTTCGCCCGACATCGCAGCAAAGCTGCGCGACAAACGCACCGAGGAATTCGCGGTCTGGGAACTGGCTCGGCGTTCGGATTAGCGCTGCGTCAAAGTCCGCCGCACCGCATCCTGCCAGCCTGCATAGCGGCGTTCGCGCGTGGCCGCATCCATCTGCGGCTCAAACCGCTGATCCAGCATCCAGTTCGCGGCAAACCCTGCCTGATCGGGATAAACACCGGCGCGCATTCCTGCCAGCCACGCGACACCCAGCGCTGTGGTCTCCAGCACTGTGGGCCGGTCCACCGGCGCGCCGATGATGTCCGACAGAAACTGCATCGACCAATCAGACGCGCTCATACCACCATCAACGCGCAAAACACCATCCGTATCAGAGGCTTGCCAGTCACTCTTCATTGCCTCAAGCAGGTCACGCGTCTGAAAGCCAACGCTTTCAAGGGCCGCACGCGCAAACTCGGCGGGCCCAGAATTGCGGGTCAAACCGTAAATCGCCCCCCGCGCCTCGGCGTCCCAATACGGCGCGCCAAGGCCGGTAAAGGCGGGCACCATATAAAGTTCCTGTCCCTGATCGGCTGTTTCTGCCAGCGGCTGTGTTTCTTTCGCCTCGCGAATGATTTTCAGACCATCGCGCAGCCATTGCACGACGGCCCCTGCGATAAAGATTGATCCTTCCAGCGCATAGGTCGGTTTGCCGTCAAACTGATAAGCAATCGTTCCCAACAGGCGGTTTTGGCTTTCCACCAGCGTATCGCCGGTGTTCAGCAGCGCAAAACAGCCTGTCCCATAGGTCGATTTCAGCATACCGGGTTCAAAACAGGCCTGCCCAATGGTTGCCGCCTGCTGATCGCCCGCAACACCAAGGATCGGGAGCTCAGTGCCGAAAAGATCCGCGCGCGTGGTACCGAAATCGGCGGCGCAATCCAGAACCTCTGGCAGCATCGCGGCAGGAATACCGAAGCGGTCACAGATCGTGGTGCTCCACCGCCCTTTGCGGATATCGTAAAGCATGGTGCGTGCGGCATTTGTGGCATCTGTGACATGCCGCTTGCCGCCTGTCAGCTTCCAGATCAGGTAGCTGTCAACAGTGCCGAAAAGGAGCTCACCCGCCTCTGCGCGGGCCCGCGCACCCTCAACCGTGTTCAGGATGTAGTTGACCTTGGTGCCCGAAAAATACGGATCAGCCAGTAGTCCGGTCTTTTGGGTAATCGTCGCTTCAAACCCTTCGCGGCGCAGTTCCTCGCAGAACGGAGCGGTCCGCCGGTCCTGCCAGACGATGGCATTGTGGATCGGCTCGCCTGTGGTCTTATCCCACACCAGCGTGGTTTCGCGTTGGTTGGTGATGCCGATTGCGGCCACATCAGCGGCAGTGATCCCCGCTTTCTCGATTGCACCGCGGCAGGTCGAGGCGACAGAAGACCAGATATCGGACGTGTCATGCTCAACCCACCCCGATTTGGGGAAATGCTGGGTGAATTCCTCTTGCGCGGTCGCTTTGATCCGCATCTCTGCATCAAAAATAATCGCGCGGCTGGATGTCGTGCCTTGGTCGATGGCCAGAATATAAGTCATGGTTCCCCCCGTTTGTCTTTTTGTTTCAAGACGCCATGAAAGCGTCAAGGCCTGCGACTTGATCGGACGTCAGGCGCAGGCCAAGTTTCGAGCGACGCCAGACGACATCTTCGGCAGAGCGCGCATATTCACGGGCCATGAGCCACTTGACCTCTGCCTCGGTCAACGTCGCGCCGAAATCCTGCCCAAGCTCCTTTGCTGCGGATGCATCACCCAGAATGGCGCGCGCCTCGGTCCCGTAGGCTTTGACCAGGCGCAGCGCCCAACGGTCGGTCAGGAACGGATAATCCGACATAAGATCAGCAACCAGCTTATCACGGTCACTGACCTTGAAATCCCCCCCGGGTAGAGCCGCATCCGCTGTCCACGGATCACCCCCACCAATCAACGGGGTCAGCTTCTTGAGCGCATTTTCGGCCAATTTGCGGTAGGTCGTGATCTTGCCACCAAAGATGTTCAATAGCGGCGCGCCATTTTCATCCAGCGACAACACATAATCGCGCGTCGCTGCTGTCGCTGATTTTGCACCGTCGTCATAAAGCGGCCGCACACCCGAATAGGACCAGACGATATCATCGCGGGTCACGGGTTTTTCGAAATATTGCGATGCAAAGGCGCAAAGGTAATCCTGCTCGGCATCCGTGGCATAGGGTTTTTCTGACAGGTTCTCGTGCTCGGCATCGGTCGTGCCGATCAGGGTGAAGTCCATCTCATAGGGGATCGCAAAGATGATCCGCCCGTCCTCGCCCTGAAAGAAATAGCTCTTGTCGTGATCAAACAGTTTCTTCGTCACGATATGGCTGCCGCGCACCAGTCTCACGCCTTCGGATGTGTTGAGCCGCGTGACATCACGCACGATGTTTTCAACCCAAGGCCCGCCTGCATTGACCAGGGCACGCGCGGTATAGGTCTGTTGCACACCGTCATGTTCGGTCACGATCTCCCATTGCCCATCGACACGCGCGGCGCTGATCACTTTGGTGCGCGTCATGATCGTGGCACCGTGCGCCTCTGCATCGCGGGCGTTCAGCACGACAAGCCGCGCGTCTTCGACCCAGCAATCGGAATATTCATAGGCTCTCTGAAACTTGCCCTTCAGCGGTTTGCCTGTGTCAGCAGTGGTCAGATCAACCGTTTTCGTGCCAGGCAAAATTTTGCGGCCACCCAAATTGTCATAGAGGAAGAGCCCCAGCCGGATCAGCCACGCAGGCCGCCTGCCCTTCATCCATGGCATCACGGTCGACAGCAGCTTCGACGTTGGCGTGTCATTCTCGAACCGCATATCCTTGTGGTAAGGCAACACAAAGCGCATGGGCCAGCTGATATGGGGCATGTTGCGCAACAGAACCTCACGCTCGACCAGCGCCTTGCGCACCAAGCCGAACTCGAAAAACTCCAGATAGCGCAGGCCACCGTGAAACAGCTTGGTCGAGGCCGATGATGTGGCCGAACCAAGGTCGTTCATCTCGGCCAGACCCACTTTCAGCCCGCGCCCCGACGCATCGCGTGCGATCCCGCAGCCATTGATGCCACCACCGATGATAAATACGTCGAAATCTGCGCTCATAATCTGTCTCTTTGCAATTTTTCCTGCGTTTGACGTGACAGCCGCAAGGGTGCAAGGCTCAACGCCGCCAGTGTTCGCCGAATGACACACGAAAACGACACGAAAGTGACTTACGCTTTATAAATTATGGTTTTCTTGTTTCTGCCGTTCGCTTTATATCCTAAACGAACATATGGACACAGATACCCGCCTCTCCCGTATTCGCGCCCTCGCCCAAACCGAAGGCAAGGTCATGGCCACTGCACTGGCCCACGACCTTGGCGTCGCGGTACAAACCATCCGCCGCGACCTGCGTCAGCTTTGCGCGGCAGGTCTACTTGAGCGTATCCACGGCGGGGCGGTCCTGCCCTCGGGTGTCAGCAACATCGGCTATGGTGACAGGCGCGCGCTGAACCGTGACATCAAGATCAGGATTGCCCGCCGTGCGGCACAGCTGATCCCTGACAACGCCTCACTGTTCCTTAACATCGGCACGACGACCGAGGCGGTGGCACACGCACTTCATGCCCATCGCAATCTGATGGTGGTGACCAATAACCTCAACGTGGCCAACATCCTTGCCAGCAACGCCAGTTGCGATGTGGTGGTGGCCGGCGGCAGCCTGCGGCGGTCAGACGGCGGGCTGGTGGGCGACCTTGCAGCGCTGGCCATTGACCGGTTCAAGGTCGATTTCGCCGTGATCGGCGCCTCGGCCATTGACCTCAGCGGCGACCTGCTGGATTTCGATCCAGAGGAAGTGCGGGTGAGCCAACAGGTGATCAAGGCCGCGCGCGCCACGATCCTCGTGGCCGATAGCACGAAATTCACACGTAAGGCCCCGGTCAAGATCGCATCACTGGCGCAAGTGGATCATTTCGTGACGGATCGGGTGCCGTCAGAGGCGCTGATCAATAGCTGTGCGGATTGGGGAACGCGGGTTGCACTGGTATCGGGGATCTAGCGTTCAAGGTCGGCCTCGGGCGTGTCACAGCTACTCAGTCCGACAGCGTATGCTACTCAGTGCTTCGTGCATGCGCGCCTTGAAGGTATGTGCGCCGACCACCGCACGGCAATGGCGTTCAATTTCGTCACGCTGCGCATCATCCGCCAGAAAAGTCACGATTTTCTGTTTCAGGTCGTCATAATTTTCAAACTGTACGACATCGCGGCTGACATGTTCACGCACATGATCGTTGCGATCGCAAATCTGGAATGTGCCAGAGCCTATGATCTCAAACACACGGGGGTTACAGCCTTGTTGTGACTGACTGTGGTGGATGTTCAGGGCGATCTTAGAGCGGTTATAGACCTCGTTTGTAACCTGTGGGGGGATGTTCTTATTGCGGTATGTCTGGCGCAATCGTTTGCTCATCTGACGTCGCATCCACAAAGCCCAAGTCCGGGGCTCTTTGTAGCGCACATACCGGCCCCAGACTTCGAACGTGGTATCAGGGAGCTCATCCACGAGGCGGTGTATGAGCTCTTTGCGTTCGTCATACATGCGCCCGACAAACGAGACGTCGACTTCTTTGCTGGACTGTAAATCGCGATAGGTCTCGGGGTCATACCCCATGGGCAGGAACCTGATTTTGTCAGGATCAACGCCATTCTCGACCAGATACGGGATATCCAGCCGTTCAAAAACAAACACAGCCGTTGCGCGCTTGGCCAGTTCCAAATGATGCGCGCAGCATCGGTGGGCGCTATCCTGAAACCACAAAAGCTTTGTCTTGGCGGGAATGGATGAGAACGTCTCAGGGTCGATCCATTCCCCACGGATAAGCATGAAAAGGTCAGGATTTGTGGCCCGCGCCCGTTCCAACAGATCAGCGTTAAACGTCTTGCGCCATTGGTCCTTGTATCGCTGCACCCCGAGCGCTTGGCCGACGTCGATGCGTAGCCGGTTCACAAGCCCGGTCGGGTTATGCGCTGGAGTGTCGATCACACGTGTCTCATACCCGTTGTCCAACAGCGCGCGGGCAATACTCTGATTGTAGCCAAAGAAACTTGGACCGACCAACAAAGCCACGCGCTTCTCTTCCACAGGAGATCCCCAAATTTGCCGCATTCATTCCGCGCGCAAAACCTGATGCTCTCACAACTCCGCATCCAGACAAGGAAAGTTTCGGCGCAGGGCCGACTATAGACCCAAAACCGGGCGCAGGGATAGTTTTTCCGCGCAAACCAGGATCAAGACAGCGCCGATCACATCTGGCGCCGTCCGCGAAGCGGCGCTTGCACGCCCAGATCCCCTACGCCTTGAATCCTGTTGCCACCACGAACTTTTCGGAACTGTCCGACCGTGACGCAGGCGGTTTGACGTTTGCCACCTTCGTGAACCGTGCCTTCAGCAGTTTTTGCAAATCGCCCTCGGCTCCGCCTGCCAGAACCTTGGCAACAAAGGTCCCGCCCTCTTCCAGAACGTCAAAGGCGAAATAGGCCGCTGCTTCGCAGAGCGCGATAATGCGGTTGTGGTCGGTCTGTTTGTGCCCCGAGGCCGAGGCCGCCATGTCTGACATGACCACGTTGGCCTTGCCGCCCAGCCATTCCTTGACCTTCACGTCGGCGTCGTCTTCCATGAAATCCAGCTGGTGAATTTCGGCCCCTGCGATCGCTTCAACCTCTTGCAGGTCCACACCCAGCACAAAGCCCTGCGCCTTGCTGGTGCGTTCGCCCAACGTATTGGCACGCTTGACCGCCACCTGCAGCCAGCCACCCGGCGCACAGCCCAGATCAACGATGCGTGCACCCGGCACGAGGAAACGGTATTTATCATCCAACTCAAGGATTTTATAGGCCGCGCGCCCGCGATACCCTTCGGTCTGCGCGCGTTTCACGTAAGGATCGTTCAACTGCCGCTGCAACCATTGGGTCGAGCTGAGCTTGCGCCCGCGGGCGGTCTTTACCTTCACATGCAGATCGCGTTGCCCGCGACCGGATGTGTTCTTTTTTGTGGGACGTTTCACCATGACAGCGCCTTAACCCTAAAACGGGGTGTCTTCCAAGACCCCATGCGCGGACATCTGGGCATAAAGCAGCCCTTCACGCAGGCCGCGATCCGCCACGGACAGACGATCCGTTGGCCAAAGCCGCATCAGCGCCTGCAAAATTGCCGCGCCCGACATAATCAGGGCCTGCCGATCCTTGCCAATGCGGGGGTCATTGCGGCGTCCTGCGGGCCCCAGCACAAGGTAATCTCGGATCACCGCGTCAATCTGGTCTGTCGTCATGCGCAAACCGTCCACCTTGGTGCGGTCATAGCGTTTCAGGCCCAGATGGCTCGCGGCGACTGTTGTCACAGTGCCGCTGGTGCCGATAATCTGAAATCCTTCGCGCGCCTGAGCGGCGGCGTAGGGCGAAAATTCTTCAAGGTTCTCTTCAAAAAACCAGCTCATCAGCGCGAAACGCGCCGCATCGTCTTCGACATCTTCGAACTGGTCGCGCAGCGTGGCGACACCCAAAGGTACAGAAATCCAGTCCACGACCTTGGCCGCAGCGAAAGGCCCGGGATCGGACTTGAACCCCGCATGCAGACGCATGATCGCACGGGGGCGTTCGCGTTTGGGCACATTGGTAAGGTCAATCCAGACCAGTTCGGTCGACCCGCCGCCAATATCCACCACCAAAAGCTGTTCGGTGTTCACACTGACCAGTGGTGCGCAGGAAATCACCGCAAGGCGCGCTTCTTCCTCTGGTTTGATGATTTCCAGATTAAGGCCGGTCTCGCGGCGCACCTGGGCCACAAAACTGTCGCCGTTGAGCGCACGCCGGCATGCCTCTGTCGCCACAAGACGCATATGTTCAACGCCGTGACGTTTGAGCTTCTCGCGGCAGATGCGCATGGCCGAAATCGTGCGGTTCATCGACGCGCGGGACAGCCTGCCGGTGTTTTCCAGACCATGGCCCAGTTGCACCGACTTTGAAAAACTGTCGACCACATGGAATTGACTGCCCTTGGGTTGGGCAATCAACATCCGGCAGCTATTTGTGCCCAAATCCAGCGCCGCATATAGCTGCGATGGATCAGGCGATTTCGGCGCGGGGCTATCGACCGCTTTCGGGAACGCGCCCGCACCATCGGGACGCTTGGGCGCCATTGTTTACGCCCTCCATTTTCGAGTTACCCTCAAGCTAGGCGGGGAAAGGACTTTGCACAAGTCTTGTCATGCATTCCCGCGCGCGGCTCACAACGATTATGCAAAATTTGAAGATGCCTGCCGATAGCCGTCCCGGTCCGGATCGGTTAGCAAACGCATCGTCGCTCACTGCACAATGGAGGTCGAAAACCGACATTGAAGGGGGCAATGCGATGATAGAACGAGAGCAAGAGAAACGAGAGGAATCACATATGGCCGACGTCACGATCGTCTATTGGCGCGACATGCCAGCGCAGGTCATTGTGGGCCGCGGACGGCGCGGGGTGAAGCTGCCCCTGCCGGAACGGTTTGAACAGGCGATTGACCGTGCTGCGATGAAATCAGGTGCGGCTGAGTCTGATGATTACATGGCCGGTTTTCGCAAGGCTGATCCGATTCCTGTCGATGGCACCGATCAAGAGGCAGCAGAAGCCACTGTCGCCAAGATCGATGCTGAATATGACCTAGAGCGCATCAAGACGCTCATTGCTAATGATGGCTGGGCTTGAAGACCCCGCCCCCTTTCCCCACGCGCCTATCGGAGGTCGTTATGTCGCTGCTCTCATTCCGCAAATCCAAAGCGGTCGCCACGCCGACCGTCAATGCCCACATGGAAGCCTTCCTGAGGGATTATTCCATCGAAGTGATGCCACGCACCGCCGAAAAAGTGGAAGACTTCCGCGAACTGCTGCCCGCTGGCACGCGGGTCTATATCGCCCATATCGAGGGCACACCGATTGAAGACATGGTCGCAACGGCCAAACGGCTGGCAACGGACGGCTATAAGGTGATGCCGCACTTCCCCGCGCGGATCATCAAGAATGAGGCAACGCTGGGCGACTGGATTGCGCGCTATCAGGGCGAGGCGGGCGTCGATCAGGCGTTGTTGCTGGCCGGTGGCGTGGCAACACCGCATGGCGACTATCATTCCTCCATGCAACTGCTGGAAAGCGGACTGTTCGACAAGGCTGGCTTCAAGCGCCTGCATGTCGCGGGTCACCCCGAAGGCAACCGCGACATCGACAAGGACGGGTCGGACAAGAACGTCATGGAGGCGTTGCGCTGGAAACAGAAATTCTCTGACACCACTGACGCCGAAATGGCGCTGGCCACACAATTCGCCTTTGAGGCAGGCCCGATTATCGCTTGGGCTGACGCCCTGAAAGACGCTGGCGTCACGATCCCTGTTCACATCGGCATTGCCGGTCCGGCCAAGCTGCAAACACTGATCAAATTCGCCATTGCCTGCGGCGTCGGGCCTTCTTTGAAGGTGCTGCAAAAGCGTGCGATGGATGTGACCAAGCTGCTGCTGCCCTATGAGCCAACCGAGGTCCTGACGGAACTGGCGGCGCACAAGGCGGCCAACCCGGACTTCAATATCACCAATGTCCACTTCTTCCCCCTTGGCGGCATCAAGACGAATGCCACCTGGGCCATCGAAAATGGCGGCGATTCTGCCGTTCCCGCATCTCAATCCTAAGGACCGCTCATAATGACACGCACGATTGTTGAATCCAAAACCAAGACTGCCATTATCGGGTTCGACCAGCCCTTTTGCGTGATCGGTGAACGGATCAACCCCACAGGCCGCAAAATTCTGGCCGAAGAGCTGGAGCGCGGTGATTTTTCCCGCGTCGAGGCGGACGCCATCGCACAGGTCGCGGCAGGCGCGAATATCCTTGATATCAACTCGGGTGCGGTGTTTTCGAACAAGATGGCCGAAGACCCGCGCTATGCGGACAACAACTTTGTTGAACCGCCTCTGATGAAGGAAATGATCGAACGTGTGCAGGCGATTGTGGATGTGCCGCTCTGCATCGACAGTTCGGTTCCCGGCGCTTTGGAAAACGGTCTGGCCGCGGCCGAAGGGCGGCCCCTGCTGAACTCTGTCACCGGCGAGGAAGAGCGACTGGAACTGGTGCTGCCGCTGGTGAAGAAATACAACGTGCCGGTGGTGGCGATTTCAAACGATGACACAGGTATTTCGGAAGATCCGGACGTGCGCTTTGCGGTCGCCAAGAAGATCGTGGAACGCGCCGCTGATTTTGGCATTCCAGCCCATGATATCGTGGTCGACCCGCTGGTCATGCCGATTGGCGCGATGGGAACCGCCGGTTTGCAGGTTTTTACGCTGGTGCGGCGCTTGCGCGAAGAACTGGGCGTGAACACGACCTGTGGTGCGTCCAACATCAGCTTTGGTCTACCCAACCGTCACGGCATCAATAACGCGTTCCTGCCGATGGCAATGACTGCCGGCATGACATCGGCCATTATGAACCCTGTGGCACTGCCGGTCGGGCCCAAGAAGATCGCGGAAAAGAAAGCTGAAATTCTGGCTGCAGGGATCATCCTGCCGGAAGACATTGACGACGAGACATTCGTGACGCTTTTTGGCCTTGGTTCAACCAAGCCACGTGCGGGCAAAGAGATGGAAGCGATCCGTGCTGCCAACTTCCTGACGGACAATGACCCTTCAGGGTCCGAATGGATCAAGTTCAACCGCGTGGCCCCCAAAGAGGGCGAAGGGCGCGCGCGGACAGGGCGCCGTCGCCGCGGTTAAGAACAGACTTTCACGAAAGTCTGTGACAAATCCTCTTTGAGGATTTGGCGGCAATTTCTGTGTCAGAAATTGGCTAGCGCCCTACCCGCCCTGCAAGTCCGCGCAGGGCGGTGTTGAGCACCGCCATGTCCCCACCAACACCCAGGAATGTCACGCCTTTTTCCGCGTATTCGGCAAAACGGCTTTCATCAAAGGTGATGATCCCCGCTATCTTGCCGGCAGCGACTGTGCGTGCAATCAGGTGGTCTATGGCCTTTTCCACTTCCGGATGATCAGGCTGGCCCGGATAGCCCATATCCGCCGACAAATCCGCAGGCCCGACAAACACTCCGTCCACGCCATCCGTCGCGGCAATTGCGTCAATATTCTCAACCGCGGCAGCACTTTCGGCCTGCACCAGCAAGCACACCTGTGCATTCGCAGTATGCGGATAATCGGGCACCGCACCCCAGCCCGTCGCACGCGCCAGAACCGCCCCCATCCCGCGATTACCGTCGGGCGGATAGCGCATCGCACGGGCCATCTTTTGCGCTGTCTGCGCATCATCGACCATCGGCACCAGCACCGTCTGGCACCCCAGATCAAGCACCTGCTTGACCATCCACGCCTCGGCATTCGCGATCCGCACAACAGCGGGCGTGCCGCTGATGGCCAGCGCCTGTAATTGCGGTAGCATCTCGCTTACCGTATTGGGGCCGTGTTCACCATCAATCAGGCACCAGTCAAAGCCTGCGTTCCCCGCAAGCTCGGCCAGCACAGCTGTGCCGGATGTCAGCCAGATACCGTGCTGGATCTGACCGGATTGAAGCGAGGCTTTCAGTCGGTTGACGGGTGTTTGCATGGTCGGACCTCAATGATTAATCGCGCCGATGCGATCACATCGGCGCGATACAAGCAACTCGTTACGCTCGGGAGGAACCCTTATCTGTAATAGAGCGACTGTCCGTTATGGAAGATCTGCACCTTCTCAGGCGTCGCGGCCATACGTACGGATTTACCACGCAGATCGGCGTGGATACCGGGCAGCTTGCCAATGACGGCGTCATTGTCACCGACCTTGTCAAAATAGAGCAAGGTAACCTCACCCAGAGCTTCGGTGATGTTGACCTTGCCTTCGAAGGCATAGTCGTCACCCGACGATTCAACCATGTCTTCGGGGCGAATACCGACGTTCACCTGCAAACCTTTGTCCGATGCCTGCGTCGGCACGGCCGATTTCACCAGACCACCTCCGGCAAGTTTGACAACGGTTTGCGCGCCAGTTTCCACGATTTCACCGGCCAGCAGGTTCATGGCCGGAGAGCCGATAAACTGCGCCACAAATTCGTTCTCGGGGCGTTCGTAAAGCTCGAGCGGGGTGCCGACCTGGGCGATCCCCTTGTTGGCCAGCACCACGATGCGGGTGGCCAGTGTCATCGCCTCGACCTGGTCGTGGGTCACGTAGATCATCGTGCTGTCAGGCATCGATTCCTTGAGTTGCGCGATCTCGATCCGTGTGGCCACACGCAAGGCGGCGTCAAGGTTCGAAAGCGGCTCGTCAAAAAGATAGACTTTGGGATCACGCACGATCGAGCGGCCAATGGCAACACGCTGGCGCTGTCCTCCCGAGAGCGCTTTGGGCAAACGATCCAGATAATCATCCAGCTGCAGGATTTTTGCGGCGCGGTTTACCGCCTCGTCAATCTCCGCCTGTGATTTCTTGGCCAGCTTGAGCGCGAACGACATGTTATCGCGCACGGTCATATGCGGATAGAGCGCGTAGGACTGGAACACCATGGCAATCCCGCGCTGCGCAGGGGGCACGTCGTTGACGACCTGACCATCAATCTGCAATTCGCCACCCGTGATCTTTTCGAGCCCCGCAATCATCCGCAACAAAGTGGACTTGCCGCAACCGGACGGGCCAACAAAGACGATCAATTCGCCCTTTTTGATATCCAGATTAATGTGTTTGAGCACATCGACCGTTCCGCCATAAGTCTTGGCGACGTCCGTTAGTTTCAGATCAGCCATATCTCACTCCCCTAGAATTATGTCTTGAGCGCGAGGCAAACCTGCCACGGCCCAAGGTGCAGTCTTCCGTCTGCAGATGTATGTGCACTGCCCAGCTCGGCACCGATCGGTGTCCAGTTCCCCTCGGGCAGATCGAAATCGGATGGCGTTTCACTGACGTTGAAGGCGCAGAATATCGTCTGTTTGCCTGCTGTCCGCGTGAAATACACGACATCGCCCGTGGCCTGCATGCGGTCATGTTCACCGATGCTGAGTGCCGGATGCGAATGCCGGAAAGCGATGGCCTTGCGGTAGTGGTGCAGCAACGCGCCCGGTTCGTCCTCTTGCGCCTTGACCGACAGATGCAGATGCTCAGACGCCACAGGCAACCAAGGCCGCGCATCCGAGAACCCGCCGTTCTGGTTGTCACTGTCCCAGACCATCGGCGTGCGGCACCCGTCACGGCCTTTGAACTCGGGCCAAAACTCGATGCCATAGGGGTCTTGAAGGTCTTCAAAGGCGACATCGGCCTCCGGCAGGCCGAGCTCTTCGCCCTGATAAATACAGACCGACCCGCGCAGGCACATAATGAGCGTTGCGAACATACGCTGCGCCGCTGGCGGCAAATGCCAGCGCGTCGCATGGCGCACCACATCGTGATTGGAAAACGCCCAGCAGGCCCAGCCGTCAGCAGCCTTTTCATCCACCTGCCCCATCACATCAACGATGCGCGCCGCGGTCGGTTGATCGGCGGCCAGAAATTCAAAGGCATAGCACATCTGCATCAGGTCATCGCCAGCGGTATACTGGCCCATGATCTCAAGCCCGCGCTGCGCATCGCCCACTTCACCCACGGCAGCGGCGCCATAGGGTTCCATCACGGCCCGCAATTTGCGCAGAAAATCAATGTTTTCGGGCTGGTTCTTGGAATAAAGATGTTCCTGGTGGTTATAGGGGTTCACCGAAGGCGCTATGTTGGCGTTGCGTTTTTCCTTGGGCAAAGGTGGATTGTCGCGCAGCTGCGCGTCGTGCATGTAGAAATTGATGGTATCAAGGCGGAAGCCATCACAGCCCCGGTTCAACCAGAACCGCGCGACATCCAGCAACGCCTCTTGCACCTGCGGCTCATGGAAATTCAGGTCCGGCTGGGACACAAGGAAGTTGTGCAGATAGTACTGTTCGCGTCGCGCATCCCACTGCCAGGCCGAGCCGCCAAAGATCGACAGCCAGTTGTTCGGCGGCGTTCCATCCGGTTTGGGGTCGGCCCAGACATACCAGTTGGCTTTGTCATTCGTCCGGTCCTTGCGGCTCTCGGCGAACCAGGGGTGCTGATCGCTCGTGTGGCTGAGGACCAGATCAATCATCACGCGGATGCCCAGACGGTGTGCGGTATCGACAACAGCATCAAAATCCGCAATCGAGCCGAACATCGGGTCAACGTCGCAATAGTCGCTGACGTCATAGCCGAAGTCTTTCATCGGCGACATAAAGAAGGGCGAAATCCAGATTGCATCAACACCCAGCGACGCGATGTAGGGCAAGCGCTGCACGATCCCCAAAAGATCGCCAATGCCGTCGCCGTTGCTGTCCTGATAGCTGCGCGGGTAAATCTGGTAGATCACCGCCCCCCGCCACCAATCTTGGTCCACAGCCATTTCGGTATTATTGGCCAGCGCCGTCGTCATAATGTGTCGTTCCTATTCCATGCCCCTTCCCGGGTGTTTGATCCGGGATCTTTCAGAGGGCGTAAGTGTTGCCCCGAGACTGGCCCGGGGCGCGTGATTTTATTTGACTGATCCTGCCAGAAGGCCACGGACAAGGTATTTTTGCATCGCAAAGAAGACTGCGAGCGGCACCGCGATCGACACAAAGGCCGAGGTCGCGAGGATTTCCCAGTCGCCGCCACGGGTGCCCAGCAATTCGACGATCTGCTTGGTCATGACCGTGGTTTCACCTGTCGCGTCAATCAGGAACACCAAGGCCACGAGAAGGTCGTTCCATGTCCACAGAAACTGGAAGATCGCGAAAGAAGCCAGCGCCGGAAAACTGAGCGGCAGGATAATCTTGGTAAAGATCTGGAAATCCGTCGCACCATCCACTTTGGCGTTCTCGATGATATCGCGCGGCAGGCCGACCATGTAGTTGCGCAACAGATAGATCGCCAGAGGCAGGCCAAATCCCGTATGCGCAAGCCATGTTCCCAAATACCCTTTGCCGATACCAATCGCGTTGTGCAGCGACAGGAGCGGAATAAGGGCCAGTTGCAGCGGCACAACCAAGAGCCCGACGATGATCGCAATCAGCAAGGCGCGCCCCGGGAAATCCATCCAAGCCAGTGCATAGGCCGCAAAGGCCGCAATCAGGATCGGGATGATCGTGGCAGGGATGACAACCGTCAGCGTGTTCATAAACGCCTTGGCCATGCCTTCCGAGTTATCTTCATCGAAAAGCACGAAGCTATAGTTATCGAGCGTGAAATCCGGCGGTGTCGTGACATCAAGGAACACACGCTGAGCGCGGCCACTGATCTGGTCATCATCGCCTTCCCAGACATAGGCACCGTCGGCCTGCACTGTGAGTGTCTCACCATCACCCAGATCATTCACGTCACCGGGCTGGAAGGCACCAAGGTCGCGGCTGGATGTGGCCCAAGACCGCAGTTCACCTTCGAAATCCTGTCCGTCAAAGATGTTGCCCTCGACCATGAAACGGCCGTTGCCCAGATCGACACGGGCGTCGTCCGGATCGGCCACACGCAACTGGATCGTCTGCTCTGCGGGCAGGAAGGAGGACCACCAGCCCGAGGCTGTGATCTGGTCACCCGTCCGGAACGACGACACCAAGAGCCCCAAAGTCGGAAACAGCCACAGCGCCACAAGCGCCACGACCGAGATGTTCAGCGCCCATACGACGGCGGGCTTACGTCCTGCAATCGCATCCATTACTGCATCTCCTTGCGTGCGTTATAGACGTTCCAGACAAGGATCGGCGTCACCATCAGCATGATAATCATCGCCGAGGCCGAGCCCATGCCCCAATCGTTCGCGCGGAACAATTTGTCGTACATATAGTTGGCCAGAACCTGCGTTTCCCACTGGCCGTTGGTCATGGCGAACACGATATCAAAGACCTTGAGCGTGGCAATCGTGATCGTCGTCCAGACCACCACGATGGTGGACATGATCTGCGGGACTTTGATCTTGAAGAAAATCTGGAACGGGTTTGCACCGTCAATCACGGCGGCCTCGATCGTTTCCTCGGGAATACCGCGCAGGGCGGCAGAGAGGATCACCATGGCAAAACCGGTCTGGATCCAGATCAGTACGGCCATCAGAAAGAAGTTGTTCCAGAATGGCACCTGCAACCATTGCACCGGCGCGTCGCCGCCAAAGGTCAGGTAAAGATGGTTCAGGATACCGATCTGGGCCACGTCTTCGGGACGGGCCTCATAGACCAGTTTAAAGATCACCGCCGCACCGACAAAGGAAATCGCCATCGGCATAAACACGATGGATTTCGCGATATTGCCCCATTTCAGGCGGTCGGTCAGTTGGGCGGCCAGCAAACCAAAGGCAGTCGCGGCGGCAGGCACAACGACCAGCCAGAGGACGTTGTTCAGCATCGCCTCCATGAACTTCGGCTCGGCGAACATCTTGCTGTAATTCTCAAAACCGACAAAAGCATATTCGTTGCCGGGCAAACGCTCTAGGAAGCTGAGGCGGAGTGTCGCGAAGACGGGATAGGCAAGATAAAGACCCAGGGCCAGCAAGGCGGGCATCAGAAACACCCAAGGCCGGATCATATTGGCGCGGTTGATATTGCGGCCCGCATTGGGACCTTCTGCTTTGAAAAGCACCTTATCAAGAAAGAGGTTCGCGCCGTAGAAGTAACCTACGCAGCCCCCGACCCCGATAATGATGGTGATCAATCCCTGTAATGCCGGATTCATAGCGCCCTCCCCTTCGCTGTGTATCTCAGACGGCCGCATGTTGCGCCGCTGAAAGGTCCGGACAGTTGCCCGCCCGAACCCTATGTCGTGTCAGCTTGGGCTGATTACTTCAGCGCGTCCCAGCTTTGCTGGATCGCATCGCCGACTTCTTGCGCGGATGCACCGCCTACATAGTCGACCATACCTGTCCAGAATGTACCAGCACCAATGGCGCCGGGCATCAGGTCAGACCCGTCAAAACGGAATGTGGTCGAGTTCAGCAGGATTTCACCCTGACCACGCAGTGTCGCATCTGCATATGTATCCAGATTGACGCCGGAGTGTGGTGTAAGGAAGCCTGTCTGCGCCATCATCACTTCGTGTGCCAGTGGCTGCTGGAGGAACTCCATGAAGGCCATTGTCGCGTCAGACGCATCTGTCACAGCCATCAAGGTACCGCCGCCCAGAACCGGATTACCCAGATCTTTGCTTGCGAAGGACGGGAAGTAGAAGAAGTCTGCGTCTTCACCGATCACAACGTCCTCGGGCATGAATGCCGGAATGAACGACGCCTGCTTGTGCATGTAGCACTGTGGCGGTGACGAGAACAAACCTGCTGGGCTGTCGCGGAAGTCAGTTGAACCGACCGCAGCGGACCCGCCTGCAACCATTGCATCATTCTTGGCAAACATGCCGAATGTTTCAATGGCCTCGATCACTTTTGGATCGTTGAACGGCAGGTCATTTACGACCCATGCATCATAATCCTCGGGGGATTGCGTGCGCAGCATGATGTCCTCAACCCAGTCTGTCGCGGGCCAACCTGTCGCAGGACCCGAACCCAGACCGATGCACCAAGGTGTGCCGCCGTCTGCGATGATCTGCTCTGACAGGGCGATCAGATCTTCCATGGTTTCCGGAATATCGTACCCTGCATCTTCAAAGTTCTCTGGCACATACCAGACAAGCGACTTCACGTTCACGTTGTAGAAGAAGCCGTAGAACTGATCGTCGCCATTGGCGTCGGCATAGGTACCCAGATCAACCCAGGACTGACCCGCGGCATAGTTCTCAGCCACCCAAGATGCCATGTCCGGACCAAGCGGGTCCAACAGCCCCTGCGACGCCATGTTCGCGGCAAGACCCGGCTGCGGGAAAACAGCGATGTTTCGGTGG
Organism: Yoonia rosea; assembly: GCF_900156505.1. NCBI lineage: Bacteria > Pseudomonadati > Pseudomonadota > Alphaproteobacteria > Rhodobacterales > Paracoccaceae > Yoonia > Yoonia rosea. The sequence continues at coordinate 589,861 of NZ_FTPR01000001.1, read as the reverse complement.
GCTGCCTGCCTCGGCGTCAATGACAATCTGCTGCTCAAAGCCGTCCGAGCCCGCATAGGTCACATTTGCGCCTGTTGCTTCGGTAAAGTAGGCGATCATCGAACGGAAAATATCGTCCTCTGGTGACAGCCAAGGCCCGAAAACAGTCACGTCCTGACCGGTCAGATCCGGTGCATTTGCGGCCCACTCATTGTAGACGTCCCAGCTGAAATCACCCTCACCCGGCGTAAACGCAAGATGGCCTGCCGCGGTTGCAGCACTCGCAGTCAGAGCAACCGCTGCCACGCTGGCATACAGTTTCGTAATCATAGAATTTCCTCCCAATCGCGCCAAGATCAACGCGTCCTTTAATGCACTTTCGTGCGATCATTCCCTTCCGCGTCAAGGAATCAAAATTCCAAAGCGCTTTGGATTTACTCACAGTCGGTCAAGTTTAAGCGTCTGTCAATACGGCACTGTTAGCGCTAAAATTTGCCTTGGATTTCCAAGAAATCATGCTACTCAAAAGGCAAGTCGCACGATTTGCCTTGATCGCGCATACGTCAACCACATGCTTGAAAGCGCTTTGGATAATCGCCTGACCCCATGAATTTAAAAGAACTTTCTCAAAATCTGGGGCTTAGCCAAACAACCGTGAGCCGGGCATTGAACGGCTATCCCGAGGTGAGCACGGCCACGCGACGCCGGGTTGAAGAGGCCGCCCGCACTTTCAACTATAGCCCGTCAACGCGGGCCAAAGGGCTGGCGACGGGCAAAGCTCTGGCGATCGGCCATGTGATCCCGCTTTCCAGCAAACATGAGATGGTTAATCCGGTTTTTGGCGACTTTATCGCAGGAGCTGGCGAAACATATTCGCGTAACGGATTTGAAATGATCTTGTCCATTGTCGCCGACGACGACGAGCGCAGGATTTATCAAGGGCTCAAATCACGGCGCGCAGTTGATGGGGTGATTGTGCATGGTCCCGTCATGGATGATCCGCGGATCCCCCTCTTGCATAAACTTGATCTGCCCTTCGCCGTGCATGGCCGTGCTTCGGTCAACGAAACGCCATATGCGTGGCTCGATATGAACAACCGCAATGCGTTCAAACGCGCCACTGATTTCTTGTTCGATCTCGGACATCAGCGGATCGGTTTGGTAAACGGTCTGGAATTCATGGATTTCGCCTATCGGCGGCGCAACGGCTATGTTGCATCGCTGACTGAACATTGTGTGACACCCGATCCGAATTTGATGCGTTCGGGCGAAATGACCGAGGATTTCGGCTATGTCAGCGCACGGCAGATGCTTGCTCTTGAGGACGCGCCGACCGCCATTCTCTGCTCTTCGATGATCAGCGCCCTTGGCGTGCGCCGCGCGATTGAGGAAAAGGGGCTGGTGATGGGCAGCGATGTCTCGGTGATCAGCCATGACGACGTCTTGTCGTACCTCAAGAACGGGGGCGACACCCCGATTTTTACCGCCACACGGTCCTCGGTGCGCGAAGCAGGGCGCCAGTTGGCGCAAATGCTGCTTGACGCGATCGAGAACCCCGCGCGTCCACCACAAACCAAACTGCTAGAAGCGGAACTTGTTGTCGGAACATCAACCGGCCCTGCCCCGCGAAAGGACTGACATGGACTTTAAACGCTCAGATTTCCCCCAAGGTTTCGTCTTTGGGGCGGCCACAGCCGCTTACCAGATCGAGGGCCATAAATTCGGCGGCGCGGGTCCGACCCATTGGGATACTTTTGCCGCAGGTCCGGGCAATGTGGTGCGGGGCGAGGATGGTGCGCTCGCTTGCGACCACTATCACCGTTTTGCCGAGGACCTTGATCTGCTGAAAGATGCGGGCATGGACGCTTACCGGTTTTCCACCTCTTGGGCGCGGGTGATGCCGGACGGGCGGACACCGAACCCTGCGGGTCTGGATTTCTATGATCGCTTGGTCGATGCCATGCTGGAACGCGGCTTGCAGCCGTTTCAGACGCTCTATCACTGGGAACTGCCCAGTGCCCTGGCCGATCAGGGTGGCTGGATGAACCGTGACACCTGCAAGTATTTCGGTGATTTCACAGATGTGATCACCGACCGGATCGGTGACCGTATCCATGCGATCGCCACGATCAACGAGCCGTGGTGTATCTCGTATCTGTCGCATTTTCTGGGCCATCACGCGCCGGGTCTGAAGGATATCCGCGCCGCAGCACGCGCGATGCACCACATCAATCTTGCCCATGGCGAGGCGATGACGCGCCTGCGCGGCAAGGGCATGAAGAACTGCGGGATCGTTCTTAACTTTGATCACACCGACCCCAAGGACGACACGCCAGAGGCCGCACAGGCCGCGGCCACGATGGACGCAATCAACAACCGCTGGTTCATCGAAGCCGTGACCAAAGGCACCTACCCCGAAGAGGCGCTTGCGGGTCTGTCCCCGCATATGCCGGCGGGCTGGCAGGACGACATGGCACAGATCAGCCAGCCAATCGATTTTCTGGGTGTGAACTATTACACCCGCCACAAGGTCACCCGTGATGACAGCATGGTTTGGCCCCATGTCGCATCCGAGGAAGGCCCAGGTGCCAAGACCCAGATGGGGTGGGAGATTTATCCGGACGGACTGCAATCTTTCCTGACGCGCCTATCGCAGGACTATGTCGGCGATCTGCCCATCTTTGTGACGGAAAACGGCATGGCCTGGGATGACCATCTTGTAAACGGTGGCGTGTCCGATCCCGAACGCACCCAATTCATCAATGATCACATCCTGGCAACAAAGCGCGCCATTGATGCAGGCGCGAATGTGCAGGGCTTCTTTTACTGGTCACTGCTGGACAATTACGAATGGGCCTTCGGCTATGAAAAGCGGTTTGGCATCATTCACGTGGATTTTGAGACCTTGAAGCGCACACCGAAAGCATCCTATCACGCGCTGAAATCCGCGATCGCGCGTTAAGGAACACCATGGCACATCCCGCAGATACCTATTCACTGGTTGCCGATATTGGCGGCACCAACACGCGTGTCGCCTTGGCCGATGGGCGCATGATCATCGACAGCACGATCCGGCGCTATCACAACAGTGAATTTCCCGGACTTGAAAGCGTGCTGCGTCGCTATATCGAAGACGAAGGCGGGGTTGACCCTGTTGCGGCCTGTGTTGCGGTGGCGGGGCCCGTGCGTGACGGGCGCGCCACGATGACGAACCTCGACTGGACAATTGACAAGGACACGCTGGCCCGCGCCACCAAAGCGGAAACCGTCGCAATTCTGAATGACTTGCAGGCGCAGGGTCATGCCTTGGGGCACATTGATCCGGCGAATATTCGTACCATCCTGCCGGGCCCTGACAGCAGCCAGAATGCGGCGAAACTGGTGATCGGTGTCGGCACCGGCTTTAACGCGGCACCGGTGTATGATTTGGAACACGGGCGCATCGTTACGCCCTCTGAAAGCGGCCATGCGAACCTGCCGATCCGCAACGAGATGGAGTTGCGGTTGTGTCAGTTTGTCTCCACTGCGCACGGGTTTCCTGCAGTTGAAGATGTCCTTTCCGGCCGCGGGCTTGAGCGTGTTTATGCATTCCTTGGACGTGAAGCCGAGGATCCGCGGGAACGCAGCGCACAAGAGATCATGACCGCCTGCGCCGACGGATCAGACACCCGTGCTGTCGAGGCCGCCCAGCTTTTCACGCGCATTCTTGGGACCGTTTGTGGCAACCTGTCATTGATCCAGCTGCCCTTTGGCGGGGTGTATCTGGCCGGTGGCGTGGCGCGCGCATTTGCACCGCATCTGACTCAATTCGGGTTTGGTGACGCGTTTCGCGACAAGGGCCGCTTTGCAGGCTTCATGGGTAACTTTGCAGTCCATGTGATCGAGGATGACTACGCCGCCCTGACCGGATCAGCGGCGCATCTGGTTGCAATCGGGCGATAACGTCGGCTCACAGCACCTGTCAGGCCTGTTCCAATGTTGGCGACCCCTGAAGCTGTTCCTGCACAGTGTCGGTCAAAGCCTTGAGCGAGAACGGCTTGGGCAGGAATGCGGCCCCGAGCACTTCTGGCTGGCCATCATCAAAAGCGTCTTCGGGATAACCAGACACGAAAACAACCCGCGTTTGCGGGCGCTGCAGCAGCGCCTTGCGCACCCAGGTCGGGCCATCCTGACCGGGCATGATGACGTCGGTCACAAAGATATCGATATGCAGCTCCGCATTTTCCAAAAGCTCCAAAGCGGCCTCGGCGCAATCCGCTTCCAGAACGGTATAGCCGCGCAAGCGTAGGGCACGGGCGGCAAAGGCGCGCACCGGTGCCTCGTCCTCGACCAGCAGCACAACGCCGTCGGCGCTGGTTTTGATGGGCAGGCTCGCAACCGGTGCCACAGGTTCTGCGACTTCTTCCGTTGGTGTATGGCTCGGGAACAACAGTGAAAACGTCGCGCCGACACCGACCTCGCTGTCGACAAAAATATAGCCGCCGGACTGTTTCACGATTCCGTAGGCCGTGGATAACCCAAGCCCGGTTCCCTCACCCACCCGTTTGGTCGTCACGAAGGGTTCAAAGATCTTTTCCAGCTTGTCACTCGGAATACCATGTCCTTCATCAATCACTTTGACCAAGACATAATCGCCCGGCGGCACAGTGGCGCGGTCGCGGTGCAACGCGGTTTTGAGATGCGTATTTTTCGTCACGACACGGATTTCACCCGCACCCTGCATCGCATCGCGGGCATTCACCACAAGGTTCATCAAAACCTGCTCGAGCTGCCGTTTATCGGCCTTGATCCGCGCCAATTGATTGTCATGCTCGAGCTTGAGCGACACTTTCTCTCCGACAAGACGGTTCAACAGATGCGTCAGGTCTGACAGCGTATCGCGCAAATCAAGCGCTTCGGGTTGCAGGGTCTGTTTGCGCGAAAACGCCAGCAGTTGTCCAACAAGGCTCGCGGCGCGGTTGGTATTCTGGTGGATCTGGATCAAATCGCTGTAATCGCGGTCATGTTCATCGTGGTTGCACAGCAAAAGTTCACAATGCCCCGAAATCGCAGTCAGCAGATTGTTGAAATCATGGGCCACACCACCTGCAAGCTGGCCAATCGCCTGCATCTTCTGGCTTTGAACGAATTGCGCCTCAAGCGTCTTTAGCTCTGTGATATCGTTCAACACGGCGATCACATGCAGGTCATCGGGGGAACCGGCCGTGTTCAGTGTGACCTGAACAAAGGTGTCCTGTTTGTCGCCACGGCCATGCAGAAACTGTGATACATGCCCCGCCTGTCCGGCCAATGCTTCGCCAAGCCAGTCGTTGATGGGCCGCCCCGGCCCGTCAAGCACATCAGCCACATGTCGACCGCGTGTCGCCCCGATATTCAACAGCTGGCGTGCCTCGCGGTTCGTAGCCAGCAGCACCCCATCCGGCGCAATTTTCATCAAAGGCACAGGGAGATTTTCAATGGCATCCCAGCCAGGTTCGAACATCGGCGGGGTCGCCGAGATCGGCGCACCGGGAAGGACATAGATATCACGCGTCTCGTCGCTGCCTTCCGTGATCGCCAGCACCACGTCTTTCCGCCCCTGCAATCCACGTAAGACCTGGGGTTGGCCAGACCGCAGCGGCAGCTCATCAAAAACATCCTCGAGCGTACGGAACGAAGGCCCCACCAACTTGCGGAAACTTTCGTTCATCTGGATCACTTGACCACTTGGTCCCACCGTCAGCATCGGAAAAGTCGCCGGTTGCGGCCGCGCGCGCCCTGCCCGTCCAGCAACGCTGAGATCATCCAGCCACCAGATCTGGCAAGCCTCGCCCATGATCAAGAGGCGCAAGCGGAAATGCCCGCCGCGCGTGACAATATCTTCTGTCTTTGCGCCCGTCGGCCCTGCCTGTGCAATAATCTGCGACAACACACTGTACGGGTTGGCCAACATCGCCCCAAGAACCTGCGCCAGCCCGGTCCCTTCCGTGGCACCAAAGCGGTCATGCGCACCGGCATTCGCATACCGAATAAGCCCTGTACCATCTGTGACAAATCCGATGCCCGTGTCATGGGCAATGATCGTATGCGCCATTGCGCGTAACCGGTGCGCCGCGCGCTGATCAAGTTTGAGCGCGACCCCAACAAAACCCGCAGTCACAACCAAGATGCCCCCGCAGATCGCAAAGCCGAAATAAAGTGCAGGCACAGGCATCAAAACGGCCACGGCAAAACACAGACATCCAGCTACAAAAAGATGCAGGACCGGTGGCAGACCGGCAGGCACTTTGGGCCGCTCTGCCGTAAACGACTGATCAAAAGGCAATGCACACACCTCACAACGCGATAAGGCACCTTAAACGCAGAACGCTTAAGTTAACCTTAATGCAAGATAGCAAAGCACCGTTTGCAATTCTAGGTTGTATTACCTTCTGCGCAGCGCGCAGGTATAAAAGCCATCGCCGTTTGCATCAGGAAGGTCCTGATGCTCTTCAATGATATGCCAGTCGGGATTGCGCTGGCAGAAGGCTCGAACTCTGCGGCTGTTTTCATCTGACAGGATTGAGCAGGTTGCATAAACCAGCAGGCCAGCATCCGCGACAAGCGGGGCTGAAGCGTTAAGCACTTCATCCTGTGATTGCATGACATGCGCCAGATCTTCAGGCCCCAAACGCCATTTTGCATCCGGCGTGCGCCGCCACGTCCCGCTTCCGGTGCAAGGTGCGTCGCAAAACACGACATCAAATTTCCCCGCCTTGGCAAGCGCCTCAGTCGCGAGAGGCGTAATCGTCACACCGGCCCGCGCCGCACGGACGGGCAGATCGCGCATCCGCTGCGGGGCGATATCATGGGCAAATACTGTCGCCTCGTATAGATCGGCAAAGGCCAGCGCCTTGCCGCCGCCACCGGCGCAATAGTCCAATACGCGGGCACCATCCGGCACAGCAACCCGGCGCACGGCCCGTTGCGATGCCGCGTCCTGCAATTCCACCAGTCCTGACAGATAGGCGGCCGCGGTTTTGACACGGCGCGGATTGCCGGTAACACGCAGACAGCCTGCAACATCAGGATGCGCAATGACCGTCACACCGTCTTTGGCAAGCGCATCCATGGCCGCAGTCACCGATCCTTTGCGCATGTTCACGCGCAAGAAGACGTCGGCACGGCCCTGCTGCACCATTGCGACCGCTTCGGCGCGTTCACCCAGGCTTTCCTGCCACAGCGGCCAGAGCCAATCCGGCAGATCGCAGCGGGCCGGGACAGAAAGCGTCAGCGGCGCATCAAGCGCCGCCATTTCTTCAGCCGTGAGCGGGTCGGGCGCGTGGCCATCGCCGGAAAACAGCTCGGTCATGGGCCAGCTTTCACGCTGGGCAAGACGCTGCATCAATTCCCGACCAGCGCCATCACCGAGCGAGCGTTTCGCGCGCAGCACGTCAAAAACATGATCGCGCACCGCAGCGCGGTCTTTGGATCCGGCAAAACGGCTACCCCGCGCCCAGGCTGTCAGCGCCTGCTCGGCAACAGCCCCCGCCTGAATTTGGTCCAGCACCGCAATTGCGGCGGCCACACGTGCGCCGGGGGTCATGCCCTATCCGATCCGGTAATTCGGGCTTTCGCGGGTAATCTGCACATCATGGACGTGACTTTCTTTCAGGCCCGCACCGGTGATCTTAACGAAGGTGCAATTCTTGCGCATCTCGTCAATCGTGGCACAACCGGTATAGCCCATCGCCGCGCGCAGACCGCCGACAAGTTGGTGCACAACAGCATGGGCCGAACCTTTGTAAGGCACCTGCCCCTCGATCCCCTCGGGCACGAGTTTATCGCTGGCTGCCTCTTTCTGGAAATAGCGGTCGGCTGATCCGCTGGCCATTGCGCCAAGGCTCCCCATCCCGCGATAGGATTTGAAAGACCGGCCTTGATAGAGGATCACCTCACCGGGGCTTTCATCGGTACCGGCGATCATTGAGCCGACCATCGCGCAGGACGCACCTGCCGCAATCGCCTTGGCGAAATCGCCCGAAAACTTGATACCGCCATCGGCAATGACAGGCACATCGCCTGCACCAGCCGCGCAATCCATGATCGCCGTCAGCTGCGGAACACCGACACCCGCAACCATGCGGGTCGTACAGATCGAGCCCGGCCCGATACCGACCTTCACCGCATCTGCCCCCGAACCGATCAGCGCCTTGGCCGCCTCGGCCGTTGCAATATTACCGGCCACGATCTGCACCTCGTTGGACAGCATCTTGGCGCGTTCAACAGCCTTGGCGACACCCTCGGAATGGCCATGGGCGGTATCAATCACGATCATATCAACGCCCGCTTCGACAAGCGCCTGGGTCCGCTCGAACCCGGCATCGCCCACGCCAGAGGCCGCAGCAACACGCAAACGGCCCAATCCGTCTTTGCAGGCTATCGGGTTCAGTACCGCCTGTTCGCTATCCTTAAGTGTCAACAAGCCTGTCAGCTTGCCCTTGTCATCGGTGATCAACAGTTTTTCGATCCGGCGCGATTGCATCAAGGAGCGCGCCTCGTCCAGATCGGCGGGTTCACGCAGAATGGCCAGATTATCCGTCGTCATCATCACGCTGACAGGTGTGTTGTCATCTTGCGCAAAGCGCATGTCACGGTTGGTGACGATGCCGACAACCTTGCCACCCTCGCCGACAACGGGGAAACCGGTGATCCGGTAACGCTCCATCAGCGCCTTGGCATCGGCCAAGGTTTGATCGGGGCGCAAGGTGACGGGGTTGTAGACTGTGCCAGAGACAAAGCGCTTGACCCTGCGGATTTCCTTGGCCTGATCCTCGATGTTGAGGTTCTTGTGGACCACACCGATGCCACCGGCCTGCGCCATAGCAATTGCCATGCGGCTTTCGGTCACAGTATCCATTGCGCTGGACAAAAGCGGGATATTCATGCTGATGGATTGGGTCACGCGGGTGCGCGTGTCCGCAGTCGACGGCAGCACACTGGACGCCCCCGGCACCAACAGAACATCATCAAAGGTGAGTGCCTCGCGAATCTCCATCAACCAGTCTCCTTTGTCGTGGTATCGTTGGCACGTCCCTATTGCATGGATAATGAAGAACCGAAAGACCTAACTGGTTGAAAAGCTAGCTTGTGACTGGCCACGAATGTGACCACTGTCGCGCTTATGGCAGAAAGTGGCGCAACAATCGGAACAACGGCGAAACGGTGCGCGCGCGCAGCATCCAAGCTGCTGGTGGTTTTTGTCCTCGTTTATCTTGCAAAAACGGGCATTGATTTCCTGATGGCGAAAATCGCGCTGTTCGAAACCGACGAAGCCGCGCGTATGATGACCGGGCTGCTGATCACCGTGATGGTTGGATACGCGATCCTTCTCGCTATTCCCTTTGTGCCCGGTGTCGAGATTGGCATCGCCATTCTGCTGCTCGAAGGCGCGCAGGCGGCACCGTTCGTCTATTTCGCGACGGTCTGCGGCTTGGCGCTGGCCTTCTGCATCGGACAATACGTACCGATGGCACGGCTTGTCCGGTGGTGCGAGGACTTCTATCTGGCGCGGATTGCACGTTTGATGCAACGAATCCACGAAACCCCGCGCGACGACCGGCTGCAAGCGATGCAAGACCGTCTGCCCAAGTGGCTTGCCCCGATCTTTTGCAACTATCGCTACGTCACGCTCGGGCTGGCGATCAACCTGCCAGGCAATGTGGCACTTGGTGGCGGTGGCGGGATCATGCTGGCAGGCGGGCTCAGCCGGTTGTTCGAGACCCGGCATGCAATGATGACGATAATCGTCGCGACATTGCCTGTGCCTTTGTCCGTCTGGCTGCTCGGCACTGACGTCCTGCAATAGGATGCCGCTGCTCATAGTCATTATGACGGATACGGGCCTTCTCTTTGCGCGGACAGACGCTACATTCGCGGCAAGAACAAACAGGCGCATATCATGTCCAAAGATCCTCTTGTCATTTTCACCCCGTCCGGCAAACGCGGCAATTTCCCTGTCGGCACCCCTGTCCTGACAGCGGCGCGCCAGTTGGGCGTTGATCTTGATAGCGTTTGTGGCGGGCGCGGCATCTGTTCAAAGTGTCAGATCACTCCGTCCTATGGTGAATTTTCCAAACACGGCGTCACCGTGGCCGATACCGCATTGTCAGAATGGAACAGCGTCGAGCAACGCTATGACGACAAACGCGGTCTGAAGAAAGGGCGGCGTCTGGGCTGTCAGGCAACGATCCAAAGCGATGTCGTGATCGATGTGCCCGCCGAAAGCCAAGTGCACAAACAGGTCGTGCGCAAACGGGCCGAAGCGCGTGAAATCATCATGAACCCTTCGACCAAACTCTACTACGTCGAAGTGGCCGAACCGGACATGCACGACCCTTCGGGCGATCTGGAACGGCTGGTCGCCGCGCTGCGCCGCGAATGGGACCTGCCCGCGCTGGAAGCCGATCTCGGCGTGTTGAAAACCCTGCAAAAGGCGCTGCGCAAAGGGGAATGGAAAGTCACCGTCGCCGTGCATCTGGGCGATGCGGTTTTCAGCCCGCGCATTATCCAGATTTGGCCCGGGTTTTATGAGGGCAAGCTTTATGGGCTGGCCGTTGATCTGGGCTCGACCACCATTGCTGCCCACCTGTGTGATCTGCAATCCGGCGAGGTTGTGGCCTCATCCGGCATCATGAACCCGCAAATCCGTTTCGGCGAAGACCTGATGAGCCGCGTGAGTTACGGGATGATGAACCCCACCGGTTCCGACGAAATGACGAAGGCCGTGCGCGAGGGCATGAACGCCCTTTTCGTGCAAATCGCCTCCGAGGCAGGGATCGACCGCAATCTGATCATGGACGCGGTTTTTGTCTGCAACCCTGTGATGCATCACCTCTTTTTGGGCATCGACGCCTATGAGTTGGGGCAAGCCCCCTTCGCGCTGGCCACGTCTGAATCGATCTCTCTGCGCGCGACCGAGCTTGATCTGAACCTGCACCCGGCTGCGCGGGTCTATATCCTGCCCTGCATCGCGGGCCACGTCGGCGCAGATGCGGCAGCAGTCGCCCTGTCCGAGGCACCGGATAAATCCGACGATCTTGTGCTTGTGGTTGACGTGGGCACCAACGCGGAAATCCTTCTGGGGAACAAGGAAAAGGTCCTCGCCTGTTCCTCACCGACGGGTCCGGCCTTTGAGGGGGCGCAGATCAGTTCCGGCCAGCGCGCCGCCCCCGGCGCGATTGAACATGTCGAAATTGATCCGGTCACCAAACTACCCCGCTTTCAGGTCATCGGAAGCGATATCTGGTCGGATGAAGACGGGTTTGACGCGGCAATTGCGCAAACGGGCATTACGGGCATCTGCGGATCAGGTATCATCGAGGTGATCGCAGAAATGCGCATGGCTGGGATCGTCGATGGACCCGGACTAATCGGATCGGCCGAGCAAACCGGATCGCCCAACTGTTTTCAGGACGGGCGCACGAATTCCTACCTGCTTTATGATGGCACCGAAAATGGCGGGCCAAGGATTACGGTGACCAACACTGACATCCGCCAAATCCAGATGGCCAAAGCAGCGCTTTATTCGGGCGCGCGCCTGCTGATGGATAAATTCGGTGTGGACAAGGTGGACCGCGTGGTACTGGCAGGCGCGTTCGGCGCGCATATCAGCCCCAAACACGCGATGGTACTGGGGATGATCCCCGATGCGCCGCTGGACAAGGTGACAAGTGCGGGCAATGCCGCAGGCACCGGCGCGCGGATTGCGCTCTTGAATACCGATGCGCGCCACGAAATCGAAGAGACCGTGCACAATATCCACAAGATCGAAACCGCGATTGAACCGCGCTTCCAAGAGCATTTTGTGAATGCCTCAAACATCCCCAACGCGGTCGAGCCCTTTCCGATCCTCAACAGCATCGTGGCAATCCCGCAGGTCAATCATAACACAGGTGGCGGCGGTGACGCTGGCCGCAGACGGCGCCGGCCGCGTTAAACGACGATATCGACCGTTGTTTCCGGCCCGTCAGGCCCTGCGGTGAAAATCATGGTCACCTGCGCCTTTTGCGAGTCTGACATGCGGTTGAACAATCGGTCGCGCGCATTTTCGGGGTGATCCGCCAGATAGAATTGTGTGGTCAGCAATTCGGATGATCCATCCAGCACTTTGGCATGGATGTGCGGCGTACGGCCCGGGTACACCGTGGGCCTGATCGTGCGAAACCGAAACTGCCCTTGGGCATCGGTGATGTCATGGCCAAAGCCTTGAAAGCCTGCATCATAGGCCACATCACGACTGTCGCCGTCGTGCAGGTATTTGCCGTTCATGTCGCATTGCCAGATTTCGACACGCACCCCCGCGCGCGGCTGCCCATCTGTATCAAGCACCCGCCCGTTGAGGATGATCACCTCGCCGCCTGCCTCTTGGACCAGCCCCATCACCTTGACCAGATCGTTGTCCACATCCGCCATACGCATCGACGGGGTCGGATAGAACGGCCCTTCTGTGGCGGCGGGTGTGGGCGTGGCTGCGCGGGCCTGCGTGCCAAAACCCAATACGCCGACAAAGGCGGCAATCTGGGCCAGAACGGTGCGGCGGGTCTTTGACATGGTGGGATTCCTCTGTGTTGTGCCACGCTGTGTTAGGCCTGCGCGCCCATGGGCGCAAATCACGGATCGGCGAGCGCAAAGCGGATCCCCGCCGATGTGAAGAGCCATTGACGCGCATCGCAGTGCGGCTTATGCAAACGGCTGCGCGGGTATGGTGAAAAGGTATCACGAAAGCTTCCCAAGCTTCAGTTACGGGTTCGATTCCCGTTACCCGCTCCAATGGCATCATCAAGTTATTGTTTTTATTTGGTTTTAAATAATTTCAGCCAAAAAACCCGCCCTTTTATCCACCCTTGATGAGTTACCGCAAAGCAACGCTATTTAAGGCGTTTTAAGCCGCGCTTAGAGCAAGCCACTAGGCCTGAGTTTCCTAGGTCGGCTTGGGGTCTGGAGCAGGCCAATGCGAAAAAGGAATTGGCCCACGCATTTCCACGCAGGCCAACGATCATACTCAATTTGGCTTACAACCCAAAGAAGGTCACCAGTGGCTCTTTGGCTGGTTACTTGTTTGCGTTGCTGGGGCTGGTTTTACCGCCTGGCTGGTCATAGGGATTGTCATCATCAAAGTCTGGCCGCTGACCGTCCATCGTACCAGCACGCGGTCCCGGGTTGTTGTTCCCACTGTTGCCAGTGATGCCGTCCCAAGGGCTATTGCCGACAGGCTTAGCGTTGCCGGGGTTGCCGCGTGTTTCCACTGGTGTCTCTGGATCCTCGCAGCTGCCATCCACGCATTCGGCGTAGCTCGCTGTCCCGAACCCAAGTGCCATCGCTGCGATTGCGCTCAGTACTGTAATTTTTGTGATCGTCATGACAAGTCTCCTTAGAGATTACTGTTTACATCAAAGGACGAACATCAGCCCTTCGCGCCTTGAGGCTGCGCCTCAAAAGGCGAGATAGCAATGATCTTTGTCAAATGCCTTGATATTCATTGATGTTAGGGAACCCGTCAAACAGCCATCAATCATGACGAGAAACCGGACGGGCCAGCCTCTCGCTGCCCGTCCTTGCCAGATAATTGCTGCGCAGTCTTATCTGTGTCTGACCATACCCACGCGCCTAGTCTGGCTCCCGTTACCCGCTCCACGCACCTCAAACAGCCAGTGAAAGCCACAGGATCTGATGCGCGGCCAGCGTTACCCCTGTGCGGACATGGTAAGACTCACCGGTGATCAGGTCGGTCATCCGTGGCGGTGTTTCAAGGAACTGATCCGCGGCCACTTCCTGGGCGTCATCCGCGAAATTCGCCAGTATGCAAACCTCTTGGCCATCCCCGCTGCGCACGTAACCCAGCACATGGGGGTTATCCGTCGGAAACGGTCTGATCGCGTTGCCGGCCAGACCCGGAGCGGCACGGCGCGCCTCAATCAACTGCTTCATGCGTGCAAAAATCTGGCCCGCGTTTGTCTCCGGATCAAACCGCTGCGCATAGAGTACATCAGGCCGCAGGGGCCGCCCAACCCAGCGCTGATCCTTGGCTTGTCCCGGGTTCTGTTTGTAGGCGTCATCATTCAGTTGGCCGACCTCATCCCCCAGGGACAACAACGGAATACCCCCTGCCGAGAACGCAATGCCGTAAAGCAGGATCATCCGGTCGATACCGCCCGCGTCCCCTGCCTCAACCCCTGTCAGTGAGGCGGTCGTCCCGCACACACGGCAATCGCCGGTTTTGGGGTTATATTGGAAGGGCACACCCCGCGCGAAGCTGCCTTCGAACTGGTTTGTATAAAAACTGTTCAGGAAGCGGCGGTGATCGAAGCCCAGAATATCTAGCTCGGCGGCGTCCTCATCGGCAAATGTCCAGCCGATGTCGTCATGGCTGCGCACATAGTTCACCCATGCGCAGTCTGCGTTGATCGGTTGGCGGCGGGTGATGGCCTGATCAATCAGTTCCACTTTGCGCGTGGCCAAAGCCTCCCAACTCAGCGCCATCAAAAGCGGATTGTAGGAAATCGGGCATTCCTCGGGGTCGATGTAGGAAACGACCTCGTCAGGGTGGACGATCGCCTCGGATTTGAACAAAAGCGACGGCGCTGCAATACGGCACACAGCGTTGAATGCGCGCAAAAGCAAATGCGCCTCCGGCTGGCTCTCGCAGGTGGTGCCCAGCCGTTTCCAGATAAAGGCCACAGCATCCATGCGGATCAGGTCGACACCCTGATTGGCCAAGGCCAACATTTCCCCCGCCATGGCGCAGAAGACGGCGGGATTGGAATAGTTCAGGTCCCACTGGAAGGAATGGAAGGTGGACCAGATCCAGCGGCCATCTTCCATCTGGATAAAGGCCCCGGGGTGGTCGTCCGGAAAGACCTCGCGCACCGTACGCTCAAAGGCGTCGGGCATCCGGCGGTCATTGAAAATCCAGTAGTAATCAGAATACTCCGGATCGCCTGCTGCCGCCTTTTGCGCCCATTCATGTTCGTTCGAGGTGTGGTTAAAGACAAAGTCCACAACCAGCGATATCCCCGCCTCGCGCAGGTCCTTGGCCAAGGCGCGCAGATCGGCCATGGTTCCCAGATCGGCGCGCACCTCACGGTAGCTCGACACAGCATAGCCACCGTCAGAATTTTCCTTGGGGCAATCAAAAAGCGGCATCAGGTGCAAATACGTGATCCCGAGTTCCTGAAAATAGGGAACATGCTCTTTCAGCCCTGCCAGATTGCCAGCGTAGCGGTCGACATAGCAAAATGCGCCCAGCATCTGGTTTGACTGGAACCAGTCAGGGGTCGCCTCGCGCGCGGCGTCCAGTGTCTTGAGATCATCCGCGCGGTCCCGCCATGATGTCTGCGCCAGCACGATCAGTTGTGCCAACTGATCGAGGCAGCTTTCATGGGCGCCATAAAGCGTGGCGAAAAGGTCAAAAAGCTGCGGGAAATGCGCCTCGAAACGCGCGTGAAAGGCACGCCCGTCGTCATCGTTGCGCGACAGGCCCGCGTCTTCCAAAGCGGCCAGAACATAGCTTTTTGCAGCTTTGCGTTGTTGGGTCGTTGAGAGCATTCTAGCACACCAATAAATGAGGTCGGACCGATCCGACTGTCACGGGAACACCGCGCGATATCAAGGGATTTCAGGCGTGCGCAATCTAGGATGCCTAGAGCAGAAACATCCCTGAAAGTCCCGCCACTCCGATCGAAAAACTCAGCGGCAGCACCGCATTTGCCATCAGGTGCCACTTGCTGTTTTCAGAGCCGAAGATCTTGCGCAACTGGACAAAAACGAACGCGCTGACAAAGAAAACCACCAAGAAGATCAGGGCGGCATAGCCCGCGTTCGACACTGGCACAAAAAGCGCGACACCAGCCATCAGCTTGACCGCCCCCGCCCCTGATCCGCCAATAGCGAACATGACAAGCCCGAAGAGGAAGACGCCCAATGCCAGACCCATTTGCCAGTAAAACGGTGTGCGGTCCTCGGCCACAACCAGCAACACCGCAAACAGAACAAACGGCAACGCCGTCAGCCAGTTCGGGATGCGCCCTGTTCTGATTTCCAGCAACATCGCGACAACGATAATGGCCGCGACAGCGTAGGGGATCATTTCAACGATCATGTGATGGTCCTTTGTGAGGTGTCGCGCTGCTTATGACAAAGCCCGCACCCTAGGACACCCCATGCATCTGCAGAAAGTCAACAAGTGCGGCAGTTGAGCCATCCTTGCCATCCGCGCTCTCTTTGCCCTCGACAACAGGCTGCAGCGCAGTGGCAAGCTCTTTGCCCAGTTCCACACCCCATTGATCATAGGAATTGATGCCAAGCACCACCCCTTCGACAAACACGCGGTGCTCATACAGCGCCACGATCTGGCCCAGCACCTCGGGTGTCAGCTGCGGATAGGCGATGGTCACGGAAGGGCGGTTGCCCTTGAACACGCGGTGGCGGGCCTGGCGTTCGAGTTCCGCACCGGCGAATTTATCGGCCACCTTGCCGCGGGCTTCATCCAGCGTGCGCCCGCGCATCAATGCCTCGGACTGGGCCAGACAATTGGCGACCAAAAGCTGGTGTTGATGGTGCAAATCATCCTCATGTCCGCGCGCCGCCACAAGGAATTCACACGGGATCACGCGAGTGCCCTGGTGGATCAACTGATAAAAGGCGTGCTGGCCATTCGTACCCGGCTCACCCCAGACCACGGGGCCACTATCGATGGTCAGATCGGCACCGTCCATGCTGACGCCCTTGCCGTTACTTTCCATCTCGAGCTGCTGCAAATAGGCAGGCAGACGCGCCAGAAGGTTATCATAAGGCAGAACCGCGCGTGTCGCGTGGCCGCAAATCTGGTTGTGCCAGATCCCCACCAGCGCCAGCATCGCAGGCAGGTTTTCTTGCCAGGGGGCGGCCTGGAAATGGCGGTCCATGGATTGCGCGCCGCGCAGGAAGGCACGGAATGCGTTAGGGCCAACAGCGATCATCAAGGACAGGCCAATCGGACCCCACATGGAATAACGGCCACCGACCCAGTCGGCGAAGCCAAAGACGCGCGCGGGATCAATACCAAAGGCCGCTGTTTTGTCCGCTGCCGTCGAAAGGGCCGCAAACTGTGCGCCTGTATCTGAAACGGTTTGGCCCATCCACGCTTGCGCCGTCCGCGCGTTGGTCATGGTTTCAATCGTGGTAAAGGTCTTGGAGGCCACAATTACCAAAGTTGTCGCCGGATCACAGCCGCGCAACACGCCTGCAATATCCGCAGGGTCCACGTTGCTCACAAAATGGCAGCGCGGACCGTCGTGATAAGGGGCCAGCGCCTGTGCCGCCATCGCAGGCCCCAAATCGGACCCGCCAATGCCGATGTTGATCACATCGGTGATCTTGCCGCCCTGCCCTTTGAAACGGCCGCTCCGCACATCATTGGCAAAGCTCTCCATGCGCGCCAAAGTGTCCAGAACCTCTGGCATGACATCCTGACCGTCCACCATGACGGGCCCGCCATCAAGATTGCGCAAAGCGGTGTGCAGCACGGCACGGCCTTCGGTTTCATTGATCGGCGCGCCCGAAAACATCGCGTCACGCTTTTCTGCAACGCCCGCTTCATCCAGCAGCGCAATCAGCAAGGCGCGGCCTTCAGCGTCGATATTCGTCTTGGCGTAGTCCAGCCGCATGTCACCCGTTTGCGCCACAAAATCAGCAGCGCGGGCGGCGTCCAGCATGGTCTCGATCCGGCGGCTTGCGACAGCCTCGTGATGATCTTTCAGTTTGCGCCACATCTTTTACGCCTCCGCCCAGTGTACTGTTGCACCGTTCAAGACAGCAGCCACAGGTGCCTCTTGCGGGGATAAATGCCGCGCTCTTTCCAGTGCGGCGCGCTTTTCGCCCCCCACAATCACTATGTGCCGGCTCATCGCGGCATTCAGGACTGTCGCAGACAGTGTAATACGCGGCTCTGGCGCACCGGGCGCGCGCATGGCGACCAAGCGATCACTGCCTTGCAATGCCAGATCAAGCTGATCGGCACCGGGAAAAATCGATGCTGTGTGCATATCCGCCCCCATCCCCAAGAGTGCCACCGTGAGTGGCAATGCGGGGCTAAGACTAGCCGCGAGTTCAGCGAGCTTTTCTTCCGGTGTCGGCGCATCGGCGTAGAGCGGCAAATAGGTCGCCGCAGCGGCGCGGTCGGTCAACAACCTCTCGCGCAACAGCCGCGTATTCGACCGCTCGGACGTCTCCGGCACCCAGCGTTCATCGGTCAACATCACCTGCACACGCGCCCAATCCAGATCAACGGCACACAGGCTGTCAAAGATTGGCCCCGGCGTTGTCCCGCCCGGCACAGCGAGCGATGCGGTATCATTCGCGCGTAGGGCTGATGACAGCTCACTGGCCAGTTTATCAGCCAGATCCATCATCATCATTTCCGCATCCGGATATTCAACGAGCTTCATAGGACCAATCCTCTTCTTCGGTCAGGTCAATTCAAACATGCCGCGCGCCCGAATGGCTTAGCCCTTGATTTCACGCCATTTCCGGCCATCACGGTGCAACAACATCATCGCATCCTCCGGCCCCGCAGAGCCTGCGTCATAATGCTTGGGCACGTCGTTACGTGCTTCCCAGCTATTGATCAGCGGATCGGTCCAGGCCCAGGCCGCCTCAACCTCGTCACCGCGCATAAAGAGCGTCTGGTTGCCACGGATCACATCCATGATCAGGCGCTCATAGGCGTCCGTCACATCCTCGGCCCCGTCGCCCAAGGCATCCGCAAAGGTCATGTCCAGCGGCACATCAATCAGGCGCATGCCCCCCGGCCCCGGTTCCTTGATCGTCACCTGCAAATCAATACCTTCGTTGGGTTGCAAGCGGATCGCCAGAATATTGCGGTGACGGGCCTCATCACCCTCAAATATCGTATGACCGAGGTCTTTGAAAACGACAGCAATCTCGGACGACCGCGCCTTCATGCGCTTGCCGGTGCGCAGATAGAACGGCACACCCGCCCACCGCCAGTTGGCGATGTGACAGCGCATGGCGATAAAGCTTTCGGTAAAGCTGCGGGGGTTTTCCGCGTCTTCGCGATAGCTGGGGCCGTCAGGGCCTGCATCATACTGGCCACGTACAATATGATGATGATCTATGGACTGTAGTGCCCTGATAACCTTCAGTTTTTCGTCGCGGACTGCATCAGCCTCGAACTGGCCAGGAGGCTCCATCGCAATCAGGCACAACAGCTGCATCAGGTGGTTTTGGACCATGTCGCGCATCGCACCGGATTTGTCATAATAGGCCCCGCGCCCGCCGACACCGACGGTCTCGGCCACGGTGATCTGGATGTGATCGACGTAGTGGTTGTTCCAAAGCGGCTCGAACAGCACGTTGCCAAAGCGCACTGCCATCAGGTTCTGCACCGTCTCTTTGCCCAGATAGTGGTCGATCCGGTAAATCTGGCTTTCGTCGAAATGCGCCGCCAGCGTCTGGTTCAATTCGCGCGCTGTCTCAAGATCGCGGCCAAAGGGCTTTTCCACCACGATGCGGCTTTGCGCATTGGCAATCTTGTTGGTGTGCAGCCGTTCCGCCAAATCACCAAACAGAGACGGTGCGACCGAAAAGTAGAACGCCTGCACCACGTCTTGGCGGACAATCGCGGCCAGATCGGCCCATCCGCCCTCACCGCGCGCGTCAATCGCAACATATTCAAGTTGTTTAAGAAAGGCCTCCAAGCCTTTCTTATTACTAGCTTCTTCGCCACCAAATTCAGCGACTGCCTCAGCGATCATCTCGCGATAGCCATCGCCGTCCAATTCAGACCGCGCAGCACCGATGATCCGTGAACCAGCAGGCATTTGCCCCGAGAGAAAGCGCCGGAAAAGACCGGGCAAGATCTTGCGCCGGGCCAGATCGCCGGTGCCGCCAAAAATCACGAGATCGAATTCATCGACAGGAATGACGCGAGAGACCACAATAAACCCCCATAGGATGCCGCGTTAGCGCTAACGCCGCCTACCTAACCCGATGCGTGGCCCAAGTCTAGCACTGCTGCGCAGTTACGCTTCGAGTTCTGCATCCCAGTAGAGGAAATCAAGCCAGCTTTCGTGCAGATGATTGGGCGGAAATTTGCGCCCGACATTGTGCAACTGCTCAGGCACGGGACGGCGCGGCGGTTTTTGCAGGCTCATGCCGCATTGCTTGAGCGAACGTGATCCTTTGCGCAGGTTGCAGGGTGAACAGGCCGCCACAACATTTTCCCAACTTGTAATCCCGCCACTGGCACGCGGAACGACATGGTCAAAGGTCAGATCACCGCGCGCGCCGCAATACTGGCAGCAAAACTCATCGCGCAAGAACAGGTTGAAGCGGGTAAACGCCACCTGTTTCTGCGGCTTGATATAGTCCTTGAGCACAACAACCGACGGGATTCTGATAATCGTCGACGGGCTGCGCACCACCTCGTCATATTCGCTTACAATATCCACACGGTCGAGCCAGGCAGCCTTGACCGCCTCCTGCCAGGGCCACAGTGAAAGCGGGTAATATGACAAAGGGCGATAATCTGCGTTCAGAACCAACGCTGGATAGTGTTTGAGTGCGCCCGGTTCGCGCACAAAGTCAGTTCTGAAGTCGGCCTGCGTCATCTGTCACACCCCAATAAGGCTGTGCGGGACCAGTCAATGCGGCAATCCCGCGTTCATCTTATTGAAGACTATATATCGCGTCAGAAATGTGACAAGCCCCAGAATATGCGGCAAAAACTGCAATGTGCACCGCAATTATGCGGCCATGGCATCCTCTGACAGCATCACCTGCGCACGGCCCTGCATTTTGGCCCGCAGCAAAGCCGCCTCGGCGCGCTGCATCAGCTTGCTCAGCGTGGTTTGACCATCAGCCAGAACGACCCCAACAGAAACGGTGACTTCGAACCGCGTCTGACCGGTTGTCACCAGCAAACCTTGGGCCAGCCGTTCAGCAATCTCGCGTCCCGCGTCCAGGGGCGTGCCCGGCAAATAGACGGCAATGGTTGCGCCATCGATCCGCCCGACCACATCTGTGGTCTGCGTCATCTCACGCAGGCGGATGGCGAGCGCCATCAGGCACAGATCGCCCGCGTGATGATCATGTTTCGCATTGATTTGTCCCAAGCCATCAATATCGAGCATCATCAGTACGCCGGTCTGTACCAGTTTACGTTCTGTGTGCCGCAAGAACGCTTGCCGTTGGAGCAAGCCAGTCATCTGATCGGTTTCACTCGCCTTGATCAATTGAACGCGCAAACGGCCCATATCTGTCATGATGCCCGTCGCGACAGCATAGAGCGGCAGGCCAATCATCACCATCGTACCAAGGTATTGTCCCATGACACCGTGAAACGCATGATCGGTCAGCACATCATGCGCAAAGACTGTCCCAACAACGCCCAGCGCCAGAACACTGTACCGCAGCACCCAGCCCAGCCGGTCCTTGGGACCCAGTAGTGAAACGATAGGACTGTGCATGTTTTACCCGTTATTTTGTCAGAATCGTTAATTTCAAAACAAGTGTCTGCATGAATGTTGTAATGAGTCCCAGTAAAAGTTGACAGATTGACGCACCGTATCTTATCCCCAGCCGATTGCGCATGAAAGCCCGTCAGGCGCGGTCGCGGCTATCGGCGCGCCCATTACCGCTCCATCAGGCCCGCGATCCGTGGCAAAGCCGATGCGAAATCTTCTTCGGCAATTTCTGGACCCGCGACGTTCATCAACTTCAGCGGCACGGGTTTCATCGCCGTCCCCTGCCGCATTTCATAGGCCAAGGGTGCCGCGTCGTGCAGTCCGTTGATCCCCGAGGCCACCCCTTGATGTAAGGACACATCAAAACCGTCAGGGTCTGCGATCGTGGCTTCAAATACGTCGCGTCCTTGCAGGATCAACCAGCCGCGAAAGTCCGCAAAGGCGTCATCTGAACAACCGCCCTGCAGCAGATAGGCAAGCGCCCACAGGTCCCAGCGATAGGCGCGGGCCTCAAGATTACGTAGGATTTTATCAAAATCGCGGATGGCTGTCGCTTTGAATGCCGCCAGTCTTTCTGGAAGCGTTTCGATGCGTTCGCCGATGGATTGATCTGTTCGGCCCTCTTCGACAAGGTTCCAAAACAGGTCTTCATCCATTTTGCGTGGATCGGCCTTGCGATTGGGGCGCGGTCTGGCTTCGGCCTCGATTGCTGCAATGTCCGCGTCGATGCCTGCCAGTTCCGTTTCGCTCGCACCCGTTCTCGTTGCTGTTTCACGAAACGCGGCCATCAGGTCCAATAATTCCCGCTTCATGTCTGGAATACCGCTGATCAGCTTTTCATAGTCACAGCGCTGGCGTTGCTCGGATGACCCGATATTTTTGGATTTCCGAAACTGCGCATTTCGTTCCGCGATATACCACCAAAATGTGGCTTTGAGGCACCCCATGTGCGCCCGCCAAATACGTCGCACCCGGGCCCCCTCGCCGATTGCGAGAAACCTTTCAAGCAC
The DNA here is from genome assembly GCF_900156505.1 of Yoonia rosea. NCBI lineage: Bacteria > Pseudomonadati > Pseudomonadota > Alphaproteobacteria > Rhodobacterales > Paracoccaceae > Yoonia > Yoonia rosea. Next base: position 567,390 of record NZ_FTPR01000001.1, on the reverse strand, counting down.
CGCCAAGCGCCCTTGCCCTATCGGACCAAAGCTAACCTCACCTGACGGGGTGCAATGCGCTTCGATCTGATCATACCGTTTCTGTTCAAAATAAAGCTCAATCAGCCATTCATTGAGGTCTTGGCAATAAAGCCCGTAAAGGGATTGCCCTTTTTCTTGCGCCACAACACCACGTTCGGCAAGCGCGACCAAAGCATCGGTATAGCGTTCCCAATCATCATCAATGGACCGAAACCGCGGGATAAACCCCGTGATCCGGCCACTTTCAAAACCCAACGAGTCGATTTCGCTTTTTCGCATTCCGAACCCTGCCTCGAAGATCGGTCCTTTTCTCTGCCAGGCGCAAGATCAAGCGACGCCGCCGATCACCCCATGCCGAAACGGTCGCGCATGAACGCCAGCGCGACCTGTAGCCCGTCTGGCGCAATGCCATGCCCTGTGCCCTTCATGATATGGGCATAGACCTCGGTCCAGCCCGCCTCTTGCAGCGCCTCGGCCGCCTGCGGCAGCGATTGTGGCGGGACGACATCATCCGCATCCCCGTGGATCAGCAGAACTGGAGGTTTGCTTTGCGCTTCATCAGCCAGCGTCTCCGGTTCCAGCAGACGCCCCGAAAAGGCAACGACCCCCGCAATGGCATCTTCGCGGCGTGGCACCACATGCAACGCCATCATCGTACCCTGCGAAAAGCCAAGCACGATCACTTGTTCAGGCAGCAGATCTTCATCAACCATCACTCCATCAAGAAACGCATCCAGATCAGCCGCCGCGTTTTCCATCCCCGCGCGGCTTTCTTCCTCGCTTGAGCCGTCAATCCACGGAATCGGAAACCACTGAAGTCCCATCGGGGCTGCGATACAGGCCTCGGGCGCATCGGGTGCGATGAAAAGCGTATCCGGCATATGCTCGGCCAGCGGATCCGCCAACCCGATCAAATCCGCTGCATTGGCGCCATAGCCATGCAGGAAAACTACACAAGAACGGGTCTCGCCCGAGACCGGTTCGCGCCGCTGTGCTTCCAAAGCCCGTGTCATCTGATGCCTTCTCTTTGTTTGCTATGTTTGTAGTAGGCCCACATGATGCGCGCTGCAACCGATCGCCACGGCGACCAAGCCTCGGACATCACACGCAGCTCTCTTTCTTTCGGGCGCGCGGGCAGATCAAAGATCAAGCGTGCTGCCTCCTGCAACGCAAGATCACCCGGCGCAAAGACATCCGCCCGACCCAACGAGAACATCACATAAACTTCGGCTGTCCACGCGCCGATCCCGGGTACAGCGGTGAGGGTCTTGATCACATCATGCGCTGGCATTTGGCGCAGAGCCTCATAATCAATTCCGGCACTGGCCAAAGCATGGGCATAGCGCGCCTTTTGCTGGCTCAGGCCCAGCGCGCGCAGTTCATCCGTGCGGGCGGCGGCCACCGGATGCGGTTCTGTCATCCCTGCCCCCTGCAACCTTGCCCAGATCGCATTGGCCGACGCGACGCTGACCTGTTGGCTGACAATCGCACTGAGGAGTTCCGCGAAGCCGTCCGGTTTCAGGCGCAGCGGCAAAGGTGGCAGCCCTTCCATCGCGCGGGCAAACCGCGCATCATTGCGGCCAAGCCACGCCGCTCCCTCCGCGATGCAGGCATCCCCGATGATCACGCGTTCTCTCACAAGGCGTTCACCCAAGCGCGTGCGGCCTCGACTGTCGCGACCACAGGCCAATCGCCTTGCGGTGGCCGCGCGATCATCAGCACAGGAATACCCAGTTGCCGCGCAGCCGTCAGCTTGGTGCCGCTGGCCGCACCACCCGCGTTCTTGACCACCAGATACTGCACGCCCAGCGCAGTAAAGAGCGCCACTTCATCCGCGACCGAGAACGGTGGCCGCCCGACCAGAAACCGCCCGCCCGCAAACGGAAACGGCTTGTCGGGCGGATCGATCTGGCGACAGATCACCTCGCGCCCGGTCAGATTGGCAAAACGGTCCAGCGTCTGACGCCCCGTGCCAAGAAACACAACCGAGCCTTCTGGAATATGGGCCGCAGCCTCTGTCTCCGAAGTAATCTCGATCCAGTTGTCCCCTGTCTCGGGCGTCCATGGGGGGCGCAGGAACTGCACGTAAGGCAAGCCAAGTGACTGGCAAATGGATGCTGTTCGCGTTGTGATGCGATGGGCAAAGGGATGCGTCGCATCCAGAACAGCGGTGATGCCCGCCTCTTGCAGATAGGTGCGAAACCCGTCCGCCCCACCAAAGCCGCCGATCCGTGTGGGCAAAGACTGCGCCGCCGGCGCCCGCGTTGCACCGGCCAGCGAGATCACCGCATCATACCCCTGCAAGCGGTCCGCGATCTGCCGCGCCTCTCCGGTGCCGCCAAGGATCAACAAAGTCATACGCCAGCCCTTGCGATAATCGTGCCTTTGCGGTCGATGATGATGATATCATAGGTAATCCCCGCCGCGCCGAACCGCGCCTGCACCTGCGCCAGTGCCTGATCAGCAACCTTTTGCGCCATCATAGGCCCTGCAATCTCATAGGCCTCAAGCGCTGTGTTCGCCTCTGCCACGCGCAGATCACCCACCATCGCCGCAAGCCCTGCAAAATCCACCTGACTGCGCGCAGAGTGCAAATCCACCGCGCCTTGCGCAAGTTTCGTGATCTTGCCGATACCGCCACCAATCGTGACGCGCCCGACAGGGTGTTTGACCAGATACTTCAGCATCCCCCCCGCGAAATCGCCCATATCCAGCATCGCGTGATCGGGCAGCGCATAAAGCGCCTGCACAGTTGCCTCCGATGTGGCCCCCGTGCATCCGGCCACATGGGTCAGACCCGCCGCACGAGCCACATCTATTCCGCGATGGATCGAGGCGATCCAGGCCGCGCAACTAAAGGGCCGCACAACACCTGTCGTCCCAAGGATCGACAGCCCCCCCGTAATTCCCAAACGAGGGTTCCATGTCTTGAGCGCAATCTCTGCACCTCCGGGCACGGACACCTCGATTACCACATCAGGGCGCTGCCCGTAGTGCGCTGCCATTTCTTCAACAACGTCCGTCATCATCTGACGGGGCACCGGATTGATCGCAGGCTCGCCCACGCCAATCGGCAGTCCGGGTTTGGTGACTGTCCCCACCCCTTCACCTGCCTGAAAAACAATGCCCTTATCGGACGGGCGCACTGTCACGACAATCAGCGCGCCATGCGTGACATCGGGATCATCGCCTGCGTCCTTGGTAATCCCCACACGCGCCCAGCCCTCGCCTGCCTCCGCCAAGGCCAGCGGAAAGACCGGCGTTTCGCCCTTGGGCAACACGATCCCCACCTCGCGCACAAAGGCACCGCCCCAAAGACGCATCAAAGCCGCTTTGGTCGCCGCCGTTGCACAGGCCCCCGTGGTCCAGCCACGGCGCAATTGGGGTGTGGTGTCATCACTCATTGCGCGCGACGATAGGCAGGGCGGGCGGTGACGGCAATCACCAATACGAGGTCGTTTGCCACCTTTCCAAGCCCCGCAATCGGCGGCATAAAGGGGGCATGAGCACCGATATCCCCCTTCCCTCCCACACATGGCCCACGCTGGAACGCGGCTGGGTCTGGCTTTGTGGCGCGGGTCCGGGTGATCCGGGGCTGTTGACGCTCCATGCGGTCAACGCACTTCGTCAGGCGGATGTGGTGATCTATGATGCACTGGTACAGGAACAAATCCTGTCATGGGCCCCGCAGGCCGAACATATCTATGCAGGCAAACGCGGCGGCAAACCCTCTGCCAAACAGCGCGACATCTCTCTGCGGCTGGTTGATCTTGCGCGCGCAGGCAAACGTGTCCTGCGTCTGAAAGGCGGCGATCCTTTCGTCTTCGGGCGCGGCGGTGAAGAGGCCCAGACCCTCGTGCAACATAACATCCCGATCCGTATCATCCCCGGTATCTCTGCAGGGATCGGCGGGCTGGCCTACGCGGGTATCCCCGTCACCCACCGTGATGTGAACCAGTCGGTAACTTTCGTCACAGGCCACGACCAGTCCGGCAACACGCCCAGTTCACTTGACTGGGCCAGCATCTCCAAAGGCAGTCAGGTCATCGTCATCTATATGGGCATGAAACACATCGCCCAGATTGCCGAACAACTGATCACTGCAGGGCGCAGCATGCATGAACCTGTCGCTGTGGTCACGACTGCCACGACCGAAGACCAACAGGTGCTCGAAACCACACTCGGAACCATTGTCGCAGACATCGCTGCCGCCGCACTGGCCCCGCCTGCGATTATCTGCATCGGGCAATCGGTGCTGATGCGGCAGGTGCTCGACTGGCAGGGGATGGCTGCAGGGAACCCGCCGCGCAATCTTGATCCTTTGGGCCGTGGCCGCCCTGCTGAATCTGCCTGAGGCATCAATGCCGCCCTACTTTCCATGTCCGATCAAACTTCCGCCGGAGGCATCCCCGCGCCTCCTCGCGCGATGAGCTTCATTTTCGCAGCCCCTGCTTCCGGCAGCGGCAAAACAACTGTCACCTTGGGCATACTGCGCGCGCTCAAGAACCGCGGCATCGCAGTGCGCGGCGCAAAATCAGGTCCAGATTACATTGATCCGCGCTTTCACGAAGCCGCCTGCGGACAGCCCTGCCTGAACCTTGACGCATGGGCCATGACCGCCGCGCGCATCACGTCACTGGCCACCGGCCCTCTGCCGCTTATTATCGAAGGGGCAATGGGGCTGTTTGACGGCGCCCCACCCGACAGCAAAGGGGCGACTGCCGATCTTGCGCGCATCTTGGGTCTGCCTGTGATCCTGATCGTGGATGCCGGCAAAATGGCAGGGTCAGTCGCGCCCTTGGTGCACGGGTTCATGGCCCATGACGCGGATGTGCATATTGCGGGCGTGATCCTCAACAACGTGGGGTCGCCCCGACACGAAGCCATGCTCCGGCGCGCGCTTGCAAATGTACCTATCCTCGGCGTTATTCCCCGCACAGCGGCCCTGAGCCAGCCGTCACGGCATCTCGGTCTGGTGCAGGCGCAGGAAAGGCCTGACCTTGAGGCGTATCTTGATGCAGCCGCTACCCTGATCGCAAATCACTGCGACATGGATGCAATTCAAGCCATGTTGCACCCCACCGCATACGCATCCGGACCGTCTCACAAAGCCATTCCGCCAGCGCAGCGCATTGCAATCGCCCAAGACGCGGCCTTTGCCTTTTGCTATCCGCACTTGCTGCAAGACTGGCGCGACGCGGGGGCGGACTTGCAGTTCTTCTCCCCCCTCGCAGATGAGGCCGCGCCGGATGCAGACCTTATCTATCTGCCCGGCGGCTATCCCGAACTCTACGCCGGACGCCTTGCGGCGAACGCCCGCTTTCTTGGATCGTTGCGCAGATCAAATGCCCAGATTTACGGCGAATGCGGGGGCTATATGACCTTGGGCGCGGTGCTGATTGACGCAGAGGGCACGGCGCATCAAATGGCCGGGCTTCTCGCTTTGGAAACGTCCTTTGAGAAACGCGCCTTGCATCTGGGCTATCGCGACCTGCAGGCGCTGGCGGGTCCCTTTGCCGGCGCGTGGAAGGGGCATGAATTCCACTATGCCACAACCCTGAAGGCCAGCGGCACACCGCTTTTTGCGGCCACCGACGCCGAAGGCACGCCCCTGCCCGCCATGGGGTTGATCCGTGACAATGTCAGCGGCAGCTTCGCCCATATTATCGACGCCGCTTAACCAAGCCCTTGCCCTGCCTCAGGCGCAGGCGTAACGATGTCGAAATGATAATAGCTGATGACACACGGGCCAAACGTAATGTGGCCGTTCTGGTGCTTGCTCAGGCCATTCTGGGCGCGCAACTTCCGATGATCTTTGTCGTGGGCGGACTTGCGGGTGGGCAACTGGCCACGAACCCCTGTCTTGCCACCCTGCCGATCTCGTTCATCGTCTTCGGGTCCATGACCACAGCACCCTGGATCAGCCCCTTGATGCAACGCAACGGCCGCCGCTTCGGCTTTTTCATCGGGGCCTTTGCGGGGGCCATGGGGGCAGCTGTCTCGGCCTACGGTCTTTATACAGGTTCATTTATTATTCTGCTGGCTGGCTCATATCTCACCGGCATCTATATGTCCGCACAGGGTTTTTACCGCTTCGCCGCGACCGATACTGCCTCAGAGGCGTTCCGTCCAAAAGCCATCTCCTACGTGATGGCTGGCGGGCTTCTCTCGGCGGTGATTGGCCCGCAACTCAACAAGCTGGTGCAAGACGCCTATGTTGTGCCCTTCCTTGGGACCTATATGGCCATCATCGTGCTGAACCTTGTCGGGATGCTCCTGTTTCTCTGGCTCGACCTGCCCAAAGGCACGAAACGCGAACCGGAAACCACAGCGGTGGTCGGGCGGTCGCGGCTCGAACTGCTGCGCGACCCACGGGTGCTTGTCGCGATCATCTGCGCGATGGTGTCCTATTCCCTGATGAACCTCGTGATGACCTCGACACCTTTGGCCGTTGTGGGCTGTGGCTTTACCACAGCCAACGCCAATGACATCGTCTCGGCCCACGTTCTGGCGATGTTTGCGCCCTCCTTCTTCACCGGCCACCTGATTGCGCGTTTCGGCGTCGAGCGGATCGTCTCGCTCGGGCTGGTCATTCTTGCTTTCGCCGGGATCGTGGCGTTGTCCGGTGTCGCGCTGACCAATTTCTACATTGCGCTGATCCTTTTGGGGCTTGGCTGGAACTTTGGCTTTATCGGGGCCACAACCATGCTGGCAGGCGCGCACCGTCCAGAAGAGCGCGGCGCAGTGCAAGGCATGAACGACATGATCGTCTTTGGCATGGTGACTGTGGCTTCGCTGGCCTCGGGCGGTTTGATGAACTGCTCGGGCGGCACCGCTGTCGAGGGCTGGAATGCGGTGAACCTTGCAATGGTTCCGTTTCTCGTGCTGGCTGGCGGGTCACTGATCTGGCTGGTGCGGCAACCCAGAATGGCGGTCTAGCACCACCAGCCGCGCAACGACACGTTCAGGAACCGCAGACTGTCGCGCGCGGGGTTCACATCAAGCGCATCCGCCACAACACGTGCCGGTTCACGCTGAACCCGTTGCAGCACAGGCCGCGCATGATAGCCAGCAATCAACGCAGCCCCCGCCGCCTTTGATACAGAACGGCGGCTTTTGCGCGCCTTGTCCAGACGCGCCTGACCAGAGGCGGCCAACGCCGCAATGGCGGCGTCGCTGGTATCGGCCAAAGGCTTGCGGCCCTGACCATTGAGCGCGGGATAGGCCTGAAGAATATTCGCAACCCCGACGCCATAACCGAAATCACGCACAACCCCTTCATCTGCCTCACCCAACAGGCGGGCGGCGGTCCACATCAGATGCGCCGAGGTGGCGTTGATATATTCATCAAAATGCGCGCGGTCCTCGAAAGGCTCGGAATAGACATCCCACCGCCGCGCGGCGACCAAACCGTCCAGACAGCGCGCGCCTTCTGCATCCAGACACCCTGCCAGCGCATCCACCACCTCATGGCGCCGTGGTGTTTTGCCGGCGGCGATCTCTTCCAGCGCATCACGCCACCATTGCAGGCGCATTTCGGCAATCATCGCCTCTTGCGTCACCCACGGGGCGCGCGCGACTTCAACGTTGAACGCATAGAGTGGAAACAGGATTTTCCGCGCGGGAACGGAGGCTGCCATCGCCGCCCGAAACCGCAGCGGATCGGCCTTTTCAACCAGTGCAGCGCAGGCCTCAAAGCTCATGCATCTGCCTTTGCACCATCACGGATCAGTTTCCAGTTGATCGCGTCAATCAGCGCATCAAAAGAGGCGTCGACAATATTCGCACTCACCCCCACAGTCGACCAAGACCTGCCCTTGCCATCCTCGCTGTCGATGATGACACGGGTCACAGCCTCAGTGCCGCCATTGGTGATACGCACTTTAAAATCAACAAGTTGCATATCGTCGATGATGTCCTGATAGGGACCCAAATCCTTGGAGAGAGCGCGGGCCAGCGCGTTGACAGGACCCTGATCTGACCCATCGGGACCTTGGCTTTCACTGACGTTCAGCATTTTCTGCCCGCGCACCTTGGTGACAACAACCGCCTCGGAGATTGACACCATCTGGTTGCGCTTGTTCTTGCGCCGCTCGACGGTGACGCGGTAGCGTTTGACCTCAAAAAAACGGGGCAAGGCGCCAAGCTCTTCGCGCGCCAAAAGCTCGAAACTGGCCTGTGCCGTGTCATAGGAATAGCCCTGCGCCTCGCGTTCCTTCACCCGTTCGACAATCCGCGCCAAGGCGGGATCATCGGCCGCGACCTCGAGCCCTGCCTCAAGCAGGCGCGCGCGCAGGTTGGACTGCCCCGCCTGGTTCGACATGGGTACAATCCGCGTGTTGCCGACCAACGCGGGGTCGACGTGTTCATAGGTGCTGGGATCCTTGGCAATGGCCGAGGCATGCAGCCCCGATTTATGCGCAAAGGCCGAGGCACCCACATAGGGCGCCTGTTTGGCGGGCACACGGTTCAGAATATCATCCAGCAGGCGCGACGCACGGCGCAAACCTTTGAGCGCTGCGGGCGTGACACCGGTTTCAAACCGGCTGGCATAGGGCTCTTTCAGCAGCAGCGTCGGGATCAGCGTAGTCAGGTTGGCATTGCCACAGCGTTCGCCCAGCCCGTTCAGCGTCCCCTGCACCTGCCGCACGCCCGCCAGCACCGCCGCCAGTGAATTGGCCACCGCGTTTTCGGTGTCGTTGTGGGTATGGATCGCCAGATGATCGCCCGGAATGCCGCTGGCAATCACCTCCGTGACGATCTGCGACACCTCATGCGGCAGCACACCGCCATTGGTATCGCAGAGCACGATCCAGCGCGCACCAGCCGCGTAGGCCGCATGCACGACCTGCAAGGCATAGTCCGGGTTGGCCTTATAGCCATCAAAGAAATGCTCGGCGTCAAAGAGCCCCTCGCGGCCCTGCGCTGTGAGATGGGCAAAGCTCGCGGCGACGTTCTCGATGTTGTCCGCAAGGCTGATGCCAAGGGCGGTCGTCACATGGAAATCATGGGCCTTGCCCACCAGACAGACCGCCGCCGTGCCCGCATTCATCACCGCCGCCAGCACGTCGTCATTCTCGGCCGAGCGGCCATTGCGCTTGGTCATGCCAAAGGCGGTAAAGGTGGCCTTGGTTTGCGGTGGATTTGCGAAAAACTCGGTGTCGGTCGGGTTCGCACCCGGCCAGCCGCCTTCGATGTAATCAAGCCCCAGACTGTCCAGAACGGCCGCGATCTGGTGCTTTTCACCGGCGGAAAACTGCACCCCTTGGGTTTGCGCCCCGTCGCGCAATGTGGTGTCGAAGAGGTAGAGACGTTCTTTGGCCATCACATCCCCTCCAGTTTGGCCGCGTCAAAATCGGGGCCCGGCGTCCATGTCGCCTGCCCGCCGACGTCCGTGACCTGCACACCTGCGGCATTGAGGATATCGCGCACTTGATCGGCACGCGCCCAATCCTTGGCGGCCCGCGCTGCGGCGCGGTCGGCCAGCAAAGCATCAACGCGCGCGGCAATCGCAGGGGCGACACCATCACCGGCCTCGCCGCCATCGAATTGCGGAATATCGGACCAGTCATTGATCAGCCCCAGCATTTCCATGCCATGGGCAAAGCCCGCAAGCGACACCGGCGTTTTCCCTTTCGACAACACATGCAACCGCGACAAGGCCCCAGAGGTGTTCAAGTCATTTGCCAATACACCAAGAAATTCGGCATCAGGCTGCCATTTGCCTTCCGCGCGCAGCGCGGCAATGAGTTCGGGGCCAAAACCGTGCCCATGCAGGATGCCGTACCACTTGCGCAGCGTCCCTTCCGCCTCGGTTCGGCGGGCCTCGGTCCAGTCCATTGTCTTGCTGTAATGCGTGCCCAGCATGACCAAACGGATCACCTCGCCCGGGACGCCCTGATCCAGCAGGTCGCGGATAGTAAAGAAATTGCCCAAGGACTTGGACATCTTCTTGCCCTCGACCTGCAACATCTCGTTATGGACCCAGTAGCGCGCAAATTCGCCATCCGGATGGGCGCAAGCGGATTGCGCAATCTCGTTTTCATGGTGCGGGAATTGCAGATCGTTGCCACCGCCGTGAATGTCGAAACTTTCGCCCAACAATTCGTGGCTCATGGCGGAACATTCGATATGCCAGCCCGGACGACCATAGCCCCAAGGGCTGTTCCATCCCGGCACACCGTCACCCGAGGGTTTCCACAGGACAAAATCCATTGGATTGCGCTTGTAGGGGGCCACCTCGACCCGCGCACCGGCGATCATATCGTCGATCGACCGGCCAGACAGCGCGCCGTAAGCCTCATAGCTTTCCACCGCAAAGAGCACATGGCCCTCGGCCTCATAGGCGTGATCCTTGGCGATCAAATCTTCGATCATCGCGATCATCTGCGGGATGTGGTCGGTCGCGCGCGGCTCATGGGTGGGGCGTTGCAGACCCACCGCATCCAGATCATCGTGATACCACTGGATCGTTTCTGCCGTGATATCGCCAATCGCACGGCCCGTTTCAGCAGCACGCGCGTTGATCTTGTCGTCTACATCGGTGAAATTGCGTACGTAGGTGACATGACCCTTGCCATAGACCTCTTTGAGAAGGCGAAACAGCACGTCAAACACCAGCGAGGGCCGCAGGTTGCCGATATGCGCGCGGTCATAGACCGTCGGCCCGCAGAGGTACAAACGCACGTTTTGCGGATCAATCGGAACAAAGTCCTCGCGGCGGCGGGTCTTTGTATTGTTCAAGCGGATCGTCGTCATAGGTGCCTCGCACGTGCGTTACGCCGCGGGCTTACCAAGTTCAGTTTTGTTTTGAAACGTGAAAGAGCAACCCGCGACTGATGTCAGCAGATAATAATGCAGCAGGTAATGATGCAGGTGTTCTTCATGAGGGCGGGATAGCAGGTCACGGGAACTGCGTCTAGAATAACTTGGACAGCGCGGGGGCTGCTTTGATCCCCGCCTGAACCATGCTGCGCTCGGAGCGAATGTCAGCTATTTTGCGTTGGCAAACATCGGCACATCTAACGTTAAAGAGGGTATGATGACTAAGAGGACCGAGTATCTGGTCACCCAGTACGCAAGCGACGGGAGCATTGTGAGAAAACTCCGCGCTCCCAAGAGTACAAATCTGCGTCTTTTCCTGGAGAGGCTTATATGCCAAGACTTGGACGACGACGTTGTGATCACTTCTTGCCTGCGATCAAACTCCAAGCGGTTTTATGATCCTTTTCAAATAATCGACATGCGCGAGGATCATCGACGCGATCAAGCTCGTGCTGCGTTAAACGCTGACCCAAAGATCAAGGACACGATAGGGGTCTACAATCGTGCGAGGGAGGCGCCAATTCCGCTCGGTAAGACACTAATGATCGCTGGGGTAAACCATGACTATTTCGTCAAAGAGGTTGAAGTCTAACAAAAGCAGTTGTTGGCGCGAGTGCAGCGAAAGTCTGTTTCGCCCCGCAAAGCACCCTTCCAAACCGCCCATCTCTCGGGCATCCTCGCCCCATGTCACGCGCCTTCGTCAACCAGATCTGCGCCGCCCTGCCCGGTGCCACCGCCGCCGACCCTACGACCGAGCTGGACAGCTGGAAGGTGGGCGGCAAGATGTTCGCCTGTTTCGGTGACCGGATTGACGGTGTCTGCGTCAAGACAGACAGCGTGGACACCGCTGCCATGCTGATAGATGCAGGCGCCGCAACCAAGGCCCCCTATTTCCACAAAAGCTGGGTGCTTGTCAGTTTTGACAGCGCAGAAGATGAATTGCGCCATAGGATTGCCGTGTCATATGACATCATCTTCAAAGCGCTACCAAAAAAGACCCGCGATGCGATTGGTCAGGCGTAGCTGACGACCTCAATCTCGATCCCGTCACTGTCATGAAAATAGAACCGGCGACCGGGTTCATAGTCGGCATGGCTGTGCGGAGTGAAACCATGGGCCTTCACCTTCGCCTCAACCGCATCCAGATCATCAACGACCACGCCAAGATGGTTCATCCCCCCACGCATCTGATAGGCATCATGCGCTTTGGGCACTGTCTTGGCGGGATCGGGTCCGGTATAGACAGCAACATAGCTCTCGTCGGTACCCACATGCAGCGTATACCCTGCGCCCTGCACCGTTGGACCTTCCCAGCGGATGCGCCATCCGAAAAGATCAACCAGCATTGCCGCTGTCTTTTTGGGATCAGAGACGGTGATGTTCACATGTTCGAGCCGAGCCATCTTCAAGTTCTCCTTTGGAATGCGGCAATGAGACGGGCAAACGGGCCTGATTTGCGACGCGGACTGTCATAAAAACAGCCGCATTCCAGATCATGCCCCCAGCCCAAGCCATCGCGTTTTAACGCCGCAAGCGCCTCTGGGTCGGCGCAATAACGCTGTGTGCTTTGGTTTGGCATCGGTTTTCTCCTCTATTCAATAATGTGCGAATCTGTTTTGCTTCCTCAAGTTAACTTGAGATCAAGGACTCATTTTTATGCCTCAGGGACTGACCATCGGCGACCTTGCTGCACGAACCGGATTGGCCGTCTCGGCGATCCGCTTTTACGAGACCCATGATATCGTCAAGCCAGTGCGCAATGCAGGCGGGCATCGGCGTTACGGTCGCTCGGACATCCGCCGGTTATCCTTCGTGATAGCGGCACAGAAACTGGGGTTCAGCCTGTCGGATATCGCCCCGCACCTGCGCCGCCTGCCCGATCACAAAGCACCGTCCAAAGCCGACTGGACACGGATCAGCCGTGCGTTCCGTGTCGATATCGCGGCGCGGATCGCCGCGCTTGAGGACCTGCGCGACAAACTTGATGGCTGCATCGGGTGCGGTTGCCTCAGCCTGAAAACCTGCGCGCTGTACAATCCCGATGATATGAAAGCCAGCGAAGGCCCGGGGCCGCGAAACCTAAAGGCCACAACCACTTGACTTTGGACCTGACTGGCCGTTCACCTGCGCCTCATGGAAGTTTCACATCGCATTTCACATATCACCGGCGGCGGCTCTGACGGTTGGGATGTCTTTTACAAAGCGCGGCGCATGATTGCCCAAGGCGTTGGGGTCACAGAACTGACGATCGGCGAACATGATATCCGCACCAGCCCTGCCATTCTCGCGGCGATGCACAACGCAGCAATGGGAGGGCACACGGGCTATGCTGCCGTACCGGGCACACCGACACTACGCGAAACTGTTGCCAGACGGATCACTGCGCGGACAGGCGTGCCGACAACCGCTGCGAATATCCTGATCACGCCCGGTGGACAGGCCGCGCTATTTGCCGCGCATCTGGCCACCTGCAACGCGGGTGATACGGCCGTCTATATTGATCCTTATTATGCCACTTACCCCGGCACAATCCGCGGGGCCGGTGCTGTGCCAAAGGCAATTGTCACCACCCCCGACACGGCCTTTCAACCCCGCGCTGATACCTTGATGCAGATGACAAAAGGCGCGGCGTCGCTTTTGGTTAACACGCCAAACAACCCGACCGGCATTGTCTATGCCACCGAAACGCTTGATGCGATTGCGCGGGCCTGCATCACCAATGATCTATGGCTGATCTCGGATGAGGTTTATGAAACCCAAGTTTGGGAAGGCAACCATTTCTCCCCACGCAGCCTGCCCGGGATGGCTGAACGCACATTGGTTGTTGGCTCAATGTCGAAAAGTCACGCGATGACCGGCAGCCGCGTGGGCTGGGTTTGCGGGCCGGAAAATGTGATTAACCAGATGATCAATCTAGCGACCCATACCACTTACGGCGTGCCTGGCTTTATTCAGGACGCCGCTGAATTTGCGCTGAAACAAGGCGACAACGTTGAAATCGAAGTAGCCGCACCCTTCCGTCGCCGCCGCGATCTGACACTGCAGGCGCTGTCACGCCAGAACATCGTTCGTGCGGTACCTGCGCAGGGTGCCATGTATGTGATGCTGGATTTGCGCGCGACAGGGCTGAGCGGTGAGGCATTCGCCAATGCCCTGCTGGACGCCGAACATATCGCAGTGATGCCCGGCGAAAGCTTTGGTGCGGCAGCGGCGGGCCATGTGCGGGTCGCCATGACGATTGCGGATGATCAATATGTGGATGCACTCAATCGCCTGATCCGTTTCGCCAGCGGCCTGGCTGCGCAATAGGCGCCCGATTTCAGGCGGCACAGCGGTATAGAATCGGCTAGCGTCGGGTCATGATGTTTGACCTGCCTGATGATGACACGCTCTATGATGCGCTTTTGGCGCGCGATCCCGACTATGACGGGCGGGCATTTGTCGGCGTGTCCTCGACAGGTATCTTTTGCAGGCTGACCTGCCCTGCGCGCAAACCAAAGCGTGAAAATTGTCAATTTTACAACGATGTATCCGCCTGCCTTCAAGCAGGTTTTCGCCCCTGCAAGCGCTGCCACCCGCTGTCACCGGCGGCGCAAGGCGATCCGGCTGTAAAGGCTCTTCTTGCTGCGCTTGAGACACAACCCGAGCACCGCTGGTCGGAAACGGATGTCATTCGCATGGGGTTTGATCCATCAACAGTACGCCGCACCTTCAAACGGCACTTTGGGCTGACATTCCTTGAAATGGCGCGCAGCAGGCGGTTGGCACTGGGCTTCACTGCGCTGAGCACCGGATCGGTCATTGCCGCACAGCTGGATGCGGGGTTTGAAAGCCCCTCCGCCTTTCGCGCGGCCTTTGCGCGATTGATGGGTGTCGCCCCCGGCAGCCTTGCCAAGGATGCGCTTTTACGCGCCGACCACATCGCAACACCGCTGGGTGATATGATCGCGGTGTGCGACAACCGCGCGCTGCACCTGCTGGAATTCGCCGACCGCAGGGCCCTGCCCGCGGAAATGCAACGGCTGCGCAAAGCCGCCAAGGGCAGCATCGGGATCGGTCGTTTTGCAACACATGACCAGATCGAAGCGGAACTTAACGCGTTTTTTGCCCGCACATCGGATCAGTTTGCCACGCCGCTTGTCCTGCATGGAACCGCCTTCACCCGCAACGTCTGGGCCAGTTTGCGCACCATTCCGGCGGGCGAAACGCGCAGTTACAGCGCGATTGCTGCCACCATCGGCGCGCCGCTTGCCACCCGTGCTGTGGCCCGCGCAAATGGCGCCAACCAGATCGCAATCGTCATCCCGTGCCACCGCGTGATTGGCGCGGATGGATCGCTGACCGGCTATGGCGGCGGGCTTTGGCGCAAGCAATATCTGATCGACCTTGAAAAACACTATGCTGACAGGAGACAGCCATGACCGATATTGGTGCTACATTTCGCGCACTGCACATCAAAGGTGATCCGCTTTTGATGGTGAACGTCTGGGATGGCGGGTCGGCCAAGATGATGGCGGCCATGGGGGCCAAGGCCCTTGCGACATCTTCAGCGGCCCATGCTTTTACGCGCGGTCGGCCCGATGGCGGCACGCTCACGCGGGACGAGGCACTGGCGCATGCGCAGGATATTGTCAGCGCCACACCGCTGCCTGTGCAAGGTGATTTCGAGAACGGGTTCGGCGATGGTCCCGAGACTTGCGCCGAGACGGTGCGGATGGCCGCCGAGATAGGTTTGGCTGGCATCTGCATCGAAGATACCGCCCTGCCTGATCAGACGGCGTATGATTTCGACCTCGCTGTCGAACGCATCGCCGCTGCGGCAGCGGCAGCGCGTGGTTTGGGGCATGATTTTGTGCTGACAGCCCGTGCCGACGGCATTTTGACCGGGGCCTATGATACCGATGAAGCGATCCGCCGCTTGCTGGCGTTTGAGGCGGCGGGGGCAGATTGCCTTTTTGCGCCCTTGCCCCCGGATATGGCCGCACTTGCGCGGATCTGTGCGGCAACAACAGCGCCGGTCAACGCGCTGGTTGCGGGGCCTTTCAACCGCCACAGCCAAGCGGATTTCGCAAAGATTGGGGTCGCGCGCTTGTCGCTTGGCTCTGCGCTCTCGCGGATCACCCACCGCGCGATTTATGATGCCGCAACCGCCATGTTCGGATCGGGTGATTTTTCACCGCTTCAAAAAGGCATCAGCAGCGACATCATTGACGATCTGCTGACATAGACAGGCCCAAGCCATAAAAATGGGGCCTGTCAGATTTCTGACAGGCCCCATCAAAGCATCCAATGCATTTGTTTTTTGGGGAAGGGACAGTGCGGTTGGATACCTTTTTGGTCAGTTCTTAGAACTTGAACGATGCACGCAGTGTCAGCGTCGTTGCGTCCACGTCTGCAGTGTCAGCAACATCTTCGAACTGGTGTTGCAGAACTTCACCACCCAGCACGATCGAGTCGCTCATCATGTAGGACAGGCCGAGACCGGCAAATGCCCCATCTGTTTCATCGTCAAGGTCGTCAGATGTCTGTGCCTGTGCGTAGCCCGCTGTCACGTATGGCATGAAGGCACCTGCATCATAGCCAAGTTTGGCTTTTGCGCGCAAAACGCCGTCCAGATCGGACTCTGGCGTATCAAGCGAGATGTCTGTCAGGTCATAGTCAACTTCACCACCCAGAACGATAGAGCCGAAGTCATAGTTATAACCGGCGTGCACACCGTAGATCACGCCATCGGGCTCGGATGGATCTGTGTCTACACTTGGGTCCAGTTTACCATAGCCAAGCTGGCCACCGACATAGAAGCCGGTCCAGTCATTGCCCATCATCACAGGCGCAGGGGCAACAGCAACAGGTGCGGGTGCAGGCGCTGCAACTGGCTCGGAAAGTCCACCTGCTGATGCCATACCGGCGACGATCGCCAGGGGTGCGGCCAACATGCTCGTGCGGGCGAATTTTGATGTCATAGTCATTGTAGTCTCCGTTTTTCGGTTGTTGTACGAGGCACAGATGACACTTCCTTTGCCGTATTCAACCAGGCTCACGCGGCTGTGACAGCCATCGGCCAAAACTGGCGGAGCGCGGCGCTTTGCGTCGGCCAAAACTGGCCGATTTTCTAAGAAAAACAGGTAGGTACCCATCTTTTGCCTTAGATCAATCGCACGATTTCGTGATCGTCTATACTTGTCGGCTTTGCCTAACTGCTCAGCCGCCCACCCGTCAGCGGGGTCGGCACAGCGGTCGTTTCCGGGCTTGATAACGGATACCCTCGCACGGCCCTGACTGCCAAATAGGCAAAGGCCTGTGCCTCGAGCATATCGCCGTCCAGACCCACGGATTCAACCGGGGCCACTGCGCAGGACAGCGCCCGCGCCAAACCGGCCATGACGGTCTTGTTGTGCCGCCCGCCGCCGGTGACCAAAAGCTGTGCGGGCATGGTAGGGCAAAGCGCACATGCCGCGACAACAGATTGCACCACAGCTGCGGCAAGTGTGGCCAGTGCATCGGCGTCGGGCAAACCTGTAACAGCACGGACCAGCCCTGCAAAGGCATTGCGGTCGAGCGATTTGGGTGCGGGTTTGCCAAAATACGGATGGGCCATGAAGGCCGCAAGGATACCGGCATCCGCCTGCCCCTGCGCCGCCAGCGCGCCATCCGCGTCATAATCCACCCCTCGGCGCAGGCGCATTAGATCATTCATCGGCGCATTGGCAGGGCCGGTATCAAAAGCCAGCAGGGCCGCAGGGTCTTCGGGCGCGGCGCAGGCAGGATTGACCCATGTGATATTGCCGACGCCGCCAAGGTTCAGAAAGGCGACCGGTGTTTGCGCTTTGATCCACTTGGCCAAGGCAAAGTGATAGAAAGGCGCCAGCGGCGCCCCCTGCCCGCCGGCCGCCACATCGGCGGTCCGAAAATCCCACGCCACAGGATACCCCAAGGCCGCCGCCAGCCGCGCCCCGTCGCCGCATTGATGGGTACCGCGCCCACCGGGATCATGGGCAAGGGTCTGCCCATGAAACCCCGCAAGCTGGATATCCGCGAAAGGTGCCATCACAGCGATATGGGCGTCTTCGATAATCTGAGCCGCCTTGCTGCAATCCGCGTCCTGCCAGCGGCCCAAATGCGCCTTGAGGACCGCTTGTTCGGCGGCACTATAGGGCCGGTAGGCACTGGGCCCGAAACCCGCAATCTGCCTGCCATCCGTGTGCAAAACGGCCGCATCCACCCCGTCAAGCGAGGTGCCCGACATGGTGCCAAGCACGGTGATCACGCCATCTTGCAACATGTACTTTCCCTATGCCTTCGTCCTCACTATAGAGTGCACCGAGACAATGCCGGGAACAAGCCAATGACCTACCATCCGAAATCCGATTTCATGAACGTCATGATGCAGCGCGGCTTTTTGGCCGATTGCACGGATTATCAGGGCCTTGATGAGGCGCTGAGCAAGGGGGTCGTGCCTGCCTATATCGGCTTTGATGCCACGGCAAAGTCGCTGCATGTGGGATCGCTGATCCAGATCATGATGCTGCGCTGGCTGCAAAAGACCGGTCACAAGCCGATCACCCTGATGGGTGGCGGTACGACGAAGGTCGGTGATCCGTCCTTCCGCGCGGATGAACGCCCGCTGATGGGGCCGGAACAGATCGACGCGAATATCGCGGGCATCAAACAGGTGTTCGCGGCCTACCTCAGCTATGGCGATGCGCCGACCGACGCACTCATGATCAACAATGCCGAATGGCTTGACGGGCTGAATTACCTCGAATTCCTGCGTGATATCGGGCGGCATTTCTCGATCAACCGGATGCTGTCGTTTGAAAGCGTGAAATCGCGGCTGGACCGCGAACAATCGCTGTCCTTCCTCGAATTCAACTACATGATCCTGCAGGCCTATGACTTTCTAGAGCTGAACCGCCGCTATGGCTGTCTGTTGCAGATGGGCGGGTCGGACCAATGGGGCAATATCGTCAACGGGATCGACCTGACCCGCCGCGTGCTGGATCAGGAAATTTACGGCCTGACCTCACCCCTGCTGACCACCAGCGACGGGCGCAAGATGGGCAAGTCGCAGACCGGGGCCGTCTGGCTGAATGCCGATATGTGCAGCCCCTATGAGTTCTGGCAGTTCTGGCGGAACACTACCGATGCGGACACCGGACGGTTCCTGAAGCTTTACACAGAACTGCCTGTGGAAGAATGTGACCGCCTAGGCGCGCTGGAAGGGGCCGAGATCAACGCCGCCAAGATTATTCTGGCCAATGAGGTCACAACCCTGTTGCACGGGGCCGAGGCTGCCAAAGCAGCGGAAGCCACGGCGCGCGAAGTCTTTGAAAAAGGCGGCGTCGGGGATGACCTGCCAACGCTGACGTTAACAAACGATGAGTTGGGCGGTGGTATGTCTATCGTGCAGTTGATCGTGAAATCGGGCCTCGCCAAAAGCGGGAAAGAGGCCAAACGCCTGATCGCAGAAAACGGTGCACGTATGAATGATGAACCGCTGACCGATGCGGGCCTGATGGTGGATGCAAGCCAGCTTGCCACACCGATCAAGCTGAGCGCTGGTAAAAAGCGCCATGCTTTGGTGCAGCTGGCGTAGTGAAAGACAGAGGTAAAGCAATGACGGATTATCTGGTCTACGACGTCTTTACCGACACGGCTTTTGGCGGCAACCAGCTCGCGGTTTTTCCTGATGCGCGCGGGCTGCCCGAGGCAAATCTGCAAAAGATCGCGCGCGAATTCAACTTCTCGGAAGTGACCTTTGTGTATCCGCCAAAGGATCCCGCACATACTGCAAAGGTCCGCATCTTCACCCCGACAATGGAGATCCCTTTCGCGGGTCATCCCACCATCGGCACGGCAATCGCGCTGCGCGATGCAGGCCACGAAGGCCCACTGACCCTAGAGCTGGGGATTGGCCCGATCGCCTGTGATTTTGCAGGCGACAGCGCCGCATTCACAATCGACGCACCGCTGACGCGGCTCGCCACGCCTGATCCGGCATTTGTCGCACAGGCGCTCGGACTGGAGAAAGCGGCAATTGATCTGACCACGCATGCCCCTGTGCAGGCCACAATCGGGCTGCCTTTCGTGCTGGTCGCACTGCGCGACAAAGGCGCACTGGACGCCTGCGCGCCATCGCTTGACCATATCCGGCAAGGGGCCGAAACCTACCCTGCCAGCATCGATTTCGCGCTCTACGCCTATGTCCGCGACGGCAACCACATTGACGCGCGCATGTTCGCACCGCTTGATAATATCCCCGAAGACCCCGCCACGGGAAGTGCGGCAGCCACACTGGCTGCATTGCTGACCGAGGCATTGGGCCAAGACCTGACGCTTGATATCCTGCAAGGCGAAAAGATGGGCCGCCCGTCCAATATTTCCGCCACGACCCGCCATGGCAGTCCTGTCGCTGTCACCATCGCGGGCCAAGCTGTGCGGACGATGCAAGGCACGCTAGTGGTCTAATCTTCTGGAAACCGGCGGCCTGCCCCGCTATCACAAGATCAGGATACAAAGAGGCCGGTATGACGACGACCATTCTTGAACGCTGCGAAGCGAATGGGCTGCGGATGACAGACCAAAGGCGCACGATTGCTGCGGTATTGCAGGAAGCGGAGGATCATCCGGACGTCGAAGAGCTTTATAACCGTGCCTCGGCCGTCGATGCGCGCATTTCACTGGCGACGGTTTACCGCACAGTCAAACTGTTTGAAGAGACCGGTATCCTTGAAAAGCACGAATTCGGCGACGGCCGCGCGCGCTATGAGGCGGCGGACCGCGAACACCATGACCACCTGATTGATGTGCATTCGGGCGCGGTGATCGAATTTGTCGACCCTGAAATCGAAGAGCTTCAGGAACGGATCGCGGCGAAACTGGGGTACCGTCTGATGGGACACCGGCTCGAACTTTATGCGGTTCCCCTCACAGATAAGGACGACTGAACGTGGACAATATCCGCGGCGCGGGCTTCATGGTCTTTGCGATGCTCTGCTTTGCCGTCGAGGACGGCATGATCAAGCTGTTGGCGGCGGATATGCCCGTGGGGCAGATCATTTCCATTGCCTGTCTCGGCGGCTTGATCGGTTTTCTGGTCTGGTCGGCAATCAAGGGCGATGCGCTGTGGCAGCCTGAGTACCTGAACCGTAAAGTCCTGCTGCGCAGTGCCTCTGACACCGCAGGCTCTATCCTTTTCGCCACCTCACTGGCGCTTGTACCGCTCACGACCGCTTCAGCGGTCATTCAGGCCACACCACTGGTGGTCACAGTGGGGGCGGCGCTCTTTCTTGGCCAAGCTGTCGGCTGGCGGCGGTGGATCGCGATTGTGATCGGGTTCATCGGCGTGCTGATCATCATCCGTCCCGGCATGGAAGGTTTCACCCCCGCCACCCTGCTGGCCGTTGCGGGGATGCTCGGGCTTGCGGCGCGTGATCTCATTACGCGCAGCCTGACGGTGAAATTGAATGGGCCTCAGCTTGCAACCCATACCTTTGCCCTGATCGTGCCAGCAGGTTTGCTGGTCACAGTCTTGCGCGGGCAAAGCTTTGTCATGCCGGATGCGTATCAATCGCTGATCCTGTTCGGCACCATCGTGGTGGGCATGATTGCCTATCTCGCGATCCTCGCGGCAACCCGTGGCGGCAATGCAGGCATTATTTCGTCATTCCGTTACAGCCGTATGATCTTTGCGCTGATCGTCGGCTATCTGATGTTCCGCGAAGTTCCCGACATGCCCACGGTCATCGGGGCGGCGATCATCATGGCCACCGGCATCTATACTCTATGGCGCGAGGCCCGCCTGCACCGCGCTTCCCTTCAACCCGGACCCGCGCTATAGAAGCGCTGATAACGCTAACACCCGCCCTCAGGAGCATCCCCATGAGCACGATCATCGACATCCACGCCCGCGAAATTCTGGACAGCCGGGGCAACCCGACCGTCGAGGTTGACGTGATTTTGGAAGACGGCACCATGGGCCGCGCCGCTGTCCCGTCGGGCGCCTCAACCGGCGCGCATGAAGCGGTCGAAAAGCGCGATGGCGACAAGTCCCGCTACATGGGCAAAGGCGTGCTTGAGGCCGTCGCCGCCGTCAACGGCGAAATCGCCGAAGCCATCCTTGGCTTTGACGCGACCGAGCAGGTGGCCATCGACATGGCGATGATCGAACTGGACGGCACACCGAACAAAGCCCGCCTTGGCGCAAATGCGATCCTTGGCGTGTCCATGGCGGTGGCGAAAGCTGCGGCAGATTTCACCGCACAGCCGCTGTTCCGCTACATCGGCGGCACCTCTGCCCGCACCCTGCCCGTGCCCATGATGAACATCATCAATGGCGGCGAACATGCTGATAACCCCATTGATATTCAGGAATTCATGATCATGCCGGTGTCTGCGGAAAACATCCGCGAAGCGGTGCGCATGGGGTCCGAAGTATTCCACACGCTGAAAAAAGAACTCTCTGCCGCGGGTCAAAACACCGGCATCGGCGATGAGGGCGGCTTTGCCCCCAACCTTGCCAGCACCCGTGTAGCACTTGATTTCATCATGACGTCGATCAAGAAGGCAGGCTATGAGCCTGGTAAGGACATCTACCTCGCGCTCGATTGCGCCGCGACCGAGTACTACAAGGGCGGCAAATACGAAATGGTGGGCGAAGGCGTGTCCCTGACATCGGCAGAAAACGCGGCTTACCTCGCAAAGCTGGTCGAAGATTACCCCATCATCAGCATCGAAGACGGCATGTCCGAGGACGACTGGGACGGCTGGAAGACCCTGACCGACATGATCGGCGACAAGGTGCAGCTTGTGGGCGACGACCTTTTCGTCACCAACCCTGCGCGTCTGGCCGACGGCATCGCCAAAGGTTCAGCCAACTCCATGCTGGTCAAGGTCAACCAGATCGGGACGCTGACCGAGACATTGCAGGCCGTTGATATGGCACACCGTGCGAAGTTCACCAATGTGATGTCGCACCGCTCGGGTGAGACCGAGGATGCGACGATTGCTGACCTTGCCGTGGCCACCAACTGTGGGCAGATCAAAACCGGCTCGCTCTCCCGCTCGGACCGTCTGGCAAAGTATAACCAGTTGATCCGCATCGAAGAAATGCTGGGCGAAACCGCTGTCTACGCTGGGCGCAGCATCCTGAAAGGATGATCAGCGAAGGGATGCACGACATCCCCGCCGGCCATGTGCCGGCGGTGGTGACCTATCTGGAGATGTCCGCCCCCGCGATTACGGGCGACATGCCGTTTCCCGATGGCATCACAGCAACCCGCGAAGTGCCCACAATCGCAGATTACCGCGCGTTGTTCCGTGCAGTGGGCGCACCATGGCTCTGGTCGTCGCGGCTGATGCTCGATGCGGAAGAACTCAGCGCAATTTTGGCACGCGAGACGACAGAAGTCTGGGTGATCCGCAAGGGATCAGACCCGATCGGCCTTGTTGAACTGGCTTTTCAAGGCGCAAAGGACTGCGAGCTGGCGTATTTCGGGATCATCAAAGAAGCAACAGGCCAAGGACTTGGCGGCCCGATGATGGCGCTGGCGCAAAGCCGCGCCTTTGCGCGTAACATCACCCGTTTCTATGTGCATACCTGCAACTGGGACGATCCGCGTGCGCTTCGCTTCTATCAAAAAGCCGGTTTTGTCCCCTATAAGATTGCGGTGGAAGTCTTTTCTGACCCAAGATGTGATGGCATCCATCCTGAAACCACCGCCCCGCATGTACCGTTGATCAAATGACCGCTGACGACATCATCACCCAACTCGACCTCGCCCAGCATCCCGAAGGCGGGTATTACCGCCAGACGTGGGTGGCCGAAAACGAAGGGCGCGCGACGGGCACTTGCATCTATTTCCTGCTCAAAGCCGGACAGGCCAGTCATTGGCATGCGGTCGATGCGGTTGAAATCTGGCATTACTATGCAGGCGCGCCGCTGGTTTTGTCATTGGCCCCCAGCTTGGACGGGCCAGCCACGGACCACATGCTGGGACCGGACCTTGCTGCAGGACAGCTACCGCAAGCCATCGTGCCCGAAGGTCACTGGCAGATGGCGGCCACGACGGGCGACTGGACACTCGTGGGCTGTACCGTCTCACCCGGGTTTCAGTTCGCAGGCTTCACGCTGGCCGCACCCGGCGTGGATATCCCGCGCTAGTGTCAGATGCCGTAATTTCATCGGAAATCATTCAAGACAATCAGAAATTTACAAGCATTTTCAATGCGTTATCGGAAGTTAATTTTGAAATTTCAAAATTCTGCAGCCCAATTTCATAATTACCCATGTTTTCAATGAGATAAAGAAAAAACCCGCAGCTGAAACAGCTACGGGGTCGTCGGCCTCATGAAATTTAGGACGGTATTATTTCTTATAGAGAACCCCAACAGAAATCCGATATGGGTTCTCGACGAGGAACACATTTGCCGCGTCCGAAACACCGGTCCACCGCTGAAAGATCAAGGCGAAGTCGGTGATGAGGACCTCGTTTCGATCGGGATGTTCGACACAGATTTCGGCCAATGCATGAACGATCAACTCGATCAGCCTGCCCCAACGCCGATTTGATGCATGGATCAGCCGATTGTAGACATCCGAATTGCGCACCTCGGCTGGGTCCAAACCGACGACTTCACTGAATGTCACCAAGATCGCATCGACCTCCGTCAGACTGGTCGCATCGTATGCGATGTCTTCATATGTGACCGGCTCCAATAGGCTGGTCAGTTGTTCGTTCGCATTGGCGTGATCCATCAGCTCAGGCACACCAGAATAGATCGGCAACACTGGCCATCCCGGTCGCTTCATAAGGTCCTTGAGACCGTTCAGAATTACTTCGATCTCCTTATCCTTTTTACCCATAAATAGGTGCTGAGCCTCATCGATATTTAAGACAAGATACTTGTCGCGACGCAGCTGCGCTTCTGCCCGTGACCAAATCGTCGCCGTGCTGCGATGATCAAGGCTGAATGGGTATTCCATGGCTTCCAAAAACGCCACTCCCAGGCCTCTCCAACTGGTATTAGTTCGCAATGACACGCGAAGGTATTTGCGTTGGAAATTGCCCGCCAAAAGCTCTTCTGACGCAGCAAAACTCCGAAGAAGATACTTGATGTCATGGCTCTTCCCAGTTCTTGTCCCTCCAGTGACAAGCAAGCCCCTGCCCTCGATGTGCTGCCCCGCAAGGTAGGCCGAAAGGAACTGGTCCAGTACGCGGTCGAAGGCGCTGTCTAGCTTCTGAAGTCGCGGCAATTCATAATACCGCGACTTCAGAGTTTTCAGAACCGCAACTGATGGTTTCAGATCGGCGTCCGTACTCATAGTGCCATTCATTTCAATGATCCTTTGCCTTCAGGCGCACCGGTAAATTTCTGAACTTTCTTTGCGGGTGATTTATCGCCGCCGCTTGTTGCCACGTCCGGCTTGTCGGCGTCGTCACCTTCATCCACGTCCTCGACCGCAGCTTCGTCACCGGGTGTATACACTCCTTCTCCCATGCCGATCGGCTCAGCCAAGGCAGACAGGGTTGCTGACGGGCTGGCGTCTTCACCGTGAAGGATGGTCATGTCGGAACCAGCAAGTGTATCAGCTAGGCGCTGCGCTTCGGCCCGTTTGATCACTTTGTGCTCCTTGCCGTAAAACGCCAACAGCCCGTCCATTTCAGCGCGCACACGGTTATAAAAACGATACAGTGCTTCCACCGCGATCTCTTCTGTCACGGGATCAGTCGCGCGCCATTCCTCCAGAAAATGCCGCCACTCCCGCAAACTGAAATGCTTAAATTGGGACAAGCAGGCCTTGAGATAGAATACCTGCCCGTCGTTGGTGATCGCCGTGACCTCTTCGATCCGGTTAGGGTCGACGCAGATAGTCAGTGTGGCACCGATGTTCCGGGGTACCCACCGGCGGAATGCCTCGTTGCCCTGATAAGGCATCCGAAACGCTTCGATCCCCATCTTGGTAACTTTGCGCGTGACGCGCAGACCAACCGCTCGGCGTACCTCACGATGGGACAGTGCAGGCAACATGCCGTACATGCGCTTGATGCGGTCAAAAATGACGTGTCGAATGCCACCCCAGGCCCCTTTGCGCTGCGTTGCTTTGAAAGGCAGGCAATCGGTGAAATACCACCACAGGATTTTCTCAAGTTGAGCCATGGACATAACAGCCATCTCCTGACCATCATATCCAGTCTGTTTGCCTGGTCCTTCACCATTATAGCCGTGAAGTGCCTTGAGGAGGTCAGACCCAAGGGTCGCAAAGAAGCGTTCGATAAACGCCTTGTCAGATGGCGACTTTGTCCGACCAAACCGAAACATTGCGCCAAGCGATAAGATTGCATGTGGAATGGTGTTGTTCCACAGCCCTGAGCCGGTATCCATCATGATCATGAATGGCCTTACAGGCGGCGGTGGCGCATTTTCACATCCGGCGTCGCGAGCGAGTTGTGTTTTGTCAGAGACCAGTCGACGCAAAAGCTCAAGTGTGTCATCGGCATTGGGGTTCTGCGCAAGATGAAATGCCAATGGAAACCCGGTTGCGACATCGACTGCCACCAAGATCCAGATCTTCCCGACATCACCCGCTTTGGCCTCCCGTTCGAGTTGGCGCATGGTTTTCGCTCCGACCACCTTGTCGAGGCCTGTCATTTCCAGGAATGTCCACAACGGCATCTCGCATTCATCAATTTGAATGGCCTCAGCAATCATTCGAGCCTTGAGTTCCCCAAAGCCCAAACGCATCGTACGCTTGAGTTCGTCCCAGCCCTTCCGACTTACTTTTACAGACGCAGGGTCCATGCTTTTGGCGAATTCACGAAATTTGCGCTCTGAGACTTTTACGTCGGTATGATCCGGCACGGTGGTGGAGCGCTCCCGGTTCGCGATCAAGACCTTACCTTTAAGATCTTCATAGCAGCGGATTAGCTTGGGCTCACGGTCATCCAGATTCGGCTCCAACGCTTCATGCATCAGGTCGACAACCCACTGAGGAAACTGCTTACGTGGACGTCCAGCATTGCTGTGCTTTGTATTCAGGTCGACAGGATCGAAGCTATCGGTCGCATATGTACGGTATTGTTTTACAAGCGTTTCACCAGCTGGAACCACGTATTCCACCCGCTTGGCATTACCTCGCCGCGGTGTGCCAGAGGCTTTCCTGTAAAGTTCCTCGATACGCTTTTCTACGATATGGAAGTTTGCGTCGATCGACGTCTCAGTGATCTTAATTGCCTTCTCCCGCGCCAATTCTTCCAACGCAATACAACAGCAAATAGAGAAAAGGATTTTCTGTTTGGCCTCATCATCAAGGTCCACGTATTGGTCCCCACTGGTCCTCATGGCGGTAGCACCCTTCATGTATGCCGCCGTCGGAAACTTGATTTCAAAATCAACGCGCTTCATGTTTTCGCGAATTTGCTCAACAGTCATCGTGAAGTCTTGATTATCGTGTGCATCAGATCCGGTCGGGCGAAGCACTGCAAGGCCATCAACCATGGCAACAAGGCGTGATGTCTTGGTGTCTTGAACAAACAGACAACCGATAGGAAATTCAGGTGGATTCATCTTACTCATTGCTTCTTGCTCCAAATTTGTGAGGGGTAATCGATGACGGCATCACGCTCGGCACCAATGCGACCAGCGCCAATCATTCGCATAATGGCGTGGTAAGCGACGGATTCCGGGAGACCGGAATCCGTAACGATATCTTCAAGACGGGCGCCAGCTCGAGCATAGTCGACAAGCTCAACAACGCCTTCGTCAGCGTCCAAGTTTGGCATCAACTGACACATCAAGATGCGCCGATTGTTGTCACGATAAACGCGAGAAAAGGAGGCATCAGAGATGACAACAATCTCATCCGCAGCGTCCGCCGGTGTATGGCGTACGATGTTGGCGATACGGCTTTTGGTCTTGCTGCTGTCGAGGCTGATCTGCCCCCGAACAAAGATGAGTTTTTTACGCCCACAATCATATTCAATACCAACATCGAAAGTATGACTTTTCGGCTCACCCTTGCCCCCCGGCAGCTTGATTTTCACAGGCTGGCAATGGACATCCCACACGTTCGGTTGCAGGACGGCTTCGATCTTCACAGCCTCCTCTGCATCTGAATCATTCAGAACAACCTTCGGCACGCCACCATTCGCCTTCGTCCTCAATGGCATCCCGGACTTGTAAGAGGTGTCGCTACGAGACAGCGGATTATGAAGGCCCTCATATGGCAAAAACCCATCGATGGCCTCGATGTGGATCTTCTGCTTCCGTTTTCGCTTTTCTTTTGCAGCTCTTTGTTTCTTCACCGAACCTGCGGCGATTGTCTGGATTTCTTGGAGGGCTACCGACATTTCTTGTCCTCCTGCTTCAATAATTCGGCCTGCAGTCTCGAAAAAAAACGCTCAATCATTGGCGAGTCCCGAAGGGGACGTTCATTCCTGTTCTCAAAGTAAGAAAATAAGGGGGTCGAGCCATTCAACTGGCTCTCAAGTTTCGTCTTAGGCATAGCTTCTCCGTTTGCGCCCATCATGGCGCAGTTATTGGAATTCAAAGTTTGGGGGGAGGCCGCTGATGCGACCTAGATCTGTTGCTGCTGGGAGATATGCAGGATTGTTTGCGCGCTTTGAAATCTGTTGAACGGAGACCCAAAAGAGACTACTTTGATGTTCAGAAGGTGATTGGTCGCAAGATCAGTCCACAAAGGCCTCGCTGTACCACCAGCGGGGTCTTTGTTTTTTCTACCTCGGTGTTTGCCCTCCTCGTTTCTGTTTTCAGGGCGTCTTAGGATAATTTATTTCCGTGTTCGCAGCAAAATGCACAATTTGAAAACGGAGTCGAATCATTTATTTTCAATGACTTATGCGATTTTCGCAGCTTTTACGCTTTTCGCAAACTTGCTCCTTTTTGATGACCAACAGTCTCTCGATGACTTTGAGCTAGGGCAGCCTTTTCTGTAATGGAAGGCGTTGAACTGAGATGGACATATACTTAACTCATACGGCCGCATTGCGATGTATACTTAATTCAGGCTTTGCTATTTCTTAGTCAAAATCCAAGAGCAAGGAGGGATCCTGCTCATCAATAAAATCGCGATACCATTCGTCAGCGTAGCTTGCAGGAGTCATCTCATTGATACAGATCAAGCTTCCCCAAAATCCGCCACGATCCATCTTGAGATCAGCAAACATAGACAATCTTTGATTTCGAGCGGGCACATAAGAGCAATCCATTTGCTGCTGCAAATAGTCGATGGTTCGCTGGGTACTCCGCTCCTCTTTGGCCAGTGTCCAGATCAGCGTAGACGCACCATAGAACAATTTATGCAGCGGGATTCGCGAACGCCGCAAAGGCGAGACCGACCTTAGGGAAAATTGCTTTTTACACTTTTTTCCGTCATACATTCCCTTACACTGCCGCAGATTGCGCGATTTTATGTACCAGGAGTCTTCGGATTGACACCTAGGACAACACGGACCGTCTGGCCAAACAACTGTTGCAACGCGCCGCTCAGCCGCGGCGAGGGTTGGAAAAGCTTTTTTAATACCTTGTTTTGGCAGGCCAGAAGCCAACATACGCCAGTGCGTCACGTCTAAGTTGTCGCCTGAAAGTCTTAGCATAAAAGGCTCACATTCACTCTTTGGACCGTCACACCATCGACGCGCTCATTCGAGAAAGACCATGCTGGGAATTCTCAAAGAACTGAAACAACGCATCGGTTTTCGCGTCCAGGGCGTCATCATTGTATTTCGAAGGCGGCAACCCAGTTCTTTCATCATATAGAAGGTCGTAGATTTCCTGCCGAAGCCCATCCCGCGTGCTCTGCTTCTCAAATACATCTTGAACCGCTTCGATCTTTCTCTGAATTGATTTCAGCAAGGCAACGGAGGCAGATTTTATCTGTTTTATCTCGTCTTTTGACAGGTCATCCCGTACCAACAAATCAAAGACCGGTTTCTGATCAGCCGTAAGACCAAGTGCGACATGCGCTTGCTCCTCGCCCTCCATCTCTGCTGTGAGCCTCATCAAGGCTTCGAAAGTCGCCTCGATCGTGTTTTTGTCTTTTTCCTTGTTATATTCCGCAATTATCTCGTCAAATCGCTCCTGAAAATCATTCAGCGTCGGATTGGCTGCGAGCATCTTGGCGAGCCGTTTTTGTAGGACACTTCGTAGATCCTGTACGTCGCCAGCCTTGCGTTCACTTTTCGCAAATTCCTTTCGGAGCATTTCGAAATTGACCTTCGAGATGTCGAATATCCGATCTTCCTCACGGTCTGCCTTGATATCGATGGCCTCTGCGACGATCGCATTCAATTGTTGAATGATGGCCGCAGTATCGGCGTCAGCCTTGTCATCCTGTAGTGAGCTGTAGATGTAGTTGATCGCCTGATAGTCGGCTTTGTAGGTCTCAACACGCTCAAACGTCAGGCATGCTTTGTATTTGCGAAACACAGCGCGGCAGGCAATTTCGAACCCCTTGCGTGTCTCGTCGTTTGTGTTGATCAGCTCTTTCGCATCCTGAAGCGCTTTCAGTTTGTTGAAGCCGGATGAATCTTTCATTCGATCAAGATCATACCCTTCATCTGTCAAGCGCTCTCGCACCAACCCAATGGCCTCTGCCAACTCGCCGAGAAGTTTGTCATCAGGGTTCAAGGGATCAACTTCAGGCGCCTCCCCTGACCCTCCGGCAGGACCTTGCCCTGTATGCCCAGCAAAGGTCGCCAGCGCTTTGCGAAGGTTTTTCAGGATCCCGCAGTAGTCCACGATCAACCCGTTATTCTTGCCTTCTTTCACTCGGTTCGCCCGCGCAATGGCCTGCATCAAAGTGTGTGCTTGCAACGGCTTATCCAGATACAACGTAGACAGCGACGGCACGTCAAAACCTGTCAGCCACATCGCACAGACAATCACGATGCGGAACGGATGGTCATCGCGCTTAAAGGCAGTCTCAACGTCCAGCCGCTTCTCGATCTCACGTCCACCAACGATCTCTCTGACAGTGAATCCGTCTTTCATCAACTTACGATGCGGGATGATATCCAGTCCCCAATCCGCGAACCTCTTCACCTCGCCCTGCTCGTCACTGACAACAACGGCAATCTCGGTCTCACGCATCCACTCAATCTGCTGGCTCCTGATGACCTTTTCTTGATCATCACCTACGGATTTCAATTCGACTTCTAGCGCCTCTATCCGCGTTGCCCATGCCGTCTTGATATACTCATACATCCGAACAGCTGTGATCTTATCAATAGCCACATACATGGCCTTGCCACTTTCCCAGTTCGTCGCGAAGTGGGATGCGAAATCCTTCGCCACATGCTGCAAACGCGGCTCAGCAGTCACGACATGGTATTCACGTTTCAGATCATCCGATAGCTTCGCTGCAACGTCGGGGTCATCAATCTCCGCTTCAGCAATGGCCTCTGCAAGCTTTTCGTTCAGCCCGTTGCCCGCAACCTGAAGCTTGTCGCCGCGTGCATCGTAAAACAACGGCAAGGTCGCGCCATCCAAGATCGCATCCTGAAAGTCATAGGTGGACAGGTATTCACCAAACACCTGCTTAGTAACTTCGTCATTCCCGAACAGGGGCGTTCCGGTGAAGCCGATGAAGCTGGCGTTAGGCAGCCCCTTGCGCATGTTCAGCGCGAGCGTGCCGTATTGCGTGCGGTGCGCCTCGTCCGTCATAACGATTACATTGTCACGGTCCGAATATACGCCCCCTTCGGCCTGCGCGTCTGTGAATTTTTGGATCATCGCAAAGACGACCTTCTTCTGCTTACCCAGCAGGTCCCGCAACCCTGCGGCTGATCCGGCACGACACGGGTCTTTGTCGTTGTTCGCCAACCCGACCGACGCAAACGTCTTGTAAATCTGGTTGTCCAGATCGGTGCGGTCCGTCAACACCACAAAGGTATAATCACCACCCAGCTTGCGATGCACCTTCTGTGTAAACAGCGCCATGGAGAACGACTTACCTGACCCTTGCGTGTGCCAGAACACACCCAGCTTACCATTCAGGGTCTCACGCCGCTCTACAGCCTCAACTGCACGGTTCACGCCGAGGTATTGGTGGTTCTTCGCCAAAATCTTGGCAGGGCCGCTTGCCGTATCCGCAAACAGGATAAAATTCTCGAACAGGTCCAGAAACCGCCGCTTGTCGCAGACGATCTTCAGCAGCGCCTCCATCGGCAGCATGTCGTCGCGGCGGTCGACCTCATCCAGCTTCAGCCAGTCGGCGAAGTGTTCATAGTCGGCGGTGATCGAGCCCATCTTGGCCTCGCCCCCATTGCCCAGAATTACCATGGCGTTGAAATGGAACAGATGCGGGACCGTGTCTTTGTAATCCGACAGGTTCTCATTATACGCGCGCGCCAAGTCTTTGTCGGGGCGTTTCAGCTCGCAGAACATCAGCGGCAAACCGTTGACAAAGCCGATGATATCGGCGCGGCGGCGGTGAGCATAACCGCGTATCCACAACTCGCGCACGCACAGGAAATCGTTGTTCTCGGGGGTGTCGTAATCAAACACGCGCAGGCGGTGGGTCTTTTGTTCACCGTTCTGGCGGAACTTCACCTGCACGCCGTCGCGGATCAGGTGGTATTTTTCCTGATTGATCCGGACCAAGGATTGAGAGCCGAAAATGTCGGTGATCTCGCGGAGAGCCTGTTTATAGGCGTCATCGGGCAAACCGGGATTTAGCTTGACCAAGGCCTCTGACAGATAGCGCGTGAGAATAATGTCTTTGTCAGAACGCCGCCCCAGCGTGCCCTCAGCCCCGAACGTCTCGCTGTTCCACGCCATGACAGAGCGCCAACCGTGCTCCGCTGCGAGGTAATCGGCCATGGTGGTCTGGACCAATTGGTCCTCGGTATAATCATTCATATCAACAGACTAACGCTAAACGGGAATTCGTCCATCCATAAGTCGCGGGAGGAGAAGATCGCGGACGCGGGTGAGTTGGGCGTTTAACGCCGAAAGTGTTTCTGCCTGCTCGTGCATCTGCTCAACCTGATCGCCAAAAAGCGTGATCAACTCATTTGGTGGACATAGAATTTCGAAGTTGCCGACAACATCTTTAGTGAGTGCCTCTCTGGTCGCACCACCAGCCCTTGCGATGCTAAGCAGCTTCTCCTTGTTTTGCTGGGCATTGATCGAATGGAGGATGAAGAATGGGCTACTCTCATCTAAATCTGTTCTGACGATCATAACGTGCTGGTTCACCCGCGCAGGCAAATGGCGGTCAGGAACCATGCAACAACGCGCTACAGATGCCCCTGTAATATTTAGCAGAACATCATGTTTTTCGACGGTCACGTTCGCAAGCTTTTTGGCTTGATCCTCATTGAGAAAAACAAGGCCATCGTCGTGAAAGGAATAGTCGTAAACATTCAAGCTTCGGATCAGCGTCAGCCCAACTTCTTGATAAGCACCTGCACCACCTCTCGGCGTAGCGCCACTGCCCAGCTTTGTAGTCAGATCAATCAGCGGTCGCTTGTCCCACCCCTCCGGCAGCCCATCAACAAACTTTGCTGTCTCATGGCCGGGAAAGCGGAAATGGACGAACCATTCACGGTAGAGCAGCCTTGCGGCCTGCTCCAACAACGCAATCCGCCGCCGGTTGTTCTCGATCAGGTCGTCATACGCCGAAAGGATCGCTGCAATGCGTTCTTGGGTGGGAAGGTCGGGAACATCAACCTCAACAAGTGCCAGTTTTTCTTTCGGTAGGTGCTTGATCGTTGATCCAGTGAAAAGGCCCTCAAAATGCCCAGACTTCGCGCGATATGAAAGGTTATAATATAGATACACTTCGTTCATCGTCTCAAATGGACGAATGCGATGAAGCGCCTTTTGATACATCATTTTTGGCAGTTGATCGCGCCAGATGGCACATCGGCCAGGAACACCGCCTTCGCACATGACGATATCGCCATTTTTCAACGAGAACGTTTCAAGCTCTCGTTCCTCAAAACGCATCTCCCGCATTTCGCTCAAGTCGAATTCACCCCAGCGAACATTCTTGTTTGCCAGATATGGGAGGAGATCGCCCTTATTTTTTCGTTGATCGAGCATCTTTCCAAGCCTGAAGTCTGCAACTTCGCTCAGACGCATCGTCGGCCAACTCATACAATTAACTCTTCGAAATTCTTTGCAATCGTCTCGGCCAGCTCTGCGGCCTCGGCGTTCAGAACGTCGATCTCCAGATGGATGTCCTTAATGGTCTCCTCGAAATCAAAATCCTCATCCTCCACCTCCGGCGCTACGCCCACATAGCGCCCCGGTGTCAGGCTGTAGTCATTGGCGGCCAGCTCTTTCTGCCCCACCAGCTTGACCAGCCCCTCCACATCGCAAAACACGCCATCTGGAAAGCGCGACAACAGCCAGTCCGCCTGCCCCTCAAAATATCGCGCCCGTTTCAACGTACCCGTCACCGTCAGCTGCACATCCGGATCACCTGTCAGCGGAACGCGGGCGCTGGCAATTGCCGCCAACAGCTTCTTGCCCTCAGCCGCCTTCTCACCTCCTGCGACCGCCGCGTCCTGCGCCTTCTGCGCCAGCTTCGCCACGTGGTCGATATCCTTGATCAAGGTCTTCGCCTGATCCGCAACAGGTTGCAGGGCCGCCTGCGTTGACGCGAGCGCCGCAATCTCGTTATCAGGTTTGACCAAAGCAGCGCTTGCCTTGCCGAAACCCGCCGCATCACTGCGCAGCTTACCGATGGCAGCCGTCAAATCAGCCGTGTCGGTGTGTTTGGTCAGATAGGCCTGCGCCGCCTCAAGTGCTGCGATCAGGCCGTCAAAGTCAGCCGCCTGCGCCTCTGACTGCGCGGTGGTCAGATAGTCCTGCACCAGCGCTGCAAACCGATCCTCTTGCCCGCGATACAGCCAGACGATCGACGTCAGATTTTTCATCTGCTCTGGCGAGAAGTCAAAAATCTTGCGCGTCACTTTACGAAAGACATTGCGCGCATCCAGCATCAACACCTTGT
This sequence comes from Yoonia rosea, assembly GCF_900156505.1. Lineage (NCBI taxonomy): Bacteria > Pseudomonadati > Pseudomonadota > Alphaproteobacteria > Rhodobacterales > Paracoccaceae > Yoonia > Yoonia rosea. The sequence goes on along the minus strand of NZ_FTPR01000001.1, from coordinate 532,562 downwards.
CGCGCAGATGTTCAGGCTTGCCCTTGTCCATGAACCAGATTTCGCAAGGCACCGTGCGGGTGTAGAAAAAGTTGCCGCGGATCGCGCACATGATGTCGATGTCGCCGGACTTGACCATCGCCTCGCGCACCTTGGCCTCCTGCCCGCCAGCTGATGACGCCTGCGACGATATCACAATACCAGCGCGGCCCTTTTCGGACAGGTAGGAATGGAAGAACGACATCCAGACATAGTTGCCGTTCGACACCTTGCCGCCCTTGTTCACACCCGGCAGGCCAAAGGACAGGCGCTTGTCATCCTTGATCTTTTCCGCGTCGATCTCATCCACGTTGAAGGGCGGATTGGCCATGACATAGTCAAACGGCGCTTTGGCTTTGTGCGGGTCTTCGTAGTAGCTGATCGCTTTCTCGATGTCGCCGTCCAGCCCATGCACCGCGAGGTTCATCTTGGCCAGCCGCAGCGTCGTCGGGTTCTTTTCCATCCCATAAAAAGTCAGTTCTTCATTTGGATTGGCTTTCATAGCCTCGACGAAATGCGCCGACTGCACGAACATGCCGCCAGACCCGCAGGCCGGATCGATCACACTGCCCCGGGTGGGTTCAATGATATTAACGATCGTTTCCACGATGCTGACAGGTGTGAAGAATTCTCCGTTGTCGTGGGCTTTTTGGTCTGCGAACTGGGTTAGGAAGTATTCGTAAATCCGCCCGAAGACATCACCATCTGCTTTTTGCAGAGCGGGATCGTTGAATATACGAAGAACCTGACGCAGCGCGTCATCATCAAGCTCAGTGTATTCCTGCTTAGGCAAAAGACCTTTGAGGTTTTCGTAGTCTTCCTCGATCGTTTCCATCGCGTGGATGACCGCAACGGACGGACTTTGATCTTCAGGCAGGCTTACAAGGTAGTCAAACTGTGCTTCATGGCGCAGGAAAATGGCGCTACGGCTGGAGAAGTCTGCTTTGGTCAGATCCCTCGTTTTGCCACCACGGCTTGGTAGCGTCGGAAGAATTTCATCGCGAACCTTTAGGTATCTGGAACAGGCATGACGTAGGAAAATTAGGCCCATGACCGGCATGAAGTATTCGTTGCTGGCGAAATTTGATGTTGAGCGCAGAACATCCGCTGAAGACCAGAGGCGCTTTTCCAAGTTGCCGACATGTTCCATAACGAACGCTCCACTTTTCCTGCAGTTGCAAGACCTTTACAGGCAAACGATATCTGAACGCCACAATCTGTTTTGACGAAATTGGCTGATGCTCAACCTTGGTGTGGAAATTGATTTCCGCAATGCAAGGGAACCCACCCGCGTCACGTTGAAATGAGAACGGGGGTCGTCGATCTTTCGTGCCGCTTCAGCTCGCGGCTCAACGAAACAAGAACGGGCTTTATAGTGATGAAAATCCGGCTTTGTTGCTATGTTACGACAAACACGCATTGCGAAAAATCGAAGGGCAAAACGCGAACATTTCAACCTCGTTTCGTATGACTTGAGGTACGGGAATAGACTCCCACTTGCGAAAAAAAATCGACACAGATTCCTCCTAAAAAATCAACGCAAAGATGCCATATTTATTCTTGGTACAACGGGATTAGCGGTACGAGTCGAGGTACTAAAACCTAAGTAACAGGTCACCATATGAAATACCTCGTCCTTGCTGACCTCCATCTTGACTATCACTTCAAGCAACGGATGGATCCGTTTTCCAAGATCGCAACCGGTGCGCTGGATGAAATCACGCACTGCATCATCGCCGGAGACCTTTCCAACAAAGCACATAAACAATGGCCGCGCTGTCTGTCTTGGCTGACAGAAAGGCTGCCAGATGCGCAGATCTATGTGATGCCTGGCAATCATGATTTTTATGACTTTCGTATTGATCAAGAAGACCGCCTAGAGAGTGTCGCTGCGGAACATGGGGCCACATACATCCAGAAATCAGACCTTATCTCAGGAAATCAACGTTTTCTGTGCGCAACATTATGGTCTGATTTTGAAGTTTACGGCGACCGGGTCGCAAACATGCATACCGCTTCGCGTGTGATGAATGACTATCATCATATTCGAGTTGCACAGAACGGATTCAAGCGCTTAACGCCGTCCACGACCGCAGAAATTCACCGCGATCACCGTGCGTGGCTCGAAGCGCGGCTAGCGGAAGGATTTGAAGGCGAGACTACGGTGATTACGCATCATGCGCCGCATCGCAATGCGCTGAAAGCGGAGACTTCATATAGTCCCTGCTATGCCTCAGATCTCAAAGACATGATCCTGAAATATCAGCCGAGGCGTTGGTTGTACGGGCACACGCATCATCGCGTCTCATTTACGATTGGTGCGACAGAACTGCGAAACGTATCGGTCGGTTACCCCGGTCAAAATAGCCCAATAGAACCTCTGGACCGCTTCATCGTCGAGGCGGAGAGCTCATAATCTTATGCCGTTTCAGCGTGATCACTGGACCGGCAAAGTATGCGGCCTTTAAATAACTGCGATCCCCGCTTCACCAAACATCAGAAAAATTGAGTTAATAAATGACAGATATTCCCTTTGAAAAATATGTATTCCTCGATTTCGAAGCGAGCGGCTTAGATCCCAACAGCTGGCCGATCGAGCTGGGCGTAAGCTGGATCACAACGGATTTTCAGGTCGAAACCTACGCCAACTTGATCAAACCTTCACCCGATTGGTTTGAGGATGCGTGGTCTCCGATCAGTGCTGAAGTCCACAATATTCCGCGTCGTGACTTAGACACCGCTCCCAGTCTTGATGTTGTCGCCCGAGACTTTCTGACGATCTTGGGGGACCGCATCGCGTTGTCTGATGCGCCTGCGTTCGAGCGCCACTGGCTCGAAACCCTGCTGCAAGCCGCGCAGCTGGTCAATACTGTTCAAATCCAAGACTTTGACGCAACTACGTTTCAGACTTTTCCAGATGCGGCTTTGAATCACATTTATGAACGCATGACGCGCGGCCGCAAAAAACATCGCGCCGGAGATGACAGCGCCAAATTGGCTGAGGCATGGGCTGTGGGATTGCGGCACCTAAAAAACGGTGGCAGCAAGTTGTAACCATTTTGTGCCGATCTGTTGTAACCATTTTGTGCCGATCTACAGATCGGTAAAAATTGAATTAAATCAATCTCGAAGACGAATTGATTTGACGTCGGTGCCGATGTTGCGTGCCGATCTTTGCGATAACAGCCGGGAGACGTCCTCACAGGGTGCTATGACTGACATGAGGGTTCAGTGAATGATAAAGATCGAAACTAAAGAGGGGCCGATATTTGCGGAAGCAGAGATCAGGAATATCCCCATAAACCCAGTTCGCCCTCCATTAATGGAACACGTTGATCCGATCCGGCGGTGGCAGGACGACGCCGAGAGGGTCTGGGCAAACCAGCCGTGGATCGTGAGCACCTCAGATGGATACCGCGTGTTCTGTATCAGGCCAACAGAGACCAAGCCCAAACTATGGGGGGTGTTTGAGACTTTACGAGCGGCGATCTGGTATGTGTTGGACGCACCGGAGCCCACAGCTACAACAAGTTGGTCAGATAGCGATTTGAACTTCTAAAGTGAACCAGCAACAACAGGTTCGCGCGATACCTCCGAGAAGCCTGACTGGACGATAGCATGACGGCGCGACCTCAGGCGGATTGGTTATAGGAAAGCGACTCTGACGGCCCTTAGGAGCCGTTCGAGCAGATCGGAGCGAACGACGGCTTTGAGCGCACGTTTCTACTTCCTACATAGTTGTGCGCGCATGATTCTGAAGTTGAGCCGCGCAAGAAAGCCCTTTTAGAGGTTGAACTAAGTTAGTCGATCACCTAGCTTTGTTGGATAGGCTTGTGCCCGAGCCTCCGCCCCTCCGACGGGAAAGCATTTGGAATGTAGGGTTAAGCTTTAGGATTTTCTATTCGAGCACTCACATAAGGGGGGATTGTGTTCATAGCTCGTTATAGGAGAACCCAAAATGGAACTTTCTGCCCCAATCTATGAGCTCAAGCGCAAGGCCAAACAGCTTCGTCGTGAGAAAGGGCTTAAGCATAGCGAAGCCCTAAACTGTATTGCTAACGAAGAAGGCTTCACAAGCTGGAGCCTCTTGATCCACAAGTACGAGGATCAGAAACCTAAGCCAATAGTCCAAGACCGCGTTAGTTTTGAAATCAATAAACTTCCATTGGATGTCGACTTTCGTGCTGAAGCCATCGAAGTCGCCAACGCAGCATTCGAGAGAGTATTTGACGGGATAGAACCCAATAATCCAGAAATGACGCGCAAACTATGGAATGCTGAAAAGCACATCGATGACGATCATTTTTCACCCGAAAACTTGCCAATCGATAGCGACTACGCCTTGTCATTGATTGAAGCATTTATGCTCTCTCATGTCGTTGGTTTGGCGACCACAGCCGACAAGATGGCACTTGGAAAGGACTAGCGTCGAACTTACAGGGGAGCTGTGTTAGCTCCCCTGTCCGTGACCGGCCCTAACCAGCCATTCACCAAGCGGTAGAAATGCTGCGGTCGCAACCCGCATTGCGGACATTCGCACAGTCGCGTCCCACTAAATGTTCACAGATGACCGTAGAGCTTCGATCAAGCGTCGAAACTCCGCGTTTTCAGAGGCACCTTTCCAGAAGTTTGCGAAACGGCAGACAACCTGAAGATTGCCTGGTGCATAATGCCCATTGCTGTCGATGCGATCCAAAGAAGCGAACATCGCAGGATCGCCGTTGACCTCATCCAGTTCCAGCGGGAGGTTTGTTAATTCGCAGAAATACTCCTGTGAACCCATTAGTTCCATGATGTAGTCCTGAAGAGCTGCTGCCGACGGGAATCCAAGGTCCTTCTTTTTCACTACACGCTCAACCGTCTGACCATTTGCTGAATTGGTGGTTGCAACGGCGGTACGAGCCATGCGTTCAGCGGCATCTGCCTCTTCGAACAGCTCCGAAGCTCGCTGGTATGCAATCTTGTCTGCCTGTGACCCATACTTGATCGGTGCATACCCTTTCTTGGTGGTTTCGCTTCGATTTTGCCAAAGTGGAGTATCATGCCATTGGCTTAGGTCATCTCCGGCAATCAGTGCCAATGTATAGTCTCGGTACAAAGGACTCAGAGACTGTAGCGTAGCCTCAGTAGACAAGAAGTCTTTCGCCTTGGGGTGTAGTTCGTTCCACCGCAGTGGAACGCCTTTCTTTGACCTGTTTGACCATGGCTCACAGAACTTATGACAAATTACGACGTCACGCCCTCGCTCGATGGGTTCCTTCTTAGATTCGAAAGTAGGTGCGTCACTGCGCGAGGTCGTCCACCAAAGTTCGTCCCCGTCCTTGTGAACCCAAATATCGCCTACAGTCTCAGCAACGGTAGTCATCAAATTGAACCAGCGAGAAGCTGTTGCCTTGGTCGGTTTTTTTCCTGCCGCAGTGGTGTCTTTGGCCATTCGGGTCGCAACATAACCCTCGCGGTCATTCGCTTCCCAATATTTTTGAGCGTCGATGGCGTTCATAGTCGCCACTGTTCCACGCTCCCGACAAGCTGGCCATTCGTAGTTTTGCCGCCCAAAATTTGCTACGTAGACTTTCATTTCGATTCAACTCGCTCCAACGATCTTACTGCCCCAGTCTTGCTGACATGGCTAGCCGCTACGAGAAGAATCTTACTAGAAACGAAGATATGTCATACTCATTGTATTACGCTCATATTTTGTTGAGCAGGAGCGGCCCATACCGGACACTCGACGTCTTTATCGGATGCTGCGGTTGCAGCCCGCATAGCGGACATTGCCGCACGAACGCAGCATTTCAACAAATTGGATGACTGCAACGCGGACAAAGCGATCATCCAAATTTGAAATTGAATGGCTGCTTTTAAACGGGCAAGTTTTTCATATTCTGAAAGGCTTAAATAGCAAAAGCTATCGTCCATGCAGGTGGGCAATAGTTCGAAACCCTGACTAGCTTTTGCCCATTCGATGATAGCATCGGACACCGCCAGGCGCTCAGCCTCCGCCGAAAAACTTGAGCTCCTTGGGCCGGAGGAGGTCCATGATGGGTGGTACTTCGAGGATCAAGAAGCATCGGAAATGTTCGAACGTTGACACAGAATGCAAACCGATTGATCAACTGGCAAACCTTGCTTTGAACGGGCATGGTGCCCGAGGGAGCTACTGGTCGCATCAGGATCCAAAAGTCGCCCATGCTTTGCTGCGTCTGCCGCGCAATCACACAACTATTAGTATAAACAAAGCCTTGATCCACGAGCCCAAATAAGTAACGGTACAACGGATTTGGGGAAGTAAAGTGACTTCAGAGTTTGTAAATTTTCAAGCAAGTCTATTGCGACGTTTTTCTTCGGTAGGAAATTTGCCATCGCCGTCAGTCGATAGAGCGAGGAGCTCATCATTCAGCATTGGTTACCTCACCAGTTACAAGGACGAAAGCGAAGAAGAGCCTTTTGATGTCACATTAACAAAAATTGCTCTGCGTGTAGCTAAGCGTGACGGATTTGAAGCTGCAGACGAGGTAATTGGCAACTTTGCCAATGGGACAAACACACCCGCAAAACTGATATTGTCACCGGACGAGGCTATTGATGTCGATCTGGCGCACTACACAGACAGGTATTTGGCTTCCGCACCCTTGATGTTCGACGGCTTCTCAAAAAGAAAGCGCAGTTGCTATGATAGCATATTGCGCGAACTGGGAATTCGAACGCCACTGGACAAAAAAGGGATGCTCGCTCTAGCGCGCCGCGTCGATAAGGCATACGAGCCTCCAAACCTACACAGTTTTGGGGCTTTAGCCCTTTTCATTTGGGACTTCGCGCTGCGAACATGGCCGCTCTTTGATGCCACAATACTACACATACCTTTAAAATATTTTGATTTTGATCACGAAATCACCGTCTCCGAAATGCAAAATCACCTTGCACTGATGGATGGTTTTGGCCTTGAGCGCCTACTCGCACGGCTCATAGTCTTGCAGGCTGTCTGCAAATCAGAAACCGCAAAGCAAATCGTTACCAGTGGAGGTGTTTTGGAGTTATGTGAGTACTCAGATTTTCAAATTCAGCAAGTATACGAACATTTGGAAACGAATGGATCTGGGATCGATAAGGAACAACTCGAACAGGCAAAGAGTGAGAACCCAATCGAACGAGCAACATTCTTGACCATGTACATGTTGGAATTTCGATCAGAGTTTGACTTCATGGAGCGTCTGATTGAAGTAAACAACACGGACAAAAGTGTGCTGGGACTGTTGCAATGGGACCCTTTTCTCCCAACCGTCAGAGAGTGTACCGAAATTCCAAGCCCTCAATTGGTAGCTATGGCTGCAATCTTTTCGCAGGAAAACGTGCTGAGGCGCTCACAACGCTTCAAAGCACGCTATATTCCCACGAGTGCCGCAACTCATCTTTTTAAGTACGCTGACTATTTTAGGTCACGTTCGGATGGGACCGCACATCGCTTCTTTCGAACATTTCAGAAGTTCTCGAAGCCAACACAAATAACCATATTCGAGTATCTTCTCAGACCGGGCGTAATGGATGGTTTGTCAAACATTTTCCCGTCGGGTCGAAAACTCCTCAAACACGTCGAGCGGAACGATGCCATCAATGCTCTAAGCCTAAAATTGGATTGCGTCAGCTTTTTGAAAATAAGGGACATTATCCATCATGAAAGTCTTGACGCAATTGATGCTGATGCTCGCCATAGATTGCGCCAAGTCAAGTATGAGGACGACATTAGCGGAGGACGAATACATCTGAATTCTGCGAAACTCCGTTCGGAAATTCGGACCTTCTTCGGCAAAAACCACTATGCTATTCCGCAGCAAACCAGATCGAATGATCAGCGCGAAGTTGAGCTTCGAAACTTTCTCTTAAGAGATTACAACCAAAAATTTGCCGAAAGGCTTACTTACCATATATGTTTTTCTAGCAAGTTTGCATTGGATTACTTGCTGAGTAACCTTCGCCATAGCTTTTTGCGGTTTAAGCTGGAAACGGCTATCGACAAATCCTTCGAACCCTATCCTGAGGCACATGTACCAGCATTTAAATCCTCGATTAAGATACCTCTGGATGCCTACTGCAAGGATTGGCTGACAATATCAAAAACCCGCTCATTCTATAAAGGGTTGCGCTCTATGATACTGTCACACCTTTCTCTTGTGGAGTCCGCGAAAGCGGACGACTACGATGCAGTATCGGACATGATTGTAGACGAGGTGATCGGCTCTTATCAGCGTCTCTTGGTTGCCTGCAAGCAAGTTTGGGGTTCTGGGGCGAAAGAAGAGATTCTTGAAGCGGTGCTATCCACACTACTAGGAACGAACTATGCAACAGATTCAGTGCTTTTAGATTCTTTGACAAAGAATTTTGAATATATTTTTGCAGATACAGAGGGTTGGTTGTCGATAAATCAGAACCCTATCCAAGCTTCGTTTGCGCTAAGAGAGCTGTTTGAATTCGAAGCAACAAACTACTCATCGGCGCGAACACATCGTAGACCTATTACCGTGTCCTGTTATGACAAGGAGGAGGGTGGGAAGCCCATCGACCGTGTGAAAGACGTCTATCTATCTGGCGAGTTGTTTGGGGGAGTTGTGCAACTCATACAGAACCTCTTACAAAATTCCTTTCAGTACTGCTCCCTTCCCATCAAACAAATCAGGGTTGAAGTTGCGATTATTGATTTGGGGCAAGACCATATCGAAGTAGAATTCCGTAATGCATTCGCTCCTGAAGTGCGAGGAAAGATGAGAGATCAGGTTAAAAAGTTTAATCAAATGGTGTCGCAGGCGAGGGCCGCCGCAAAAATAGACGGCGGAATTGCACCGGTAGAAGTCGGTGGATCGGGGCTGAAGCGAATATTCTTCGACTTACAGGACCACTTAGGTGACGATTTTTGGTTGTTAGCCAAAGATGACGAGATCAACCGCGATACCTTCTTAGTTCAATGCGGGCTGCCCAAAAAGAGAGCTTCTGCATGAGTGCCAAGGTTGTAGTGATTGATGATACCAGTGAAAAATATACCGCAATATTGGATTTTTTTGAGCGATATTTCCCAACGTATGAGGTTTCTTGGTTCAAAAATTTTCGACAATCACAGAATAATCTTCTGTATTTCGACTATGATCTCCTAATACTTGACATGTCTTTTGAACGGCATGGCGCTACTTCCGAGGATGTTGCATTCAACGGCTTGGCGGGTTTGCATGTCCTGCAATTTTTGTGGGTGGAGAATATTTCGCTTCCGACGGTTATATTGACAACCCACGATAGATATACGGACCCCGATTTTGGCGAAATCGTCGGTCTCGATGCGCTGAAAGGCTATATTCATGAGAACTTTGGCGACGTCGTTATGGAGTGCTTGTCACTGGGTCCCGACGAAAAAATTTGGCATGAACAACTTGCAGAAGTGATAATAAATGCGGAAATCTGATCAAATAAAGCTTCTGGTCGTAGAAGATACGCCAGAGAAGTTGCAGGCTATTGTCCAGTCCATCAATGACTGCAGGCTTTCCAAAGAAGGTGTAATCTTCATACTGGAGACTGCGACATGCTTCTCCGAAGCTCAATCACTACTTCAAAGCGATTACTTTGATGCGATTATTCTTGATCTGAAGATTCCGGTGATGCCGAATGGCGAATCAAGGATCGAGCATTCTAAAGAACTATTTGAATTTGTTCGTGATGTAGCTCCCTATAAGCCCTTTTACGTACTTGGCCTCACATCAGTTCCGCTTGATGAAGTAGGCCAAGAATTCATCGAGACGGCGAATTTTACAATTCGAGAGTATGATCACGACGGAGATTGGCTTAACCAATTAATGAACCGGGTGAGCTTTGTTTTGGGTGCAAAGTCAGGGTTGTCGCATTACCTCAATAACAACAGTGGCCTTGATGCGCTTATAATAACTGCACGGAAGAAGAATGAGTATGATCCAATATTGCAACAAATCGACTGGCTAGGAGATTACAACGCTCCAAGACCAGAGTTAGGGGAGATTAGGAACACATTCGGTAAGATTAACTTGGAAGCCGGCGCGTCAGTCTCAATTGGTGTCGTTTGCTTGGACGAGATGGGATTGTCGCACTCGGCAGCAGTGACGGCGGGTTTGGTTTCAATATTGCGCCCACGATATTTGGCTATGTTAGGAATGTGTTGTGGCCTAAAGAAAATCGTTCGCCCAGACAAAGCAGATCGGCCACTGAATTCTATATGCAAGTTAGGCGATGTCATCGTCGCAAGAGATACATGTTGCTGGGATGAGGGTAAGTATGTCGACAACGACCCCTCATTAACAGAAAGCCCATTCTTTAATAATCGGGCAGTAGACAAGTCACCGGACCCAGTATTTTGGAAGCGTGTGGATAGATTCTTGGATGAAAATGAGGAAGAATTGTCAAATGATATCAGGTCGCTGTACGAGAGCTACGATCTTGATGTCGTTCAAAGTGGATTGATTGGGGACGTATTTTTTTCGGCGGATGCCTCAGTTCATTGGGGGCCAATCGTCTCGGGGGCATGCGTTATCGATTCAGATGAGATGATTGATACGATTCAAACTAGGTTTCCTCGCGCTATCGGTCTCGAGATGGAGGCACATTCAATCTATTCGGCGTCGGCTTCAACGATTGGCTTACAACCAAACACTTTGGTAATTAAGGGGGTAGCTGATTTTGGTGATGGAACGAAGGCGAAACCGGTGCAAGCGATGGCTTCTCAGGCCTCGTATCGAGTATTCGAACGTATTCTTCGGGAAGAGTTATGCAGGTTGTCTTAGGGAATCGCTTTGAAGGTATTCCCCTCCACCAGCGACTGTGGCCGTTCGAACCTCGTGGAACACGCACGAATAACTTGTTAATAGTTTCCATGGAGAAACTCCCTCAAATTATCGAGGTAGGGGATCCCAGATCAAAGCTGCAACGGGGAAGGTCGGGGCAAAACGCCGCTTACAGCCAACACCATCATTGGCCAGAACAAATTTCGATTTTGGCGTCATGTTCAATTGGGCCTTTCGGTCGCTTAACCTGACGGTTGCAGACATTCCTGCATTGTGCAGCATCGGTCAAGTTGGGCTCAGAACGGTCTCTCGATACCCGGACTCTCCTTTGGCCCGCGTCCATCGAGTTTTGAGAGGTCGCGAAGACCAGACATTCGCCGCAGGATCCCCAAAAGGCTGCTATATTCAATCTGATGCAAAGAGACTTTACATGACTACAAAAGCCCCGGCCCTCACCCTTGGATCAATATGGAGACGATGGGATCCACATATTCATGCGCCTGGCACGACCCTGAACGACCAGTTTGGCGGTGCCGATGCTTGGGAAACCTACCTGTCCGCCGTTGAAGCCAGCGATCCCAAGATCGAGGTGCTTGGGGTCACAGATTACTATCTTCTTGACACGTATCGCGCGGTGTTTCTGCAAAAGGCGAACAGCCGATTGGCCGATGTCACAACAATCTTTCCCAACATCGAGCTGCGCCTGACAACGCGGGCGGCCAATGGGTTCGTCAATATCCATCTCCTCATCGACCCAACCGAAGACGACCACATTGAAGCGGCAGAGCGGTTCCTCAGTTTGCTTGAATTTGAGGCCCATGGCGACGTTTTCAAATGCACCCGCGACGATCTTACTCGACTGGGCCGCAAGTCTCTGGCTGGCGACGCATCCGAAAAGGCGCTGATCGCTGCCGGTGCGAACCAATTCAAAGTCGAATTCAACCAGCTCAAGAACATCTACCGGAAATCCGATTGGGCGAAGAAAAACGTCCTGATCGCTGTCGCCGGTGGAAAAGATGACGGCACATCTGGATTGCGTCAGGCGTCTGATGCGACCTTGCGCGCTGAAATCGAGAAATTCGCACATATCATCTTTGCAAGCAGCGTTGCCCAACGGGAATTCTGGACTGGCAAGCGCCAGGCTATTTCCGTCCAAGGGCTTAAGGAGCGATATGACGGCTGCAAGCCTTGTCTGCATGGTTGCGATGCGCATCGCCCTGATGAGGTCGGCCAGCCCGACCATAATCGGTACTCCTGGGTAAAGGGCGCCGCGACCTTTGATGCTTTGCGCCAGGCTTGCATCGATCCCGAATACCGCGCTTTCGTTGCGGATGCGCCCCCTTCCGGTGCCCTTCCGTCTCAAGTGATCAGCTCAATTACCGTCTCAAATGCGGATTGGGCCGCCACACCCACCGTTCCGTTGAATCCAGGCCTTGTCACCGTTATCGGCGCGCGGGGCTCGGGCAAAACTGCCCTGGCCGACATCATTGCCGCTACATGCGATGCCGTGCCTCCCGCCGTCTGGTCAGGTGGCGAAGAAAACCTACAAACTCCGTCGTTTCTTGCACGTGCCAAGCCTTTGATCGGATCGTCCCGCGCGACCCTCACTTGGGGCAGCGGCGAACGTGTCGATCGCGCTCTTGATGGCTCTGACGCAGGACAGCTGTCCGCCTATCCCCGCGCGCGCTATCTCTCCCAACAATTTGTCGAGGATCTTTGTTCGTCCACCGGTATCTCCGATGGTCTGGTCCATGAGATCGAGCGCGTTGTTTATCAGGCGCATGATCCAAACAACACCGAGGGCGCGACCAACTTCAGCGAGCTTCGAGACCAGAACACGCATCGCTTCCGGCAATCCCGGGATCGAGAGGAAACTGCGATTGCCGACCTGTCCGATCACATCGCCACAGAGTTGGAAAACGAAGCGAAAGTCGCCGGCCTGAAGCAGCTAGTGGCGCAAAAAACGAAGTTAATCGCAGATCAAACCGCCGACAAAGACAAACTCAAACTCACCGGGAAGCCCGAGTTCATTGCGCGACATAACGCGCTGGTGACAGCCGAGGCCGATCTGCGGCGGACCATCAATGCGATGTCCGAAAAACGGCGCGCTTACGTTGACCTTCAGGACGAAGTGGCAAGTGTTCGCGCCTCGACCGCGCCTGAGATGCTGCGACAGACCAAAGAAAAGCACCTCAAAGGCAAAATGTCTGACACCCAGTGGGACCATTTCCTCTTAGTCTACAACGGCGATGTGGATGCCACTCTGCACACAGTGATTGCAGATACAGATCGCGAAATTCAACGTCTGACAGGCGATGCCGTCGTCGCCCAGGACCAAAACACCCCTTTGATCGCACGGGATCAAGACATCTCAGCCGTGACTCTCAATAGGCTCACGGCCGAGATCTCTCGTTTATCGACGTTCATCACAGCCGATGAACATGTGCGCAAGCAATTGCAGGCCGCCACCACGACCATTACTCGGGAAACTGCTGCCCTCGAAAAGCTGAAAGCGACACTGACCTCCGCCGAAGGGGCTGAGGTGCGCCGGAAAGACCTGCAGCGCCAGCGCATCGATTGCTACGAGCGGATTTTCCAAGCGATCATCAATGAACAAACCGCACTACAGGAGCTTTACCAGCCCTTGTTGAAACGGCTTGAAGCCACATCGGGCACGCTCAGCAAACTGCAATTCTCGGCAACGCGCGTCGTAGACGTCGAAAAATGGGGTCGTTTCGGCGAGGAGAATCTCTTCGACAAACGCCGCAAGGGTGCCACGAAAGGCGTCGGGTCCCTCACAGCCCTTGCAGCCGAGCAGCTGGCGCCAGCATGGAAAATTGGGGCCGCTGCCGATGTGCGCGCGGCGATGGAAGCGTTCATGGGCGCTCATGCAGCGGAACTTCTTTCCCACGCCCCCTTTGAAAAGACCGAGAAGGCAGAATTGCGTAACTGGATGAACCAGTTTGCCCATTGGCTGTTCGCCACAGATCACATCACTGTTCGCTATGAAATTGGCTATGACGGCGTCGATATTCGCAAGCTGTCGCCAGGCACACGAGGCATCGTGCTTTTGCTTTTGTATCTGGCTCTTGATGACCAGGATGACCGACCACTCATCATCGACCAACCCGAAGAGAACCTTGATCCAAAGTCTGTAAATGATGAATTGGTGCCTCTCTTCATCAAAGCGAAGAAGCGCCGCCAGGTAATCATGGTCACCCACAACGCTAATCTTGTGGTCAACACCGACGCAGATCAGGTCATCATTGCTGAAGCAGGTCCGCATGCTTTGGGTGGGTTGCCGCCCATCACATATAATGGAGCAGGCTTGGACGACCCCAAAATCCGTTCCGAGGTTTGCGAGATTCTCGAAGGCGGCGAGCCCGCGTTTCAGGACCGTGCACGAAGGTTGCGGGTCAAAATGGAACGGTAGCGAACATTGGGTGAGTTGCCGTTGGCGGTCAGCTCTAATCAGTTTGGTCGAACGGAGCACAAAATTACAATCAAGGCCTTACGCTTAACGGATATTCTCTGGAACGTAGCGAACTTCCGTTTTCCTGAAGAAACATCCCGAAACAGGACCGATCAGGCTGCTCGGTCTTGGAGGTCCGCTTTGGCGGCATCTCAAAATCTTGCTGCGTAGCGGCGAATTCACACTTCCCGCCCATGGTGACGTCGAACTATGGCATCTTCTAGTTGTCGTCGCCGTTTGTAAGCTGCTCAACAACTTCATGTTTATCGATCAGAATGGTGGAAAAGGTGTTCTGCCCTTTTAACCGGAAAACCTTCTTTATGCGGTCGTCCAGAATGAGTTTCAAAATCTGATCGGTAGCGACCCCATGTTTTCGAACCGCATCGGCGATACCCGTCAACGTCTCCCACTTCTGAGATTCTGGGAATGACCCAAACAGCTTCAGCCACGTCATTATGGTTGCCTCTGTAAACCTGGGGCGGGCCAGATCGCCTCCCTCACCCGGGATCAGGATTTCAGCTTTGATCAGCGTTTCCATTTGCCCACGGGTCAGACCCAATCTCTTTTGTGCGGCAGAGAACGCAACTGACCCACTTGCCTGTTCGAGAAGGTCTCCCGCCTCACCTGCGTCAAAGGTGACCTCAAAATCTGCCCGATCACTTTCAGGTATGATGCCTGCGTCGACCAAGATTCGGCGCAATCGTTTCGGATGCAAGTCATGGGTCTTTGCCGCCGTTCTGATGGAATGCAACCGACGGGCCGGCAACACATAGTCCAGCGCATAATCACCGGCACCCAACGGCCAGCTTTCCAAGATATGCTGCCGCAGCAGGCCCCGAAGCGGCTCGAACTCCGGGCCGCTCCCTGCCCCGCGTTTCAACCAGTCGTAGATCCGGCCATAACGTGCTTGTGGCCGGTCCTGCGGCTTGCCTGGGTCCACTCTGAGGCCCTCAAAGTAGGCGAGGACTTCTGTTGGGCCATCGTTCAGGAGTTCAAAACCAGCAGCTGTCGCGATAGCCAATTCAGCCTGCGAGAGCCGCCCCAGAGTGGCTGTCTTTCCATGAACCCGCGACACCCCCAACATCTCACAAATTGCGCCCAAAGCGCCGAGCGGGAAGCTGCTGGCCCATCCTGCAGGGTGCTCGCCCCGAAGCCTGCGCACAAGGTGGTCTTCAAGTAGACCACCCGCAGCAATGTCCAGATCCAGCTCACCTTCCATGACCTCAAACATCCACGGCAGCCAGGCATCAAGGAACTCATGTTTCGCACCTTCTTCCGGCGGCGCAACCAACGCAAGCCCGTGAACCGGACAGACCCGCGCTGAAGCCATCACCCAAAGTGTGCGACCAAAAGCTTTTGCTATTGCTTCAGGCGTAACCTGCATGCCGGTATCGGCCCGAATGCACGCCGGGCAAATACGACTCTCCCCACGTAAGAGATGTTGTTTTCCCAAGTCATGCCCAAGCAGTTCGAAACGAGACGATCCATGGGGTACGCATGCCTGTCTCATCAGGTCGCTAACTGCGACTCCGGAAAGATCAGAAACCTTGGCAAAGACCTTTGGGTCCCCCTTCAGGAACCCAGCCATGGTCAACTCAGCATCCATCAAGAAATCCGTGATCGTTGGGACCCCGTTAGCAAAGGCCAAACGCGACACAAATGACGCTGTAGTCTCGTCAGGTTGGAGCAGAACCGTGTTCTTCAATCTCATGGTCTTGGATGTTGCAGACAAAAAAGCGCGCCACAAGGGCAGACGCCAAAATCACAACCTTCTGCTTGGACGGGGCGCATAAAAAAGGGGCCCCCGAAGGGACCCCATGAGTTTTGCTGTTCGGGCTCGAATTATACCGCTCGAAGTTTTTTGCCTGCGGCCCGAACCGCGCCGAGGGCGAGCGCACCCGCCCCGGATCCTATTTTTACTGATACCCTTCCCACCAATTCATTGGCGGAAAGGGATATTTCCTAAAGTTTGGCCTCTGCAACCAGCTTATTTCTTGACACCGAATTCCGCCGAATTTTGAAATTCCGACAAAATTACGGCTTCTGACAGCTAGTCTCCGAAATAAAAAAGGGGGAGCGGATGCTCCCCCATAGTTTCGCTGATCAGGCTCACTCATTATACCGCTCGGTTTGTTTGCCTGCGGCCCAATCCGCGCCGGAGCGAGCGCACCCGCTCCGAAGCTCGTTATCCCTTAGCTACAGCCGCTTGTCCCGCCGCAGGTGTTGCACTTCATGCAGGTGCCGTTGCGCACCAGCGTGTAGTTGCCGCACTCGCCGCACGGATCGCCCTCATAGCCCTGCATCTTGGCCTTGTCGCGGGCCGAGATTGTTGCTGTGGCGGTTGTGGACGTCACGCTTTCGCTGACGATGGTTTGCAGCGTCGCGACAGGGTCAATGCTGCTGTCCACCGGCGCCAGACGCACGCCGCCCTGCAAGGCGACCAGATCCTGCGGCATCCGCTTGCGCAAGTAACCTGTGGACGAGATCTGCTTGAGCACCTCGAGCGAGCGTGAAGCCGCGTTTTCGGTTGGTGTTTTCACGTTGGACACGCCCTCTTCCTCGCCACGGCCGATGTCGTCAAACGATGCGCCCTCTGGCTTGACGTGCGCCAGATCGGTGCGGTCGAGGTAGGACACAGCCAGTTCGCGGAAGATATAGTCAAGGATCGAGGTCGCATTCTTGATGCTGTCGTTACCCTGCACCATGCCTGCGGGCTCGAATTTGGTGAATGTGAAGGCATCCACGAATTCCTCAAGCGGCACACCGTACTGAAGACCAACCGACACGGCGATGGCAAAGTTGTTCATCATCGCGCGGAAACCGGCACCTTCTTTGTGCATGTCGATGAAGATTTCACCAAGCTGGCCATCTTCATATTCGCCGGTGCGCAGGTAAACCTTGTGCCCGCCAACGATGGCCTTCTGGGTGTAGCCCTTGCGGCGCTGTGGCATCTTTTCGCGCTCACGGTTGCGCACCTCTTGGACGATGATCTTTTCAACGATCTTTTCGGCCAGAACGGCGGCTTTCTCGTGGTGGTTGCCGCTTTCCAGCACCTCTTGCGCGTCCTCATCATCCTCGACAAGGGCCGCCGCGAGAGGCTGGGACAGCTTCGAGCCGTCACGGTAAAGCGCATTGGCCTTCACACCCAATGACCACGACAATTCATAGGCCTTTTGGCAGTCCTCGATTGTCGCGTCGTTTGGCATGTTGATCGTCTTGGAAATCGCACCCGAGATGAACGACTGGGCCGCAGCCATCATGTAAATGTGGCTGTCAACGCTCAGATAACGCTTGCCTTTTTTGCCGCATGGGTTGGCGCAGTCGAACACGCTGTAGTGCTCTTCCTTCAGGAATGGCGCGCCCTCCAGCGTCATGGTTCCGCAGACGTGATCGTTGGCGGCCTCGATGTCCTGCTTGGAATAGCCGAGGTGGCGCAGCAGATCGAATGTCGGATCGTTCAGCTTTTCGGCAGGGATGCCGAGAGTTTTGGTGCAGAACTCTTCGCCCAGTGTCCACTGGTTAAAGACAAAACGAATGTCAAATGCCGACGCTAGCGCGCCTTCGATCTTGTCCAGTTCCGCCTGACCAAAGCCGTGTCCGATCAGTGAGGTGTGGTTGATCGCAGGCGCCTGCCCGATCGAACCGTGACCGACAGCATAGGCAATGATCTCCTCGATCTGCGCCGAGCCATAGCCCAGTTTTTCAAGGGCCGCTGGCACCGACTGGTTGATAATCTTGAAGTAGCCACCACCGGCCAGTTTCTTGAACTTCACCAGCGCAAAGTCAGGCTCGATCCCGGTGGTGTCGCAGTCCATGACCAGTCCGATCGTGCCTGTTGGCGCGATAACGGACACTTGCGCGTTGCGGTAGCCGTGCTTTTTGCCCAACTTCAGCGCCTCGTCCCAGCTGCCAACAGCCAGTTCGATCAAACGCTGATCGGGGCAATTGGCATGGTCGAGCGGCACAGGTTTGACGTCCAGAGCATCATAGCCATCGGACTTGCCCAAGGCCGCCTGACGGTGGTTCTTGATGACACGCAGCATGTGCTTGCTGTTCTTGGCATAGCCCGGGAAGGCACCCAACTCACCGGCCATTTCGGCCGATGTCGCATAGGACACACCGGTCAGGATCGCGGTCAGGGCAGCGCCCATCGCACGGCCTTCATCGCTGTCATAGCCAAAGCCCATATTCATCAAAAGACCGCCGATATTGGCATAGCCCAGACCCAATGTGCGGAAGTCATAGGACCGCTGCGCGATTTCCTTGGACGGGAATTGCGCCATCATCACGCTGATTTCCAGTGTCACGGTCCACAGACGTGTGGCGTGCATATAGTCTTCGGCCTGGAATTGACCGTCCGAATAGAATGTCAGCAGGTTCATCGATGCGAGGTTACAAGCCGTATCATCAAGGAACATGTATTCGGAACAAGGGTTTGAGCCGCGAATTTCACCGTCTTCGGGGCATGTGTGCCATGCGTTGACCGTGTCGTGGTACTGGATACCCGGGTCAGCACAGGCCCACGCCGCATGGCCCACCTGTTCCCACAGTTCGCGGGCTTTGATGATCTTGGCGACCTCACCGTTGCGGCGGTTGATCAGTTTCCAGTCGGCATCTTCTTCGACAGCCTTGAGGAAAGCATCCGTGACGCGGATCGAGTTGTTGGAGTTCTGGCCAGAGACCGAAGAATAAGCTTCCGAATCCCAATCGGTGTCATAGGTCGGGAATTCGATGCTGGTGTAGCCCTGCTTGGCGTAATCCAGCACGCGCTTGATGTAGGTCTCGGGGATCGCAGAGCGCTTGGCGTCTTTGACGGCCGCAGCCAGTGTCTCGTTTGTCTTGGGGTCATAGGCCGCGACTTCTGTGCCGTCCCAAGATTTGATCGCCGCAAAGATCGCGTTCAGGTAACGGGCGTGCATTTTTGAGCCGGCGACAATGGATGCCACTTTCTGCTCTTCGATCACCTTCCAGTTGATGAATTCCTGAATATCGGGGTGGTCCGCATCGACGATGACCATTTTGGCAGCACGACGTGTTGTGCCGCCCGATTTGATCGCACCGGCAGCGCGGTCACCGATTTTGAGGAAGCCCATCAGGCCGGATGATTTACCACCACCGGACAAAGGCTCACCCTCGCCACGCAGCGACGAAAAGTTTGTGCCTGTGCCAGAGCCGTATTTGAACAAACGTGCTTCACGGACCCACAGGTCCATGATCCCGCCTTCGTTCACCAGATCATCGTCAACAGACTGGATAAAGCAGGCGTGCGGCTGCGGGTGCTCATAGCTGGAAGCCGATTTTGTCAGCTCGCCTGTCTGATAGTCGACATAGTAGTGGCCTTGTGCGGGACCATCGATACCGTAAGCCCAGTGCAGACCTGTGTTAAACCACTGCGGGCTGTTTGGTGCGGCGCGTTGGGTCGCCAGCATGTAGCGCATTTCGTCGAAATAGGCGCGCGCATCCTCCTCGGAGGTGAAATAGCCGCCCTTCCAGCCCCAATATGTCCATGCACCGGCCAAACGGTCGAACACCTGCTTGGCAGATGTCTCACCTCCAAATGTCGCGTCTTTGGCGGGCACCGAGCGCCACAGGAACTCTGGCACGCCCTTTTCCTTCACGCGCTTCACTTCCGAGGGCACACCCGCCTTGCGGAAATACTTCTGCGCAATCACGTCAGACGCAACCTGGCTCCAGCCAGCCGGAATTTCACAATTGTCGAGCTTGAAAACAACCGTCCCATCAGGATTGCGGATCTCTGACGTCGTCGTTTTGAACGCCAGCTCGCCGTAGGCGCCTGTTTTTGCTTTCGTGAAATTACGGTCAATTTTCATTGGTCTGCCCCATCTAGTATGCGCCGACGTTGCGGCTAAAGTCTCAACATGACCGCGGCTGCGGCCGAATAAAGGAGATGTCACGTATCGACGGTGTACTGCTCTTGATACATGTCCAAGAGCCCGTCATTGGGCGCTCAATGTATGCACCCGCCTGTTGATCTGTCCCCGCGCCGCTACCACATCTTGTGTCGTGCTCGTCGGCCTGCACAACCTGACGCATCTAGCCCTCGTGGGTCAACGGCTTTTTAACACAAAATGTGGATTAATTCAGTTGACCTGCCCGTCCTCACATGCCCGCCCTTTTGGGTGAGTGATTCACTCACAAACTTGTCCACAGATGTCTGCCGAAAGCCGCGTCAGCAGAAACTGTTTTACTTCGCAACCTTAGCCATTCCGCTTCAAGCAAAGTGTCAACTGTCTCCGGATGGGAATGGAAAGAATCGACCCAGCAGCGGCGGCACCAGACCCTGCGTTGCACGTTGGCCACGCTGCGCGGGTTGTTCAGCCAAGAGCACGATCCAACGCGCTGGCAGGCCAGCGGATTGCGCATCAATTCCTCAACTTCAAAACGTGCTCTTCGCAACACAGAAGGCAACATCTTGTGCGAACAGCCAGCGAAACCCATTGACTGAACAGCACGCCTATAGTTTTGCAGAGTTAATCGCGGGTATTTGCTCTTGGCGCTGCGCCGCGAACAACACTTTGATTGGGAGACGACAAATGAACAAATTCTGGATCATTCTGGGTGCGCTGCTTGTAGCTGGTGTATCTGCCTACGCGGGCGGCCTCGCCGATGCGATTACCGAAACTGCTCCGATGGCCGAACCTGCCGCAGCCGGATCAAGCGTGCCGAGCTGGGTCATCCCTGCCGCAATCATCGCTGTGCTCATCGGTGTCGCCGTTGCATCAAACGACGATGATGACGACGACGACGGTCGCGACCCCTACCAACAACCGCTCTAATCTTGCGCACATTGAGTGCGAACGTAACCAAGTACACTGACAGGGCCGCGCGGTTTTCTTCGCGGCCCTTTCTTTCGATCGGGATTTGCACTTTCAAGCGCAATGAACCCTTGATTGAGCTGCTTGAATCAATCGGCGCCCAGACAGGCCAGATTGATGCCGACATTGTCATTCTCATCGTCGACAACAATCCAATACCTTCGGTCCCGCTCGATTGCGTGCGGAACAGCACCCCTTACAGTGTCAAGGTCGTGCATGAACCGCACACAGGCCTTGTTCATGCCCGCAACCGGCTTTTTGACTTGGCCGAAGAATCCGGCGTCGATTGGCTGATCGGGGTTGATGATGATGTGATCGCTGAACCGGACTGGTTGTCTGAGTGGATCAGGGGACTGAACGCTGCACGCACTGACATCCTGATCGGCTCTGTAAAACTGAAGTTTCACGCGGGTGCGAGCCCCTATCTCTCGCGACGCCCGTTTTCAAATCCTGAAGTTGGCAAAGAGCCAAGGGTGCTTGCAACAACGAACTATGCCGTTTCGCAGCGCGTTTTTTCGCAATCTAAGGGGCTGGCTTTGCGCTATCACCCCGCCTTCAACCATATCGGCGGCGAGGACGCTGAATTCTTCCTGAGGGCAAAACGACAACATGGCTACGCAACGGGTGGCTGGCCATCGGCGCTCGTAACTGAAGCGCAAAACGGACACCGCGGCACACTTCGTTATCACCTGAATCGCACGCTCTGCACACAGATGAATGCCTATTACATTGCGGCACTTCACAGACGCGATAGGCTGATGGACAAGCCAGCGCCACTCGCGCTTATGCTCACACGACGTACAGTCAAAAATCTGGTCTCAGGTTTCCTGCGTTTGGGGTCAGGCATTGCAAAGCTTCCATATGCGCGCACCGCCGCACAACAAACGATCGGAATGGGATTGTCAGACGTGACACGCGCTTTTGCGGTGGTCCCGTATATCCTTGGAAAAAAGTACCGGCGCTACGGTAACACGGCGACGCAAGGCACCAATTAAAGCCCTCGCCCGTGATTCCCGATCAGGGATGCCGAACAACAAGCGCCTTGCCGCACCGCGGTTTCACAAACGTTTGACTATTTCCTGAAAAGTGGTCGGGGCGGAGAGATTCGAACTCCCGACCCTCTGTTCCCAAAACAGATGCGCTACCAGGCTGCGCTACGCCCCGAACCATGGCGTGTCTTTAGCCCCCCGAAACTGATTTGAAAAGCCCTAATTGCCGCCGTTTTGCACACAAGGCAAAATAGCGTCATTCCCAAAGCTGGGGTGTTGCATCACGTCCCCCACAGCGATGCCCAGACGCGTTGAAAGGCCGCCATTGATCTCTAAAACCATCTGCACACCGTCGCCCCCCGTGATCGACGTCGTGTCTCCGGGAATCGCATTTTCATGGATATGCAGGATTTCACCTCTCGGGCTTGCAAACAGCATATCAAGAGGAATCAGCGTGTTCTTCATCCAGAAGCTTACGGTTTGGGGCCGCTCGTAGACAAAGAGCATCCCCGAGAGCAAAGGCATCTGTTCCACGAACATGAGCCCCTGCGCGCGTTCGCGCGCGTCATCGGCCACGTCGATGGTAAACGTCGCCTGACCAAAATCGCCCTTGATCGTGATGCGGTCGTCAGCACATGTCGCCCACAGCGGCGCTGCCGCCACCATGAACACCCCCACAAAACTGGCGAGCTTCACTTGGCTACAGCCTCCCAGCCGATCACCTGGATAGCCATGCGGCCACGTTCGCCATCTACCATACGCAAACCAACTGCCTCACCTGATTGCAGGTCGGACAGACCGGAGCGCCGTAACACTTCGACATGCACAAAAACATCCTCGTTCTTGCCAAACACATTTGCGAAACCAAAACCCTTGCCCTTGTCAAACCACTTGACCCGCGCCGGTTCGATCGGTCGGTTGGCGATATCTTCCGCCGTAAACTCGACCATATCCCGTAGCGGCAAAGCTTCTTCACTCGCTGGCGGAGTAATTGAAAGCACTTCCGTTGCCTGCAATCCCCGCTGGGTATCCTGCACCATGATTGTAATTTCAGAGCCGTCTACAACAGACCCCTGACCGAAATTTCGCAACACATTCGCATGCAGCAAAATATCAGGTCCACCCTCTTCAGAGATAACAAACCCAAAGCCCTTGGTGGGATCGAACCATTTCACCTGGCCCAGTACCTTACGTGGCGTACCGGTATCCTGCATTTCCATAATGTTTTCCTTTAGAACAGCGGCAATTGCCTTGCCGCTATCCGTATTTGTCTATCGCCCCAACCGAGACATCAAGACCACCAGACTAGCCCATAAGCCTTCTTCCAAGACACTACGGTGACAGTCGGGTAATCTCCCAATCTTGGTCAACTTCACTGCGCGACCACCGAAACCGGTCGTGCAAACGAAATGCGCCATCAGACCAAAACTCGATTTCCAGAGGCACAATCCGGAAACCGCCCCAAAAAGGTGGCCGTTCCGGGTCCGCACCTTTTTGTATCGTTACTTTTGCAACCTCGGCCATCAACGCCGCACGCGACGCCAAAGGGCGAGACTGTTGTGATGCCCATGCTCCAACTCGACTCTTTAAGGAGCGCGATTTGTAATAGGCATCCGCTATTGGGCCATCCTCTTTCGAGACAAGCCCCCGCACCCGTATCTGCCTTGCGAGTGATTTCCAATGCAAAACGAACGCGGCCTTGCCAGATTGCGCGATTTCCTGCGCTTTCTGACTTTCATAATTAGTGTAAAATACGAACGCGTCTACTTCGATGTCTTTCAAAAGCACCATGCGCACGTTCGGCATGCCGTTTTGATCGACTGAAGAGAGTGCAATCGCGTTCGGGTCACTGGGTTCCGATTCAGCAGCAGCGTCAAGCCATTCCTGCGCAATAACAAACGGGTTTGCTCCCGCAAAAATGCCGTCACGGTCAGACATCGCTGATCCCCAAACAAAACCCCCACGTGCAGGCTATGGGTAAATAGACACAGTGGCAAGCATTTTGCATCATTGTTCAGATACTTGCTGGCCCGCACGCAATCGCCTAAACGGGAAAGAAGCCAGAGGCAAACAACAAAGGAATTCGCGCAATGACATCGGAACTGATGAAAGGCAAACGTGGCCTGATCATGGGCCTCGCCAACGACAAATCAATTGCCTGGGGCATTGCCAAAGCCTGTGCGGATGCCGGCGCGGAACTTGCGTTTTCTTATCAGGGCGAGGCGCTGAAAAAGCGTGTCGACCCGCTGGCGGCTTCGGTTGGTTCTGACATCGTCCTGCCTTGTGACGTGGGTGATGAAGGCTCGATCGACGCGCTTTTTGAAGCCTTGGAAGAGCGCTGGGGCAAGTTGGACTTCATCGTACACGCTATTGGTTTCTCGGATAAAAACGAGTTGCGTGGTCGCTATGTCGATACGACCCGCGGAAACTTTCTGACATCCATGGATATCTCCGTTTACTCCTTCACTGCGGTCGTACAGCGCGCAGAAAAGATGATGACAGATGGCGGGTCCTGCCTGACGCTGACCTATTATGGCGCAGAAAAAGTGATGCCACATTACAACGTTATGGGCGTGGCCAAAGCCGCACTTGAGGCTTCGGTCCGCTATCTGGCCGAAGATCTGGGTAAGGATAAGATTCGCGTGAACGCAATCAGTGCGGGAACGATCAAAACGCTCGCAGCGTCCGGGATCGGTGATTTCCGTCTGATCATGAAGTGGAACGAGTATAACTCGCCCCTGCGCCGCACCGTCACACAAGAGGAAGTGGGCAATTCCGCGCTTTATCTTTTGTCAGATTTGGGCAGCGCTGTGACGGGCGAAGTACTGCATGTTGATGCGGGGTATCATGTCGTCGGCATGAAGGCCGTTGACGCCCCCGATATTACCAAAGAATAGGAGCGCGCGCTATGACCGACCGCTTGCCGCATGAAAAAGGGTTCCACATCAGTTGGGACCAGATCCACCGTGACAGTCGTGCCTTGGCATGGCGCCTTGACGGCAAAGGTCCCGACGATGGCGCATGGCGCGCCGTTGTTGCCATCACGCGCGGCGGCATGGCCCCCGCGATGATTGCGGCCCGCGAATTGGATATCCGCACTGTCGATACCATCAGTGTGAAAAGCTATGACCATCAGGATCAATCCGAGGCCAGCGTACTGAAAGCCCCCGATGCGGAACTGATGGGTGATGGCACCGGTATTCTGATCATTGATGATCTGGTGGATAGCGGCAAGACACTTGAACTGGTGCGCAAAATGTACCCCAAAGCACATTTCGCCACGGTCTATGCCAAACCAAAGGGCCGTCCGCAGGTTGACACATTCATCACCGAAGTCAGCCAGGACACATGGATCTTCTTTCCATGGGACATGGCGCTGCAATATGTTGAACCCTATCGCGGCAAAGACTGATCCCGTGTTATTATCGGCCTGAAAATATCCCCGCCGGAGGCTCCGCCATCTCGACCGCGTGCCACCGCCCAGTTTTGGTGAACCATGCCTGACAGCCGCACAGCAAACACCTTTCCGCCTCCTGTCATGGAGGCACGGCGCTGGTTGTCGGATGTCACGCATCCTGCGGACCGCCCGCTTTTAAACGTCAGCCAAGCGGCCCCTGTCGATCCGCCCCCAGCGCCTTTGCGCGAAGCGATGGCGGACATCGTGCTGAACGACGCCGATGCGCATCTTTACGGGCCTGTCCTCGGCCTGCCTGCACTGCGCGCAGAAGTCGCCGCACAGTGGAGCACCGGTTATGGCGGCACAGTGACCCCCGATCAGGTCGCGATCACGTCAGGCTGCAATCAGGCTTTTGCCGCAACCATCGCGACACTCTGCACCGAGGGCGATGAGGTCATCGTCCCCGTCCCCTACTACTTCAACCACCGTATGTGGCTCGATATGTCGGGCGTCACGACCGTGCCATTGCCCGCAGGCGCGGGGATGATTCCCCAAGCAGCCGATGCCGCGAAACTGATCACCACCAAAACCCGCGCCATTGCCTTGGTCAGCCCCAACAACCCTTGCGGTGTGGAATACCCCGCCGCTGTCCTGCATGCCTTCCGCGATCTGGCGCGTGCACATGGCATCGCCCTGATTGTCGATGAAACCTACCGCGATTTCGATAGCCGCACGGGTGCGCCACATGATTTGTTCGCGGATCCCGCTTGGGATGATACGCTGATCCAGCTTTACTCCTTTTCAAAGGCTTACCGGTTGACCGGCCACCGTGTTGGTGCCGTTGTTGCCAGCCCCGCCCGCTTGGCCGAAATCGAAAAATTTCTTGATACCGTCACGATCTGCCCCAACCAACTGGGCCAACGTGCCGCTTTGTGGGGGATGCAGAACCTCGGCACATGGCTGGCCGACGAGCGCCTCGAAATCCTCGACCGGCGCGCGGCCATTGAAGGGAATTTCCCTCTGCTGGCGGACAAAGGCTGGGAATTGCTCGGCTGTGGCGCATATTTTGCCTATGTGCGGCATCCTTTCGCCATGTCCTCCGCTGATCTGGCACCTCTTTTGGTGAAAGAGGCAGGCATTCTTTTGCTGCCAGGCACCATGTTCATGCCCGATGATATCGCGGGCGGCGACAGCCAGTTGCGGATCGCTTTTGCCAACATCGACCGCGCCGGTGTGGAAACCCTGTTCAACAGGCTGTCACTGCTGGAACTCTAGCCCTTGCACCCCCGCGTCCGGCCCCTTATTCAGACGCAAACCAGCGGGTGGAGCGGCAACAAATGGCTAAAAAAGACAAACCTCGTTATGGCGCATGGATCATTGTCGGCGTCATTCTTGTGGGCCTTGCAGGCTTTGGCTCGGGCGGCCTGAGCGGGAACATCCGCAACATCGGGACAGTGGGTGAGAAAGAGGTGAGTGTTGCCTCTTACCAGCGCGCCCTGAACGATCAAATTCGCGCGGTATCGGCCCAGTTTGGCCAGCAGATTACCTTCCAGCAGGCGCAGGCCTTTGGCATCGACCAGCTTGCGCTTAGTCAGGTTGTTTTGCTGCGTACCCTTGATAATGAAGCAGACCAGCTGGGTATTTCGGTTGGCGACGAACGCGTGTTTGAACGCCTGCGGGCGATCCCGTCTTTTCAGGGTTCCGGTGGCTTTAACCGCGAGACCTATCGCCTTGCACTTCAGCAATCCGGCCAGTCCGCAGCCGAATTCGAAGCCGGCATCCGCGAAGAAACCGCACGCACCCTGCTGCAAGGCGCTGTCGTCAGCGGCGTGCCTGCACCGCAGGCCTATGCAGATGCCATGGTGCAATATATCAGCGAAAGCCGTGATATCACTTGGGCCGTCGTGGACGCCGAAGACCTGACCGCGCCAGTGCCGGGTGCGACGGAAGCCGCACAGCAGGAATACTATGACGCAAACCCCGCCGAATTCACCCTGCCCGAGGCCCGCAACATTACCTACGCGTGGCTGACGCCCACGATGATTCTGGACGAGATGGTCGTTCCAGATGAAGCGGTGGAGCGTCTGTACAATGAACGGATTGCCGAATTCGTCCAGCCCGAGCGCCGTCTGGTCGAGCGTCTGGTCTATCTGGATGCCGACCGTGCCGAGGAAGCAATGGCACGGCTCAACGCAGGCGAAGCCACCTTTGAGGAACTGGTCGCAGAGCGTGGCCTGTCGCTCACAGACGTCGACCTTGGCGATGTGAGCAAGGAAGATCTGCGCGCCGCAGGTGACGCCGTCTTTGCCGCCGATACCGGTGAGGTCGTGGGGCCGTTCAACTCGCGCCTCGGCCCTGCGCTGTTCCGCATGAATGCCGTCCTGTCCGAGCAAGTGACGACATTGGAAGAGGCGACACCGGATCTGCGCGAGGAATTGGCCGCAGATGCCGCACGTGACTATATCAACGACCGCACCGATGCGATCATCGACCTGTTGGCGGGCGGCGCGTCCATGGCCGATCTGGCCGAACGCACGGAAATGGAACTTGGCTCCGTGAACTGGACACCGGACACGATTGACGGGATTGCCGCCTATGACGCCTTCCGCGATGCTGCGGCCACCGTGCAGGAAGGTGCTTTCCCCGAAATCATCGACCTTGCGGATGGCGGTATTTTCGCGCTGACACTAGACGGCATCACCCCGCCGACACTGCAACCGCTTGAGGATGTACGCGAAGCGGTCGCGCAAGCGTGGGAGGCCCAGGCCCGCCAGGAGGCAATCCTTGCAAGAGCCGAGGAGATTGCCGCTGATATCCTGCCCCTGACAGGCTTTGACACGCTGGGCCTTGACCCTGTGATCGAGCAAGGTCTGACACGCCGGAGCTTTGTGGAGGGCACACCGCCTAACTTCAATGATGTGCTGTTCGACATGTCGATTGGCGAGGTTCGCGTCGTGGACGCCTTTGATCGCGCCCTGATCGTCCGTCTGGACAATATCGCAGCCCCTGACCTGACTGATCCGTCAGTCATCGCACAGCGCGATGCGCTGGCCGAAAACGCGCGTGCCGGGATCGCACAGGATATCTTTGACGCTTATGCAACGTCAGTGCAGCAACGCACCGAGACATCGCTGAACCAGCAAACCATCAACGCGGTCAACGCGCAATTCTAAGGCGGCCCTATGGCACTCTTGCCCGATTACAACAGTTTCGCCGCACAATATGACGCGGGCGCCAGTCAGGTGGTTTACACACGGATCGCTGCCGATCTGGACACGCCTGTCTCTTTGATGCTGAAACTGTCCGGCGCGGGCAAAGACGCCTTCATGCTCGAAAGCGTGACGGGCGGCGAAGTCCGCGGACGCTATTCCATCGTTGGCATGAACCCCGATCTGGTCTGGGAATGTCGCGGCACCACATCGCGGGTCAACCGCTCTGCCCGCTTTGATGACGATGCATTCGAAGACATGGCCGAAGACCCGCTGACCGCCCTGCGGGCATTGATCGCCGAATCGCGCATTGATCTGCCTGACGGCCTGCCTGCGGCATCTGCGGGGCTATTCGGGTATTTGGGCTATGACATGATCCGTCTGGTCGAGCATCTTCCCGATGTGAACCCCGACCCCCTTGGCCTGCCGGATGCGATGATGCTGCGCCCTTCGGTTGTTGCGGTGCTGGACGGGGTCAAAGGCGATGTGATCCTTGTGGCGCCCGCTTATGTGACGCCGGGCGTGTCCGCCCGCGCGGCCTATGCGCAAGCAGCAGAGCGTGTGATGGACGCACAGCGCGCCCTTGAGCGCCCGATGCCCAGCGAAGCACGTGATCTGGCCGAACCGGCGCAGGTCGCACCGCCTGTGTCGAATTTCGCGCATGAGGCCTATCTCGCCGCTGTTGAGAAGGCCAAAGAATACATCCGTGCCGGTGACATCTTTCAGGTGGTCCCGTCCCAGCGCTGGACGCAGGATTTTGTGGAGCCACCTTTCGCGCTTTACCGGTCACTGCGGCGCACAAACCCGTCGCCTTTCATGTTCTTTTTTAATTTCGGTGGCTTTCAGGTGATCGGGGCCAGCCCTGAAATTCTTGTCCGTGTCTTCGGCAAAGAGGTCACGATCCGCCCTATCGCAGGCACCCGCCCGCGCGGTGCGACCCCCGAAGAAGACAACGCGAACGAAGCCGACCTCATGGCCGACCAGAAAGAGCTGGCCGAACATTTGATGCTGCTTGATCTGGGCCGCAATGACACCGGCAAGGTCAGCAAAATTGGCACCGTCCGCCCGACCGAGCAATTCATCGTCGAGCGCTACAGCCACGTCATGCACATCGTGTCCAACGTGGTGGGCGAGCTGGCCGATGATCAGGACGCCCTCAGCGCCTTCTTTGCCGGTATGCCTGCCGGCACCGTTTCGGGCGCGCCCAAGGTCCGCGCGATGGAGATCATCGATGAGCTGGAACCCGAAAAACGCGGCGTCTACGGCGGCGGGTGCGGATACTTCAGCGCCAACGGCGATATGGATATGTGTATCGCGCTGCGCACCGCCGTGTTGCAGGACGAAAAGCTATATATTCAGGCCGGTGGCGGTGTGGTCTACGACAGCGACCCCGAGGCGGAATATCAGGAAACCGTGCATAAATCGAACGCCATCCGCAAGGCCGCCGCCGACGCCACAATGTTTCGCGGCAGTGGCAACTAGCGCCTTAACGGCTTTTTGCGCTTATTCGCCCTGTGAAAGCAGGATCGCCGAGACCGGCACAATCGCAAGTGTCGACTGGTCAAGCTGACCCGCCCAATCGCGCAGCGCTGCGAGTGTTTCCGGCGTCATCCGCCCCATGATCACAACATCACCGGTCTGGCGCGCACGAAATGCGGACTGATCCAGCGCGCGCGCAATTGCGCCGCTGTCTTCGTTCTCGCCATCAAGATCACGCAGGATCGTCACGGCAGGAACTCCGGCCTGTTCCGCCGCGCGTGTCGCATCGCTCAGCCCACGCTGGACGGTGACAAAGCCAAGGCCGTCAGCCGCCAAAATCTGCATCACCTGCGTGTTGACAGACCGGTCCTGAATCGCGCCCGCGCCCAATGAAAACAGCATCGCGGCTTCGGGCAAAAGCTGGAACGCGGCCTCGAAGGCCACTTCCACATCCGCAGGGCGCGCGCCCGACGGCAGATCAGCCTGAAGTGCCACCTCAAGCCCCGCCGCGCGATAAGCCGCCATCTTCTCGCCTGCTCCGTCGGCCAGCGCGTTAATTGCAACCGTCGGTGCAAAACCCAGCGTCGTGAGTGCAGGAGCCGCGTCCGCCATCGCATCGGTATCGACGAGCACAACGGCGATCTTTGGCAGACCGTTGCCGTTCTCAAAAGGTGCTGCAAAGCGCATCAATGCGGGCGCATCAGCTGGAAATTCATCAGCCTCGGCGGTCGCAGGTGCTGCGTCTTCGGCCTCAGCAGGCTCCGCACCGGGGCGGTTAATCCGCACCCCGCCTGACGCTTGCGGCAATGCTTGCGCGACAACGACCGGCTGGTCCGAAGTAGCGGGCGCTTGCTCTGGCACGGCTGTTTCTTGCTCTGGGGCAGTGTTTTCTTGCGCGGGCACAGGTGTTTCTTCCGGCGTCGCCACAACCGTCTCGGCGGCAACAGGAGGCTGCACGGCCTCAACTGCTGCTTCGCTGACAGGTTCATCCGCCGCGGTGACTTCCATCGGCGTGTCCTGCGGAACCGCGGCAACTTCGCTTTGCGGGGTGTCCTCTGCTGTCGGTGCCGCCTCTTGCGGTTCGGGCGCAGGCTCTGCCGCTGGCGCTGTGGTCTCAGCATCCGCAGCAACCGCTTCCGCTTGATCCTCAACAACAATCACAGGCGGCGCAACGGCGACTGGTATGTCATCCTGTCCGGCAGTCACAGCCGGTGCCACGTCCAGAGCCTCAACGGCATCCTCTCCCAGAAAAGGTACTGTGGCCGTCGTTGTCGCTTGCGGCGCGGGCTCTTCCACGGCCGCTACCACGGGTAATTCGGCGGTTTCCGTCGACACTTCCGGCGGCGTCTCGCTCTCTGGCGTTGCAACGCTCAGCGGGACAGAATCTACGAAACTCGGCACATCTTCAGGGCTGCTAGGTAGTGGCACGGGGAGCTGCGTAGTGGTTACAGCAGGGACCAATTCAGGCGAAGCCAGCTGCGGTTCGGCAGGGCCAGTTGCAAAATCCGGCTGCTTGTTGGCAAGCGAGATGCCACTCAGTCCGACGCCGCCCAAAATCAGCCCCCAGAGACTGCCCTTTACATAGCCCTTCATCTGCCCATACCTTTTTTCTTCGACCTTGACGTGCCCTTGCGTCCCGGCCCATGTATGGCGGGCTTATACCGTTCTCTTACCGGGGAACGGTAGCCCTTTTTGTTACATGCGCGGGTTTTTACTATGCTGCTTCTGATCGATAACTATGACAGCTTTACCTATAACCTGGTTCACTACCTTGGCGAGCTTGGTGCAGATGTCGTGGTCAAACGCAATGACGCGCTTGATGTACAAGAAGCGATGGCCATGCGCCCCGAAGCAATCATGCTGTCGCCCGGCCCTTGTGATCCGGCCCAAGCGGGGATTTGTCTCGCGCTCGTGCATGCCGCAGCTGAGGTGAAGATGCCTCTGATGGGTGTCTGCCTTGGACATCAGGCAATCGGCGAGGCCTTCGGCGGCAATGTCGTGCGGTGCCATGAAATCGTCCACGGCAAAATGGGTGCGATGCATCATACCGGCAAAGGGCTCTTTGCCGGATTGCCAAGCCCGTTTGAGGCCACGCGCTATCATTCGCTGGTGGTCGACCGCGCCACCCTACCCGATTGCCTTGAGATCACGGCGGAGCTGGAAGACGGCACCATCATGGGCCTGCAACACCGCGACCTGCCCATCCATGGCGTGCAGTTCCATCCCGAAAGCATCCGCTCCGAACACGGCCATCAGCTTCTCCAAAACTTTCTCGCCAACACGAAGGTGCCCGCATGAGTGACGCAATGAAGCCCCTGATTTTCGCAGCCTCCGAGGGTCCGCTGTCGCGGTCGCAGGCGGAAGAGGCCTTCGGCTATCTGTTTGAAGGGGCCGCAACCCCTGCGCAAATTGGCGGGTTTTTGATGGCGCTGCGCGCACGCGGCGAATCTGTCTCTGAATACGCCGCTGCCGCCGCCGTCATGCGCGCGCATTGCATCCCCGTCAAAGCCCCCGAAGGTGCCATGGATATCGTTGGCACGGGTGGTGATGGCAAACACACGCTGAATATCTCGACCGCGACCGCGTTTGTGGTGGCTGGTGCCGGCGTGCCAGTGGCGAAACACGGCAACCGCAACCTGTCATCGAAATCGGGCACCGCAGACGTACAGAGCGCGCTCGGCATAAATGTCATGGTTGGCCCTGAGGTGGTAGAGAAAGCAATCGCAGAAGCGGGCATTGGTTTTATGATGGCCCCGATGCACCATCCGGCCATGAAGCATGTGGGACCCATCCGCGTCGAATTAGGGTCAAAAACGATCTTCAACATACTGGGACCATTGACTAATCCAGCAGGCGTGAAGCGCCAGCTAACCGGCGCTTTCGCCCCCGATCTGATCTTCCCGATGGCTGAAACCCTGCAACAGCTTGGCACCGAAAAAGCGTGGCTTGTGCACGGGAGCGACGGCACCGACGAGATCACGATCTGCGGCCCCACGGCTGTTGCGGCCCTTGAGGACGGCAAGATCAGGTCCCGCGAAATCCACCCCGAGGATGCGGGCCTGCCGGTCCATAGTTTCCGCGATATTATCGGGGGCACGCCCACGGAAAATGCGGCCGCCCTGTCCGCATTGCTGGACGGCGCGACAGGCGCTTACCGGGACGCCGTGCTCTTAAACGCCGCTGCCGCCTTGGTCGTGGCCGACAAAGCAGGCGATCTCAAAGAAGGGGTTGCAATCGCCCGCGACAGCATCGACAGCGGCAAGGCCAAAAAGGCGCTCGAAACACTCGCACGGATTACGTCTGCGGCGTGATGTTTGATCTGACGGATCTTGGCGCATGGGGCGATCTGCCGTTTTTTGCCCACGACCTTCCGGACATTGCAGCACAGATTGACGAGGATTTCCTGCCGCCCCCCACGCTGACCTTTGCAGCCCTCAAACGCACCCAACCCGATGAGACCCGTGTCGTGATCCTCGGCCAGGACCCCTATCACACCCCCGGCAAAGCCGATGGACTGGCGTTTTCTATTCCAGATGGCTTTGGCGGACGCCTTGACAGTCTGGGCAATATTTTCAAAGAAATTCAGAGCGATACAGGCCATGCGCGCACGAAGACTGGCCTTCAGGATTGGGCAGATCAGGGTGTTTTGCTGCTCAACACGGCCCTTACCGTGCCACCGGGCCAACCCAAAGCGCATGCCAGACTGGGCTGGTCAACGCTGGTCACCCAAGCGCTGAAACGTCTCGACGACCGTCCCCGTGCCTTTATCCTGTGGGGCGCACCTGCACAGGCCTATGCCAAGCACCTTGGCCCCGATCACCTGATTCTGCGTGCACCGCACCCGTCTCCTCTTTCCGTACATCGCGGGTTTTTCGGGTCGCGCCCATTTTCAAAGGTGAACCAGTGGCTTATTGAACAAGGCCAAGAGCCAATCAACTGGGCGGACCCATGAGCGATATTCTCGAAAAGATCAAAACCTACAAACTCGCCGATGTGGCCGCGCGCAAAGCAGCGGTTCCTCTCGCAGAGGTCGAAGCCCGCGCCAAGGCGGCCCCTCCCACTCGCGGTTTTGCTGATGCGCTGGCGGATGCGGTGCGCGAAGGGTACGGGCTGATTGCCGAGATCAAGAAAGCCAGCCCATCCAAGGGCTTGATCCGTGCCGATTTCGATCCGCCCGCGCTCGCCAAAGCTTATGCCGAAGGGGGCGCCACCTGCCTGTCCGTTCTGACCGACGGCCCCTCTTTCCAGGGCGACGACAGCTATCTGACCGCCGCCCGTAGCGCTGTCGATCTACCCGCGCTGCGCAAGGATTTCATGTATGACACCTATCAGGTCGCCGAAGCCCGCGCCCTGCACGCCGACTGCATCCTGATCATCATGGCGAGCGTCAGCGACGCCCAGGCGCAAGAGTTGGAAGAGGCCGCCTTTGCATGGGATATGGATGTGCTGATCGAAGTGCATGACGCGGCAGAACTGGAACGGGCCACGCTGCTGAAGTCACCGCTGATGGGGATCAACAACCGCAACCTCAAAACCTTTGAAACCACGCTTGATACTACCCGCACCCTGTCCAAAATGGTGCCCGCAGACCGCATGATCGTCTGTGAAAGCGGCCTGAACACACCCGAGGAACTGGCTGATATGGCCCGCTACGGGGCGCGTGCGTTCCTGATCGGTGAAAGCCTGATGCGGCAGGATCACGTGGCCACAGCCACCCGCACCCTGCTTGCCAATCCCGCCACAGGGCGCCTGTGATGTCGGGGCTTTCGCATTTCGATTCCGACGGCAAAGCGCATATGGTTGATGTCTCGGACAAACCCGTGACCGCGCGCACGGCGATTGCGGAAGGCTATATCAGGATGACGCCCGCGACGCTCGCTCTGATCACCGAAGGCCGCGCCGACAAAGGTGATGTGCTGGGCATCGCGCGGATCGCAGGGATCATGGGCGCCAAGAAAACCGCCGATCTGATCCCGCTCTGCCACCCTTTGCCGATTACAAAGGTCGCGCTTGATCTGACCCCGGACACCACTCTGCCCGGCATCCGGATTACCGCTACCGTCAAAACCGGCGGTCAAACCGGTGTCGAGATGGAGGCGCTCACAGCCGTCAACATCGCAGCCCTGACCGTTTACGACATGGTCAAAGCCGTACAAAAAGATATGGAAATCGGCGGTGTGCGGCTCACCTTCAAGGACGGCGGCAAATCGGGACGGTTCGAAAACCCATGATTTCGGTCGATGAGGCCCTTTCCCATCTCTTCGCGCTCACCTCACCGCTGGACGCCGAAGACGTTCCGCTGATCAAGGCGCATGGCCGCGTGCTTGCAAAAGACGTACATGCCACGCGCAACCAGCCTCCTTTCACCGCCTCCGCAATGGATGGTTATGCAGTGGACGCCACATCCATCAAAACCGGCCAGACCTATGAAGTCATCGGCGAGGCTGCCGCCGGCCATGCATGGCAAGGTCAGGTTGGTCCGGCGCAGGCTGTGCGTATCTTCACCGGCGCGCCCTTACCCGAAGGAACCGATCACGTCATTATTCAGGAAAACGTCACGCGCGCGGGCGACACAATCACCCTGGATGACAGCGCCAATGACACCCCCTTCGTGCGGCCTGCCGGTACCGATTTCAAAGCGGGCGATGCCATCCGCGCGCCGCGTGTGCTCACCCCGTCCGATATCGCCCTGCTCGCGTCGATGAACATCGCGACCTTGTCTGTCACCCGCAGGCCATCGGTCGCCATTATCGCAACGGGCGATGAACTCGTCCAACCGGGCGAGACACCGGGGCCCGATCAGATCATCGCCTCGAACAGCTACGGGCTCGCAGCGCTCATCCGCCAGCTTGGCGCTGACCCGCGCTTGCTTCCGATTGCGCGCGACACCCGCGCGTCGCTCGCACTGGCCTTTGATCTGGCCGCGGATGCCGACCTCATTGTTACAATCGGCGGTGCGTCCGTCGGTGACCATGATCTGGTGGGTGAAGTCGCCGCCGACAAAGGCATGGACCGCGCCTTTTACAAAGTCGCCATGCGCCCCGGCAAACCGCTGATGGCCGGGCGCATCGGCCGGACGACAATGATCGGCCTCCCCGGCAACCCTGTCTCTGCGATGGTCTGCGGGCATGTGTTTCTCGCCCCCGTGATCCGCAAAATGCTGGGGCTCGGCGCACAGCCTGCCCTGCGCGAAACCCACGCTCTCGCCAAACCCGCCCCCGCCAACGGTCCCCGCGAACACTATATGCGCGCGCATCTCGGCCCTGAGGGTGTGACGATTTTTGACCGACAGGACAGCGCGCTGCTCACTGTGCTGGCCGCGTCCAATTGCCTTGCCGTGCGCCCGATCAACGATCCCGCCCGCAACACCGGCGACCAGATCGACATTATCCGCCTCTGAACTTGGACTTTCCATGTCCCATCAAACTTCCGCCGGAGGCATCCCGTGTTCTGCGTATGAATCAGCCGCCAGTTGACACAAAACAAGAACATGCATAGAACATATGCAAAACGTGGTAACGGAGCAGTCATATGTTGACGAAAAAACAGCTCGATCTTCTGGAGTTCATTCACAAGCGCGTCCAGCGCGATGGTGTCCCGCCCAGTTTCGATGAAATGAAAGAAGCGCTCGACCTGCGCTCCAAGTCCGGTATCCACCGCCTGATCACCGCTTTGGAAGAACGGGGTTTCATCCGGCGTTTGGCGCATCGCGCCCGCGCGCTTGAGATCGTGAAACTGCCCGATGCAATGCAGGGCAAGACCGGTTTTCAGCCACGCGTGATTGACGGTGACAAACCGGACAGCACCCCTGCCGCCGCCATAGCCGTTGAAAGCGGATCGGTTGACCTGCCGATGATGGGCCGGATTGCGGCCGGTGTCCCGATTGAGGCAATCAGCGAAGTGTCGCACAATGTTTCAGTGCCACAATCGATGCTGGGCAGCGGTGATCACTACGCGCTTGAAGTTAAAGGCGATTCGATGATCGAGGCAGGCATCAACGACGGCGATGTCGTGGTGATCCGCGAAACATCAGTGGCCAACAATGGTGATATCGTCGTGGCCCTTGTTGAAGGCCATGAAGCCACGCTGAAACGGTTCCGCCGCAACGGCGCGGCCATCGCGCTTGAGGCCGCGAACCCTGCTTATGAAACACGGGTATTCCGTGATGATCAGGTCAAGGTCCAAGGCCGATTGGTCGGCCTGATCCGGACCTATTAGGGTTGTTCCAATTTATCTCGGAAGGGTCGCTTCGGCGGCCCTTTTTTGTTGCGCATAAGACAGCGTGACGGGCGCAGGCCACGGGCCTTGCCAACTGTTCCATGGGCGCTGCCCTGTCATCTGATGTGCCGTTGTGATCCGCAAATCACCATTCCCCGCCACATCCAGCGCCAAAGCGCCCGTGTTGCGCAGGCGTGTCACATCATAGACCGCGCAGGGGCGTGGCCCTGCATCAATCTGATTGCTGATCAGCACGTCGGCCCCATCACAGTCCCGCAATGCCACAAGGGCTGTTTTGCCAGACACCTGCAACACCTGCCATTCCCCCAGATCGGCCCGTGTGACACGCCCCTCGATCAAGAGCCCGTCACGCGCGGCGGCCACCTCTTGGGCGACGGGCGCACCATCATTTTCAAGCCAGATGTCCGCAACAAAGCTGTTGCCAGAGGGCTTGGAGAGCGCCCGCCCATCCGTTCCATTGAGCCCGATCAGCGCGCCGCTATCAGCGACAAGCAGTGTGGCGCGCGAAGTCTGTTGCCAAAGCACAGCGGCCAACAAGACGACAGCAACCCCGATCAACCGCCCCCGCCCCACAATCAGCACGCATGCCAGAAGCCCAAATGCCAAAAGCGGCAAAACAAACCAATCCGGCGCAATAACATGCCCCAGCGCGCCCTCTTGCGCGGATACGGTGCGCGCCACCAACAAGATCCAGCGCAGCCCGATGTCCATCAACCCAAGCCCGATCCACCACAGCCCCAAGGGCGCAAGGCAGACCGCCAGCACCGCCGCAGGCATCACCAGAACACCCATCAAAGGCACGCTCAGGACATTGGCAATCAAGCCGTAATGGGCAATCTGGTTGAAATGTGCCGCAGCGAAAGGTGCTGTCGCAATCCCGGCAATAAACGATGACAGGATCACGGACAGGACCGCTCGCGCCCATCGCGGCAGGCGGTGCAGATCAACCTTTCGGAGTGCCCCGAACGCCACGACGAGAGCCGTTGTGGCCGCAAATGACATCTGGAACCCCGGCCCGATCAGGGCCTCGGGTTGCCACACCAGCACGAGAATTGCAGCAATCGCAACGGCCCGGAGTGTCAGTGCCTTCCGCCCAAGCAAGACCGCAACCAGCATGACCGCAACCATGATATAGGCGCGCTCGGTGGAAACACTGCCCCCCGACAAGGCCAGATAGAAAGCCCCCACGGCCAGCGCACAGACTGCGGCGATCTTCTTGGTGGGCCAACGCAAGGCGATGCCGGGGATCGATGCCAAACCATACCGGACGACTGCAAAGATAAAGCCCGTCAAAAGCCCCATATGCAGTCCGGAAATGGCCAGAAGATGCGCAAGATTGGAAGTACGCAAATCGCGCAACGTCTCTTGCCCCATACCGGACCGGTCACCGGTCATGATGGCGGCGGCAAAGGCCCCCGCTTCGCCCGGGATCGCGGCTTGCACCGCACGCGACACCGCCATGCGCAGCGCAAAAAGGCGTGCGGCAACGGTGGTATTATCGGCCGCGATCAACCGCAGGACGGGCGTACGCGTATAGCCTACGGCGCCCAGTTCCATGAACCATGCATGGCGTTGAAAATCGAAACCGCCCGGCTCGGCTGGGCCTGCGGGCGGTGACAGATGCCCCGTCAGGATAATCACATCACCGGGGGTAAAGACAGCAAGCGGCTGTTGGCCATGCACCGACAC
Source organism: Yoonia rosea (assembly GCF_900156505.1). Lineage (NCBI taxonomy): Bacteria > Pseudomonadati > Pseudomonadota > Alphaproteobacteria > Rhodobacterales > Paracoccaceae > Yoonia > Yoonia rosea. Next base: position 493,444 of record NZ_FTPR01000001.1, on the reverse strand, counting down.
GCGCACATGGCGCGGTGTACGGGCCGGTGACATGCGTTCAAGAACAACGCGGTCCAGCGTCAACCGCACCGCATCGCTGGCCGAACGGTCGATATTCACGATCCGGCCCTCGATTGCGCCATAATAGCGAAAGGTCAGGATCGGGGTCTCGACCGCCGCCACGCGGAGCTTGGCAATGCCTGCCCCTGCGACCACCAGAACCAGAGCCATCAGCAAAGGCGCAAATGCCGTGGGCACCAGACGTGACGCAATCAGCAAACAGGCCGCAGCAATGGTGAAACCGGCCATAAGCAGGACATCAGGTTCAAAAGACAGTGCAAAATAGGTGCCAATACCAACGCCGAGACACACAGGCACCCAGCCGATCAATTGCCCGCGTTGCGCCAGAAGCGCGTCTTCGATCCGCGCACGCACTTGTCCTTCACCCCGCAGTCTTCTATCCCACGTCCAAGCCGGGATCTTACCGGAAAGCTGGTTAGCGAAAGGTTAATATACCCATGTCTGTTGTCACACGCTTCGCCCCGTCACCCACCGGTGCCCTGCACATCGGGGGTGCGCGCACGGCCTTGTTTAACTGGCTTTATGCCCGCGGACACGGTGGCACATTCCTGCTGCGGATCGAGGATACAGACAGGGCGCGTTCCACAGACGAAAACCGCCAGGCGATCCTTGATGGTCTGACATGGCTGGGCCTTGATTGGGATGGCGAACCGACCAGCCAGGCCGCGAACGCCGACCGTCACGCGGCTGTTGCGCATGAACTGCTGGCCAAAGGCGCGGCCTATAAATGCTTCAGCACCCAGGATGAAATCGAAGCCTTCCGTGAAAAGGCCCGCGAAGAGAAAACATCCACCCTGTTCCGGTCACCATGGCGGGATGTGGCCGCAGCGGACCATCCTGATGCGCCCTACGTGATCCGCATCAAGGCCCCGCGCGACGGGCAGACAACGCTGCACGATGAGGTGCAAAGCGATGTGACATTCGCCAATAACCAGTTGGACGACATGATCCTGCTGCGCTCGGACGGCACACCTGTCTATATGCTGGCGGTCGTGGTGGACGATCACGACATGGGCGTGACCCATGTGATCCGTGGTGACGACCACCTTGCCAACGCCTTCCGGCAAAACATGATCTACGAGGCGATGGGATGGCCGAAACCTGTGCTGGCGCATATTCCGCTGATCTTCGGCCCTGACGGCAAAAAGCTGTCAAAACGCCACGGGGCGACGGGTGCTGCCGAATATCAGGCGCTGGGGTATCCTGCGGCCGGAATGCGCAACTATCTGGCGCGTCTGGGGTGGAGCCACGGGGATGACGAGTTCTTCACCGACGCACAGGCCAAGGAATGGTTCGATCTGAACGGAATCGGCAAATCACCGGCCCGGTTCGATTTCAAAAAGCTCGAGAACATCTGCGGTCAGCATATTGCCGTCGCAGACGATGCTGCACTGCTGCAAGAAATGCAGGGTTACCTTGCGGCAACAGGGGCTGAACCGTTCACCGAGGCACAAAAAGATGGCATGCTGAAAGCGATGTACTGCCTTAAAGAACGGGCCAAGACCTTTCCGGAACTGATTGAAAAGGCTCACTTTGTTCTGACATCACGCCCGATTGCGCCGGACGAGAAGGCCGCGGCCCATCTGACTGATGTATTCCGTGGTATACTGGGAGAATTGACGCCGCAGTTGCAAAATGCTAGCTGGTCTCGTGACATCCTGGAAGGGGTCGTCGCATCCACTGCCGAAGCTCATGACATGAAACTAGGCAAGCTGGCCGGACCTTTACGGGCGGCTCTCGCTGGACGCGCGGTCTCACCGAGTGTGTTCGACATGATGTTGGTCCTCGGGCAAGATGAAACCATCGCCCGCCTGCAGGATGCCAGCCGCTGATATCTGCGTCATAGACGCGTGATTATCCGCTGGTAGCCAATGTTGATTGATGCTGCTGCTGCGACTGGATTGGTCGCAGGACCGAAAGGGAATGAAATATGGCTGAGACTACCGATACCGCGAAGCTGACGCTCAAAGGCAAGACTTACGAATTGCCCGTCTACTCCCCCACGGGCGGACCAGACGTGATTGATATCCGCAAGCTTTACGCCCAAGCCGATGTGTTCACCTATGACCCCGGCTTTACGTCTACAGCAGCCTGCGACAGCACCATCACATTTATTGATGGCGAAGAAGGCGTGCTGCTGCACCGTGGCTACCCGATCGACCAGCTGGCGTCACAGTCGCACTACCTCGAAGTCTGCTACCTGCTGCTTTATGGCGAGCTGCCTTCTTCCACAGAATTGGAAAAGTTCGAATCCCTCGTGACCAATCACACGATGATCCACGAACAGATGCACAACTTCTTCCGTGGTTTCCGCCGCGATGCGCACCCGATGGCCACGATGGTGGGTGTTGTTGGCGCGATGTCTGCATTCTATCACGACAGCACCGACATCAATGACCCGCACCAGCGCGAGGTGGCCACGATCCGTTTGATCGCCAAGATGCCGACCGTTGCCGCGATGGCCTATAAATACTCCATCGGCCAGCCGTTCGTGTATCCACGCAATGATCTGGATTACGCCGCGAATTTCCTGCACATGTGCTTTGCTGTACCCGCGCAGGAATACCACGTTGATCCAATCCTGGCCCGCGCGATGGACCGTATTTTCACGCTGCACGCCGATCACGAGCAAAACGCCTCGACCTCGACCGTGCGTCTTGCTTCTTCCTCTGGCGCCAATCCGTTTGCCTGTATCGCCGCCGGTATCGCCTGTCTTTGGGGCCCTGCGCATGGCGGTGCGAACCAGGCCTGTCTTGAAATGCTCAAGGAAATCGGCACCGTTGACCGTATTCCGGAGTTCATTGCACGCGCCAAGGACAAGAACGACCCTTACCGTCTGATGGGCTTTGGCCACCGCGTTTACAAGAACTTTGACCCACGCGCGACTGTGATGAAGCAAAGCGCCGATGAGGTGCTGGAACTTTTGGGTGTTGAAAACAACCCTGTTCTGCAAGTCGCAAAAGAGCTTGAGAAACAAGCGCTGGCCGATCCGTATTTTGCCGATAAAAAGCTGTTCCCGAATGTGGACTTCTATTCCGGTATCATCCTTGAGGCGATGGGTTTCCCGACCTCGATGTTCACACCGATCTTTGCCGTTGCCCGTACCGTGGGCTGGATTTCGCAGTGGGCCGAACAGCTTGCCGATCCACAGTTGAAGATCGGCCGTCCGCGCCAGCTTTATCTGGGCGAGATGGAACGCAAATATGTCGATATCGAAAAACGCTAAGACTTTGGGGCTGCCTTCGGGCGGCCCTTTTCAATCATGCCCCTAGTGACCAAACGCTTGGTGCTGCGCGCCGCGCGGCAAGAGGACCTGACGGATCTCTATGCGATCTTCAGTGATCCGCGCGCGATGCGCTATTGGTCGACACCACCCCATGACAGCCCCGCACGCACGCAGAAAAACCTTGACCGTTTGATCGCCCATGCCGACGGGTTGCTGACCTATTTCGTGATTGAAAAGGACGGGCGCGTGATCGGGACCGCAGGCATGCATCAAGCCAACGAGGTGGGCTTTATCCTGCATCCGGATTATTGGCGGCAAGGCATCATATCCGAGGCCATGGGCGCGATCATTCCGCACCTCTTTGCCATCACGGATCACGCGCAACTCACCGCGGAAGCAGACCCCCGAAATGCAGCTTCTGTTGGTATCCTCAAATCACTGGGGTTCAAGGAAACCCACAGGGCCGAGCGGACATTCTGCATCAACGGCGAATGGTCAGACAGCGTGTATTTCGCACTTCAGCGGCCTTCGTAGACCGCTTTGCGCTTTTCCAGGAACGCGACGACACCTTCCTGAAAATCGCGCGTCTCGCCGCAGCGCCCTTGCAGTTTTGCCTCAAGCGCCAGTTGCTCGTCCAATGAGTTCTCGAACGACCCACGGATCGCCTTTTTCAGCTGCCGGTAAGCCACCGTCGGACCCTGCGCCAGATGGGCGGCACGTGTGGCCACATGGTCTTTGAATGTTGACGCAGGGGCGGTCTCATAGATCATCCCCCATTGCTCGGCCTGTTGCGCACTGATCTTGTCGGCAAAAAGGGCCGCCCCCATCGCTTTGGCAGCACCCATCTGGCGCGGCAACCAATAGGTGCCACCGGCATCAGGGATCAGGCCGATGCGGGTGAACGCCTGAATGAAATACGCATCCTCGGATGCAATGACCACATCAGCCGCCAGTGCGAGGTTCGCCCCGGCCCCGGCTGCGGGACCGTTCACCGCCGCGATTGTCGGGACACGGCAATCGAAGATCGCCTTCAGCATCGGCACATATTCATCGCGCAGGGTGCGTTCCAGATCAAGCGTCGCCGCACTACCGCCATCGCCAAGATCCTGACCGGAACAGAACGCCCTGCCCGCCCCTGTCAGGACAACCACCCGCGCATCTTTTTCAGCGGCTTTGAAAGCATGGGTGATCTCGGCGCGCATCTGCGTGTTAAGCGCATTCATCATGTCGGGACGGTTCAGCGTAATTTCAGCGACAGAATTGCGAATGGCGAAGTGAATGGCCTGATAGTCCATGAGCGGGATCCCCTAATAGTTTCCCGACACTCTAGTGAACTGATCCGTTTAGGAAAGGACTACTGCACGTCACGACCGCAGTATTTTCTCCAATTCCGCTTTCTCGTGCTCGGACAAGGCCTCGGTTGTGTCGCGTCTGGCGCGGATCGTGGACCAACCGACGCCAAGCGCAATCAGCAAGAGCGCGGGTGCAGCGAGCCACAACACAATATTTGCACCTTCCGTCGTTGGACGCAGCAGGACAAATTCACCGTAGCGTGCTACAAGGAAATCCACCGCTTGCGCATCCGTGTCCCCCGCGACCAGCCTTTCGCGCAACAAAATCCGAAGCTCTTTGGCAAGCGCCGCGTTGCTTTCATCAATGTTTTCATTGCGGCACACAGGGCAGCGCAGCCCTTGTGAGAGATCGCGCGCCCGCTCTTCCAACACTGGATCGGCAAGGATCTCACTGGGGTCAACGGCCCAGACCGGCCCGCCAAGCAGCAACAGGATGAGCAAAAACCGCTTCATTCCGCAGGTACCGCCCCGACAGGGGTTTTCTTGGCTGATGCCGCCCCAACCCGCAAACGCCGGTCAGAAAGCGAGAAACACCCGCCAAGCGCCATCAGGATCGCGCCACCCCAAATCCAGTTCGCAAAGGGTTTGAGATAGACACGCACCGCCCATCCGCCATTTGCCTGCGGATCACCGATGACAACATAGATATCCCGCAAAAAACCGTTCAAGATCGCGGCTTCGGTTGTGGGCATGTTAGCAACAGGATAGAACCGCTTTTCAGGATGCAGATCGCCGACCTGATTGTCACCACGCCAGACCGACATATCGGCCATCGTGGTCAGATAGTTCGGGCCTTGTTGCTGGCTGACGTCATCCAGACGGAACTCGAACTGGCCAACAGTCCAAGCGTCGCCGATCTGGGCCACGCGGATATCTTCCTTTTGCCACGCCAGCATCGCGGCGATACCAAAGATCGTCACACCCATCCCGATATGTGCCGTCGCCTTGCCCCAATCCGCGCGCGGCAAGCGCGCAATGCGGTGCAGGCGCGACATCAAACCGTCACGGCCACTGCGCAACCACAGATCAAGAAGTGCGCCACCGACGACCCAAACACCAAGCGCCACACCAACCGGCCCCAAGGCCGAATTGCCGCTCTGTACAGCGTAGACGAGTGCCGCAATGGCGACAGATAGCACAAGCCACCCCACCAGTGATTTCGACGCCCGTGTCAGATTTCCGCGCTTCCACGCCAGAAGCGACCCGAGCGGCAATGCAATCGCCAGCGCCACCATGAACGGTGTAAAGGCCGCGTCAAAGAACGGTGGTCCCACGGATAGCGTGCGATCAAACAGCATCTCGGCTACCAGTGGCCAGATCGTTCCGATGAACACCACAAAACAGCTCACTGACAACAGGATGTTGTTCAGGATCAACGCGCTTTCACGGCTGACGGTCGAGAAGACGCCCTTTGATTCCATCGCCCCCGCGCGGAACGCAAAGAGTGTCAGCGCGCCCCCCAAGAAGACCGCGAGAATGATCAGGATCAGCATCCCGCGTTCAGGATCGTTTGCAAAGGCATGAACCGAAGTCAGCACACCCGAGCGCACGATAAACGCGCCAAGCAGCGAGAAGCCAAAAGCCATGATCGCCAGCAGGATTGTCCAGCTTTTCAGCGCTTCGCGTTTCTCGACCACGATGGCCGAGTGCAGCAACGCCGCCGCGATCAGCCAAGGCATGAAAGAGGCATTCTCGACCGGATCCCAGAACCAGAACCCACCCCAGCCCAGCTCATAATAGGCCCACCAAGAGCCAAGCGCGATACCGACAGTCAGGAACATCCAGGCGGCCAAAGTCCACGGACGGACCCAACGGCCCCACGCCGCATCAACGCGTCCCTCGATCAAGGCGGCGATCGCAAACGAGAAAGACATGCTCAGGCCAACATAGCCGAGGTAGAGGAACGGCGGGTGAAAGGCCAAACCGGGGTCTTGCAAAAGCGGGTTCAGGTCACGCCCGTTCAGGGGTGGAACTTCCAGCCGCAGGAACGGGTTGGATGTGAACAGGACGAAAGCAAAAAACGCCACGCCGATCGCCGCCTGTACTGACAGCACCCGCGCGCGCAAACGTGCTGGCAAGCCGTCACCAAACCACGCGGCACAGGCGCCAAAGAGCGTCAGGATCACCATCCAGAGCAGCATCGAACCCTCATGGTTACCCCAGACACCTGTGATCTTGTAGATCATCGGTTTGTCGGTGTGGGAGTTCAGGTAGACCAGCTGCAACGAAAAGTCGGATGTCACAAAGGCCCATGTCAGCACCGCGAACGAAAATGCGGTGAGCAGGAATTGTACGGTGGCCGCCGGTTCGGCTATCGCCATCCAGCTTGCGTTGCCACGGTGCGCGCCGATCATCGGCACGATCATCTGGAAAATGGCAACGCCAAAAGCCAGAATCAAAGCGAAGTGTCCAAGTTCTATCAACATGAACCATAGATAACGCATTTATGTGGCAGGCAACATAGCTGAGCAGTCACATATGCGGTACATTTTGGCGCAGGCCTACAGTGCCAGACCACCGCCCACAGCATAGGTCAGCCCAGCCATCAACAGCCCACCAATCACCAGCCGCACCAACCATTTGAGCGTATCTTCAATCGCGCCAAGACGGCGGGCCACATTGGCCCTGTGCACCTCATCCACGGCATTACGCATCTCAAGAGCGACGATCCGGCGCTCGAGCTGGCTGGCCCAGTTATTCTCCATTTTTGGCCTGCCACGCGGACAGGGCCGGATTATCGGCAGGCCGTGCAGACGGAGCTTGGAGCGCCTTTGACACGCTCAGGCTTTGCACGATAGCGCGTTGAAATTCCTGCGATTTCACCTGATGCCGTGCGCCAAAATAGAAACTTACAATCGCGCCCATCAGCCACCAAAGCGGTTCCGGCACCAGCGCAAGGCCTTCCATCCCTTTCGCAAACCGTTCAGGATCTTGCATCGCCATCGCAAAGAGCCAGATTGTCCCCAAAGCAAGTGCGGGGCGCGGCAGACGGTTCAGCCCGTCAACCATCCGGTCAAAAAGGCCGCGCTGCGGACGCGCAAATTCAGCGGCAAGCTGTGTCAGGCTATCGTTGCGCGCTGACGCATCCCGCACCGCCCCGTTTTCCGCATTTTCACGGAATATCTGTGCCGTCTCGACGATCACATTGCGATTATCACCAAAGAGAAACGACATCACAGTTGGAATCAGACCCATTGTGCAACCCTCGCTTTGTGTTGTGCGTCTGTCAGGTGATAGCGGGCGGCCATAAATTCCTCGGCCCGCTTGATCCAACCGCCTTTACCCCCATCGCGGCGCATCGCGTATTTGCGGCTCGTCGGACGCCTGTCTGCCAGATCATAGTAATAGTTGCGCCGCGCAATCCCGTAGGCATCGACAAGATGATCTGGGGCCGCGTCCATCGCCTGCCGCGCTGCGGCAACCGTTCTGGGCCCGATGATCCCGTCAATGGTCACCTCAATCCGCATATCGCACAGCAAGCGTTGCAGGATTTTCACCGCATTGGCCCCTGCGTTCACATACATATCGAAAACACTCGGCTGTAGCGGCACAGGCAACCGGTCAATGCGTGGTCCGCGAAAGTAATGCTCTACAAAGATCGACACCGCATGGGCGCGTGTCAGCACCCGCAAATCGCTGCTGTCAATTTGGCCATCCTTCGTCAGATCAAGCCCCAAGCGGCGCATGGTATGCACTGTGACACCATAATTTGTCGGCCCGCCGGGATCATCGGGGTCGTTCACATAGCCGCCTTCGCGGTCCACGATATCGGTGGCAATTTCGGTGACTGTCGGCATGTTCGCCCCTTCCGTATGGATGGGGCAAAGCCTGCTCTCAATTCGTTAATTCGTGACGATAGCACCGTCCGGATCAACGTAGAGACCCTGTTCCTTCAGCGCATCGAGCACCTCGGAAGGCATGTAGGTTTCATCATGTTTTGCAAGAATTTCAACAGCTTCAAAGCGGCCGTTAATGTAGTTTCCTTGCGCGACCATGCCCTGACCTTCCTCAAACAGATCAGGCAGGATGCCGGTGTAGACCACAGGCACCACAGCGCCGCCATCGGTCACAGAAAAGCTGACCTGTTCGCCCTGTCCGCGCACAAGCGAGCCTTCGGCGACCAACCCGCCAATGCGGAAACGCTCATTGGGTGGCGGCGGGGCTTCTGCCACTTCCGAGGGTGAGCGGAAGAACTGAAAACTGTCATCAGGCAGGAACCAGAGAAGAGCGAGAACCAGTGCGACACTGACGCCCGCCATCGACATCACCTGAATGCGGCGGCGCTTCTTAAGGCTCTTGAGACCACCTGTCATGGGAACACCGGCGCCAGCATCAGGCCCTCTGTTTCCGGCAAGCCCAGCATCAGGTTGGCGTTCTGGATCGCCTGCCCCGAAGAACCCTTGGTCAGGTTATCAAGGGCTGCAATCACAATCGCACGCCCCGGAATACGGTCAGCCACGACACCGATATGGCAGAAATTCGATGCCCGGATATGTTTGATCGATGGATGTTGTCCCATCGGCAGTACCTCAATAAAAGGCTCATCCGCATAAGCGGCTTTCAACGTCTCATATATAACGTCAGGATCGCCTTGCACATAGGTGGTGGCCAAAATGCCGCGGTTGGCAGGGATCAGATGCGGCGTGAACTGGATCTTCACTGGCCGACCGGCAATGGCCGAGAATTCCTGATCGAACTCGCCAAGGTGCCGGTGCGTCCCCCCGACCGAATAAGCATGCGCCCCTTCTGACAATTCTGCGTGCAACAGGTTTTCCTTCAGGCTGCGTCCTGCGCCCGATACTGCCGCTTTGAGATCAAGGATGATCTGATCCAGATCAATCACGCCTGCCTCGATCAACGGGCGCAGCACATACTGTCCTGTGGCCGCGTTGCAGCCCGTGCCAGCAACCAGCCGCGCCGCTTTGATCTCTTCACGGTAAAATTCGGTCAGCCCATAAACCGCTTCTTTTTGCATCTCGGTCGCCGCATGGCCCTTGCCGTACCATTTTTCATAGTCGGCAGGGTCGCGCAGCCGGAAGTCAGCGGACAGATCAACGATTTTCAGCGTTTTGGGCAGTTCCGCAATCACGGCCTGCGATGTGGCATGTGGCAAGGCACAGAACACCAGATCGACACCGTCGAAATCCATGTCTTCAATGGTGGTCAGCACAGGCAGATCAAGATGGCGCAGATGCGGGAATACATCGGCCATGGCCATGCCCGCCTTGGAGTTGCCCGACAGGCCCACGATTTGCAGGCCGGGGTGTGTTGCGATCAGGCGGACAAGTTCGGCACCGGTATAGCCGGAAGCGCCCAGAATAGCGACGTTATAGGTCATTTGGTTATCCCTCAGGATGAAAGGTCTTGAAATCGGTTATGCGGCGGTAAAGGTAATTTTCCGTCGCAGAAACTGGGTCGCCCGATTGGACACGCGGTCCGGATCGCCCGTTGTCAGATAGGCAGAGTCCATCCCCGGGCCAACCATCTCGGGCCGACGCTGCAGGTAATCGGCCAGGCTCTCTGCGACCAGATTGGCCTGACTGAAAACCTTGACGTTGGGTCCAAGGGCTGCCTGAAATGCCTCTTCCATCAGCGGGTAATGGGTACAGCCCAGCACCGCCGCATCAGGGTCCGGCATCTTGCGTTTGAGTGCATCAACATGGCTGCGCACCAGCGCCTCGGCGAGGATCATATCACCATCTTCGATGGCATCGACAACACCTCCGCAAGCCTGCGCCTCGACATCTACGCCGATGGCGCGGAAAGCCAGTTCGCGCTGGAATGCACGGCTCGAGACCGTGGCAGGTGTGGCAAACAATGCCACATGTTTGACGTCGACTTCGCGTGGTGGCGAATTGTCGCCCCACTGCCGTTCGGTCAAGGCCTCGATCAGCGGGACGAATACGCCCAACACGCGCTTGCCTTCGGGCACCCAGCCCTCTTGCATCCGGCGCAAAGCAGCGGCCGAGGCCGTGTTGCACGCCAAGATCACCAGATCACAGCCCGCATCAAAAAGGCGCTGCGTAGATTTGGTGGTCAGGTTGTAAATATCATCCGGCGTGCGGACACCGTAAGGCGCATGCGCACTGTCACCCATGTAGACCAGCGGAAGATCAGGCAGGCGCTTGGCCACAGCGTCCAGCACCGTAAGCCCGCCAAGACCACTATCGAATATGCCCACTGCCATTGCTGCGCACCTTGTATTTCGCTTCGAACTCATGCCCCAGGTGGGTCGGGTCCACCGAGCTTGTGCTCAACTCATACGTGGCTTTACGCAGAAAATCCATGCATCCTTTGGGGTCTTTTTTGAAACGCTCCAAGGTCGCTTGCGGGATCGGTTCACCGATGACAACGCGGACGGGTTTGTTGATCTTGGCCTTGAATTCACGGATGAACATGCCCGTGCGCAGTGTGCTATGCAGGTGGCTGGCCAGTTGGAACAGGCGGCTGTTGTGCCCTTCGAAAAACACCGGAACCACTGTTGCCCCGGATTTCGCCACCATCTTGGCGGTAAAGGTGCGCCAGCTGGGGTCCATCGGCTTGGAAAAGGGCGTGGCAGACGTGGACACCGTCCCGCCCGGGAAAATACCGATCGCGCCGCCCTCTTGCAGATAGGCAATCGCGCTCATGCGCGTTTCCAGGTTCAGCTTGGCGGCTTCTTTGGTCTCATCAAAGGAAATCGGCAGGATGATGCGTTCAAGATCGGCCGCGCGCCGGAAAATCCGGTGCGCAAGCACACGAAAATCGCCCTGCCTGCGCGCCGACAGGATACGCCCCATCATCAAGCCATCAAGAATACCATAGGGGTGGTTGGACACCACAATCAGCGGCCCTGTGCGCGGGATATTCTCAAGCGACCCGCCAATGACATCAAGCTCGACACCATAGCGGGTGCACATGACCTCCCAGAAGTCCGCCCCCGCCGCGACCTCGGCGTCATAGCCTTTCGCTTTCCGGATCAGCCGCAAACGCCCCGTTGCGTTCTCCATGACACGGATGACCGCACGCCCGGAACGGCGCTTGGCGGACGAGGCATAGGTAATATCACGGGCGGCATCAAGGTCGGTTGCAGGCATGGCAGGAATATCCAAGAAACGATTCATGGTCGTTTACCCGGCAAATACGAAAATATCATGACGAAGTGACTATTCCGCCGCCTGCTGCATCGGCGCCGCCCGCAAGACCGCGAGCAGCTCTTCACGGCGCTTGGCAGCCTTGCGCGCATTTGCCTCTTTGACCGGACCAAAGCCACGAATTTCACCGGGTAATGCCGCCAATGCAATCGCCGCATCCCGCGTGTCGGGACGCATGATTTGCAGGACCTCGGCCATGTCCGCCTCATATTCCTTGATCAATGCCCGCTCCATCCGGCGCTCGGCTGTGCGCCCGAATGGATCAAAAGGCGTCCCGCGCAGGAATTTCAGCTTTGCAAGTTTCGGAAATGCCCACGCCATGCGTTGGCCGAATTCCTTTTTCGCGGGTCGCCCGTCTGGGCCTGTCTTCGTCAGCATTGGCGGAGCCAAATGATATGTCAGCTTCAGATCGCCATCAAATTCGGATTTTGCTTTTTCTTCGGTCTGCGTCAGCAGCCGCGCCACTTCGTATTCATCCTTATAGGCCAAGAGCTTATGATAACCTGTTGCCACCGCGGCGCGCATTCCTTCATCCATGAAAGACTCCACCATTTTGCGATACCGCTTGGCCAACCGCTTGCCCTGATAGTCGACGAGGTGCGCCTCGCGGAACGCGATTTTCTCGGCCGTGGATTTGGGCAATGCCACAACATTCGGTGTCAACAAGGCCTCCGCATCCGCCGGATGCAGATAGGCCCAGCGGCCCAATTCAAAGGCACGAATGTTACGATCCACAGCGGCACCATTGAGTTTAATTGCCTGCAGGATCGCCTCATAACCCACTGGAATTGCACCCATTTGCCATGCTGCCCCAAAGACCATCATGTTGGAATAGATACTGTCCCCCAAAAGCGCCTTGGCCAGATCAGAGGCATCAAACATCGCCAATCCATCCGACAGACGCGCGCCGAGCGCGACCTTCAATTCCTCACTGGGCAGCCGGAATTCGGTGTTACGGGTGAAATCGCCGGTGATGATCTCATGACTGTTCACCACACCTTTGGTGCGCCCTGTTTTCATCAGGCCCAGCGTTTTGGCACCCGCAGAGACGACCAGATCACCGCCAATCAACGCGTCACATTCGCCTGTCGCAACCCGGATCGCGTTGATATCGCTTGGCTTTTCGCCGATACGGCAATGGATATGCACAGCGCCACCTTTTTGGGCCAGCCCCGCCATCTCCATCATGCCCGCGCCTTTGCCGTCGATATGCGCGGCCATCGCCAGCACGGCACCGATTGTGACAACGCCCGTGCCGCCGACACCGGTAATCACGACATTGTGGGTCCCATTGATCGCAGGCAGCATCGGCGCGGGCATGTCGGGCAGATCAACGTCCGCTGTCGCCTCTTTGCGGATTTTCGCGCCTTCGATCGTCACAAAAGACGGGCAGAACCCTTTAACGCAGGAGAAATCCTTATTGCACGACGACTGGTCAATCGCACGCTTGCGGCCCAGTTCCGTTTCAACCGGCACGATGGACACGCAGTTGGATTGCACCCCGCAATCGCCGCAGCCTTCACAGATATCTGTGTTGATAAACACCCGCTTGTCAGGATCAGGAAACTGTCCGCGCTTACGGCGACGCCTCTTTTCCGCAGCACAGGTTTGCACGTAAACGATAGCCGATACGCCTTTGTATTTACTGAATTTCTCCTGAACTAATGGCATCTCGGCCCGTTCATGGACGTCCAGCCCCTTTGGGAACTGTGCGAGGTCGATATCTTCTTTTTCGTCATAGACAAGGGCCACGTTGCGTACCCCCATGGCCTGAATTTCGCGGCAAATCTGATCAGCGGTCAGCCCGCCGTCATTGCCCTGACCACCCGTCATGGCCACTGCGTCATTATACAAAATCTTATAGGTGATATTGGTGCCTGCCATGAGCGCGAACCGAATGGCCTGCACGCCGGAATGGTTATAGGTACCATCACCCAAATTCTGGAACACATGGTCACGGGTCGAAAACGGCGCCTCACCGACCCAGTTCGCGCCCTCGCCCCCCATCTGCGTAAAGCCCACGGTTTCGCGGTCCATCCACTGAACCATATAGTGACAGCCAATGCCGGCGTAGGCGCGCGATCCTTCGGGGACTTTGGTTGATGAGTTATGCGGACAGCCGGAACAGAAATAGGGCAAGCGCTGCGCGATTTCGGGCGCGTTATCGGCGCGGCGCGCCTCGGCCAGTTGCGCAAGACCTGCCTCAACCCCTGCCGAGCCACAGCCCTCTTCCACCAAGATGCCGCCCAGTTTTTCCGCGGTCACAATGGGGTTCAGATCCGCTTTGGTTTGGAACACCTCTTCGCGGCGCCCTTCGGAATGTTCATCGCCCTTGTGCCAGCCGTAAACGCGTCGACCGTCACGGTCGTCAAACAACGCCTCTTTGACCTGCACCTCGATCAACTTGCGCTTTTCCTCAACCACCACAATCAGATCGAGCCCTTCGGCCCATTCATGGAACGACGCCATATCCAGCGGCCAAACCTGCCCCACCTTATATGTGGTGATGCCAAGGCGTTCGGCCTCGGCTTCGTCTATATTCAAAAGCGCCAGTGCGTGCTGCAGATCAAGCCAGTTCTTGCCCGCCGCCACGAACCCGATCTTGGCCCCCGGCTTGCCCCATTTACGCTGGTCCATCTTATTGGCCCGGCTAAACGCCTCGGCGGCAAAGCGTTTGTGGTCGATCATCCGCGCCTCTTGCAGCTGCGGCGTATCAACAAGGCGGATATTCAAACCGCCCTCGGGCAAGTCCAGATCAGGACGGACGAAAGACATACGGTCAGGATCACCGTCCACCACGGACGTCACCTCGATTGTGTCTTTCATCGTCTTCAGGCCGACCCAGACACCGGCATATCGCGACAATTCCCACGCATAGAGCCCGTAATCGAGGATTTCCTGCACACCCGCAGGCGATACAATCGGCATATAGGCATCAATCATCGCCCAGTCCGATTGATGCAGGGTGGTCGAGCTTTCACCCGTATGGTCATCGCCCATCGCCATGATCACGCCGCCATGTGGCGACGTCCCTGCCATATTGGCGTGGCGCATCACGTCACCCGAACGGTCCACACCCGGCCCTTTACCGTACCAAAGGCCGAAGACACCGTCATATTTGCCTTCACCCCGAAGCTCGGCCTGCTGACTGCCCCAAAGGGCGGTCGCGGCCAGATCCTCGTTCAATCCGGGCTGGAATGTCACCTGCGCGGGTTCCAGCACGTCCTTGGCGCGGGTCATCTGCGTATCAACGGCACCCAGCGGCGACCCGCGATAGCCAGTCACATAGCCTGCGGTATTCAAACCCGCCTTGGCGTCACGCGCCCGCTGCATCAACATCAGACGCACAAGCGCCTGAGTGCCGTTCAGCAAAATCTGGTGTTTCTTCAGGTCATACCGATCATTGAGTGACACATTCTGATGTGACATCCCGCACCTCCCCGCGCGTCGATTACACATCCAAGTATAGGTCAAAATTGCTGACCTACAAAGCACAAAATAAATCAGATCGTGGTTTGCATAAAAACACCGGTTTCGGGTAATGTCCGCAAATCAAATACAAGAAATTATTTTTAAAAAGGCCGTTATGGACTGGGATAAACTAAGAATCTTTCACGCCGTCGCGGATGCGGGATCGCTGACGCACGCCGGAGATACACTGCACCTGTCGCAATCGGCGGTCAGCCGCCAGATTCGTGCGCTGGAAGAATCACTCAACACAACATTGTTTCACCGCCATGCACGCGGCCTGATCCTGACCGAACAGGGCGAATTGTTGTTCGACGCCACCAAAAGCATGAACAAACGGCTTGAGGCCGCGTCAGCACGTATCCGTGACAGCGAAGAAGAAGTGTTTGGCGAGCTTCGCGTCACCACGACCACCGGCTTTGGCACGCTCTGGCTCGCTCCACGCCTGCCCAAGCTCTACGAACTCTACCCTGATCTGAAAATCGACCTGATGCTGGAAGAACGCGTGCTTGACCTCCCCATGCGCGAGGCTGACGTGGCGATCCGCATGAAAGAGCCCTCGCAGGCGGACCTGATCCGCAAACGGCTGATGTCGGTCAGAATGCGCCTCTATGCGTCGAAAACTTATCTGGAAACCAACAAAGCGCCAGTCGAGATATCGGATATCTCTGACCACAGGCTGATCTGTCAAAGCCTCAATTCCATTCAGGTCGCAGCGGGGGCCACACTGCTGCAACATCTGATGACCTATGACATTCCCAACACGTTCACCGTGAACAACTATTTCGGGGTGCTTCAGGGGGTGATCAACAATATCGGCATCGGCGTCCTTCCTGACTACCTGACCGAGGATTTCCCTGATCTTGTCCGCGTCCTGCCGGATCTGGAAAGCGGCGAAGTGCCCGTTTTCCTCGCATATCCCGAAGAATTGCGGCAATCCAAACGCATCTCGGCCTTTCGCGACTTCGTGCAGGACGAGATTTTCACGCATCGGCGGAAAATGCGTGAAGCGGTCGAAATCTAGCCCGAGACAACCCTAAGAAGAATTTGGTTTCAAAAACAACGCCAAAGCCCATCACGCATGTAAACCGAGCCGCAAGCTATGCATTGCGGACATAGCGGCATTGCGAAAATTTGACCCATTTTTTCTTGATTGGTCAAAAAACGCACCCTATTTGATCTCTCGAAGGCGACGATGCGATAGCGCTCATCACCTTCACCTCCCTGTTGGACTTCGCCGGGCCTTGTGCCCGGCATTTTTTTTGGCGCCGTGCCGTCCGTGCCGGCATTCCAGAAATACCGCATCGGCATGTTTCTAAAGCGCACAAATCAACAGCTCTCTTTCCCTCCTACGCGCAACCCCGTAAAACACGCGCGACTCAAGCGCGGGGGACCAAGATGCAAGAGCCAGCAATCACCGAAGACCTGATCGCAGCCCATGGGCTTTCGCCTGATGAATATCAGCGGATCCTCGAGATCATAGACCGCGAACCGACCTTCACGGAACTCGGCATCTTTTCGGCAATGTGGAACGAGCATTGCTCTTACAAGTCCTCGAAAAAATGGCTGCGGACCCTGCCCACGACTGGCCCCCAAGTGATCTGTGGCCCCGGAGAAAACGCAGGTGTCGTTGACATCGGTGACGGGCAAGCAGTGGTTTTCAAAATGGAAAGCCACAACCACCCCAGCTACATTGAACCCTATCAGGGTGCGGCCACAGGCGTCGGCGGTATCCTGCGTGATGTGTTTACCATGGGCGCGCGCCCGATTGCGGCGATGAACTCGCTCTCCTTCGGCGAACCGACACACCCCAAAACACGGCAGCTGGTCAACGGCGTTGTCGCCGGTGTCGGTGGCTACGGCAACTGCTTTGGCGTGCCCACCGTGGGCGGCGAAGTGCGCTTTGATCCCGCCTATAACGGCAACTGCCTTGTGAACGCCTTCGCCGCAGGCCTCGCGGATGCGGACAAGATTTTCTACTCCGCCGCCTCCGGCATTGGCATGCCCGTGGTTTATTTGGGCGCCAAGACGGGCCGCGACGGTGTCGGTGGTGCGACGATGGCCAGCGCCGAATTCGACGACACCATCGAGGAAAAGCGCCCCACTGTGCAGGTCGGTGATCCGTTCACCGAAAAACGCCTGATGGAAGCCACGCTTGAACTGATGGCCACCGGCGCCGTGATTTCCATTCAGGATATGGGCGCTGCCGGTCTGACATGTTCGGCGGTGGAAATGGGCGATAAGGGCGGCTTGGGTGTCAAACTCAACCTAAATGCAGTCCCACAGCGCGAAGAGAACATGACCGCCTATGAAATGATGCTCTCAGAAAGCCAGGAACGCATGTTGATGGTGCTCAAACCCGCGCTTGAGGCCGAGGCCCGCGCCGTGTTCGAGAAATGGGACCTCGATTTTGCGATCGTCGGCGAAACAATCGCCGAAGATCGCTTCATCATCGAGCACAACGGCAAGATCATGGCCGATCTGCCCTTGGCGACCCTCTCCGGCTCTGCCCCCGAATACGATCGCCCGTGGGAACCCACACCCCCTGCGGCCCCATTGGGCGAGGTGCCGGGTGTGCATCCTATCGACGGGCTGAAGGCGCTGATCAGCAGCCCCAACTATGCAGGCAAACAATGGGTTTATGAGCAATATGACCAACAGGTCATGGGCGACACCGCGCGCACGCCTGGCGCGGGTTCGGGCATCGTACGGGTGCACGGCACCGATAAATCGCTGGCCTTCACCTCGGACGTGACCCCGCGCTATGTCAAAGCCAACCCTGTTGAGGGCGGCAAACAGGCCGTCGCCGAAGCCTACCGCAACCTGACCGCCGTGGGTGCGACCCCCTTGGCAACGACCGATAACATGAACTTCGGCAACCCCGAAAAGCCGCGCATCATGGGGCAATTCGTGGGCGCGATCCAAGGCATCGGCGAGGCCGTCAAAGCGCTCGACATGCCGATCGTGTCGGGCAACGTGTCACTTTATAATGAAACCGACGGAAAGGGCATTCTGCCCACGCCCACCATCGGCGCCGTCGGTATCATCCACCACCCCGATCACATGATCACCGGTGATATCCGCGAAGGCCATGTGCTGCTGGTGCTCGGCGACACCACCGGTCACCTTGGCCAATCCGCGCTGCTTGCCGAAGTGTACGGTCGCGCCGAAGGCGATGCGCCTCCCGTCGATCTTGCCGCAGAGAAAGCTCATGGTGATTTCATCCGCGCCAACCACGCCTATATCAAGGCCTGCACCGACCTCAGCGACGGCGGTCTGGCCCTTGCGGCCTTCGAGTTGGCCGAGGCGGCAGGGGTCGGGATCACGCTGGATGCAGAAGACACGCCGACCCTCTTTGGCGAGGATCAGGCGCGCTACCTGATCGCCTGCAACTTCGATCAGGCCGAAGCACTGATGATCGCCGCCAGTCAGGCGGGCGTTCCGCTGGTGACTGTGGGCAAAGTGGGCGGCGACCAGATTACCTTTGGCAGCCAGAGCGCACCCCTGTCAGAACTCGGCCTGATCTTCCGCACCGCGTTTGAAAACGCGGTCGCCTGATTATCATCTTGCCCGAAATACTCCCGCCGGAGGCATCCCCACTTGTCCCCCGGCGCAAGCGGCCCTAACTTAAAACAAACGCACCAAAAGGACCGCAAATGCCTATCACCGCCTTCGAGATCGAGACCCTCCTGCGCGAAACCTTCCCTGACGCCACAATCAACGTGCAGGGTAACGACGGGTCCCATTTTGCGGCCGAAGTTATCGACGAGAGCTTTCGTGGCAAAAACCGCGTCCAGCAACAACGCGCTGTCTATGCCGCCCTTAAGGGCAAGATGGACGGCAGCAACGGCGAGTTACACGCGCTGGCTTTGACAACCAAGGCGCCCGTATGAGCGGAGAGACCATCGTCATATTGCTTCTCGTCCTGATCGCGGTAGGTGGCATGCTGCTTATGGTCTTCGGTGACAAGCGCCGCAAGAACGCGCCAACCCAAGACAAGGGCAGCAATCCCGGCCAAGGATATCATCTTATTCAGCCGAACGCTTCTAGCGGCAGGGATATGAGTTCGTCGGCCTACCGCGTGCCAAAAGATCCTAATGACTATGCGAAGATTTTCGCTCAAACCAGAACGGACAAAAAATGACAGCCCAAGACCAAATCAAAGAAACCGTCACATCCAACGACGTCGTCCTTTTCATGAAAGGTACCAAAAGCATGCCACAGTGCGGGTTCTCGTCCCGTGTCGCTGGCGTGTTGAACTTCATGGGCGTGGACTATGCCGATGTGAACGTGCTGGCCGATGACGACATCCGTCAGGGGATCAAAGACTACTCTGACTGGCCGACCATCCCGCAGCTTTACGTCAAAGGCGAATTCGTCGGCGGCTGCGACATTATCACGGAGATGACCCTGTCGGGTGAACTGGACACTCTCTTTACCGAAAGCGGCGTCGCCTTCGATAAAGACGCGGCCGAAAAAATCCGCGAAGCAAACAGCTAGAATAGCAAAGGCGGGCGCCCTGCCCGCCTTTTGTCTATCGCGCCTCGACCTGATCGGCCAAAGCTTCGGCCCGCGCCGCGATCTCTGCCAAAGCATCCGTCACAGCCGCAGGCACCACAGGCACCTCGACACGCACGGGTGCAGGTGCCGGTTGGCTTTGCAGGTTCTCCATCTGCGCGCGCATATTGGCAGCCTCTGTTTCCAGCTGCCGCACCTTGTCTTCAAGTGATGCGGTCTTGTCCGCCAGCATCAGACCCGCCATCAAAAGCATGCGCCCCTCGGGCATCCGGCCAATCTGATCCGCCAGATGGCTGGCTTCCGCATCCAGCATCGCCGCGGCAGAATGCAGGAATTGCTCTTCACCGTCCTGACAGGCGACCTCAAAGGTCCGCCCCCCGATAGCAATCTCAACCTGCGGCATGGGATGTCTCCTCGATCAGGGGCTTCAACTCGTCCAGAATGGCATCAATCTCGGCTGCATCGGCAGAACGCTGCGCGCTTAACGCCTCAATTTCGGCAGTGACCGCTGCATCATGCAATTCCGGCGCAAGGCCCGTGGTCACAGCCTCGCGCAGCTTTGCGTTCATCTCGCGCAACTGAACGTTCGAGGCGCGCAATTGCTGCAACTCCTCGTCCAGCTTCATCAGATGCTTGCTCTGTGTCTCGGCACGCAGCGTCAGGTTGGCCACCTGCGTATCCTGCCGCTCTTTCAGGACACGGACACGTTCCACCAGTTCGGCGTTTTGCGCGCGCTCCTGATCAAGGGCCGCCTGCAGCGCGGGATCGGCGGCAGTTTGCCCACCGGCGGCATCCAGACCCTGCCTGATCCTGTCTAGCGCTGCGGTGATGCGGCTTTCCAATATACTTATGTCACTCATCCGCTCGTCCTTTCATGGCGCAAAGGGCGTGCCCGTCTTAGCCATCGTCTTTGTAACCACTTGCTTTTCCGCCCGACTGCCGCGGCAAAAATGTTCCGAATCGTACCTGTTGGTTTCAAGCGTATGCCATCACCGGCCCTGCCGCAAACCACAGCGTACCAAGAATATGAGTAACTTAGCCGTCACGCTTGATCTTGGGTTCGGTCCTGATATGACGCTGCCAACGCCTGATGTTCACCAATCGTAAATAGGACCTGATCACTTGGATATTGCAGCCCTGCGCACCGCACACCCCGACCACTGGATGAAAGCCACCGCCATCCGCACCCTGACGCTGGATGCGGTCGCCGCAGCAAACTCTGGCCACTCCGGCATGCCCATGGGCATGGCCGATGTGGCAACCGTGCTGTTTGAAAAACACCTCAAGTTCGATCCTAAAGCGCCCGAGTGGCCCGATCGTGACCGCTTTATCCTGTCCGCAGGCCACGGCTCGATGCTGCTCTATTCCCTGATGTATCTGACCGGATACGAGGATATGCCGCTCGAGCAGATCAAGGACTTCCGCCAATGGGGCGCCCGCACCGCAGGCCACCCTGAATTCGGTCATGCGCGCGGGATTGAAACCACGACAGGCCCGCTGGGCCAAGGGATCGCCAATTCGGTCGGTTTCGCCATCGCCGAGGAAATCCAGCGCGCCACATGGGGCAAGAAGATCGTCGATCACCGCACCTATGTTATGGCCGGCGACGGTTGTTTGATGGAGGGCGTCAGCCAGGAAGCGATTGCGCTGGCGGGCATGCAGAAGCTGTCTCACCTGATCGTGTTCTGGGACAACAACAACATCACCATCGACGGCACCGTCGATATCGCCGACATCACAAACCAGCCGATGCGGTTTGAGGCCTCGGGCTGGCACGTCCAATCCATCGACGGCCATGATCCAGAGGCCATCGACGCGGCCATCACGGCAGCGAAGAATGACCCCCGCCCGTCGATGATCGCCTGCAAAACCCATATCGCACTGGGCCACGCAGCACAGGACACGTCCAAAGGTCACGGCGCCCTGACCAACGCCGACCAGTTGAAAGCCGCGAAAGAAGCCTATGGCGCGCCGATGGGTGATTTCGAAGTCGCCGCTGACGCGCTCAAGCAATGGGCCGAGATCGGCGCACGGGGGGCCAAGGCCCATAAAGAATGGCACGACCGTTTCAACGCGCTTTCGGCCAATAAGCAGGCCGAATTCAAACGCATCTACGCCGGTGAAGCGCCAAAGCGCCTGTCCGCCACGATCCGTGCGCTGAAAAAGCAGATCAGCGAAGGCGCACCCTCGGTTGCAACCCGTAAGTCCTCGGAAATGACGCTCGAGGTCATCAACCCGATCATGCAGGAAACCATCGGTGGTTCGGCGGACCTGACAGGATCAAACAACACGCTGACCAAAGACATGGGCACCTTCCACCCCGATACCCGCAAGGGCCGTTACATCTATTACGGTGTGCGCGAACACGGGATGGCCGCAGCCATGAACGGCATGGCGCTGCACGGTGGTGCGCGCGCTTATGGCGGGACGTTCATGTGCTTTACCGATTATGCACGCGGCGCGATGCGTCTGTCCGCGCTGATGGGCGTGCCGACGACTTATGTCATGACACATGACAGCATCGGTCTTGGCGAAGACGGGCCCACACACCAGCCTGTCGAACACCTCGCCATGCTGCGCGCCACGCCCAACATGAACGTGTTCCGCCCTGCCGATACGGTGGAAACCGCCGAAGCATGGGAAATCGCGCTCACATCGCAGAAAACGCCCAGCGTGCTGGCCCTGACCCGTCAGAACCTGCCCACCGTGCGCACCGAGCATAAGAACAAGAACATGGTCGCCCAGGGCGCCTATGTGCTGGCCGATGCCGAAGGCAAACGCCAGGCGATCCTGCTGGCCACAGGCTCTGAAGTGTCTATCGCGATGGAAGCCCGCGATCTGCTGCAAGCAGAAGGGATCGGCACCCGCGTTGTGTCCATGCCGTGCTGGGAACTCTTCGAAGAGCAAGAGGAAAGCTACCGCAAGCGCGTCCTGCCCGGTGGTCCTGTGCGCGTCGCAATCGAGGCGGGCATCCGCTTTGGCTGGGACCGCTGGTTGTTCGGCGAGCGCGGCAAGCGCGAAAAATCCGGCTTTGTCGGCATGCACGGCTTTGGCGCATCCGCCCCTGCCGAGCGGCTTTTCAAAGAGTTCGGGATCACCGCTGAAGACACCGCCGCCAAGGTGAAATCCCTGCTCAAGTAAACAATCACCGCCACTGCGATGCCATGGATCAAGGTCCGCACCGCAGTGGCGACATTCAGGCCTGTGGCGCGCAGCTTTGCGCGGAAAGATTGTGAGATTGGCCGTAATTAGCGGATGAACAGCACCGGAAACCAGTCTTCGCGCAGTTTTTGCCCCGGCACCATGTCATGCCCCGGAAACGGTGGCGATGTTGGACCCGGACGCGCGACATAGCGTGCATCATCGCCCAGCAGACGCAGGGAAAAGGCACGGCGCCGCGCCTTGGCCTCATTGCCGCGTGCCCCATGCAGTATGCGGTAATGAAACGCCACCGCATCGCCTGGCTCCATCGCGTATTCCAAAATCTCCATCCCTTCCGCATCGGGATCGGGCACCGGCATGAAATCCTTGTCATCGGGATAAAAATCCGTCTCTGACAGCCACCGCGTCGGCAAGACCTCTTTGGGCCATTTGTGCGATCCCGCGACACAGCGCAGCGAAGCCTGTCGGACGGGATCGAGCGGCGACCAGAAACTGACGGTCTGCTGACCTTCCACAAAATAATAGGGGCTGTCCTGATGCCATGGTGTCGGCTTTGAGGTGCCAGGCTCTTTGACCAGCACATGATCATGGAAGAGCTGGCAGGTTTGCGACCCCATCAAATCGGCGGCCACTTCGGCGGCAGGCGAATGGCGGGCGGCATCCTCAAACGGGGCAATCCGGTTCCAGTTACAGTAATCGTCGAAAAAGCGCCCCGCTTCACCATCATGCAGGTTCTCGGCAGCATAGGGCCCGGGCTCTGCCATATTGGTCGTGATACCTTCACGCAGCGGTTCCACCCAATCGGCAAAAAGGCCTTTGATCAGGACCACCCCGTCGCGCTGATAAGCCTCAACATGGTCTTGTGTAATGAGCGGGTGCATCTGGCGTCCTTTCAGTTGGCCCACACTAGTAAATCAAAACATGATTCGACAGCCGCACCAATTGTTTGCGGTAACATCCTTTTAGTCGGCAAACGCGTTATCGCTAACAGCGCATGTTATCGTTAACATATTGATGAATAACACATTTTTCGTTCCCCTTGGGCGTACACCTACGTATACAACCTACAACGAGGACAGAGCGGCAAGGAATTTCAGCTATGACAGTGACCATCGGGATCAACGGTTTCGGACGCATCGGGCGCTGCACTTTGGCCCATATCACCGAGGCCGCGCGCAACGATGTGCAAGTCGTCAAAATCAACGCCACGGGCCCGATTGAAACCAACGCGCATCTGCTGAAATACGACAGTGTGCACGGCCGCTTTGGCAGCCCGATCACTGTGAAGGGCAACACGATGGATCTGGGCCGCGGCCCGATTGATGTGATGTCGACCTACGATCCCGAAGAGCTTGATTGGGAGGGCGTCGATGTCGTTCTGGAATGCACCGGCAAATTTAACGACGGTCTGAAATCCAACGTCCACCTGACGCGAGGTGCGAAAAAGGTTCTGATTTCGGCCCCCGCCAAAAACGTGGACCGCACCGTTGTGTACGGCGTAAACCACCGCGATCTGCTGAGCACCGAAAACATGGTATCGAACGGGTCTTGCACAACCAACTGTCTGGCCCCCCTCGCCAAAGTCCTCAATGACGCCATTGGCATTGAACGCGGCATCATGACAACGATCCACAGCTATACCGGCGATCAGCCCACACTGGACCGCCGCCACAGCGATCTTTACCGCGCCCGTGCTGCCGCCATGGCGATGATCCCCACATCCACCGGGGCAGCCAAAGCTCTGGGCGAAGTGCTGCCGGAACTGGCAGGCAAGCTCGACGGCACAGCGATGCGGGTTCCCACCCCCAATGTCAGTGCCGTGGACCTGACATTCGAGGCCGGAAAATCCGTCACCGTTGATGAGGTCAACGCCATCGTGGCCGAGGCTGCAGCCGGTTACATGGGCATGGTGATGTCCTATGACGACGAGGCAAAGGTTAGCATCGACTTCAACCACACCACCGAAAGTTCGATCTTTGCGCCGGATCAAACCAAGGTCGTGGGCGGGCGCACCGTGCGCGTGCTGGCGTGGTATGACAACGAATGGGGCTTTTCGGCGCGTATGGCCGATGTCGCGGCCACGATGGGACGGTTGCATTAACCTCTGCCCTGACCAGCACAAAACCTTGCAAGCCCGCATGTGCGGGCTTTGCCATTTGTGGCATCTGGGCTAAACCTCGGCCCATGACAAATACCATCGCTGTTCTTCTTGGTCTGTTCTTGGTCGCATTGCTTGGTTTCGACTACCTGCAGTACGATGGAGCTAATGCGCTGTTTCTATCGCGCAAATTTGTCGGACTTATCGAATGGATGGCGTTTTGGCGCTAAGCGCGATCAACGGTTGACCTTTTCGTATAAATCGCAATGTTAGCGCCAACATTGACCCTGAGGAGAGTACCATGGCCGTCAAAGTAGCTATTAACGGATTTGGCCGCATCGGCCGCAACGTCCTGCGGGCAATCGTCGAAAGCGGGCGCACCGACATCGAGGTTGTCGCGATCAACGATCTGGGACCGGTCGAAACCAACGCACACCTGCTCCGCTTTGA
The DNA here is from genome assembly GCF_900156505.1 of Yoonia rosea. Taxonomy (NCBI): domain Bacteria; kingdom Pseudomonadati; phylum Pseudomonadota; class Alphaproteobacteria; order Rhodobacterales; family Paracoccaceae; genus Yoonia; species Yoonia rosea. The sequence goes on along the minus strand of NZ_FTPR01000001.1, from coordinate 467,977 downwards.
CAGCGTACACGGGCGTTTCCCTGCCACGGTGACGACAACCGAAACCACTATCGACGTGGGTCGCGGACCTATTCAGGTCACCGCCATCCGCAACCCCGCAGACCTGCCATGGTCGAACGTGGATGTTGTGATGGAGTGTACCGGCATCTTCACCAGCAAAGAGGCCTGCCAAGCGCACCTTGATAACGGATCAAGCCGTGTTCTGATCTCGGCCCCCGGCAAGGATGCCGACAAAACAATCGTCTATGGCGTGAATGACGGGATGCTGACGGCTGATGATATCATAGTCTCGAACGCATCCTGCACGACGAACTGTCTGTCGCCCGTGGCCAAGGTGTTGAACGACGCAATCGGCATCACCAAAGGTTTCATGACCACAATCCACAGCTACACCGGCGACCAGCCGACGCTGGATACGATGCACAAAGACCTTTACCGCGCCCGTGCCGCCGCCCTGTCCATGATCCCCACCTCGACCGGTGCCGCCAAAGCCGTGGGCCTTGTGCTGCCGGAACTGAACGGCAAACTTGACGGTGTGGCGATCCGTGTTCCCACCCCGAATGTGTCGGTCGTGGACCTGACATTCGAGGCCAGCCGCGCCACGACAGTCGAAGAGGTCAACGCAGCCATCATCGCCGCCGCAGACGGCCCATTGAAAGGCATCCTCGGTTATACCGACCTGCCGATGGTCAGCTCGGACTTCAACCACGATCCTCACTCCTCGATCTTCCACCTCGACCAAACCAAGGTTCTGGACGGTAACATGGTCCGGATCCTGACGTGGTATGACAACGAATGGGGCTTCTCGAACCGCATGTCCGACACAGCGGTGGCAATGGGCAAGCTGATCTAGACGACAGCAACCAGACTGTTGAAAGCCGGCCTCGACGGGTCGGCTTTTTTATGGCCGTGTCCAACAGCATTGTCACGATTTCCACCAGATGCTAGCCATAAGGAAAGAAGACTGACCAAGGTGACCTGCGTGCAATATCGCGACGACATTGATGGGTTGCGTGCCGTTGCAGTGATCTTGATCGTGTTCTTTCATGTGCGCCTGTCCAACGTGCCGGGGGGCTTCATCGGCGTTGATGTTTTCTTCGTCATCAGCGGCTTTCTGATTACCAGCCTCATTTTGCGCGAAACCGCGGAAGAGCGGTTCACATTCAAGGATTTCTACCTCCGGCGCTTGCGCCGATTGGGGCCCGCTCTTTTAGTAACGATCGCGCTGACATTGCTCGCAGGGTGGTTCATTCTGCCACCAACGCTCTATCAGGCAACGGCACAAGCGGCCCTCGCGACGTTGCTTTCAGTGAGCAACATTTTTTTCTGGCAGCAAACCGGGTACTTCGATAACGCGGCCGCCTATAAGCCCCTTCTGCACACCTGGTCGTTGGCAGTTGAGGAACAGTTCTATTTCATCTGGCCAGCCGCACTGGTTATCGCTGCACGCTATCTTTCAAAAGCGGGCCTACTGGCTGCAATGATTACGCTAAGCCTTATCAGCCTCGGACTGAGCCAGATGCTCTTGGCCGACCACGCATCGGCCGCGTTCTACCTCACCCCATTCCGCATCTTTGCTTTCGGCGTCGGCGCTGTTCTGGCCCTCACCGGCTGGGAGGCGCGCAATGTGATCACCGCCAATATCGCGTCACTTAGCGGGCTCTTGATCATCCTCTTTGTGGCCGGAACGCTGCAAGAGACAGCGCCCTTTCCGGGCCTGAACGGGGCCATCCCGGTGGTCGCGACAGCACTGATGATCTACGCAGGCCCAACGGCCATCATGAACCGGGCCATAGCCTTGCCGCCGATCCGCTATATCGGACGCATTAGCTATTCGGTCTATCTCCTGCATTGGCCTTTGATCATCTATTTCATTTTTCTGTTCGGCCAGGCCCAAACGTCATTGCAAGTTTTGGGTTTGATCGCCCTGACTCTTGCGGCAGGCGCACTCATGTATCACCTGATCGAAGTCCCGTTCCGGCATAAGCGCAGCGGCCAGTTCGTGATTGGGTCACGTCAGTTGGCGCGCACCAGCCTTCTTGCGGGACTGATCATCGCACTGGTCAGCTGGCAGATTCATACAAATCGGGGCTATCCTTCACGATATACACCCGAAATCCGCGCGCTATTCGCGACACTGGACACAGCGCTTGATGAACGGACGAACGCCACCGGAGAATTCAACTGCAATGCGACAGAAAACTCTCGGCAAGTCTATTTCGATGTCTTTGCAGACTGCCTGCCTGCAGGATCAGACAGGTTGATCGTGGTTCTCGGCGATAGCCATGCCGCGGATATCTACGTGGGCCTGAACGCCGTTTTCCCTGATCATAATATCGTCCAGCTTACAGGAAACGGTTGCAATCTGGCCCAACCGGTCTCGGAGAAAGTCTTTTGCGCGCCCTTTATCGCATTTTGGCGAACCTGGCTGACTGACAACGCCGCGCGGATCAGCGCGGTGATCTATTCGCAAAGCGGCGGGTCGCTGATCGCCAGAGGAGCGGGCGGGATTGAGCGCCCCAATGCACCCGAAATTGAGAGACTGTCGCGCACATTGGTGCAGCTTCAAACCGGCGATGCACCGCTCATTTTTTGGGGGCCACGTCCACGATTTCGGCCGATCATTGATATTGCAATGGCGGGAAGTACAGATCCGGAGAACTTGCGAAACTTCTATGCAGACACCGATTTTCGGTCAGATGATCAGCTTGATCGTAAGCTTGAAAGCCATTTTTCCGGCACGGCAATCCACTATGTCTCCAGCTTCCAACCTATCTGCCAGGAGAATTGCCCGACGCTCACCGCGGACGGCCAGCTTTATATTCTCGACAATGGTCATTGGACAGTGGCCGGGGCGCGGCAAGCGGTCCAAGACGTCATTCGCAGCGACAACCGGCTGCAAACAGTTTTTGCGAGATAGCCCAAATACTTGGCAACTTGCAAAAACCGCCATGCAAAAGATGCATAACCGCTAGCGCTAACTGTCAGTTGTTTCGCGCCGCGGCTTTGCTACCTTTGTTTCACGAGATCAAACTCCGTGAATGTAAAGGAGCATCCCTATGACCGTATTGAACATAGTTCGCACAGCCGTCCGGAAACGCGTGGCCTATAGCCGCCTGAAGCATGAACTGGCCTCAATGCCACTGGAAACAGCCATCGACCTTGGCATGTTCCGTGAGGACGCCGCGAAAATCGCAGCCAAACGCATCTACGGCTAAACGCTTACGATCACTGACAGAAGACCGGCCGCGCCTTTGGGTGCGGCTTTAGTTTTTGGGGAACCCGTTCAGGAACGCATTGATCCTGTCCTGATACCCCGCCTGCCCGGCCAGATTGTTATGGGTGGCACCTGCGACCTCATGGAAGGTGACAGACAGGCCCGCCACATCCATCGCGTTCGCCAATTGCGCACCATAGCCGATAGGGATCAGTTGATCGGCCGTGCCGTGCTGGATCAGAACCGGTGCATTCAGCGCAGGCACATCATCCAGCGACCGCCATTTCTGTACGAAAGGCAGATAGCAGGCAGGCAAATAGGACCCTTTGGTCATCAATGCGCACAGCGTGGTATAGGGCGCATCAAGCAACACCGCCGCCACATCCCGTCGTGCCGCCACATGAATAGCCAGCCCGGTGCCCAGCGAAAACCCGTGCACCACAATCGGCCCGTCATGCTGAGCTGCGAGCCAATCATAGGCGGCCAGCGCATCAGCCTTGAGACCCTGTTCAGACGGGCGCCCCGCGATACCGGCCCCGCCCCGATATTCCAGCGCCGCAACGGTCCTGCCCGCATCCTGATGTGCATCCAGCGAATAGGTAAAGTAGGCCAGCGACCCACCGTTGCCCATAAAGAACAATACCGCCAAATCGTCATCGCCCTCAGAGATCGCAACTGAAACATCACGGTCTGAAACGACCTCTTGGCGAAACGCGGGATTGTCGAAGGCGTCAGCTCCAAACGGGTAGATGATGCGCGGATGGGCAACCACCATCACAGCAGCGTAGAGCAGATAGGTACCAACCAGCATCCAGAGCCAGCTCAAACGCCAAACCGCTCTTTCAACGCGGCGTTGACGGCAGGTGTCACGAATTTGGACACATCCCCCCCAAGGCGCGCGATCTCTTTCACCAGCTTTGAGGCGATCGCCTGATGTTGGGCCTCGGCCATCAGAAACACCGTCTCGATGGAATTATCCAGCACGCGGTTCATACCAACCATTTGATATTCATACTCAAAATCCGCCACAGCACGCAGACCGCGAATAATCATCGACGCGCCCACATCACGCGCACAATCGATCAGCAGGTTCTCGAACGGATGGGCCACGATTTCGCATTCGCTCTTGAGAGAGAGCTGCTTCACCTCGGCCTCGATCATCTCAACCCGTTCTTCCAGCGTGAACAGCGGGCCTTTGTCACGGTTGATTGCCACGCCAATCACCAACCGGTCCACCAATGTCGCAGCGCGGCGGATGATGTCCAGATGACCATGCGTGACCGGATCAAATGTGCCGGGGTAAAGTGCAACGCGCATGGCAAACCTCTTGGTGTTCTACAGTTTCGCCAAGCAACATTATTGCGCAGCAGAATGCAAGGCGGGCCTTAGTGGCCCATGATCATGCCTTCGAGCGACTCTTTTTCCATCGCGAGTTGCGACAAGCGGCCCTTTACAGCGTCCCCGATGGAAATCAGGCCCACCATCCGCCCCTCATCCATGACCGGCAGGTGGCGGAACCGCCCGGCGGTCATCATTTCCAGCACCTCAAGCGCCGAATCCGTCGGGGTACAGGTGGTCAGCTTTGCCGTCATCAGCGCACTGACAGGATCACTCAGACAGGCCGCCCCCCGTTTGCCCAATTCACGCACAATGTCACGTTCAGACAGGATGCCATCCAGAGCCGCACCATCAGAAGACACCACAACGGTACCGATACGGTGCTGTGACAAGAGCTTGGCGGCATCCGCAACAGAGGACGAGGGCGTCACTGAAATCACACCGACATCAGGTTTCGACTTCAACATCTGGGAAACTAACATAGGTGCACTCCTTGGTTCTCCTCCGGGCTTTCAGCGTGTCAAACGGGGGGCCTAGCTGTCAAGCGTGCTGTGCGTTCCAACCGCGCAACTTCGTCCTGTATTCCCGCCCGCAGCGCATGTGCAAACCGCGTCAACCGGTCAAGCCGCCGGTCCGATGTATGCCGCACCAGATAGAACGAGCGCGTCAGCGCCACCGCATCCGGCAGCACCATTTGTACCTCGGGCGCAAAGGGCAGCGCGAAATCATGCACGATCCCGACCCCTGCTTGCCGGATCATCTGCAACTGCACCGCCACGGAATTCGACGCCATCTGTACGCCCGCCACATCAATCGCGCTGAGATAATCCAGCTCTTTGTCAAAAATCATGTCCGGAATATACCCAACGATCCGTCGGCCCTTCAGATCGGCCAAACTCTGTAAAGGGGTCGCATCCGAACGCATCGCAAGATGCAGCTGATAGTCCGTGATCTTCTGCACTGTCAGCCGCCCTGCGGCAGGCGGGCTGACGGTAATCGCCATATCTGCCTCGCGCCGTGACAGGTTGACGACACGCGGCAGCGCCAGAATTTGCACCTCAAGATCAGGGTTCCTTTCCTGAATAGCCGCGCAAACCTGCGGCAAAAGGTAATTCGCCGCCCCGTCCGGCGCCCCGATCCGGATTTGCCCCGTCAGCCCCGCGCGTTCCCCCTGCCCCTCATCCGCGATCCGTGCCAGATGAACCTCGGCCTCTGCGGCACGTTCCTTCATCCGTTCGCCCAGATCGGTCAACGCATAGCCCTGCGGTGATTTCACAAAAAGCGCGGCCCCCAGATTGCGCTCAAGCCGCGCAATCCGGCGGCCCAAGGTCGAGGGGTCCATTTTCAGCACAGGTGCGGCCGCCGACAGGCCCTCGGCCCGCGCGACCGCCAGAAACACCCGCATGTCATCCCAGTTTTCCATAGCATCCTTGCATTTTTGCAAAATGATTTTGGGATATTGGTTCTTTTACACGGAAAAACGCAAGGATATAGTCACGCCAAACCAACATTTGGAGGATCCCATGCAAGAGTTGACCCACTACATCAACGGCGAACACGTCAAAGGCACGTCCGGCCGATTTGCCGACGTCTTCAACCCCGCCACCGGCGAAGTGCAGGCGAAAGTGCCGCTCGCAAACGCCGCTGAAATGGCCAAAGCCGTTGAAATCGCAGCGAAAGCCCAACCCGCATGGGCCAAAGTGAACCCCCAGCGCCGCGCCCGCGTGATGATGGCCTTCGTGGGTCTTCTGAACCGCGATATGGACAAACTGGCCGAGGCTCTGAGCCGCGAACACGGCAAAACCCTGCCCGACGCCAAAGGCGACGTCATCCGTGGTCTCGAAGTTGTGGAATACTGCATCGGTGCGCCGCAGCTTCTGAAAGGTGAATTCACCGACAGCGCAGGCCCCGGCATCGACATGTATTCGATGAAGCAGCCCTTGGGTGTGACCGCCGGCATCACGCCTTTTAACTTCCCCGCCATGATCCCGATGTGGATGTTTGCGCCCGCAATCGCTTGCGGCAATGCCTTTATCCTCAAACCCTCCGAGCGTGATCCATCCGTACCGCTGATGCTGGCTGAATTGATGGAAGAAGCAGGCCTGCCCAAAGGCATCTTGCAGGTCGTCAACGGCGACAAGGAAGCGGTCGACGCGATCCTTTATGACGACACGATCCAGTCGGTCGGTTTCGTCGGCTCGACCCCGATTGCGGAATACATCTATGGCACCGGCTGTGCGCAGGGCAAACGCGTGCAGTGCTTTGGTGGCGCAAAGAACCATATGATCATCATGCCCGACGCCGACATGGACCAGGCCGCCGACGCGCTGGTCGGTGCAGGCTACGGTGCTGCTGGCGAACGCTGCATGGCGATTTCGGTGGCTGTGGCCGTGGGCGATGAGACCGCAGATCGTCTGCTTGAAAAGCTCGTCCCCAAGGTCGAGGCGCTGAAGGTCGGCCCGTACACCGCAGGCAATGACGTGGACTACGGCCCCGTTGTCACAGCCGCTGCCAAAGCGAACATCGAACGTCTGGTGCAAACCGGCATCGACCAAGGTGCGAAACTGGTCGTTGATGGTCGTAACTTCAAACTCCAGGGCTATGAAGACGGCTTCTTTGTCGGCCCGCATCTCTTTGACAACGTCACCAAGGATATGGACATCTACACGACCGAAATCTTCGGCCCTGTCCTGTCGACCATCCGCGCCAAAACCTATGAAGAGGCCATCGGCCTTGCCATGGACCACGAATACGGCAACGGTACCGCGATCTTCACCCGCGACGGTGACACAGCACGCGATTTCGCCAACCGCATCAACATCGGCATGGTCGGCGTGAACGTGCCAATCCCCGTGCCGCTGGCCTATCACACCTTCGGCGGCTGGAAGAAATCCATGTTCGGCGATCTGAACCAGCACGGCCCCGATGCCTTCAAGTTCTACACACGGACCAAGACAATCACTTCGCGCTGGCCCTCGGGCATCAAAGAAGGCGGCGAGTTCTCGATCCCCTTGATGGAATAGGCTGTCGCGGTGGATTGGGCCGCAGCTGGCTTAATCTGAAGGGCGGTACAGTTGGCTTTTGAGCCGACGCGCCGCCCTGACCGTCCCTACCCCTTCGGCAACCCGCCGAATTGCGACCGGCAATGTTCTGAAATTGTTGAACGGACTTCTGAGCAACAAGCCAAACGCTTTGTAGCATTTGAGGCATAAAAAAAGGAGCGCTCTTGGCAGGGCTGGCTCTTCTTGCGCCCGGAGGAGCGTCGTAGACCGCTGGTCACGCGTCCGTTTATAAAGATAACGAAACGTGAGACGGCTTGCTGGCCATATCTCTGAGACATGCGCGTCCGAAGCCCAGCCAGTCACCGCGCCCGCTTGACAAGAATCGTGATAAAATTTCGTGTCTGATCCCCCAGAGATCGCATAATCTGCGTCAAATCTGACCCCCAACTCGCGCAGCTTTGACATCCGCAACATCCAGTTGTTGGTATAGATCGGTATCTCGCACTCGCTATCTGTCAGGACCAGCGACGATCTGTAGGAGTTGATATATCTCTTGGACCGTTTGTAGTCCTGCAAAACAAGTCTGTTTTGCCAGGGCAACGTGGCCTCCGGGTCTTGAATAAAGAGGTTTGGTCCGCCCACAAGATCCAACTCGCGCGCTTGCATCGAGGAAAAGAGCATCACGAGCCAGAAACGATCTACAATCTGGTCATCATCTACAAATGTCAGGAAATCAAAATTTCCAGCCAATGCCATATCCAGCACTTTGTTGCGTGCAAATGGGATCCCACGCGTCTTTTCAAAATCAAGCTGCACCTCAAATGGAACCGCAGCCTGCAACGCCGCAATATGGGCGTCCAGCGTAGGCGCATCGTCGTTCTCAGCGATCAGGACTGTACATGCGACATCCGCAGGCACTTTCATCTGACGAAAGCTTTCCAGAAGTCGCAAAAGGCCATTCATACGCCGATGGGTTATGACCCCAAGCCCGATGCGCAACTTCTTTGAAGGCAAGGCGGCATGCTCTGTTTCGGACACGGATTTCCTCTTGGACCGGGATTGCAATTACCTTGGAATAGAACCAACCTTCTACCAACTGTCCACTCAAACAGGCTGCAAAGATGGATTTCGCCCTGACCGAAGAACAATCTGCCATTTTCGACATGGCCCGCGATTTCGGTGCCGAGCATATCGCGCCCCACGCGCGCACATGGGAAGCGGAAGGCACCATCCCCAAAACACTCTGGCCGAAATTGGCAGAACTCGGTTTCGGCGGGCTCTATGTGTCCGAAGAGCGCGGCGGCACCGGCCTGTCGCGGCTTGATGCGACATTGGTCTTCGAGGCGCTGTCACAGTCCTGCGCCTCTGTCGCGGCCTTCCTGTCCATCCACAACATGTGCGCACGCATGATTGACGCCTATGGCACCGACGCGCTCAAGGACCGCATGCTGCCAAAGGCGCTCAGCATGGAAACGATCCTGTCCTACTGCCTGACCGAACCCGGGTCAGGCTCGGACGCGGCGGCACTCAAGACCAAAGCAGCACGCGACAATTCCGGCTATCTTCTGACCGGCACCAAAGCGTTCATTTCAGGTGGCGGCTATTCCGACGCTTATATCGTGATGGCGCGCACAAGCGATGACGGCCCCAAGGGGATCAGCGCCATCGTGATTGAGGACGGCGCACCGGGGCTTTCCTTTGGCGGGCTAGAGGACAAAATGGGCTGGCGGTCACAACCCACGCGGCAGGTGCAGATGGACAGCTGCCCCGCCCCTGCAGAGAACCTGCTGGGCGAAGAAGGCCAAGGCTTCAAATACGCCATGGCCGGTCTTGATGGCGGACGCCTGAATATCGCGGCCTGTTCAATCGGTGCCGCCCAAGCCGCCCTTGATCAAACCGTGGCCTACATGGCCGAACGCCGCGCCTTCGGCAAATCCATCGACCAGTTCCAAGGCCTGCAATTCCGGCTTGCCGATATGGAAATCGCCCTGCAATCGGCCCGCACCTTTCTACGCCAAGCGGCATGGAAGCTTGACACGGGTGCAGCAGACGCCACGAAATTCTGCGCCATGGCCAAGAAGCTCTGCACCGAAACAGGTAGCAATGTCGCCGACCAGTGCCTGCAATTGCACGGCGGCTACGGTTATCTGGCTGATTACGGGATCGAAAAGATCGTGCGTGATTTGCGCGTGCATCAGATTTTGGAAGGCACCAACGAAATCATGCGCCTGATCACCGCGCGCCACATGATCCAGTAACTCACGCCGTCCCGGAACCCGATCCGGGACCTCACAAAGGCCCACCGAAGTGACCGACATCATCATCCGCAAATCCGGCAAAGCGGGCCTCATCACGCTGAACCGTCCGCAAGCACTGAATGCGCTGACATGGGACATGTGTCTGGCAATCGAGGCCGCCTTGGACGCATGGCGTTCAGATCCCGAGGTCGCCGTGATCCTCATCGACGGCGCAGGCGACCGCGCCTTTTGTTCCGGCGGTGATATCGCAGAAATGTACGCCTCTGGCCAAAAGGGCGATCTCGACTATGGCCGCCGCTTCTGGCGCGACGAATATCGCCTCAATGCCAAGATCCGTCGCTACCCCAAGCCCGTCGTCAGCTTCCTGCACGGCTTTACCATGGGTGGCGGGGTCGGTGTCGGCTGTCATGCATCCCACCGTATCGTCTGCGAAAACAGCCAGATCGCCATGCCCGAGTGCAGCATTGGTCTTGTCCCCGATGTGGGCGGCTCGCTCCTTCTTGCGCAAGCGCCCGGGCATTGCGGTGAATTCCTCGGGCTCAGCGGGGACCGTATGGACACAGGCGATGCCCTCTACGCCGGTTTCGCCGACTATTTTGTTCCGCAAGAGGGTTGGACGGACCTGAAAGCGACCCTGATCAGCACGGGCGACGCGTCCTTGGTCGAAGCCGCATCCGCACCCCCGCCGCCCGCACGACTGGCCGCATGGCAAGACGAAATCGACAGCTGCTTTGGCGGTGCTGCACTTTCTGACGTCTACCGCGCAATGGCGGCCGTGCCGGATGGCCCTGCCACCACCCATGCGCGCAAGCTGATGGACCGGAACGCCCCGTTGGGCATGGCTGTCGCGGTCAGGATCATACAGGCCGCCCGCCGCACCCCCGGCATCGAACAGGCTTTAGAGCGCGAATTCCGCTACACCTATCGCTGTGTCGCACAGGGCGACTTTATCGAAGGCATCCGCGCGGCCATCATTGACCGTGACCGCAGCCCGAAATGGCAGCACGCCAGTTGGCACGCTGTAAAAGACGAAGACGTCGCCGCAATGACCCAAGACCTCGGGTCAAACGCCTTGCAATGGAAGGAAACAACATGAAAATCGGTTTCATCGGACTGGGCAACATGGGCGCGCCCATGGCTGCAAACCTCGCCAAATCGCATGCGGTCGTGGGCTTTGATACGATCGCGGCACCCGCAGGTCTGACACTTGCGCAAAGCGCCGCAGAGGCCGCAACAGACGCTGATGTTGTGATCACCATGCTGCCCAACGGCGATATCCTGCGCGCGGTGGCCGCCGAAATTTACCCCGCCATGAAGGCCGGGGCCATCCACCTTGATTGTTCGACCGTTGATGTTGAAAGCGCGCGCGCTGTCGCGGCACAGGCCGATGCCGCAGAGCTGCAGGCGGTCGACGCGCCCGTGTCAGGCGGCATCGGCGGGGCCACCAACGGCACGCTCACCTTCATGGCAGGTGGGCCGGAAACGGCCTTTGCCACCGTCAAACCGCTTTTTGATATCATGGGACAAAAGGCCGTGCATTGCGGGCCATCAGGCAACGGCCAAGCAGCCAAGATCTGTAACAACATGATCCTTGGCGTCACGATGATCGCCACCTGCGAAGCCTTCGTACTCGCCGACAAACTGGGGCTGGACCGGCAGGCAATGTTCGACGTGGTCAGCACGTCATCAGGCTATTCCTGGTCAATGAACGCCTATTGCCCGGCCCCCGGCATAGGCCCGCAAAGCCCCGCAGACAACGACTACCAACCGGGTTTCGCGGCTGAACTCATGCTAAAAGACCTGAACCTGAGCCAGATGGCGGCAGAGGCCGCCGACGCTGACACGCCCATGGGACAGGCCGCGCGCGATCTCTATGCGCAGTTTGTTGAAAACGAAGGCGGAAGCGGCAAAGACTTTTCCGCCATGCTGCCGCGCTTTGAAAAGCGGCACCGCACCTGACTTTCTTCGTCCAATCAAACTTTCGCCGAAGGCATCCCCAAAATTCTTGAATTTTGGGGACCTATTCCGCCGCGACCTTGCGCGCCGCCAGCATTTCCTTGAGGTATCGGCCCGTATGACTTTCGGGCACCTCTGCTACTTCCTCGGGCGTGCCTGTGGCGACCACCTGACCACCGCCATCACCACCCTCGGGGCCGATGTCGATGATATGGTCAGCGGTTTTCACCACGTCGAGATTGTGTTCGATCACAATCACCGAATTGCCCTGATCGACCAATTCGTGCAGCACTTCTAACAGCTTGCGCACGTCTTCAAAATGCAGACCGGTTGTCGGTTCGTCCAGAATATAGAGCGTGCGCCCCGTCGACCGCCGCGCCAGTTCCTTGGACAGCTTCACGCGCTGCGCTTCTCCGCCTGACAGCGTCGTCGCTTGCTGGCCGACCTTGATGTACCCCAGCCCGACACGCATCAGCGCATCCATCTTTTCGCGGATCGACGGCACGGCGGTAAAGAACGTTTGCGCGTCCTCTACGGTCATATCCAGCACATCGGCAATCGACATGCCTTTGAACTTGATCTCCAGCGTCTCGCGGTTATAGCGCGCGCCCTTGCAGGTCTCGCAAGTCACATAGACGTCGGGCAAAAAGTGCATTTCGATCTTGATGACACCGTCACCCTGACAGGCCTCACAGCGCCCGCCTTTGACGTTGAAACTGAAGCGCCCGGGCTTGTAGCCGCGCGCCTTGGCTTCCGGCATACCCGCAAACCATTCGCGGATCGGGGTAAAGGCCCCCGTATAGGTCGCAGGGTTCGAGCGCGGTGTGCGCCCGATTGGCCGCTGGTCAATGTCGATCACTTTGTCCAGATGCTCGAACCCTTTGATCGTCTCGCAGGGTCCCGGTGTCTGCCGCGCGCCATTGAGTTTCATCGACGCATTCTTGAAAAGCGTTTCAATCGTCAGCGTGGACTTACCGCCCCCTGATACGCCTGTCACACAGACAAATTTCTGCAATGGAAAATCAACGGTGACGTTTTGCAGATTGTTACCTGTGGCCTTGACCACGGTCAGCTTCTTGCCTTTGCCCTTCCTGCGTTTGGCCGGCACCGCAATTTCGCGCGCCCCGATCAGGTACTGACCGGTCACAGACGCCTCATTCGCCATAATCTCGGCCGGCGTCCCTTTGGCCACCACCTGACCGCCATGCACACCCGCGCCGGGGCCGATATCAAAGACATAATCCGCCTCGCGGATCGCCTCTTCGTCATGTTCTACAACGATCACGGTATTGCCCTGATCGCGCAGGTTCTTAAGCGTCGTCAGCAAACGGTCGTTGTCGCGCTGGTGCAGGCCGATCGACGGCTCATCCAGCACGTAAAGCACCCCCTGCAAGCCTGAACCGATCTGGCTGGCCAGCCTGATGCGCTGGCTTTCACCACCCGACAACGTGCCGGAATTGCGCGACAGCGTCAGATATTCCAGACCAACGTTGTTGAGGAAGCCCAATCGCTCGCGGATTTCCTTCAGAATCGCGGCGGCGATTTCATTCTTCTGCTTGCTCAGTGAGGACGGCACATCCTGACACCAGTCATAGGCCTCTTTGATCGACATCTTCACAACCTGACCCACGTGCAGGCCGCCGATTTTCACCGCCAGAGCCTCTTCGCGCAAACGGTAGCCGCCGCAAGTGCCGCAATTGCGGTTATTCTGGAAATTCTCGAATTCTTCGCGAATCCAGTTGCTGTCTGTTTCACGATAGCGGCGCTCCATATTGGGGATCACGCCCTCAAACGCGCGTTCGACCTGATAGACGCGACCGCCTTCATCGTAACGGAACTTGATCTCTTCCTTGCCGGAACCGTACAGGAACACCTGCTGTATCTTCGGGTCGAGATCTTTCCAGCGGGCGTTTTTGTTGAACCCGTAGTGTTTGGCAATGGACTCGATGGTTTGCAGGAAATACGGGCTCTTGCCCTTGCGCCACGGCGCCAGAGCGCCATCAGCAATTTTCAGGGTCACATCGGGCACAACAAGCTGTTCGTCAAAGAACAACTCAACGCCCAGACCGTCACAGGACGGGCAAGCCCCGAAGGGCGCATTGAACGAAAACAGCCGTGGCTCGATTTCTGGGATGGTGAAGCCGGACACAGGACAGGCAAAATTCTCCGAAAAGGTCAGACGCTCGGGTTCGCCATCTTTGGGCGCGGTTTCGAGAATTGCGATTCCATCCGCCAGATCCAGTGCCGTGCGGAAACTGTCGGCCAACCGTGTCTCAAGACCCTCGCGCACAACAATGCGGTCAACAACCACATCAATATCGTGGCGGAATTTCTTATCCAGCGTCGGCGGTTCATCCAGCTCGTAGAACTGCCCATCCACTTTGACGCGCTGAAAGCCCTGCTTGCGCAGATCAAGAAATTCCTTGCGATACTCGCCCTTGCGGTCGCGAATAATCGGGGCCAGCAGATAGCCGCGCGTGCCTACTTCAAGCGCCATCACGCGGTCGACCATATCCTGCACTTGTTGTGCTTCAATCGGCAGGCCCGTAGCGGGGCTATAGGGGGTACCCGCACGGGCGAAGAGCAAGCGCAGATAATCGTAAATCTCGGTGATGGTGCCGACGGTCGAACGGGGGTTCTTTGATGTCGTCTTCTGTTCAATCGAAATCGCAGGGGACAGGCCGCTGATGTGATCGACATCGGGCTTTTCCATCATATCCAGAAACTGGCGCGCATAGGCCGACAACGACTCAACATAGCGCCGCTGGCCTTCGGCATAAATCGTGTCGAACGCCAGTGACGATTTTCCGGACCCCGACAGGCCCGTGATCACCACCAGCTGGTCACGCGGAATATCCACGTCAATATTCTTCAGGTTATGCTCGCGCGCGCCGCGCACTTCGATATTTTTCAGTTCAGCCATCTCGACCCCCAGAGCCTATAGACATCAGATAGCAGTCCCGAAGCGAACCGCCAGCCCGTCTTGGGAACATTCGTGAAACATTTTGCAGAAATCTTCGCCAAAGGACAGACCAGCCGTCACGCAACTTGGCAAAAACAGCCACACCATCAGGCACAAACAGCGAGGAGACACGCAAGCGCGAAGCCGATAGTTTCACTCTCACAAAAAAGTTTAATACATTTACTTTCAATATGTTAGAGCCGATTTCTTAGGTCAAGTCAGGCCTTGTCGCCGACGCAAACCAAAAGGAAAACGACTATGAAAAAGACACTGATTTCTGCAGCCGCGCTGACCATCCTCGCAGCACCCGCATTTGCCGCAGGTCATGCGAGCCCTGCCTCCGGATACGGCCTGACCGACGATGGACGGACACTTGTGATGTTTCCCGGCCTTGTCGAGACAGGCACATCCGTTGATCTCTCTACCCATGTTGATGCCATCGCCTACCGCCCTGTGACCGGAGATGTGATCGGGATCACCCGTGATGGCATGGTCTACGGGATCGACACCGTCACTGGCGCGGTGACACCCATGGAGAACACCGTCGCACCCGAGGTGATGATCGGTGCAGATGCCGCGATGGGCTTTGACTTCAACAACCAGATCGACGCGGTACGCGCCGTTACAACAGATGGTCTGAATTTGGTTTATTTCCCCATGGGCTTTGGTGACATGGACGACCGTGCAAACTCGGTCCTGCGCTTTACCGATCTGGCCTATGCCGCTGGTGATGCCAACGAAGGCAGCGCGCCCATGATCTTTGCCAACGCCTACACCAATGCCATCAACGGCATGACGGCATCAGAAACAGCGCAATACGCGCTGGACGCCGAAACCAACGCGCTGGTCACACTTGCCAATAACGCAGGGACGCTGGCCACGGTCGCGCCGATCACGATTGACGGTGCAGTTGCCGATCTGTCAATCATGGGCGGTTTTGAAATTGTCTCGCCTGCCGAAGGCGAAAACATGGCCTATGCCATTCTGATGCTTGAGGGTGCGGACACATCGGGTCTCTACAGCATCGACCTGACAACAGGTGAAGCGACCATGATGGCCGATGCGGGCATGCGCGCCTACACAGGTTTCGCGGCGATGTTGCCGAACTAGGCGTTATCCCTGTAACAAAAAACCCGCCCTTTTCATCAAGGGGCGGGTTTTGCATGGCGTAAGGTGGATCTTGATCCACCTTACATGTGGATCACACGGTCATAGGCATCCAGCACGCTTTCGTGCATCATTTCCGACAGCGTTGGGTGCGGGAAGACGGTGTTCATCAGGTCTTCCTCGGTCGTCTCCAACTGACGCCCCACAACATAGCCTTGGATCAGTTCAGTGACTTCCGCGCCGACCATATGTGCGCCCAACAGCTCGCCTGTCTTGGCATCAAATACGGTTTTGATCATGCCTTCAGGCTCGCCCAAGGCAATTGCCTTGCCGTTGCCGATGAACGGAAACCGCCCGACCTTGATGTCATAGCCCAGCTCTTTGGCCTTCGCCTCGGTATAGCCGACTGAGGCAACCTGCGGATGGCAATAGGTACAGCCCGCGATGCTTTCGGGCTTGACCGGATGCGCGTGTTTGCCCGCGATCAGGTCGGCCACCATCACGCCTTCGTGGCTGGCCTTGTGCGCCAACCACGGCGCGCCTGCGATATCACCAATCGCATAAAGCCCTTCAACACCGGTGCGGCAGAATTCATCCGTAATCACATGGGTGCGGTCGATTTTCACGCCCAGGTCTTCCAGCCCCAGACCCTCGACATTGCCGACAATCCCGACCGCAGAAATCACCGTGTCGAACTCCATTTTCTCGGTTTTGCCACCCGTTTCGATATGTGCGGTGACTTTGCCTTTGCCACGGTCCAACTGTTTCACCATGGATTTCTCCATGATCGTCATGCCCTGCTTGACGAATTGTTTCTTGGCAAAGGCCGAAATCTCGGCGTCTTCCACAGGCAGCACGCGGTCCATGACCTCAACGACCGTCGTGTCAGCGCCCAGCGTGTTGTAGAAGCTGGCAAATTCAATCCCGATCGCGCCAGATCCGATGACCAGCAATTTCTTTGGCATCTTCTTGGGCTGCAACGCATGACGGTATGTCCAGACCAGATCACCATCGGCCTCAAGCCCGGGCAGTTCACGCGCCCGCGCACCCGTGGCCAGCACGATGTTCTTGGCTGTCAGCTCTTCGGTGCCCTTTGCACCCTTGACGCTGACTTTGCCTTTGGCGGGGATCGTGGCCTCACCCATAAAGACGGTCACTTTGTTCTTTTTCATCAAGTGACCGATCCCGCCCGACAACTGCCCCGCAACCGCGCGGCTGCGCTTAACCACCGCATCCAGATCATAATCAATGCCGGTCGCTTTAAGGCCAAATTCCTTGGCACGGTGCATCAGGTGAAAGACTTCCGATGACCGCAGCATCGCCTTGGTGGGAATACAGCCCCAGTTCAGACAAATCCCGCCGAGGTTCTCGCGTTCAACAATGGCAACCTTCATACCAAGTTGTGAGGCACGGATTGCCGCCACATAGCCGCCCGGTCCGGCACCAATTACAATCACGTCAAAGTTCTGTGCAGCCATGGATGGGCCCTCCAATTCGAAATTTAGTTGAACACTAAACTATTTCCCGGACGACCTCTAGTGACCTTAGGTCATAACAGCCAACCGGCTAGCGCAACGGCCCTATTTTGCGGCTTCCTGCTGCGCGCGATAGGCCGCACCATAACCACCGCGATCCAGAAACGCCTGCTCAGCTGGCGTTGTCTTGCGCCCCAAAGCATCGTTGCGGTAGGGGAAACGGCCAAAATCGCGGATCACAGCGCGATGCGCGCAAGCATGATCACGGTTGCCCGCACCATGCTCTGGCATCCGCGTATGAATAAGGCGCACAGCACGATCCTGATCCGAAAGGTTCTCGGCATGCATCAAGGGCAGATAGAAAAACTGGCGGGCGGGTTCATCAATCTTCAGATCCCAGTCGCGATCAATCGCCATCTTGGCAGCGGCACGCGCAATCCCGTCCGTGGCAAAGGCCTCGCCCTTCCCGCGAAACATATTGCGCGGAAACTGATCGGTCAGAATGATATAGGCCAGAACGCCTGATGGATATGTGAGCCAAAGACCGTAAGCGCCTTCGGTGGCTTCCTGCCACGCCACGCCAAACCTGTCCTGGATCAATGCGTCAAACGCAGGATCACTCTTATACCAGTCGGCAGGCGTACATTCGTCCAGCCAAAACGCCAACACCTCTTCGGGGGTTACCACGGCACCGCTCCTTGATGATCCTCACTCCTGTCCCATTGCAAACAGACTAATTGGTGCCTGACAAGTGTTTAGAAGGTCACATCATCTTGCGAAATGACATAAGAGGTCGGCTTGGCGCCGCAAGATCACGTTTGTGTCGCCTCTTCTTCAAGCTCAACTTCATCGATATACATCTCTTGCGCCAACTCGGCCGCAATAGGTGTGGAAGCGGCAGAGACCGGCGCATAGGGGACAGTCACGCTCTCGGTCTCAAGATGCTCGCGGCTCCGCTGTGTTGCGCGGTAGATGCCATAAAATCCGACAGACGCCATCAGGACCGCCGTAAACAGCCAGAACCCGTTGTCACCGATGCTATCCATAATGAAGCCCACGGTCAGTGGTCCGGCAATCGCGCCCACCCCGTTGATAAACAACAACCCACCCGAGGCCGCGGCCATATCCTCTTTCTCAAGATAGTCGTTGGCATAAGCGATCAGCAGCGCATAAAGCGGGTTCGACATGCCGCCCACGATGGCCCCGCTGACCACGATCAGCACATAGTAACCCGGCACAAGAAAGGCGATCATTGAACCCGCCGCACCGATCAGGGAAATCCACACGATCAAGGCACGCCGGTCCATACGGTCAGACAGCCAACCAATCGGGTACTGCAAGATGAGTGCTGCAATATAGATCGCCGAAATAAACAAAGAGATTTCGGACACCGTCAGCCCCACACGGCTGCCGTAAACGGCCGACATGCCGAACTGCGCCGAAAACACGCCCCCCAACATAAACATGCCGAAACAGGCCAGCGGTGACGCCTTGATCAAATTGCGCAGTTTCATTGGCTTGGTGGATGCAAAGGCCGGCATCGGTCGCACTGACAAAAGCACAGGCGCAAAGGCCAGAGACACCAGAATGGACGGGATGATGAACAGGACATAGCCCGAAACATCCCCCTGGCTGACGATCCACTGGGCAAACACGATCCCCGCCATCTGCGTGATCATGTAAAGCGACAGGGATTTGCCACGGTTTTCATTGCTGGACGCATCATTCAGCCAGCTTTCGGCAGTGATATACACGCCGCAAAAGCAGAACCCGATGATCACGCGGCCAATGGTCCATGCCCATGGCTCGATCAGCACCGGATAGGCCACGAGCACCGCCGAAATCATCGATCCGAGGGCCGCAAAGACCCGCACGTGACCAACACGGCGGATCAGCTCGGGCGTGTAGCGCGAACTGAACAAAAACCCCAAAAAATAGGCCGACATGACAATCGAAAGCTCGAACGTGCTAAAGCCTTCCGCCTCGCCGCGCAGACCCAGCAGCGTGCCTTGCAGGCCATTGCCCACCATCAGCATGAACATGCCGACAAACAAAGCCCAAGAGCCGGTAAATACCTGAAACATGACACGCCCTTTCAGCACAGCAAGAACCGTGCAATGTCACGATTCTCCTAATTATTCATCACAGAAACGACAGGGCCTCAATCATTCGCGCCTTCTTGTTCTGGCAAGAGAAGCGAGCTGTCACCATAGGAAAAGAAGCGGTAACTTTCCGCAATCGCATGGTCATAAATCGCACGAATGTTGTCCGTGCCCATCAGCGCCGACACGAGCATCATCAGCGTTGATTTCGGCAAATGGAAATTCGTCATGAGCCCGTCCGCCATCTGGAACCGGAAACCCGGCGTGATGAAAATATCCGTGGGCCCCGTCCAGGGCTGCATTTTGCCGTCCTGCACCGCGCTCTCGATCAGCCGCAGCGCCGTTGTACCGACGGGAATCACGCGGTGGCCTGCGGCCTTTGTCGCGTTCATTTCTGCCGCTGCTTGCGGCGTCACCTCGCCCCATTCGGCGTGCATCTTGTGATCGCGCACGTCATCTACCTTCACTGGCAGAAACGTCCCCGCCCCCACATGCAATGTGACATGCGTGAATTCCACACCCCGCGCGGCCAGTGCCGCGAGCAACGGGCCATCAAAATGGAGTGACGCTGTCGGTGCCGCAACAGCCCCGCTGTGACGCGCCCAATAAGTCTGGTAATCCTGCTTGTCCGCCTCATCCGCAGGCCTTTTGCCTGCGATATAAGGTGGCAAAGGCATCGCGCCGACCGCATTCAGCGCCGCATCAAAATCGTCGCCCTTGAGGTTGAATTGCAGATACCCCTGCCCGTCACCGCGCCCGACAACTTCGGCGCTTAATTCATCCGAGAAGACAATCACTTCGCCATCGCGCACCTTTTTCAGCGGCTTGATCAGCGCCGACCACGCCCCGTCCGCGCGCGGTTCCAACAAGGTGACATCCATCCGCGCGGCGGTCTCGCCGGCCTCACCACTGCGATGACGGACGCCGAACAAACGTGCAGGGATCACTTTGGTATCGTTCAGGATCAACCGGTCGCCGGGCTGCAAGATGTCCGGGAGCTGATTGACGATCCGGTCCTCGATGGCCGTCCCCTGCGCCAGTAACAGCCGTGCAGAGGACCGCGGGCGCGCTGGCCGCGTGGCAATCAATTCTTCAGGAAGGTCGAAATCAAATTCGCTCAGTTTCATTGGGGAAGTTCCGGTGCTGGCCTGCGAAAGATCTCGCGGAACATCCCCGGTGTCAGCGCGGACAACGGATTCACAGCCACTTGCGGCGCGTCAGACGTGCCGCCGATGTTGAAGTTGAACCCGATCAATCCCTCACCCCTGCGTGTCAGGAAAGAACCGATACTGTTGACCAGATAAAATGGTGACACGACGCCCTGCAGATCAATCTGTTTATTCGCCAGCGTGTAGATGCCGTCCACAGAAATGCCAAGCCCCGGACCAACCGCGCTCGCCTCGGACACGATCACTTGTTGCGGCGTCAAACGGAACCGCGCGTCCATTTCGTCAAATGCCAGCCCCTGCCCGTCCAGTTGCTGTAATAGCCCGACAACGCTGATTGCATCCAGCAGGGCCGCAATTGCGGGCGCGTCGCGCATGCGGATGTTGCGCACCCGCAGGGTCCCGTCAAAGGTACCTGGGCCGATCGCGGGCAAAAGTGTCAACTCAGCCGTGCCACCTACCGCGTTGCGCATCAACCCTGCCGCGCGCAGAACACCGCCCGCATCATCGCTGCGCAACTGCACCGCAGAGCGCCCGTCGCGCGGCGCAACCGTGCCAGCGATACCGGTCTCACCGTTGATCCGCCCCGTAAACTCGCCCCGAAATCCGCCCTGACCGCGAAAATCGCCACGGAAATTTGTCAGGGCGACCCCTTCGGTGACCTGCAAGCGATCCAGCGCAATCTGGACGGGCCCGCCATTCTGCTGCCCGCCGCTGAATGCAGCGTTGCGCAGATCAAGCGTGCCGCCGGTAATCTCGACGCCGACCGGCTGGCCCGCCCCACGTCCGCGCAATGTCAGCGGTGCATTAAACCAATTGCCGACGCGGAACTGCGTGAACTGCGCGCTCTGCAAACCCCCCGAAGGGTCCAGCGTGATCCGCCCCGCCGCCTGCAAGCCACCGCCAGCAATCTCAAGTGTGTCGATAGTCGGCACCGCGCCCAAAGTTCCCGCGATCAACAGGTTGCCCGCCGTTCCGGGCCCTTTGGACCACCCGATCGCGGGAATTGCCACCGTCAGCCCCTGCAAATCGGAACGCAAACTGAATGCGGGAGGCCGGCCACGCTGAAAATCAACCGCAAGCGCACCTGTACCATTGCCCCGGATCGTGCCGGGCGGCAGCGCGATGTTGAACTCATCCAGAAACGCCTGCGAAAGTGCGACATCCGCCGTCACACGGCTGCCGGGACGGTCCGGATCACCAAAACGTTGGTCCCATGCGCCAACGCCGGTCACATCCCCAACACGTACGGGACCCGCGATATTCACGCCGCGCCTGCTGGCTGTCACGGTCAGACGGGGGGCCGCAAAACTGCGCCCCGCAATCAGCACATCACTGCGCACATTGCGCAACTGCGACGTCATCTCGAAAAGGACGGTGTCCGGTGCGGGGCGCGGTTGCAACGGCCACGTAATCTGGCCTTCGGTCAGGGCCCGTCCATCGCCGAGTGTCACCGGCAGATTGGCTTTGTCCATGTAGGAAAAAGGCTCTTGATTAAGCACAGACAGGGCGGCAGTCATAGAACTGTCCACCCGCAGGTTCAGAATCGCGGGCGACGGGTTCAGCCGCAGATCAACAATGGTGAAATCCGATCCGGCCAGCTGCATCGGCCCGCCCTGTGGCGCATTCACGACACCATCATCCAATCCGACAATTAACCGGTTGTCCGCGATACTGGCAGAACCGCGCGCACCGGTAATAGGTGGGATATTCCGTAAGAACTTGACTGACGTGCCTTCGAATTCAAAGTCCACCGCGAACTGTGCTGCGCGCTCGGGCGCAATCCGCAGCCCCATATCCACGTCAAACAAACGTCCGTCTGTCAGATTGTTGGTCACCCACCGCCGCGAACCCGGTTTCATGTTTATCGGCCAGAAGGATACAAGCCGCTCGGGCGTGATTTCTGCAACCTGCGCATCCAGCGCCAATTGCCAGCCCGCGTCGGTTGCAGCCAACACGCCGCTTGCATCAAGCCGCACTTCGCCATCCGTCATCACCGCCTGCCCGATCTCCACCGAGAAGGGCTCAAAGCGCAGACGCAGGTCGATCGAAGCCTCGGTAATTTCTGGCGGCGCATCAAAAAAGCCCGGCGGGTTCAGCGCCACATCGCGAAACCGAAACTGTGCCAATGATGCGCGCGGCAAACCATCCCTGAATTCGCGCAGATAGGCGTCACCATCTGCGCGCAAACTGCCCCACGCGGTTTCCAGCGACACCTCGCTGAAGGCGATCAGATCGCGCACAGGATCATAGGTAAAATAGGCCTTGGCATCATCAAAGGCGATGGGATCGGTCGCAGGGTTCGGCTGCAAGACACCGGTCCCGATTTCAAGGAAGGCATTGAGCTGCCCAAGGGCACCGTCTTCATCAAGCTCGGTGCGCAAAGCGGCGGTGATCGGGGCCTCGACGCCTTGCAACCACCGCAGCGCAGGGGATTGCGCTGCAATGTCGCTCGCCTCAGCATTGGTCAGGTTAATGCCCACCTGCGCAGCACGGCTGCCGCGCGGGCTGATATAGGACAGGGTCACCCCTGTCACATCAGCGCGGCCCGACAACAACGAAAAACTGCCATTAATCGCGGTCTCGCCGCCGCGCAGATCAAGCGCCACACTGCCGCCATCCACAACCCAGCTGCGGCCCGCCCGCGCATCATCAAAATTCACGATCAGCCCGTCCGCCCGCACGGTTTCAAGTGCCTCAAGTGCGGGGCGTTCAAAAACGCGATCAAACTGTTCAAGCAATTCAGGCAAAGACCGCGCTTGCCCCAGATCTCCACCCCCGGCAGTCAGCGCAAAAGACACTGATCCGTCGCGCGCGCGGCGCAGGTTTACCTGCGCGCCGATCAGGCGCACGTTCTGCATCAGGACCTCTTGTTGCAGGATCAAACCGCGCGGCGACATGCCCCCCTCAACCAGAGGCACCCGCGTGAGCGTTAACCCGCCGGCATCCACCAGCCGCGTGTCCACAAGACGCACGGTCGGGTGCAGATCACGGCCAATCCGCACGGTAATCGCCCCGAACTCAAGACTGCCACCCTCCAAGAGCGCATCGGCCCGCGCCTCGATGCGGTCGGTGATCCAGCTGGGCGCAGTAATATCGCGATCAATGACCATAACTGCGGCGGCCGCCAGAAAAACAAGGGGCATCATGCAGACCACAAACACCGCACGCAGCCAGAACACCCAAGGGCGCATCCCCTTGGGCCGCGCGGGCCTCGTCTGGTTTGGGTCGGTCTCTTCGGTCATTATGGCCTTATCTTGCGCAGCACGGCGCGCGCTTTGCTCTTTATCTTTGCCTGTCATGACCTAAAACAAAACTAGGAAAGTGAAACGCAAAAAGGACGCCCCCATGACACAGCCCGCAATCGGTGACACCGCCCCCGCCTTCAGCCTGCCCCGCGACGGTGGCGAGATCGTGAACCTTTCCGATTTCAAAGGCAAAAAGGTCGTGCTCTACTTCTACCCCAAAGACGACACGCCCGGTTGCACGAAAGAGGCCATCGGATTTACCGATATGGTTGAAGCATTTGCCGCCGAAGACACCATCGTGCTCGGCGTGTCCAAAGACAGCGTCAAGAAACACGATAAATTCGTCGCCAAACATGACCTGAAAATTGCGCTTTTGTCGGATGAGGAAGGCGATGTCTGTGAACGCTACGGCACCTGGGTCGAAAAAAGCATGTACGGCAAGACCTATATGGGCATCGAGCGGGCCACCTATCTGATCGGTGCGGATGGCAAGATTGCCCAAGCGTGGCGCAAGGTCAAAGTCCCCGGCCACGTCGAAGCCGTGCTTGAAGCGGTCCGCGCGGCGTGACCCTGACAGAGATGGCCGTCGCGGTGCTGACCACCGCGGACGGCCGCGCCAAGACCGCCCTGTCCCGTCAATACGCCGCGCAATGGCAGGCCGCCCGCGCCGCGGGCGACGTGATCGAGATTGGCACAGCGACGCCGCCCTTGCGCCCTGCGCGGCCAGACCGACCGGAACTGCTTGATCCACGCGACGTCCCCCACCGCAAACCGGGCACTGAGGCGGGGCGCATTGCGCTCCTGCATGCGGTCGCGCATATCGAACTCAACGCCGTCGATCTGCATTGGGATATCATTGCGCGGTTTTCCGACACGAAGCTTCCCTTGGGCTATTATGATGATTGGGTCAAAGCGGCGGATGAGGAATCCAAACACTTCAACCTGATGTGCGACTGTCTTGAAGAGCTTGGCAGCCACTACGGGGCCTTGCCCGCACATGCGGGCATGTGGCGCGCGGCCGAAGACACCGTCGATGATCTGATGGGCCGACTTGCCGTCGTGCCGATGGTGCTTGAGGCACGCGGACTTGATGTAACGCCCGGGATGATCAAGATTTTCAAACAGGCAAAACTCACCTCTGCTGTCGCGGCGCTCGAAACGATCTACGCCGAAGAGGTCCATCATGTGGCCTACGGGTCCAAATGGTTCCACTTCCTGTGTGGCCGCCATGACCTTGACCCGACCGGTGTGTTCCACGATCTGGTGCGCAAGTATTTCCACGGCAATCTCAAACCGCCCTTCAACGAAGAGAAGCGCGCGGAGGCCGGGATTCCGCCGGATTTCTACTGGCCACTCGCCGGAACGGGCGCTGTATCGGCGGGTTCTTCCTAAGATCGGCAAAACCCCGCCCAGCCTCGATGAAACGCGGGATCTTGGCATAAAAATCCCGCAAATTTCTTGCAGCTTTTGGCAGAGGCACTTAAACGGGAGCAGATCACTGCTGGCGGGGCACCGGCGCAAGCTAACGGGACAGGACAGGCACCAAAGTGAGATCACGTATAACAGCACGCATTCATGGCGTATTGGAACGGTTTTTCCCTGAAAGACGTTTGTTTCTACGCTCGGACACCGAGACGCGCTTTATCCGTCTGACATCCGAAACACAGCTGGTCGCATGGACGGGCAGCATCATTGTGGTCGCGTGGACGATCATCGCCACAGCTATTCTCTTGATGGACAGCATTGGTGCAGGCAACTTCCGCGCACAGGCGCAACGCGATCAGTTCACTTATGAGCAACGCCTGAACGCGCTGTCTGCTGAACGCGACGCCCGCGCGATGGAAGCGCTGGCCGCACAGGAACGCTTTACCTCCGCGCTCCAGCAAATCTCGATCATGCAGTCCGAACTGCTGGCAACCGAAGAAAAACGACGCGAGCTTGAAACTGGTCTTGAGGTTGTGCAGGCCACGTTGCGCGACACCATGCGCGCCCGCGAAGAGGCCCGCCGTGAAGTTGCGGCCCTGTCATCTGAAAACCAGAATGAAGGGTCTGCCTCGATCAGCGATGACGCGGCCGGCACCGTCGGGCTCTTGGCCTCCGCTCTTGCGGATACTGCGTCAGAGCGTGACCAGATCGCCGCCGATGCGGAATTCGCCATCGCGCAGGCCGAAGAAATGCAGCTTGAACTGCGGCTTTTGCAGGAACGCAACGACCAGATCTTCCGCCAGTTGGAAGAGGCGATGCTGGTTTCTGTTGAACCGCTTGACGACATGTTCCGCGCAGCAGGCATGAACCCGGACAATCTGATCGAACAGGTGCGCCGTGGTTATTCCGGCATGGGTGGTCCGCTGACTCCGATCCAGTTCTCGACGCGCGGCGGTGATCCTGACCCTGATGCATTGCGTGCAAATGCGATCCTGACCGCAATGGACCGCATCAACCTTTACCGGATCGCCGCTGAAAAGGCGCCCTTCTCGATCCCGGTCAGGTCGAACTTTCGCTATACCTCCGGTTTTGGGCCACGCTGGGGGCGGTTACATGCAGGTACTGATTTTGCCGGTCCGATCGGCACACCAATCTACGCCACCGCCGATGGTGTGATCACCCATGCAGGTTGGTCGTCCGGGTACGGGCGTTTGATCAAGATCCAACATGACTTTGGCATCGAGACGCGTTATGCCCATCTTAACGCAATGGATGTACGCGTCGGCCAAAGGGTCTCGCGCGGCGAGCGAATTGGTGCTATGGGGAATTCTGGTCGCTCGACCGGACCCCACCTTCACTACGAGGTCCGTGTGAACGGCAACCCCGTCAACCCCATGACTTATATAAGAGCTGGACAAGATGTTTTCTAAATCCAAAATCAACGAACCCGGACCAGCAGCGTCCGAAACTGACACCTCCAAAGGGACGGACACAGCCAAGCCCGCAGGTTCTGATTTCAAGGCATCTGCAACGCCAAAGGCAAAGCCGGCTCCGTCTGTGCTGTCCTCTGATCTGCTGATCACCGGCAACCTGAAGACAACCGGTGACATTCAGGTCGAAGGTCAGGTTGAGGGCGACATTCGCGCCCACCTGCTGACCGTCGGCGAAGGTGCCACCGTCAAAGGCGAAGTTGTTGCAGACGATGTTGTCGTCAACGGCCGTGTTGTTGGCCGTGTACGCGGCCTCAAGGTCCGCCTGACATCCACCGCACGTGTTGAAGGTGATATCATCCATAAAACAATCGCGATTGAAAGCGGCGCCCACTTCGAAGGCTCCGTGCAGCGTCAGGACGATCCACTCGCCACGGGCTCCAAGAAGATGCCGACAACGGCAGCGACTGACGCCAAGTCGTAAGACAAAAGCTATCGTGTATCAGGGCGTCCTTCGGGGCGCCCTTTTCGTTTCAGGCAACAACTCTGCGATAAAGATGCCATGTCGCATGGCCCAGGATCGGCAGCACCACCATCAGCCCCAGAAACCACGGCAGAAGCGCCAGCAGTGACAGCACGGCGATGATCATCGCCCAGACCAGCATCACAAAGAGGTTCTCGCGCACAGCCTTCATACTGGTCAGCATCGCGGTGACAAAATCCACCTCGCGGTCCAGCACCAAGGGCAGGCTCACCACGGTCAAAGAAAACAGCAAGAACGCCAGCACGGCCCCCACCCCCAGCTCAACCGCGATCATCATCAGGCCGCTTGGCGTCAGAAACACTTCCAGACTCTCGCTGATATTCGTCATCGTGGACAGCCCCATGAACAGCGCGAAAATCATATGCGCGAGAAAGGTCCAGAACAGAAAATAGATCACGATGATCGCGCCCAGCCACGGCAATTGCCGCGTGCGCTCGTTCCAGACGATCCCCAGAATACCGCGCCAATCAAGCGGCTGTCCCGCCTCCATCCTGCGGCTGACCTCATAAAGCCCCGCCGCCGCAAAAGGCGCGATCAGCGGAAAGCCAAGCGATGTGGCCAAGGTCCAGCTCACATGCCCTGCACCGACCCAGATCAGGACAAACCCGCCGATCACATAGACCGCGCTGAAAAACAGGCCGAACTGCGGCGCACGGCGGAAATCGCGTACACCCGCGCGCAAGACCGCCGTTATATCCGACAGTGTCAGGTGTCTCAGAACGACCGCTGGCTCTGCTTCTATGATGTCAATCTGTGCCATGCTGCCCCCAATTGTAGCACACCAAGGTCGTCACCGCGACGCCCTGCAATCTGCAAGCCCATCGGGCGTGCCCCCGCCATCGGCACTGCCACGCAAGGCAGCCCGATTAGGCTGACCGGTATGACCACCTCCATCCAGCGGTGATAGGTATCCATCTGGACACCGCCAATTTCTTTGGGCCAGTCCCACTCTACCGGAAACGGCCAACACTGCGCAGTTGGCAGAACAAAGGCGTCATAGCGGTCAAACAATTCATGGGCCGCACGGTACCAGTCGGACCGCAGGGTGCTGGCCCTTTGAATGGCAGCACCGGTCAGCGCACGGCCCTTCTCAACCTCCCACACGGCTTCGGGCTTAAGCAGATCCCGGCGTTGCGGATCGTCATAGATCGCGCCGAATTTCACCGCCTGATACCACGCGCGCAGCACCGTCCATGCCTCCCAGAGTGCCGCTGCATCAAAGGGGGGCGCGATTGCCTCGACGATACAGCCCATCTCCTCAAACCGTGCGACACCGGCCTGCGCGGCAGCCAAAACGCCCTCTTCCATCGGATAGGCCCCGCCCCAATCCGCCAGCCACGCAATCCTGCGGCCCGCGACATCCACATCGAGGTCATTCGAATAGTTCGCCTGCGGCAATCCAAAAGGCAGACGCGGATCGGGGCCGGACTGCACGCCAAGCAAAAGCGCCAGATCACGCGGGTTGCGCGCCATCGGGCCATTGGTTGAGAGCTGATGCATAAAGAGATCACCGCCGGGTGCTGCCGGCAACCGCCCCCACGTTGGCCGCATTCCGTAAACACCGTTCCACCCTGCCGGATTGCGCAGGCTGCCCATCGCATCGGACCCGTCCGCCAGACACACCATATGCCGCGCCAGTGCAACAGCCGCGCCGCCAGATGATCCCCCCGCCGAACAGCCTGGCAAAAGCGCGTTCTGGGTCGCGCCAAAGACAGGGTTATATGTATGGCTGCCCAATCCGAATTCGGGCGTATTGGTCTTGCCGATCACAATGGCGCCCGCGTCTTGCATCCGCTGCACCATGATCTCGCTTTCGGGTGCAATCTGTCCGGCGAAAAGCGGCGAGCCCTGCGATGTCGGCATCCCGCCCACATCGGCCAGATCCTTGACTGCTATGGGCACGCCATGCAGCGGCCCTTTGCTGGCAGACTGATCCGCGGCACGGGCCTCCTGCAAGAGCACATCCGGGTCGCGCAGCGATACAATCGCGTTGTACTGCGGATTCTCCGCATCAATCCGCGCGAGCGTCGCCTGCATCACGTCGGCGGCACTGAGCTCGCCACCCCGCAAGGCGGCGATCAGGTCATGCGCAGTCCATTCTAGAAAATCTCCCATGGGCTATCCAAGCGCGCAGGTGCGACTTTGGCAAGCACCAAGGTTATTCGGCGTTCGCTTCCGCGCGGCTTTTGCCGGAGACAGCCATCGCCAGTGTGGCCGCCATGAACCCGTCCAGATCACCGTCCAGCACACCTTTGGTGTCTGAGGTTTCATAGTTCGTGCGCAGATCTTTCACCATCTGATAGGGCTGCAGGACATAAGACCGGATCTGGTTGCCCCAACCCGCATCGCCGGCGTTCTCATGCGCCTCGTTCACAAGGGCCGAACGCTTGTCCAACTCGATCTGATAAAGGCGCGACTTCAATGCCTTCATTGCGATATCACGGTTCTGGTGCTGCGATTTCTCGGAGCTCGTCACGACGATCCCTGTGGGCATGTGCGTGATCCGCACGGCCGAGTCGGTGGTGTTCACGTGCTGACCACCCGCACCGGAGGACCGGTAGGTATCAATGCGGATATCCGAGGGGCTCACCTCGATCTCGATGTTGTCATCGACAACCGGATAGACCTTAACCGACGTAAAAGACGTGTGGCGCTTGGCGGCGCTGTCAAAAGGCGAAATCCGCACCAGACGGTGCACACCGCTTTCAGACTTCAACCAGCCATAGGCATTGTGTCCGCTGATCTTATAGGCGGCGGATTTGATCCCCGCCTCGTCACCGGGCTGTTCGGATTGCAGTTCAACCTTATAGCCCTTCTTTTCGGCCCACCGCACATACATGCGCGCCAGCATATTGGCCCAGTCACAGCTTTCGGTGCCACCGGCCCCTGCGTTGATTTCAAGGAAGGTGTCATTGCCGTCAGCCTCGCCATCCAGCAGGGCCTCCAACTCTTTCTTGGCGGCCTTTTCAGCCAGCGCGGTCAGAGCGGCTTCGGCCTCGGCGACGATCTCGGCGTCGTCTTCCATTTCGCCCATCTCGATCAATTCGATGTTGTCGGACAACTCGGTCTGGATGCTGTCATAGCCGGTCATGGCGTCCAGCAACAACTGACGTTCGCGCATCAGCTTTTGCGCACCCTCGGGATCATCCCACAGGGTCGGGTCCTCAACGCGCGCGTTGAATTCTTCCAAGCGGTGGGGCGCTGTTTCGCGGTCCATCCGCTGCGCCAGCAAGGCAAGCGACTTTTGAATGGCCGCAATGGTATTTTGCATTTCCGCGCGCATGGGGCACCTGTTGTTCGTCAATTATATTTGATGATGCGGTCTTAGCGCGCCCTTCGGAGCGCGACAAGCACATGGTCAGTAAAGACCACCCGAAGACAATGTCCCAAAGGTCGCCTTATCACCCACAGTCGCGGTCTCACCCGTTGATGTTGTCACCTGACGCTGTGCGGCCTGGGCTTCATCAAAGAGCGGCAAATCGGCCGCCATGGCAAAACCACCGTCAAACATGATGCCGAACAAAGGCTCTTCGCCGGGGCGGAAACATTCGCGCACGACATTATCGCCCGCAGCATCGTTGGGCAGGCGTGCACCGCTGAACCGGTCAATGTTGATGAACTGGCAATTGGCAGGCACACGGAACGAGCCCGAGCCGTACTTCTCGATCGCTTCTTGCATGAACCGGTTGAACACCGGCCCACAGAACCCGCCACCCGAGGCACCACGGCCCAAGGTGCGCGGTGTATCATAGCCGATATAGCACCCTGCGACGATATTAGACGAAAAGCCGACGAACCAGACATCTTTGGCATCGTTCGTGGTACCGGTCTTGCCCGCAATCGGCACAGGAAGGTTTACAGTGCCACTTGCGGTGCCGCGCTGCACAACGCCCTGCATCATCGACGTCAGCTGATAGGCGGTGATTTCATTCATCACACGGTCGCGGTTCGACATGATCCGCGGCCCGTCACCGGCAGGTAGATTGGCCTGATCGCAATCAAGACAGGTGCGCTGGTCGTGACGGTAGACCGTGTGGCCGTAACGGTCCTGCACGCGGTCCACCAGCGTCGGCTCGACCCGCTCACCGCCATTGGCGAACATCGCATAGGCGGCAACCATCTTGAACAATGTGGTCTCATCGGACCCGAGCGAGGCCGCAAGCACGCGGTTCATATCCTCGTAGACGCCAAAGCGTTCCGCATAGCGCCCGACCGTATCAATCCCGATCTCTTGGGCCAGACGGATGGTCATCAGGTTCCGCGACCGCTCGATCCCTGTGCGCATCGGTGTCGGGCCGTAAAACTGATTGGACGAGTTGCGCGGACGCCATGTGCCCTGCGGTGTGTTAATCGTGATCGGTGCGTCCACAATGATCGTGGCTGGCGAATAGCCGCTGTCCAAAGCCGCCGCATAGACGAAAGGCTTGAACGACGATCCGGGCTGGCGCTGTGCTTGTGTGGCGCGGTTGAAGACCGAGCTTTCATAGCTAAAGCCGCCCTGCATCGCGATCACGCGGCCGGTGTTGACGTCCATCGCCATAAACCCGCCCTGTACCTCAGGCACCTGCCGCAAGGACCAGCGTTCAAAATTGCCGTCCCCATCCAGCAGACGACGCACGTGAACCACATCACCGGGCGTGAAATTGTCAAAGAAATCACCCACCAGCCAACGGATATCGACGCGCGGCACCACAAAGGGTTCGTCTGCGGTCTCTTCCACGCCTTCAATGCCGATTGTCAGCGTGTTTTCGGCCACCTCGCGGATCACCGCCGGATACCACTGACCGTCCAGATCAATGCTGCGCGGCACAGTCAAACCGGCAAGGGCTGCGCGCCAGTCTTCTTCGCTGGCCAAAGCCTCTTGCGGGATCGTCAGTTCGGTGCCTCGCCAAGCACCCTGCGCGCGGTCATACTCTTCAAGTGCGCGCTGCAGGGAATGGGCCGCCGTCACCTGCAACTCGGGATCAATGGTCGCGCGGATCGACAAACCACCCGAGAAGAATTCCTCTTCCCCGAAGTTCTGGCTGAGCTGGCGGCGGATTTCATCAGTGAAATAATCCCGCTCCGGCAATGTCTCGCGGAAATCCTCATAGTCGCCGCCCTGCACAGACAGAAGCGGGGCTGCGCGCTCGGTCTCATAGGTCTCTTCGTCGATATAGCCGTTCTCGAACATCTCGCGCAGGGTGTTGTTACGCCAAAAGATAGCGGCGTCACGGTCGCGCACGGGGTGACGGTTGCTGGGCGCCTTTGGCAAAGACGCAAGATAAGCCGCCTCGCCCGGGGTCAGTTCGGTCAGAGGTTTGTTGAAATAGGTCAGAGCGGCAGCGGTCACGCCAAAACTGTTCTGGCCCAGAAAAATCTCGTTCAGGTAGAGCTCCAGAATACGCTCTTTGGGCATTGCGCCCTCAATGCGTACCGCCAGAATGATCTCTTTGATCTTGCGCTCAACCGAACGTGATCCATCCAGAAGGAAATTTTTCATCACCTGCTGGGTGATCGTAGACGCCCCGCGCAGGTTTTCGCCGCGCGATTCCACCGCATCCACAAAGGCCGACACCATACCCATGGCATCATAACCGCCATGTTCGTAGAAGTTTTTGTCCTCGGCAGAAATGAAGGCCTGCTTGACGATATCGGGGATTTCCTCAGCGGGTGTGAACAGGCGGCGCTCGACGGCAAATTCGTCGATAATCTGCCCTTCACCTGAATAAATCCGACTGATTGTCTTGGGTGTGTACTGCGACAGGGTCTCGTAACTCGGCAAATCGCGGCCATACATGTAGAGCACAGCACCAATCGCCAGCGCCCCCATAAAGGCCCCAAGCGTCAGCAGTGTGAACAAGCCGCCAAGAAAAGAAAAGATAAAGCGCAACACGAAAGGGAACCCAGTCCTGATAATTTCACCGACCGTTATACGCGCTCACACCCCTAGGGTCAAAAGGCCAAATGCCGCTTTCGGCCAGAAGGTGCCGGCAAGATGGTCACTTTTTGAACAGGCATTGCTATCGCATCATGCCATGTGCATATCGCCCCTATGCCAGCAAATGATGTCATTCCCACCTACGAACGCATTGGCCACATCTGGGCCAAAAGCCGCAACCGCAGCCTGATGGAAAAGCAGTGGCTGGACCGTTTTCTGACGACAGCCCCCCGCGCAACAGGCGCGGTCCGCGTCCTTGATCTCGGGTGCGGGTCAGGCCAGCCAATGGCGACCTATCTTGCCGAACGGGGGGCGGTTTTAACAGGTGTCGATGCGACCGACACCATGACACGGCTTTATGCACAAAACCTGCCAAAGGCGCAGGTGATCAAAGAAGACATGCGCAGCCTGAACCTCGATCAGAACTTTGACGCCATTCTTGCGTGGAATAGTTTCTTCCATCTTGGCGCAGATGACCAACGGGCGATGTTTGCACGGTTTGCCGCCCATAGCGCCCCTCTTGCAACGCTGATGTTCACGTCCGGCCATATCGCAGGCGAGGCGATAGGACAGGTCGCAGACGCGCCGATCTATCACGCCTCCCTTGATCCAGCCGAATACCAAACGCTATTGGCGGACAACGGATTCAAGGTTCTCCGTTACACGTCTGAGGATCCGACCTGCGGGCATCATACGATCTGGCTGGCGCAATTCACCGGCACCTAGCGGGCCAACAAAACCACCGTATCGCGGATCGCGCGGGCAATCCGTGCCCGTCCTTCGGGGGTTGCCAGAAACGCGCGGTCCTGCGCATTCGACAAGAACCCCGCCTCGATCAACACGCTGGGAAAGCCCGCAGCCGTTAACACCACAAACTGCCCCTCGCGGCGCGGACGCGAATTCATCGGAACACCCTGCGCCTGCATCGCTGCTGCAAGTGCGTCGGCAATCCGCACGCCCTCTGGCCCTGTCCGCGCGCGCGCCAAGTCCATCAGCGTGGTCGCCACGCGGTCCTCGGCGTCGTTCAGATCAACACCCGCCAAAAGATCACCGCGCTCATGCCGTTCGACGATCCGCTGTGCTGCAGCATCGCCACCATCGGATGAAAGCGTATAGACCGAAGCGCCCCGCACATCCGCGTCACCCAAGGCATCCGCATGCAACGACAGAAACAGATCCGCCCCCACCTGCCGCGCAAATGTCATTCGCGCTGAAAGCGGGACGAACACGTCATTCTCGCGGGTCAGCACCGCCTGCACCCCCTCTTGCGTGTTCAACATAACCGCAAGCTCTGCTGCAAGGATCAGCATCAGATCAGCCTCTTTGATCCCGCCCTGATAGGCCCCGGGGTCAATGCCGCCATGTCCGGGGTCAATCACCACGATGAAATCCTCGCTTGCGGCAAGGGCCGCGGCGGCATCGGGATCAAACCCTGTCACGACATCCCAGCCCGGATCAGGTGGCGCGCCTGCGGCGGCGGCAAATTCTTCGGCGCTTGCACGCTCCAGCACGATTGTCAGATCAGCGCCCGCATCGGTGCGCACCATACCCGCCTCGGTAATGACGAGGGGTTCGGCCAGATCAACCACCATCCGCGACCACCCGGGGCGCAGCGGGCCAAAGCGCACATCTGTTGCCCGATCCCCCGACAACAGCGCAGCGGCATCAAGCCCCGCAAACGAGGCCCCTTCCACATCCAGTACCAGACGACGCGGGTCATCCAGCGTGAACACGCGGTATGGCGTGATCCGGTCCAGCCCGATGGCAACCTCAAGCGTCCACCAGCCGTCGCTGACACTGGTGCGCTCGGGGTCAACCGTCACCTGAGCGGTGGCCAGATTGCCGATAAAGAGGAAAGACAGCAGCCAGCGGATCATGCCCGCCGCCCCTGCATGAACCGCGCCAGCCGGTCCAGCCCTTCGGTGATATCCGCCGTGGAGCGCGCATAGGAAAACCGCAACCAGTGGTGGCCGCGTGCGGCATCAAAATCGAGTCCCGGCGTGACCGCAACACCCGCTTTCTCTAGAATCTCATCTGCAAAAGCCAAGGCATCATCGGTGTATTCCGACACATCCACATAGACATAAAATGCCCCGTCAGGCGGCGCGAAACGGGTCAGGCCAGCGGCCTGCAACCCCTCAATCATCAGCGCCCGATTGGCGCGGTACACGGCCTTGTTGGCCTCAAGCTCATCGGTGCAATCCATCGCATGCAACGCCAGCCGCTGGGCGGCATGGGGCGCACAGATGAACATGTTCTGCGCCAGACGCTCGACCTGCCGGATGTGGTCCTCGGGCACAATCATCCAGCCCACGCGCCAACCGGTCATCGAGAAATACTTGGAAAAGGAATTCACCACATAGACGTCATCGGTGACCTGCAACGCCGAAACAGGGGCCACGTCATAATCAATTCCGTGATAAATCTCGTCCGAGATAAAGGCCGCCCCCTGTGCCGCACAGGCCGCCGCCAGATCCGCCAAACCGTCACGATCCAGCATCGTCCCCGTCGGGTTCGCGGGCGAGGCGACGATCAGCCCGTCCAGATCATGCGCTGCCACATCAGCAGGTGCCGGCTGAAAACGCTGCGCAAATGTCGTGGGAATATCAATCGGGGTCAGGCCCACAGCCCGCAAGATCTGGCGATAGGACGGATAGCACGGCGTGCCCAGCCCGACCCGCGCATCATTGTCAAACAAGGCCGAAAACGCGAGCAGGAACGCCCCCGACGCCCCGCTGGTGATCACCACGCGCGCCGGATCAAGCGTCACCCCGTACCATTCGGCGTAATGCTTCGCGATCCGCTCTTTCAACTCCGGCAGCCCCAGCGCCACCGTGTAACCCAAAGGATCCGCCAGATCGTCAATCAACCGCGCCTTCGCCGCCTCCGGCGCACCGGTGCCCGGCTGGCCCACTTCCATATGGATGATATGCCGTCCTGCCGCCTCGGCCTGACGCGCAGCCTCCATCACGTCCATCACGATGAAAGGATCGACATTCCCTCTGTCTGAGCGTCGCATAGCCTGCCTCTTATGTTTGGGTGCCTGTTTGCCCCTGTCTGGCGGTCAAGGTCAATGGCCCGCTAGAAAGCCGCGGAAAGCGGCACCAGAAAATCATGGATCTGCCGCGCCTTTTGCGACACTTGCGCGCCGATCGCTGCGGGATCGGCCACGTCACTGGCCCATGTCGCATTGACGGCCAAAGTTGCATTGATCGCCATCACTGGCATCCGGCACAGCCCCGCATCACAATAGGCGACAACAGGTGCCTGATTGGGAAAGGGCGGCTGCACCTGACAGCTGACTGCGCCGGTTGGCGCCAGTGCACAGAGGTAATCCTCTCCGCGCGTCACCGTCATATTGGGATTATAGACCGCCGCCAGATGCGCCGCCGCCGCCACTTGCGCTTCGGTAAAGGCATCAGGCCAGAGCGCGACGCGCAAGTCGCGCAGTGCAATCCCCGCCGCCGCAGGATCATAGGCAACCTCGGCAACCACAGGGATCGGATTGCCGCGCCCGTCCACCGCCAGATCACGTACATCACGGCAAAGGGTCTGCGCTGTCAGAAGCAAGGGCGCACCATCAAACCCTTCGGCGCGCAGCACAATGCCGCCACGATAAGTCACGCCATCGCCGCCTGTCAGGCCAAAATCCACAAAACGGTGAAAATCAGGGCAGGTTTGCGCAGATGCGGCAGAACTGCCGAGCAGCAAAACCAGCAAGACAGGCAGGCCGCGCAACCTGCGCCTACTCCGCTGCTGCGGCTTGCGCTTCCAGTTCAGCGGCCTTTTTCTCGACCTGTTCGACGATATGATCGACCATATCTTCGTTGGATTGCTTGTGGCTCTGCTTGCCTGCAAGATAGACCATCCCGGACCCTGCCCCGCCGCCCGTAAAGCCCACGTCGGTCATCAGCGCCTCTCCGGGGCCGTTCACGACACAGCCGATAATCGACAGCGACATCGGTGTTTTGATGTGCTCAAGACGCTTTTCAAGCGCCTCAACCGTCTTGATCACATCAAATCCCTGCCGCGCACAGGACGGACAAGAGATAATGTTCACACCACGGTGGCGCAGGCCCAAAGACTTCAGGATCTCATAACCGACCTTCACCTCTTCTACCGGATCGGCAGAAAGGCTGACACGGATCGTATCACCGATCCCCATCCAGAGCAGATTTCCCAGCCCAATCGCCGATTTGATGGTGCCAGAGGTCAAACCACCGGCTTCGGTAATGCCGAGGTGGATCGGCGCGTCGGTGGCATCGGCCAGCTGTTGATAGGCGGCGGCGGCCATGAACACGTCAGAGGCTTTGCAGGAGATTTTGAATTCGTGGAAATCATTGTCTTGCAGGATTTTGATATGATCCAGCCCGCTTTCGACCATCGCATCGGGGCACGGCTCACCGTATTTATCCAGCAGATGCTTTTCGAGCGAACCCGCGTTGACGCCAATACGGATGGAACAATTGTGATCACGCGCTGCTTTGATCACTTCTTTGACGCGCTTTTCATCGCCAATATTGCCCGGATTGATGCGCAAACAGGCCGCACCCGCCTCTGCCGCCTCTATGCCACGTTTATAGTGAAAATGGATATCCGCCACGATCGGCACGGACACTTCGCGCACAATCTCTTTCAAGGCAGCGCTTGACGCCTCATCCGGCACAGAAATACGCACGATATCGGCACCGGCATCGGCGGCGGCCTGCACCTGCGCGATGGTTGCTTTGACATCCGTGGTCAGCGTGTTCGTCATGGTTTGCACGGTAATCGGCGCATCCCCCCCGACGGGGACATTACCCACCATGATCTGGCGCGACTTGCGGCGGTAGATATTGCGCCACGGACGGATATGGTTCAGAGACATGTCAGATCGACTTTCAGATGCGTTAGCGTTGCGCCCAACCTATGTCGGCAGGCGCACATCATCAAGCGACAGTCGCGCTATTCCTCTGCGACAACCTCGGCCACATTCACGATTTCGGCGAGATCATCATCTGCGCTTAGATCCGCAACAGCATAAGTCTGTGTCAGATTGTCGGTGCTCAAAGCCACATTGGACGTCACAACACCCGATGGACCAACAGGGCCGTAATGCACGCCGTTGACGGCAAAATACATGGCGCCACTTTCACCAACACGCAGCGTTGCAGGCTCTTCGGTCGCGGGCACAACAAAGTTTTGTCCCGGCTCCATCACGCCCTCATAGATGATTGTCCCGTCAGCCGCCCGGATGCGCACCCACGCGGGACGCACGGCGACAAGCTGAAGTTCCGGCACGTTAGGCGCCACCACCTGAACAGGCGGCACAGGCTCGCCAGTTTCGGCTTCTGCCAGCTGTAAATCAGGCGACAATGCGCGGTCTTCTTGCGGCAGGATCGCGCCGATACTTTCACGCCGCAACGTGGAAATCGGCGCATCCCGCGCAACCAACACAGGCACATCAAGCGCTTGTGGGCGATAAAGGCGGTCCAAAGACTGCGCGGAGGGTGCTTCAAATCCGGCCAAAGCGTCGCTTGGCTCGATCGCATTTGTGGCACCGGCCAGCGGATCAAGATCAGAAACAACAACAGGTGTTTGCTCAACAGGCGCGAACTGGACCTTCTGCACTTCCTGCAAAACGGTCCAACCGCCAAAGCCCAACCCGCCAATCAACGCGACCAGCACCAGCACAGAGCCAATAGCGCGGGGTTCAATACCCGCCAGCATCGCGTCACCTGCCGGCACAAAGGGGGTCGCGGAGGCGGAGAAAATATCCTTGCCAAGCGGCACACCCGCAGGATCATAGGTCTTGCCCTTCAGTGAAGAGGCCTCAGCCGACATACCGTGGGCGGTGGCGAAACCGCTTTCGGCACAAAAACCTGCAAAAGCCTCTTCGGGGTCCATGCCAAGGTATCGCGCATATGAGCGCACGTAGCCTGCGATAAATCCAGGTGTATCAAAAGCAGAAGGATCGGCGTTTTCAATTGCGGCGATATAGGCGGCCTTGATCTTCAGTTCACGCTGCACATCCAACAGGCTCTTGCCCATCGTCGCACGCTCTCCACGCATCACGTCGCCCAGACGCAGGTCGTAGGCGTCAAAGCCTCTTGCCTCTGCGTCCCCCGACGCGTCTGCACGCTTGAAGGTCTTCCCGATCATCGACTGTCCCGTCGCTTAATGCCCCTAAGCGCCTACCGTCCAACGAATCGAAACAATGCCTGCGCCCTCCAAGACGTTAGCACGTCTCATAAAGTTATGCACAGGTGTATATAGTGTTAACCGGCCAAGTCAGCACGATTCAGCGCACAATGTGACCACAAACCGTCCAAAGCGCCTACTAATGCATCCATTTCGCGCGGCCCATGGACCGGCGACGGGGTGAACCGCAAACGCTCGGTGCCACGTGGGACAGTCGGAAAATTGATCGGCTGCACGTAGATCCCGAAGTCGGACAGGAGCATATCGGACAGCTTCTTGGTATGCACAGGGTCCCCTACGATCAACGGCACAATATGGCTGCCATGATCAATAATCGGCAGGCCCATCCCCTTGAGCCGCAGCTTGAGGATTTTCGCCTGTGTCTGGTGTTGCGCGCGCAGTGCCTGATCTGTCTTCAGATGCGCCACGGATGCCGCAGCACCTGCTGCAACAGCAGGCGGCAGCGATGTCGTAAAGATGAAGCCCGGCGCATAAGAGCGGATGGCGTCACACATTTTTGCGCTGGCGGCGATGTAGCCACCCATCACACCATAAGCCTTGGCCAAAGTGCCGTTGATAATATCAATCCGCCCCATCAGGCCATCACGCTCGGCCACGCCAGCCCCGCGCGGTCCGTACATGCCCACTGCATGTACCTCGTCGATATAGGTCAGTGCGCCGAATTCATCAGCCAGATCGCAGATGTCCTCGATCGGTCCGAAATCGCCGTCCATCGAATAGATTGATTCAAACGCGATCAGCTTTGGCGCATCAGGATCATCAGCCGCCAGAAGTTCACGCAGATGGGCCACATCATTATGGCGGAAAATCCGCTTGGCGCCCCCGTTGCGGCGCACACCTTCGATCATCGACGCATGGTTCAGTGCGTCGGAATAGATAATCAGACCCGGAAACAGCTTTGGCAGCGTGCTCAGCGTCGCATCATTCGCGATATAAGCCGAGGTAAACAGCAGCGCCGCTTCCTTGTTGTGCAGGTCGGCCAGTTCGGCCTCGAGACGCTTGTGATAAACCGTTGTGCCAGAGATATTGCGTGTCCCGCCCGACCCCGCGCCGGTGGCCTCTATTGCCTCGTGCATGGCGGCCAGAACGACAGGATGCTGCCCCATACCCAAATAATCATTCCCGCACCACACGGTAACTGGCGCCTCTGATCCGTCAGGCTTACGCCACGTCGCATGGGGGAATTGACCGCGTTTGCGCTCGATATCAATGAAGGTCCGGTAGCGACCCTCAGTGTGCAACCGTTCGATCGCAATGTCCAACTTGGCGTTATAATCCACGTCTTTCGTCCTCTTTGTCGGACCAAAAGCCACTTTTTGCAGCGGTTTTTGAATCGTTCTAAGCGTCATATAGGGCACAACCGCACGGGACAAGCCGTTACAAAGTGTCACCCCCCTTTGCGTCCCTTTTTGAAGGGCACCCCCCGCGGGTTCATTGATCTGCATCAACAACTTTCCATGTCTCCTCAAACTTCGGGGTGAGCGCGAGGGGCAGCGCCCCTTTCAGCGCCCCCATTGACCTTGCGCCGGTTTCCGACAACCC
Organism: Yoonia rosea; assembly: GCF_900156505.1. Taxonomy (NCBI): domain Bacteria; kingdom Pseudomonadati; phylum Pseudomonadota; class Alphaproteobacteria; order Rhodobacterales; family Paracoccaceae; genus Yoonia; species Yoonia rosea. Next base: position 427,084 of record NZ_FTPR01000001.1, on the reverse strand, counting down.
TGCGCCAAAATCCTAAATATGAGGCCCGTTATGACCCTAGACCCCGTCCTTGCACGGATCGACGCAGATCTCCCCCAAGCCACAGAGCGCCTGTTTGAACTGCTGCGCATCCCCTCGATCTCGACCGACCCTGCTTTCAAGGCAGATTGTGACAGGGCCGCTGACTGGCTTGTGGCGGATCTGAAATCCATCGGTTTTGACGCCTCCAAGCGCCCGACACCCGGCCATCCGATGGTCGTCGGCCACTCCGGCGGGGACGCAGCGCACTTACTGTTCTACGGACACTATGACGTGCAACCCGTTGATCCACTTGAGCTTTGGGACAACGACCCTTTTGATCCCCGCATCGAGGAAACGCCAAAGGGCAAGGTTATCCGCGGTCGTGGTACCGCGGACGACAAAGGCCAGCTGATGACCTTCGTCGAGGCCTGCCGTGCGTGGAAAGCCGTACATGGCACCCTGCCCGCCAATATTTCGATGTTCTTTGAGGGCGAAGAGGAATCCGGCTCACCCTCACTGACACCATTCATGGAAGAAAACCGCGCCGAGCTCACCGCCGATATCGCGCTGATCTCGGACACCTCGCTCTTCGACGAAAACACACCCGCGATCATGACGCAACTGCGCGGTCTCTTGGGCGAAGAGCTGACCATCACAGGCCCAAGCCGCGACCTCCACTCGGGCATGTACGGCGGGGTCGCGATGAACCCTGCCCGCGTGCTGGCGCGCATCATTGCGGCACTCCACGACGATGAAGGCCGGATCACCGTGCCCGGTTTCTATGAAGGCGTACCCGAGCTTTCGAACGAACTTGCGGCCGCTTGGGACGACCTGAAATTCGATCACGAAAGCTTTCTGGGCGAAGTCGGTCTCTCCGAGCCTGCAGGCGAGAAAGGCCGCCGCCCGCTGGAAATGATCTGGTCACGTCCCACCTGCGAGGTGAACGGGATCTGGTCGGGCTATACCGGCGATGGCTTCAAAACCGTGCTGCCGTCCAAGGCCTCCGCAAAGATCAGCTTCCGGCTTGTCGGCACACAAAACCCCCACGAAATCCGCAAAGCCTTCCGGAAAATGGTGCAGGATATGCTGCCTGCCGATTGCAGCGTCAGCTTCAAAGACCATGGCGCGAGCAAGGCCTCGGTGATGACCACCACGCATCCGGCCTTTGCACAGGCCCGCAAGGCGCTCTCGGATGAATGGCCGAACGCGGCGGCCTTTACCGGCGGCGGCGGGTCGATCCCGATTGCGGGGCACTTCAAGGAAATCCTTGATATGGACACGATGCTGATCGGTTTTGGCAAAGACGATGACGGGCTGCATTCCCCGAACGAGAAATATGACCTGTCGTCCTTTCACAAAGGCATCCGCAGCTGGGCACGTATCCTGCACGCAATGACAAGCTAAAATAGTGCGGGGGCATGATCCGTTTGACATGCCCCCGCATTCGCCCATGTTAGGCGGATGAGTAATGCATCACGCCCCCCGTATATGAGCACATCCCCCTACCACCCGGCCGCTGACCGTTATGACAAAATGGTCTACCGCCGCTGTGGCAATTCGGGCGTGCAACTCCCCGCGATCAGCCTTGGCCTGTGGCACAATTTCGGCGAGGACACGCCGCACGCCACCAAACGCGCTATGTGCCAGACGGCCTTTGATCTGGGGATCACGCATTTCGATCTGGCCAATAACTATGGCCCGCCCGCAGGATCGGCGGAAGAGGCCTTTGGCGACATCCTCAAAACCGATTTCAACGGCCACCGCGACGAACTGATCATTTCAAGCAAAGCAGGCTACGACATGTGGCCCGGCCCTTATGGCGAATGGGGATCGCGCAAATACCTGATCGCCTCCTGCGACCAGTCACTGAGACGGATGGGGCTGGATTATGTCGATATTTTCTATTCGCACCGTTTTGATCCCGATACCCCGCTTGAGGAAACCATGGGCGCGCTTGATCATATCGTGCGCTCGGGCCGCGCGCTCTATGCGGGCATCTCCAGCTACAATTCCCAACGGACCCGCGAGGCAGTGGCGATCCTGAAGGACCTTGGCACACCCTGCCTGATCCACCAGCCGTCCTACAACCTGCTGAACCGCTGGGTGGAACATGACGGGCTCCTGGATACACTGGATGAGCTTGGCGTCGGCTCCATCGCCTTCACACCATTGGCGCAAGGCATCCTGACGTCAAAATATCTGGGTGGCATTCCCGAAGGCAGCCGGGCGACACAAGGTAAATCGCTGCTCGACGGCATGATCAACGAAAGCTCGCTGGCGAGCGTGCGCGCACTCAATGACATGGCACAGGCACGGGGGCAAACCCTTGCGCAAATGGCCATCGCATGGGTTCTGCGCGGCGGTCGCGTGACCACAGCACTGATCGGCGCGTCACGGCCCGAACAGATCATTGATTGCGCTGGTGCCATCGACAACCTCGACTTTACCGAGGCTGAGCTGAAACAGATCGACGAGATCAGTTCCGAGGAAGCGATCAACCTCTGGGCCCGCTCGTCGGAGTTGGATTAAGCGCGCGTCAAAAAGAAGGTGGGCCATGACCCACCTTTTAAGCAGCAACTTGGGAAAATGGCGCGGTTGACGGGGCTCGAACCCGCGACCCCCGGCGTGACAGGCCGGTACTCTAACCAACTGAGCTACAACCGCGCGTAGGGGGCGGAATAGTCGTGGATGCGCGGGGCGTCAACGCCGAATCTTCATCGCAGTGCGGTTTTTCCAAAATGGTCTGGCGGAATTTAAATCTTGTTCAGACTTGACCGCGCGCGGTGCGTTAAACTGCGCGGATGTCCGCATCTGTGTGTACAGGCTGTGTACGGATGCTGTACCGCCTGTGCACCGGACTTTTGCCAGGAAAATAACGGTAAACGCAGTCCAACGCCACGGTGCCGCCAAGGGCGTTGCGTCATCTTCTGATCGGTGGGGGGAAGGCAGTGGCGCGGTTGACGGGGCTCGAACCCGCGACCCCCGGCGTGACAGGCCGGTACTCTAACCAACTGAGCTACAACCGCGCATCTGCTTGTCCAGCAAGCGCTGGACGTGCGCTGCTTCTAAGTGCGCAAACCCGCCCCGTCAAGCGCCCTTAACGCTTAGGCAGCGGAATAAATTCCGTGTCATCACCGGGGGGCAATTGAAAGCGGCCATTCTGCCAATCTCCGGCACGCCAGGCCTCTTTCGCCTCCTCAATCCGCTCTTTGCTCGACGCCACAAAATTCCACCAGATATAGCGCTCGCCTTCCATGGTCGCCCCACCCAGCAACATCACACGGGCGCCCCACGGCCCCGCTTTCATGCTGATCCGGTCACCGGGACGGAAGGTGACCATCTTGCCCTGATCAAACACCTGCCCTGCGATTTCTACTTCACCTTCAAGAACATAGGCCCCACGGTCTTCGTGGTTGTCCGGCAGCGGCATGGCCGCATAAGGTTCCAGCACCGCGTCAAGGTAGAACATTTCAGACGGCGTCTCGACCGGCGCGCGTTCGCCGTAAGCCTCGCCCATAATCAGGCGTACCTGTTTGCCCTCGCCTTCCAAGAACGGCAATTCCGCTTTGGGCGCATGGATAAATCCCGCTTCGCGATCCTCGGCCCCTTTGGGCAGCGCGATCCATGACTGGACGCCAAACATCCGCTGCGGCTTCATCCGCTGGATCCCGTCAACGCGTTCCGAATGGGTGATCCCGTGACCTGCCACCATCAGGTTCACATCACCCGCTTCGATCCACTGGTCCGTCCCCAGACTATCGCGGTGATGAATGGTGCCGCTATGCAGATAGGTGACGGTCGCCAAGCCGATATGCGGATGCGGGCGCACGTCAATGCCCTCGCCCGTCAGAAATTCAGCAGGGCCCATCTGGTCAAAGAAGATAAAGGGGCCGACCATCTGCCGACGCGGCGCGGGCAAAGCACGCCGCACTTCAAAACCACCAATGTCACGCGCGCGCGACACGATCACAGTGTCGATCGCATCAATCGCGTCACCGGTCGGATTATGGGCATTCAGTGTTGGGTTCCAGCTCATATCTGCACTCCATTCCTACGTTACCAACAAGATAATTGGTGCGAAAAATTAAGATAGAGCGCCCGGCGAAGGGTCTATGTGCGCAGATGCGCAGAACACATCCGTGTAATCGCAATTTGCATTTTATGGGAAGGAATGGTGGGTGATGAGAGGCTCGAACTCCCGACATCTTCCGTGTAAAGGAAGCGCTCTACCAACTGAGCTAATCACCCGATGCGGCATCATTTAGACGAGTGTTCAGGGTAGTGCAAGCCTATTCCAAGAGGAATTGTTCGCCATCTTTCAGGTGATATACGCGGCCCTGCCCGCCGTGGCTGTGACGCTCGGCATGCGCCTTTTCGCCAACGACCAACACACGGATCATACTGCTGGTAATCCCATGCGTGACAAGGACGGCAGGCCCTTTCAAATCAGCAAGAAACGCACGGCACCGCAGTTTGAGCCGTGCAAAACCCTCGCCATTCGGGGCGATTTCATATTGTGATTGATAGGGGTTGGTTGGCATCGGCAGTTCATCCCGAAGACGGCCCGACCAATCGCCGACACCGATCTCGCGCAAACGATCATCTGTCCGAATATGATCAGCAATTCCGGCCAAAGCGATTCCCGCTGTTTGGAACGCCCGCCCCTGCGGGCTGCTGATAAAGACAAAATCGCCCAGATCACGCATCGCAAGAATTTCTCTTTGCTTTGCAGCATCGCGCAGGCCCTTCTCGGTCAGCGGCGAATTCAGCTCCCCCTGCATCCGGTTCTCGGCGTTCCACATCGTTTGGCCGTGGCGCAGGATATAGAGTTCAGGATACCGCATCGCTGGCCCGCATCAGGCGTCGTCAGAAGCGGCCTCGGCAGCAACCGTGGCATCCTTGGGCGTGCGCAATTTCAACGTGACAACCGCAGCACCGCCATCAAGCGGTTTTGTCTTGACCACGCGCAGCTTGCCCAAAGGCGGCAAATTCACAACTGCGCCCTCGCGCAGCGCTTCGCCCAAGACCGCGAGGGCGGCCTCAACGGCAGGTTTGACATCCCGCTTTTTGAGGTTCGTACGCGCCACAACCGCATCAAGAAGCTCCGGCTTTTTCAGCGTTCCGTCCTCGGTCTTTGCGGTTTCCGGCGTTTCTTTTGGCTGACGTGCCATGTGCATTCGTCCCTTTCATGTGTTGCGAGCATTACGTCCTTTGCGGCCAGCAACGTCAAGCGGATAGCGCATGCAAAAGGCGCCCCCGCAAGCAAGGGCGCCTTTGTCTTTCATCAAATTAGTCCGCAGTTAGTGCGCGCGCGCCACTTCACCGCCACCTTGCGCCTTGAGCGCGGCGGCGGCGGCCTCTTCGGCGGCCTCGTCCCACTCAATCGCCTCGGGCTTGCGGACCAGTGCGTGCTCCAGCACCTCGGACACATGGGTGACAGGGATAATCGTCAGCCCCTCTTTCACGTTATCCGGGATTTCCGGCAGGTCCTTGGCGTTGTCCTGCGGGATCAACACCGTGGTGATACCCCCACGCAGCGCCGCCAGCAGCTTTTCTTTCAAACCACCGATTGGCATCGCGTTGCCGCGCAAAGACACCTCGCCGGTCATGGCGATATCCTTGCGCACCGGAATACCCGTCAGCACCGACACAATGGATGTCACCATCGCCAGACCCGCACTTGGCCCGTCCTTCGGTGTCGCGCCATCCGGTACGTGAACGTGAATGTCGATGGTATCGAACTTTGGTGGCTTCACCCCGATCTCGGGCGCAATCGAGCGCACGTAGGATGAGGCCGCATCAATCGATTCCTTCATTACATCGCCCAGCTTACCGGTAGTCTTCATCCGGCCTTTACCCGGCAGGCGCAGCGCTTCGATGTTGAGAAGCTCGCCACCCACAGAGGTCCATGCCAGACCGGTAACAACACCAACCTGATCGCTTTCCTCGGCAAGACCAAAGCGGTGCTTTTCGACCCCAAGGAAGTCAGACAGATTTTGGGCTGTGACTTCAATCACGTCGGCTTCTTTCTTGACGATCTTGGTCACGGCCTTGCGGGCCACTTTCGCCAATTCACGTTCCATGTTCCGCACGCCGGCCTCACGGGTATAAACCCGCACCATCGCCAGCAAGGCGTCATCAGACACCGAGAATTCCTTGGCCTTCAAACCGTGGTTTTTCATGACCTTGGGCAGCAGGTGTTGCTTGGCGATTTCCACCTTTTCATCCTCGGTGTAACCCGAGAGCGAAATGATCTCCATCCGGTCCAAAAGTGGTCCGGGCATGTTGTAGGAGTTCGCCGTCGTCAGGAACATCACGTTCGAAAGGTCATACTCGACCTCGAGATAGTGATCGACGAATGTGCTGTTCTGTTCCGGATCAAGCACTTCAAGCATGGCAGATGCAGGGTCACCACGGAAGTCCTGGCCCATCTTGTCGATTTCATCGAGCAGGATGAGCGGGTTCGTGGTTTTCGCCTTTTTCAGCGCCTGAATGATCTTGCCGGGCATCGAACCGATATAAGTCCGGCGGTGACCGCGGATTTCACTTTCGTCACGCACACCACCCAGACTGATGCGGATAAACTCGCGCCCGGTCGCTTTGGCGACAGATTTGCCCAAGCTTGTTTTACCCACACCCGGAGGGCCGACCAGACACATGATCGGGCCCTTGAGCTTGGCTGAGCGCTGTTGCACCGCAAGATACTCGACAATGCGCTCTTTGACCTTCTCAAGACCGTAGTGATCCGCATCAAGGATCGCCTGCGCTTTGTGCAGGTCCTTTTTCGTGCGGGATTTGGTGCCCCATGGCACGCCAAGGATCCAGTCCAGATAGTTGCGGACAACAGTGGCTTCGGCGCTCATCGGCGACATGTTCTTGAGCTTTTTCAGCTCGGCATCCACCTTTTCGCGGGCCTCTTTGGACAGCTTGGTCTCGGCGATTTTCGCCTCAAGCTCATCAACCTCGTTCTGGCCGTCCTCGCCATCGCCGAGTTCTTTCTGAATGGCCTTCATTTGCTCATTCAAATAGTACTCACGCTGGGTGCGCTCCATCTGGGATTTCACACGCGTCTTGATCTTTTTCTCGACCTGCAGCACGGACATTTCGCCCTGCATCATGCCAAAGACCTTTTCCAGCCGCTCGGACACGGAAAGCGTTTCCAAAAGCCCCTGCTTTTGTTCGACTTCAATACCCAGATGACCGGCAACAAGGTCCGCCAGTTTCGCAGGTTCGGTCGCATCGCCGACAGCGGCCATGGCCTCTTCAGGGATGTTTTTCTTGACCTTCGCATAGCGCTCGAACTCGGCCGAGACATTGCGCACCAGTGCTTCGATTTCGGCAGGGTCGCCATCGGTTTCGGTCAGATATTCACATGACGCCTCGAAGTAGCTGTCATTGGCGACAAAACCTGTGATTTTGACGCGCGCACGGCCTTCGACCAGTACCTTTACAGTACCGTCTGGCAGTTTCAGCAGCTGCAGCACATTAGCCAGCACGCCTGTCTTGTAGATGCCGTCCTCTTTGGGATCGTCCTCACCGGGGTCGATCTGGCTGGACAGCAAAATCTGCTTGTCGTCCTGCATCACCTCTTCAAGGGCGCGGACAGATTTATCGCGGCCCACGAAAAGCGGCACGATCATATGTGGAAACACCACAATGTCGCGCAACGGCAGGACGGGATAGGATGAACTCAACGGTTCTTGCATGCTCTTTTCCTTTTCTCGGCAAGACGCGCCGGTCCCGCTTTAGCGGCAACATGGGGCGTCTCCTCTTGGGATCAATATGTGGGGTGACCTGCCAGAGGTTTCAACTCAATGATCACCTGTTGCGCGCAGATTGCCTGTCCCATGATGTGACCGCAAGCTGCAAAGACGAAAAGTTTTCCGCAAAATGTGCGATGCTCGGGGCACGTCGCCTGTCGTAACGTTAGGTTTTCTCGGCAAGCCACGCGCAGACGGACCCTGCGACACGCGTGTCCATCGGCTGAGATAATTGTCTTTTGTAGTCCATAAAACCGAACTCTGAGGTCGCACGCAAAAGATGCGACAAATCGTCAATCTGTGCCAGACGCGCCTGCGGGTTCATTCGCGCGATGTCTGCTGCATCTGCAGGCGGGCACTGACAGTCACGTCCGGCAGCCAAAACCAAGGTCGGGCGCTGGTTGGTCCGGTGAAGCGCTGCGACATCAGCCGTCAGGAAATCACGCAACCAGCGCGCCGGAACACGTTTTCCCGCCAGCCAGACGAAATCGGAATTGCCACCGAGCACGCGCGCAATCAGCTTTTCCTGTAGCGCCACAGGACCGCCAAACACCTTGGTGATCAACCGTGCGACCAGCCCCGTGAGGCCCTTCAGACCCGCAACATCGGTTTGCGCGTTTCGCGCCTGCCAGCGCAACAAATCCGGACCGGACGTCAGATAAGGACAGAGCAGCACCAATCCGGCAACATCGGCCTGGGCCGCAGCAGCGGGCGCAATGGCGGTTCCTTCGGAGTGACCACACAGATAAATGGGCCCCAGCCCTTGGGCCTGCACCCACGCGATGCATGCTACGAGATCGGCCACCATCTCAGACTGCCGCAAGCGTTTGAAATCCCCGCCAGAGGCGCCGACGCCACGTTTGTCATACCGCAACGACGCGACGCCTATCTCAGCGAACGCGTCCGCCAAGGTATTGAAGATATTCAGCTTCGCGCCCTTGCTGTTCTCATCCCGATCCATCGGGCCAGAGCCGTGCACAAAAATGACCACCGCTTTGGCCGCATCCGGAACCACCAGTGTTCCCGCAAGTGTCACGTCACTTGCATTAATGAGAACCGATGACTGGGTCACAGCGGCGGGACGTCCCCCAAAGCGCGGGTCGCATGGAATTCGGCCTCCCAATCTGCAAAGCGGCCTGCGGCAATCGCATCGCGCATCCCCTGCATGATCTCCTGGAAGTAATGCAGGTTATGCCACGTCAGAAGCATACCGGAAATCATTTCCTGCGCACGGAACACATGATGCAGGTACGCACGCGAGTAATGCGAACAAGCAGGACATGTGCAGTGTTCATCCAATGGTCTTGGATCATCAGCATGGCGCGCGTTCTTGATGTTGATCACACCGCGGCGGGTGAACAACTGGCCTGTGCGGCCGGACCTGCTGGGAAGCACACAGTCCATCATATCAATCCCGCGTTTGACAGCACCCACGATATCGTCGGGCTTACCCACGCCCATCAGATAGCGGGGTTTATCGACGGGCAATTGGTCAGGTGCGAAATCAAGCACGCCGAACATCGCCTCCTGCCCTTCGCCCACGGCCAGACCGCCGACGGCATAGCCATCAAACTCGACCGCTTTCAGCGCTTCGGCACTCTGCGCGCGCAGGTCTTCTTCCAAGCCGCCTTGCTGGATTCCAAAAAGCGCATGTCCCGGCCTGTCACCGAAAGCATCGCGCGACCGCTGCGCCCAACGCATCGACAATTCCATGCTTTCCGCGATCCGCTTGCGATCAGCAGGAAGTGCCGGACATTCGTCGAAACACATCACGATGTCGGACCCGAGCAGTTTTTGAATTTCCATCGACCGTTCGGGCGTCAGTTCATGCTTGGACCCGTCAATATGGCTTTTGAACGTCACGCCTTTCTCAGTCAGCTTGCGCAACTCGGCCAGGCTCATGACCTGAAAACCACCGCTGTCGGTCAGGATCGGTTTGTCCCAGTTCATGAATTTATGCAGCCCACCAAGGCGGTCGATCCGCTCGGCTGTGGGGCGCAGCATCAGGTGATAGGTATTGCCGAGCAAGATATCCGCGCCGGTCGCGGCCACGCTTTCAGGCATCATTGCCTTGACAGTGGCCGCGGTGCCGACAGGCATAAATGCGGGCGTGCGGATATCCCCGCGCGGGGTTGAGATTACGCCGGTGCGGGCTTTGCCATCAGTGGCGTTCAGGGCGAATGAAAAGCGTTGGGTCATACGCCCCTCTTCCCCGATATCGCTGAATTTGCCAAGGGGCTTCGGTTTTTGGCAGGCCTCCTTCGGATGAGTAACCCCGCAAGATCAATCTGGGCGCATCAGGCGCCTGTTGCCCGCTGAGGGAAACGATGGGCAGAGCAGAAATGCAGACCCAAATGCTGCTTCTGGCGGCGGAAACGTGGGGAATTACGGCAGAAAACGTGCGAAAATGCGGCCAAAAAGACATGATTACAAGTAGTTACTAGCCTTTAGGTCAGGTGTACTTCATGCATAAAAATGGTTAACCATAGAACATTGCTTATCAAAATTAGCCTTTCGAATAGAACGCAGCGCCTTATGATGAGTAAATGTCTTTCAGTTATTCCTGAAATTTACTGATCAGGCTGCAACCAGTGGCCTCCGCCTCAATCGCGTGGTCGCCACAGTCTGCCGCAGCGAATAGACCGCTTGTATATTTGCTGCAAACTCAGCGCTTTGGCAGTTGTCATCGCGTCTATCGATCCCGGCGAAGAATGTGCCGAACCTTGGCATGGACATGCAGCTGGGCCGTAAGTGTACCAGTGAAAGTTCTGTCTGATGAAAATGTTCCCACATACCTTCGCACCGGTTCCCCCCGTTCAAGAGCCCGTGCAACAAAAACAAACAAAGGCGATCCGCCCGCAGCACTGCGCCAAGGGCGATGTCCCGGTCAACCTCGATATCGAAAGACTGGTCGCGGTGATGCGCTCCGCCAGCGCCTGCCCAAAGGATGCGCAGCAATGCAGGCGCGAACTGATTCAGAAACTGCCCCCAGAAACAATCGACTGGAACACCGTGAACTGGGTTGCTTTGTGGCCCTTCACCACACGGCGTCATTGATCCCGCGCCAATGTTGGCTGCGCGAGCTAATGTTGCCCTGCCCGACCATGTCATCGATCTGGCGCATTGCTTCACACCCCCTTTACGCCCCCGCACCCAATCCCTATATGTTTGCTCAGGAATTGCGGGAACCAAGACCATGACAGACAGTAACGCTCAGCTTGAAGGTGCGCCAATGATTGCGCCATCAACGACCGATCACCCCCTTTACGAGGATGTCGTCAAGGCCTGCCAATCTGTGTATGACCCTGAAATTCCAGTCAACATCTATGACCTGGGTTTGATCTACACGATTGATATTAAGGAAGATAACGCTGTCAGTATCATCATGACCCTGACTGCCCCGGGTTGTCCTGTGGCTGGTGAAATGCCCGGATGGGTCGCCGATGCGGTCGAACCCCTGCCGGGGGTGAAACAGGTTGATGTGGAAATGACGTTCGAGCCGCAATGGGGCATGGACATGATGTCCGACGAAGCGCGCCTTGAACTTGGCTTCATGTAAACTCACGCCAGCCTGATCACATTCTTCGGCATTGGCACAGCCGCACCTTGAGTGCGCGGTTTATCTCACCTACATTGAATGCAAAGGAGCACTTCATGTTCGGCATTCCAGGCAAACAAGCGGTTACCATCACCGACAAGGCAGCGGCGCAAATCGCCAAGCTGATGGCGAAAGACGGCCATCAGGGCTTGCGCATCGGCGTGAAGAAAGGTGGCTGTGCGGGCATGGAATACACCATGGACTATGTCACCGAGGTTGATCCGATGGATGAGGTGGTTGAACAGGACGGCGCGCGCGTCATGATTGCGCCAATGGCGCAGATGTTCCTTTTCGGCACAGAGATTGATTACGAAGTCTCACTCCTCGAAGCGGGTTTCAAATTTCGCAATCCCAACGTTGTTGACGCATGCGGATGCGGCGAGTCGATCAAGTTTGACGAGAACCTTTCCGCGAGCTGATCACGCCCGCCCAATCCATTTTGCGCGTTCTGACACAAGCCACAGTTGTTGGCCCCTCTCCCGGGAAATGGCGTTGACATGTGATTTAACAGCAATGCTCCGGGTCCAATGCCGTGGCTGGCCTTGACGTAAGCAAGGAGGCCTGCAAGTTAGCTAAAAGCACTCTTGCATCACTGGAATAAGGACGCCGCCATGCCCCGTAAAATCGCCGCAGGCAACTGGAAGATGAACGGGATGCAGAGCACATTGATTGAGTTGGAAAAACTCGAAGACAAGCATGGCGACGCGGATATTGCGATCCTGATCTGCCCCCCCTTTACCCTGATCAGCGCCTGCGAGGACACGCCATTTGATATCGGCGGTCAGGATTGCCACACTGCGCAAGCGGGTGCACATACCGGCGATATCAGCGCTGAGATGCTGGCAGATGCGGGCGCCAGCTATGTACTGCTGGGGCACTCTGAACGCCGCACCGACCACGGTGAAACCGACGCGCTGGTCGCGGCAAAGTCGCAAGCGGCCTATGATGCAGGGTTGATTGCGGTGATCTGCATCGGAGAAACGCTTGATGAGCGTGAAAATGGCACAACGCTTGATGTGATTGACCGGCAGCTTGCAGGCTCAGTACCGGCAACAGCAGATGCACTGAATACAGTCATTGCCTACGAACCCGTCTGGGCGATCGGCACGGGAAAAGTCCCCACGACAGACCAAATCGCCGAAGTGCACGCCCATGTCCGCAAGCGCCTGCAAGACCGGTTTGCGGACGGTACTGAAATGTCACTGCTCTATGGCGGATCTGTCAAAGGCAGTAACGCTGCGGAAATCTTTGCGGTACCACATGTAAACGGCGCGCTTGTTGGCGGTGCCAGCCTGACCGCTGAGGCGTTCTCGCCTATTATTTCGGCGCTGGAAGACGCTTAGGGCGCCTCCTAGGCGATCAAATCACGCAGTGTACCGACGGCGGTTTTCATATCTTTCATCACCGCATCTGCGCCGACCACGTCGATGATGTCTGCGTGATGATCGAGTATGTTGCCTGCCACAATCACATGCGCCAGCGGTTGCGAGATACGCAAAGCCAGCACCAGACGCGTCAGCGCCTCAAGCATGCCGTCTGAATTGGCCACCAATACGATCGCTTTGTAACTGCGCCTTTCGGATTTCTCAATCAGCGTATCATGATCTAGCGCCACCATCATATCCACATCCCAGCCCTCACGGCGGAACACATCTGTGGCAATCTCGATCCCGATCGTATGGGTTTCACCGGGCACCAGCGCGAACATCGCAGGCCAGTCGTCCCTGTCGCCCAGAATACCGGGTGCAATGACGTGGCGCAGGCCACGGATGATCCGGTAAAGCTTGCCGCAGGCCAGCGTGACATCAATGAACGAAATGTCGTCATTGTCCCACATATCGCCCAAACGCCGCGCAGCACCGGCAACATACCCCAGATAGATCGCCTCGAGTTGTACCCCGTCGCGTCGCGCCGACAGAATAAAGTTATCGGCCGCATCATTATTCTTCGACAGCAATGCGCCGCATAGCTGCTCGATATCTGACTGCGTTGGCAGATCTTCTTTTTTCAACGCGTGTGGCATTCGAAAAGCAAGACGCCTCACAACTTCGCGCGCAAGGGCCGAGACGGCCTCTTCCGGCAGTTTCTCTTCGACTAACCGGAAATGCCGGTCAGCCTTGCGATACTCTGAGCGATCAAACGCGTTATCGTCCATAGGCGCGTTGGCCATGAACGTCCCTCCCATGTTGGCTACTGAATTCATAATGTCATCTGTTTCCGACGACTATTTGTATCCAACCGCATGCAGCTTAACATAGGAAAACTGGGCAACGAGCGCGTCAGAACGTCGCGGCGCAGGTGCAGCATTTTGTGTAAGGGTCGCGCAGTCGCTTGCAATCTACAGAGCGGTCGGACAAATGTTCTGCCATGCAGAAATTTCAAAAATCCCCCACCGATCCGGCCTTTGTTCAAGACCCATATCCGTTCTATGCGCAGGCCCGCGCTGCGGGTGATTTCATCTGGTGGGACGACTTTGAAATGGCCTGTGCCGTATCGCATAAAATGGTGCATGCGGTGCTGCGGGACAAACGGATGGGGCGCGAATGTCCACCGGAACTGGCCCCAGAAATCCCGTCACATCTCAGGCCGTTTTTCGACGTTGAGGCCCATTCGATGCTGGCCATTGAACCGCCACGCCATACCCGCCTGCGATCCCTTGTCCTGCGTGCATTTACGAGCAGGACAGTCGCCGCACTCGGCCCTGACATCCGCCAACTCTGCCATGAGTTGATTGACGCGTTTCCAGATCAACCCTTTGATTTACTGGCCCATTATGCGCAACCCGTACCGGTGGTCATCATCGCGCGCCTTCTTGGTGTACCCGAAGAACGTGCCGATGATTTGCTACGCTGGTCCAACGCCATGGTGGCAATGTACCAGGCCCGCCGCACCCCCGAAATCGAAGCGGCCGCTGTGGCCGCCACCAATGATTTTGTCGGCTTCATGCGCAGCTACATCCAGGTCCGCCGCAAGACACCTGGCGATGATTTGATCTCGACCCTGATTGCCGCCGAAGAGGACGGCGCACGTCTGAGCGAGGATGAGCTGATCAGCACATGCATCCTACTCTTGAACGCAGGGCACGAGGCGACAGTGCATACCTTGGGCAACGGCACCAAGACGCTGCTGGAACATGGCCTCCGCGAGATCAATGAAACCGTGGTCGAAGAAGTGATCCGCTACGATCCCCCCCTGCATCTATTCACGCGTTGGGTTTATGAAGATGTGACCTTGGGCGGCCAGTCCTTCAAGCGCGGTGATCAAATCGCCTGTCTGCTGGGCTCTGCAAACCGCGATTCGCAGGTCTATACGAATGCCGATTCTTTTGATCCGACCCGCAAAGGCCCGCAGAACACCAGTTTCGGGGGTGGCATCCACTTCTGCGTTGGCGCGCCACTGGCGCGCCTTGAGCTGCAAATCGCCCTCGAGGTGTTGTTTGAACGCTGCCCGGACCTGCGCCTGACCGAAGCTCCGGTCTATGGCGACGTTTATCACTTTCACGGGCTGGAACGGCTGATGGTCTCCACCAGCCGTTGAGATCAGAACCGCGTCAACGCCGTGGGCGTGATCCGGTAAATCTCTTCTGCAAGGTCATTATCGCCCATGAACCGCGCGATAGATCCGAAGGTCGCCGTACCGACCTGCGCACCATGATCGACCGTGGTCAGCGCCTGTGACGCAGCGGGGGCCAGAAGACGTTGCAATCCGTTGATCGGCACGGGCTGTGGTGCAAAATAGGCCGCGATATTGGCTTTGATTTGGGCGCGATCATCCGTGTCGTAAAGGGCTGCCATCACCACATCCAACGTATGCTCGGTGCAGTTCTGAAATTGCGATGTGTGCGGATTGGCCAGCACCGAATAATTGGCATTGTGCAGGGCGGCATAGGTCGGGCTGGCAATCACGGACAGCAGTTTGCGCTGCAGGCGCGGATCAGGGATGATCACGCCGGCATCAAGACTATGCGCACCAGCAAAGAAATCGGCCGGCGTATCCTGAACAAGGTCGCTCTGGGTCAAATCACCGTCGCGCTGGTACAGGTTATAAACACGGTACCCCTGCCCTGTTGAGCCGTCAGCGCGGGTGATCCGCGCATAAACCCAAAAGGCGACATGGGTATAGTTGATCCCGTCCGGCAGGACGGACGGATCACGCCCGACCCGCGAAACAATGGCCACATTGGCACCACGCGACGCGAGATCGCGCTGCACACGGTTGGCAAAAGCAGCCACTTCATCGGCAGGCAGAACGGGGTTACTGGCTGCACTGCTGCCTGCGAAGGACGGCGTGGTGAAGGCAGTTATCGCCAACACAAGAATAAAAAAAAGACGTTTCATCATGACCTCCCCTTAGTCCAACCGCGGCGGGCCATCAGCCGCTACACATGTTGCCGTTTGCGTGGTCTGGCAGGTGCCCAGTCCCGCCTCCAACACGTCGCTACCAACCGCCACGGAGGTGGTCCCAACGCTTTCAATCGCCGCGCCGGTTACGGATAGCGCGGCCCCTGTCGCGATGATCGGCACCGCAGAAACAGTCGCAGCACCCGATGCCACCGCCGCCGCGCCATGGCTGGCGGCTTGCGCGCTGTGGTTGGCTGACTGGGCCGTATGCTGGGCGCTAGGTGCGGCACAGGCCGCTGCCAAAGCAAGCGTTGCGAGGGCAACTGTGATCTTTATCGTTTGCATGGTGTCTCTCCAAATATGAACATTGTTCACATACCTAGAGAGCTGGAGTGGCGCCGTCAACACAATTATTGAACATTGTTCAATTTAAAGCGGCAGGGCCACGGTCGATTTGATCTCTTCCATCGACAAAAGTGCGGTCACATTATGGACTTTGACCTCGGAAATCAGGGCTTGATAAAACGTGTCATAAGCCCGCGCATTGCGCACGCGCACCTTTAAAATATAGTCAATATCACCGGCTAGACGGTGCGCCTCTTGCACCTCAGGCCGTGACTTGAGCGCCTTGAGAAACCGCCCCTGCCAGTCTGCGTCATGCTCGGAGGTGCGGATCAAGACGAAGAAACAAGCCTCGAATCCCAGTGCCTCAGCATCGAGCAAAACCGTGTGCTGGCCGATCACCCCTGCTTCGCGCAATTTGCGAATGCGATTCCACACAGGTGTCTTGGAAGACCCCACAGCCTTGGCAATATCGTCCAGAGATTGCGCCGCATCCGCCTGAAGCGCCGCTAAAATCTTCTTGTCTGTGGCGTCAATGCGTACTGACATTCTCAAATTCTCCTAAACACAGGACAGGCAGTCCAAATTCACAGCATGGCAGAACGTATGTCCTTAACTAGCAGCGTGGGGAGGCAAATAGCAGAACAATGTTCTATATTGAAGCTAAGAAATTTGAGGTTTGCCATGAAGCACTTTCCAATCTTCCTTGCCGTAGAGGGCCGCCGCATCGTTTTGTCGGGCGGTGGTGATGCCGCCATGGCCAAGCTGCGCTTGCTGATGAAGACCGAAGCGCATCTGACCGTGATCGCTGCAGAGATCGCACCCGATATCCGCAAATGGGCCGATCAGGGCAAGTTGCGGATCATTGAACGCGCGATGGAACCGGGTGACGCGCTCTGCGCTGCGCTGTTCTATGGCGCCAACGAGGATGACGCCGAAGACGCCCGCGTGGCCACGATTGCCCTTGCAGAGGGGGCTTTGGTCAATATCGTCGATAATCTTGCCGACAGCCAGTTTATCACGCCCGCGATTGTTGACCGTGATCCGGTGACAATCGCGATCGGGACAGAGGGTGCCGCCCCTGTTCTGGCGCGCGCAATCAAAGCCGATCTGGAAGCACGGCTACCCACATCGCTAGGTGTCCTTGCGCGGATCGGAAAAACCTTCCGCCATGCGGTTGATGTGCTGCCGATGGGCCGCAAGCGCCGTGATTTCTGGTCGGCCTTTTACTTTGGGACAGGCCCCAAGGCGCTGGCTGATGCGGGCGAACAGGCGGTTGTGCCCGCACTGGAAAGCCTTCTGGATAGCCACATCATGCAAGAGCGGAAATCCGGTTCTGTTGACCTTGTTGGTGCGGGCCCCGGTGATCCGGAACTTCTGACGCTGAAGGCCCGCAATGCGCTGGATAAGGCCGATGTGGTTATTCACGACCGGTTGGTAACGCCCGAGATTCTGGAACTTGCCCGCCGCGAAGCGATTATCATCGACGCAGGCAAAGAAGGCTTTGGCCGCGCGATGGCACAGTCCGATATCGACGCGCTGATCGTACAGCATGCGCTGGACGGCCATCATGTTGTGCGGCTTAAGGCAGGTGATCCCACGGTCTTTGGCCGTTTGGACGAAGAAATTGCCGCAATCGAGGCGCATGACATTCCCTACACCATCATCCCGGGCATCACAGCCGCATCTGCCGCTGTTGCCAACATCGGACAAAGCCTGACAAAACGCGGGCGTAATTCGGCGGTGCGCCTGATCACAGGGCATGACACCAAAGGCTATGCCGATCACGACTGGCGGGCGCTGGCTGCCCCCGGTGAAGTGGCCGCGATCTATATGGGCAAGAAATCAGCCCGCTTTATCCAGGGCCGTTTGCTCATGCATGGCGCCGATCCCGCAACGCCTGTGACAATCATCGAAAACGTCAGCCGCGCCGATCAACAGATCATCGCAACGACGCTGGCCGAGTTGGAACCCACCCTGACCCAAGCCAATTTGCAAGGCCCGGCCATCACCTTTCTCGGCCTTGCCCCCCGTGACGCCGCAGCACAAGCGATCAGCCAAAAGGAATTTGCATAATGGCCCGTAGTTTCACCCCCAAAGTGGTCACCGCCAACGCCCTGCTGGACGGCGATGCAGTCTGGTTGGCAGAGGACGACACATGGACCCGCGACATCCGCAAAGCCGAGCTGCTGACCGATGAAGCCCACGCCGATCTGCGCCTGCTTGAGGCGCAAGCGCGCAGGGATGAAATCGCGGGGGCCTATCTGGCCGATGCCAAAGCCACCGACGACGGCCCTGCGCCGACCCATTTCCGCGAAGAATTCCGCACACGCGGTCCTTCAAACTACGCCCACGGCAAGCAAGTGGAACTTTAATCATGTATACCTACACCGATTTTGACGAAGCCTTTGTGCGCACCCGCGTCGCCCAGTTCCGCGCGCAGGTTGAGCGCCGCATTGACGGGTCTTTGACCGAGGATGAATTCAAGCCATTGCGCCTGATGAACGGGCTTTATCTGCAATTGCATGCTTATATGCTGCGGGTCGCGGTGCCTTACGGCACGCTGAACCCGTCCCAGATGCGCCAGCTTGCCTACATCGCGGACCGTTGGGACAAGGGCTATGGCCACTTCACCACGCGCCAGAATATCCAGTACAACTGGCCAAAACTGCGCGACGTGCCGGATATGCTTGATGCGCTGGCCGATGTAGGCATGCATGCGATCCAGACCTCGGGCAACACAATCCGCAACGTCACCGCAGATCATTTCGCCGGTGCGGCCGCGGATGAAATCGAGGATCCGCGCGCCATTGCCGAATTGCTGCGCCAGTGGTCCACGGATCACCCTGAATTCCAGTTCCTGCCGCGCAAGTTCAAGATCGCCGTGACCGGTGCGGCGCATGACCGCGCAGTGACGAAAGCGCATGACATCGGTTTGCGCATGGTGCGCAATGACGCGGGCGAGCCTGGCTTTGAGGTTATCGTCGGAGGTGGTCTTGGCCGCACGCCGATGGTGGGCAAGGTGCTGCGGGCGTTCCTGCCTAAGGCCGATCTGCTGCCGTATTGCGAGGCGATCGTCAGCGTCTACAACCTGCTGGGCCGCCGCGACAACAAGTATAAAGCGCGGATCAAGATCACGGTGCACGAAAACGGGCTGGAAAAGATACAAGAACTGGTCGAAGCCCGCTTTGCCGATATCCGCGCTGATTTTACAGGCCACGACCAAGCCCTGCTGACCGAGATTGAGGCTGCCTTTGCACCACCCGCCTTTGTGACGAAATCCACAGACGGGTACGAGGCCGCACGCCTTGCGAACCCCGCCTTCCGGTCATGGAGCGACACGAACCTGTCCGCACACAAGGCAGACGGCTATGCCATCGTGTCGATCAGCATCAAGAAGCACGGTGCCACACCGGGCGATGCGACATCGGACCAGATGCGCGTGATGGCCGATCTGGCCGAGCAATACGGTCACGGTGAATTGCGCATCAGCCACGAGCAAAACGTCATCCTGCCGCATGTGCACAAGTCAGACCTGCCAGCGGTCTATGCAGCACTGCGTGAGGCGGATCTGGCCACGGCAAACATCGGCCTTGCGTCCGATATCATCGCTTGCCCCGGCATGGATTACTGCGCGCTGGCCACAGCCCGTTCGATCCCCATTGCGCAAGAGATCGCGACCCGTTTCGACGAACTGAAGATCGAGCACGAAATCGGCCAGTTGAAGATCAAAATCTCGGGCTGCATCAACGCTTGCGGGCACCACCATGTGGGCCACATCGGTATCCTTGGGCTCGACCGTGCGGGCGTGGAAAACTACCAGATCACGCTGGGCGGTGACGGGACCGAAACCACAACAATCGGTGAACGCGCCGGTCCCGGCTTTTCAGCTGACGAAATCGTGCCTGCCATTGAACGCCTTGTGACTGGCTATCTGTCACTACGCCAAGACGCGGATGAGACCTTCCTGCAGGCCTATCGCCGTCTGGGCATGGAGCCTTTCAAAGCCATCCTTTACCCACGAGAGGATAAAGCAAATGCCGCTTAAAGAACTCGTTGAACGCCGCAATATCCTGCATCGCAAGAGTGATGCGCAAACTGTGCTGCGCCATGCGCTGGATGATGTGGAACTTGGCAAAATCGCACTCGTGTCCTCCTTCGGGGCCGAGAGTGTTGTGCTCTTGCACATGCTGTCCGAGATCGACAAGGACGCACCTGTCATTTTCCTCGATACCGAAATGCTGTTCGCGGAAACGCTGGCCTATCAGAAAGAAGTCGCAGAACATCTGGGCCTGCGCGATGTGCGCGTGATTACACCAAACCGCAACGCGGTTCTGACCGAGGATGTGGACGGGCTTTTGCATCAGGCCGACAAAGACGCCTGCTGTGATTTGCGCAAGACGCGGCCCTTGGCTGAGGCGCTTGAGGGTTTTGACGGCTGGATCACGGGCCGCAAACAGTTTCAAGGCGGCAGCCGTGCGACGCTCCCGCTGTTTGAAAAGGACGGCCGCAAGATCAAGATCAACCCGCTTGTCCAGTGGAGTTCTGCCGACCTGAACGCTTACATTACGGATCACAACCTGCCGCGCCATCCGCTGGTGGCCAAAGGCTATCCTTCCATCGGATGTTTGCCCTGCACCACCCGCGTGAGTGACCATGAAGACCCGCGCGCAGGCCGCTGGCGTGGTAGCGACAAAACCGAATGCGGGATTCATTTTGAAAACGGCAAAGCCGTACGACAAGGACAGGCAGCATGAGCGTGATTGTAACAGACCGCGGGTTTACCACGGATGATTTCACCGCCGGCTTTGTCGGCTTGGGTGAAAAAGCCGCAAATGATTGCGGTTATGGCATCGACTTGCCGTCCGACACGTCACCGGACGCCTTGGCCAATCTGACACAGGCCAAGATGATCCGGATTGACTTCCCCTCCTCGGCAGACGGGCGTGGCTTTACGCTTGCCGCGCTGTTGCGGCGGGCGGGCTATCAGGGACGGTTGCGCGCCAAGGGCCATGTGCTGGCCGATCAATACGCGATGGCGCGCCGGTCCGGTTTTGACGAGGTCGAGATTGATGACGCCCTCGCCGCGCGCCAGCCCGAAGACCAATGGCTTTACCGTGCAGATTGGCAAAAGCACCACTATCAGGCCCGTTTGCGCGGCTAATCGGCAAAGAATAGACCCGCACCCCTTTCCCTGATCCAGATCAACGACTAAACCGGAGGGCGGCCCTATCAGGGCTGCCATGAATGATATGACCGAGCAAAAACCAGTGACTTTAGATACCGCCAAAGCCGCGCCCACCCTGCCCGATGCGCAGACCGTGACTGAAGTGAAACACTACACGGACCGTCTGTTTTCCTTTCGGGTGACGCGGCCTGCATCCTTGCGGTTCCGGTCGGGCGAGTTTGTGATGATCGGCCTGATGGGCGACCCTGATCCGAAAACCGGCAAGCAAAAGCCGCTGCTGCGCGCCTATTCCATCGCGTCGCCCTCTTGGGATGAAGAGTTGGAGTTCTATTCGATCAAGGTGCAAGACGGCCCGCTGACATCCCGCCTGCAACATATCCAGCCCGGTGATGAACTGATCCTGCGCCCCAAACCTGTGGGCACGCTGGTGCATGACGCTCTTTTGCCCGGCAAGCGGATCTGGTTCTTTGCCACGGGCACCGGTTTCGCGCCATTCGCGTCATTGCTGCGCGAACCGCAGACGTACGAAGATTATGACGAGGTGATCATCACCCACACATGCCGTGAAGTCGGTGAATTGACCTACGGCCGCGACCTGATCGAAGCGCTCAAAACCGATGAGCTGTTGAACGAAGTCATCGGCGAAGGGTTCTGGGAAAAGATCAAATACTACCCCACAACCACGCGCGAAGAGAGCCCCAAGATGGGCCGGATCACTGACCTGATGCGCTCGGGCGAGGCCTTTGCCGATCTGGGCGTGCCGCCGCTGTCGCCTGAAACTGACCGCGCGATGATCTGCGGCAACCTTGCCTTTAATCTTGAACTGAAAGAAATGTTCGAGGACTACGGGCTGGTTGAAGGGGCAAATTCCAATCCCCAGCATTATGTCGTGGAAAAAGCTTTCCTCGACTAAGTCATTGCAAGTAAAATAAAAAAGGCCGCGTGAGTGATCACGCGGCCTTTTTTGTTTCAAGCTGTGGCGCTTTACATGCCAAGCGCTTCGCGGATGCTTTCAAGCACAGGCTGCAGCAATTCCGGCTGGTTCCGTGCGCCTTCCAGCGACGTCGTCAACACTGTCTTCTGCATCTGTGACAGCTCGGAGTTCTGCACGATCTCGAGAACGCTATCAAAGTCGAAGCCTTCAACCGTCAGCACTTCACCATCCTCGGACAGCATGGCGTCCGGTGTGGCGTCAGCTTCTGCCGGGGCTGCGTCCTCGGTCATGGCATCAACGGCTTCTTCGGTTGCAGCTTCTGCGGCACCCTCGGTCGCTTCAACGGCTTCTTCGGTTGTACCACTCAGCGCGTTGACGGCATCAGTTGCTGCGTCCGTTGCGCTATCCAGCGCGTCTTGAACAGCATCCGCTGCCTGATCGCCCGCAGCAGTTGCGGAATCGATGGCGGCTTGTGCTGCAGCTGCGGCCTCTTCAGCGGCAGCCTGCGCTGCAGCTTCGAGCGCGGCAGCTTGTTCAGCGGCAAGTGCTTCTGCTTCGGCAGCGGCTTGCTCGGCCGCTTCTTGTGCGGCAGCGGCTTCGGCTGCTGCTGCAGCTTCAGCTGCAGCGGCTTGCTCGGCTGCCAATGCCGCTGCTGCCGCAGCTTCAGCCTCGGCGACGGCTTGCGCTTCTGCAGCGGCGCGTTCTGCTTCTTGTGTGGCCCCTGTCAAGACACCAACGGCCTCACCCGGGGTCCGGCCTTCGGCTGCATACTGGTATCCAAAAAAACCAACGACCGCCAAAACGACGAGAATAATGATCGCACGCATAGGTCATCTCCTTCCAAATCAAGATATTTGGCCCCCACTGGGCCTTGCTATGCGGTATGTCAGATGGGCAACGAATACGAAAGTGCAATTGCGGGGGAAAAATCGGCGGAAAACCGCATCTTTTCCGGGTTGAAGGTAACCAGCGAGAGGTTTAGTTTGCCGCTTACCTTTTTGGAACAACGCAAGGATAAAGACCATAGGACGCAGACCTCATAACGCACCACCACAACGCGAAACCGGCCCACGTATCAACGAGCGGATCAGATCGGATGAAATCCGTCTGATCGGGGCGGACGGCGAAAATGTGGGCGTTGTTACTCCCGCACGTGCAATGGAAATGGCCGACGAAGCTGGCCTGGACTTGGTGGAAATCTCACCAAACGCCAACCCGCCGGTTTGCAAGATCATGGACTACGGCAAGTTCAAATACGAGACTCAGAAGAAAGAGGCTGAGGCACGTAAGAAACAGAAGATCATCGAGATCAAGGAAGTCAAATTCCGTCCCAACACGGACATCAACGACTACCAGGTGAAAATGCGCAACGTTTTCAAGTTTCTTGAAAACGGCGACAAAGTGAAAATCACGCTGCGGTTCCGTGGTCGCGAAATGGCACACCAGGAATTGGGCCGTCAATTGTTGGAGCGTGTTGCCGAAGACACCAAGGAAACCGGCAAGGTCGAGAACTTCCCGAAAATGGAAGGCCGTCAGATGGTTATGCTGATCGGACCACTGACGAAGTAAAGCTGAAACGTTTTGAATGAAAAAAGCCCCCGCAATCGCGGGGGCTTTTTGGTTCAGGCCGCAGCGGTGACCGCCCGCCCTGTCATAACTTTGATCAGATGCGCGCGATACTCGGGCGAGCCGTGCAAATCAGCAATCATCTCATCAGCGGACACAGTCAGCCCATCAAGCGCTGCTGCCGAGAAATCTGCCGAAAGTGCCGCTTCTGCCTCATGCCAGCGGAAAACGCCGTTCTCAGACGCGCCTGTCACAGCCACGCGAACGCCATCTGCGAATTTCGCCACAAACACACCCACCAAGGCAAAACGCGATGCGGGCTGCACGAATTTCTGGTAGTGCGATTTTTGCGGCACCGGAAAGCGCACTTCGGTAATCACTTCGCCTTCTTCAAGGGCGGTCTCGAACATCCCCTGAAAATAGTCATCCGCCGCAATCTCGCGCGCGTTGGTGATGATTGTAGCACCAGATCCCAAGGCCGCCGCAGGATAGCAAGCCGACGGGTCATTGTTGGCAAGCGATCCGCCGATGGTGCCACGGTTGCGCACCGCAGGATCACCGATATTGGCGGCCAGCCCCGCCAACCCCGGATAATGCGCTGCCGCCTCTTTGGCGACAGTCGCATGGTTGGTCGCGCCCCCGATGCAAACCGCACCGTCATCGGCCAAACACACGCCTTTCATCTCGCCAATGCCCGTCAGACTGACCAAGGCCGAGGGCATCGCCAGGCGCTGCTTCAGCGTGGGGATCAATGTCTGCCCCCCGCCCAGCGCCTGCGCGTCTTCTTCTTTCAGTGCCTTGACCGCATCTGCAATCGTGGAAGGCCGTTCGATATCAAAAGCATACATGAGCGTTTTCCCCTATGCGTTGTTCATGGCAGCCCAAACGCGCGCAGGCGTCAAAGGCATATCGATATGGGTCACGTTCTTGCCGCCCGATTGCAGCGCATCAATCACCGCATTCACGACCGTCGGCGGCGATCCGATGGCACCGCCTTCGCCACAGCCTTTGGCCCCCAACGGGTTGTGCGTGCAAGGCGTGCCACCGTCATGACTGACGGCTATAAAGGGCAGATCATCGGCGCGCGGCATCACGTAATCCATATAGCTTGCCGACAACAGCTGGCCGTTTTCGTCATAGGTCGTGTTTTCCAGCAGGGCCTGTCCAATCCCCTGAACAACACCACCATGCACCTGTCCGCTGACGATCATCGGATTCATGACGTTGCCGAAATCATCACAGGCGGTAAATGCTTCAATCGTGACTTTGCCGGTTTCCGGATCAACCTCCACCTCACAGGCGTAGGCGCCTGATGGATAGGTAAAGTTGGCCGGATCATAGAAGGCGGTTTCCTCCAATCCCGGTTCAATATCCTCAAGGGGATAGTTGTGCGGGATATAGGCCTTGAGCGCGACCTCACCAAAGCTGACGGATTTGTCCGTTCCTTTGACGGTGAACTGCCCTTCGGCGAAATCCACATCATCGGCAGAAGCTTCCAGCATATGCGCTGCGATCTTCTTGGCCTTGGCGATGATTTTTTCGGTCGCACGGACCATGGCCGATCCGCAAACCGCGAGGCTGCGTGAGCCGTAAGTGCCCATCCCGAAGGGAATTTTCGAGGTGTCACCATGCACGATATCGACCGCTGCAGGATCAATCCCCAGCATATCCGCCACGATCTGCGGGAACACCGTTTCATGGCCCTGCCCATGACTATGCGCGCCCACCATAACACTGAGGTTGCCTGTCGCGTTCACGCGCACGGTCGCTGCATCATACAGGCCCACACGGGACCCAAGCACGCCGACGAGGTTTGAGGGCGCAATGCCGCAGGCTTCGACATAGGCATTGATGCCCAGACCGCGCAGCTTGCCTTTCGCTTCACTGGCCTTGCGGCGTTCCGCAAAGGCCTTGCGATCTACAATTGCCTCCATCTTGTCCATCAGCGCATCATAGTCGCCGCTGTCGTACTCCAGTCCGGCGGCGCTGGTGAAAGGAAACTGGTCGCGCTTGATAAAGTTCTTGCGCCGCAGTTCCACCGGATCCATCCCCAGTTCGCGGGCTGCCATGTCGATGACACGTTCAATCGAATAGGTCGCCTCTGGCCGCCCAGCGCCGCGATAGGCGTCAACGGGGGCTGTGTTCGTGAACACAGTTTTCACATTCACGTAGACGTTTGGCACGGTGTAGTTGCCCGCCATCAATGTCCCATGCAGGAATGTCGGCGTTGCGGTCGAGAAGTTCGACAGATAGGCCCCCACGTTCGCCAGCGTTTCACTGCGAAAAGCGATAAAGGTACCATCCTTTTCGCAGGCCAGCTCAATCTTGGTCACGTGGTCACGCCCATGCGCATCGCTCAGGAAGCTTTCAGTGCGATCGGCCACCCATTTCACAGGCCGTCCAACCTTTTTCGAGGCCGCCAGTACAAGCGCCTCTTCACCGTAGTGGTAGATTTTCGAGCCGAAACCGCCACCCACATCAGGGGCAATGACGGTCAGCTTGTTTTCGGGAATACCCAATACAAATGCCGAGATCAGCAGCCGCGTCAGGTGCGGGTTCTGCGAAGTCGTTTGCAGCAGATAGGAATCGCCAGCCGCATCATAGGTCCCGATCGAGGCCCGTGGCTCCATCGCGTTGGGCACCAGACGGTTGTTCACAAGCTCCAGCGTGGTCACATGCGGTGCGTTCTTGATCGCCTCATCGGTGGCGGCACGGTTGTCCTCGATCCAGCCCCAGTCGAAACACTGGTTGGTGCCGATCTCGTCATGGACGAAGTTATCACTCGCCAAGGCGTCAGCCATGTTGATGATCGCAGGCAGCTCCTCGATATCGGCAATGATCTCCTCGGCGGCATCGCGCGCCTGCTGTTCGGTCTCGGCAATCACGGCGGCATAGGCGTCCCCCACGTGGCGCACCTTGCCATGGGCCAGCACAGGACGCTTGGGCTCTTTCATCGGCTCGCCGTCGCGGCTGTTGATCAGCCAGCCTGCAGGGTTGCCCCCAACATCGACGAAATCCGCGCCGGTAAAGACCGCCAGCACACCGGGCATGCTCTCTGCCGCGGATGTATCAATGGATTTAATGACACCATTGGCCACGGTCGAGCGGACGAAAATCGCCGCCGCCTGCCCGAAGACATTGATGTCTGCGGTGTATTTTCCCTTCCCAGTCAGAAAGCGCACGTCCTCGCGGCGCGTTGTGCTGGCACCTATTCCACCATCTTTTGGCATTCTCATTCCTCCCTGTCGGGACCGCAATTTTTCATCGAAAAATTGGCCCCAAATTTTCCTCGAAAATTTGCTTACTCGGCGGCGATGGCAGATACATCCTGACCGGATGCTGCCATGATCGCTTTGACGATGTTGTGGTATCCGGTGCAGCGGCAGATGTTGCCTTCCAGATATTCACGGACTTCACGTTCCGTGGGTGTCGGGTTCTCTTTCAGCAGTGCCGCCGCAGACATCACCATTCCGGGCGTGCAGAAACCACATTGCAATCCATGGTGATCCTGAAACGCCTGCTGGATCACATTCAGCGATCCGTCTGCATTCGCCTGCCCTTCGATGGTCGCCACCTCGGCTCCATCCGCTTCGACCGCGAACATCGTACAGGCTTTCACCGCCTCGCCGTTGACATGGATCACACAGGCCCCGCACTGAGATGTGTCACACCCCACGTGCGTACCTGTCAGTCGCAGGTCGTTGCGCAGGAAATCCGACATCAACGTGCGGCCCTCCACTTCACCCGACACGGATTTTCCGTTCACGGTCATAGTTACCGACGCCATTGTTTCCTCCCAAAAACTTATGTGCTTTGGGACGAGTTAAACACGCCAAACGAGACTTGAGAACACCCTACTTCCGCTGCACCTGCACAGTAGCGGCGATTTGCACCTAGAGAATGGCACGCGGTTTGGGGCGGGACGGGATTTCTTTGAGCAATCCACCGACGCCCATCTTTGCAAATTCGTCAGGTGTGGGGCTGCGACCGCAGATCACCCGCTCCAGTACCCAATCCGCCCCGTTCAAGGCCGGCGAACGCGCGCATCCAGGCAAGCCTACAACGGGTTTTTCCCCATGGTTTCCGAGGAATAACAGGTTCCCCGGATCAACAGGCATCCCGAATTGCGTGACCTTGCCACCCGCCTGCCGCAACGCCGCCGGCCCCACATCGTTCACGTCCGATGTCGCCGAGGCGGTGAGGATGAACACCACCTCACCTTCCGCCCCCATGATGGCTTCCGCCAAGGGCGTTTGCGCATGCGGCACAATCACGCGGGGGGTCAGCGTGACGCCCAATCGTGACAAACGTGACGCCAGCGCGCGTCGCCCTTTGATTGCAGGCGGTTTACCAATGTCGGTTTCAATCAAACTTGCCGTCGTCACGCGGGGTGGCAAGAGGGTCAATGCCCCGTTCCCAACAGCGCAGGCGGTGGTGATATCATCGGCAGGAACAGCATAGGAAATAATCTTGATGGTCGCGACCATCATTCCCTCTTCGACCCGCTGCAGTGGTGGCAGTGTGGCGACCGTGATCATGGGATTGACGGCATTGCAGGCATCAATCCGCGCCGCGTCGATCTGCACAATCCCAGGTCCCGTTGCAAAAAGGTTCACACGCCCCGTCGCGGCCTTGCTGATCTGCAACCCCGGGCCTGCAATCGTTGCGGCAAGTTGGGCTGCAGCGGTGTTCTCGTCCAGATCACGAAGATCGTAGCGCGCCACGATGATCTGCTGATGTCCGGCCGCCAGCAACGCGGCGATATCCGCATCAGAAAGAACCTGCCCTTTGCGAAGCGCCCCCGTCTTCACCGGCACGGAATGCGCCAGCACGGTACCCGCCGCCTCTTGCGTTGGGATAGGTCCGAATTTCACGATTTTTTCCGCAAGGCCTGCGTGACCTCTGCCATGATGCTCACCGCAATTTCGGCAGGCTGTCGCCCCCCCAGATCAAGCCCGACCGGCGCATGGATGCGCCCGATCTCTTCATCGGTGAACCCCACCTCTTTCAGACGCGTGACCCTTTTTGCGTGGGTGCGCGTCGATCCAAGGCAGCCCAGATAGAAAGCCTCTGACTCGAGCACCGTCACAATCGCGGGATCGTCCAGCTTTGGATCATGGGTGAGCGTTACTACCGCCGTGCGGGCATCAATCCTGAGCGCGCGCAGGGCCTCGTCGGGCCAGTCATCAAGGATCGTTTCGTCCGGAAACCGTGCCTGTGACCCAAAGGCCGGACGCGGATCAATCAGGACCGGCCGGTACCCGCAAGCCCGCGCCATAGGCACCAGGTGCTGGGCAATATGCACAGCCCCGACAATGACCATACGCAAAGGCGGGTTATGCACGGCCACGAAGGTGCGCCCGTCCTCTTCAATCCCTGACGTATCGGTCCGCTGCCGGTCCGGATAAGTCCACGCCGCCTGCAATCGTGGGCGGCTTGCGATGATATCGGTGACATAGACGACAGCACTGGCCTCCGCGCGGGCATCGGCCAACCGTTCAAGAATATCAACCGGCATCACAGGGCCCACGGGTTCAATCAGAACCTTGATCTCGCCGCCACAGGCCAAACCGACAGCAAAAGCCTCATCATCGCTCACGCCAAAGCTCAGCAAGCGCTGTTCGCCGTCCGCGATGGCATCAATCGCCTCGGTGATGACGGCCCCTTCGACGCAGCCCCCTGATACAGACCCCTCCATTGCGCCATCGGCATCAATCACCAGTTGGCTGCCCACCGGGCGCGGCGCGGACCCCCAGGTCTGCACCACTGTCGCAATCGCCACACCACGGCCTGCGCGGTACCATTCAAGCGCCAGTTTCGGCAGGTCATTGATGTCATCTGTCATGGTACCCATACCCTCGTTCACATGTCGCCAGCTTTATCACAGCTCAACACTCCCCGCATCACAATCGCGCCAAAAGGCGCGCTTTTTCGCCACTATCATCAGGACGTGACAACGCCTCTGCCAAGCCTGCCAGCGACGCGATATTGTGGCCTGCGCGAAAACTCGAACAATGCGGCAGCATCTGCATGATCCCTTTGGCCTTGGGCGCAAACCCGTCCCAGCGCAGCAATGGGTTTAACCAGATCAACTGGCGCGAGGACAGCCGCAGACGCTCCATTTCGCGGCCCAGATCGTGGCCCGCGTCACGATCAAGCCCGTCGGTGATCAACAGTACAACCGCACCCTGCCCGACCACACGGCGCGACCAGTCGCGGTTGAAGTCATGCAAACAGGCCCCGATCCGTGTGCCAC
Organism: Yoonia rosea; assembly: GCF_900156505.1. Lineage (NCBI taxonomy): Bacteria > Pseudomonadati > Pseudomonadota > Alphaproteobacteria > Rhodobacterales > Paracoccaceae > Yoonia > Yoonia rosea. The sequence goes on along the minus strand of NZ_FTPR01000001.1, from coordinate 397,100 downwards.
CTTGCCAATCCTGCGCCTCGGCCCCAGCAGCGGCAAGTGCCGCGTCCACATCACGCCTGCGCAAGTGGCGGGTGATGTTTGTCAGCCGTGTGCCAAAGGTAAATGCGTGGACCTGCGCCCACCCCTGCCCCTGCCGGTTCGACACCGCATGGACGAACTGCAAAACGGCACGCGAGTATTGCGACATCGAGCCGGATATATCGCAAAGCACAACAAGGTTCGGATATCGCAGCTTGCGCCGTTTCGTTGCAAAATCGGTGACTTCCCCGCCTTTGCGCATGGCCTGTCGCATCGTGCCCTGCCAGTCGGGTAACGTCCCCGGAAGCCGCGCAGTCCTGCGGCTGAGGACCGGCGGCACAGGCAAGGAGAGCTTTGCCAGAACCGCCTTTGCCGCGTTCATTTCCGCGTTGCTCATCAGTTCGAAATCCAGTGTCCGCAGCCGTTCTTCAGCCGATGCGGTTTGCGTCGCATCAATGTCAATTTCGATCTCATCATCGGTGTCGGATTGCGGCGGCAGCGGGCGGTCTTCCCCGTCAAGCAGCGCCTCTGCCGCGCGTTTCTCTGCGGGGGCGGCTGCGCGTTCCTCCTGTGTGCCGCGCACCATCGGGCGCAGGAAAGACATCATGTGTTCAAGATACTCGGGATCCCGCCAATAAAGCCGGAATAGCTGGGTAAAGATCAGATGTTCCTCAGGTTTGCTGACAAAACACGCATGCAACGTCCAAAAGAAATCCTGCTTTTGCGAGAACCCCACTGCACTGACCGCATCGATCGCATCAATCACCCGCCCCGTACCAATCGAAAGCCCCGCGCGGCGCAGCGCACGCGCGAAATGCGTGATGTTCTGCGCCAGTTTGGGATCATCCGGCAGGGTCAGTGTGGGGTATTGGACCATCAGGCCTTTTCCAGATCTGCCTTGGCGGCATCAAGGATACGTTTGGCCTCGGACCCCTGTAGCCTCTGGATATCGTCCTGATACTTCAGGATCGCCCCCAATGTATCGGCAATGGTGGCAGGTGACAGGTCAATCACATCCAGAGCCAGCAAACATTTGGCCCAGTCTATCGTTTCCGCAACGCCGGGCTTCTTGAACAGATCCTCTTCGCGCAACCGCTGCACGAAGGCCACAATTTCGCGCGACAGGGACTCGGAGGCCTCGGGTGCGCGGGCATGGAGAATTTCGATTTCACGGTCAAAATCGGGGTAATCGACCCAGTGATACAGACACCGCCTCTTCAGCGCATCATGCACTTCGCGGGTCCGGTTCGAGGTCAGGATCACGATTGGCGGTTCCGGCGCAGTGACCGTGCCGAGTTCAGGGATTGTGACCTGAAAATCGCTGAGCGCCTCAAGCAAAAAGGCCTCGAAAGGGGCATCTGTCCGGTCGATTTCATCAATCAAAAGCACAGGCGCGCCGCCGGGTTGCGGGCGCATGGCCTGTAAAAGCGGCCGTTCAATCAGATAGTCTTCGGTGAAAAGTTCCGATTTCAACATATCGCGGTCTGTTCCCCCCGAGGCTTCTGCGGTGCGGATCGCGATCATCTGTTCGGCAAAGTTCCACTCGTAAACCGCCGAAGACGCATCCAACCCCTCATAGCATTGCAGACGGATCAAACGGCGGCCCAAAGCCTGCGCAATCACCTTGGCGATCTCGGTTTTGCCTGTGCCCGCCTCGCCTTCAAGAAACAATGGACGGCCCAGCTTGAGGCTCAAAAACACCACCGTCGCCAGAGCCCGCCCGCAAACATAGTTTTCTGCGGCCAGTGCGGCCTGCACCTCGTCAATATTTGCAAATGCCATTCCATGATCCTCCCGCGCCTTAGAACTGCATCCCCACACCGCCGCGTCAAGCCGTCCATTGCCCCCGCTGTGCAGACGTCCTACTCTGCGCGGAACAAGTTGGGAGCAAGAACAATGAACGATTCCACGCCAATCAAAGCCACAGGTTTCGGTCCTGACCTTGGACCATTCGACTGGGCCGATCCGCTACGTCTTGAGGAACAATTGACCGAGGACGAGCGCATGTTGCGCGATGCGGCCAATGAGTTTGCGCAAAATACGCTGCAACCGCGTGTCACCGCCGCCTATCGCGATGCGACCGTTGATCCGGACATCTTTGCAGAGATGGGCGGCGCGGGCTTGCTCGGCCTGACGATCCCCGAAGAATACGGCGGTCTGGGTGCGGGCTATGTCACCTATGGTTTGGTCGCGCGCGAGGTTGAGCGTGTGGACAGCGGTTATCGGTCGATGATGTCGGTGCAATCCTCTTTGGTAATGTATCCGATCCACGCATACGGCAGCGAAGAACAGCGCCAGAAATACCTGCCCGGACTTGCCGCAGGCACGCTGATCGGCTGTTTCGGTCTGACCGAGCCTGATGCAGGCAGCGATCCGGCAGGCATGAAGACCACCGCCAAAAAGACCGCTGATGGCTATGTGATCAGCGGGTCAAAGATGTGGATCAGCAACGCACCGATCGCGGATGTGTTCGTGGTCTGGGCCAAATCCGAGGCACATGGCGGTAAGATTCGTGGTTTTGTGCTCGAAAAAGGGATGAAGGGTCTGTCTGCCCCGAAAATTGGCGGTAAGCTCAGCCTGCGCGCTTCTGTGACAGGTGAAATCGTCATGGATAACGTCGCCGTGGGTGAAGAAGCGCTGCTGCCGGGCGTCCAAGGACTGAAAGGGCCGTTCGGCTGTCTGAACCGCGCACGCTATGGCATTGCCTGGGGCGTGATGGGCGCAGCCGAGGCATGTTGGCATGCTGCCCGCCAATACGGGCTCGACCGCAAGCAATTCGGCAAGCCATTGGCACAGACCCAGCTTTTCCAAAAGAAGCTGGCCGATATGCAGACCGAGATCACGCTTGGCCTGCAATCTGCCCTGCAACTGGGCCGTCTGATGGAAGCGGGCAAAGCTGCGCCAGAGATGATTAGCATGATGAAGCGTAACAACTGCGGCAAGGCGCTGGATGTCGCCCGGGCCTCGCGGGACATGCATGGCGGAAATGGAATCAGTGAAGATTTCCAAATCATGCGTCATATGGTGAACCTCGAAACGGTAAATACTTACGAGGGCACGCATGATGTGCACGCATTGATCCTTGGCCGTGCACAAACGGGTCTGCAGGCCTTCTTTTAGGCCAGTAGCGCAACATTAAACCTGTCTTTGTTGCTTATTTTACTGCCCAATTTGTATATACTCAGGTGACAGGGGCGGGTGTTGTTCCGCCCCCGGAGTTATGAGTATGAATGACCGGCAGTTAGCCATCGATATCAATTTGACGGACCTAAGCGCCAATGATTGGCTGGGTCGTCTTGACGATTTCTGCGAAGATCACGGTTTTTTTGAGCAGCTCGGACGCGAGCATTGCGCAGGCTTTCTTGAGGCCGGCAACAAGCTTTTGGTCACCTTTGAGAACGCGCAACTCGTCCGCGAAAACAACCTCGATGCTGAACCCCGCGGCTTTGCCTATACCCGTCACGAAGGCTGGTCGCTGCTGTCGCTGTTTTCGTTCAAGGACGGCTGGTTTCGCGATCACCACGTTTATGATTTCTTTGACCGCCTGGTAGATGCGGGCTTTTTTGACCAGTTCGAAAAGATGATTTTTCATGGCGGCGGCGGCGGAGCGTCATACGCCGCAGCAGCCTATTCCGTCACCGCCCCCGGCGCGACGGTCATCGCGCTGCGTCCCCAAGCGACACTTGATGCGGAATTGGCCGGATGGGACCCGCGCTATAAGCACGCCCGCAAGAAAAGCTTCAATGACCGCTATGGATATGCGCCCGAGATGATCGATGCCGCCGACAAGGTCTTTATCGCCTTCGACCCGTTCCAGCGGCTTGATGCCTGCCACGCCGCACTCTTTCGGCGGCCACAAGTGACAGCCCTGCCCTGCCCGCTGCTGGGCGATGATCTCGATCAGGCGTTTGACCGGATGGGAATCCATGACGTGATCATCAAGCTGGCGATGGACGATATGCTGGATCGTCGCCGTTTCACGCGGCTTTTGCGCGCACGGCGCTATGATCCGACCTATGTGCGTGCGCTTGTACGCCGTCTGATCGTGACGGGTCATCCGCGCTTAGCCTTGATCGTTTGTGAATACATGATCCGGCGCGGCCACAAAGCGTTCTTTATCGACAAGCGTGAGGAACTCACGCCGACCGAGGATATTCACACGTAATAGGTGTCGCGGTAGACATGCCGCAGGATCATGTCGCGGCTCAGACCAATGTCGGCCAATTCATCATCACTGAGGTTTTGCAAGCGAAGCACTTGGGCAGACCGGTTTTGCGCGGCCAAGAGCCGTGACACGCTGTTTGTGATGGCGCCAAAGAAAGCGAGGAACGGCATTGGTGCCGTTTGTGAGGGTGTCTGTCGGGCCATAACGCCTATCCTATCGGGATCATTTTCTCACCCGCTAGATAGACGCCCTATCAGCCTTGAAAACAGCCAAAGCTGCATTGCTGCATTGCAGCAAACGCATGTCAGCGTGTTTAGTCCGCGTCGTGGCGGCCTTCGATCACCTTTTTCAGCACATTGAAGATACGCGTGCCGAAATAACCCAGGATTGCACCGATGATGATTCCAAAGACCGATCCGCTATCAAAAGCCGCAGCAATGATTGCCGCGCCAAGTAGCGCCACCATAAAAGCAATCAGACGTTTTTCCGCCAGTGTGACTTCAAAATAGCCCTCAAGCGTCTTCACGATCGGACCAGCGACAGGGCCCTCAATCTGCGGTGTCAGAAACCCGGCGGCTGCCGCAATCAGAAATCCAAGCATCGTGTCTCTCCAGTGATCCCATGTCTTGGGGCGAAATATCGTGAATTGCCGCAGCCTGTGCAAGGGCATTCACGAAAGCGGTTTGCGTGCGAAAGGGCTATGGCGTCCTGCGGCGCAACGGTGTAATCGGAAAACATGCCAGATAAAAACCCGACCCGCCTCACCATCCGCCGCCCTGATGACTGGCATTTGCACCTGCGTGACGGTGCCATGCTGCGGGCCGTTTTGCCTGAAACCGCACGGCATTTCGCCCGCGCAATCATCATGCCAAATCTGGTGCCGCCTGTTGTGACCGCGGCACATGCTGCCGCCTATCGCGACCGGATTCTGGCTGCGATGCCCGCTGGGGCCAATTTCACCCCGCTGATGACGCTTTACCTCACCGAAGCGACCGACCCCGAAGATGTGCGCGCAGCCCACGCCGCAGGGATTGCGACAGCAGTGAAACTCTATCCCGCAGGGGCGACGACAAACTCGGCCTCTGGCGTGCGCGACTTTGAAAAAGTACGCCCTGTGCTTGAGGTCATGGCCGAGATCGGCATGCCGCTTTGTGTGCACGGCGAGGTGACAGATCACGAGATTGATATCTTCGACCGCGAAGCGACGTTCATTGACAAGGTCCTGAAACCCCTGCGCAAGAAGGTGCCGGACCTCAAGGTCGTGATGGAGCATGTCACGACACAAGATGCCGTGGATTACGTACGTGACAGCATCAAGAACCTTGCCGCAACAATCACCACCCATCACCTGATTATCAACCGTAACCATATTCTGGCGGGCGGGATCAAACCGCATTTCTATTGCCTGCCGGTCGCGAAACGCGAAGCGCACCGCATCGCCTTGGTGCAGGCCGCCGTTTCGGGTGATAAACGGTTCTTCCTTGGTACTGACAGCGCGCCCCATACCGATGCGCTGAAACTGCAGTCTTGCGGCTGTGCAGGCATCTTTACCGCGCCAAACACTATGTCCTGTCTGGCCGAAGTGTTTGATGCAGCCGGTAAAATCAACAAGCTGGAAGATTTCGCCTCGCTCAACGGCCCGCGCTTTTATGGCCTGAAACCGAACGAAGACACGATCACCCTGACCAAGGGCGATCCTGTCAGCTATCCTGCCCATATCGACACCGAGGACGGGCCTGTGACCGTCTTTGACCCCGGATTTGACCTGCACTGGCGTGTCGAAGAATAGAAAGGCCACCCGATGATCCCCACCTCTTTTCCCGCCAAAGAAGAGATCGCCCGCCTCACCGCCGGTATGTTGCTTGAAATCGGTGCGATTGACTTCAACGCGTCCGAACCTTTCACCCATGCCTCGGGCAAAAAAGCCCCGACATACGTGGATTGCCGCAAGCTGATTTCCTTCCCGCGCATCCGGTCCACGCTGATGGATTTCATGGCGGTATCGATCATGCGCGAAGCCGGGTTCGAGGCCTTTGACAACGTCGCAGGCGGTGAGACAGCGGGTATCCCCTTTGGGGCGCTGGTGGCGGAACGGCTGGCCCTGCCGATGACCTATGTGCGCAAGAAACCTAAAGGATACGGGCGCAACGCGCGGATCGAAGGTGTAATGACCGAAGGCCAGCGTGTCATTCTGGTTGAAGACCTGACCACCGATGGTGGCTCGAAACTCTCTTTCGTAGACGCGATCCGCGAGACAGGTGCGACCTGCTCGGCGACTGCCGTGATCTTTTACTACGGTATTTTCGAAGGCGTGGAACAAACACTGGCCGACCACGGCGTGCAATTGATTTCGCTGTGCACATGGTGGGATGTCTTGGCCGAGGCCAAAGCGCGCGGCGCCTATGACGACGCGACACTCACTGCGGTCGAGGCCTATCTGAAAGATCCGGCCGGCTGGACACCCGCGTAATTTTCTTTTCCACAGCTGTGTATAAAATGCAGAGGGATCGGCGCATATCCTGACGGCGGTGATGGCACTGGCGCTACATGTTGATCGAATCGGCATAATCCGTGATGCTCTTGGAAAGTTATCCGAGAGTATCCACAGCTATTTGGCTGGCGTAGCGCAGGCCTGAACTGCTAGGACGCCCACGGGAACAGGTGAGCAGCAATGAATGAAATAACAACTTTTAATGCCTCCGGCGTTCAAGAAGCCGACGCCGACTTGATGCCGCACTCCATTGAAGCCGAACAGCAGCTTCTGGGGGCTATTCTGACCAACAACGATGTGTTTGACCGTGTGGCGTCAATCATTGGGCCCAAACATTTCTACGATCCGGTTCATGCGCGCATCTTTGAAACCGCCGCCACGCGCATTGGCCGCAACATGCTGGCCAGCCCTGTGACGCTCAAGGCGTTCATGGAAGACGACGAAGGTCTGAAGGAACTGGGTGGCCCGCCCTATCTTGCCCGCCTTGCAGGGGCTGCGATTTCTGCCTTCGCCGCGCGCGACTATGCGCAGATGATCTATGATCTGGCGACACGGCGCGAATTGATCAAACTGGGCCGTGACATCACCGACAAGGCCGCCAAGGTCGATGTCGATCACGAACCCCGCGAACAGATTGTCGAAGCCGAACAGGCGCTCTATTCGCTGGCCGAACAGGGTGTGTCGGAAAAGGGCTTTCAGTCGTTCCTTGCTGCCGTCACCGAGGCCGTGAATGTCGCTAATACCGCCTATCAACGCGATGGTGGGCTGGCGGGAATTTCGACCGGTCTTGTGGATATGGACAAGAAACTCGGCGGCCTGCACAAATCCGACCTTCTGATCCTTGCCGGTCGCCCTTCGATGGGTAAAACCTCGCTTGCGACCAACATCGCTTACAATGTCGCCAAAGCCTACCGCAAAGGCCAGTTGCAGGACGGCAGCGAAGGCGCGGTTGATGGCGGCGTCGTCGGGTTCTTCTCGCTCGAGATGAGCGCCGAACAGCTTGCAGGGCGTATCTTGGCGGAAGCCTCCGAGATATCATCGCATAAAATCCGGCAAGGTGACATGACCGAAGGCGAATTCCGCCGCTTCGTGGATGCCGCCAAAGAGCTTGAATCCTGTCCTTTGTTTATCGACGACACCGCCGCGATCCCGATTTCGCAACTGGCGGCACGTGCGCGGCGGCTCAAGCGGACACATGGGCTTGACCTGTTGATCGTGGACTACTTGCAACTCGTACGCGGCACGTCCGACAACCGCGTGCAGGAAATTGGTGAAATCTCGATGGGCCTCAAGGCCATCGCCAAGGAATTGAACATACCTGTCATCGCGCTGTCGCAGCTGTCACGACAAGTTGAGAGCCGTGAAGATAAGCGCCCACAGCTTTCGGACTTGCGCGAATCCGGCTCTATCGAGCAGGATGCAGATGTCGTTATGTTCGTTTACCGTGGTGAATACTATGTCGAGCGTGAGAAACCTGAAGACCACAACATGGAAGCAATCGCGGCCTGGCAGGAAAAAATGTCGAGCCTTCACGGCAAAGCTGAGGTTATTGTGGGTAAACAACGGCACGGCCCGATCGGCACGGTCGAGCTTTCGTTTACCGCAGAGTTCACGCGGTTCGGCAATCTGGTCAAACCTTGGCAACAAGGAGAAGACCAGCAGTTCTAGAAAGGAACGCATCATCAAAAGACTTGTATTTGTATTGGCCATGTTGGCACCGCCCGCTGCGGCGCAAACTTCACAAGATTATCTGGTGCGGTTTACCGGATTTCTGGGTGACCTGCGGCTGTTCCAGCCTGACGTGCGCGCAGGGCTGTCGGGAGAAACCGACGAGACCGCACAAGTGGCTATCGCGATGAATGAAGAGGCAACAGCCGCCTTCGCGCTTTTCACCCGCACCCATGTCAATCAGTCCGTCACCTTCACGGTCTGCGGACAATCGTTTGAGAACATTGCCGTGCAGGCCCCCATCGAAAGCGGCTTTGCCATCACCGAATCTATGCCGCTGGAACGTGCGCAAGAAATGGTAGACGCGCTGAACGGGTTGGGTGACTGCCCAGAATAACAGGTATGCGTTCGCAAAACACTTGCCCCACGCGAATGCCCCTGACAAAAGGTCGTCATGAGTACTGGACGCCTGATTATCGACCTTGACGCCGTTGTCGCCAATTGGCGCGCACTGGATGCAATGACGAATTGCAAAACCGGCGCTGTGGTCAAGGCCAACGGGTATGGGCTGGGCGCAGGCAATGTCGCGAAGGCGCTATTCAAAGAAGGCGTGCGCCAGTTTTTTGTGGCCGTCGTCGAAGAAGCCGTAGCGATCCGCGAGGAATTGGGCCCGAAGCCCGAAATCTGTGTATTCTCCGGCCATATGAAGGGCGACACGGGGCTGATCCGCGATCTGGGCCTGACGCCCATGTTGAATTCCGTCGAACAACTGACACTCCACTTTGAAGCCCTGCCCGCGCATCCTTTCGGCATCCAGCTTGATACCGGCATGAACCGCCTCGGCATGGAAATGCAGGAATGGGCGGCCGTAGCCGAGTTGGCCCTGTCGCAAGACCCCCGTCTGGTGATGTCGCATCTGGCCTGCGCGGACGAGCCTGATCATCCGATGAACCCCTATCAGCTGGACCAGTTCAAAAAGATGACCGACGGGATCACGGCGCCCCGCTCTTTGGCGGCGACGGGGGGTATCCTGCTTGGACCGGAATATCACTTTGATCTGACGCGCCCTGGCATCGGGCTTTATGGCGGCCTGCCGTTTGAGAATGCGACACCCGTGATCGAACTGGATTTGCCCGTCGTACAGGTGCGCGATGTGGCCGAGGGTGAAGTCGTGGGCTATGGCAACGCCTGGCAAGCGGCACGGCCTTCGCGCATTGCGACCATATCGGGTGGCTATGCGGACGGCATCGCAAGGATCCTGTCCGATAAGGCCACGCTTTATCATGGCGACACTGCCTGTCCGCTGGTTGGACGGGTATCGATGGACCTGCTGACGATCGACGTCACCGACCTTCCGGAGACACCCAGCAAGCTGACCCTGATTGGCCCGCAGCAGACAGTGGATGATCTGGCACGCGCCGCAAATACCATCGGGTATGAGGTGCTCACACAGCTTGGTGCGCGCTATAATCGCAAGACTTTTGGCAAATAAACTTGCCTCAAAGAACGAGCTTCATTTCTTAACCCTTTGTCATTTATGGGATTTATTGTGTTGAACGTCTTGCGCATCGCGAACCTTGCCCTTCTTGTTCTCTTTCCGATTGCTTGGTTTGCGCCACTGATGCACGCAGGGCTTTTGCCCGTTTTCGGCCTTAGCGAGATCAGTGTCATCTCGGGCATGCAGGCGCTTTGGGAAAGTGATGTTGCGCTGGCACTGCTGGTGACTACCTTTGCAATGTTCGCGCCCTATCTCAAGACCATCGGCATCGCGCTGGTGCATTTCGATCTGTTAAAAGACAAGACGCTGCCCGTGCTGTCCTGGATCGGGAAACTGGCGATGGCAGATGTGTTCCTGATTGCGCTCTACATCGTGCTGTTCAAGGGCGTTGGCATTGGCCGGATCGAAACTGGATGGGGGCTTTATATGTTCACCGCCTGTATCCTCGCCTCGATCGTGATTTCGGCGCTGACACCGCAGGCCAAGGCCAAAGTCTAACCATCATTGCCAAGGCTGTTCTTTTGGTCCAAAAGGTGAACATGGCCAAAGATCTTACCTTTTCCTGCTCTGAATGTGGCGCATCCTTTCGCAAATGGTCGGGGCAGTGCGATGCCTGTCAGGCATGGAATACAATCAGCGAATCCAAGGCGCTGTCCAGCGGCCCCAAAGGCAAGTCACTGGGCGCAATCCGTGGCAAAACGATCTTGCTGACAGATCTGGACACACAAGAGAAAGAGCCGCCCCGCACCCAAGCGGGTGTTGGTGAGTTGGACCGCGTCCTGGGCGGTGGTCTGGTGAAGGCCTCGGCCCTGCTTGTGGGCGGCGATCCCGGCATCGGGAAATCAACGCTGCTGCTGCAAGCCGCTGCAAGATTTGCCCGTAACGGTTTGAAAGTCATTTATATTTCCGGCGAGGAATCAAACGCGCAAGTGCAGATGCGCGCGCGCCGACTGGGACTTGAGAAAAGTCCTGTCATGCTCGCCTCGGAAACGAACCTGCGCGATATCCTGACGACGCTTGAGGCCGAAAGACCTGACCTCGCGATCATCGATTCCATCCAGACGATGTGGGCCGACAACGTCGACAGCGCGCCGGGCAGTGTCAGCCAGGTGCGTTCATCCGCGCATGAGTTGACCACATTCGCCAAACGCAACGGCATGGCGGTGGTGATGGTGGGGCATGTCACGAAAGACGGCACCATCGCGGGCCCCCGTGTTGTTGAACATATGGTCGATACCGTGCTTTATTTTGAGGGCGAACGCGGGCACCAGTTCCGTATTCTGCGGGCGGTCAAGAACCGTTTCGGTCCCGCTGACGAGATTGGTGTCTTCGAAATGACGGGCAAAGGCCTGGCAGAAGTGAAGAATCCTTCGGCGCTGTTTCTGTCCGAACGTGGCACCCCTGCCCCTGGCTCGGTCGTGTTTGCTGGCATTGAAGGCAGCCGTCCCATGCTCTGCGAGATACAAGCACTTGTGGCACCTTCGCCACACAGCCAACCCCGTCGTTCGGTCGTCGGATGGGATGGCGGACGGCTTGCCATGATCCTTGCCGTGCTGGAATCGCGCTGCGGCGTCCCTTTCACCGGATTGGACGTTTACCTCAATGTAGCAGGGGGTTTGCGCATCTCTGAACCAGGTGCAGACCTCGCTGTTGCTGCCGCTCTCGTCTCTGCGCGTGAAGACGCAGCCCTGCCTTCCGAAGCTGTTGTTTTCGGCGAGATCAGTTTGTCGGGTGCGCTCCGTCCTGTCGTTCAAACTGAAAATAGATTGAAAGAAGCGCAAAAACTTGGTTTTACAACTGCGATAATACCACAACAGGCCAAGCAGCCCCGCGTGGACGGCATAAGCCTGCGCAATGCGTCAGACTTGGCTGGATTTGTAGAAGAGGTATTTGGCGCAAGATAGCGTCAATCGCAGGAGACGGACCATGGAAGGTTTCACACTTGTCGACGCAGGCGTCGCAATCATTATTTTGGTGTCTGGCGTCTTGGCTTACAGTCGGGGTTTCGTCCGCGAAGCGATGGCGATTGTCGGGTGGATCGGCGCAACCATCGTTGCTTTCATTTTTGCCGATCAGGTCGAACCCCTTGTCCGCCAAATCCCGATCCTGGGCGATTTCATCGGCGACAGCTGTGAATTAGCCATCATCGCCGCGTTCGCAGCTGTGTTTGCTGTGGCACTGGTCGTCGTTTCCATCTTTACACCGCTCTTTTCGAGCGTTGTTCAGCGCTCCGCATTGGGAGGTATCGATCAGGGCCTAGGTTTCTTCTTTGGCGTCCTGCGCGGCATCCTGTTGATTGCGGTCGCATTCTTTGTCTACGACACAATCTTCGCCACCCAGCAGTTCGCCGCAATTGATGACAGCCGCTCGGCCGAGGTGTTCGCCCAATTGACGGGCCAGATCGAACAGCAAAACCCCGAGCAGGCCTTGGGCTGGATCACTGAACAGTACCAGCAGCTGGTCGGAAGCTGTGGCGCACCGGATGCACCGGTTGAGCCAACCGTTCCGACCGAGTAAGGCGCACGAACCAAAGACATCTGAGAGGCCACCGCTTTGTCGGTGGCCTTTTCCGTTAGGGGCGTTGGAAAGGCTTACCGATCATCACGGTCGCCATGGCGCATCTGTGCATCCTCGCGACCTGCTTGCCACGCCTGCTGCGCTGCTTGGTTGATATCTTCGTCAAATCGCGTTGGGCGATCAGGGCCGATCTTACGGTAAGCAACGACCACCATGATTAAGAAAATCACGACTGGGACGAAAAAGTATAAGGCTGTGAGCATTGTCATATTTCTAAACTATGCGGCGTGGTGCCGGTTTCAATATGCACATCTTTTTGGTGCGCAAGTCCTTGCCGCACAGCGGATGATCCTGCACGCAAGCCTTAACAGGAACTGTTTCAGCAGCGATGGCAGCCATGTTTTTAGCGTCTAGGCGATGATCGTTCCGTGACACGCGGCCTTGGACCTACTAAGACAGGGACAACCGCCCATACTCGGATTCGGAGCTGACCTCTTGTCCACACAGATGCCCCCCGCCCATCCTTTCGACGATGATAAGCTACGGGAGGAATGCGGCGTCTTTGGTGTCGTTGGTGTCACTGACGCCTCCAACTTTGTAGCCCTCGGCCTGCACGCCCTGCAACACCGGGGCCAGGAAGCGGGAGGCATTGTCACGCATGCTCCCGAAACAGGGTTCAACCAACAGCGCCGCATGGGGCTGGTGCGTGACAACTTTACGTCGTCTTCCATGATGGAAACCTTGCCCGGCACGATCGGGATTGGCCATGTACGCTATTCGACGGCAGGGTCCAAGGGCCAGACCGCGATGCGCGATGTGCAGCCCTTCTTTGGCGAATTTTCCATGGGGGGCGCAGCGATTGCCCACAACGGGAATATCACCAATGCGCTGTCACTACGGCGCGAATTGATCGAACGCGGGTCAATCTTTCAAAGCTCGTCCGACAGCGAATGCATCATCCACCTGATGGCGCGGTCCATGGGGCGCACGATCCCCGACCGCATGGAAGAGGCACTGCGCAAGGTCGAGGGTGCGTTTTCCATCGTGGCGATGACCCGCACCAAGCTGATCGGCTGCCGCGACCCGCTGGGAGTGCGCCCGCTGGTGCTAGGCAAAATCGGTGACGGCTGGGCGCTGGCGTCGGAAACCTGCGCGCTGGATATCATCGGGGCCGAGTTCGTGCGCGAAATCAAACCGGGCGAAATGGTTGTGATCACCGAGAAAGGTGTGTCCAGCCACTATCCCTTCCGCCCTGCCCGGTCCCGTTTCTGCATCTTTGAACACGTGTATTTCAGCCGTCCTGACAGCATTCAGGGCGGGCGGTCGGTGTATGAGACACGCGAGAACATTGGTCGCGAACTGGCCAAAGAAGCACCGGTCGAGGCCGATCTGGTCTGTCCAGTGCCTGACAGCGGCACACCCGCAGCGATCGGTTATTCGCTGCAATCGGGTATTCCTTATGCGATGGGCATCATCCGGAACCAGTATATGGGCCGCACGTTTATCGAACCCACCGAGAGCATCCGCAACATGGGTGTGCGTCTGAAGCTTAACGTCAACCGCGCTCTGATCAAAGGCAAGCGGGTGATCTTGGTGGATGACAGCGTTGTGCGCGGCACCACAAGCCGCAAGATCAAGGAAATGATCCTTGATGCAGGGGCCGCCGAGGTGCACTTCCGGATCGCGTCCCCCCCCACCGCTTGGCCCTGTTTTTATGGTGTGGATACGCCGCAGCGCGAAAAGCTGCTGGCGGCCACCATGTCCGAGGAAGAAATGCGTGCGCATCTGGGTGTTGACAGCCTCAAGTTTATCTCGCTCGACGGGCTTTACCGCGCAGTGGGTGAAGCAGAGGGGCGCGACCCCAAGGCACCGGCCTATTGTGACGCGTGTTTCTCGGGCGAATATCCCGTTGCTCCCTCTGATATGATTGAGCAGGGTTTCGAGGCCAAGACAGCCGCAGAATAACCCCCGCCACGGCAATGCGCGGCGAGACGCGCAACCCGCGCGCAGTTTTGCGGTGCGTCACAACTGCCCCTTTTACTTCCGATCCTGTTCTGCCATGGCGGCGTAAGAAATTCTTAACGCTGAAGCAGTGACCCATGGCAAACGAGACAACGCAATCCCCCCTTTCTGGACAAAAGGCAACGCTGCCAGACACGCTTGAATTGCGCGAATTGTCGGTGATCGGCCTGATGGATGCGCATGACGGGATTGCCGCGTTGCTCCGGTCTTCGCGTGGCGAGATTGCGCGGGTGCAGGTGGGTGATAGTGCATTCGGTGTGCAGATCACAGCAATTGGCGATGCGCAGGTGCTGCTGACAGATCGCTGGGGCCGGACCCATTCCTTGGCATTGCCACACAGCTAAGTCTTGACCTTTTGCACGGTTCGGCACATCACCGCGTCCATGACAAAAACAGCACTTATCACTGGCGCCTCGCGCGGGCTCGGGGCGGCCTTGGCCAAGGCCCTTGCCCCGACCCATCATATTATCGCCGTCGGCAAGACTGTCGGCGCGCTGGAAGAACTTGATGACGCCATTCAGGCGGCAGGCGGCCAAGCGACGCTGGCACCGATGGACATTACCATTGATGAAGCCATGCAGCAGCTTTGTCGCGGCATCTTTGACCGATGGGCAAGCCTTGATCTTTGGCTGCACACTGCCATTCACGCCGCCCCGTTGGCCCCTGCAGGCCATATCGGGCCGAAGGATCTGGCGAAATCCATGACCGTCAATATCGAGGCCACATCGCGTCTGATCGCCTATGTCAGCCCGCTATTGGGGCAAACAGGCAAGGCTGTCTTTTTCGATGACCCGCGTGGTGGCGATCAGTTTTTTGGTGCTTATGGCGCAACAAAATCCGCTCAGATTGCACTTGCACGCAGTTGGGCCGCTGAAAGCGCAAAGACCGGCCCTCAGGTAACCATCCTGACACCGGCGCCGATGCCAACCGCGACCCGCGCGCGCTTCTATCCCGGCGAAGACCGCAACGCATTGGCCACGCCCGCAGACGAGGCCGCACGGCTTTTGCCAGCGATCCTGGAGGGTGCGACTGCCTAAACCGTGACCGCTTGTCTACGGTCTTGCCCCAACACGCCGCGTTAGCGCGTTCCGTGCTTGCCGCCCCCCGTGTCACGGCTTAGGAACGTGGCGACAGTAAAAGGGCGGCGGCATGCGCATTCTCATCACCAATGACGACGGTATCAACGCACCCGGCCTGCGGGTCCTGACCGACATCGCCCATGAGATAGCCGGCCAAGACGGCGAAGTCTGGACCGTGGCCCCCGCCTTTGAGCAATCGGGGGTCGGCCACTGTATCAGCTACACGCACCCCACCATGATTACCGAACTGGAGCCCCGGCGCTTTGCGGCAGAGGGCTCGCCTGCGGACTGTGTGCTTGCAGGGATCCATGATGTTCTGAAGGATCAAGCGCCCGATCTGATCCTCTCAGGCGTCAATCGCGGCAACAATGCTGCTGAAAACACGCTTTATTCCGGCACAATTGGCGCGTGCATCGAAGGGGCGCTGCAAGGTGTGCGGTCAATCGCTTTGTCGCAGTTCTACGGCCCGGAGAATACCAATCTGGCCAATCCATTTGAGGCCGCAGCGGCGCATGGCGCCGCAGTTGTGCGAAAGCTTTTGAACGACACGCTTTGGGACGATGCGGATTATCAGGTTTTCTACAACGTGAACTTCCCCCCCATACCAGCCGAAAAGGTCAAAGGCATGGCAGCCACGACCCAAGGCTTCCGCCTGAACACACGTTTCCGTGCCGAAGCGCAAACCTCGCCCACAGGGCGCAAGTTCCTTTGGGTGCGTGGCGGCCCCCAGCATGAGCCGACAGCTCCCGGCACGGATGCAGCTGCAAACCTTGACGGCTA
Organism: Yoonia rosea; assembly: GCF_900156505.1. Lineage (NCBI taxonomy): Bacteria > Pseudomonadati > Pseudomonadota > Alphaproteobacteria > Rhodobacterales > Paracoccaceae > Yoonia > Yoonia rosea. Next base: position 380,862 of record NZ_FTPR01000001.1, on the reverse strand, counting down.
TGTCTCGATCACACCGATGCGGGTGGACCTGACCGACTATACGATGGTCGAGACCCTGAAAGACGTGCTCAAGTGACATTCGATGCCGCCACCAAGATGCAGTTCCTTTACGCCTTGCGCAGCAAGGGCGTGACGGACACGCGGGTGCTCACGGCGATGGAACAGGTCGACCGCGCCGATTACGTGAAGGGCACTTTCGCGGATCGCGCCTATGACGATATGCCGTTGCCGATTGCCTGCGGACAGACCATCAGCCAGCCCTCTGTTGTGGGGTTGATGACGCAAGCCCTTCAAATCACCCCGCGCGACAAGGTGCTCGAAATCGGGACCGGATCAGGGTATCAGGCCGCGATCCTGAGCAAACTCGCGCGACGCGTCTATACGGTGGACCGCTATCGCCGTCTGGTGCAGGCCGCGCGCGCGGTGTTTGAAGCCAATGATATCACCAACATCACCGCTTTCACCGCCGATGGCAGCCACGGATTTGCCGAACAGGCCCCCTTTGACCGCATCCTGCTGACCGCCGCAGCAGAGGACCCGCCGGGCCCTCTTTTGGCGCAGTTGCGGGTGGGGGGGATCATGGTTCTGCCTGTCGGTCAATCCGACGCGGTGCAAAGCCTGATCCGCGTGACGCGCACGGAAACAGGGCTCGAATACGATGAATTGCGCGCTGTCCGCTTTGTGCCCTTGCTAGAAGGGCTCGGACAAGAGTAAACTACCCCAAAATATAGTATGATCCCATAGATAAGGGGCGACTTAGGCAAAGGAGCGGTAGGATGGCGAACAGGAATTACCCTGTAAGACGCATTGCATTGACAGGCATGACATTGGCAGCACTCGCGGCATGTGACGGCTTTGACGCCGACCTGCGTGATATCGGCAACGGATTTGATACATCCGCAGCGGTACAAAGCCTGCCCGGCAGGCCGCGCCCCGATGATCGTGGCGTGATTTCCTATCCCAATTATCAGGTTGTTGTGGCGCGCCGCGATGACACCATTCGCGGCATTGCGATCCGGCTGGGCCTCGATGCCGATGAGCTGGCGGAGTATAACGGGATCGGACCTGACGTGATCCTGCGCCGCGATGAGATCATCGCCCTACCGTCGCGCGTCACCGAACCTTCGCCTGCCACCGGCGCCATCGGCACCGGACCGATCCAACCGCTTGATGTGACAGCGGTGGCCACAACAGCGCTTGACCGCGCTGATGCGGCTGGCACCGTGACGGCCACGCCAATTGCGCCGGCAGCGACGACCCCCGCCGCACCTGTCGTGCGCGGCACCGAGCCAATTCGCCATCAGGTGCAGCGCGGTGAAACCGTGTTCTCGATCTCGCGGCTCTATAACGTCCCTGTCACCAACATCGCTGAATGGAACGGTCTCAATACCGAATTCACAATTCGCGAAGGCCAGTATCTGCTGATCCCGCAAGGCGGCAGCGCGCCTGCACCGGCGGCAGCCTCTGCGGCTGTGACAGCCCCGGGCGTTGGCACCGCGACACCTGTGCCACCGAGTGCAGCGCTCCCCCTGCCAAGCGAGACACCCGCCGCCCCTGTCGCCGCAGCCGCCGCTCCCGCGACGCCTGATCTGGGCACGACAACAGCACAGCCCGCAAGCAGTGCTGCGCGCTTTATCATGCCTATCCAGGGATCGATCATCCGCGACTACGCACCCGGCACGAACGAAGGGATTGATATTGGCGCATCCGCCGGCTCGGACGTGCGCGCAGCGGGATCGGGCACTGTTGCCGCTGTAACCACAGATACCAGTGGCGGCGCGATTGTTGTCCTGAAACACAGTGATGGTCTGCTAACGGTCTATACACAGATGGACAATCTGAGCGTCAGCAAGGACGACAGCGTGTCACGCGGACAGGTGATCGGCAAGGTGCGTGCCGCAAACCCCAGCTTCTTGCACTTTGAGGTGCGCCGTGGCCTGCAAAGCCTCGATCCGAATGATTTTCTGCAATAAGGGCTGATCTACGTAAGGTGGATCATGATCCACCTTACGACAGGCTCACACCGCGCCTGCCGGCAAGGTCTGTGAAATACTGCCAGGCCACCCTGCCCGAGCGGCTGCCACGTGTGGCCTGCCATTCGATGGCTTCGGCCCGCAGTGTCGCGTCATCAATCGCGACACCATAGGCATCGCAATAGCCGCGGATCATCGCAAGGTATTCATCCTGATCGCAGGGGTGGAAGCCGAGCCACAGACCAAAGCGATCAGACAGCGACACCTTCTCTTCCACCGCCTCGGACGGGGAAATCGCAGATGAGCGCTCATTCTCGATCATATCGCGCGGCATCAGGTGCCGCCGGTTGGATGTCGCATAAAGAACGACATTATCAGGCCGCCCTTCGATCCCGCCATCCAGAACCGCCTTGAGCGATTTGTAATGTGCATCGTCGTGCCCGAAAGACAGGTCATCACAAAACATGATAAAGCGCTCGGGCGCGCCGCGTAGCAGGTTCAGGCAACGGCCGATGCTGGGCAGATCCTCGCGCTGGACCTCGACAATCTTCAACGCCGGATAATCCGCACTCACAGCGCCATGTATCGCTTTGACAAGGCTTGATTTTCCCATGCCACGCGCACCCCATAACAGCGCGTTGTTTGCTGGCAATCCAGCAGCAAACTGAACCGTATTGGCCATCAGCGTATCGCGTGACCGGTCGACGCCAACCAGCAGTTCAACACCGACGCGGTTCACCCGCGCGACAGGGACAAGGCGATCAGGATCAGGATGCCAGACAAAGGCCGAGGCTGCGCTAAAATCAGGGGTCCCGATGGGGGCCGGACTGATGCGCTCAAGCGCGGCAGCGATCCGTTTCAGGGCCTTCTTGCTCACCCTTTGGTACCCTCATCAGCCGCAGCCTCGCCATCCGAAAGATCATCCTCATCGATGTCAAAGAGGCTCTCGTTTTCGCCAATGATGCCTTCTGCACGGGCGGCGCGGTCTTTCTTGCGCTCGACCGCAGCGACCAGATGAATTGAGATTTCATACAGCCCATAGACGACGACAAAGAGGATCAACTGCGTCGTGACATCAGGTGGTGTGACAAGGGCAGCCACAATCAGGATACCAACGACAGCGTATTTGCGTGTCCCGCGCAGGCCGCGCGAACTGGCCAATCCGGCCGATCCCATCAGGGTCAGCAGCACAGGTAGCTGGAAACACACGCCAAAGGCCACGATCATCTTCAGTGTGATATCAAGCGTCTCGTTCACCTTGCCGTTGAAGACGATATCGACACCGCCTTCCGATAGATCAGGCGCGACACTCGGCAATGTCAGCCCGCCACCCGCAGCCGGCAGAAGGTCGGTTCCGGGGTTCGGGACTGCCTCTGCAGCGATGGCCTGCACAAAAGAAGGCAAATCCGCAAACCCAAGGAAAAATGCCATCGCCAGCGGCACGACAATGTAATGCGCAAAGGCCGCCCCGATCAGGAACAACACAGGCGAGGCAATGATGAACGGCAGAAAGGCGTTCTTTTCATTGCGGTAAAGGCCGGGCGCCACAAAGCGCCAGAGCTGATAAGCGATCACGGGAAAAGACAGCGCCAGCCCGCCCACAACCGAAATGCGGATCAAGGTAAAGAAATACTCTTGCGGCGCCGTATACTGCATCACAGGGTTGGGATTGCCCAAGGACCGCATGGTGCGCTCAATCGGCGCCAGCAAAAAATCCAAAAGGGCACCGCCGAAGGAAAAGCAGATAATCATGCCGACGAGGAAAGCCATCACGGAATAAATCAGCCGCGAGCGCAGTTCGGTCAGGTGTTCCAGCAGCGGCGCTGCGCTGTCTTCGATCTCGTCTCGGGCGCTCATGTCTTGGCCTCTGGTGCGGGCGTATCGGGTTTGGGGGCCTCAGCAGCTGCGGCCTTGGCGGCGGCCTCTTCTGCCTCACGCGCCTGACGGGCAAGCGCTGCATCACCCATCGCCTTGCTCATTTTCTCTTTTGCGGCCTGACGTTCGGGCGACAAGGGTGTTTCGGTGACACCGGTCGCTTCCTTGATCTTGTCGACGCCGAATTTCTTGGGGTTAGCTGCCGCGTTCAGTGTCTTGGAGATATCCTTGACGCCAGCATCATCGGCGGCCTGCTCCATCGCACGCGAAAACTCGCGCGCCATCATACGGGCCTTACCGGTGAATTGCCCTATCGTGCGGAACAAGCCCGGCAAATCCTTGGGCCCGATCACAATCAGGGCCACAATGCCGACAACAAGCAATTCGCTCCAGCCAAGACCAAACATCAGACGCAGTCCTTATTATGCGGCAAAGCGATCAGACTTTGTCTTTTTCTTCTGCGGGCGTCACGTCTTTGGCGTCGGCCATGCCGTCTTCGATTTCTTTTTTGCCATCATCGACGCCCTTTTTGAACGCTGTAATGCCTTTGCCGACTTCGCCCATCAGGCTGGAAATCTTGCCGCGGCCAAACAGAACCAGAACCACAACAGCGATCAAAAGAAGGCCGGGAAGGCCGATATTGTTAAGCATGTCTCTTCTCCTTTAGCGGGGCGTGCCCTGCGTCATTTTATTCTCTTCATTGAACAAATAGGGCCGGATGCGCCACAAGGGAAGCGCGAACTCGCGATTTTGGCGGCTGGAGAGGCCTTTTTTGCAAGGGTTTTTTGATAGTTGTGACAAAAACTTGTCAGTTGTCAGAAAATTGACAAAACTATCCCGAATCGAAAGGAAAACCATGCGCCGTGCCGACCGCCTTATGCGTCTTGTTCAAATCATGCGGGATGGATCACTGCACCGCGCCAGTGATCTGGCGCAAGCGACAGACGTATCATTGCGCACCATTTACCGCGACATGGAAACGCTCGCCGCATCGGGCGTCCCGATCGAGGGTGAACGCGGGATCGGCTACCGCGTGACCGCCGCAATCACCCTGCCCCCGCTGAACCTGACCATGACCGAGGTCGAGGCGCTGCATCTGGGCCTAAACGCCGTGATCCAAAGCAACGACCCTGAGCTTTCGGCGGCGGCCCGCGCCCTCTCGGGCAAGATTGATGCCGTAATGCCCGAGGACCGTGGTCGCGCACCCAGCGGCTATGGCTTTGCAATCTATCCTTTCGCCGATGCCGCGCGGGGCTTTCAGCATCTGCCGATCCTGCGTCAGGCCATGCGGACGCGGCAAAAACTGGAACTTGTCATGGACAACAAAAAGCGCATCGTGCGGCCGCTCCAGCTTGATTACTGGGGCCGCCTTTGGACATGCGTCGTCTGGTGTGAAACCACTGCGCAATTTGATGAGATCAGGGTTGACCAGATCGCCAGCCAGCGCATTCTGCCAAGCCTCTTTGTCGATGAACCCGGCAAGGCACTTAAGGATTTCAACCGGCTCAAGGCCTAGAGCCAGTCTTCTATGCTGATCTGCGGACGAAAATAGGCCACCATACGCATCTCACCCAGCACATCCTGCGGCCAAGGTGCGACACCGTGCAGAATATGGCGATCCAGCAAGACCGCCTGACCGGGTTCGGCAACAACTTCGACCCGGTCACAGGTCGCGAAAACCTTGCGGCGCGCATCCTGATAGACCTCGGTGACATCCACATGACCCCATTGCGCAGGCGGGATGCCAGCGAAAGCCGCATGGAAAGCCGTACGCATGATGTCATGGCTGCCACGCCAAACCACCAGCGGGCTGGCACGCACCGCATCAAGCGGCAATCCCAGAATAAACCCGTGTGGTTCGCGCAAATGCCGCCGCTTTTGCGGCCCTTCCGGCAAAAGCCCGTCCACATGCGCGGCATCACGATCCCGCCGAAAGCGATGTGCCGCCTCACTTTCGCCGGGGTCCTGTTGCGGATACCCCGGAAAAACAACAGAAAGCTGCGCGCGGTGCCAATTGGGCGGCGCCTTTACGTGGGCTTGCCAAGCACCTGCCAGAGGCACGCCACCGATGCTCCCGTCAGGGGCATTAGGCAAAGCGTCAACCCCGACAAACCATGTGCCGCCATGCCGTCGCGCGCCACCATCGCCAAGCACCGTGATGGCGGCCAATTTTGCAGCTGCAGCCCACCGTGCCACCGCGGCATCCGGTGGAAAGACGCAAAAGCCGTCCTGCCCTACCATCCCAGCGCTTTGCGCAACATATTGAGCGCCACGAGGATCAGAAAGACGCCAAAAATGCGCTTGAGTGGTTTGGCATCCATCCGATGCGCCAATGCAGCCCCCCACGGTGCCGTAATCAGGGTCATCGTGACAACCAGACCGAAGGCAAGAAAGTTCACCGCACCGATGGTGAAGGGCGGTACCACAGCGATATCGACCAAGAGAAACCCGATCACCGAAGGGACCGCGATAATGACACCGAACCCCGCTGCCGTCGCTACGGCGCGGTGGATTGGCACGTTGAACAATGACATGAGAGGAACCCCGAATGATCCGCCGCCGATCCCCATGAGCACCGAGAGGAACCCAATAACAGGCGACAGAACCGCCCGCAAAACACCTTTGGGCATTTCTGCGCCCAAGCGCCACTTTTCACGCCCGAAGGCCATGTAAACCCCCACCATCGCCGCCAGCACACCGAAAATTGCCTGCAAAACCTCGGACCGCAGCGTCGAGGCCACCAACATGCCAATTGCAGCGCCAATGGCGATCCCGATCCCCCACCCTTTGAGGATAGACCAGTCAACTGCGCCTTTTTTACTGTGCGCAGACAGCGACCGCAGCGAGGTGACAATGATCGTCGCCAGCGATGTGCCCAGACAGATTTGCATCAATTCGGGGCTGTTATAGCCTAATCCGCTGAAGACGTAGAAAAATGCAGGCACCAGAATGATCCCGCCGCCGACACCCAAAAGCCCCGCCAACACACCCGAGAATGCCCCAAGCGCCAAAAGCAAACCGGCCATCGTGGCCAGCAGCACCGTATCTTCCATTTGTTTTTCCCTTTAGGCCGCTTTTCGCGTCACGTGATCGAGAGCGGCCAAGACAACGTCCGGTCCTGCCCCATCAACATGGGCGTTCTCGGACAAATGCCTGCGCCAACCCCGTGCACCGGGGCGGCCCTGAAACAGCCCCAACATATGGCGCGTCACCTGCCCCAAACGGCCGTTCTTTGCAAGGTGATCCGCGATATAGGGCAACATCAGATGGACGACTTCTTCGGCTGTGCGCCCTAAGGGATCGTCAAAGATACGCGCATCCGCCTCAAGCAGGATATCCGCAGGTGTATGATAGGCCGCGCGCCCGATCATAACGCCGTCCAATCCGCGATCGAGGAAATCCACCGCATCATCCAATGTCGCGATACCGCCATTGACGCTTAGATGAAGATGCGGAAACAACCCCTTCATTTCCATCACTAAATCATAATTCAATGGCGGGATATCGCGGTTCTCTTTGGGGCTCAGCCCTTGCAACCATGCCTTCCGCGCATGCACCGAAAACCTGTGGACCCCCGCCGCAGAAACTTGGGCCAGAAAATCGGGCAGCACCACAGCCGGGTCCTGGTCATCCACGCCGATCCGGCACTTGACGGTCACAGGAACGCGCACTGCCGCGATCATCGCTGCCACGCATTCGGCAACCAAAGCCGGGTTTTCCATCAGCACGGCGCCAAAGCTGCCTGATTGCACACGGTCAGAGGGGCACCCGCAATTGAGGTTGATCTCGGCATAGCCGAAGTCCTCGGCAATCCGCGCCGCTTGCGCGAGCTGCGCAGGATCAGACCCGCCCAACTGCAGCGCCACGGGATGCTCGCGCGCATCAAAACCCAACAGGCGTTCTTTATCGCCATGCACCACAGCCGGCGCTGTCACCATTTCCGTGTACAGCAACGCATGCCGCGACATCAGGCGATGGAAAAACCGGCAATGGCGGTCCGTCCAGTCCATCATAGGCGCAATAGACAATCTCGCTGCCGCAGTGGCTGCGTTGTTGGGCATTCAGCTTTCTCCTCGGGTCCGATAGCATTGGGGACAGACGCACGGGGCGCAGCATACGCAAACGATGCATGACGCGCCACCCTACAGAGTGCGAAGACAGGTACACTGCGGTGTTCGGATGGGTCGAAAGTTGGCAAATGGCCAAACTGGTGAATCTGCCACAATCACTTTCGCAGCAACCGTTCCATTCTGGCTATGAAATTCGAGGAATCCTGCCCCTAGACCGGTCCGGTCCTACATTTCGGGCAAGAAAGCTGCAAAGCTGTCGATACCGATTTCCATGTCTGGTCCAACTAATCGGAACAGGGATTGGGCCGCGCACAGTGTTTGCACGCGACCCTAGCGAAAAGCGGATCAGGCGGTCGCACGGCCCAAGGGATCAGCGATCTGGTCACGGTGCAAGTAGATCACGGCGATACAGATGAGGCCAAGGACCACCGCAGGAACAGCCGACGGACCGAGGATGAACAAATGGGCCAAAACCGCACCGACCATCGTTGCACCGAGGAGTGCTGCGGCCAGTACCTGTTTGCCGGGCAACCACAGAAGGATTGCGGCACCGACCTCAAGCGCGCCGGTCAGATAGCGAAACCACTGGCCCACGCCGATCGCATCATAGGTACCAACCATCATTTCAACGCCAGCAAGTTTTGCACCACCTGCGGCGACAAACGCGAGCGTCAGAAGGCCGCGAAGGCCGAGCGAGACATATTTCATTGAAAACTCCTAGAATGTCATTTTGCTTGATATCTGATCTAAAGCGCCGCAAATTCGCAATCAACGCGCGATTTCAGGCATGACATGCGCGAAAATTGTACAGGTGGCTCTTTGGATAAATGGACGGAATTGCGCACGGCCTATCACGTGGCACGCCTTGGCACTGTGAGCACGGCTGCCGAGGCGCTGCAGCTACACCGCGCAACCGTAAACCGCCATATTGATGCGCTGGAAGCGGAGATCGGCACCAAGATCTTTCTACGCCACGCACGGGGCTATACGTTGACCGAGGCTGGCGAAGATGTGCTTCGGGTCGCCCAGAAGGCCGATGAAATGATCCAAGATCTGGCAGGCCGCGTCAAAGGTGGCAAGAGTCAGATAGACGGTGAAATCAAACTCACGCTGCTTGCGCCCTTTGCGGGATTTCTCATGGAAGCGATCCAGAAATTTCGCATCGAAAATCCGGAATGCGCTGTCAGGATCGATGTGACAGAGGATCTGGCCCGCCTCGAATACGGAGAGGCACATATCGCCCTTCGGGCAGGCAACAAACCGGATCATCCCGACTACGTGGTCACGCATTTCGGCGACATCACGTTCAACCTTTACGCCCATGACAGCTATCTGACACGGCACGGGCCGGCCGGTGTTCATGATGGTTTTGAAGGCCACGCTTTCGTTTTGCCTGACTTCCCACTGGAGCGCCTTCCATTCGGCGCGTGGATTCAGGACAACGTCGATCCAAGAGCGGTCGCCCTGTCGTCCCGCGATGTCGGGATTATCGAAAGGGCCGTCTATTCAGGCCTAGGCTTGGGTTTTCTCAGCGACGCAGAGGCCCAGAAGCGTGATAATCTGCGCGTGATCTTACCGGCCACTGCGGATTGGACCGTTACGGGGTGGCTCATCACCCATGTTGACCTGCATCGCACGGAAAAGGTGCAGGCGATGCTTTCATGTATCAAGCACTTCAAATCAAAACAGGATCGGTAAACAAGCGCAGCCGAGGTGTTTTTCCAGAACTGATACAGGTCAATCTAAATGCGCCAACCCAATGCTTCATCGACGCCTGCATGACGGATTGCTGTTTCAATCGTTGGAGCCAGACCCGTTAATCAGGGTAGCCATAAGAAAACTGCCGGCGGGCCCCAAGGCCTTGTCTTTCCGTCTGGCGACGACGATCTTGAAGCGTGGCATTGAATTGGACGAGTCCCACTGCGCAGGGAGCAGTTCCACAAGCTCTCCGCGCATCAGATCGGCTTCAACCATCGGTCGTGGCATGGACCCCCAGCCGATGCCTTTCTTCACCAGTTCATAGCGCAGACGAACATCGCTTACGCGCCACTGGTTCACACCGACAACGCCGTATGCCGTACTATCGGTCACCGCCTTTGGGTCTGACACGACAATCTGCAGATGGTCCCGCATCGCCTCTTTCGGAAAGTGTGGTGGCAGTTCTGCGAGTGGATGGTCAGGCGCTGCAACGGCGACAAAGTCCATCTCTGCAATCACCCGACTTTCCAGATCCGGTTCTGATTTTGGCGACAACAGAAAAAGGCCAAGATCTGCGCGGTTTTCCAGCAACTGCCCCGATGCGTCTTGCGGCCGCACCGCATTGATCCTGAGCTGCACCATCGGATATTCGCTCTGAAAATGGCGCAAGGCTGGCATGAATATCGAGAGCGGCAGAAAGGTCTCGACAACCAATATCAACTCAGCCTCGATACCCTTTGACATGCTCTGGGCCTGCACGCGAAATTCACCCAGGTCGTCCATGATCCGACGGATGCGTGGCAACAGAGCGCGGCCTTGTTCGGTCAAAGTGGGGCGGTAAGCGGTCCGGTCGAAAAGTGGGACTCCGCTTTGATCTTCAAGCTTTTGAACAGCATAGGTGATGGCCGATTGCGCGCGACCGAGCTTTCGCGCAGCCGCGGCAAAGCTGCCTTCTTCGACGATCGTGAGGAATACTGTGAATTGATCCAGAGTAATTGCATCCATAGCGTTCAGATTATCTGAACAAGAACTTCGAAACTATCACTATTTTTTAGTTTTTTATTTCTGCGTATGACTCTCATCAGGCGACAAATGTCGAATGAAAATTTTGAGAGGTACCCCCGTGATAAGCTCCACACTCAACACCGCGCCTGTATCCAAAGGCGCCAATATCAGCATATGGGCAGCACAAGTGATCGGCTCGGCTCTCTTCCTCATGTCGGGAGCGATGAAACTTTTCACGCCAATCCCGGAACTTGCGGCGATGATGCCATGGGCGGGCGAATACTCGGAAGGCTTCGTCCGGTTTATCGGCGTGGTCGATCTAGCCGGTGGCCTTGGCCTGCTACTGCCATCCTTGACGCGCATCATGCCGCGCCTAACCGTCGTCGCAGCGGCTGCCTGTGTACTGCTGCAGATCCTTGCGATCCTGTTTCACGCCTCGCGTGGCGAATTCGAGGTTCTGCCTTTGAACGTCGTTTACATAGGCTGTGCTCTGATCGTGCTTTGGGGCCGTGGCCGAAAGGCACCGATCACGCCGCGCGGCTGAACACACATCACGCGCTTGGGGGAAGTCCCAAGCGCCTTTTTGTCCGATACTAGTTTGAGATACCAATGACCAAGACTCTGCCCACCTACTTTATCTCGCACGGCGGCGGCCCATGGCCTTGGGTCCCCCCCATGCGCGAATTCTTTGCCCCGCTCGAGGCTTCGCTCAAACAGATGGTCGCCGACCACGGCGAACGCCCCAAAGCGATCCTGATGATATCGGGACACTAGGAAGAAGATGATGTGGCCATCATGGGCGCGGCGAAGCCCCCGATGATCTATGATTATTCCGGCTTTCCGCCGCATACCTACGAAATCACCTATGACGCCCCCGGTGCGCCCGATGTCGCGGCCCGGACCCTCGCGCTGCTGCAAAAGGCCGGGATTACCGCAAGGATCGACCCGGATCGCGGTTTTGACCACGGGCTTTATGCCCCGATGGAGGTCATGTACCCGGCGGCCGACATGCCAATCTTTCAGGTGTCGATGCTGAAATCCTACGACCCGGCTGATCATTTCGCTATTGGCCGCGCATTGCGACCACTGCGGGATGAAGGAATCATGATCGTCGGATCGGGCCTGAGCTTTCACAACTTGCGTTTGCCGCGCGGTGTCGGGAAAGACCCTTCGGCAGAGTTTGATGCATGGCTGTTTAACGCGATGATGGCAGCACCTGATGTGCGGCACAAAGCCATGTTGAAATGGGAAAGCGCCCCCGCCGCGCGTATCTGCCACGCAGAAGAGGACCATCTGGTGCCGATCTTCGTCGCACTTGGCGCTGCGGAGGATGAACCAGCAGAACGGATTTATCACCATACCAGCGAAATGACCGGCATCACCGTTTCGAACTACAAGTTCGGTTGATCCGCATCACTGCCACAAAACTGCAGGGCGCCGGTCGTGCTTGATCGCTTCACGGACAGAACGGTTGGCCTTGCTTAACAAAACATTGAAAAGGAACAAAAAATGAATCTTCTCGTACTTGGCGCCAGTGGACGCACAGGCAAGCATATCGTTGACCAAGCCCTGTCCAGAGGGCACCACGTGACCGCATTGGTGCGCAACCCAAATAGCATGCAAGCGCAAGACGGCCTGACGGTCATCAAGGGCACGCCGACGAACCCGGCTGACCTTGCCGCAGCAGAGCAAGGCAAGGACGCGATCTTGGTTGCGCTCAACAACCCGCGCCAATCCGATGCGCCATGGGCAAAGCCGATTACGACGGAAAAGATTCTGACAAAGGTCGCTGAGAATATCATTGCCCTTGGCAAGAAGCGTGTCGTCTTTTTGTCGGCGGCTGGTGTCGGAGATAGCTTTGAAACGGCCCCTTGGTTCATGCGGTTCATGATCAAGCGGACCAACCTCGGGTATGCCTACGCGGATCACAACAGCGTCGAACAAGCGTTTCGTGCTTCTGACGCGTCTTGGACCCTCGTGCGGGCGATGGGGCTTTCCAACAGCGAGAAGGAGAAAGCGTTGATCGTCGGAACGGCAACGACCCCCAAGCCGGGCATGATGGTACGTCGCAGCGCCGTTGCAAAATTCATGCTGGATTGCGTTGAAAATGACAGCCACGTTGGTCAAACCCCCGTCGTCTCTGAGAGATAAAGCCAAAATCGGTTCGTCGGAAGCGACGCCCCTGTAGTACACGGCATGCCTCGAATTCGAGGTGCCGTGACGCGGGCGCGCACAAGACCCCGAAATACCAAAGAAAACGAAAGCGGCATTCTATGGGTCGCCAGGTGTGTGGCGACCTTCGTTGGCATCCTGACACGGGTTTTAGTGTTTGCCTTTATAGGGCGGCAACCGTCGAATATTTCGGGAAGCAGCGCAAATCTTGCGCGCTTCCGAAAACGAGATTTGGTTCAGTCACTCCACTGTCAAGGCTGTGAATGTGGCATTACAGCCTGATGGTCTGACCCATGTTACAAGTGACGGCGTGTTATTCCGTTGACGCGCCGGTCGTCAGGTTGCCTCGGCAGCGGGCGAGATGGACGAATGATCAAACCATCAGGGTGTCGAATCTGGGTGCCACCGTCAGCTCCGTGCTGGTAATACTTTTCCTGCGCATTTACCAAAGCCGATCCGGTATCCGTCGCCTTTCGCGGCACCGCGCATCGTGATTGTGTCACCGTCTTCGATAAAGCTACGGGTTTCGCCAGTGTCCAAGGTCAGCGGTTCTTTCCCGCCCCAGCTGAGTTCGAGCAAGGCGCCACGGCTTTCCTTGGATGGGCCAGAAATCGTGCCCGACCCCAGCAGATCGCCCACCCGCATCGGGCAGCCGCTGCTTGTGTGATGGGTCAATTGCTGAGCAGATGAATAATACATCTCGCGATAATTGGTGCGGGTGATGACAGTTTCATCTTTGCCCTCAGGCGCAATCGCGACCTCTAGGTCGATGTCATAAAGCATCGGGCCTGTGTCTTTGAGGTGATCCAAAAGATCAAACTCACGTTCGGGTGTGTCGACACGGAATGGCTCTAGCGCGGCGGCCGTCACGATCCACGGGCTGATTGTGGTGGCGGTCGCCTTGGCCTGAAACGGTCCGAGCGGCTGGTATTCCCAAGCTTGGATATCACGTGCGGACCAATCATTCAGGATCACATAGCCGAAGATATTCGCCATGGCGTCATCAAGGCTGATCGGCCCGTCGGAGGGGACGCCAACGATCGCACCCATTTCCAGTTCGAAATCGAACCGGCGGGACGGCAGGAAAGATGGCACATCTTGGTTTGGCCCCTTCAACTGCCCCTGCGGACGGATGACGTCAGTCCCGTCCACCACCACCGATGAAGCGCGCCCGTTGTACCCGATGGGAATGTGCAGCCAATTGGGAGGCAAGGCGTTTTCCGCACCACGGAACATTGTGCCGACATTCGTCGCATGGTGGCGCGATGCGTAGAAATCGGTGAATTCCGAGACACGGAACGGCATAAGGAGCTTGGCCTCTGCCATCGGAACGAGGGCTTCTTCTATATGTGACGGATCAGATCCTTCGCTGAGGGATTTGGTAAGAGCCTCTCGAAAGAAGCGCCAAAACCCCGGCCCAAGCGCCATGAAATCATTCCAGCTTTCTTGCAGAAAAGGATTGTCATGCCCGTTCGGGATCAGGTTTGCGTGACTCAGGTGCCCGTTCTCGACCAACTTGGGAAGGTCAATAATTTTGTCTCCGATCGCGACTCCCATACGTTTGTTTTCGTTCGGGAGCGAGAACACCCCATAGGGCAAATTGTTGAGCGGAAAGTCGGTGTCCGGCGCGTTTGCGCTTTCGATCCATGAACGAATAAGAGTCATCTGGGTCTCCGTTTAGACTGCGTCGGGCTGGTTTTCAGGGCGGGCTGCATCAAACGGCGCAAGGGCCAAGCAACGCGCTTCGATGTCGGTGAGGCGGGTGAAAGGGGCCATGTCCAGCCCCCAGCGGTGCGCGTTATAAAGCTGCGGGATCAGGCAGATATCGGCAAAGGTCGGCCTATCGCCAAAACAGAACGGCGTGTCAGGGTCAATCAGGGCTTGGAATGCGGTCAACCCTTCGGCCATCCAATGCAGCATCCAGTCGGTGCAGTCTTGCTGGTTATGCCCCATGTCCTTGAGGCGCTTCATCACGCGCAGGTTATTGACAGGGTGCACATCGCTTGCCAGCACCAGTGCAGCGGCCAACATCCGCGCCCGCATCGGGGCATCCCCGGGCAACAGGCCCGGGTCCGGGGCGATTGCATCAAGATAATCCATGATCGCCAGCGACTGGGTCAGCACGAGGCCCTCATCGGTCGCCAGCGTTGGGACCGCGCGTTGCGGGTTCAGCGCAGCATACTCTGCACGGGCCTGTTCATCGGTCACAAGGTTTACAGGCACCGTGTCAAACACCACCCCCTTGAGATGCAGCGCGATACGGACGCGGTAGGACGTGGTCGAGCGCCAATAGCAATAGAGCTTCATTTCTTGCCCGGTGTGCCGTCGAATTTCTTTTCAAGCGAGGTCCAGCAGTCAATGTAGGTGTCTTGCAGCGGGGCCTCTTGACCAGCGAATTGGGTCAGATGCTGTGGGAAACGGGTTTCGAACATGAACGACATGGTCTGGTCCAGCTTGTCGGGGCCAAGGTTGGCGTTCGACGCCTTTTCAAAGGCCTCCATGTCCGGCCCATGCGGCAGCATCATATTATGCAACGACACGCCCCCCGGCGCAAAGCCATTCGGTTTCGCATCATACTGGCCATAGATATTGCCCATCAGCTCGGACATGACGTTCTTGTGGTACCACGGCGGGCGGAAGGTATCTTCGGCCACCAGCCAGCGTTCACGGAACAGCACAAAGTCGATGTTGGCGACACCGGGTTGCCCACCGGGCGCGGTCAGCACCGTGAAAATCGACGGGTCAGGATGGTCGAACAGGATTGCGCCGACCGGGCAATAGGTGCGCAGGTCGTATTTGCTCGGCGCGTAGTTGCCGTGCCATGCGACAATGTCCAAGGGGCTGTGGCCGATCTTGGTTTCATGGAACTGGCCGCACCATTTGACGGTGACGGTGGATGGCGTCTCACGGTCCTCAAAAGCGGCGACGGGTGTCTTGAAATCACGCGGGTTGGCCAGACAGTTCGCGCCAATCGGCCCGCGGTCCGGCAAATCAAACTTCGCCCCATAGTTTTCACAGACAAAGCCACGGCAGGGCCCCTCAAGCACCTCGACCCGATAGACCAGCCCGCGCGGAATGATGGCGATCTCCTTGGGTTCAATATCGATGATCCCAAGCTCGGTGGCAAAGCGCAGACGCCCCTCTTGCGGCACCACCAGCAGCTCGCTGTCAGCGGAATAGAAATAGGCGTCTTTCATGCTTTCGGTCACCAGATAGACATGTGACGCCATGCCCACTTGGGTGTTCACATCGCCTGCTGTCGTCATCGTCCGCATGCCCGTCAGCCACGTCAGCGGTGCATCCGAATGCGGCAGCGGATCCCAACGGTATTGACCGAGCGATGTGATGTCTTCCTGAACATGCGGCGCTGTCTTCCAATAAGGCAGATCAATGCGCGTGAACCGCGCCGTGTGCTTGACCGACGGACGGATGCGATAGCACCACGTCCGCTCTGGCCGTGGTTGGGTGAAAGCCGTGCCGGACAGTTGTTCGGCATAAAGCCCGTAGTTCACCTTTTGGGGCGAGTTCATGCCTTGTGGCAGCACACCGGGCAGCGCCTCGGTCTCAAAATCATTGGCCCAGCCGGACATATAGCCAGGTGTCGTGCTGGCCCCGTCCGATTGGATCAGGTCATGGGGTTGTATCTTGGTCATGTGGCATCTCCTTTCGCGGCAGCAAAGGCCTGTGTCAGGACGTTTCTGTCGCCAATATGATTGGCTAGGATCAGGATCAAACGGGCGTTCAACGCGCTGCTTTGCGCCGCGTCCAGCCCGTTATGCAGGTCGATCAGTTCGGCATAAAAGGCGTCGTGATCCGGAATGTTGGGATCAAGGTTCAGATCGGTCATTGCACGCCCCCCATTGCGGTTATTATCGCCGATTTGATGCTTGGCACATCGGCAGTGGCCCAACGTGCGGCGACATGTTGATCAGGGCGGATCAGGTAGATGGCACTGGGCGCATCGCCCAAATACCGCGCCGCCAGTTCGGGTGAGGCGTCGGCAATGTGCAAAGATGTCGTTCCGGCAACATCCGGCGCATCTGCGCCGATCGACAGCACGGTAAAGCCAGCCGTCAAGTGATCAAGCAAATAGCCGTTCCCGACAGGGGCATCCGGACAGGGCGCGCCGGGGCGGGTGCGATCCGGGCCTTGCAGATCGTCTGCGCCATTCAGCGGTGAGCCGTCGTAGACGCTGGGCACGCTCAGCCGTCCGGAATTGATCAACGGGCGGGCAAAGGCATGGGTTTTCGCCAAATCGAGCACCGCATTGCGGAAGGTTTTGGAAATATCTGATTTGGGGGTCAGAAAATCCGTCGCGCGGCTGGAGTTCAGGATATTCTCATCCGCCGCAAGCACACGTTCACTGTCATAGCTGTCCAGCAAGGTATCGGATGCGCCATTTAACACCGCCGCCAGTTTCCAGCCCAGATTATCGGCATCCTGCACACCGGAATTCGCGCCCCGCGCCCCAAAGGGCGACACCTGATGCGCCGCGTCGCCCGCAAAAATCACGCGGCCATGGCGGAACTTTTCCATCCGCCGGCACTGGAAGGTATAAATCGAACACCAATTGAGTTCGTATTCCACCCCCTCCCCCAGCATCTGATCAACGCGGGCGCGGATGTTTTCAGGCTTCAATTCCTTCTCGCGGTCGATGTCCCAGCCAAGCTGAAAGTCGATGCGCCAGATATCATCGGGCTGTTTATGCAGCAGGGCACTGTCGCCGGATTTGAACCAAGGCTCGAACCAGAACCAGCGCTCGGTGGGGAAATCGGCCGTCATTTTGACATCGGCGATCAGGAAATTGTCCTCGAACACGCGCCCCTCAAAGGCGAGGCCCATCATATCGCGCAACGGCGAGCGCGCGCCGTCGCAGGCGACAAGATAGTCGGCTGCGATTTGATAGGGGCCTTCGGGGGTCATCAGGTCCAGCAGCAGGTGGTCACCCATGTCGGTGACGGCATCGACACGGTTTTTGCCGCGAATATCCATCGGCTGTCCGTCTGCTTGTGCACGTCGAACCGCCTCGACCTGAAACTTTTCAAACTGGGTTTGCGGCAGGTTGATAAAGGCAGGATTGCGGTGGCCGCTTTCCGGCAGAAGGTCGAATTCAAAAACCTCATCGCGGTCACGGAACACGCGGCCCTTGTTCCAGACGACGCCTTTTTCGACCATGGGCGCGCCCGCGCCGAGGCGGTGCATGACCTCTAGCGTGCGTTTGGCGAAACAGATGGCGCGTGATCCCTGCCCCACCCCTTCGTGATCGTCCAGAACAAGGGCGGGTGTGCCGCGTCGGGCCAGATCGAGCGCCAATGTCAGGCCCACAGGCCCCCCGCCGACGATCACAACCGGATGGCGCACAGGGGTGGCTGCATCCTGATCGGCACTGCGCGCGTAGGGGTACAGCTGAAACGCAAGTGGATAGCGGTCGCGCAGCGGGGCGTTCATGACTGAAGCGCCTCCCACATCGCGATATCACGTTCGGCGGTCCAGATGCGCGGGTGGTCGATGCCGCGCGCCTCGTCATAGGCGCGGGCTACGTTAAACGGTAGGCAGTGTTCGTAGATGGCGTAGTCTTTGAATTTTGGATCACAGGCGGCGCGTACGGCGTCCCATGCCTCTTTCAAAGTCCCACCACGGGCGGCGACCTGTGCCACGGGCAGATAGGTGCTGTCGACAAAATCCCGTGTCGCGGCAAGGGCCGCATCCACCATTTCGACCCCGATCAGTGCGTCGCCACGGCCCGGTGCGATGCTTTGCGGGTTGTAGGCTTTCACAGCGTCAAGTGTGGCCCCCCATTCGCGGAAATAGCCGTCGCCGCAATAGCAGGCGGAATGGTATTCGACGATATCACCGGTAAACATGGTTTGCGCATCCGGCACCCAAACGATGCTGTCGCCAGCAGTATGAGCGCGGCCGATCTGCTTGATCTCAACCCGGCGGTTACCAAGGTAGACGGTCATCGAATCGCTAAACGTCGTTGTGGGATAGGTAAGCCCGGGAATGCTCTCGTGCCCCTCGAACAGACGCGGGAACCGTTGGAATTCGCTGTCCCAATCTTCTTGCCCGCGTTCTTCGACCATGCCGCGTGCCGCATCGGACATGATGATCTGATCGGCACCAAAGGCGCTCGCGCCAAGAACCCGCACCGCGTGATAATGGGTCAGCACGACATGGGAAATAGGCTTGTCTGTCACGCTGCGCACGCATTCGATGACCTTATTGGCCAAACGGGGCGTGGCCTGCGCTTCGACGATCATAACACTTTCGTCGCCAATAATGACGCCGGAATTCGGATCGCCCTCGGCGGTAAAGGCATAAAGTCCCGGACCGATCTTGGTAAATGAAATTTCCTTTTCGGTCATGTCACCTTGTGACGCGAATGCCTTGGCCATGATTCTCTCCCTGAAGATCGTTGCATTTGCAACAAGTTAATCGTTGCATCTGCAACAAATGTCAATATCCTGCGACAAAATTCGTGAGAGTGCCCCTATGAACAGCCGCTTCCGCTTGTCGGATTTTCTTCCCTATCGCCTTGCAGTCATATCCGAGCGGATCAGCAACAGGCTGTCGGTCGACTATGCAGCGTCGCATGATCTGAGCGTGGCGGAATGGCGGGTTCTGGTGCACCTGCAACATTGCGGCGTGGTGTCTGTCCGCGATATCCAGCACTTTACGAATCTTGAGAAATCCCGCGTCAGCCGCGCTGTCGGAAGGTTGGAAAAGGCGGGGCTGGTGGAAAAACACAGCAGCACAAATGACGCGCGACTGATCGAAATTATACTTACGCAGACAGGGAGAGACGCGATCAAGGCCCTGCTGACGGATGCCACGCAGACCGAAGCGCGCCTTTTGAAAGACGTGCCACCGGCGGATATGGCGGCGTTCTACCGCGTCATTGACCATTTCCACAGCGTCTTGGACGATGACCCAAAGGCCAAGGCGATGCCGAAACCGCCGCTTGATAGCGCATAGGCGTTACCACGCCTTTGGCACCTAAGACGCGGAATTTCCTTGTTCGATCAATTCGTTCAGGTTTTGCGTGAACCGCTGAAGAAAGTCGCAGAAAACGGCCACTTCGTCCGGATCAAAGCCTTTCATCAGAAAATTGTTCTGAACCGTTGCCGCCTGCAAAATCTTGTCGTGCAGTGCGCGGCCTGTCGGGCTGAGCGTGAGGCCGCGGCTGCGCCCGTTTGCATGAAGTTCGCCCAGCTTGATCAATTCACTCTTGGTCAGGCGACTGACACTGCGACTGACGGTCCCTTTATCCACACCAATTGTGCTTGCCGCTTCGGCGGACGTCACACCCGGCGTGCGCGCCAGCAACAAAAGCATGCGCCAATCCACGGTCCCCAAACCGAAATTGTCGCTGAAGTAATTGGACGCCCCTTCGGTAAACTTGTTGGCCGCAAAGGACATCAGCATCGCAGGCGTGCGCGAAATACTGAGCGTTTGAAACGTCTCACCCGTATTCGGGTCTTCGACATCAACGAAATACATGTCCGTGCCCATCGGGCCTTTGGTTAGATCATCCATAGGTCCCTCATACTGCGTTGCGGCATGTAAGCCAACGGCCTGCATCGGCCAAAGTACGGTGTTGCACATGCAACTTTATGTTGCTCGTGCAACTTATATCCGCTACCATTTTTGTATTCCACCGCAGAATCGAGGTGGATCGGAGGAAATGTAGGAGCCTTTTTAAAGCATTAGCGTTCAGCAGCGGCGATTCGCCCTTGATGCCCGCAAGTGCCACAAGATCGCACCGAACTAGGGAGAGAGAATTATGCTTGATATGGGCATGACAATCGGCGGCCTTCAGGTCGCCGGACAAGAGAGTTTTGCCGTGATGAACCCGGCAACAGGTGAGGTCATCGGCAGTGTCGCAAACGCCAGCCTTGATGAACTGGATCGCGCCGTCAGCGCCGCCAAAGCGGCCTATCCGGCTTGGTCGGCATTGCCTTATGCGGAACGTCAGAAGACGCTGAATGCACTGGCCGACGCGATGGAGGCGCGCGCCGGTGAACTGGCCGAGCTTTTGACACGTGAAAACGGCAAGCCTTTGGCGGGCATCGGGTCCCATTTTGAGTTGGGCGGAGCCGTTGCCTGGACCAGATACACTGCCGCACTTGAAATGCCTGTGAAGGTCCTGCAGGACAACGAAGAAGGTCGCGTTGAACTGCACCGCAAGTCTTTGGGCGTTGTCGGATCCATCCTGCCATGGAACTGGCCCGTCATCATTGCGATCTGGCACATTATGCCAGCCTTGCTTGCCGGCAATACCGTGGTGGTGAAACCATCGCCGTTTACGCCGCTGTCCACCATGCTTGCCGTGCAGATCATGAACCAGATCCTGCCCGCAGGTGTTCTGAATGTCGTCACATCCGACGATCAGGGTGCCAGCATCGGGGCCGCGATGGCCCAGCACCCTGACATCCGCAAGATCGTGTTCACCGGATCGACAGCGACCGGCGAAAAGGTCATGCAGGGTGCCGCAACGACAATGAAGCGTCTCACGCTGGAACTGGGTGGCAACGACGCGGGCATCGTCCTGCCAGATGTCGACCCCAAGGCGATTGCCGAGGGTTTGTTCTGGGGCGCATTTATCAATACCGGGCAGACCTGCGCCGCGATGAAGCGCGTCTACGTACACGAAGATGTCCACGATGCGGTTGTCGCGGAACTCGTCAATGTTGCCAAAAACATGCCGATGGGCAATGGCATGGACGAGGGCGTGCTGATGGGTCCGCTGACGACACCGTTCCAGCACGAAAAAGTTGCGCGTCTGGTTGAATCTGCGGCGCAGGTCGGCACTGTCCAACTGGGCGGCAAATCGGGTGAGGGCCAGTTCCACGAGACCACGATTGTCACCGATCTGCCCGACGACCATCCGCTGGTGACCGAAGAGCAATTCGGTCCCGCTGTGCCGGTGATGCGTTACCGCGATATCGAGGACGCGCTGGAGCGCGCGAACGCCTCGGATGCTGGGCTTGGTGGGTCGATCTGGACCAATGATATGGACAAGGCCAAATCACTGGCGCTGCGCATGGAAGCTGGTTCTGTCTGGATCAACAAGCATGGTGCGTTGCAACCCAATGCCCCCTTCGGCGGCGTGAAGAAATCCGGCATCGGCGTCGAATTCGGCGACGAGGGCCTGATGGAAAACACCGATATTCAGGTCATTCTTCAGTAACCAGCGCGTACTGCATCACGGTCCTGCCCGCCCCCCGCACTTGACGGGCCGGACCACTGATGCCTGCGAAACAGGATAAAACCCATGAAAAAACTTACCAAATTCACAGCCCGAAGCGGTGCTTGCGCTGCCCTCGCGCTTGTTTGCGCCACCAGCGCTGTCGCGCGCGAACCCGGCGTACTGCCAACCATTCCGCCCGGGGCCAGCATGGGCGTGCCAATTGCAGGCCCGACACCGGTTGACGGCATTTTCGTCAGTAGCCGGTCGGGGCTAAGCGATCAGACTTTCTATGATGACGACGGTAACGAGACGCCCACCGAGTTGACGATCCGCGACACCGTTCTGCAATTCGCGATTGTGCCGGGCCAACAGGTGCTTGGCGGCGAATATCGCGCGTTCCTGACAGTGCCTTTTATCGACGTCGAAGGGGAAAATATCGCGACACCGTTCGGCCCTGTGGATGCCGAAAACTCCGGTGTCGGGTCGATGGAAATCCGGCCTATCGACATCGCGTGGGAGATCACACCCGGTGCGTTCCTGAATGCAGGTGTCAGCTTTCATACGCCGACCGGTTGGGATGCGGCGGAACTGGTCAATCCGGGCCAGAACTTCTGGACCATTTCGCCCAGCGTTGGCTACAGCTATTTGCGCGACGGCTGGAACGCCTCGGCGCATCTTTTGTATTTTGCCAATCTGGAAAATGAAGACAACGGCTACACCTCCGGCGACGAGGTCATGCTGAACCTGACCGCAATGAAAGACGTGGGCAATGATTTCAGCGCCGGTGCCGTAGGCTATTGGCGCCAACAGATCACCGATGATGAAAACCCTGACGCGGCTTATGGCGGATTTGTTGCAGAACGCAGCGCATCTGCCGGTGTCGGGTTGTCGGTGACCAAGCAACTGGGGCCGGTCAATTTGAACGCAATGTACACAACCGATGTGCTTGTCGAGAATACAGGCGGCGGCGACCGGTTTTGGTTCAACGTGATCGTCCCGATCGCCGTTTTTGGCCAGTGACCCGCAGGTAGATACAAACCACGCCGGGGCGGCCTGACCGCCCCGTCTTATCCCTCTCTTCTTGTAGCAACAGGAAAAATGCCATGACAATCCAGTCCATTGATCCCCCCCGCGAAAGAACAGCGCGCGTGTCCAAACCAGTCATCTTGTGGGCCGTGCTTTGTGTGGCGCTGGCCTTTTACAGCTTTCTGGTCTGGGAGGCAGGTTTCAAACTGCTGCCGCAAAACTACGACCCAAGCCATCAACAGCTGTTCGACGAGGTCGAGGCGGCGGGCAACCAAGGTGTGCCTTATTCCGAAATCGCCGAGAAGGCGCAGGAAGCCTATCCTTTGTGGAACAACCTGACTGCGATGGTCACTGGCACCTATTTCGGCTTCGGCAGCAACGGCAACTCCGATCCGGTGCGCTATTACGACAGCATGGCGCCGGTCGAGAAGTCAGCGCTGAGCCTGCACATGGTTCTGGGCGGTGCGGTGCTGATCCTTGGCATGTTCCAGTTCACCCCGTCCTTTCGCAAGAAACATCGAAAAGCACACCGCGCCATCGGCGGGGCCTATATCTTGGCACTATTTGCGATGTGTTTTGCTGCGATTTATCACATGGTGCATACAGGCATTGAAAACACCTATCAGGGGTTTGCGTTCCATATTCAGCTGTGGTTCCTCGCGCTCAGCACGATTATCGCACAGGTCCTCGCGATCGTGTTCATCAAGAAACGCAACTTTCCGCTGCACCTTGGCTTTCAGATCTATACGTTCGCGGCCTTCTTGAATGCGCCGATCCAGCGCTATGACTGGGCCGTCTTGGGATGGGTCTATCCGCATCTGACGCAAGGTGAGGTCAATAACCTCGTCAATATCCTGACCTTCTGGCAGTGTCTGCTGATTGGCTATGCGCTTTTCGCGTGGAACCGGTCGACCGCACCCGTCCGCCCCAAGCCGGTCGAGGTCGCACCACATCCGGTTGGCCTGCAGGTCTTTTTGGGTCTCGCGACTGTCGCAGCGGTCCTGACTGTTCTGGCCAGCTATCTGACCGGTACGGGGCTCAGCGGCTGGACCGTTGCACAGGACGTTGCCCCCGCGACTACATTGGCAGCCGAAGCGGCGCTTTATGCAGGTAGATATGTGCAAACAGCAGGTTTCGGTATTTTGATCGCGGCGGCCATCGTGTCGGGCATGTGGTTGATGATGCGCGATGGTACATCAACACTGGCGCGAAACATCTTTTACGTCAGCGCGGTCCTGGCCGGCCTGCAACAGATCGCCTGGGGCGAGCAGTTGGGCGAACCCAGCATGGCGGTGACGTCAGGTGGCGGTTTCTATATCGTCTCTGGTCTGTCCCTGACCGCCTTTGCATTGCTTGCGCTCTATTTCCAAAGCCGCGGCCGCGAAAACCTCTGGCACGAGGTCATGATTTTTGCCGTGAACTTTGCCTTTGCGCCTGCACTGATCGTCTGGGGCCATGGGCTTTGGTACTTGCTGGATGTTGTCCCGACCTACTACGCAGACCGCGGCCACGGCTACGTGCTGGCTGCAGGTGCCGCGATCCTGACGCCGACGTTCAACGGCTTCATCGGCATGATGACCAGCCGCGAAACCCAGTCGCGGGTCATTTCCTGAAGCGCGCATGAAACCCACAGCGGGGCCGATAAATCGGCTCCGCTGTCGCAAAAGGTTGGAGGGGATAAAGATGCTTCGGACACATTTGGATCACTGGCCTGCGGGTCTGCCCAGAACACTGCCACCCGCCACCCATACGCTGGATGACAATCTGCGCGCAGCGGCGGCGGCCGTGCCTGACAAACCGGCGCTGGTCTTCTACGGTGCGACAAAGACTTATGCGGCTCTTGACGCTGAGGTGACCCAGATTGCGGGCTACTTGCAAAAGGTCTGCAATGTCGCAAAGGGCGACAGGGTCGGCATCTATATGCAAAACGCGCCGCAGTTTGTGGCGGCTTTCTATGGCGTGATCCGTGCAGGCGGCGTTGCTGTTCCAATCAATGCCATGCACAAGCAGGATGAAGTTACCTATATCTGCAAGGATGCGGGCATACGCACCGTTTTTGCTGCGCAAGACACAGTCGGCACCGCCGCCCCTTTGATAGGGACTGGCGTCTTGGACCACGTGATGACAGCCTATTACGGATCAGAGCTGCCTGCTTCGCCATTGGTTCCGGTGCCTGATTTCCCGTCGACCAAAGCAACAGACCCCATGACCGGCGTCGTCGACTGGACCGAGATGATGGCGATGGAGTGCCCTTTCGCGCCTGTAGCACTTGCCGTGGATGACGTGGCGATCATGCCCTATACATCCGGATCGACCGGACGTGGCAAAGGCTGCATCCATACGCATGCCACTGCGCTGCACGCTGTCAATGTCATGGCCAGCTGGTTTCACTATACCGGAGACGAGGTCCATCTGGGCGCAACCCCGATGTTCCATATCGTCGGCATGCAAGGGATCATGAACGCCGCCATCGCCACGCAAGCGACGATTGTGATCATGTCCCGCTGGGATCGCAACGCCGCCGCCGGTCTGATTGCGGCCTATGGCGTGTCCGTCTGGTGCACCGTTCCCACAGCGATCATCGATCTGCTGAATGCCGAAGGTCTGAAAGCGGAAGACCTTGCCAGCCTGGACCTGATCTATGGTGGTGGCAGCGCGATGCCTGATGCGGTGGCTGGCAGGTTGCGCGATCTGACCGGACTGCAATTCGTCGAAGTCTATGGCATGACGGAAGCCATGGGGCCGATTACGCACAATAGTGCCGAGAATCCCAAGACCGGCAGCGTCGGCATGCCTGTGATGGACACCGATCTGGCCCTGCTTGACCCTGATACTTTGGCACCCGTGCCCGCTGGCGACGTCGGTGAAATTGTTGTGTCGGGCCCGCAGATGTTGCGCGGCTACTGGAATAACCCAGATGCCGACCAAGAGACCTTCATCACGCTTGAAGGCAAACGGTTCTTGCGGACGGGCGATCTTGCGCAGGCCGATGAGCAAGGCCGGATTACCATCGTTGATCGGCTGAAACGCATGGTGAATGCCTCGGGCTATAAGGTCTGGCCTGCAGAGGTCGAAAGCCGCCTCTATCAGCACCCCGCTATCGCCGAAGTCTGTGTGGTCGGCGCCCCAGATGCCTATCGCGGCCAGACCGTGAAAGCCGTGGCCGTCCTCAAAACAGGCACAACGCTCACAGCAGAAGACCTGACCGCTTGGGCGCAAGACCATATGGCGGCTTACAAGGTCCCGCGTTTACTTGAAGTGGTGGACAGCCTTCCCAAAAGCCCCGCGGGCAAAGTGCTTTGGCGCACACTGCAAGACAACGAAGATGCAAAGGTAAATACATGACTGACGCCGTGATCCTGTCCACAGCTCGCACTGGGCTTGCCAAAAGCTTTCGCGGATCGTTGAATGCCACCCATGGGGCGGCACTGGGTGCCCATGTGATCAAGCACGCCGTCACGCGCGCAGGTCTGGCAGAGGACCAGATCGAGGATGTGATCCTTGGGTGCGGCTTTCCCGAAGGGGCCACCGGCATGAACATCGCACGGCAATCGGCCTTGCGGGGCGGCCTGCCCGTTAGCGTACCAGGGCAAACAGTGAACCGGTTCTGCGCATCGGGACTACAGGCCATCGCCATGGGCCATGCAGCGGTGCGGCTGGGCGAAGCCTCTGCCGTGGTCGCAGGCGGGGTCGAGAGCATCTCCATGGTTCAGCCGGTCCTGAACACCAACGCGCTGCAAGATGCGTGGCTGGCAGAACACAAACCTGCCGTTTACATGGAAATGATCGAGACCGCCGATATTGTGGCCGCCCGCTACGGGATCAGCCGCGATGCGCAAGACGCGTTTGCCCTGCAAAGCCAGCAGCGCACTGCCGCGGCCCAGCAAGCGGGTCTGTTCGATGCGGAAATCGTGCCGATGGAGACAGTGATGACGGTCAAGGACCGCAATACCGGCGCTGTCAGCCAAAAGGCCGTGACCGTGACACGCGATGAATGCAACCGCCCCGATACCACATTGGAAGATCTTGCTGGTCTGAGCCCGATAAATGGCCCCGATCTATTTGTAACAGCCGGCAACGCCTCGCAATTGTCCGACGGAGCTTCGGCCTGTGTGGTGGTGTCAGAAGCCGTGGCAGCTTCTTCCGATGCCACACCACTGGGCGCGCTGCGCGGTTTTGCCGTGGCGGGCTGCGAGCCAGATGAAATGGGCATCGGTCCGGTGTTCGCGATCCCCAAACTGTTGCGCAGGGCCGGGCTGCGGGTGTCGGATATCGATCTGTGGGAAATCAACGAGGCTTTCGCCAGCCAGGCGATCTACTGCGCGCAGAAGCTCGAAATTGACCCGGACAAACTGAACGTCAACGGTGGTTCTATCTCCGTTGGCCATCCCTTCGGTATGACTGGCGCACGTCTGACAGGCCATTTGTTGCTGGAAGGGCGCCGCAGAGGTGCAAAATACGGTATTGTCAGCATGTGTATTGCCGGTGGCATGGGCGCGGCTGGTCTTTTTGAAATCTTCTGATCACACAGGCAGCCGGTCGGACTGACCTGCGTAAAAGAAACAAAAGTCACGGCTGATATCCAAAGAAACTGCGTAATCCAGATGACAGGGCTGTCCGGTGTTGCGGCGCAAGAAGGGGATAGACAATATCCTTGTTTCTAAGCAATCTTTGTCACCGCCAAGGAAGCGCGGCCAGATCAAGATCGCCCGACAGGCGTTAGGTCGTCGAATGCGATGCCGGTGTTGTCTTCAAATTCCTTCTCATCCCAGAAACCGATCAGAATGCCCCCTTCGGCGGCCTTTTTCTGTCGCGCCAAGACGGCAGGCGTCGCTGTGATCCGCGTGTGATGGCGCGTGGCCCAATCCAGCAAAGCCGCCTCCATACGGGTGCGGACGGCGGTATGATCAGGGTCTTCAGATGCGCCCAAATCGGTCAGTTCGTGCGGATCAGAGTGCAGATCAAACAAAACCGGCCGAAAGCCTTCGCAGCGGATGTATTTCCAGCGCCCATCAAAGATCATTGTTGTATGGGCATGTTCCTGCGGTTGATCCAACAGACGGGCCATATCAGACCAATGATAGTCGTGCTGACTGATGGCATAGGTCCGCGAAAAGCCCCCTGCCCCATGTAAGATCGGCGTCAGGTCGCGGCCTTCGATCACGTGGGGTTTCGGCGGGCAGCCAAGCGCGTTCATGAATGTCGGCGCCAAGTCGATCATCTCGACAAGCGCGTCTGACACAAGTCCGCGCGTCGCCTCCGCGCCCGTGCGCGGATCGGCTATGATCAGCGGTACTTTTACGGCCATCTCGTGATAGAAATCCTTATCACCCATCCAATGGTCGCCCATGTAGTCACCGTGATCCGAGGTGAAGGCGATGATCGTATTCTCGCTCAGGCCCGCCTTATCCATCCATGCAAACAGGCGACCCAGATTATCGTCGAGTTGTTTAATGAGCCCCATGTAGGCAGGGATCACGTGCTCGCGTACCGCGTCACGCGCGAAGCTTTGGCAAACCCGCGCCTTGAGGTAGGCCTGCATAAGGGGGTGATCGGTGTCATGCTCTGCCGCGGAACGGATTGGCGGCACGATATGACTTTCGTCATACATGTCATGATAAGGCGCAGGCACGATATAGGGCCAATGCGGCTTGATGTAGCTGAGGTGGCACATCCACGGCCGCCCATCTTCCTGGGCCTGTTCCATGAAAGCGATGGCGCGGTCGGTCATATAGGCGGTTTCCGAATGCTCCTCTGGGACATTCGCGGCAAGACGGGAATTCTTCAAAAGCCACGCTGACAGCAAGTCGCCATCCTCTCCGACGCCCGAGTTTGCAAAGTCTTCCCAAGGATTGTCAGATGCATAGCCATGCGACACAAGATAGTCATCATAGGCGGACCAGTTTTGCCGTGCGCTGTCGGGGTGAAGGCCGTCGTCACGCTCGAACGGTTCGAACCCGCATTCGGACACGCGCACCCCGATTTCGCTGGCTGGATCAATGCCAAGCCAAGCCATCCCTTCGGCGTCTGCCGTCATGTGGGTCTTGCCAACAACAACGGCACGTGCCCCGACCTCGCGCAAATGGTCGCCTAACGTCGGCTCTCCGACGCGCAAAGGCATACCGTTCCATGTGGATCCGTGACTGCGCACATAGCGCCCGGTATAAGCCGACATCCGCGACGGGCCACAGACTGGTGACTGCACATAGGCATTCGTGAAACGCACGCCGCGGGCGGCCAGTGCATCAATATGGGGGGTGTGCAAATGCGGGTGGCCATAACAGCTGAGGTAATCGAACCGAAGCTGGTCTGCCATAATCCACAGGACGTTGGGGCGGTCGGTCATTATGCGTCCTCTTGTGTTTTCCGGCTCGCCAGAAGTTCGGTTGTAGGGATCCGCAAAAACTCTTCCAGCCGGTCGAGAAACCCTGCAAAGGCGCGAATTTCCTCTTGGGAAAAAACGTCCCGAAGTGCGGCGCGGCGTTGGGCCATGACGGGGGCGGCACGGTCATAGGCCGCACGGCCCGATTCTGTCAGTGCGACAACGGTTTGGCGGCCGTCCCGTGTGTCTTTGTGCATCGTAACATAGCCTTTTTTGCGCATATCCGGCAGGGCACGGCTGAGCAGGGAATGGTCCGCCCGCTGGATCGCAGCAAGGTCGCGTATTGTCAAAGGTCCGGCCTCTGCCAAATCCCAAAGCGTGCGCCATTCCACGACGGACAGGCCGCCTGCGATATCAAGGAAATTGCGGCTTTGCGTGCGGGACGCGGCATAGACGGCAGGCAGACGTGCAAAGATGTTGAACCCTTCCCGCTCCATACGGGCCCGTATCTGCTCGGCGTCCACTTTCAGATGTTCCGTCATAGGCTGTCCTCCCTTGGGTTCCATAATGGGGAAAAAAAATTACGTGACAAGTCATATATTTTCTGCAAGCCTAGATTTAGGCCAGCCAGTTTTGGCCTGCGCGTCTTTGGAGGAAGGTGCGGGAACAAGGGAGGATATCATGATCAAAACTGCAATCTTTGGTGTGTCCGTTGCGCTTGCGCCACTGGCGGCATCTGCTCAGGCGACCCTGACCGCAGAAACGACCACACCGGGGTCAACACCCCACTACATCGACACAACTTTGGCCGCGATCCTTGATAGCGCGGGGGTTGCCACGGTGCAGATTACCGAAGGTGCGACGCTGACCAATTCGGTTCAGGCCGTTGCTCAGGGGCAGTTAGACATGGCGCCTGCACCTCTGATCCTGCCGTTTCTTTTGTCACGCGGCATCGGTCCATATAGTGGTGTTGGCGCCGAAGATGGCGCCGAGATGGCAGGCAATCTACGCGTCTTGTTCTGGAACTCTGGCTCAGCCCAGATTTTCGCGTATTACAACAATAATCCCATCGAAGATATTCGCTCTCTTGATGGATTGCGTATCTGGAACGGCCCGCCACGGGGCGCAGCACTGACATCTGGACGGGCGATGATCCAACTGTTGTCCGGCGCAAAGGACGGTGAGGATTACGAAGGCATTCAGACACCCTGGCCTGACACTGTGTCGGCCATCACCGGCGGTGGCGTAGATGCATGGACCATCCCTGAAGGCCTGCCATCCGGTCGCGAAATCGCAATTGCAGCCGCAGGCGGGATCACGATGCACGACGTGCCGTCGGATCTTTTGGCCAGCGAATTGGGCCAACAAATCCTCGCGGCACCGGGCCATGCGCCCTATTCTGTTCCGGTTGAGGCGTTCCGGGCCGCTTATGCAGGGAATGACATCACGATTGTCACCGACGATGATACCTTTGACAGCTTCGCCACGGCTTTTGGCCAGATCGTGAATGCGGCAATGGATGAAGAGCTCGCCTATCAGATCACGAAAGCCTACCTTGAAGGCGAGCAGCGCTTTATCGAAGGATCGCCGCGCGGACCGTTCGCGATGCTCAGCTTTGGCGATATCGATGGTGTGTCCCAAGGTGCCTGCGGCGCTGTGCAGATCAAAATGCACGAAGGCGCGATCCGTGCCTTTGAAGAGGCCGGCCATAGCGTCGCCGATTGTCTACGCCCCTAAAATCTGATCACGGAAAGGCCGGCGCTTCGGCCTTTCCCATATGGAGGCTCAAACCGTGACGTCGCAGTCGACCAATCTGCCTCTTGGCCGCCGCATCGCCGTATCCCTCGCCTTGGTCTTGGTGTTCTTTGGAATGTTGAACACCATGCCCGAGATCCCGGGGCTTCAGGACTGGGCGCGTGATCTGACGGGGCGGCAATTTTTCAGGGTATCAAACTTCCCGCCGGAATACTTCTATCCGCCGATCTTCCTTCTGATGATGACAATTGTGGCACTCGATGCCTCGGTCTATCAGGCGTGGCGTGCAGACAAGCCCCATCTTGCGTGGCTTGGTTTCTTGCTGGACGCGGGACTATTGCTTGCGGCCTTTCTGGCAGCCTTTGGATACCTCGTTGAAATCGATTCCGTCTGCCTGATTGATCAGATCACAGGCGAACGCGCCCGCCTCATTCAGGACGCCGCTGAACGCTCGGCCGGTGTTATCCCCGGAATGTCCTTTGAGGCGGAAGTGCCTGCCTGTCAGGCCCGCTTCGGGGTGTGGATCATTCCCCTGTTGTTCACCATCATAACGCTGTTTTTCCTTTACAACATCCGTGTCTGGGGCCTGCCCTTGGTGGCCGTCGCCAGTATCGTGGTGCTTTACACAGTTGGCACGACCCTGATCTGGATCTTTGATCTGTCGGACAACAATTTCCTGCTGACCAAACTGGGGGCCGACGGCGGGGATGTGACTGCGGCGGCGATCCAGAAAGCCACAAACGTCTTTGTCACACCCGACGGGTTCATGGGCCGTTTCATGGATATCGTGGTCAATCAGGTCTTTCCCTATGTGGTTCTTGGCGCGCTTTTCGGCACGTCAGCGGGGGGCACATCATTGATCAAGCTTGCCGTGCGCGCAACGCGCAACCTGCGCGGCGGTCCGGCCCATGCGGCCATCGTGTCCTCGGCCATGTTCGGCACGATCACCGGCGGGCCGGTCACCAATGTGCTGTCCACCGGACGGCTGACGATCCCGATGATGCGGCGCAACGGGTTTTCAAAAGAGTTTGCAGGTGGCGTCGAGGCGGCGGCATCCTCCGGCGGGCAGATCATGCCGCCGGTTATGGGGGTTGCAGCCTTCGTGCTGGTGGCGCTGACGGCGGTACCCTACACCAAAGTCATCACGGCGGCTTTCCTGCCTGCGATGTTCTTTTTCTTCTCTATCTTTCTGGCAGTAATGTTTCAGGCCCGCCGCGAGCGTGTGGTGGCCGTCGGTGAGGTCCCCGCGGACCTTGTGATGGACAGGCAGGACTGGCTGAACCTGATCATCATTGTGTTGCCTATCCTCACAATCCTGTTCCTTCTTCTGGGCAGCAAGGACGCCAGCGGCAGCGGATGGATCGGGGCAATCTTGCCCGATGCGGTCACGCGCACGATCATCAATTCCACAGGGGATGCCGTATCCGCCGGTTGGTGGGCAGTTGCGGTGCTGATCCCGCTGCTGCTGCTTGACCCTGAAACCCGCGCGAAACCGTCCAAGATATTGGCATCACTGGCCGACGGGGGGCTGTTGATTTCAAGGCTCTTCCTGCTGCTTTTTGCTGTGTCGATCATTTCCGCATTCCTGAATGAAAGTGGTCTGACCGGAGAACTGACCCGCGCTGTCACTTCGTGGCTGGAACAGGTCCAGAGCATCCGTCTCTTCGGGTATGAGATGCAGATCGTCGGCGGCGTCTATCTGATGCTGGCCCTGACCTGTGCAATGCTCTGCGCGATCGTGCTGGGCATGGGCATGCCGACGGTACCTGCCTATGTGAATGTCGCCTTGTTGCTCGGGCCCTTGCTTGCCAACCTTGGCGTCAGCTTTTTCACCGCGCATATGTTCGTCTTCTACTTCGCCGTAGCGTCCGCGATCACGCCGCCCGTGGCGGTCGCGGCTTTTGCAGCCGCCTCCATCACCGGAGCCGAGCCGATGCGCACCGGCGTTGCGGCCGTGCGCGTGGGCATTGTAATGTTCACGATCCCCTTCATCTTTGCATGGTACCCCGAACTTTTGCTGATCCCCGAAGCGGTCACAATCACCGACGAGTCGGGGGCCAAAGCCCTGATCGAAGGCTATAGCGGCGAGGTCGACATCGCGGCGCTGGCAGCGCTCTCCGCCCGACTGATCCTTGCGCTGTATCTCGTGGCGTCGGCCTTGGCACGGTATGACCGTGGCCCGATTGGGTCTGTAGAGATCGCGGCCCGCCTTGGTCTGGCCGTCCTGATCATGTGGAAAACAGAACCGGTTATGTGGTTTGGCATCTGCGCCGGACTGGCCGTGATCGTGCTGCACAATATTCTTTCACGGCGAGCCCATCAACGCGCGACAGCATGAATTCGCATTCCGTCTTGCGGTGAACCTCGGTCCAATACGCGAAATACATAGGAATTGGGGGCATCTCGTCCCATGGAAGCGAAGACAGTTGAACGACACTCATTGGGTGCGCTCGTGATTTAGGCCACTCTTTGAATCGCCCGCAAAACAAAAGACGTCTGTGTCCTATTGGCCGCTCCGAGCTGATTTAGCATGCATTTGGAGAATGGTCGTAACGGCGCGGTTCGTGCGTTCATCGACGCGGGGATAAGGCGTTTTGACGACGCCCAGTTGCACGCGTGCCATCCCGAGCCCCTCCAGCAGTGCGATAAAGTCTTCCGCGATATCCATTGCATCGGTCGTATCGGATAAGACTCTATGCGTTTGTGCGGTTCTGAACATCTTGGCGAGATCCCTCTGCGTACGGCGATGGGCTGCATTAAAGAAGGTCCGCCCAATGTCTGGGTTCCCGCGCGCTTCTTCGTGGATGACGCGCGCGAATTGCATCGTGTCAGAACGGTTCAAAAACGTAAGCAGTTTGGTACCGTATTTCGTGAGCGCATCGCGCAGTTCTTCAAGAGTCTCGGTCTTGGGCGGCGTCGCTTCGCGGAACTTTTCCGCTTCCGCTTCGGTGACACAGCGCAAAATATCACCCATATTTTTGAAGTGGCGATAGATCGTTGCCTTTGAAACGGCCGCCTCACGCGCGAGCAGCTCAGTCGATACTTTCTCGAAGCCATGTTCAAAGAATAGTCGCCTTGCAGCGCTTAAAA
Source organism: Yoonia rosea (assembly GCF_900156505.1). Taxonomy (NCBI): domain Bacteria; kingdom Pseudomonadati; phylum Pseudomonadota; class Alphaproteobacteria; order Rhodobacterales; family Paracoccaceae; genus Yoonia; species Yoonia rosea. The sequence goes on along the minus strand of NZ_FTPR01000001.1, from coordinate 346,686 downwards.
TCCGTTCTTGTGGAGTTTGTTTGCTCATATTTCGAACTTAGATGATCGTTTGCAAAAGAAAAGGTACTGACCAGTACTCTTTTGCCTTGCGATTTACAATCTATGCCCTAAGTACCGACCAGTACTCAGACTGGACCCATCTCATGAAGCTCATATTTCCCTTTGTCGCAGCATTCGTCTTGGCTGCTCCCTTGAACGCACAAGAGACTGAGGTGCTGACCCCGTCAGGCGACCCAGCCCCCATCCGTGCAGTGAAATTGATCCCCGCAGGTGGCGACGCTGTACAAAACGAACGCATTTTCTTTGGCCAGGTCGCGGCACTTGAAACTGTGGATTTATCTTTTGAAGTCGGTGGGCGCTTAACCATGTTTGAAGCCCGAGAGGGTCAGTTTGTGGAGAAGGGTGTCCAGATCGCCGCATTGGATCTCGCACCTTTTGAGCGTGCTGTTGAGCGCGCTACGCTTGAGTTGGCACAAGCCGAACGCGACCTGACACGGGCGCAAACGCTGGTGCAATCCAACGCCGCCTCGGAAACACAGGCTGAAAACGCCGAAACAGTACGTGATTTAGCCGCTGTGTCCTTGCGTGAAGCCACGGACGCGCTTGATGACGCCCGCTTGGCCGCCCCGTTTCGCGCCCTTGTCGCGTCACGGCTGACCCCAAATTTTGCCAATGTCGCGCCAGGCCAACCGATTGTACGGTTGCATGATATGTCAGAAGTCCGTGTTGAAATTGATGTCCCCGAACGGTTGTTTCAGAGCCTTTCGAACGTGGGTGAGATCAGCTTTGTCGGGACATCGCCCTTGTTTGACAGCGAAGTGCCTTTGGTCCTGCGCGAGTTTAACGCAGAGACACAGAATATTGGTCAAAGCTACCGCGTGACACTCGCCTTGCCTTCGGACGAGGTCCAACCGGCGATCATTCCCGGGGCATCAATGACCGTTGCAGCGCGTCTGTCCGCCGGTGCAGCCGGTGCAATCACCTTGCCGCCGTCCGCTGTTTCAATCGGCGCAGATGGTGCGCGGGTTATGCTCTATACCCCCGCTGAGGATGGGCAAAGTGGCACAGTGGATTGGCACAGTGTAGATGTGTCTTCGCTCGATGGCACCGAGATCACCGTCACCGGGATTGATCCTGCGGCATTGATCGTCGGCGCGGGCATTCAGATGCTGCGGGCAGGCGATACAGTCCGTCCCTTCACTGGTCTGAGTGTGGAGTAACGGCATGAAAATCGCTCGTTTTTCAATCGAATTTCCAATCTATACGTGGATATTCATGTTGTTCGCGATCTTTGGCGGAGCCTTCGGGTATTTGTCAGTTGGCAAACTCGAGGATCCAACTTTCACACTCAAGTCCGCTCTTGTCATTACCCCGTACCCCGGCGCCTCAGCATCCGAAGTAGCGACCGAAATCTCAGAAGTTCTTGAAGCTGAAATCCAGCAGATGGACGAAGTCAAAAAAGTCACATCACGCAACACGCAAGGTAGTTCGGTTATCGAAGTCGAGGTCGAAGACCAGTATGGCGGCGATGAACTGCCCCAAATCTGGGATGATCTGCGCGACCGGGTCGCCGACGCCCGCGCACACCTGCCCTCTGGTGCCCTTCCTTCCATCGTGAATGATGACTTCGGTGAAGTGTTTGGCATTCTCTATGCAGTTTCAGCGCCAGGTTTTTCGGACGCGGAAATCTGGGAAATGGCAACATTCTTGCGCCGCGACCTGTTGACCGTCGAGGGTGTCGCCAATGTTGAAATTCGAGGATTGCCCGAAGAGGCTATTTTTGTAGAACCGTCCTCGCAAATCGTCTCGTCTCTCGGGATAGATCCTGGTGTGATCATAAATGCCATCAGCACGTCTACGGCCATTAACCCGACAGGGTTTGTGACCAACGGCAGCGCAAACCTGCGCATTCAGGGCCCTTCAGCCGAGGACAGCGTCAGAGAAATCAGCGGCCTGACGTTCGGATTTCAGGGTAAGGTTTTGAACCTGCTCGACGTCGCCGAGGTCACGCGCGGCCGCGTTGATGCGCCCGCGCATATCCTGCGTCATAACGGACAAGAGATATTTACCCTTGGTGTGTCTGGGCTGCCGTCAGAGAATATTGTCGCGGTCGGTCAACGGGTCGAGGCCGCATTGAATGTGTTGCAGGACATGCTGCCCGTTGGTGTCACCGTGACGCCCATCTATGAACAACACCGTGTCGTCGACGAAGCAAACGGCAGTTTCCTTGTCTCTCTGGCGCTTTCGGTCGGCGTTGTGATCGCCGTTCTCGCCTTGTTTATGGGGCCACGCGCCGCTGTTGTCGTCGGGGTATCTTTGTTGCTGACGGTGATGGCGACATTCTTTTTCATGTATCTGTTCGACGTCAAAGTTGAACGTATCAGTCTTGGCGCGCTCATCATCGCGATGGGTATGCTTGTCGACAATGCCATCGTGATCGCCGAAGGCATGCAACAAGAGATGCGCAAAGGCCGAACGTCGCGCGAAGCTGCTGATACTGCGGCCCAGAAAACCCAAATCCCACTTCTTGGCGCCACGATTATCGGCATCATGGCGTTTGCCGGCATCGGGTTGTCACCTGATGCGACGGGCGAGTTCATGTTCTCGCTCTTTGCCGTGATTGGGATTTCGCTTTTGTTGTCTTGGTTGGTGGCTGTCACCGTGACACCTCTACTGGGTCACTACCTGTTCAAGACAGGTGGTCTTGTCGGCGACGATACCGGCTATGACGGCCCTGTGTTTCGCGCCTATGGCGGCGTTGTGCGTTGGGCTTTGAAGCTGCGCTGGCTTGTCATTGCGGGCCTGCTTGGAACGACCGTTGCTTGTGTCATGGCCTTTGCACAAGTGAAGCAGCAGTTTTTTCCACCGGCAACAACGCCGCTATTCTATCTGGAATACAAAGCCGCCCAAGGCACTGCGATTGGCGAAGTGTCGCGTGACCTTCAGGTCATCGAAGAGTGGCTTTTGGCCCGCGACGATGTAGACGCGGTGACTGCCACAATCGGTCAAGGCCTGACGCGGTTCATCCTCACATACAATCCAGCAACGGCTGACAGCTCATACGGGCAGTTGGTCATCCGGGCCACAAGCGATGAAGTCATCCCTGCCCTGCGCGCAGATCTTGATCAATTTGGTATCGAAGCTTTGCCTTGGGCGGAATTACAGACCAAGCGGATCATCTATGGCCCGCCTGTCAGTTCTGATATTGAAGCGCGCTTTTCTGGGCCTGATGCGTCGGTGCTGCGCGCGCTCGCCGCACAAGCCGAAGATGTCTTGCGCAACGCAACGCCGCTGCTGCACAGCGAACACAACGACTGGCGCGAGACCGAGATTATCACACGGCCCATCTACGCCGAAGATCGCGCCCAAGCCGCAGGAATCGGGCGTAGCGATGTCGCGAACGCGATTGCGCTGGCCACAAATGGCCTCCCCGCTGGCACCTATCGCGAGCGTGACCGACTGATTGACATCGTCGTGCGCACGCCACGCAGCGAAACGACACGTGATGGCCAGCTTTTGGATCAGATCGTCTATTCCACCGCCATCGGGGGCTATCTGCCGCTGAGCCAAGTGATCGACGGTTTTGAGGTTGTGGCAGAAGATCCGGTGATCGAACGGCGTAACCGCGTACAAACGATTACCGTGCAGGCCAACGTCATTGACGGCCTGACACCGCCAACCATCTTTGCAGAAATCCGTCCGTTGATTGAGGCGATTGAACTGCCTGCCGGCTATCGCATGGAATGGGGCGGCGAGTTTGAAAGCGCAGGCGAGGCGCAAGCCTCATTGGGGCGTCAGATGCCGCTTTCCTTTGGGACAATGCTTTTGATCACGGTCCTTTTGTTTGGCAAGCTGCGCCAGACAGCGGTGATCTGGACGATTGTGCCTATGGCGATCAATGGCGTGGCACTCGGCCTGCTATATTCCAATCTCGCGTTCAGCTTTACCGCAATGCTCGGGCTTTTGTCGCTGTCGGGCATGCTGATCAAGAACGCTATTGTTCTTGTCGAAGAGATCGATGCGCAAAAAGAAGTGGGCCTGCCACAGGACAAGGCGATCATCACAGCGAGCGTCAGCCGTCTTCGCCCCGTCGTTCTGGCCGCAGCCACCACAATTTTGGGCATGATCCCCTTGTTGTCTGACGGGTTCTTTGCGGCGATGGCAGTCACGATCATGGGCGGCTTGGGCTTTGCGTCCATCCTGACGCTGATCGGTGTCCCAGTACTTTATCACACCTACCTGCGCAAAGAACGCCTCGCAGACAAGCGCGGAGAGCTTGCGGCGGTAGCTGCATAATAGCTGGTATGCCCGCCGATCGGTTTGAAAAGGTTCAAGTCAGTTCAATGGCTGAACCGCATGACTGGTTGGCGGCGCACCATGGGCAGGCTGGAAATATCTGGCCTGTCACCTTCAAGAAACGCGTGCCGGAAGAATGAGTATCACGCCCGGACATGGCCAACCCGCAAAAATCGGATCAAAAAGGTCGTGGACGACACCGCGTGTGATGACAAGTTCGCCCAGATCTAGGCTATCTTCCGGGCGGTCAACTGTCCCAAAATCTCGTATCCGTTTGTCAGCGCGCAAGATGCAAAGCTGATCTTCAGACGCGGTGCGACATCGCGTGGTCTAGGTTCGAAATCCTCTTTCTTTTGCGGATGTCCGAATGTCCGTCACCAGCTAGCCGACGCGCCATCGCGATTGGTTTGGAACCGAGTGGTTGTAGCACCCATTCCGCGCGGCGAAGCCGGACGGGAGAAAAGGGCTGCAGCGCGAGGCAAGACGTAGACGTCGCACAAACGATCGGTCTCTCCGCCACCTCACTTCTCTAAAGAGACGGCAGTTTCTCGAAAGAGAACACCCTTCCTCTTTTGTCTGTTCCAAAACGGTTTTGCCAACTGATTGGCACAATTTTGAACCGATAAAGGAATTTGACAATGTCTGATTATACCCAAGCAGAGCTGGACGAAATGGCAACTGAATTTGCGGCGATGGACGCAGAATTCAGCGAATTTGGTCTGGATGAGATGGACAGCGAACTCGGCGAGGCTTTTGCCGAGCTGGATGCAGAGCTTGATGCCTCCGGCATCTCGGCGATGGACTTTGATACGATGTCGATCGGTGAACTGGCCGACAACGAATATGACACGCAATTTATTGGCATATTCCTGCGGAACAAAGCCAAAAAGCTGATCGCAACAATCGTCCGTTTGGTGCGCCGCTACAGCAAATGCAAGAAGTGCTTGCCAAAGGTGCTGATTGCGGTGCGTTACTTCAAGGCCAAGAAATACGCTTCGGCCATTCGTGCCGCCTACGATGCATATCGTTGCATCCGCGCTTGCACCAAGAAGTAAAGTCCCCGCTGCGCGGACCCTCCTCCTCCCAAAGGGTCCGCGCACCCCCATTTCAGGAGAAAGCCATGACCCGACCATTGACGAAGAGCGACCTGGAAGAGATCGACCAGTTCTATGAGGAATTCGGCCTTGCCGCTGATAACGATGATGAGATGCCAGAGGATGACGCATCACTCGACATCTTGATCGCTCAGCTTGAAACAAGTTTCGAAACGGTTTCTTCGCTGACACGCCACGCCGCTCCGGCATCCGACGATTTACGTTTGCAGGTGCAGGAACTTGCGCAGCGTCTGGAACAGATTGCCGTCGATCTGGCGCAGATCAACCAAAATCTCCAATAGGAAAGTATCGGTTATGCATGAAGTTACATCCACAAACGCGCGCAAAAAAGCTGCCCCTTACATTATCGGGAAACCAGCCGTCACGCCCGCAAATCTTGAAGAAGTCGACCTGACTGCTCTGGCCGCGCAGCTGACTGTACGCCAGAAAGCCTTTGCGGCGATGGCTGCAGGCGACGACGCGGACGCAGGAGATATTGCGCCGCTCGCCTTTGAGGCGCTGTCCGACCCCAAGACAAAAGAGGTCCATTCGCTCAGCGTCGAGCTGACGGAAGATCATGTTCAAGAGCTTAAGGACACGTATGGCGAAGCGTTGATCATTGAGAAGAACCACAGTCTGCAAATGTTCAGTGGCCTCGCACAATTCGAGATGAGCCACTCGCCGATGCTGACAACGCAAAACGACGACTTCAAAGTCACGCTGAAAGTGATCGATGACGACGGTGCACCTGTAGAGGGCGTGCAGGTCGATCTCTTGGGAGAGCTTTGGTCGGATCGTCAACGCACCAATGCGCAAGGCAAAGTCACGCTGAAATTGCCTGGTGAAACCTATGAAACCCTGACCGAGTTGCGCTTGAAAGCCGCAAGCGGCTTCTGGAGCAGAGTGATTGCTGCGCCGCAATTTGCATCGCGCGATAATGTGGTGCGTGTCTCGGCGTTGCCCACCAGTACGGATGGACCGCAGATTGACCTCTGGGGCAATCAGGCCGTCGGTAATGTGGCGATGCCACAAGGCGACCGCGTGCGCGTTGCTGTGATCGACAGCGGGTTTGCCGATGGCCACCCTGATGTTGTCGCGGCAGGCGGTCGCGGATTTGCCGATGGTGGCGACCCGCAAGAAGACTGGAAATCAGACGACAGCGGGCACGGCACCCATGTTGCGGGCACCATTGGCGCGTTGAACAATGCGATTGGTATGCGCGGTATTGCGGACCGTGTTGATCTGTTTGCATTGCGCGTCTTTCCGGGGGCTACAATTGCAAAACTGATCGCAGCAATTGATACGGCAATTGAATTGGAAGTTGATGTCGTCAACATGTCGCTTGGTGGTAAGGAAAAAAGTGTTCTGTTGCAGCAACGTATGCAAGCAGCGCGCGCTGCGGGGATTCTGTTGGTCGCGGCTGCAGGAAATAGCGGGGGGCCTGTGATGTATCCGGCCGCCTATCCAGAAGTAATGGCGGTTGCTGCAATCGGCAAATTCGGGACTTACCCCGAAGACAGCTTTCATAAGCGCCACGAAACGGAGCATGTCAGTCAAGATGGCCAGTACTTTGCCGCTCACTTCACCTGCCGCGGACCGCAGATTGATGTGTGTGGGCCCGGTGTTGCGGTGATCTCAACGCTGCCCGGTCCCGGATTTGGCAGCTACGATGGCACCTCAATGGCGTCACCACATGTGGCGGGTATTGCAGCTGTTTTGCTGGCGCAGGACGCTGGTATTCAGGCAATGGCACGCGACCTGACACGCTCTGATGCGCTGTTTGCAAAGGTCGTGGGCGCATGCAAACCGCTGGGCTTGCCCTCTGAATTTCAAGGCCGCGGAATGCCGGTTCTGACAGCACAAGGTGCCCCCGCTGACGGGCCCGTCGCAGACGACGACGAGACGCCAGAAACACCGGGCGGAGAAGCTGGTCTGGATATGGTTGCCGATTTGATCCAAAAAGCAATCGAAGCTGCCAGAAAGATCAAGGAAAGCGCCTGAGATCACCCTTGGGCTTCTGACCCGCCAAACACACAGACGCCGGCCCCCTGGTGCCGGCGTCTGCTTTATGCCGAGAGCAAGGACCCATTCGCTCTATAGGATCAGAAAAACTTTTAATATATATCAATGACTTGGTGCACAAAAGTGATCCCGCTTCTCGCGCTGGGCGGCCCAGGCCACTCAGATGATGTGAAGATCACGCCCTTGAGTTTGGCGGCTATCTGCACTGGAATGCGCTGCGAGGCCCTGAAGCAGAATAGCCATTGCTGCGACCTTGCGCCTTGTCCGCGCAGACATCTGGCGAACTGGCGACACCGATTGAATGGGGCTCGCCCCTAGTGCGCGGCGGAATGTACAGCCCCAGCCAAACCCTGCTTCATGACGGAAACCGCCAAGGCTGTCCGGTTCGCGGCACCCGTCTTTCGCATAATTGATTTCAGGTCACCTTTGACGGTCGTTATCGGCAACTGCAGGTCCGATGCGATCAATTTGTTGGGAGAGCCCTTCAGCAAATGCCCCAATACCCGCCCTTCGCGGTGTGTCAGCTTTGATAGCAACTCTTTCACATTGGCGGATGGTGTGACTTCTTGCAGCAACTGGCGCAACATATCTGCGGCCCCGTCTGGCAAGACGCGCTGACCAGAAGCCGCAAGCCGGATGTAATGCGACATCGCACTGGGCGGAATGTTTGATAGCAAACACCCGGCGCAGCCTGCTTCATACAGCGCCGACAAGAATGCCGCATCGACTTGCGACACAACAAGCAACGATTTCAATAATGGCTTGCGGCGGTGCAATGTCGCCAGATCCGCAAACAGCCGCTTTGTGCAGGGTGCTGCATCCTCAATGATCAGCACATCAACATCTGCCGTACAGATGCTTTGGCCTTTCATCAGCGCCTTCAGGTCATCGAACTGCCCTGCAACGGTCATGTTTTCCTGTGCCAACATTGACGCCAGCGCATGTTGAAAGAATGTATTTTTCGAAACGATCGTGATTCTCATGAAATAATGCCCCTTTCAATGCGCACACACTAAAAGTGCTGCCGTTAGCGACGCGTCAGTCACAAACACACATCACGCAGACGATGACCGTTAAGAAATTGACGTAGCGTTACTTTATCTCCCTCCCCACCACGTGTTTGACGCCAGAGGCTGATCGTCCTGACAGCCCCGTCTCAAACCCCTAACGTTTCGTTAACGCTAGGTCAGCCAGAGTGATTCGTGCATTTGGAGTGAAACTGGGACATCAATTTTGAATACTGAAGTCTTTGATGAAACACATTTATCTGTAACTAGTGAATCTGCGCCAAAGCTGCGATCCTTGTATGGCACCAAGGGCACTGAAACAGCGCAGACGGTACCTCGTTTTTCCAATTTCCTTCCAAATGCACCACAATCTATGCATGGTTTTCAGATGGCGGAACACAACCAGATAGTTGCCAGGCTTTTTCTCATTGGTCCGCTTGAGCTGACCGATGCGTCTGGCACGTCTTACACACCGCGCAGCAAGAAAGCCTGCGCGTTGTTTGCGCTGCTTGCACTTGCGCCGCGGTGTCAGCGCACACGCGTGTGGCTGCGCGACAAGCTATGGAGCGAAAGTTCCGAGGGAAAATCTGCCACTAGCCTGCGTCAGATCATTTTTGAACAGCGCCGTGATCTCGGCCCGATTTTTGACGCCATCATTGAAGTCGACCGCCATTCTATCAAGCTGCGTCGCGAAGCACTTTGGATTGACTATCATGCCGTCATGGAAAACCCGTCTGAATTGGCGGCCTTATCCCTGTCACCAGAAGCCGACCTTCTGGAAGGGATGGATATTCAGGATGAGGAATTCGAAGACTGGCTCTTGCTCGAACGCCAAAACTGGCGTGACAATGCCGAACGGCTGTTCGAGCGTGCGGCCCAAACACCCGTGCAGCACCCCCCCGCCAAAGCGCAAGCGCATCATAGCCTTGCGATTGCACCCTTGCCTGCTGCGCGTATTTCATTTGGGGTGCTGCCCAACATCCAGCAAGGCTGTGATGAAACCACCGCCCATGTCGCCGATCATTTGCTGGAAGGCATCATCAAAAACCTGCGCGAATTGCATCCTGTTGATGTCTACGATTTGCGCGATGCGACAGGCCCGTCGGATGGTTTGATCGGGGCAAGCAATACGGATCATTTCATCCGTGTGCGCGCGCTGCAGGTGCGCCAATCCCTGACTTTGACGTTCTTTCTTTATACCGCTGCCAACATGTCGATCGAATGGAGCCAGTCAATCCAGACCACCGTGGATGAGGCGCTAGATTGGACCAATTATGTCTTGTCGGGTTTCATAACGCAAAATGTGGACCGTGTTTCACGTAGCATTGAACGCAAACCAACCGACCGGGCAGCACAAGGCCAAGAGCCAATGATCGCCGGTTATACCGCACTGAATATGATGTTTCGCCTTGATGAGGGGGCACTACAGAACGCAGAGTATCTTTTGTCCCGAGATCAGACCGGCCAAAATGAAGCCCTGTTTGCGGCGCTGCGCACCTATGCCGCCAGCTTCAAAATCGGAGAAAACCTTGGCACGCTGAACCAAGAGACCTTTGGGGATACTGACAAACTTGTCCGCGATGCGTTGAACGATAACCCATTTAACGCCATCTCTCTGGCGTGTTTGGGCCATGTCACAGGCTATGTGTTCCGCAACCATGATCTGGCGCGTGATTTGCTCGAACGCGCGTTGCGGCTCAATCAAAACCAGGCCTTTGTCTGGGATCACTACGCACTGAACCGGCTTTATGCAGCGGACTATGAGACGGCGCAAAAAGCGGCCGAACGCGCGGTTTACTTGGGCAGCTACAGCCCGCTCAGCTATAGCTACGACACCACATTGGCGATGACTTCGACGATGCTGGGCCAACATCAAAAGGCGATCCATGCCAGTCGCAACGCCTTGGGCAAGCAGCCAAAATTTAAGGCCGCGATGCGCTATCTCTTGGTCAATCTGGCACAAACTGGCCGCCATGACGAAGCGACGCGCATCTACAATGAGCTCCTGGTGCACGATCCGGACTTTGCAGACATCGAAGTGCAAAAAGAGCGCTTTCGCATTTCCCAAAAAGACAAAGAAACAAACTTTATTGAGGCGATCAAACGCTTCACCTAAGAGGAGACAGTTTTGGACATCCACGACATTCTTGCGCAACACAAGTTTACAGTCACTGCGACTGGATTGCAGCTGAACGCATCAGCAACACAAGCTGTCGCCAATCCAGATGGTGGTGCCACTGCGGGTGGTTCGCTGTCGTTGCTGGTCCTCAACAGGAACCGGAACCGCAATCGCAATCGCAACAGAAATCGGAACCGCAACAGGAACCGCAATCGCGCGCTGGATGTGGTTGCAGGATCCGGCATGCAAGAGCCCTGGAAGGAACGCGAGAAACTCTACGCCGCGCTAGATCAATGGGCGGATCTGCCCATTCCACTGCCGCCAAACACAGCCCAGTTGCGCCGGCAAGCCGTTGATCTGCTTGCAAAACAAGTATTGTTGCGCACGCCACGCGAAGCACACCGCGAACATGAAATCATGCGTGAGGCATCAATAGAGCTATCAGGTTATCTGCGTCCGCTTGGTATCGAAGATATCGGCGGCTATGAGGCGACAGAGACCTTGTTCTATCTGATCCTGTCACTGACCGATGAAATCGGGCTGCGCTATAAGGACCGCTATAATGTTCTGCGCCCGAACCAGATTGAGCCACGCCTGCGCCCCCTGTTGCCGAACCCGCCACATCAATCCTACCCCTCCAACCATTCATTTCAGTCGTTCTCGGTCGCGTTTTTGTTTTCGCGATTGCTGCCTGAACATCCTGCCAGCTCGGAGCTTTTTGTCAGCGCGCGCAGGATTGCTGAGAACCGCGAATGGGCGGGCCTGCATTATGCCGCGGATACGAATGCGGGATACCAGTTGGCGCGGATGGTTGCCCCAATTCTTGAAAAGGTCTGCGAAAAACAGATGCTCGCAGCGCAAGCAGAGTGGATTTGATCATGCAACAGAGTGGACAGACAGGTCGCGAGATTTATCCGCAGTATGACGCGCTATGGCACCTGAGAACTTTGGGCGTTCTAGATGAAGACCAAGCACCGGTCGGCTGGTGTGTTGAACCCAAAGACAAGCCGACGCGCGTTGCCATTATCGACACGTCCGTGGCCGCAGCACATCCAAATCTGCAAGGCGCGATCAACACTGAATTGTCCATTGATTTCTTTTCTGCGCGGCTGGGGTCCTTTGCTTTCGCGCCGGATGGCCAGGCGACGATTGGCTGTATGTCACTGAACCTAGACACGGAAATCGCAGACGGCTTGCCGCACACTGCGAAATTGCTTGCCGAATTGCGCGACAGGCTTTCGCAGACCTCTAAAGCGCACGCAAACGGTGTGGCACCTTGTACGTCGCCAACCTTTTCCAGCCATGGCACCAGTGTTGCAGGCCTTGTCGGCGCGCGGCCTTGTATCACACAGCAGCTCTTACCGACGGGCGAAACGACGCCATTGGCTTTGCCTTATAGTGGTGTTGATCCGATGTGCGAGATTGTCCAAATCTCGACCAACTTTGATCCCGAACCAGAGGGTCTGATCCTTGCGTTTCTCTATGCGGATATCATCGGTTCTGATGTCGTCTTGTTTCCGCGCAACATTGCCGATCCACATCGGATGATCCCTGAAATCGGTGATATCAAGCTGGGTGAAGAGCCGCTCTCAAACTTGGTGCGCCAGATTGCACCAAACCCCAAACAGGCCGAAGTCTGGGGCGAACTGGCGGAACTGATTGTCAATATTTCGCAGGTCAGACCAGTCGTCTGTGCGGCGGGCAATGCCAATGAGGATGACGGGATTTACCCTGCCAACCTGGCGTCGGAACACAATGGTATCATCTCGGTCGGCGCGGTGAACGCCAAGGGCTATAGAAGCAGCTATTCTGCGACTGGAAACATTACTGTGATGGCCCCAAGCAATGACGCCGAAGCGTTTGATGCCGCCGAAGTGCGGCTTGACCAGCAAAGCGCAGCCTATGACCCCGTCGGTGTGCCCGCGAACAATGCGAACCACAAGTTCTCGAGCTATGATGTGATCACCACAGACGTGCCGGGCCCTGCGGGCTATTCGGGTGGCCCTTTTGCACAGGCAGCCATTGGCAACAGCATGCGCGAGTACGGTTCCTACTTTAACAGATTTGGTGGCACCTCTTGTGCGTCAGCATTGGTCGCGGGGTTTCTTTCGCTTGGCTATTCCACGGGCAAGATCACAGGTCGATCAGGCCTCGACGCAAAGTCTTGGCTTTTGACCCATTGTTATCAACACACCCGCGATGAAGATGCGTGCAATGTGCTGTGCTGGTCTGGCAAGCCCGTTTTCCCTGATGGCGACGGGCAAACGACGCCTGCCCCAAGTTGAAAGATGCCCCGTGAACCTGCCGTCAGACCGCTCTTACGGCAGCAACGCAGGCGTCCTTCGCTTTCAAATGCCATGTCGCGAAAGACACGTCTTGGATTGCGCCGATTCCCCGGCTCGGGTTGGCTGGCTCGGTGAAATCCGCCACCCGGCCAAATGGTGGCTGCCGCATATGCGAGGCCATGCTGCGGCTGCAATAACGGCACCAACCAAAGGCAAGGTTGCGATACACTCGTCCATTCAGGCCTGTCAGCAGGTCATGGGTGCGGCACGCTTTTCGCAGTGCGCGCGCTATGACTTGCTGACAGGTCGGGCCAAGGCCCTCTGCGCGTTTAGAAGCTTTTCGTGAACGACACGTTGAACGACCGGCCCGGCGCCTTCCGGCTGGGGGAAGACAGATGTCCCACGTAATCGGTATCGAGCGCGTTCTCGACACCGAAGCGCACTTCGCTTCCATCAAGCCATCCTTCGGCTTGCGGGGTCCATGTTGCACGCAGGTTATGCACAGTGCTGTCGGGCAGATCATCGCCAAGGGCATCGCGGCGATCAACCGCATGAATGAGTTCCCAGCTCAGATCGAGGCGCTCTTCCCATTTTCTGCCCAGCGTCACCTGTGCCCGGTCCGACGGCGTGTTGCGCCATGTTGCATCGGTGCCATCGGGGTTGAATTCAGTACCCTCACCGATATGTCCGGCAAAATCAGCGTAAAAGCCGCTTGCCGTGCCATAAGAGGCTTCCAGTTCAATCCCGCTGGATTCAACGCGGTCCAGTTCAGTCGCCGTTGAACCGGCCACCGTGTAGCTGGTGATGTCGCTCAGTTCGGTCCGATAGAGATTGCCGCGCATGGTAAAGGTGTCACCATTGGCAAAGACGTCTGTGCTTGTGTATTCGGCCCCAAGCTCGAATGTGTTGGATTTCTCAGACATGCCGATCCGCCGCTGTGCGGTGTCGCTGGTCCCCAGATCATCAATGATCGGCAGACCTTCGGTATAGGCCGCCGAGCCAAAGACAGAGAGCCCCACGCCAAAATCATACGCCAGAGCCAGACCACCCATCAGAGCGTCTTTTTCATAGGTATCGGGAACACCTGCGAGGTCGTTTTCGCTTTCAATACTGGAGCTTTCATAACGCATGGCCGGTGTCACCGTGAATTGTCCCATGCTCATTTCATCAACAACAAACAGGGCAAAACGATCGTTTGTGCCACCCGGCGCACTACCGGCCGTGTTATCGGCACGGATCCGTCGCTGCGCCTCGACCCCTGCAAGCATGTCGTGCGCGATTGCGCCGGTGTCAAACAGGGCGCGGTTTGTCACCGTCAGCTTGGCCGTTTCATAGCGTTGGTCGGCATTTACCGTTTCGAGTAGGAACGGGAAGCTCGGCGTCCCTTCCAAAGGCGAGGACCCGGGAATGTAGTCTGAGTCGATTGCCTGATCGGCATAAGAGAGATTGGCGCGCAGATCGACGAGATCCGTGACCGGGTTAAAACGATACTCGACAGCTGTCTGTGTCGTTTCGGTCAGGCGGTCTACGCGACCAAAGGAATCCGCCGTCGTCACGAATTGGTCATAGGGGACATCCTTGTCGTCTGCGACCGTACTGGAATGGCTGAACATCAGGGAGTGTGCGTCGTCCTGCCCGAAAGTGAATGTGCCCTTCGCGAGGAACGAAGGCGTGCGGAAGCCGCTGTTGCCAATCGTCGTCCCGTCACCTGCCTTGAGGTCGTCCTGATCGCGCAAGGTATAATTCAGCAGAAACTCGGCACCTTCCGTCGGCATCCATGCAAGGTTGGTCGAACTGACCCATGCGCTGCCGTTTGAGCCGAACGACAGGGTCTGGGCGCCCCCAAATCCAGGAACACCGCCGGTAAAGTCCGAGGCGTCCTTTGTTTCCAGTTTCACAACGCCACCAACGATGCCGGACCCATAGGCAAAGCTGCCGATGGTGCCGCGCAACACCTCGACTTCGCGATAGAGCAGCGGATCGGTGAAAAGCTGTGTGCCGATACGGTAAAGCTCTTCCGAGCCGACCGAGGCACCGTCGATCTGGATCGCGATTTTCTGATCCGAACCGAATGTCGTGTTCGCGCCGAACCCGCGGATATTGATACCCGACCCTTGCGGCGTCGTGCCGTTCACTAGGGTGACACCCGGCACGCTGTCGATCAGTTGTGCGACCGTGCTGGCTTGTCGGTCCATGATCTCATTTTCGCCAACAACCGTCCGCGACAGCGCGGTGCCAAAGCTGAGATCGCGTTTACCGCCGGTGAGGATAAGCGTCCCCAGAAAGCCGGGATCACTGTCTTGTGCCGTGGCTGGCATGGCCAGCGACAAGCAGACGAGCGCGGTCGTGCCGCGCATCAAAGAGGTAAGCATTGCGCCATCCTTCGTGTGTTTCAGGCCGAAGCTCGCGAAGGCTGGCGCGGCAGTTTGAATGATTTTGCGCTACGAGGTACCGCAATGGGTTGCAGCATTAATCTTATCCAACTAAAACAGTCAAGTACTTAGACAGCCACGCACCACGTCTTTCGGGCGCAGCCATCGGACCATAAACAAACATCCGAGGACGCCCATGACACAGCATAGCGCTGCCAATCCTTCCGATATTCGCACTTTTCTTGCGGAAAACCCGAAATTGCGCGCACGCGATGCGGCAGACGCCCAAGGCATTACCGAGGCGCAACTCGTTGCGGCCGGCATCGGCCATGGCACCACCCGAATCGCGGCCCACCCCGACCGGATCATCCCCGCAGCCGAAGCCTTGGGCGAAGTCATGGCGCTCACGCGCGTCGATGCCTGCGTACATGAAAAAGTGGGCGAATACGGCAACTACCACCGTGGCGATCATGCGGCGATGACCCTGACCGAGAATGTGGACCTGCGCATCTTTCCGTCACATTGGGTGCATGCGTTTGCCGTCGAAACAGAAACCGCGCAGGGGCTGCGCCGCTCTTTGCAGATTTTCGATGCAGCAGGCGATGCGGTGCACAAAATCCACCTGCGCGAGGGATCGCACCACGCGGCATGGCCCGCAATCGTCGCCGATCTGGCCGTCGCTGATCAGTCGGACAGTCAGGTGGTCGCCGCGCGCGCGCCCGTCGAGGGCCCGAAATCGCGCGCCGACAAAGCCGACATCCTGCGGACAGAGTGGGCAAAGCTGACGGATACGCACCAATTCCTGCGCCTGTGTGCCAAACTCAAGATGAACCGGCTCGGGGCCTACCGGATTGCCGGTGCACCTTGGGTGCGCCAGCTTGCCCCCAAGGCCGCTGATACGATGCTTCAGGCGGTGCGTGATGCCGGGATCGAGGTGATGGTCTTTGTCGGAAACCGTGGCTGCATCCAGATCCACACCGGTAAGATCCATAGCCTGAAACCGATGGGGCCTTGGCAGAACGTCATGGATCCCGGGTTCAACCTGCACCTGCGTCTCGATAAGGTGGCCGAGGTCTGGGCCGTGCACAAACCCACGCAACGCGGACCTGCCGTATCTGTCGAAGCCTTCGATGCTGAAGGCGGCATGATTTTTCAGGTGTTCGGCGTCGGCAAGGAGGGACGCGACTCGCGCGCAGAATGGGGCCAGATCGTGGATTGCCTTTCAACGCTTGTAGAGGTGCCCGCATGAGACACTGGCCTCGTAAAACCGCCTTCCGGACAGGAATATGCGCCGCTTTGTGCAGCACGTTTCTTGCCATAGCTGTCAACGCCGAACAAAGCGCAGATACGCCGCAGGCATCGGCCGATGTGCTATCAATCGGCGGTTCAGTCACCGAAATCATTGCAGCCCTTGGTCAGGCGCACCGCCTCAAGGCGCGCGACACAACGTCCAGTTATCCACCCAGTGTCGCCGACCTGCCCGATGTGGGTTACATGCGCGCCCTCTCGCCTGAGGGTGTACTCTCGGTCGGGCCGTCACTGATCCTGACCGAGGAAGGCGCTGGCCCCCCAGAGGCGCTCGATGTGATCCGTGCGGCGAATGTCGCCCTTGTCGAAGTGCCCGACGCCCTGAGCGTTGCAGGCATCCTGCGAAAGATCGAGATCGTGGGCGAGACACTTGGTGTGCCGGAACACGCTGCCGGATTAATGGCCGAAGTTGAGGCCGATCTCGTGGCGGCGCTTGCGGACGCTGAACGCCCTGAGGGTGACAAGAAGCGCGTGCTTTTTGTGCTGTCCACGCAGGGCGGCAAGATCAATGCCTCTGGTACAGGCACGGCAGCGGACGCGCTGATCCGCATGGCGGGGGGTGTGAATGCGGTCTCCGATTACGAAGGCTACAAACAGATCACCGATGAAGCGGTCGGGCTGGCCGCACCCGATGTGATCCTGATGATGGACAGGGGCGGCGATCATGGGTTGGCGGATGACGAATTGTTCGCCATGCCTGCGGTCCAGTTGACGCCCGCCGCGCAAACGCGTTCGATCGTGCGGATGGATGGCCTGCTGATGCTGGGCTTCGGGCCGCGCACAGCGCAGGCCGTGCAGATGCTGAACGACGCGCTTTATGCAAAGGGAACCTGACCGGTGACTGTCGTATCGGATATCGCGGTCGCCCCGCGCGACCGGTTGAACCACGCCCGCGCCTTGCATTGGATTCTTGCGGTTGCTTTGGGGCTGGCCTGTCTTGTGAACCTGCAGGTTGGCGCGACAGACGTCACCCTGTCATCCGTGCTGGCAAAACTGGCGCAGGGTGAGACGCTGAGCCAGATCGAACGCGTGGTGCTGTTTGACATCCGCCTGCCCCGGCTTGCCATGGGTATACTGGTCGGTGCAGGTTTGGCCGTATCAGGGGCTGCGATGCAAGGTCTGTTCCGCAACCCGTTGGCCGATCCGGGCATCGTTGGCGTGGGGGCCGGTGCGGGGCTGGGTGCGATCCTTGCCATCGTGCTGGGCGCACTCTTGCCCGGCTGGATAATCGACCGCGCAGGCAACCACCTTGTGCCCTTTGCCGCCTTTCTGGGTGGCTGGGGCTCGACCATCCTGCTCTACCGCGTCTCGACGCGGGGCGGGCGCACATCTGTGGCCACAATGCTTCTGGCGGGCATCGCGCTTGGCGCACTGGCAGGGGCCTTGTCGGGTATCCTCGTCTATATCGCCGATGACAGACAACTGCGCGATCTGACCTTCTGGGGTCTTGGCTCGCTTGCGGGTGCGAGCTGGGCCAAGGTGCTGTCCGCCGCGCCTTTGATCCTGCTTTCTCTCGGCACGGCAATGATGCTGGGGCGCGGGCTTAACGGGCTGGCCCTGGGCGAAGCGACCGCTGCCCATATCGGCATCAATGTGCAGCGCATGAAATCCATCGCCATCCTTGCCGTCGCCGGTGCCACCGGTGCGGCGGTCGCTGTTTCGGGCGGGATCGGGTTTATCGGGATCGTGGTGCCGCATCTGCTGCGTCTTGCCGCCGGTCCGGATCACCGGACGCTGCTACTGAATTCAGCGCTTCTGGGGGCGACCCTGCTGATCCTCGCCGATGTCATCGCGCGCGTGGTCATTGCCCCCGCAGAACTGCCCATCGGGATCGTGACAGCCGTCCTTGGCGCACCGGTCTTTTTGTGGATCCTGCTCAAACGTCGCGGATTGGTGGAACTATGAGCCTGATTGCCGAAGATATCCGCGTCTCATACGGCAAGCGCGAGGCGCTGCGCGGCGTGAGCCTGACCGCCCTCCCCGGAGAAGTGACCGCCATCGTTGGCCCCAACGGCTCTGGCAAATCCACCTTGCTCGGGGCGATCACGGCCTCTCTGCCCTATCGCGGTGCGGTCAGCTTGAACGGGCAGGACATACGCGGCATGAAGCCTTGGCAACTTGCAGCACAACGTGCTGTCCTCCCCCAGGCGTCGCGTCTTGCGTTTCCGTTTACGGTCATGGAGGTGGTCCGGCTGGGCCTGCAATCTGGCACGGCAGGAGACAGAGCCGAGGTGCCGATGCAGGCGCTGGCACGCGTCGGCCTCGCGCATTACGCCGACCGGACCTTTCAGGAATTGTCCGGCGGCGAAGCGCAACGGGTCATGCTTGCCCGTGTTCTGGCGCAGGTCTGGGCCCCTTTCGAGAACGGTCAACCACGCTGGCTCTTGCTGGATGAGCCGGTTTCCAGTCTCGATATCGCGCACCAGCTCCAAGTGATGGACATCGCACGCGGGTTTGCCCGCGCGGGTGGTGGCGTCATCGCGGTGATGCATGATCTGAACCTGACAGCGCTTTATGCCGACCGTGTCGCGCTGCTTGCGACAGGCAAACGCATGGCCTTCGGACGGCCGCAAGAGGTACTGACAGATGAGATACTGTCGGACGCCTACGGCTGCGCTTTGCGCGTCTCGGCCCCACCGCCCGCCGGCATCCCCTTTGTGCTGCCTCACGCGGCATCTGCCTGAAAGGACCCCACATGCGATTGACCGCTCTATTATTGGTGCTTGCCCTGCCTGCCGCGGCCGAACCTGTTGCCGATATCGTCATTCTTGGCGAGGTCCATGACAACCCTGATGCACATCTGGGGCAAGCCGCCGCCCTGCAGGACCTGCGGCCCACCGCGGTCGTGTTCGAGATGCTGACCGCAGAGCAAGCCGCGCGTGCCGACGCCGACCGGACCCAGATCGCCGCCGCATGGGAAGCGAGCGGTTGGGGTAATTTCCCGATCTATGCGCCGGTCTTTGAAGCCATGGGGCATGCGCGCATCGTCGGTGCTGCAGCCCCGCGCGACGCGATCCAGAGTGTCTACAGTGATGGTGCCGCTGCCCTTTTCGGTGAAGACGCCGCGCGTTTCGGTCTGGATGAGCCTTTGCCGGACAGCCAGCAAGAGGCACGCATGCAACTGCAATTCGAGGCGCATTGCGAAGCCATGCCGTTTGCGATGATGGCGGGTATGGTTACCGTGCAGCGCTACCGCGATGCTGTTTTTGCCCGCGCCGCACTTGAAGCGCTCGAAACCTATGGACCACCCGTCGCCGTGATTGCCGGAAACGGCCACGCCCGCACCGATTGGGGCGTCCCAGCCAAGATCGCCACGGCGGCCCCTGACGTGATAACCTTTGCGATCGGCTTTATCGAAGACGACGGCGCAGGCGTACCTTTTGACGAGGTCCGCATCGTCCCACCCGCTGAACGCGACGATCCCTGCAAATCCCTGACATCCAACTAAGGAGAAATAGATGTACCTTGCGATGAACCGTTTCACTGTACCCTTGGAAAATGCCGCTGAATTCGAAGAGCTTTGGCTTACCCGGGAAAGCAAATTGCAGGACATGGACGGTTTCGTGTCCTTCCACATGCTGAAAGGCCCCGAGGACGATGGCAAAATCCTCTATGCCTCGCATACCACATGGCAATCAGAGGCGCATTTCCGCGCATGGACAACCAGCGCAGAATTCCGCGCCTCACACGCCCGCGCGGGTCAAAGCCGCAAGCTGCATGAGGGCGCGCCACGTTTTGAGGGGTTCACCGCAATCCAGAAAATCGACGCACTACAAAGCGCATGACGCCTGAAACCCCGCAGCCGTTTAGGCACATCTATGTTCTTGACTAAAACTGTCGGATTACTGTAGGCATAGTGTATAACCTGACTTATTTAGTCAGAATACCGCAAGGCATCGTTCGATGCCCGTCCAAGCCACCGCGAACGGCAGCCCGGATGTCAACTATAAGGATGAAATCGCAATGACACCCGTCTCCCGGGCAACCAGCCAGAAGCCTGAAACTGCCAGCTCTACATGGCGTGAAATCGTGCAATCCGGAGCCGATAGCGCCCAGATCGAAGGGTTTGCGCTTGAGCATCTGATCGACCTGCAACGCGATCGCATGCGGCCGACAGGAGAGGGTCAATGACTCTGATGCAAAATCTGCCCCGCCCCGCCTCCGTCGACAGGACCTCTGAAACGGACACCTACGACGCACGTGATCTGATCCGCAACGGCCTTAAGGCCGACATCGTGCTGGATGGCCAGACCTACACCCTGCGCATCACGCGTGCGGGCAAGCTGATCCTGACCAAATGACAGGCACCGCACACACCAAAGGCGCCAGTGTGGTCGGTCAACTGACTGATGTCGCACCTTGGGAAGCCGAACTGATCATGTCGGTCCGGTTCTGGATGGCTGGCGCCGATAGCCAGACCGAAGTCTGGAATGGTTTTGCGCAGAATTTTGGCACCGTTGAGGGCCTCGCCGAGTTGCGCAATTTCGAGTGCCTGCTGTCCGATCTATGCAGGTTTGCACGCAGGCCGCTTGTCCGGCACGGGCTTGGGTGCACTTGCATCGGTTCTGACGAAGCGATCCTGCAAACTCTGGTCCGCGAAGCCGCGCGCGGTGATCTTGCCGAGGCTGCAATGATCGCAAGTCTGATTGTCCCTGCGCGCCATGCCGAACCGGTTGCCCTTATGGCGGCGCGGGTCGGCCTCGCAATGCAGCGCATGGTGCAAACAGCGCCGGCCTCATCCCTGCCCCGACACAAACCCGAAGACCGTACCCTGCACTGAACAACACGCCCCAGCCAGAACGGGCACCCTGCCCACACATCCAGCGAGCTTATCATGCCAAAGATCCCTAGCCCCTGCATCAGCGTCTGCAAATTCAAACGTGAAGGCCATTGCATCGGATGTTCTATGACCAAAGCGCAGAAATCGACATTCAAGGCTTTGAAAAAGAACAAACACCGCGAGGCCTTTGTCGCACTTGTCGTCGCCCAACAGGCCGTCATGGGGCGCTACAACCACTGGGAACAGGCGTATGAAAAACGCTGCCGGAAGGAAAAGGTCACGCTGACGATGCTGGATGGCGGGAAGGCCGCCTGAAACTCCCCCGTCATGAAAGACCCAAGAACAAGAACCGAGACCCGATGACCGCAGCCGTTTACCAGACTTCATACGACCGCGTAGCGACGCCGGACGCTAAGTGTTCTTCGAACAGCTTGCTGGACCACTTGCGCGATGTCGCGCGCAGCAATCGGTGCAAGGGGCATATCGAGATTTTCGGTGCCTGCGCCGCCCTGTCTACAAACCGCAATGTCGCGCAGCACGCCGCCGCCGAAGTGCTCGTGCGCTGCCTGTCGCAGGCTTTGAAACACCGACCCGCCTTTTATCGCGTCGGAGAGCAGGAAACCTCGTTTGACGAAAAGTGGCTGATCGCATTGGCCCGCAGCCTCAAGAACGGCGATGACGCCAGCGCCGCGTTCCTTTTGAACTCGCGCGTTCCGAAACACGCGCAAAGAAATCTGGTGTTTCTTCTGCGCAATGTAGTTGACAATTTTAGTCGTATTTAGAATCATTCTAAAACCGCTTGCCCGACGTCGTTTCACCCTATATCAAAGGCGTGCAAGCCAGCTAATCGCCAGCCAGCACTGAATCCCTTTTTGATGCAGGAGGCACCCTTGACCCAGACCGCCCAAACTCTTTCGACCGACGCAACGACACAGATTGCCACGGCACTCAATCAATGCGTCGCGGAAACCGCCGTGACCACGATGCTGGCACAGAATTTCCATTGGAACGTGACCGGCATGGCTTTCGGGCCGTTGCACGATCTTTTCCAGAAGATTTACGAAGATCACTTCGTCGCACAGGACGATCTGGCCGAACGGATCAAGGCGCTTGACGCCCATGCCGAAGGCACGCTCGCCGGGATGTTGAAACGCTCCAAAGTCGCGGAAGTTGATGGTGTGCCTACGGCCGAAGAGATGATCCGGCTCATGAAGGAAGCGCAGGAAACACTGGCCGAAACGATTGCCGGTGCAGGCGAGCTTGCCGCAGATCATGGTGACACACTGACCGAAGATCTCTGCATTGCGCGCGGTCAGGTGCATGAGAAATTCGCCTGGATGCTGCGGTCGCATCTGGCCTGACGCAAGCTGGACGATCAGCGCGCGACGCCTTTGTGAAAATGACATACTAATTTAATCAGGTATTGAACACGCACCTGCTGGATGGTAACAAAGCGCCATCCAGCAAGGGCGCGCAACCCCAGCCAGATGACCCATCGGGAAATCGAAGGCTGGAAAAATGTCCAAATTCAAATCAGTGCGTGCAGCTGTTATTCTGGCGGCCTGTTTATCGGCGGCGCCTGCCCTCGCCCAAGAGGCGCCGGGCGCGCATATCTCTATCGAACTCAATGCCGTAGAGCCTGTCGAAGACGCCTGCCGGATCAGTTTTCTTGTCCAGAACGGGCATGGCCATGATATCGGGCAAGCGGTCTATGAGGCGGTGCTTTTTGACACGCAAGGACGTGTTAACCGGCTCACACTTTTTGATTTCGGCGCCCTGCCCGCGGCGCGGCCCCGCGTGCGGCAATTCGTAGTGCCCGGTCTTGCTTGTGCATCATTGGGAAGCCTTCTGATCAACGGCGCCGAAACCTGCGCCGGAGACAATCTGCCTGCAGGTGCTTGCAGCGACGGGCTCGCACTCAACAGCCGCACCGATGTCGAGGTGCTGGGATGATTATCGCCCTTCAGGAAAGTATCCAGCGCATCGCTGCACTCGGCGGGCCGGTCGTCCTGCTGCTTTGCGCACTTTCGGTGCTCGTGCTGGCGGTGGTTCTGTTCAAACTCTGGCAATTCACGGCGGCAGGTGTCGGACGCCACAAGGCGCTGCAGGATGCCATCGCAGCCTGGGATACCGGCGACAGAACAGCCGCGCGTGATCACCTCTCGCGGTCCCGCAGCTACCTTGTCCCGCTTGTGACCATGGCGCTTGACGGTCAGACAGATGCAGCCCGCCTCGAAGCAGAGGCCGAAGCGCGTTTTGCCCGACTGGAAAGCGGCTTCAGGTTTCTCGATTCCGTCGCACAGCTTGCGCCACTGCTGGGATTGTTCGGAACAGTTCTGGGCATGATTTCTGCGTTTCAGGCGCTTCAGCAGGCAGGGAGCCAAGTCGACCCCGCGATCCTCGCAGGTGGTATCTGGGTGGCCCTGTTAACCACTGCCGCAGGCCTTGCCGTCGCCATGCCCACTTCAGTCATGCTGAGCTGGTTCGAGGCGCGTATGGATGCAGACCGCGTGCTGGCGCAAAAGGCCCTGCATACAGTGCTGTCGCCTTCTGGTGTGCGTAAAGTCACGCACCTCCAAGGGGCGCCCGCCCATGCGTAACATGCGACGCAGGCGCAGGCTGTCGATGACATCCCTGATTGATGTCATCTTCCTGCTGCTTCTGTTTTTCATGCTGTCCTCAACCTTCACCCGCTTTTCCGAAGTCGAATTTGCCGTGGGCCGCTCTGGTGGTACCGCATCCGCCGAACGTCCGGTCTTTGTATCACTGGCCACAGTATCGTTACGTCTGAACGGCGCGGAAACGGCTCTTGATCGCTTGCCCTCGGCATTGGCCGCGCACAGGACCGGTGATACCCCCCTTGGGGTGCTGGTCTCGACCGGCACTGATGTGACGGCACAACGGCTCACAGACCTGCTTGTGGCTCTCCGCGCGATCCCGCACATCACGGTGACGGTTCTGGAGGCGACATGAGACGGCGCCGCACCCGAAGCGAACGCGAACCGACCATCGCGCTGATCAATATCGTCTTCCTGATGCTGATTTTCTTTCTCGTTGCAGGCACGCTGGCCAAGCCGCTGGACAAAGACCTGCGGCTTGTCAGGACCGCTGATCTTGCGAGTTCCGCACCCGCCGACGCGCTGGTTCTGCATGCGGATGGGCGCATGACCTATGGCGGTGTCGCTATCGCCTCGGCTGCGGACTTTCTCGCCGATCTTCCCGAATCCGCACGCGCAAACGTGCGGATCATCCCGGACCGTGATCTGCCTGCGGCCACGCTTGTCGCCCAAGGCCGCGCCTTGCGCGCGGCGGGCGCGGACCGCGTGGTGATTGTGACCGAACAGGGGTTGGAATAATGCGCCACGCCGGTTCAGCCAAGTTCGTCGCCCTGTCTCTGGCCCTTGTTGCACATAGCGCGCTGGCCCTCACACTTGTTGCACAGGAAACGCCACAGACCGAGGGGGGCGGAGGTGCCGCCGAGGTCCGGCTCGGCAGCGCGTTTGCGGACATGGCGGCTGGCACCTTGAGCCCCGCGCGTCCGGAAGCGGCCCAAGAAACGCCGCCGACTGAGACACCACCTGCAAAGACGGCCGATCAGGCCAAGCCAGTCGAAGCAGAGACAGTGGCCCCCGAACACGTGACCGCGACTGCCGCAAGCGAAACGCCCGCGCGCATGGCACCCACGCAAGCCTTGCCAGCGATGCAAGATACCGCCTCCGCAACGCCCGAAGCGGTTCAACCGCAACCGGCACGGATCGCGGCAGAAGCCGCTGATAGCCTTGCTGTGGCACGCTCACTGCGCCCCCAAGCCCGCCGCGCAGATTTTGTGGAGACACAGACGCCCGTGCAGGCGGCGGCGCCCCGCCAGCGACCACCAGCAAGACCCGCGCCAGGAAATGCAGATCGCAACGCGCAGGCGGGTGAAGCATCGGGAAATCAGGACGCCATCGCGCAACAAAGCGGCCCTGGCGGGCGTCAGCAGGCTGCGGGAAATGCCGCGGCGAGCGACTACCCCGGTCTGGTCATGCGGATCCTGTCACGGGCGGGTAAACCGCGTGTGCGCGCGCGTGGCGCCGCTGTTGTATCCTTTAGCATCGGCCCACAGGGCGGATTGGCCTCGGTGTCATTGGCGCACCCTTCAGGCTCGGACGCCTTGGATCAGGCAGCGCTGCAACTGGTGCGCGGCGCAGGCCCCTTTCCGACCCCGCCAGCAGGCGCGCGGCGCAGTTTCTCGATCCAGATCGAAGGGCGTTAGCGGTTTTTGCAAAAGACCCGCGCGGTCACGGCTTCCAATCAAGTTGCGTGATCCGGTTGCAACCGCGCTCTTGCCCCGCCCGAGAGGCACGCCAGATCGGATCTTTGGCAAGTGTTTGCGCCTGCGCGCGCTCAAGGCGCGCCAGAACGGCCTCGATCGGTTCACCCCGCGCACGGGCGCGCTGCCAGATGCGGCGGCATGACACGGGCGACCATGGCAAGGCGGCATCCGCCAGCCACCCCCGCAATGCAGGCGGCAGGGCGTCATAGGCCTGCATCGGATCATGCCTGCGCCTTTTCCGCTTCAGACCCGTTTCGCCGAGATTGCCGGTCATGGTCCGTCCGTCCGCCGCCAGAGCGGGAAAGGATCGGGCAGATCGGGCAGCCTGTCAGGACCGGTCGCCACAGTCTCGGGCACCAGACAGGCGTCCAGCCGTGCCCGGATCGCAGACCAGTCGATACCCGCACCGATGAAAACAATCTCCTGCCGCCGGTCACCCCAAGGCTCGGACCAATGTTGTGCTGCATAGGCCCGTGCGCCGTCATCGTCGGGCCAACGGTCGCGGGGCACAGCCGCCCACCATGTGCCAAGCGGCTTGACCGACGAGAGCGCACCCGCAAGCGAGAATTCGGCCACCCAATCGGGCCGCGTCGCGATCCAGAAATGGCCCTTGGCACGGATGACCCCGGGCAAATCGCCGTTCAGAACGGCGAGGATGCCTTCAGGCGCAAAGGGTTGGCGGGCACGGTAGACGTAGGATGAAACGCCGTATTCCTCGGTTTCCGGCACATGGTCGGCAAATCCGTAAAGCTCCTTGGCCCACATCGGATGTTCATGCGCCTTTTCGAAATCAAAAAGACCCGTATCAAGGATCGCGTCCGCTGCGACGTCGGCATGGTTTGTTTCGATGATACGTGCATCGGCGTTCAGGCTGCGGATGATCTTGCGCGCGGCATCCGTCCGCTCAGGTCCGGCATCACTGATCTTGTTCAGGATCACCACATCGGCAAACTCGATCTGCTCGACCAGCAGGTTTACCAGCGTCCGGTCGTCCTCCGCGCCCAACGTCTCACCGCGGTCACGCAGGAAATCGTGGCTGGCATAGTCACGCAACAGGTTCACCGCATCGACAACCGTCACCATCGTATCAAGCCGCGCCACATCCGACAGGCATTGCCCCGCCGCGTCACGGAAATCGAAGGTGGCCGCGACAGGCAAGGGTTCAGAGATACCGGTGGACTCGATCAGCAGATAGTCAAAGCGCCCCATAGCTGCGAGGCGGCGCACCTCTTGCAAGAGATCGTCGCGCAGCGTGCAGCAGATGCAGCCGTTCGACATCTCGACCAGCGTCTCATCGGTGCGCGACAGCGCACCATCGGCGCGCACCAGATCGGCGTCGATGTTCACCTCGGACATATCGTTTACGATCACCGCAACGCGCCGCCCCTCGCGATTGTTCAGGACGCGGTTCAGCAGCGTTGTCTTGCCAGCACCCAAGAAGCCTGACAGGACTGTGACGGGGAGACGGTCTTGGTTCATGGCTGGCTTCCTTGCAATGTGGGCGTTGATTCCCGTAACTAGAGAAGTTACGCGATTCCCGCAACTCATATTGTTACGTGAATGGTCGTATATCGGGAGTCCCTCTTGTGAAACGCAACAGCCGCCTGTCACTTGCCTTGCACACGCTCAGCCATATGGCGCATGCACCTGACAACCTGCGCAAATCCGCCGATATTGCCGCACATGCCGGCACAAACCCTGTCGTTGTGCGCAGGGTTCTGGGGAGTTTGCGGCAGGCCGGGCTTTTGGTGTCAGAAGCAGGGCATTCCGGTGGCTGGCGCCTTGCACGCCCGCCCCAAGAAATCACGCTTGCGGATGTTTATCTTGCCCTTGATGAGCGTCTGGCCGCACCAAAAACTGACGATACCGCGCACAGTTGCAACGTCGAACATGTGCTGCATGATCGTGTGTCCAAAGTGATGGCCGAGGTGGAGCAGACCCTGATCCAGAAACTATCCGAAACAACGATCCTTGAAATCCGCGACTCCGCCGATTGATCGCTTCGCATTGCAATTGGCATGCGCCTCGCCTTGGCGAAATCCCGACAGTCCGAAACACTCTGGACGCGACTGCTGCACCGCCAAGATGACCGAGGATTTGGCCGCGCTATTTCGCGAATTCCAACGCGGCCCGTAGAATGCTTCTGTCGCCCACATGGTTGGCCAGAATGAGGATCAACCGCGCATTGAACGCGTCGCTTTCGTCTTTGCTCAGCCCGTTATGCGCGCCGAGCAGTGCATCGTAGAACCCGTCAGGATCGTTGATGTTTGGCGCAAGATTGCGCTCCATCGTCACCCGTCCCGTCCTGTTGCCGTCCGCAAGGCGGCCTTGATATCTGCTGCGTCAGCGACAGCCCAGCGCGCCACCACATGGTGGTCGGATCAGATAGACCCCGCAGGGTTCATCCCCCAGATATCTTACCCACGTTCCAGACAACGCCCTTATCGACCATCGCCTGCGCTGCTGCCTTCGGCAATTGGCAGACCTGCCCTAGGATCACATAGCAAGACTTTACTGAAACGACTTTCCGCCATCATTTTACAAATCTGTCGTCCTTCTGTGACTTTGCGTTCTTGGTCATGGGTCATTTTTCGCCTGTCAATTTGATATCACACAGGAAGAACGAATGACCTATCGCGCGCTGACGATGACGTCCGCCCTTACGCTGCTTGCGGCCCCTGCATTCCCGCAGGACATGAACTTCAACCGCATCGCCTCTTTCATGGTCGCAGACAACCTGCCCGAAGCAGAAGAGACCTCTGCCGAGATTATCGCCGCATCAGAAGATGGCATGACCTTGGTCTACACAGACAGCCCCGGCAAATCGATCGGCTTTATCGACATTACTGATCCGGCAAACCCTGTTGCCGCTGGCGTATTCATCCCCGAAGGCGAACCCACATCCGTGGCCGTGATCGGTGGCTACGCACTCGCCGGTGTCAATACATCTCCCAGCTACACTGAACCATCAGGTTTTCTTGTCGAAATCGACATGACCACACAACAAGAAGTCGGCCGTTGCACGCTACCAGGCCAACCTGACAGCGTGGGCATCGCGCCGGACGGGTCATTCCTTGCGGTCGCGATTGAAAACGAACGCGACGAAGACCTTGGCGATGGCCGCGTCGGCCAGATGCCTGCCGGCTCTGTCTTCATGGTTGACCTGACCGCCGACGGCCTGATCGACTGCGCGACAGCCCGCGTCGCCGATATCACCGGTCTGGCCGATATCGCCCCCGAAGACCCCGAGCCCGAGTTTGTTTCGATCAACGCCGAAAACGAAGTTGTGGTCACCCTGCAGGAAAACAACCACATTGTCGTTCTGTCCGCTGCGGGCGCGGTGCTGAGCCACTTCTCTGCCGGCCACGTGACGCTTGAAGGCGTCGATACCATTGAGGAAGGCGCGCTGGTGTTTGACCAGACCATCACTGTCCCGCGCGAACCCGACAGTATCACTTGGATCGACAATACCCATTTCGCCATGGCCAACGAGGGCGACATGGACGGTGGATCGCGTGGCTGGACAATCTTCAGCCAAGACGGCGCGCTTGTTTATGAAAGCGGGATAGATTTCGAAAATGCAATCATCCAGATCGGCCACTATCCCGAGGAACGTTCAGCCAACAAGGGTGTGGAACCTGAAAGCGTGACCTTTGATACATTCGGCGGCACACCTTACGTGTTCGTGGGCGCAGAGCGCGCGTCGGTCGTCGGTGTTTATGACATCACCGATCCTGCCGCACCCGTCTTGACCCAACTGCTGCCATCGGGCATCGGGCCGGAAGGCTATGTGACAATTCCGGAACGTAACCTGCTGATCTCTGCCAACGAGACTGACGACGCAGGCCCGCGCGCCCATGTCATGATCTTTGAATATCAGGACGCGTCTGCCGCCTATCCGCATCTGACATCCGCAGGCATGGAGACGCTGACTGGATGGGGTGCGATTTCCGGTCAGGTCGCTGCCGAGGACGGGACGATCTACGCAGTCAACGACAGCTTTTACGCAATGCAGCCGACAATCTTCCACATCGACGTCAGCCAGACACCCGCGCAGATCGTCGATGCCATCCGCGTCACGCGCGAAGGCCAACCGGCCCAGCTGATGGATATGGAAGGCATCACACTGGATGGTGAGGGCGGTTTCTGGATCGCATCCGAAGGTCGTTCCGACCGTCTTGTCCCGCACGCAATTTACCGCGTCGGATCTGATGGCGCGATTGAAGACTATATTGCACTGCCCAATGAACTGCTTGCCGTCGAAGCCCGCTTCGGTTTCGAAGGGATCACACGGGTGGGTCATATGCTCTACATCGCCGTCCAGCGCGAATGGCGCGATGATCCGGCAAACCATGCAAAGGTGTTGGGATATAACCTCGACAGCGAGGAATGGTCCGTCATCCATTACCCGCTGACCGTGCCTGCAACAGGCTGGGTGGGACTGTCCGAAATCACAGCCCATGATGACAGGGTTTACTTCATCGAGCGCGATAACCAGCTTGATGCGCGTGCCGTGACCAAGCAGATCACCAGCGTGCCGCTGAGCGCGATGGATGCAATGGTTCCTCTGGGCGAAACCCCTGCGGTTCTGGAGCCCCAACTGGTTGTTGATCTGCTGCCCGCGCTGACCTCTACGGGCGGCTACGTTCTCGACAAGGTCGAGGCTCTGGCCATCACCCAGAACGGAACGATGTGGGTCGCAACAGACAATGACGGCGTTGATGACCACTCAGGTGAGACGATGTTCTTCGCCGTCAAACCCTGACCATCCCCCGAGAAAGACACGCATTGCGCCCGCGACATCCGTCTGCGGGCGCTTCTTATTTCAGCGAAACCAATATGTTGAGCGGAGTTGACATTGATCCGCAGGCGAACAGACACCACGATTTTTGCGATGTCACAAATACTTTGCACGCTTGTTAAATGCGCGTGACCTTCGGGAACCATTGGAGCGGTGGTAGTGTGGGTGGGGGCCCTGCTGCGGCAGTTTCAATTGGCCGGACGACGGCGCTGCCACACAAGTCTTTGCGCCCCCTTCCACAGACAACCGTCTTTTTTGCCCCAGCGGCAATGTTCAATGGAAGGAACGTAAATGTCCCGTATTACGCTTACCAGCGCTGTCATGTCACTTGCGCTGACCACAGCTGCCTCAGCGCAGACCGAGATCGAGCTCTGGCACGCCATGGGCGGTGCTCTTGGTGAAACCGTCAACCAGATCGCCGAGAATTTCAACGCCTCTCAGGATGAGGTCCGGCTGACGCCTGTGTTCAAGGGGACTTATGAAGAAACCCTCACCGCTGGGATCGCCGCCTTCCGGGCAGGCGAACAGCCGCATATTATGCAGGTATTCGATGCCGGTGCCGCGACGGTCATCGGCGCGACAGGTGCGACAATCCCTGTGCAGGATTTGCTGTCCGACAACGGCGTAGACTTTGACATCGAAGACTACATTTCCGGCGTGCGCTACTTCTTTGCCGACAGCGACGGCAAGATGATCGGCATGCCGTTCAACTCTTCCTCGCCCATCATGT
Source organism: Yoonia rosea (assembly GCF_900156505.1). Taxonomy (NCBI): domain Bacteria; kingdom Pseudomonadati; phylum Pseudomonadota; class Alphaproteobacteria; order Rhodobacterales; family Paracoccaceae; genus Yoonia; species Yoonia rosea. The sequence goes on along the minus strand of NZ_FTPR01000001.1, from coordinate 315,557 downwards.
ATTACAATGTCGATGCGCTCGAAGCGGCGGGCGTGGCACCGCCCGCAACCTGGGAAGAGTTCCAGGAAACAACCGCACCGGCCCTTGCCGCCGCAGGCTATATCCCGCTGGCCCAATCCCACCTGCCCTGGATCTTCACCGAGAACTTCTTCAGCCGCCACAACCTGCCCTTCGCCACAAACGACAACGGCTATGGCGGTCTGGACACACAGATCCTCGTGAATAACGATGCCATCAAGGCCCATTTCACCGCTCTGACCGAATGGCAGGATGCGGGCTATTTTGAATGGTATGGCACCGGCTGGGGCGACAACCAGACACCTTTCGAAGAAGGTAAGGTTGCGATCTGGCTCGGCTCTTCGGGGTCCTTCGGCGGTCTTGCCCAGAAAGACCTCGGGTTCGATTTTTCCGCAACCTACCTGCCCTACTGGGAAGCCGTCACATCAGAGCCAAAGCAGACCTTCATCGGTGGCGCGGCGCTGTTTGCGATGTCCGGCAAATCTGATGCGGAAAATGCAGCGACAGCACGGTTCTTCGAATACCTGACAGCACCTGAAACACAGGTGTTGTGGCATAAGGAGACGGGCTACGTGCCGATCACCGAAGCCGCCTATGAGTTGGCCACTGCCGAAGGATACTACGCAGAGCAGCCTGCCGCTGAAATCGGCATCAAGCAGCTGTCACTTGCCGCAGGTGATAACACCCGCGGGTACCGTATGGGCTTTTACGTGCAGATCCGCGACGTGATGAACCGTGAATACGGCCGCATCCTGACCGGTGAAACATCGGTCGAGGACGCCTTTGCCACGATCGAAGAAGAAGCCAACCAGCTTCTGTCACGTTTCGCGCAGACCCAAGGCTAGCACCAAGCGATTTGAAAACCCGAACGGCCGCCGGAACAGGCGGCCGTTCTGATGTACCAGAAGGAATTCTCATGAAACGGGCCGGATTTACGACTGTCTCTTTACCTGTGCTGCTCTTGCTGCCCCAGCTTGTGATCATTGCGGTCTTTTTCTATTGGCCGACGGTCGTGGCGTTGCAGTCTTCATTCTACCTGCAAGACCCCTTCGGCTTTGGCTCCACATTCGTGGGCTTGCAAAACTACATCGACCTTTTCGGCAGTCGCGAGTATCGCAGGATCGCGTCCTTTACCGTGGTCTTTTCATTGCTGGTCACCTTCTTTTCGCTGGCCATCGCCCTGGTCCTTGCCGTCAAAGCCGACAAGGTGCTGCGCGGCGCGCGGACCTACCGGACCCTGCTGATGTGGGTTTATGCGGTCGCCCCTCCGGTGGCGGGCTTTATCGCTGTCATCATGTTCAACCAAAGCTGGGGGCCGCTCACCGAATTCTTCGGGTTTTTCGGACATGATTACATGGTCGGGGTCAACTTCAACGATACCGCCTTTTCGATGATCCTTGCCTCGGTCTGGAAACAAGTGCCGGTGAACTTCATCTTCTTTCTGTCCGGCCTGCAATCGATCCCGCGTTCGGTGCGCGAGGCCGCTTTGATTGATAACGGCTCGGCCTCAAGGCGGTTCTGGGACGTGACCTTTCCACTGCTGGCACCAACCGGTTTCTTTTTGTTGATCATCAACATCACCTATTCGCTGTTTGACACCTTCGGCATCGTTGACACGGTCGTAAAAGGAGAGCCGGGCAACAACCCCATGACACTGGTCTACAAGGTCTATGTCGATGGCTTTCGCGGCAATGACCTTGGCGGGTCTTCAGCTCAATCGGTCATCCTCATGGTGTTGGTGCTGGCGCTTACGATCTTCCAGTTCCGTCTGATCGACAGACGCATCCACTATACATAGGAGCCGGTTCAATGCGTAAACTCAAACTGTCGACCGTGCTCGATCACGCTGTTCTCATTGCGGGCAGCCTGTTCATGATACTGCCGCTGTTCATGCTGTTGCAGATGACAACCGTGCCGGACACCGAAATCATCCGCACCGGCCCGTCACTGACCATTGGCGACCAGCTGGATGACAATTTTCGCAAAGCCATGTTCGAGGCCTCCGGCTTTTCCGGTGAAAACACCGGTCTGTCGATGCTCAAGAATAGCATGATCCTTGGCATCGGCTTTGCCTTTGGCAAGATCGTCCTCGGGATGATGGCAGCCTATGCCATCGTCTACTTCCGTCTGCGCTTTGCCACATTTGCCTTCTGGCTGATCTTTACGACGCTGCTCTTGCCGCTCGAAGTCCGCATCCTGCCCTCTTACGAGGTGGTGCAATGGCTTGGCATGCTGAACACCTACCAAGGGCTGATCATCCCGCTGATCGCCTCTGCCACGGCCACCTTCTTTTTCCGGCAGTTTTTCCGCTCTGTCCCCGAAGAACTGGTCGAGGCCGCGCGCATCGACGGTGCGGGGCCTGTGAAGTTCTTCATCGATATCCTCGTGCCGCTCAGCCAGACGATGATCGCGGCCATGTTCATCATCATGTTCGTCTACGGCTGGAACCAATACCTTTGGCCCACAATGATCACGACAGATGAAGACATGTACACGCTGGTGCGGGGTATCAAACAGATCGTGCAGGTTTTCGAAGGTGCGGTGGTGCCCGAGTTCGGGCGCTCCAACGTTCTGGCCCTCGTGGCCGTCATTCCACCGGTTCTTGTGGTGGTGTTTTTCCAAAGCTGGTTCGTCAAGGGCCTCACTGAATCCGACAAATAGGCAATACACATGGCACAGGTGCAACTTCAAAATATCGGCAAGACCTACCCCAACGGGTTTGAGGCGCTACACCCCACCAGCTTTGAGATCGCCGAGGGCGAATTCACGGTCCTTGTCGGCCCGTCGGGGTGCGGCAAGTCCACGCTCTTGCGCATGGTGGCCGGGCTCGAGGACATTACATCGGGCGAATTGCAGATTGCGGGACGCGTCGTGAACACCGTCGAACCCGCAGAACGCGACATTGCCATGGTGTTCCAGAACTACGCCCTTTATCCACATATGACGGTGCGCAAGAATATCGGTTACGGCCTGAAGAACCGCGGTACATCCAAGCAGACAATCGCGCAGAAAGTCGATGAGGCGGCGGCTTTGCTGAACCTTGGCGACTACCTTGATCGCAAGCCAAGCCAGTTGTCGGGCGGCCAGCGCCAGCGCGTGGCCATGGGCCGTGCCATTGTGCGCGATCCAGCCCTGTTTCTCTTTGACGAACCCCTGTCGAACCTTGACGCCAAGCTGCGCAATCAAATGCGGATCGAGATCAAGGCCTTGCAGCGCCGTCTTGGTGTCACGTCGATCTATGTCACCCACGATCAGGTCGAGGCGATGACGATGGCTGACCGTATCATCGTCATGAACGCGGGCCGGATCGAACAGATCGGCACACCGTCCGAGGTCTATCACAACCCCGCATCCACCTTTGTGGCCGCGTTCATGGGGGCACCACCGATGAACCTGTTTCCGGCAGAGGTGACGGACGGTCAGGTGATGCTGGGCGGCCAGCCGCTCTGCGCCGCACCGGCACAAGGCGCAGTCACGGCGGGCATCCGGCCCGAAGACTTTATCCTTGATGCAACCGGCCCGCTGTCCATGGACGTGCAGATCATCGAAGAGCTTGGCGCGCACCGGCTGCTGCACGGCACGCTTGGCACGCATTCCGTGACGGTGCTTGTCAGCAACGATATTACAGCGGCAACTGGCCCGCAGCACCTGTCGGTCAGGCCTGATGCTGTCTGCGTTTTCAACACCATCGACGGCAAACGCCTATGACCCCCACAGTGGATACATTGCAGATCGTCAGCGCCGCGGATCGCACCCGGATCATGGCCGCACCGCGCACCTCTGCGGCGCATCGCGCCCTACTTGCAAGTCTGCCGGGCCTCAACGCGGTGCAACTGGGTGGGACTGCCAGCGCGCAACAGCTTCCTCGTACTTTTCCCATTGTGGCATGGAACCTCGAACGCTGCCTCTTTCCGCAAGACAGCGCCGCCCATCTGTCCGGTATTGCGCCGCAAATCGTTCTGCTGTCCGAGATGGATCACGGCATGGCCCGCACCAAGCAGCGCCATACCACAGCCGATATGGCGCAGGCGCTTGGCATGACCTATGCCTTCGGGGTGGAGTTCTATGAGATGGATCTTGGGGGGTCGACCGAGCAAGCGTTCTGCGATGATGATTTCAACGCGCGTGGCTGGCACGGCAACGCAATCCTCAGCGCAGTCCCTTTTGAGAGGGTAACACTGATCCGCCTTGATGATCACGGCCATTGGTTCACCCCCGACGCGGGCGGTGATGCAGGCCAGCCCCGTGTGGGTGGGCGCAATGCGATTGCAGCGGTCGTTCCGACAATCAACGGCCCGTTATGCGTTGTCTCGACCCACCTTGAAAGCAACGCGGATGGCGCGCACCGCGCCAAACAGTTCGACCTGCTGATGGCAAAAGTCGATGCTTTCGCCCCCGGTCTGCCGGTTGTGATCGGCGGTGACCTGAACACGGGCAACCACATGCCGCCCGACTTTGACTGGCGCGATGAGGCCCTCATTGCCAATGCCGAGGCGCGAGGCTACGACTGGTCCTTCACGGCCGACGGGATGACGACCCGCCCCAGTCTGATCACACTGCACCCGACGCGCCAAATGAAGCTCGACTGGATCTGCGGGCGTGGGGTGACTTGCCTGTCAAAGGGTGTGCTGGCGTCACTCGATCCCAACGGACGCCCGCTCTCGGACCATGACGCTGTTCATGCGCGGGTCGCGCTTCCGGCGCAATAACGCACCTCTGATCCGGTCAGAGTGCGGCCTACATCAGCGCGTAAAGCCGCATCAGCACGCTTTGCTCTTTGCGCGCGCCGACCCCGACAAAGAGCGTGCGGTTCACCCAGCCGTAGCGGCTATCGCCCGTTTCCAGCCTTGCATGGGTGCGCATGTAATAGCTATCGGGCGCGACATCCTCACCACGCGCAATGGCCGCGATCACCTCTTGCGGGCCGTGGCGAAACCCGTAGTTCACGATCTCGATCGTGGCGCCGTCATGGGTTTCCAGCGCATAGCGTGTGTCCAGTTCCGCCAGACCGTCCGCAAAGATGGTCTGCCAATCCGCACCGACGTCCAGAACCCGGCCCTTCAGTTTCGGACCGTCCATCGTACCGCCCACAATCGGAATGATCCGGCGCGCACCAGCACGGCCCTGCCCCATCGCGCGGATCGGGTCCAGATGAACCGTCAGATCGGTGACCCAGACAAGCTTTGGTTCGGGTAAGTCCATCACAGTCATCCTTTCTGCGGCACGCGTGCAAAACTGTTTACCTACTTAACAATATACGCTATGCCTGTCGATAGATCTACGGAGGCATATTATGGCACCTCGCGCAGCTGCGAAACAGACAGAGACTGATACGACAGGGGTCGTGCCGGATCTGGAAACGCTGATTGGCTACAATATGAAACGGGCCTATGTGGCGATCCAGAAGGATTTTCGCGCCGCACTTGGCGAAGGCGGTCTGTCGCCGCGCACGTTTTCCGCCCTGTCCCTCGTCGTCGCCCATCCCAATATCAGCCAAAGCAGCCTGGCTAGGATGCTCGGCATCGAACGTTCGGGCCTGGTTGCCATCATTGATGAACTTGAACGCCGCAATTTGTTAACGCGCAGCGTCGTGCCCAATGACCGGCGCATACAGGCGCTTGTGGCCACGCCGGATGGGCAGTTGGCCTATCACGATACTCTGGCGACAGTTCAGGCGCATGAAGATCGTCTTTTGGCCGATCTCTCCGCGTCGGACAAAGACACGCTGATGAAGCTTTTGAAAAAAATCCGCCTGACAGATAGGGAGAGCACATAATGCAAGATTGGTCAGGACATGGCGCAATCGTCACAGGTGCGGCCTCGGGGCTTGGCGCCGCAACCGCTGAAAGGCTTGCGGCAAGCGGGCTGAAGGTCACGATCTTTGATATGAACACGACCGCAGGGCAGGCGCAGGCCGACAAGATCGGCGGCATATTTGCCGCTGTCGATGTTTCAGACCCTCAATCTGTTGCTGACGGAATTGCCAATGCCGAGACCGCCCATGGCCCGACCCGCGTTCTGGTCAATTGCGCAGGCATCGCCGCGGCAGCCAAAACCGTGTCACGTGGCGAAGCCCACGACCCGGACATGTTTGACCGCATAATCCGCGTGAACCTGATCGGCAGTTTCAACTGCGCCAGCCAGGCAGCGGCCCGCATGGTGGCAGCGGACCCGATTGACAGCGACGGCGCGCGTGGTGTGATCATCAACACCGCCTCGGTCGCAGCCTACGACGGGCAGATCGGGCAGTTGGCTTACTCTGCGAGCAAAGGCGGCATCGTGGGCATGACCCTGCCGATGGCCCGCGATCTGGCCGACAAGGGCATCCGCGTTTGCAGCATTGCACCGGGTCTTTTCCTCACCCCGCTTCTGCGTGAATTACCAGAGGAGGTGCAGGCCTCGCTTGGCGCACAGGTGCCCTTCCCGTCCCGTCTGGGCGATCCAGTCGAATACGGCGAAATGGTCGATCACATCACCCGCAACCCGATGCTCAACGGAGAGGTCATTCGTCTGGATGGCGCAATCCGCATGGCACCACGCTAGAAAGACAAAGGCCATGACGGCACAAACCTCTGCCTCCGCCGATTTCTGGAACCCCACCTTCGATTACGAACGCCGCGACGACGGAACCGTGATCATCCGGCAGCAAGGGGATTTACCGGATCACCCGCAATTGCTGGCTGCTTATCTTGACAAATGGGCGGACGAGACCCCTGACACCACGTGGGTTGCCCGGCGTGCGGCTGGGGGTGACTGGCGGCATATCGCCTACGCCGAAGGTCGTACGCAAGCCAAAGCGATTGGCGCGGGCCTGCTGGCCATGGGCCTCGGACCAGACCGCCCGCTTCTCGTGCTGTCCGAAAACAGCCTTGAACACGCACTTCTTGGCATGGCCTGCGCTTACGTGGGCGTGCCCTATGCGCCGCTCTCACCGGCCTATTCGCTGGTCTCGACCGATCACGCCAAGCTGCGCAATATCGCTGAATTGCTCAATCCGGGCGCCGTTTTCGCAGACGATGGAGCGCAGTTTGCGGATGCGTTGAAAGCGATCAGCGCGCCCGACCGCAAGGTAATTAATCTGCGCAACCTCGGCGACGGGGCCGTCAGTTTCGAAAGCCTGCTTGAAACAGACCCCGCACCCGCCGACACCGCCCGCGCCGCGCTTACCCCCGATACGGTCGTCAAGTACCTCTTCACCTCAGGGTCAACCGGATCACCCAAGGCGGTGATCAATACCAACCGCATGATCTGTGCCATGCAGGCCGTCGTGCGCGATTGCTACCGCTTCCTGACCAAAGAACCGCCCGTTGTGCTGGACTGGGGCCCGTGGAACCACACCGCGGCGGGCAACAAGGTGTTTTATCTCGTGATGACGAATGGCGGCAGCTATTACATCGACGATGGAAGGCCCGTGCCGGGCAAGTTCGATGAAACCCTGCGCAACCTGCGCGAAATCTCCTGCACATGGTACTTCAACGTGCCCATGGGCTACGACATGCTGGTCGAGCAGCTTGAGACGGACCCTGCCCTTGCACAGACCTTCTTTGGCAAGCTTGGCATGATGTTCTACGCCGGGGCCGGTATGGCCCAGCGCACGTGGGACCGTTTGCGCGCCGCCGGACGAGCGACCACCGGGCACGAGGTGCTGCTGGCCACAGGGCTGGGCGCGACCGAAACTGCACCCTTCGCGCTGGCCTGTACCGAACCACAGGAAAAATCCGGCAATGTCGGTGTGATTTCGCGCGGGCTGGCACTAAAGCTTGTGCCCAATGGCGGCAAGCTTGAGGCACGCATCAAAGGCCCCACAATCTTTCCGGGCTATTATGGCGACGCCGCACAGACCGCCAAAGCCTTTGATGATGAGGGCTACTACTGCATGGGCGATGCCCTGCGCCCTGCTGACCCCGATGATTTCTCGAAAGGGTTCTTCTTTGACGGGCGGATCGCGGAAAACTTCAAGCTCTCAACCGGCACATGGGTGGCCGTCGGTGCCGTGCGCGCCGGATTGGTCGATGCGATGGACGGGTTGATCCGTGACGCGGTCATCACCGGTGAAGATCAGGCCCAACTTGGCGCGATGGTGCTTTTGTCACCCGCCGCCGCACAGATGGATGCGACCGCGCTCCGCGCCGCCTTGTCCGAGAAACTGGCAGCGGCAGCAAAGGCCGCCACCGGATCTGCCAGTCGCGTGCGGCGGATTATTGTGCTGACGGAACAGCCCAGTTTCGACAAAGGCGAGGTGACCGAAAAAGGTTCGCTCAACCAGCGCGCCCTGCGCAGCAACCGCGCAGAGACACTCGCCCGTCTTTACAGCGATGATCCTGTGGTCATCGCTGTCTAAAAGCTGTCGATAAACCAGACGAGCCACAGCGTGATCGCCGGAAACGCCGTCAGAATAACGACGCGGATCAGATCGGTGATCACGAATGGCAACGCGCCCTTATAGGTTTCTTTGATCGGCGTATCTTTGGCCATCCCGTTGATAATGAACAGGTTCAGACCCACAGGCGGCGTGATGAGCCCGACCTCGACCACGATCAGCACCAGAATACCGAACCACAGCCCGAAATCCTGCGGCGACATGCCGAAATCCAGCACGATCATAATCGGATAGATAATCGGCACCGTCAAAAGCACCATCGACAGGCTGTCCATCACACAGCCGAAAATCAGATACATGAACAGGACCACGGCCAAAACGACCCAAGGCGAAAGCCCCGCTTCTCCCACCCATGCGGCGGCGACCTGTGGCAATTGGCTGAGTGCCAAGAAGCTGTTGTAGAACCCCGCACCGAGAATAATCAGATAGATCATCGCCGAGGCACTGGCGGTCGCAAGGATCGCCTGCCCCAGTTTCGCCCACGTCATCTGCCCCGACAAAATACTGATCAACCCCGTGCCCGCGGCCCCCACTGCTGCGGCCTCTGTGGGCGTAAACACACCGATATAGATACCCCCTACGACCACCACAAAGATCGTCAGGACAGGCCAGACCTTGCCCAGCGCGACCAGACGCTCGGACCACGGCACGCGGTCTTTGACCATCGCGGAATTGGGCGACACGCGCATCCAGACGGAAATCGCGATGATATAGCCAAGTGCAGCCAAAATGCCCGGCACCAGAGCGGCCACGAACAGCTTTTCGATATTTTGCTCGGCCAGAATGGCGTAGATCACCAAGATCACAGACGGCGGGATCAGGATCCCCAAGGTCCCCCCTGCTGCCAAAGCGCCCGTTGCCAAGGATCCGGGATATCCGTAGCGCTTCAACTCTGGCAGTGCCACCTGCCCCATTGTGGCGGCGGTCGCCAGTGAGCTTCCGCAAATCGCGCCAAAACCGGCACAGGCACCGATCGCCGACATCGCCACACCGCCGCGGCGGTGCCCGAGAAAACTTTCGGCCGCGCGGAACAGCGAGGCCGACATGCCGGACAGGGTCGCAAACTGGCCCATCAGCAAAAACAGCGGAATAATTGAATACGAATAATTCGAGAACGTCCCATAGGTCACATTCTTGAACGCATTCAGCACCGGCAGCGAGGTGCCGTAAATCAGATAGGATCCGCAGACGCCCACAGCCATCATCGACAAGGCAATCGGAACCCGCAAAAACACCAAAAGCAAAAGGGCTGGAAACGACCACAGGGCCAGCGCAAGATCGCTCATGACTGGGGCTCCATTTGGGCGTTTTTCCGGATCAGGCCGCGTGCGGACCGGATCACACAAAATGCGGCAACAAGCACAAATCCAACAGCCCCCACCAGACAGGCGGCATAGCCGATCCAGACAGGAATTTGGGCAATCAGGGTGGTTTCGCCATAACGCTGTTTATCCAGCAGGCCCAACCAAAGCCGATGGGCAATCAGCGTCGCCAGAACCAGCATGCCCACATCAATCAAAACATTCAGAAACCGGTTCATGATATCGGGCAATGTCGATTTGAACAGATCAACAGCCGCATGGGAGTTCATGTACTGACACCACGGCAAAAAGGCAAAAATCGCGGCCCCGACGGCAATCTCGGTATAGTCATAGATTCCACGGATCGGGCCACAGCAGACACCGGCCGAAAACAACGCGCGCCCGGCAATTGACACAACCGTCAGCACCACAATGGCCAAGAGCAACGCACCCCCCGCAAGCGCCAGAAGGCGTGCCACTCCTCCAGCCATTCGTGAAAGCATCAGATACATTGCACCCTCCCAAGCGCAGCAAAAATCCGGGCGTCTTTGCAGGCGCCCGGATCAATCGCCAAAACTGCTAGCCCGCAAGCATCGCTGTTTTCTCGTCGATCAGCTGTTTCGCGCGGTCGATCAGTGCCTGACCGTCGATGCCTTTGGCATCCATTTCAGCAACCCATCTGTCGATAACCGGCTGTGCTGCTTCCTTCCAACGGGCCACTTCTGCCTCATCCAATGTGATGATGTTGTTGCCCGCATTCACCGCAATGTCGCGACCCGGCGCGTCGTAATCGAACATCACCTGAGAGAAGGCCTGCGCCATCGCAGCACCGCTCTCGGCATCGAGGATTTCACGCAAGTCATCCGGAAGCGCCTCGTAGGCGGACTTGTTCATCACCATGATGATCGTGGCAGTATAGAGCGCCTCTGGCCCACCGAATGCAGTGTGGTTGCTGACAAGTTCCGTCAGACGGATCGACGGTGTCACTTCCCACGGAATGACCGTGCCGTTGATGACCCCTTTGGACAGCGCCTCGGGGATCGCGGGCAACGGCATGCCCACAGGTTCAGCACCCAGTTCGGACAGCAGATCGTTGATAATACGGGTCGGCCCACGCAGGGTCTTGCCCGCCATATCCTCCAGCCGCGCAATCGGCTCTTCCGAGTGGATGAGTCCAGGTCCGTGGACCCAACCGGCCAAGACTTTGAAGTCGCCGTATTCGCTTTCCGCAAAGTCTTCTTCGATCATCTGCTGGAATGCCAACGAAGTGGCAATCGAATCCTTCATGATGAAAGGCAATTCGAACACCTCGGTCCGCGGGAAACGTCCGGGGGTGTAGCCCACAACAGACATCGCGATATCGACAACACCGTCACGCGCCTGATCAAGCAGCTCTGGCGGACGCCCACCAAGGGCCATTGCGTCGAAGTGCTGAATGCGCAAACGGCCACCCGAAGCGGCCTCAAGCCGCTCACCCCACGGTTTGAACGCAGCGGCAGGCAGCGGCGCAACAGGTGGCAGGAACTGGTGGAACCGCAAGGTTGCATCCTGCGCAAAGGCCATATGTGGCGCCGCGCCAACAGCAAGTGCGCCGGCTGCCGTCGTTTTCAGAAAGTCTCTTCTCTTCATGATATCTCCTCCCAAAGATTATCTGTGTGTTCGTGCGCAATGCGTCTTTCACACTGCGCGCTAGTTCAGCCTTTTGTCACCTAAATTTTGGCTCCCGCTTCTCAAGAAAGGCGCGCAGCCCTTCTTTTGCGCCATCAGATGACTGAGACATTGCTGCCGCAAGGCTCTCGGTGAAGAGCCCGTCACTGCGCGACATATCCCCGATGCGCGAAATCGCATTGATCATCAGGTAATTTGAAAATGGCGCATTATCCGCGATACGGCGCGCCAGCTTTTGCGCAAGGGCCAGACCCTCGCCTTCTTCAACAGCATAATGGGCCAACCCCATCGCCAGTCCATCTTCGGCGCCATAGCTGCGGCCCGTCAACATCATCTCGCGCATCCGGTCAGCACCGAGAATCCGGCCCACCCGCACGGTCGCCCCGCCACCAACAAAGATACCGCGCCGCCCTTCGGGCAGTTGAAACCGCACCGATGGCTCTGCAATCCGCACATGAGTCGATGTCGCAATCTCAAGCCCGCCACCGATCACCGCACCAGTCAGAACCGAGATGACAGGCAAGCCGCCAAACTCGATCAACTCGGACACACGGTGCCAGTTGCGCGAATGGTAAACGCCGGGGATTGGTTTGCGGCTTTCATGTTCGGCCAGATCAAGACCGGAACAGAAATGCCCGCCCTCACCGCGTAGAATAACGGCATTCACACCCTCTGGCGGGTTGGAGAAGAAAGCGTCAAGCGCATCGACCAGCGCGTCGTTCATTGCATTGCGCTTGTCAGGACGGTTGAAAACGATGGTCGCAACATCGCCGTCCAGGTCAACGCGTGTGACAGAGGTATCCAGATCCGAAGACCGCATCATTCTCTCCGTAAAAACTCATTCCTGAAAAATGTTGTATAGGTTAACAGTTTTGCTGTATATCTTTTTTTGCACAGACTGGTCATGCGGGAGGTTTACATGGTCGATTTCGCCTCGGTGAAAGCAATTGATTTTCACACCCACGCAGAAGAGCCCTGCTGTGACCATCGCGATGACGGGTACAATGAATTTCAGGCAGGCATGGCCGCCTACTTCAAAAACCCCGCAGGCGCGAAGGGCATGTTGCCCACGGTACAGGACACCGCCAACTACTACCGCGAACGCAATATCGCCGCCGTGATCTTTCCCGTCGATGCGGAACGCGAAACCGGATTCCGGCGCTATTCCAACGAAGAAGTCGCGCAACTCTGCGCCGAGAACGATGACATCCTGATCCCTTTTGCCTCGGTTGATCCGCATAAGGGGAAGGCCGGCGCGCGCGAAGTCCGCCGTCTGGTACGCGAATTCGGCGTGCGCGGTTTCAAATTCCATCCCACGATGCAGGGCTTCTTTCCCAACGATCGCGACACCGCCTATGCCGTGCTTGAAGCCTGCGCCGAAGAAGGGGCGATCACGCTTTTCCACACCGGGCAGACCGGTGTCGGGTCCGGCATGCGCGGCGGTATGGGAATGCGGCTGAAATATTCCAATCCGATGCACCTTGATGATGTGGCGGTCGACTTCCCCGACATGCCCATCGTGCTGGCGCACCCGTCTTTTCCATGGACCGAGGAAGGCCTTGCCGTCGCCCAGCACAAGCCCAATGTCTACTACGACATGTCAGGCTGGTCGCCCAAATACTTCCCCGAGACGTTCGTCCGCTACGCCAATTCGATCCTCAAAAAGAAAATGCTCTTCGGGTCCGACTGGCCCGCGATCACGCCGGACCGCTGGTTGGCCGACTTTGAAAATGCTCCGTTCAAAGACGAGGTCCGCCCTCTGATCCTTAAGGAAAACGCCCTGCGGATCCTGGGTGAAACCGTTTAGGCCCCCAGGCCGGAAAGGTTGCGACGATGACAAAGCAAGCACCGCTCGATGACCGGATCACGCTGGACCAATTGGACCGCGACCCATTTCCGATCTACCGCCGCCTGCGCGCCGAAGCGCCCGTCTTGCGCGTCAAATCTGCCGGCCGCACCCTTCTGACCAAAGCCACGGATACCAAATACGTCAAAGACAACCCCGAGATCTTCAGCTCGGACGACCCAAACACCCCCATGAAACGCGCCTTCCGCGCCCATACCCTGATGCGCAAGGACGGCGAGGAACACCGCCGCGAACGCATGGCGATGGCCCCCGCCTTTGCGGCACGCGTGATCCAGAACGACTGGATGCCACGTTACGAGGAAATCGCCCGTGACTATGTCGGCCGCCTGCCGCGCGGCGAGGTGGTTGACCTCTTTTCGATCCTGTCGGGTGCCTACGCCGCGCGTGGCCTTGCAATCCTGTTGGGGATGGAAGAGGCCAGCGACGAGGACATGCTCGAATGGTCGCAAGCCCTGATCGAAGGGGCAGGCAACTTCGGCTGGCGCGACGCGCCTTTTGCGCGCAGCGACCGCGCCAATGACGCGATTGATGCGTTGCTTGACAGCATTCAGGACCGCCACCGCGCAGCACCCAACAACTCGGCCTTTTCGGTCATGCTCAACGCCGATGATCCCATCGCGATGTCGCAAATCTACGCCAACATCAAAATCGCCATCGGGGGCGGGATCAATGAGCCACGCGATGCGCTCAACACCATCCTCTACGGCCTTCTGACCAACCCCGACCAGTTGGAAGAGGTCAAGCGCAACGACGATTGGGACAAAGCCTTTGAAGAAGGCGTGCGCTGGGTTGCACCGATCTCGGCCTCATCAAGGCTCGTCACCGAAGACACGGAAATTCGCGGCTATCTGATCCCCAAGGGTGACACGGTCATGACCATTCAAGCCAGCGCCAACCGCGATGAAGAGCTCTATGACAACGGCGAGGAGTTTCAGGTCTACCGTGACAAGAACCCCCATCAATCCTTTGGAAACGGCCCGCATTTCTGCCAAGGCACGCATGTCGCACGTCGCGCTGTTGGCAAGGTGATGCTGCCGATCCTGTTTGACCGGTTCCCCGACATGGAAATTCCCGACACTGACGCCGTCATCTGGCGCGGTTTTGGCTTTCGCGGGGCCGTACAAATTCCTGTGTTGCTGAAATAGGGCCGCCCATGACTACCTTCAAAGCCCCCACCGAAGACATTCTCTTTTCACTCAACCACGTGGCGCAGGCCGACAGGCTTGATGACTGGGACGCCGAGCTTGCAGGCGATATTCTAGGCCATTTCGCAGGCTTCGCCGAAGGCGTCATCGCCCCGCTCAACACCATTGGCGACCAGCAACACGCCCAATTGGTCAATGGCCGCGTGCGGATGCCGGAAGGCTTTGGCGCGGCCTATGCACAGCTTGCGGGCGATGGCTGGCAAGGCCTGACAGCGCCCGAACACTTTGGCGGCATGGACGCATCCCCGCTGATCGCCGCCGCTGTGTCCGAGGTTTTCTCTGGCGCTAACCACGCGTTACAAATGGTCTGCAATCTGGTGCCCGGCGCGATCACGACCTTGCTGAAATACGGCAGCCCCGCACAGCAGGACCACTGGATACCGAAACTCACCTCAGGCGACACACTCTCGACCATGTGCCTGACCGAGGCGCAGGCGGGTTCTGATCTTTCCGCCATCCGCTGCCGTGCGGAAGACACGGGCGATGGCTGGAAAATCACCGGCGAAAAGATCTTCATCTCTGGCGGCGATCAGGACATGTCCGCCAATATCCTGCATCTGGTGCTGGCGCGGAGCGGACCCGCGCATTCCGGAATGAAAGGCCTGTCCCTCTACCTCTGCCCCGCACAGGCACAAGTCAGCGTCACACGGATCGAGGAAAAAATGGGCCTCCATGCCTCGCCCACGTGCCAGATGCGCTTTGACGGCGCAGAGGCAGAACTGATCGGCGCAGAGGGCCAAGGCCTACAGGCGATGTTCACTCTGATGAACCACGCCCGTATTGATGTGGCGCTGCAAGGGGTCGCACACGCCAGCCACGCTGCCGATATTGCTGCCGCCTATGCCGCCGAGCGGACACAGGGCCGCCAAGCAGATGGCGCGCCCGCACAATTGCATCATCATGCCGATGTGCAGCGGATGCTGGACGAACAGCGCAGGCTTGCCATGGGCGCGCGGGCCATGTGCCATATCGCGCTGGTAGAACTTGCGCGCAACGACCGCCCTGCGCTTGGCGATTTCCTGACCCCGCTGTGCAAGGTCTTCGGCTCCGAGGCAGGCATCCGCGCAGCTGACCTCGGCATCCAGATCTTGGGCGGCTATGGGTACCTCACAGAATACGGGCTTGACCAAATCTGGCGCGACGCCCGCATCTGCGCGATCTACGAAGGGGCAAACGGCATTCACGAACGCAGCATCGCCACACGCGGCCTGCGCCCGGGTGGCGGCGCAGATGAATTCGCGGACCTGATCACTGAGCTCGCGCAAGGCTCAGAAGCGGTACTCGCGCGGCTCGACGCTTGGCAAACATGGCGCGCGGACATGACCGAAACCGCCGATCCCCTGCCGCAAGCCCACGCCTTTGCGCAGGAAACAGCGCAATTGTTTTGCGCAGCCTCTTGGGCGCGGATCGCCCATGTGGCAGATCACCACCACGCCCCCCAAGAGTTGCTGCGCCTTGCGCAAACAGCACGCTAGAAGGATCATCCCATGACCAACCCAGACGTCATTATCGCAGGCGGCGGCATCGGCGGGCTGACCATGGCGCTGACACTGCACCAGATCGGGGTGTCGTGCCGCGTGATCGAGGCCGCACCCGTCATGCAGCCTTTGGGCGTGGGCATCAACATTCAACCCAACGCCGTGCGCGAACTCTTCGATCTGGGCATCACGGCCACCGATCTGGATACCGTTGGCGTGCCCCCACGCGAATGGGCCTTGGTGGGGCTGAACGGCAAGGAGGTCTACGCCGAACCCCGCGGGACCGAGGCCGGATACAAATGGCCGCAATACGCGGCCCATCGCGGTGAATTCCATATGCTGCTGTACCGCAAGGTCGTGGAACGGCTGGGGGCCGATGCCGTGATCCTCGGCGCGCGGGTCACAGGCTATCGCACGACGGAAAACGGCGTGATCGCAGAACTATGCGATGCCGACGGCACGACACGCGACCTTAGAGCCAAGCTGCTTATCGGAGCGGACGGTATCCACTCGGCCATCCGCGCCCAGATGCACCCTGACCAACCGCCCATCCATTGGGGCGGTGCTGTCATGTGGCGCGGCACAATCCGTGCCAAACCGATGCGCACGAACTCATCCTTTATCGGGCTGGGCACGCATGAACACCGCATGGTGATCTATCCGATCTCGGCCCCTGCCGCAGATGGCACAGCGCTGATCAACTGGATCGCCGAAGTGACCCGCGACAATGCGGGCGGCTGGCAGGAACAAGGCTGGTTCCGCCCTGTCGATGTGGACAGCTTTGCGCATCACTTCGATCAATTCCGCTATGATTGGCTTGATGTGCCCGCCATGCTGGCGCGCACCGACAATGCCTATGAAAACCCCATGATCGACCGCGATCCGATCCCTACGTGGGTCGATGGACCCGTCGGCCTGATGGGTGACGCGGCCCACGCGATGTATCCCACAGGGTCCAACGGGGCGAGCCAGGCCATCGTCGACGCCCGCGTGATCGGCGCACAAATGCTGGCGCATGGTGTGACCCCTGCAGCACTCGCGGCCTATGACGCGCAGCTTTGCGCACCTGTTTCTGCTTTGATCCTGCGCAACCGCGGCGCAGGGCCGTTCGGACTGCTCAATCTGCTGGATGACCGCTGCGGCGGTGTGTTCGACAATATCGACGATGTGATCCCCGCCGCAGAGCGTGCGGCCTTTATGGCCGATTACAAAGCCGCCGCTGGCTTTGCCATCGACCGCCTGAACGCAGCCCCGCCAACGATTGCGCCTACGCCGGCACTGCACGTACCAGCGCACTGATGAACGCGCGCGCGGCGACCGAACGCACCTCTTCGGCGCGCGACATCACGCCCACCGCACCTGCGGTGGCAGATGTATCAAGATCTAGCGCCACCAACCGCCCCTCGGCCAGATCAGCGGCCACAACACCATAGCTGATCACCCACACGGTGTTCGGATCGGCCAGCGTGACGGCCCGCCCGAAGGCAGAAGAGGCTGATTCAATCCGGTCACGAAACAGCGGCACACCTTGCGAAATCAACAAACGTGCGACAAGCGACCGGATGGCGGAATCCTGCGGCGGATAAAGAATGCGAAAGGCATCCAATTCCGCAAACTGGCGCACCGCCACAGCAGGACTGTCCGGATGGGCCACGACCACCACGCGTTCGGTATAAAGCTGCAAGAACTCCAGCCCCGTCATCGTCTCGGGCCGCCCCAACCGCCCCACGACCAGATCCAGCCCCCCGCTACGCAACCGCGTCGTCAGGTCCTGATGCGGACCTTCATGCAGCTCGACCAAAGTGTCGGGACTACGCGCGCAGAAATCCGTCACGGCCTGCGGCAACAAATGCGAGGCCACGCTGGGCAACGCCCCTATGCGTAGTTTCCCTGCTGACAGCCCCGTCGCCCGCACGCTCCGCAACCCGTGCCGCAAGGCCGAGGTGCTTTGCTCTGCAAATTGCAGGAATGTGTCACCCTCTGCCGTCAGCTTCACGCCCGCACGGCTCCGTTCAAGCAACACAACGCCGATGATTTCTTCCAGCTCCTTGAGGGCTTTGGAAATCGCAGGCTGCGTCAGATGCAACTGCTCAGCCGCGACCTTCAGACTGCCCGCCCGTGCAATCGCGCTGAAGGCATTCAGATGTCGAAACTTGATCCTGTGATCCATTTAGTTTCCCAAAATAGCAACTAAATGACGCGAATAATCAATTTTCATCACCGTTTCAATATGCCATTCCCTTTTGAAGGAGGCACTTCAAACATGAAAACGCAGGTGGCGATCATCGGTGGTGGACCATCGGGTCTTTTATTGTCTCAATTGCTGCACACACGCGGCATTGAAAGCGTCGTGTTGGAACGCAAGACGCGCGACTATGTGCTGGGGCGCATCCGTGCAGGCGTACTGGAACAAGGCCTGGTCAAGTTGATGGAAGAAGCAGGCTGTGCCGACCGGCTCCTTGCCGAAGGCATCCTGCATGACGGCACGCTGATCTCATACGGCGACGAGATGTTCCGCGTTGATTTTACCGAACACACAGGCACGCCGGTCATCGTCTACGGCCAGACCGAAGTGACGCGGGACCTCTATGACGCGCGCGAAAAAGCAGGCGGGCAGATTGAATTCAACGTCGAAGACGTGGTGATCCACGGCGCCGACACTGACGCCCCCTCGATCACCTATAAGGTTGATGGCCAAGAGCGGCGGCTTGAGTGTGATTTCATCGCTGGCTGTGACGGTTTTCACGGTGTCAGCCGCCAGACAATTCCGCTGGATGTGCGGCGCGAATATGAAAAGGTCTACCCGTTCGGCTGGCTTGGCATCCTGTCAGAAACCCCGCCTGTGAACCATGAACTGATCTACGCCAATTCACCGCGCGGCTTTGCGCTGTGTTCGATGCGCAACGAAAACCTCAGCCGCTATTACATCCAGTGTTCTTTGGATGACAAACCAGAGGACTGGACGGATGAGGCCTTCTGGGAGGAACTCAAGCGCCGCATCCCTGCCGATCAGGCGGCAAATCTGGTCACAGGCCCGTCTATTGAGAAATCCATCGCGCCTTTGCGGTCCTTCGTGACCGAACCGATGCGCTGGGGGCGCTTGTTCCTTTGCGGTGACGCCGCCCATATCGTGCCGCCCACGGGGGCAAAAGGCCTGAACACCGCAGCCTCTGATGTGCATTACCTCTATAACGGCCTGACAGAATTCTACGCTAACGGCAGCACTGACGGCATCGACAGCTATTCGCAAAAGGCCCTCGCCCGTGTCTGGAAGGCCGAGCGGTTTAGCTGGTGGTTCTCGTCCCTGATGCACCGCTATCCTGATCAGTCCGAGTTTGATCTGAAAATGCAGGTTGCCGATCTCGCATTCCTGCGGTCCAACAAAGCCGCGCAAAAGGCGATGGCGGAAAACTATGTGGGCTTGCCGTATTGATTTACGCGCGCGTCTGACATTCACTCACGACGGAGGATCAAAATGACAGACCGGTTTGACACAGGCATGGCAACACGGCGTGCCGTTCTGGGCGACGCACATGTGGATAAGGCAGAAGCCGCCAAGACCGACTTTGATCTGCCGTTCCAGACGCTGATCACCGAAGCCGCATGGGGCACGGTCTGGGCGTCGGATGGGATCACCCCGCGCGAACGTTCAATGCTGACTTTGGCGCTACTGGCCGCGACCAAGAACTTTGAAGAAATCCCGATGCATATCCGCGCCACAGCACGCACCGGCGCCAGCAAACAAGACGTGATCGAGGCGTTTCAGCATGTGGCAATCTATGCAGGCGTGCCAGCGGCCAATCATGCGATCAAGCTTGCCAAACAAACCTATGCCGAAATGGAAGGGGATCAGACATGACATCACCGCTTTACCAACGCGACCGCGAATGGCACCCCCCTGCACTGGCACCTGACTATAAAACCAGCCTCGGCCGGTCCCCGAAAAATGCGCTTCTGTCGCTCGAGGGCTCGCCCAGCGAACTGACAGGCCCGACCTTCGGCCACAACGATATCGACGCCATCGACAATGACCTGTTGCGCAACTACGCCAAATCCGGTGATCCCATCGGTGAGCGCATCATCCTGCATGGGCGCGTTCTGGATGAAAATGCGCGCCCTGTGCCCAACACGCTTGTGGAAATCTGGCAAGCCAATGCAGGCGGGCGCTACCGGCACAAGAAAGACAGCTACCTTGCCGCGATTGACCCCAATTTCGGGGGGTGTGGCCGGACACTCACAGACGAGAACGGCTATTACACCTTCCGCACCGTGAAGCCCGG
The DNA here is from genome assembly GCF_900156505.1 of Yoonia rosea. Classification (NCBI taxonomy): domain Bacteria; kingdom Pseudomonadati; phylum Pseudomonadota; class Alphaproteobacteria; order Rhodobacterales; family Paracoccaceae; genus Yoonia; species Yoonia rosea. The sequence continues at coordinate 295,360 of NZ_FTPR01000001.1, read as the reverse complement.
CGCGTACCCGTGGCGCAACTGGATCAACAGCTGGCGTCCGGCGCATATCCATTTCTCGGTGTTCGGCACCGCCTTTGCCCAGCGCCTGATTACCCAGATGTATTTTGAAGGCGATCCGCTGATCGCGAAATGCCCGATCGTGAAATCCATCCCCGACCAGCGCGCGGTTGACCAACTCGTCGCAGCCCTCGACCTGAACGCCACCATCCCGCTCGACAGCATGGCCTATAAGTTCGACATCATTTTGCGCGGCAGTCGCTCGACCTTCTTTGAAAACCGTCCAGAGGGAAATTGATATGACCCAATCGCTCAACTACCTCAAAGAAACCGCCTCGCAGACGGCCGGCCCCTATGTGCATATCGGCCTCGCCCCCGGTGATGCGGGGTTTGACATCTACGCACAGGAACTGGGCCGCGATATCGCCGGACCCAACGCCAAGGGCCAGCGGATTACCGTCACCGGCATAGTCACCGACGGCACCGGCGCGCCGGTCAAGGACGTGCTGATTGAAATCTGGCAGGCCAATGCCGCGGGCATCTATGCCGGCGCGGGCGATGTCGAAGAGGGCTTTCGTGGCTGGGGCCGTGTGATCCCAGATTTTGACACCGGCAAATTCACCTTTGAAACCGTCAAGCCCGGCCCCGTTGCGGGCACAGACGGGCGCATGGCGGCACCACACCTGAACCTCTGGCTGGTCGCACGCGGTATCAATGTGGGCCTGAACACGCGGATGTATTTTGACGATGAGACCGCCAACGCCAGCGATCCGGTGCTCAACCTGATCGAGCAGGCACACCGCCGCGACACGCTGATCGCGACGGGTGATGCGAACACATTTACGTTCAACATCAGCCTGCAGGGCGAGAATGAAACCGTCTTCTTGGATGTATAACCGACCATGACAAACCCCTGTATCATCTGCGTCGCCATCACCGGCTCTGTCCCGACACAAGCCGATAATCCGGCGGTGCCCGTGACGATCGCCGAACAGATCGAAAGCACCCATGCCGCATTCGAGGCCGGTGCCACCATCGCCCATTGTCATGTCCGCGATGACGCGGGCAAACCCACCTCCGACCCCGAACGCTTTGCACGGCTGAAAGAGGGCATCGAGGCACATTGCCCCGGCATGATCGTGCAACTGTCTACCGGCGGACGCTCAGGCGCGGGGCGCGAACGCGGCGGCATGCTACCCTTGGCCCCCGACATGGCGTCACTCTCGGTCGGGTCCAACAATTTCCCGACACGGGTCTATGAAAACAGCCCCGATCTTGTGGATTGGCTGGCTTCGGAAATGCTGGCCTATAACGTCAAACCCGAAATCGAGGCCTTTGACCTCAGCCATATTGTCCAGGCCACCCGCATGGCCAGTGACGGGCGGCTGAAAAGCCCGCTCTACGTGCAATTCGTGATGGGCGTCAAAAACGCGATGCCTGCGGATGAACCGATCTTTGACTTTTACATCGAGACCCTGAAACGGCTCGCCCCCGACGCCCAGTGGTGCGCTGCTGGCATTGGTCCTGCGCAACTGACGGTCAACGAATGGGCTATATCAAAGGGTGGGCATACCCGTACCGGCCTTGAAGACAACATCCGCCTTGATCGCAACACGCTGGCCCCGTCGAACGCGGCTTTGGTGCAGCGTGCGGTAGACCTGTGCGAAAAATACGAACGCCCCGTCGCCACATGGCAAGAGGCGCGCGCGATCCTCGGCCTGCAAAAGAGCGCTGCATGATCAGCCCGCAGGACTGCGGCCAATGATGTTTGCAACACTCAACGGGGCCACCCTGCACTACCGCTTCCGTGCGGGCCAAGGCCGTGCGGTCGTCTTTCTCAACTCGCTTGGAACTGATTTCCGGATTTGGGACGCGGTGATTGACCAACTCCCAGCAGAGACGCCCGTGCTGTGTATCGACAAACGCGGCCACGGCCTGAGCGATGGCAATGATATCACCATGCCAAATCTGGTCGGTGATGTCGCCGCACTGATGGATCACACCGGTCTGACCTCTGCCCTTGTTTGCGGTGTCTCGGTCGGCGGTTTGATTGCACAGGGGCTCGCGACAACGCGCCCCGACCTCGTTTCTGGGCTGGTCTTGTGCTGTACGGGCGCAAAAATCGGCGATGCGGCCATGTGGAACACGCGGATTTCCGCGGTCCAGACCGACGGTATCGGCGCAATGGCACCTGCCATCCTTGAGCGGTGGTTCAGTGCGCAGTTCAGAGCCGAACAGCCCACCGCCCTTGCGATTTACCGCAACATGCTGGCACGTACCACCGCCAACGGCTATGCCGCCGTCTGCGCCACCCTGCGCGACACGGATTCAACTGCGGCCACCCGAACCATCACCGTACCCACCCACTGCATCGCAGGGAGCGCGGATCTTTCCACGCCACCTGACCTTGTGCGCGCCCTCAGCGCGCTGATCCAAGGTGCAACATTTGAGGTGATCGCGGACTGCGGCCACCTGCCCTGTATCGAGGCCCCCAAAACGGTGGCCCAAGCGATCAATGCGGTGCATAAGAGGATCCAATGACAGGGTTCACGCACCATCCATGGCTCAAAGGGCTGCTTGGCGACAGCGAAGCCGCAGCGATCTGGAGGCCCGAGCAGCAAATGCAGCAGATGCTGGCATGCGAGGCAGCCTTTACGCGCGCCTTGGGGCACACAGGCCAGATATGCATGGATCAGGCGATAAAGGTCGCCGCACTGATTACCGATTTCAAACCCGATCTTGATGCGATCAATACCGCCACGATGCGCGACGGTGTACCTGTCCCCGAATTGGTGGCGCAACTGAAACGCGCCGCGGGTCCGGATGCCGGTGCGGTCCATACAGGCACCACCTCGCAGGATGTGGTCGACACAGCGCTGGCCCTGACCATCAAAGCCTTCAACGATCTGCTTGGCGACAGGCTCACGTTCTTGGCCGCTGACTTTGACACGCTCTCGGACCAGTTTCGCGACCGCACCATCATGGGGCGCACCCGCATGCAGGCAGCCTTGCCCATCACCTTTTCGGAACGGCTCGCGACGTGGTCGCAACCCATGGCGCGGCACGCGCTGCGGCTATCGCGCCTGCGCCCCGAGATCGAGGTTCTGAGCCTTGGCGGGGCCGTCGGAGATCGGGCGGCCTTTGGCGATCATGGCGATGCCATCGCCGCAGCCATGGCGACAGACCTTGGCCTGCACAATCCGTCCAAAGCGCCCCATGCGATGCGCGATCATATCGCCGATTACGCCAACCTCTTGTCCCTGATCACCGGAAGCCTCGGCAAGATGGGGCAAGACATTTGCCTGATGGCGCAACAGGGTATTGAAGAAATCGGCTTGGAAGGCGGTGGTGGGTCATCTGCAATGCCACACAAGCAAAACCCAGTGCTGGCCGAACTGCTGGTCAGCAACGCGCGGTTCAATGCGACACAGCTTGCCGGGATGCACCACGCGTTGGTCCATGAACAGGAACGCTCTGGCGCGGCCTGGGTGCTGGAGTGGATGATCCTGCCGCAAATGGCCGAAGTCACGGCGCGCAGCCTGTCGGTTGCGCATGATCTGGCAACACGCATCACGCGGATCGGATAAGGCCGCCCTAAGCCTCTACAAATGTGAAAAAGTTTATTTTTCGGACTTTCCCGCGACGGAAAGCCAGCACCCTTGCGTGTAATCCCCAGCGAAGACGACATTCCAAGGATAAGATTATGCGCAAAACCCTTTCTGCCCTGCATCCCTATTGGCTATGGGCGCTCTTTGCCCTGCCTGCCGTGCTGATGAGCTACGAGGCCCTCACTTCGGATAATCCCCGGATCTTTCATATTCTGGTCCATCCCACGGGCGAGTTTTCCGCCCGCTTTCTGATCGTCACCCTGATGGCCACACCGCTGGCAATGCTCTTGAAAGGGTGGCGCGGGCCGCAATGGCTCAAAAAGAACCGCCGCTATCTGGGTGTTGCGGCCTTCGGTTACGCGCTCTTGCATACTGTGTTCTACCTGATCGACAAAGGCTCGCTTGCGACCGTAACAGGCGAACTCTCGCGGCTTTACATCTGGACAGGCTGGATCGCGTTTATCGTCTTCATTCCGCTTGCCTTGACGTCGATGGATTACTTCGTGCGCAAGATGGGCACATGGTGGAAATGGCTCCAACGCTGGACCTATGCCGCTGCCGTGCTGACCCTGATCCACTGGGCGGCCCTGCAAGACTGGCACGGGACGACACCGGCACTGATCCACTTCGGCCCGCTGATCGCACTTGAGGCCTACCGCGTCTGGTATTGGTACCTGCGCCCCGGCAGGCGGACCGTAGCAGCCTGAAAGACTTGCAGGCAACGTGCGCTTCGTTGCTTGCTTCACGGCGCCTGCCCTTCGATATGGATCAAGGGATCGCAACGAATTGGGACAGCTTTTGAGCCTCTTTGAAAGCCCACATCGACCTGCGGATCGCAGACGAGGGCCGCCCTGACCTGCGCGCGCCAGTGCAGTTACACGATATCGACGCAGGCCACATCATGGAACAAGGCGGCGCAACAGTCACGGCGATGCGCACAGTCCACCCGCGTTTGATTGATTGCTTTGCCTTCTTTCTCAAATCCGCCGACACCCATGTCGTGTTCTCGGGCGATACAGCGCCCATCGCAACATTTGCGGACTTCGCGCGCGTTGAAGACTGGCACAAGGCTGTGGCTGGTCATTTCGACAGGACGTCGTTTGCCGGATCTGACGGGCACAGGCGCGACCTGCTGGATCATGACTAGACTACACCGGTCCTTGGCGGCGACTCACCTGTGCGGCCGATCACCGAAAACACCCCAAAACCCAATAAAATAAGGCGTTTCAATGCCCAATTGCGGCAGCATTCGGGCCGTTTTTCGTGCAAAAAGTGATGCGGCTATCCTTTAGGTAAGGGAATGATATTTTTTGGGATAATTTCATTGACGCGGTCAGTGCGGGTTCACTAGGTGACACTTGTTGATGTGCAAGAATTTAAAAATTGGCGAGTAAAATGTTGAAATCAGTAAACGGTATCATTGGTACGATGATGTTGGGTGCCATCGCACTCATCTCCCCTTCAGGCGTCAGTGCAGAGCAAATCTCACTGACGTTGAAGGCACAAAACTTCACAGTTGTCGGGCAGTTTATAGGCTTCGCCGAAGGTGCCTACATCATCATGACAGAAAACGGTGAAATGCACGTTCCTGCGGCGATGGTGTCCTGCGAAGGGGCCGCCTGTGAGGCAGCCACCTCCGACATGATTGCAGACAGCTAGAGCGTCACCGCCTGTCCTGTCCGCGCGCTTTCCTGCGCGGCCATCCCGATCGCAACCGCCTTGGCCCCATCGGCCAAGGTGACTTCGACCTCACCTTCACCGCGCACAACCGCGTTGAAGCGCTGATGTTGATAAAAGGTTGATCCGTTGTGATCGCCCGCTTCCAACAACGTGGGATCAACCGGAATTTCCGACACATAAGGGCCTTTGGGCGCACGCGGGCTGATAATCATTTGCGGCACCGGCGGCGCACCCAACAGTTGCGGCCAGAACCGCCCCGGACCTGGCACCAGCGCCTCGATCTTGCCTTTCGGCCCTACAGCGCTGATCTCTTCTTGATACTTTGACCCTTCGGCGAACATGCACAGTTCCAGCATCGCGCGCGCGCCCTTGGCGAAATCCAGGATCACATAGCCGTTGTCCCAGATATCTGGGGCTTTGCCGTCATAGCGCTCGTCAATGTGGTTCAGCGATTGCCCCGCGCTCGCCATCACGCGGACCGGTTCATCCTGCAATATGACCCGCATCAGATCGAAGAAGTGACAGCATTTCTCGACCAATGTGCCACCGGTATTGGCGTTGAACCGGTTCCAGTCTCCAATCTTGGGCAGGAACGGAAAACGGTGTTCGCGGATGGTCAGCATCTTGATGCCGCCGGTGGCCTGCTCGGCCTGCGCAATCAAGGCCGCGACGGGGGGCATATAGCGGTATTCCATGGCCACCCAGACCGGATGGGGGTAATCCTTGAACAGCGCCTCAAGCACGGGCGCATCCGCGGGGTCGGTGTAAAGCGGCTTTTCACACAAGATCGGCAGCGGGCGCCTTGCCACGATTTGCTGCAACTGCTGCACATGCAGATAATTGGGGCTGACAATCACCACTGCATCCAGATTCTCGAAGGCCAAAAGCTCTTCAATCGACCCCGCAACATGGGCGTTTTCCGCCAAGGTCGCCGCTGATTCCGCCAGTTCCGCCACCGGATCATAAACCACCGACACGCGGCCCTGCGGTAGCAGATTGATATTCAAGATATGTTCGCGACCCATCATGCCGCAGCCAATCAGGCCGTAGTTTACCGTATCCACGTTGCTTAACCTTTGCCCATACGAGAGATGTAGTTGGCGCGCTTGGCGTCATACCAAGTGCGCGAAAATTCGGCGGGGTCTTTGGCGGCGGTCAGGCTGACCCGCTCGATATAGCCCACCGGTGCGCCGGGGCGCAGATGAAAAGCGGCTGGCGCCCAATCGGGCACCACATCCACGCCGATCCGGTCTTCGACCGATGCAATCACCACACCCAGTTCATGGCGGTAGAAGTGATAGAGCGAGTCTGACAGATCCGACACAGCGATCCGGTCACGCGCCGCCCCATCCAGCCAGATCTCCTCGAGCGCGACCAACACGCCATCCAGCGACCGCAAACGCCTGATCCGGTGACCCTGCGGATCACCACCCAAGCGCGCAAAGCCGGCAGGCTTGGCCAAGCGATCCACAGACAGCACCTGTGCGGTCGGCAAACCACCCCCCTTGAGCAGTTCGAGCCGGAAAAACGCATAGACCGAATTCACCGCAGGGCGGTGGCGCACATAGTTGCCTGACCCCTGCACGCGGTCCAGCAATCCCTTGGCCTCGACATCCGCAAGCGCCTTGCGCAACGTCCCCACGGCCACACCCAATTCATCCGCCATCTCGCGCTCGGGTGGCAATCGCGCACCATCCGCCAGATGCCCCGCAGCAATCTCGCGGATCAGCATTTCACTCAGTTGAATGAACTTCGGCAGTGCAGAGGTTGTCGCCATGGCGGCACCTCCCCGAGCCGACGCATGAAAATTGATACACTATTGTTGCACAGATATTTGCGTGCTAGGCAAGTGGAAACACGATCTTCTGGGGAGGAGAATCAATGACAATCGTGCCCATCACCAGCCCTGATCTGGATGCTGCGGAAGTGTCATGGTTTTCCGCGCTCTGTTCGGATGATTACCAGTTCCTTGGTGTTCCTGATGGCGACCTGCGCTCGTCTTGGGAGCATTGCCGCGACATCGCACTCACGGCTGAAAAACAAGGGTTCCGCAACATCCTCGCCCCCTCGTCCTATCAGGTCGGTCAAGACACGCTGTCTTTCGTGGCAGGCATGGCCCCACTCACCGAAAAGATCAATTTCCTCGCCGCCATCCGCTGCGGTGAAGTCCAGCCGATCATGCTGGCGCGCACCATCGCCACGCTGGATCATATGCTCAAGGGCCGGCTGACGCTGAATGTGATCAGCAGCGATTTCCCCGGCGAAGTGGCCGAAAGCAGCTACCGCTATAAACGCAGCCATGAGGTTGTTGAAATCCTGCGCCAGTGCTGGACGCAGGATGAGGTCAGCTATGACGGCGACATCTACCAGATCTCCAAACTCACCACCGACCCTGCCCGCCCTTACCAACAAAACGGCGGCCCACTGCTGTACTTCGGTGGCTACTCGCCCGATGCGCTCGAACTTTGCGGCGCGCAATGCGATGTCTATCTGATGTGGCCCGAAACGACCGACATGCTGGAACAACGCATGAAGGATGTGCACGCCCGCGCCGCCGCCCACAACCGGACACTGGATTACGGCCTGCGCGTCCACATGATCGTGCGCGATACCGAAGCCGAAGCAAAGGAATACGCCGACTACATCGCCTCCAAGCTGGACGACGAATACGGCCAACTGATCCGCGACCGCGCCCATGACAGCATCTCTCTGGGGGTGGCGCATCAATCCCGCGCCCGCGAACTGGCCGATAAATTCGGCTATACAGAACCCGGTCTCTGGACAGGCATCGGGCGCGCGCGCTCGGGCTGTGGTGCGGCCCTTGTCGGCTCGACCGATCAGGTCATGTCCAAAATCGAAGCCTATCAAAAGATGGGCATCCGTGCTTTCATCTTCTCGGGCTACCCGCATATCGACGAGGCCGAACACTTCGGCGCCCGCGTCATGCCGCATCTGAAGACCTGCTCGCTGCCCCACGCCTACGGGCGTGTCCCGGCCGAAACACCCGCAACACCCCTAGGAACAGGACCCCGCCGTTAATGACCCGTATCTCGATCACCAACGACCTTTCCTTTAGCCGTATCGTTTATGGCATGTGGCGTCTGGGCGATGACAGCGACACGTCCGTGGCGCACGTTCAGGCCAAGATCGAGGCCTGCCTTGAACAAGGCATCACGACGATGGATCAGGCCGATATCTACGGCGGCTATGAGGCCGAAGAGGTGCTGGGCGCGGCACTCAAAGCAGCCCCTGCCCTGAAAGACCAGATCGAGATCGTGACGAAATGCGATATCGTGGCCCCCGCAGGGCGCTATGCGGATGCACGGGTGAAATACTATGACACCAGCCGCGCGCATATCCTCGCATCCGTAGATCATTCCCTGCGGCTGATGAACATCGACAAGATCGACACCCTGCTGATCCATCGCCCCGATCCAATGATGGACCACCATGAAACGGGTGCGGCACTGGATGAGGTCGTGGCCTCCGGCAAAGTCCGCTCGGTCGGCGTGTCCAACTTCAAACTGCACGACTGGACCCTGCTGCAATCTGCGATGAAAACGCGGCTGGTGACCAACCAGATCGAACTGTCGCTGACCGCGCATGCAGGGTTTACCAACGGCGATGTGGCCTACCTGCAAGAGCGTAATATCCCCATTATGGCATGGTCCCCCTTGGGCGGTGGCAGCCTGATGACAGGCACAGGGGCAGCCCAGGACGCGCTGGCCAAAGTGGCGGCCGAGAATGGCGTAGACAATGCCGCCGTCGCAGTGGCATGGTTACTGGCGCATCCGGCAAACATCATGCCGGTCATGGGCACGAATAATATCAATCGTATCAAATCACTCTCAGACGCTTTGAAGGTGAATATGGACCGTGAAACATGGTTCGAACTTTACACAGCCGCACTCGGCACAGAGGTACCATAATGGACGCAGGCACGATCGCCACATTCGACCCCAGCACCGACAGCGACAGCTTTCGCGGTGCCTTGGGCACCTTCGTCACCGGTGTGACCATCATCACCACCGATAGCCCTGAAGGACCTGTTGCTATCGTCGCCAACAGCTTTGCCAGCGTGTCGCTCGATCCGCCACTGGTGCTGTGGTCGCCTGCAAAATCATCCAAGCGCTTTGAACATTTCGCAGGCTCGCGCCGCTTTGCCGTCCATGTCATGGCGGCGGACCAGCGCGATATCTGTGCGGCCATCATCAAATCCAAGACCGCGATCAAAGACGTACCAACGCATCTGTCGCACTGCGGCATGCCGATCATCGAAGGCGCGCTGGCCACGTTCGAATGCAATCTCGAGGCCACATATGACGCTGGCGACCACGTGATTGTTGTGGGCCTTGTCACCAAGGCCCACCACCGTGGCGGCGATCCGCTCGTCTTTCACGCGGGAAAATACGGAGAGTTCAGCGCGACCTGATCTTATCATTTTGCCCTAAATATTCTGGGGCAGCCGCAGCATGCGGCGGGGGCAAAGCCCCAAGAACAATAGGGCGCAAGCCCGCACATAAACAGGGGAGGAGCCGATGTCGGTCCTGTTTGGTCTTTTATGGCCGCTTGAACGGTTCAACACCGTGGTCCTTGCCATCGGCAAGGTCATCGCGGTGATCGCACTCGCCATCATGGTCGCGCTGATCCTGGGGCAGGTCTTCTTCCGCTATGTGCTCAGCGATGCCCCTAACTGGACGGAAGAAGGCGCGCGCTTCGGGATGCTTTGGATGACAGGGCTGATGGCGCCGCTTGCATTCCGCATGGGCGGCTTTGTGTCGATCGACATGCTTGAACGCGCCCTGCCCCGCGTTGTCTCCGGCCTGCTCACGCTGCTGATCCTCGGCATCGCCCTTTGGGTGCTTGTCATCGCGTGGGAACGTGGGCTGAACAACCATGTCCAGACGCTTTCAGGGCGCGGGTGTTCGTCCTCGCTGCGCTGGCCCTTCGGGATCGAGATCGGCAAATGCGGTGCCAAGTTCCAGAACAACTATCAATACGCGTCGCTCTTTGTGGGGGTGAACCTGCTGATCCTTGTGAATGTGGAACTGATCATCCGCCAGATCATCAAGCTCTTGGGCCAAGGCGACCGCCTCACACCGCTCAATGCCGATGACTTTCAGGGAGCCGACTGATGCTGTTATGGTTCCTCCCTCTCTTCCTTGTGCTGATCATGATCGGCCTGCCAGTGGTCTTTGCATTGCTGGCCTCGCCTTTCGCACTGATCATGCTCGAAGGCGACACCCGCAATGTCGTCGCAGGGCTTTACCGCAACCTTTACAACGGCATGGACAGCTTTCCACTGATGGCACTGCCTTTCTTCATGCTGGCAGGCGAGATCATGAACCGTGGCGGCATTACCCTGCGGCTGGTGGAATTCGCGCAGGCCTTCATGGGCCATTTGCGCGGCGGTCTGGCCCATGTGAACATCCTGTCATCCATGCTGTTCGCGGGCCTTTCCGGTTCTGCCGTTGCAGATACCTCTGCCATCGGCTCCACCATGATCCCCGCGATGGAGAAGAACGGCTACACCCGCAAATTCGCCGCCGCGATCACCGCCGCATCCTCGGTTATCGGCCCGATCATCCCGCCATCGGGCATCATGATCATCTACGCCTATGTGATGGGCGAAAGCGTGGCCTCGCTCTTCCTTGCAGGTATCGTGCCGGGCATCATGGTGGGCGTCGGGTTGATGGTGATGGTCCGCCTGATGGCTGACCGCTATGACCTGCCCAAGGCAGAGCGGATCGTTACCAAGAACCAGACGATCACCCCGATTGAATACTGGGTCAGCTTTGCGCTCGTACGGATCAACCTCGCAGGTTTGCTGATGGCGCTTTACGCGGGGCTGTCCGGCCTCGTCGGTCTGTCTTCAATCAACGAAGCAGGCGACAAGGTGCACAACCTGAACCTCTGGATCGTCTTCGGCCTGCTGCTGGTTGCCGCCCATTTCATGCTGATGGGCTACCGCAAGCGCGTGACCCACGATTTCCGCATGGTCTGCAAGAAGGCCATCGCGCCGTTGCAAACCCCCATTATCATTCTGGGCGGCATCCTTGTGGGTGTTTTCACCCCGACCGAGGCCTCGGCAGTGGCGGTCGCCTATGCGCTGATCGTCAGCTTCTTTGTCTTGCGGTCCATGAAACTCAAAGACTTGGGCGAGGTGCTGACGCGCTCGGCACTCGCCACCTCGGCGGTGCTATTGCTGGTGGGCGCGGCGGTTGCCTTCAAGACTGTCGTATCGCTGTCATATGCCCCGCAGATCCTCAGCGACTATATCCTGTCGCTGTCAGAAAACCCGCTGATGCTATTGTTCCTGATCAACATCCTGCTCTTTATCGTCGGCATGTTCCTTGATGCGGGGCCTGCGATTATCATTCTGGGTCCAATCCTCGGGCCGATCTTCGTGGATCTTGGCGTGCACCCCGTGCACTTCGCGATCATCATGAGTGTGAACCTGACCGTGGGGCTGGCAACGCCACCCATGGGGCTTGTCTTATTCGTGGCCAGTACTGTGTCCGGTGAACGGGTTGAGACCATTGCCAAAGCGATCCTGCCATTTCTTGCGGTGGAAATTCTGGTGATCTTCCTGATCACCTATATCCCCGCCATTTCCATGACAGTGCCATACCTTGCCGGTTTCTTGGGTTGCGGCCCAGAGGTCGGGTTTAGCGCCTGCATTAGCCCACCACCGGGCATCAACTAACAGCATCAACAGGGAGACAATAATGCTGAGACAGTTCACAAAAATCGCGGCCACCGCCGCACTGCTGGCGACCCCGCTGGCGGCCTGGGCACAGGATTTCACAATCCGCGCCACGGCCAACTCAAACGAGAACGACGAGGACTATGACGGTCTGGTCGTGTTCAAAAACTACGTCGAAGCGGCCTCGAACGGGCGCATTGCCGTTGAACTTTTCATCGGCACACAGCTTTGTGCGACCGGTGCGGAATGCCTTGAAGGTGTGTCTGAAGGCTCGATTGACGTCTACATTTCCACATCAGGTGGTGCCGCCGGCATCTTCCCCTATGTGCAAGTGCTCGACCTGCCCTACCTGATGTCATCTGACCGCGTGGCCGAGGCCGTTCTGTCCGGTGATTTCGTCCGCACCCTGCGCAACAAGGCGCTTGAGGACAGCGGCAATACCGTGCGCCTGATGACCGTGGGCAATACCGGCGGCTGGCGCAACTTTGCCAATACCGAACGCCGCGTGACCAGCCCTGCCGACATGGAAGGCCTGAAACTACGCACTGTTGTTGCGGACCTGCCGGTGCAGCTGGTCGAAGCAATGGGTGCCTCTGCGACACCGATCCCGTGGCCAGAGCTGTTCACATCGCTGCAAACCGGCGTTGTTGAAGGCACCGCCAACGGCATTACCGACATCATGGGCATGAAGTTCCCTGATGCGGGTCTGCAATACCTCACACTGGACGGCCACTCCTACATGGGTGCGCTGTGGTGGATGAACAACGATAACTTCATGGCCATGCCAGAAGACCTGCGCCGCGTTGTCGTTGACGGTTTCTCTGCCCTTCAGCAGGCAACTTTCGCCTCACCCAAGCGCAAATCCATCGAAGCCTATGAAGCCTTCGTTGCAGGTGGCGGCGACATCTATGTGCCAAGCCCAGAAGAGAAAGCGGCCTTCGCAGAAGCCGCAGCCCCCGTCTATGCATGGTTCCGTGAAAACGTGGACGGCGGCAGTGAGATGCTGGACGCGCTGATCGCGGCCACGGCCGAGGTCGAGGCCGAACTGGCCGCTGATTATGCCAGCGACCTGAACTAAGGGTCCTTACACAAAGACAAAAGGCCGCTCCTTCAGGGCGGCCTTTTTTGTTGGATGGGGCAGACAGACAGGTTTAATATATGTCCTGCACCAAGCCCCCGCCAAGCGGGGTCAGGACGGCGCGATGAGCCGTTGTTGCCACATGAACGCCAATGCGCCCGCAACATCTGCTCGCAGCTGTTCCTCAGAGATTTCAACGTATAATCCCTGCATGACCTCAACCATCTCGGCCCCGGTCAGCCCCTCATCCAGCAGTGTCCAAATGATTGCAGAGACAGAGTTCAACCGATGGATCGCGAACCCGTCGCCGTCGGCAAGATACATCGCTGTGCCGGTCTCTAGGGCTGTAAAGTCCGGCAGTTTTGCAAAATAGCCATCAAGATCAACCGGCCTGTCCACTACCACATCCGGAAGGTCCAGCGGCGCCAGCGGCAAGGTGCCAGATAAATCGGCCTTGGCCATCTGCGCCGCAGGCAGATCACGCAAGAGCGGGGTCTCATGCAAAAGCGCCGCTGCGTCCTCAACCCTGTTATAGCGCAACCGTAATACAGGCACCGTGCGGGTGAGCGCATCCGCGACCCGCAAAATGGCCCCGGCATGCACCTGACGGCCAAAATTCTGTGTGACCAGCGAGGCCATCGCCTCTTCTTGGGTGACAGGGGTCAATGACGCAGGCGCCGTCATTGTCGGATCGCCCTCAAGCACAACAATGGCCCCCACCGGCGCCACGGTGCCCGATTGCGGCAAATCAATGCCCGTCAGATACCCGTATTGCTTATTCCGCACGGCAATCCGGTCCATGATCCAACTGTCCAATGTGGCAGAGAGATTATCCGGCAAAGGCATGCGCAAACGCGGCGCGATCCCGTTGGCCATGCCACTGATGACACCGCTTTGCGGGTCAACAGCCAGCGGCACAAAATCATCCGAAAACACCTCATGCCCCGCGTGTGCCAACGTCGCGGATAAAAGGCTTTTGCCGGCACGGCGGGCATTGGGAAAAATCACAAGGCGGTCATCAAACGTCAACGCTGCGGCATGCAAGCACAAAAGATCAGGGCGGCTGCGCAGGCGTTCCCACGACATTTCAACCACAAGATCACAGATCGCATTCACAGGGTTATGATCGGCCGCCGGCTTGCCAGCAAGTGGGGCTTCAAGACGCCATTTTTTGGCGTCACGCGGACGAAGGGTGGCGAAGGCAGGCTTGGCATGCAGATCAGCGCATGGCACCGCCGAAAAGGGCCATCCGCCTATGACAGGATCAAGCAAGGGGCGGACCACATCGGGCTGCGCAACCCTTAGAGGCGCATCCAAACCGGCGAAGTTCAAACAAACCTCCGCAGTTTTATCCATAAGGACGCAGCCCCTGCAAAGGGACCACGTCACCGTGTTCATCAACTGAACGGTGCAAAAGCATCAGATCACCGACCTGGAACAACGTAACCCGCTATCAAGAGTTACAAGAACTATTTGACCAATTCCAGGTACCGCCCGACTCGCCGCAGGAACCGGGATCGGTTGCGTCCGAAGGACCGCTGATCGCACTCGGAGTGCTTGGCGTGCTGGGTGTGCTTGGTGTGCTTGGTGCGCTTGGCTCGCTCGGTGCGCTTGGCTCGCTTGGTGCGCTTGGCTCGCTTGGTGAGCTTGCCGGGCTGTTAGCGGATGCTGCAGAAGCCCCATCCGAGGCGTGTGCCATCGACATCGTTGTAAATGCAGGCACCGTATAGGCAGCGGCGGCCAGACCGCCGATGCGGGTCAAAAGCTGACGGCGTGAAACTGCGGTTGTCTTATCTGTCATCGTATCCAGTCTTTCTTTTTTGTGTCCTTTGATACGGTCTTACGTACCTTGGTTGAAGGTGTCGCCGCATACATGCGGCAGGTGAATAAGACGACATTGGCCCCAAGACACCCGGTCTCTCAATCGAGCAAAGGTTTAGAACACAGAAATAAACCGAAGGTATACGCAGGTTTTCATTGTCTTTGCCCGACTGAATATAAACACAAATCCCGTTTTTATTGGGAAATATTCACCTATTCAGCGAAACGGATACATCCAGCCTTTGTAGTCATCAATCAGCACCTCTGCCCGCGCGCGTTCTTCCGGCGTCAGGCGCGGGGTGATCAACTCCAGCGAATCCAGCGCATCAGGGTCCCCGCCTATTGCCGATAATGCGTACCAAAGATACGCTCTCACCATATCAGGCGCGGGAATGCCCCGGCCCACTTCATAGTACCACCCCAAGCCGGATTGTGCGCCAGGATGCCCTTTCAAAGATGCCCGCAGATACCACTCGAACGCCCGTTCATCGTCGCGCGCAACACCCAGGCCAAGCGCGTACATGACACCGATCAACTCTTCAGCCTCGGCGTTGCCGGACCGCGCATAAACCTCAAAGAGCGCGCGCGCCTCGGCATAGTCGCCCGCCTCCATCAGATCGCGCGCCACTTCCATATCGGCCTGCGCAGGTGCCGCAAAAAACAACACGGCTGCACAAATGTAGGTACAGGTTGTGTACAGGTTGTGTACGCGTTCCATACAGCGGTCCTTTGGCTCTTTCTGGGGGCCAGTCTGGCGACGGCACAGGGGATAGACCCTGATGATTACATCCAGGTTGACCCGGATCAAGCCCGCATCGGGCAGTTGCTTTTCTACGATAAGATACTGTCAGGAAACAAGAATATCTCCTGCGGGACCTGTCACCACCACGATCACGCAGGCGGTGACGGCCTCTCGCTCGGGATTGGCGAGGGCGGCGTTGGCGTTGGCCCCGAACGCACGGCCGGATCCGGCCCTGATGCGATCCGCAAACGCATTCCCCGAAATGCACCAAGCCTTTGGAATCTCGGACACAATGACATTGAAACGCTGTTCCATGACGGCCGTCTGACGCGCTCGGAGATCTACGGCAACGGCTACGATTCCCCCGCCGAGGAATGGCTGCCGGCGGGCCTTGATAACCTCGTGGCTGCACAGGCACTTTTTCCCATGGTGTCGCAATTCGAAATGGCCGGAAACCCCCGCGAAAACGAAATCGCAGGCGCCACTCATGACCGGATTGATGTAGCCTGGCCCATCATCGCCAAACGGGTGCGTACGATCCCTGCCTATGGGAGCATGTTCGTCCAAGCCTTTGACCACATTGAAGAACCCGCTGATGTGACCATCGTGGAAATCGGCAATGCTTTGGGCGCTTTCATCATCAGCGAATGGCAATCCTACGATAGTTCCTACGACAAATGGCTCGCGGGCACGCCACTGCCCGAGGACGCCGAACGGGGCCGTCAACTTTTCTTCACGGGTCGCTGCGCATCCTGTCACGCGGGGCCGCTTTTTACTGATCAGAGTTTCCATGCGCTCGGCCTGCCCGCCTTCGGCCCGGGGCGCACGCGGCCCTGGGACCAGATTTCACGCGATGTAGGCCGTATGGCCGAAACCAACCTGCCACAGGATGCCTATAAATTCAGGACGCCCTCATTGCGCAATGTGGCCCTGACCGCGCCCTACGGCCACAACGGTGCCTATGCCACATTGGACGGTATCATCCGCCACCACGCCGACCCCATTGGCACGGGTGCGGCGTGGACACCGGCACAGGCCAACCTGCCTGAAGTGCCCTGGCTCGCCGCAGCTGACTTCGCGATCCGCCAGGACCGTTTGGAACTGGCCCGTCAATCCGCCGCGATCGACATGCGCCCCATTGCTTTGACCGACACCGAAATCACAGACCTCATCGCCTTCCTGAACGCGCTGACCGGCGAAACCGCCCATACCCGCCCGATGGGCCGCCCTGACACCGTCCCCAGCGGCCTACCCGTCGATTGAATTCACAACACCCTGTTATTATTGGCCTCAAAATATCCCCGCCGGAGGCTCCGACACCGCCATGGGGGGCCTAGCTCCGCCGGATCATCACCCCGAGATCAGCCACGTTGGTGCCGGTCGCATCTGTTATCAGAAGATCACCCGCCGCATTCAGCGCGGCATAGCTGTCGTTATTTGCCAGCAGCCTGTCCAGATCAGCGATCTTGGCAAGCGTGTCTTGATCAACAAGAGCACCCGCTGCATCGGTCGGCCCGTCACGGCCATCACTGCCCGCTTGCAGGCAGGTCCAGTCTGTCCAGCCGCGCAGCGCAGCCTCTTGCGCGATCCGCAACGCCAGTTCCTGATTACGTCCACCGCGTCCCGTACCGCGCAAAACGACGGTGGTTTCGCCACCCCAAACGGTCGTGCCGACAACGGCCTGATCGCAAATGATCCGCGCTGCATCCGCCACATCACCGATGATGGGTGTCGCAATCACGTGGGCTTCGGGGGCTGCATCTTGCATCGCTGCCACGCTTTTCCCGTTCGACCCCACCAATATGTTGCGGGCCTCCGGCAATGGCGCGGGCGGTACTGCCTGACGTAGATGATCACGCACGACCTCTGGCAGGTCCTCCCACAACCCATGCGCCTGCAACAAAGCCATTGCCTGCCCGGCTGTCCCGATCGGTCCAACCGTCGGACCGCTCGCAATGGCCGAAAGATCATCACCGATCACATCTGACAGGATGAGCGCCGTCACTTTTGAAGGGGTCGCATGGCGCAGAAACCCGCCACCTTTCAGGTCAGACAATTGCTGGCGGATCAGATTCATCGCCACGATATCAAGTCCTGATCCCAGCAAAAGGTCATTCACCCGTGCTTTATCCGCGAGGGTCAGCGCCCCTGCGGGGGCAGGTAAGAGAGCTGACCCACCCCCCGATATCAGCGCCAGCACTGGGCCGTCCACCGCATCCAAGGCTGCGATCACGGCCTTCGCCGCCGCTGCGCCGTGTTCATCGGGTACGGGATGCCCCGCTGCCATCACCACTGCCCCATCCAGATCACTGGCATTCTCATAGTTCGTCACAACGAGGCATTTCACACCTGCAAACCGCACCAAGGCCGCCCTGGCCATCGAACGTGCCGCCTTGCCCACCGCGACGATCAAGGCAGGGGCAGGCACATCTTCCAAAGCCTCCGAAACGGCCAGATACGGATCGGCCGCCTTCACGCCCGCCTGAAAAATCCGCAACACCTCTGCGCGGTCATCCTTCATCGCGATCCCCTTTCCTCATGGCGATCAAACCCGCCATCCGCTGCACCACCTGCAATTCCAGCTCTGCCGAAGGCGACGCGCCAAGCGAAGGCATCGCCAATGCGACCAGCACCCTGGGGCGCGAAGCCGCCAACATCACATGGGTCGCAGAATAGCGCGCGAACAGATAGGCGATATGATCATCAGCGACCGGCCCCAACACCGGTGGATCACTCCGGCGCAAAACGGGGGCAACTGCGAAAATCCGGTCCAGCACATCATCCTGCAACCCCTGGAGGCTTTCTTCGCTGACGACAACCGCGCCTTCCACAAGCGGATGGTCTTGCAGATCGCGCAAGAATGTCATCGGATCATCGGTGCGGGCCATCACGAGTTGGCGCAACAGACCAACGCTCTGCTCTTCCAGACGCAGCGCGCGCGCATCATTCAGGATCGCCACGACAAAGAGCGTCGTCATGATCGCGGCAATAGAAAGCAGATATCCATCACGCCCCATCTGTGCGAAAGTGGCGATCATCGCCCCCACGCCACAGGCCGCCGCAACCATCACGCCAAGGTTCGCAAGCGTTGCGCGATGCCCGATATGTGGACGCCCTAATCCGATGGCCAACCAACACAGGATCAGTACCCCCAGCGCCGAAAACTGGATCGGCAACCCAACGGAAAGCAGCAGAAAATCACCTGCCGCAAGCGGTATGAACAGGATCAACGACAGCCCCAAACGCACGACCATCGCGTTTTCGGTGACTGATAGAGAGGCCTTGTCACGACGTATGATCAGCCACCCCGACAACACGAAGCCTAATAGCTGAAACCCCAACAGCGCAAACAGCCTTGCGGGATCAATGCTCCCTGAATACCACAAGGAAGATACCGCAAAGACCACCGCCCCGCCCCCGATCACCGCCTTCACCAATGGCGGCGCGTGGCGGCGCAACAAGCCCTCGGTCAGGATCAAGACCGCCAAAGGGATGATTGCGGCCCCAAGCAGGGTGAGAATACGAAACGCCTCAATTCCGGTGAGTATCATCAACGCGCGCCCCGCAAAAAGCACCATCGTGACCCGTACACCGAACAGAAAGCGCCAGTTGATCGGATCATCGCGGTCACGGCGCGTCAGCACGGTTTGCAACACAAAGAGCCCGGTCAACGCCGCCGCAGACAGGAAAAGCTGCATCATGATCGTGGCGGCAGCAATCATCTGTTGCGCCGCATGTAAGGGCGCAGGTGCCCCCATTCCTGCGTGCTATCCGCCCAATGGATCGCTGGCAGAACAATTCGTCTGAGCGCCACGATCCCACCTGTCAGCAGCAATCCGATCACCGCAGATTTCGGCACTTCGCGTGTCAGGTATGTGCGCATCGCGGCCACATCCATCTGTCCCAATTGCAGCACATCATCGCCACGGGTGTAGTCCAGTGCCTCTTGGCAAAAAGCGTTATAGCGCGCATCGCGGTGCTTGGGCGCGCTCTCCCATGTCTTTTTCAGATCATCGGACCCGCCTGTGTAGGCATCGGTAATGACAAAGCGCTGTTCATCAAAGCCCGCATCTGCGCCCACACCGAAGATATGCCGCTGGGTGGCCATGATCTCGCGCGCCAACAGCAGATGGGTCAGCGTGCGTCGCCCCTTGTTCGGGCTGGGCCAGACATCGGAAAACATCTCGCTGACCATGCCGACGACAGCGGGGACTTGCGTGACGTTGGACACCCAGACAGGGCGGAACTGGCGGCGGAAAAAGATCAAAAAACAAGTCAGGCCATAAAGCACCCATGACAGGTTCTTGGATCGCTCGTCGGGGTCCACCATAACCAGACCAAGATGCAAGACATCAGTCGGGTGAGGGGCGGTATCCAACGCCATCACCGCCAGCGCGTTGAATGCAACGGGGGTGCCATCGCGGCGGGAAACCAGCGTGATGATCACCGCTTCCATCCGCGACTTATCCCCTGAAAACACGCCATAAGTCAGGCTGCCCGCATCGAGCGTGCGCGCCGCCACTTGGCGCAGATCAGCGCTCAGCGCGGCAAGGGCCGCGTCCTCCATCCACAGCCCCGGACGCTCAACAATCCGCACGACATAATCGGCACCAGCACGCAATGACACGTCCATGTATCTGCGCCCGAAAGTCCTGAAGATTGTGCCGATCACGCTGTTACACCTCTGCCACCCGCAGCCACGTTAGGCACGGGCGGCGGGCGGCACAAGAGCGCGGGATCACAGGTAGCGGTTCACCAGATTTTCCAACCGCTCCTGACGGCCGGAACGGGGTTCGGGGTTGATGCCCTCGGCCTGCACCTTGGCCGTGATGCTGTCCAGATCACTGGCCAGCAGCGCCTTGCCTTCGGCCGTGTCCCAACCTGCATAACGGGCCTTGCGCGCAGCCTCGAGTTTGCCGTCCTCCAACATCGCGGCGGCCGCCTTCAGGCCCGCCGCACAGGCATCCATCCCGCCGACATGCGCGAGGATCAGATCCTCTGCATCCAGCGACTGCCGGCGCAGTTTGGCGTCAAAGTTCGTCCCACCTGTGATGAAACCACCGGCGCGCAGCACTTCGTAATAGGCTAAAGCCATTTCAGGCACATTGTTGGGAAACTGGTCGGTGTCCCAACCGGACTGGTAATCATTTCGGTTCATATCGATGGACCCGAAAATCCCCAATTCGCGCGCCAGGGCCAGTTCATGTTCAAAAGAATGGCCCGCCAGAATGGCATGGCCCTGCTCGATATTCATCTGCACTTCGCCCTCAAGACCAAAGTCTTTCAGGAAGCCATAGACTGTCGCCACATCATAATCATACTGATGCTTGGTCGGTTCCTGCGGCTTTGGCTCGATCAGGATCGCGCCTTTGAAGCCCATCTTGTGTTTGTAATCCACGACCATCTGCAACATGGCCCCCGCCTGCTGGCGTTCGCGGCCCATGTCGGTGTTCAGCAGCGTCTCATAGCCTTCCCGCCCGCCCCAAAGGACGTAGTTTTCACCACCAAGTTTCATGGTCGCATCCATGCAGGTCTTAATGGTGGCCGCTGAGTAGGCGAATACATCAGGGTCAGGGTTCGTGGCAGCCCCCGCCATGAAACGGCGGTGCGAAAAGAGGTTCGCCGTGCCCCAGAGGAGCTTGACGCCGGTCGCCTCCATCTTCTCGGCAAAGTAATCGACGATGGCCTCAAGGTTCTTTGTACTCTCGGCAAAGCTCGCCCCTTCGGGCCGCACATCAGCGTCGTGGAAGCAGAAATACGGCACGCCAAGGATCTGGAACATCTCGAAGGCCACATCGGCCTTCATCCGCGCAGCATCCATCGTGTCGCCAAACCATGGACGATCAAAGGTCTGTCCACCGAACGGGTCGCCACCGGGCCATGCAAAGGAATGCCAATAGGCGGCCGCAAACCGCAGATGATCTTTCATCGCCTTACCCATCACGATCTCGTCGGGGTTATAGTGGCGGAAGGCAAAATCATTGTCTGTCGACGGGCCTTCGTAGGTAATGGCGGGAATGCCCTTGAAAAAATCGGTCATGTCAGTCCTTTCAACGCGCCATAGCTTGCGCGGTATCTTGTGTGCGCCTCTGCAAAGGCACTGGTGAGTGAGGGTTCAGGATCAATTGTGCGGGCAATCTGCGGGGCAGTTGCAATCTCGACCCCTGCGCCTGTTGCAGCCATCATCCCAAGGCGGGCCGCGCCGAATGCCCCGCCAAAATCACCTGCGACAGGCAGGTGTACGGGCAGATCCAAAGAAGTGGCGATCGCCCGAACCCAATAGTCCGATTTCGACCCGCCCCCGACCGCGATCAGGCGGTTGATCTGTGTGCCTGTGGCCGACAGCGCGTCATAGCTGTCACGGATTGCATGGGTCACGCCTTCAAGCACAGCCCGCGTCATCCCAGACTGATCGGTGGCGTGGTCCAGATGCAGGAACGATCCCCGGATACTGGCATCATTATGTGGTGTGCGCTCGCCGCCCAAGTATGGCAAAAACAATGTGCGCCCCGGCGCCTGCAACGCCCCGAGAACACCCGTCAGGGTGGCCGAGGGCTTATCCGTGATCCTCGCAAACCAGTTCAGCGCATCGGCGGCGGCAAGGATCACACCCATCTGGTGCCATGTATCCGGCAGCGCGTGACAAAAGGTATGCACGGCTGTCGCCGCATCCGGCTGATAGGCATCCGAAGCCGCAAACAACACGCCAGAGGTGCCAAGCGACACAAACGCATCGCCTGCGGTGACCACACCGACGCCCACGGCACTCGCGGCATTGTCACCGCCGCCACCTGCCACGACGACACCTTTGGGCAGGCCCCAGCGGTCTGCCAGCTTATCGCGCAACTGCCCTGACACCTCTGAGCCTTCAACCAGGCGTGGCATCTGCGCGCGCGACATGCCGGTCGCGGCCAAGAGATCATCCGACCAGTCGCGTTTACCGACATCAAGCCAGCTTGTGCCCGCGGCATCCGACATCTCCGCCACCGCCTCGCCCGTCAGCCACAGGCGCAGATAGTCCTTGGGCAAGAGCACGCGGGCCGTTTTGGCAAAAATGTCCGGCTCGTGTTTGGCCACCCAGACAAGTTTCGGTGCTGTAAAACCCGGAAAAACAATATTGCCCGTCAGCGCACGGAACCTTGAATCGGCGTCCAGCGCGGCAGCCTCCTCTGCGGACCGCGTATCGTTCCACAGGATGCACGGGCGCAGCACCGCATCGTCGCGGTCCAGCAAGGTCGCACCATGCATTTGCCCCGACAAACCGATGCCGCGCACCTGTGCCAATGAGACCTGCCCCGCGAGGGCCCGCATCACGGTATCTGCTGCATCCAACCATGCCGCAGGATCCTGCTCTGACCAACCGGGCTGCGGACGTACCACAGCAAGCGGCGCTGTCGCTTCCGCGACAATCGCCTGACTTTCGTTGATCAAAACAGCCTTGAGACCCGACGTTCCCAGATCAAGGCCAATGAACATTACGCGGCCTGTTTGGGGTTCTTGCCCATGATGATCATGGACAGGATATCATCCTCGGTCACGTCCTCGACGCGCTCCGTCCCGATCAACTGGCCGTTCTTCATCACCGACACACGGTCGCAGAGTTCCATCATTTCACGGGTGTCGTGACTGATCAGGAAGATGCCCAGACCTTGGGCCTTCAGCTCTTTGATCAGGTCCGCAACCATCGCCGTTTCATGCACGCCAAGCGCCGCTGTCGGTTCGTCCATGATCAGGATACGCGCGTTGAAATAGACCGCGCGCGCAATCGCCACGGACTGGCGCTGACCACCGGACAGCGAACGGACAGGTTCCGAGAAACGCTGAAAGTTCGGGTTCAGGCGCGCCATGATCTTGCGCGATTCCGCTTCCATGGCGGTATCATCCAGCAAACCGAACTTGGTTGTGATCTCACGCCCCAGGAACAGGTTCGAGGCCGCATCAAGGTTATCCGACAAGGCAAGTGTCTGATAAATCGTCTCGATGTTGTGCGTACGCGCATCAATCGGGCTGTTGATTTCAACTTTCTTGCCGTCGACATAAATCTCGCCTGCGTCCTTCTTGTACGCACCCGAGAGAATTTTGATTAGCGTAGATTTACCGGCCCCGTTGTGGCCCAGAAGGCCCACAACTTCGCCCGGCATCACGTCGATCGACACATTATCAACTGCTTTGATCCCGCCAAAATGGATCGAGATATTGCGCATTTCCAAAAGTGGGGTGCTCATCATGCGTCTCCTGTCTTACGGCGGTAGATAATGTCGATCCAGACAGCGATAATCAGCACGCCACCCACGATCATGTTTTGCAGTGGTGAATCAACGCCCACCATGCCCATACCGGACACGAGTGCCTGCATGATCAATGCGCCAAGGATTGCGCCATAGATCGTGCCGACGCCGCCTGCCAGTGCAGTGCCGCCGATGACGGCTGCCGCGATCACGCGCAATTCGTCCAGCTCACCCAAGGATGATCCGGCAGATCCCAGACGGGCCGAAGCGATGACGGCAGCGATGGCTGTCAGCGCGCCCATCAGGGCAAAGACCTTGACCGTCAGCAAACGTGTGTTGATACCCGACAGCTCTGCCGCGTCAGGGTTGCCTCCCATCGCAAAGATGTAACGGCCAAAGCGGGTTTTCTTGGCGATGATGGTCATACCGATGGCGACGGCCAAAACGATCAGGACCGAGATCGGGAAACCGTAAGCTTCGGTGTAGCCTTCGGGCATTTCCAGCCCTTCCGAAGCAAAACGACGCTCCAGAATACGGGTCGGGACCATATAGGCGTTCATGATCGCGGTAACCCCGCAAATCGCACCCACAAGGATCGCGCCCAGCGCATACTCGGCCCACATCGGTTTGACAGCAAACCCGTGGCTGATGTGCTTGCGGCGCGTATTGATCAAAAACAGCACGGTCAGTGCAGAGCCGACGAGCGCCAGTGCCCAGCTTGCGGTCACACCAATTGTCCCCGTCGCACCGCCAAGCATGATGAAATTCGGATCAAGCGGGGAAATGGTTGTGCCCTTGGAAACCCACCATGCGCCACCGCGCCAGATCAACAGGCCACCCAAAGTGACGATAAAGGACGGGATCAGAAGGTAACCGATCAACCAGCCTTGGAATGCGCCAATTGCAGCACCAAGCAAAAGGCCTGCAATGACAGTAATAATCCAGATAGAGGGGCTGCCGAAACCAACGAAATCAGGCAGGATTTGCACCTGAATGACACCCATGATCATGCCCACGATCCCCAGCAGGGACCCGATGGACAGGTCAATGTTGCGGGTGACAATGACAAACACCATCCCGGTGGCCATTACCGCGACCGATGCGGTCTGCAATGTCAGCGTAAACAGGTTGCGGGGGGTCAGAAACGTGCCCCCAGTTGCGACGTGAAATACCAAGGCAATGATCACGAAGGCACCGATCATGCCCAAAAGCCGTGTGTCGATTTGCAATGTTTTGATTAGCTTACCAAGTCCGCCAGACATTGGTTTCCTCCCCTTTCAACCCGTGGCAGGGTTGTCTTGTAAGAAGGCCCCACCCGCAGATGCGGATGGGGCCTGCGTGGTTCGCGTCAGTTTACTCGCAAGCGGCGACGCCCGAGACACCCTGACAAAGCACGTCTTTTTCAATCCAACCGGCTTCCAGAACGACGTTCAGGTTGTCCTGTGTGATTGGCAATGGTGCCAGCAGCATGGAGTTCACTTCAACACCACCGGGTGATGTGAATGTTGCGGAACCTTCGATGTCAGCCAAAGCTGTACCATTGGCCAGTGCCACTGCGATCTCGCCTGCATTGCGGCCCAGCGCGCGGCTGTCTTTCCAGACAGATACGGTCTGTGTACCCAGTGCGACGCGGTTCAGAGCTGCGTGGTCGCCGTCCTGACCGGAGACAGGAATGCCGTCCATGCCTTGTGAAGCAAGCGCCGCAACAACACCGCCGGCCATGCCGTCGTTGGAAGACACAACAGCGTCAACTTCGTTGTTGGTCTGTGTCAGGATCTGCTCCATGTTGCGCTGCGCGTTCGCAGGCTGCCAGCCGTCAGTGTAAGCTTCACCAACAATGGTGATCGCACCGCTGTCGATGGCGGCTTGCAGCACCTCTTGCTGACCGCCACGCAGGAAGTCAGAGTTCGGATCGGTTGGCGAGCCTTTGATCATGACGTAGTTGCCTTCAGGTGCCAGATCGAACACGGCACGCGCCTGCATCCGGCCAACTTCGACGTTGTCAAATGTCAGGTAGAATGCACGCGGGTCTTCAATCAGACGGTCATAACCGATGACAGGAATGCCGGCAGCTTCGGCAGCATCAAGTGCCGGGCCGATGGACGCGCCGTCCTGTGCAAGGATGATCAGGGCGTCAACACCCTGTGTGATCAGGCTTTCGACATCTGCCAGCTGCTTTGTTGCGGATGACTGCGCGTCGGCAGACAGGTAGCTTGCGCCAGCGGCTTCAAGCGCGCCAAGCATGGCGGCTTCGTCTGTTTTCCAGCGCTCTTCCTGAAAGTCTGACCAGCTCACGCCGACTGTAATTCCATGACCATCAGCAAAAGCGGTCGTACCTAGACCAGCGACAACAATGGCTGCCGCAACAACGGATTTATGCATGTTTTCCTCCCATAGTGTGCCCCATGCATTGGGGCGTGGGCCATTTGACCCTACGCTCGCCAGCATGACTTATTAAATTCAGTTGTCAAAATAAAAATTGACGCGAAATGTGAAAATAATGCTTTGAACGTGCAAATATTTTGGGCAGTCTGGAAAACGAGGCGAATTTCAGGATGCGCAGCGGACAAATTAATTCAGAGATTGAACTATGTACGACAGAATAGTGGATCAGAACGACGAATCGGAGGATCCGAACGGCTGTGGCCCATTATTGTCCACAGGGTCGCCCGACGCCAAGCCGTTGCGTCAGCAGGTGTTCGAACATGTCCGCGCGACTGGTCGTGCTGCGCGCTCTGATGTCACCCGTGCGCTCAATATCAGTGCCGGATCCGCAACAACGCTAACCGCAGACCTGATCTGCGCGGGGCTTTTGCGCGAAGTCGAGGGCCTGCCCCGCGAAAGTGGCCGCGGCCGCCCTCCTGTCGCGCTCGAGGTCGTGCCAGAGGCGCGTTATGTCATTGGAATTAAGTTGTCGGATGAAACGCACTCTGCCGTGCTGTCTGATTTTGCGGGCCGGCCTGTTGCAGATACGACCATACCCTCCTCGCCCGGGCGCAAGTCACTTGATACGGTGCTGGAAGAGGTTGATGTCCTTATTGACCGCATTCTGAAGGGTGCGAATATGACCCTGCCGGAAATTTCAGCGGTTGGTATGGGTATCCCGGGAATTGTAGACCACGATACAGGTACCGTGACATGGTCACCCTTTCTGATCGAAACCGATGTTGATATGCGCAGTGCGTTCATGGCGCGGTTTGGTGTCCCGGTTTACGTAGACAACGACACAAATGTGCTCAGCCTTGCAGAATTGTGGTTCGGGGCCGGTCGCACGATTGCAGATTTCGTGGTCGTCACGATCGAGAATGGCGTGGGTATGGGCCTTGTTCTCGACAACCGGCTTTTCCGTGGCGCGCGCGGCATGGGACTGGAACTGGGGCACACCAAGGTGCAACTGGATGGTGCACTTTGTCGCTGCGGGCAACGCGGCTGTCTTGAGGCCTATCTGGCGGATTACGCACTGGCGCGCGAGGCGGCAACGGCACTGGATCGCAACCCGCGCACCCCGCAAAGCCCCTATGTGATGCTGGATGCGCTTTTCGCACAGGCCAAATCCGGCAATGAGGCCGCGCGCACGATCTTTCGCCGCGCAGGGCGCTATCTGTCGCTGGGGCTCTCGAACGTGATCCAGCTCTTCGATCCCGGCCTGATCATCCTGTCGGGTGAGCGGATGCAGTATGACTATCTTTATTCCAAAGAGGTGCTGTCCGAGATGCAAAAACTGACCCTGAGCGACGGGCGCACGCCCTGCAAGGTCGAAGTTCACGCATGGGGCGGCATGATCTGGGCGCGCGGCGCCACGGCGCTGGCGCTTGAGGCCGTGACAGCAGCTGCTCTGGGAGAGGCCCGCGGATGATCCGGCTCTGTGCGCTGCTTATCGCGGCCGCACCGGTTGCGGCAGACCCTTTGTTCGAGGATCGCTCGGCGGGGTTGCCAGAACATATCTATGGCGGAGAGTGGGAGCATTTCGTCGGCGGTGGCGTTGCAGTCTTTGACTGTAACGGCGATGCACTGCCCGATCTCTTTGCCGCAGGCGGCGCAAACCCCGCGCAATTAATGATCAACCGCGGGGATTTTACGTTCGCCAAAGGTGCGATACCTGAACTGACAGGCGTCACCGGAGCCTATCCGCTGGATGTAAACGCAGATGGGGCAATGGACCTCTTCGTGCTGCGCGTTGGCCAAAACCAGTTGTTGATGGGAGGGGGTAATTGCCGCTTTACCGCCAGCAATGAGCTTCCTCAAGATGATGCGTGGTCGACCGCTTTCACCGCCTGGTGGGAGGATGACGGCAAACCTGTCATGGCCGTAGGCAATTATGTAGACCGTGCCGATCCTGAGGGACCTTTCGGGGCTTGCGATGACAATATGATCCTGCGTCCCGGCGCATCAGGTTATCAGAGCACCCCGCTGACCCCGGGTTTCTGCCCTCTGTCGATATTGGCGGCCAATGATGCACGCGAACGCCCGACCCTGCGGCTCTCGAATGACCGGCACTACTATGTCCGTGAAGGCTATGAGCAGATGTGGGATATCGCCGAGCAGCGTTTTCTGGGCGCCGATGACGGCTGGAAGAACGTCTCGCTCTGGGGCATGGGCATCGCGAGCCGTGATCTGACCGGTGACGGGCGCGATGAAGTAATGCTGACCTCCATGGGCGATCAATTGATGCAATTGGCCCAAGAGGACGGCACCTATGCCGCAGCCCCTTTCACGATCGGCACCTATGCCCAGCGCCCCCATACCGGCGATGACGGGCGCCCCTCTACGGGCTGGCATGCCGAATTTGCGGATGTGGACAATGACGGGCGCGCGGATCTGTTCATCGCCAAAGGAAACGTTGACCAGATGCCGGGACTGGCGATCCAGGACCCCAATAACCTGTTGATGCAAAATGCCGATGGCACCTTTCGCGAAACTGCAGCGATTGCAGGTGTTGCCACCAAAGAGCGCGCGCGCGGCGCGGCATTGGCCGATTTTGACGGTGACGGGCGTCTTGATCTGGTGGTTGTCAACCGGCGTGCGCCGATGGAGCTTTACCGCAATGTCACACCGGACACCGGAAACTGGCTTGAGATTGCGCTCACCCAGCCCGGCGGCAATATGAATGCTGTGGGTGCGACTGTCGTGGTGGAAGCGGAAGGAAACCGTCAAAGCCAGCAACTGACCGTCGGTGGCGGGCATGGCGGCGGCAAAGCATTGCCATTGCACTTCGGGTTGGGTGCGGCCGACAGTGCCGATGTGACCGTGGTTTGGCCGGGTGGGCAGCAAACCAGCCATCAGGCCCAGGCAAATCAACAGCTACGGCTGGTGCGCTGACGCGCGGAAAGATGCCTGCGGCGGGGATATTTACGGGCCGATAATAAGGGTCAGGGCTGGTCTATCGGCAGCCCGCTTGGCACGGCGTCAGGAATGCCCAGTTTTC
Organism: Yoonia rosea; assembly: GCF_900156505.1. Taxonomy (NCBI): domain Bacteria; kingdom Pseudomonadati; phylum Pseudomonadota; class Alphaproteobacteria; order Rhodobacterales; family Paracoccaceae; genus Yoonia; species Yoonia rosea. The sequence continues at coordinate 266,075 of NZ_FTPR01000001.1, read as the reverse complement.
CATCAATCGCGGCGGGGTCAGTCAGCGCGTCCAGAAACGCCACCAAGGACGTGATCTGCGCGTCTGTTATCCGGCGGGGGGCATAGGTGACGGCCTGCGCGATCGCAGCGCTATCCGCCAGGCCACGCGTGTCATCAACGGGAAGCGCGGGCAGGACCGCATTGGTCAGATCATAGGTTTCCAGCGCCGCAACCGGATCGAGATGTGCTTCAATAAAGCTGCGCAAATCGCGATGTCCGCCCGCGTGACCGTAAGGGCCGGTCAAGGCCACGTTGCGCAAGGATGGCGTGCGGAAGGCGTAGAGATCGGCAGGATCACCTGTCACGCGGAAACGGCCTTCGTCGCGGGCGTGGCTTTCAAAGCGCGCAGCCTTGCCGGGACCGATCTGGGGGGCGCCCATTGCGTGAAATTCATGATCCGTCAGGAACGGGCCGCTGTGGCAGCTTGCACATCCTGCGTCACCGTAAAACAGGTTCATGCCGGTGGCGGCGGGTTCGGGTAACGTGGCTTCGCCGCGCAGGACCGCGTCGAACGGGGCATTGTCAGAGCGCCACTCGAATTCCATGAAGGCCGCGATGGCGTTCGAGATATCGGCGAAGGTGATTTGATCGGGCGCGTCGATATGGTCATAGGTCGCGATGAAGCTGTCGGCATAGGCGGGGATGTCGCGCACGCGCTGCGAGATCAGGTCCCAAGCACCACCCTGCCCCGTGATCACGCCACGCCGCACCGCTTGGGAAATTTCATTTTCGCTATAGTGACCTGCCATTTCGTCGGGGCTGAGCACCGGAAACATGGTTTGCGCAGAAAGAAGCGAGGCAAAACCGGTGACCATATCCGCATCAAGCGGTGTCCGCAGTCCACCGGGGCGGTCGGGGTCTACCTCGATCCGGCCATCATGGAAGAGCACTGTGAACTCGTATGCGCCGAGGTTGAAGAGAGCCGGTGCATTTCGCGGTATCCGCTGTTCCGGCATATTGTCGGGGTCCGCCACACGTTTCGGCCCCAGACCGATCCCCCCGTCACCGATACCCAGTGACAAACCATCGCCTGTGCCGAAGGCCGGATGGTGGCAGGTCCCGCAAGAGACGTTGCGGTTGCCGGACAGGATGGGATCGTAGAACAAAAGCTGGCCCAAACGGGCCTCGATCTCACGTACGGGGGCGAAATCCGCCTCTGTCAAAGGTGCGGGCAGCGCGTCGCCAAAAGCGGTATCCGCAACGATGATTGCCGCTAACCCCAAGACTATGCGCATAGTACCTCCACCCGTATCCTGGCAAAGTGTTACCATGGTTTCCATTGCTTACAAGTGCGACGGATTATTCCATATGTTTGCGGATGCGATTGACCATCAGCCAGACGAAAAGCAACACGACCGGCGTTGCAAGAGCGGCCATCAGCACTTTACTGATGCCCAGCGGTTCGCTGATCGGGGCAATGACATAGAGCACCAGATTGACGGCGTAGTAGCTGATTGCCACAACCGACAGCCCCTCAACGGTGCGCTGCAGACGCAGTTGCAGATCGGCGCGTTTGTCCATGCTGGTCAGCAATTCCTGGTTTTGGGCCGAACGTTCCACATCCACCCGTGTACGCAAAAGATCACCGGCACGCAGGGCACGGTCCGACATCGCATTCAGCCGCCCTTTGGTTGAATTCACGGTCCGCATCGCAGGGTCAAAACGGCGCATCATGAATTCGCTAAAGGTCTGCCGTCCCTCAAAGCGGGCTTCGCGCAGGACTTCGATCCGCTGGTTCACGATCTTCTCGTAGGCCACTGTAGCGCCAAAACGAAACGAGGTTTGCGCGATCGTATTCTCAATCTCGGCCGACACTTCGAGCAAAGACTGCAGGACCTTGGCAGGATCGCCGTCTGATCCGCGCATATCTTCCAGAAGACCTGTGAGCTTTTCATCGAAGGCGGCCATCCGCGGGCCGAGTTCACGCGCGCGGCTCAGGCCAAGCATGGACATGGATTTATAGGTCTCGATCTCGCACAGACGCTGGACAACGCGGCCCACACGACGATTGCCGACATGCGGCCGCGCGAAAACGGCAAAACGCGTGTGTCCGGCATGGTCGATGCGAAAATCACCCGCAACAACCAGATCATTCTCAATCACCCGACTGATGGCGAGGCTTTCGGGAACAAACCATTCGCGTGCTTTCTCGATGATCCCTTCATCTCCGTCCGCCACCTCGATGCGGATCAGCGCAGAGGTGACGCGCACGCCAGGTGCAGCCTCGAGCCAGTCTTGGGGAAAAATAGAAAAGGTTGCGGCATCGAAAGGCTGATCCGCGACACCTTCACCAAAGATCGTGTAGGTCACAAACTCGGTATGACTTTCCCATTTCAGATGATGGCGTCCGATCTTTCCGAAATAGTGGGTCGCATCCGGCTGGGGATGCTGCGCGCCAAATCTGTCGAGCAGATCAATCAGATGGGTACGGTCCGCCCCGCGATCACGGCCCGCGGCGTTGCTGGCCGGTTTGATCGCAAGAAAGGCCGCACGGCTGGGTGCTCCGACAGCGGGAAACGGCCGGGCGTGCAACTCATTCGCCATCGCATAGCGCAAGGGGTGGTCGGCGATTGGGGGCATTGGCGCGCCTTTTTACTCATCAATGAACTTCAATCTAGTCGCGTTTGCGCGCAAGTAAATCAAAAAGTTATTCATTTATAATATGTTACCAGAGTACATCTGTATACCGCAGGCTGGTTTGGCGTTTGCACAGCGCACGTGACGGCACCGAATTGACAAAGAAAACCGAAACGCACAAGACCATGGACGGCATGGCACCGCTTGCGTTAGTCAGGCGCATGTCGCGTGTGATCCTTCTGAACAAACCTTTTGGCGTGCTGTCGCAGTTTACTGACGCCAAAAGCCCGACACCACGGCCCACGCTTTCTTCGTTCGTGGACGTGCCCGGGGTCTATCCTGCGGGGCGGCTGGACCGCGACAGCGAGGGGCTCTTGGTGCTGACCGACGACGGGACGTTGCAGGCCCGCATCGCGGACCCCAAAAACAAGATGAGCAAGACCTATCTGGTACAGGTCGAGGGCGCGCCAACAGACAAAGACATCGCGCCGCTGCGGGACGGCGTCACGCTCAAAGACGGCCCGACCCGCCCCGCGAAGGTCCGCCTGATTGATCCCCCCGCTTTATGGGAGCGCGATCCGCCAGTGCGGTTTCGCAAATCTGTGCCCGATACATGGATCGAGGTGACCATCAGCGAGGGGCGGAACCGACAGGTACGCCGGATGACGGCGCATATCGGCTTTCCGACACTGCGGCTGGTGCGATGGCGTGTCGGCAACTGGACGCTGGACGGAATTGAAAGCGGGGCATGGCTCGAGGCCAACCCGACATAAGTGCCGGTTCGTCGTACAGGATTGATCGGGCATGACCAGCTGTGCCAAACCACCGGCAAACCCCCACGGCGCAAAAAGGAGCCCAGGATGATTGCCTATGTTACCGTTGGTGCTGACGACATTGCGCGCGCTGCGCGGTTTTACGCAGCTTTTTTGCCTGACCTCGGTTATACGCAGCAAGAATTTCACGGTGACTTGAGTTACATCTTGCCCAAACAACCGGGGCAGTCTGTTGCCCTACCGGACTTCTATGTAAAAGCGCCCTTCGACGGGCAGCCTGCCACGGCCGGGAATGGTACAATGGTCGCATTCGCGGCGCGCAATCAGGCGCAGGTACGCGCCCTACACGCAGCAGCCGTCGCCGCCGGCGGAACCGATGAGGGTAAACCGGGTTTTCGCGCGTCCTATGGTCCGCATTTCTACGTTGGTTACCTGCGTGACCCATATGGCAACAAGATCGCGTTATTCTCGAACGACCCAAAAGAACCTGGACGTGACGCATAAGGTAAACGTGGGACTGTCAGGGCATGTCCGATTAAAAATCAGGATAAAGATTGGTGCGGTCAGGGCGCATGATCAGACAACCTGAAAAGCGCCTACCGTTCTGTAACTAAATACTTATCAGGATACGATGAAATCCCATTGTGTCTCTGACTGTCGCTGCTTTGTGTCCCGCAAATTTGAGGGCACGGCAATCCTGCCGTGCGACCAATATCGGGCTCAAGCGCGTACAACGCTATACAGCAACATACCGGGACGAACGCACCTGCTCCCCGATCCCGTGCTGCGCGTCCGCCATGCGCCGCCACACGCTGATGCCAGGCTCGTCAGCGTGCGCAGCCAGATCAGGCAGTGGGAAAGGAAAAGGCGAGCGGTGGTCATGGGGGCAACGCAAGATACTATGATCCGGAGTTGGGACTGTTCCTGCAGCCAGACTGGTGGAAGGTCACTGAATCAGATGTCGGGACGAATAGGTATGCATCCTCGGCGAATGATCCCCTGAACTTAAGCGATCCAAGTGGGAATTTGCCTGAATTTGGGTACTTTGAATATAATCATATCAATGGGACATATGCTCATCAACAACTGGCCCTCTAGGTAACTCAAAGAGCACCTAACATGCAGTCAGAAACGAGCCTCTTCAAAATTCGGGTGCTTGGAACAAGGGAGTGTTTTCGATTGATAACACCCTAACCGAGATTATTAACGGGGGCCCAGACGCTATCAATCCAAATAGTGGCGAATTCTTCGATTATATGCCGATCACTGCTTTGACGCCGGGTTCTGCTGGTCACGGCCGGGCGCTGGCACAGCAAAACGCCTGGATGGCAACGGTGGCCCAAGCAGGTGCTACTATTACACCGATGTCAGTTGCAGAAATGGAATCGCTTGTACCAGCCGGGACGTATGGTGGGCGTATCTTGGGGACCAACGGCATCACATACAATAAATACGTTTATCCAAGCCCGACGACGGCGGGTCTCATGCACTATGAGCGCATCGACTACGGGCGCACAGATGCCTATGCTCTCCGACTGATGGAGGGCATGACGGATGTAATGAACTCAACAATCCAAATGTTCCTTCCGCCAGTCTTTGGCCATACAACTCGTTTTCCCTAGGAGCGAATTCTCAAATGTCGGACCCCCAAAGCCAGTTTCTTGATATGTTGTCGGCTATTGACGACGATGCACCACTTTTCTCGTCGGTGCGATCGAAAGACAATGAAGCGCTAATAGAACGCTTCTTAGTGGGTCGGGAAGGATACCGACAGGAACTTTGCGAAGTTCTTGCTGAATCGCGGCGACAATTTCGCGCCGGAAAAATAACTGCAGAGGATCTGGAGCGCCTCCGCAAGTCGCAGAAGCTGCGGATGGGTTTTTCTATGTTTTGCAGAAGTCAAAAAGAATATGTTGCCGATAAACCTGACTTCAAATTCTCAAAGAAGGGTTTGGAGGAAACCATCACAGTTGCAAGACGTAAGTTTCTGCCGGACTTTGGACATGAGGAAACGATTAGCAGCCGAACGAGGAGGGAATACTTTCTAAGAGATACGTCAAAAGACAGTCACATTTGGTTTAACCTCGTGCTTGATTTTCGATCTGTTCCGCGGGTCAGCTTTAGTGTTGGGGTCGACGACAAGCTGAAAGGAAATGTCCCCATGTTTATGGGAGATCAACGCGGAGCCCAATTTGAAGACTACGACGGGCTTGGCTATTGGCTGGATGAATGGTTTCCATATGCTGCCGCTATGGCGAAGTATTTCGCCCCTTCAGCCGCGCCGAGGAATATCGTCGAGTAACAGCAGAGTCCGCAATTCACGGAGATTGAAGAACAACAGATGTGAACCGCGGCGAACGTTTGAGCAATTTGAAGGCTCCTCACACGATGCCTTTACCCAAACCAGCGACGTAACCGGAGCGAGCGAAGCGCCGCAATTGTTAACGCCGAATGTCGACACTATACCAGTCTCGCGTCGCAGCCTCTGTCATCCTGACCACAAAACGTTCCCCCTGATACTCAACCTCGCCTCGCTCCACTCCGTCCAGCATCATCTCGCCCACCTGCGACAAAGCTGATAGAGTGAGATCCCCATTGACCGGAGCCCCAAAATGGTAGTCGGACCAGAATTCCAGCCAGCTGTCGATAGAATGAAGTTAGCTATTGCAGCTCGCAGAGAGGAATTTGCGGGGTCGGAACCAGACGACCATGCAAAACTCATGAGAGCATTCTCATTAGCGATAGGAGTGTCCGAGGAAGAAGTAAGAGATGCTTTGCACCCAGGAAACTACGATGAGAATCCACTTCAAATGGAAAAGAAGCAGTCGATAAGAAATAAATTCACGTGGTACCTAGAAAAGGTGCATCCGATACTTGGAAGCTATGATCTACCAAAAGTGACCGCCAGTGAGGCAAAGCAGACTGTGGAGGCGAAAGTAACTCAATACCTTCCAGGTTTTGGGCTTCTAGAGATGAAGCAGGGGAAGCGTCGGTTTGATTTTGCCATTGGATCGTTGGACCATAGTTCTCCTATAAGATTTGAGTTAGTCTGGGAGACATCTCCAATTGCTTCAGTTAGAGCTCAAGTAAGGATTGGCCTTGGAATAATAGGGCAAGTCAGTGTGATCTTCTCGGACTATCGCCGAGCCCAAGTAGTGCAAAAAGACGATTTTTACTACTGGACGGATGAGTGGCTCCGTTACTGTGGTCTCTTGCGTTCATACTTAATGCGGCAGCCTGAACTCAGTGAGTGACGCGCCCCTAGTTTCCTAGACACTTGCCTTTGTCAGCTTGCGCTGTTTTTTGCAGTCAACCGGCGACCGACCTTTGGCGATACAACGAGGTTCCCATAGGAGTTACTACGTAAATGTCGGAGCCCCAAAGAAAGCGCCAGCGCCCTATTGAACGCCACCTGATCAGCGATCAGCAGAAGCCCGCTAGTCTGCACCATATCGCCCATGTTGATCGTCGAATTGCGGTATTCATCCGACCCGCGGTCAAGCTGACCGAACAGGGTCTGCCCATCGACAACCTGACCGGCCTGCTCCAGCCCATCGAGGAACGCGCGTGCTGCGGCATCGCTTTCAAGATGCGCAAAATCATCTGAGATGCCAATCAGTGTCTCGGCAGTCAGCAGTGCCGTGGCCTCTTCAACACTGATCCCCTGTTCTCGCGCAAAGACACCGGCATAAAGCCCAATCAGCTCTGCCTCTTGCACATGCAGCTGCCGGTTGTTCGCAACAGCGGATCGCGCCACCGACGCGCCCTGGTTCACGTTCACCGCATTGCCGCCAGACGTGATGTAACCGGCAAACGCCCCGATGAGCGCGGCGCGGTTCTGCTCAAACGCCATCCGCGCGGCTTCTTGTGCGCGGGCATCCATATTGGGATCCGCTTCAAAGTTTGCCGACAATTGGCCCGCGATCAGTTCGGTCCCAAAGCTGACGGCAAAGCCGGACGCGCAGCTGCCATCAAACGCTGCATTTGCGGCGCAGCCAATACCCCCATGAAGCAGCGCTGCCCCCAATCCGCCATCAACCAGATCAGAGTTGTCTTTGAGATCACCGATACCGGTCTGCAGATCGGCCATGGTGACGGCACCCGCCCCCGCCGGGCTGGCGAGCGTGAGCAACCAGATCAGGCAGGTGGCAAGAAACAGGCGGGCGGTGGTCATGCGGGCAGAGTGGCACGATGCGGGACGCATGGCCATACTGATGGCGTCATTGGCAATCCGCACTACGCCAGCTATGTCGCCAGCATGAACCATGCACACGAAGAACAACAGGATGTGGTCGAACGGGTAACTATCCAACTCGAGCTGATGATTGTGGCACTGGAGTAGGAAAGGTAGTTAAAGGTCTCGCTCTTCAAAGTGATCAGCCATTTTTGCCAAATAAGCGCGACACTCATCAAAGTTCGGATAATAATCAGCGGTGAACCGCACTTCACCATTTTCACTTACTACCAGAGCACATTTTCTCAAATTAGCCTCATCAGGTATTTCTATAGCTGGGTTACGAAAGAACATCCATGCTCGCCGATCGTTTATGCATTCATCGATTAAAGGAGGCATCCCTTCGCCTATGAAGGCTTGCCAATGTTCACGGCCTGCATCTTCTGCAAGTTTTCGTATTTCTTCAAATTTAAGCTTCGCACTAGGCATCAGTTATAACCTGGAATTACGGTCAAATTAGGTTGGAGATCAACAATCGCCCCTAACTGTGGGTCAATGTAGTGTACGGTCCCACCTCTATTTACCCCAACTATTACATGTTCAATATCAGTGCCACTTTGTTGAATGCGTACCACCGAAATTGCACCATCTCCTTGGGAAAGAAGTTCGTTGGTAACATTTGCAGGGCTGGTTGGTTGCCGAAACCCCCATGGTGCTGATGGGTTTAGATCATTGGGGACCCCATATCCATTGGAAGGACCTGCTACAGCATCTGGATTTCGTCCAGTAAGACGATCAACGGTTGCATTGACACACGAAACGCAATTTGTGTTCTCACTCGGTCCTGCACCATCAACATAATGCGGGTTCACACCGGCAAGCTCAGGAAATTCGTCCGTCATTGGACGTATGTCGCCATAGATGCCGTCAACAGCACTTCCTGTTCTATTTGGTGCAACCCCTTCCGGCAAGACTCCAGTGCGCTGGTAAGTGGCCAGGGCCTGCGGTGTGATTGTCGCTGGTGCATGCAGCATCGCCCGCAAGGCTGCGATCTCGATCCCGGCCCCCATGAACCCGTAGACCAGTTCGGCTTGCGTTGGGCTGAGACCTGCCTGCTGCAGCAAGCCACCGCCAAATGTGTCTGTCACTTCGCCAGTCCAAAGCTGCACGACACCGTGACCGGCAATGTCCGCCCCATGCGTGGCAAGGCCCGCTGCTGCGATGCAACCCAACCCGGTCGCACATGACGATGCGGCAGCACCTCCAGCGACAATTTCCAGACCGCCGCCTACGATCATGAGCACACCACCGATGCGCGCCGCCCGCGCCTCTAGCCGCGCGATTTCAGCATCAACCAGCGCCTCACATGCGCCCCCGCGAGCACTGCCACATTGTTCAGAGCGCATGTTTTCGCGCACCCGCTCATGCGCTTCCATGCGCGCGATGAAGATGTCGCCGCTCAGAACCTGCCTTTCGTCACCGGTCAGCGCGCCCCATTCCGCCAAATCCTGACGCACAGCGATGCTGCATGCGTTGACGCGCGCGCCTGCGCACATGCTGCTTGTCACTTCCTCGCGCAGTTGTGCGCGGCCAACTTCGTCCAGATTCGTGAACAAGGCAGTATCAAGCGTTTCAGCCCGGTCATATTGCAGCGCCATGAGATCAACACGGAAGTCGTCACTGAAATTGACAGCTTGGAGGCTTAGAAGCCGCATGATGTCGTCGAAGGCGCCGGACTGTTCGGCCGCTTCAATCCGGGAGAGATGGTAGAGACGGTACTGCTCGGTCTCACAGGCGGCAAACTCTGCATCAAGATCGCGACTGATCTGCTCAAACCTTTCCGCCACAGCATCGAAACAAGCGCGATCACTAGGGGCGCACTCTGCCAAAGCATCGCGATACTGCCGCAACTCGGTATGCCCGAGATAATTATTCAGCGCACCCGACTGCGCGATGCTGGCGGCGTTGCTGACGTTGACCGCCTGCCCTCCCGAGGTCGTGTAGCCCACCACTGCACCCAAGAGGTTCGCTTGTCCTGCCACATCGTTTTTCCAGGCGTTATAGACGGCGGCGTAGTCGTCATCCGACTGCCCCGGCTGCCGCTCTGGCGCGCCCTCCTGCAGCCCCGCAAAGACCGACTGCGCGATGCCCTCCTGCAGGTCCACGACAAGATGACCCGCCCCCGCCGGACTGGCCAGCGTGAGCAGCCAGATCAGGCAGTGCGCAAGGAAAAAGCGGGCGGTAGTCATGGGAGCATAGTTGCACAGCAATGGGCCGATGACCATCTGGGTCTCATCGCACAGCGCTCAGAGTACGTCAGAAGACAACGCCGCAGTCATGCGCGACATGACACAGAACTTCGCCCGCGCCCTCAACGCCAACGCAGACGCCAACGCGACCACGACCTGCGCAACACAAGCAAAACACTCCAAGCGCTCGCCGCAAAATTCACGCAGGAAACAACCTTCCTCGCGGGCGGCGGCGTGTTCTTCGCCGCAAAGGCAAACATCGAAAGAGCCGACTTCCAGCGATACGTCAACCTCGCCACCCGGGACGACGACGCATACTGGTGTGGCGGGGCAAACGCGCCCATCATCCAAGACCGCAACGGCCTCTCCTACTGCGCTATCCAGATGCCAAAGACGCGGAACCGGAAGGTGACTAAGAAGCTTCTATAGGCCTTTCATCAAATAGTCGGCCTAGGTCGTTATCAAAGTAGAGAACTTTGAATTCGGGCAATTCTCTCTGAAGGCACTCCCACAACCGCCACCCTTCTTCATTGAAGGCCAAAGCATCTTCCGGGGTTTCAAACCCAGATTGAATTGGGTCAGAACGATTCAAAGTATTGCTGTAGTCTTGGGCCCATTTGGCCAAGGCCTCTTTAGTGGTTGGCGACAACGAGAGGGTGCAAGGATCGATGTTTCCGACCTCTGACAGCCCCCAAAGTGGCCAACAATCATAGTCGGCCATCAACTTAATTTTAGGGCGCAAATCTTCCATTGTTCAGCCCTCTACGGCAGCGATGTGGGGTTTGCGCCAACGATAAACCCGTTGTCGCCTACAGTGATTGCCATGCGGTGTGTCTGCCCATTGAATGTATATTCATATATGGGGCGACCAGTTCCTGCACCTTGGTACCCGACCACATTATTGTGTTGTAGCGCCGAGAATACAGCGTCGGGGATTTGATCCTGTAAAATGCCTTTCTGTGCAAACTCATCCGCATGACGGTTAATGTGCTGCAAACCAGCCGAATTATTACCCGTTTCCAGCCAGACCGTCCGACCATCAGGTAGTTTCTGAATGTCTACAACATTCTCTGGCGTGATTTTTGCACCACTCGCTTGCAGATCATCAATCAACGCTAGCCTATTTGGAGCACCCGCCCCCGGCAACCCGTCAACCTTGCCCAGTTGGGCGACAGCGATGCCTCCGCGATAGACGAAATACGCGCCGCCGACGCCGACCGTCACGATGGCCACCCCTGCTTCGATATCATCGCGCAACGCCTCGGCTTCGGTCGCAGAATAGCCTGTCGCGACCAGACCGGCCTCGATCGCCGAAAGCTGGTTTTCGCCCGAGATCAGCGTGACCGTCCCCTCATAGGTGCGATCGACGCCCACCGCCGCATTGGCCAGGCCAAGCACACAGGTCAGCTTTGTCACAAAGCACGCCCCGGCGCTCAGGGTCTGACCGACACCCCCCAGAACCTTCATCCCGCCATCCTGCCGTTGCAGTGCTGCAAGTAGCTGCGCGGCCGCCACATCAGGGGCGAGCGTGCCGCTCTGAATGCCGCGCGCGAGCTCCAGGGCAATCATATCTAGGTTCACATCGTTGTCGAGATCATAACCGGCACCCGCCGTCCGCGCCTGAAACATCGATGGCGTGAAGCCGACGACCCGGCCCAGATCGTTGTAGGCAGAGTGCCACGCCCACTCCTCAAACTCCGCAGCTGCCGCCACATGGGCCGCGCAGGCCGGTGACGGGCCGTTCTCGCAGGCCGCCAGCATTGCAATGGTTTGTTGCGAGGACACATCCTGCAACTGACGCAACTCGGTCACCATCGCGTCATGTTCGGCAAGGGAGCAGTCGCGCGTGACGCGACAACTGTTCAACTCATCGATTAGTTTTTCGACGCGGGCGCGCTGGGTGTGATTCAGGTAATTATGCCGCGCCCCGCTTTCGGCGATGCTGGCCGCGTTGCTGACGTTGACAGCCTGCCCGCCGGAGGTCGTGTAGCCGACAACGGCCCCCAGCAGCTTGGCCTGCCCCGCGACATCGTTCTTCCAAGCGGCATAGACGGCAGCGTAGTCCTCATCGGACTGACCCAGCTGCTGCTTCGGCTCACCCTCCTGCAGCCCCGCAAAGACCGATTGCGCGATGCCCGCCGCCGCGCCGGATGCGCAATTCCCCCCGAGCCCCTCTGCCGCCGCACAGCCTACCGCGCCGTGGAGCAGTGCGTGGGGGACGCTGCCCTCGCTATAAAGCTCGCGCTCGACCCCGTCACCAACACCCGCCTGCAAGTCAGCCATGACCATGTTGACAGCAGAGGCTTTCAAGCTGCTCTCGAAGCTATCGAGGAAATCGGTTTCATAGACCGCGGAACTGAGCCCCGCAGTGATCGTTGCATCAATTCCGTGCTCGACCAGATTTGCAAAGGTCAGGTTTTTACCAAAACCAATGGATTCCTCGGCCCAGGCCATCCCCTCCCAGTCACCGCCAAAGGTGGCGAGATCGATCTTTGCTGTCAGACCAGCCGAGAGCGCAGAGAAACTGGCCTGGCCAAGAATCTCGCCCATGTCGATGTCACCGGCGACAGCGCCATCAATCACGCCGACGATCGTACTCGCGGCCATCGCATTCACCGCTGTTCCAAGTGCGGTCAGTTGTGTGGCAGCACCTGTTCCTGTCGTCAGGGCAACACCGCCGACGCCATGCAAATTTCCGGCGATGTTGAGGAAACCGCTCAGGTCCACACCCTGTGTCACCACCACCGTCAGCAGTGCCTTGAACGCGGGGCTCAGGGCTTGTTCTTTTTCATAGAAGCTATAGCTGACCAGTTCGATCGGCTCATTGATCGTGCTCTCGCGGCTCAGGACGCCCGCCAGATAGGCGTATTCGGCACCATCCGCGCCTGTGGGCAGGGCCACCTGCCGCACCAAGAATTCACCCTCTTCGGACCATTCCCCGCCCTCACGCCAGTGTGGATCCTCGTCGGTTGCGTCCTCATCTGTTGCCGCAGCGTCATCGGATTTGTCCAGATAGACGTCCGCGATGTTCATTCGCCCGCTGTCTGCGCTCTCGGCCACCCAGCCGCCGGTTTGCATGCTGTCGATCAGTGGATTGCGTACGCCGGCCAGAACGATCTGCGAGGTGATGTCGAAATTGACGCCGCCTGCCGCTTCGATCGCGTTGAATGTGACGTTTTCAGTCAGATCCTCGGACCGGATATCGGTCATGATGACACCGTTGTCTTTATGCTCGACAAGGAAGTCATACTCGACGTTGATCGCAGCCAGCAGATAAGTCGTGCCGGTGACCTGCGTGACAAATTCGCCGCCAGCGTTGAAATCCACGGCGGTCAGCGTCAGGTCCGCGCCGGAATTGATACCGATGTCACCTGCCGTATTGGCGACCGCGCCCACGCTATCGGTCACAAGGGACCGTTTGTCGCGAGAATTGGTGATCAGCCCGCCCAGATACCGCGTACTTCTGAAGCTTGATCTGGCCCTTATATCCGTCGGTGCCGTGAAGGTCGTGCTGCCGTTGACCGAAACAAGCGACAGTTGCCCCGGTGCCAGATCGCTGTTGGGAACGCCGGGTATCGTAAAGCGGCTGCCTTCGACAAAGATGTTGCGGGCTGCAACCCCGGTAATAGAGGCCCCGGTGATCGATGTCGTCCGGTTGGTTACGTTCAAGGTCTGTGACCGGGTGATTTTCTTGCGAATGATGTTGCCGCTTTTGCGTGCGTAATCGCGGAAGTACACATCCGTGACAGCGGCAAGAACCAAATCGCCGTCTTGCGCGATCAGGCCGACATTGCCGCCTGCGGTGACACTCGCACCTTCCAGCACGATGTCATTTTGCCCCGGTACATTGCCCGACGACAGAATGGTGATGTCACCTTCGGCACTCAGGCTGGTGGTAAGGTGGTCAAAGCGTTCGATCCGGTTGCGGTTCGAGCCGCTCGTCCTGCCCCGCTCGGATGCCAACGCAAGAGCCCCGATCGTAATATCGCCACCGGCCAGAAGAGTGATATTGTCGCCAGCGGTAATCTGGGCCCCGGCTGTTGTGATGGAATCGCGCGCTGTCAGCACAATGGTGCTGCCCGCCGCAAAAGTCGCCGGTTGCAGCGCGCGGTCTTCGCGGTCGGTCCAGCTCGTGCTGGGGAACAACGGCAATCTGACCAATGTTATGCCCCGCTCGGTCACGACAGTCCGCGCATCCGTAACGATTTCGATATTGTTGCCGATCACGGCGATGTTCTCGGCCGAGATTGTCCCGCTGGACGAGCGGAAGGTATCGCGGACCGCGATGCTGATTGTGTCTGTGGCGCGGATGCTGCCGGAGTTGTCAAAATTGCCGGTGTTGAAGTTCACGTTCTGACCGGTGATCATCGCACCGCTCAGACCCGCAAAACGAATTTCTGGATTGGCGAGGTAGACCTTCGGTGCAAGCACCCGCTGGCCATCAATCACGGTTTCTTCGAGCCAGATGATATCGCTGGTCAGTGCGCCGATCTGGTCAGGCGTCAAGGCCACACCGGGTGTAAGATCAAGGTTTTCAAGCGCATTGATCGCGTTGTTATACATTGCCTCGATCTGCGCGCGTTCATCAATGCCGGTGGTCAGGATCAGCTGACCGAGCAACTCTTGCAATTGCTTGCGGATCAGTTGCACTTCCGCGTAGGCATCGCCGAAGCGTTTCAGTTCCGGGTCGTACTGGATCGCGTCCAGAAAGTAATCGGACGAGACGAACTGATCCAGATCCACAAATTCCGGGCGTGTTTCGACAAGAAACTCAGCTTCCGGGTCCTGGTTCACGACCATCAGGTCCGGGTTGCCGATAGATGCGACATCGACAGTGCTGAGGTCGGTATTTGTTGTCCCAGTCAAATCTTCGGGTGCAGCCAGCGCCGTGGTTGCGCCATTCACAACATATCCCGCGATGGCTGTGCCATTGATCGCACCGCCCGCTTCGATGACGCCGAAATCCGCACCGATGAACTCAAGGCTGCCAACACCGTTATCGCGGTAGTAGTTCTGCCCGATGTTGGTCAGGCTACCGCCTGCAATCGTAATGTTGCCAAAGGCCGAAATGGTGCTGTAGGCATTCGTCGCGGCATCGGCATTGATCACGATGTTACCGGCCGAGATGATCCGGGAAGCCTCGTTTTCATAGCTGATCGCGTCACCGGCAAAGAGCTCTTCGTAACAGGTGTCGCCTTCGCAGACCGCGTCGTTCGCATCGCCGTCGGTGCGCACGCCATCGGCCAGTTCCGGTCCGATCTCATCGCGCAAATTGCCAAAGCTGACAGCGGAAATGCTGATGTCACCGGTGATTGTCTCAACCACACCGCCAAACTGGTTGGTAAAGGCGAGCGCGCGGGCGTTGCTGTCGCCACGGATCGTTACATCGCCATTGGCGACAATGCTGCCACCATTGTTAAAAATCGATTCATCGCTGCGCAGGGTGACGCCCGTGTCGCCGAACATCAGCCCCGCGTTCGTCAGATCAAGACTGGTCGTGACCAGCAAGCCCCCGTCGGTTGAGGCAAGCGTGCCAAAGTTCAGCAGACTCTCGGCTTCAATCTCGGCTGTTTCAACCGAAACAACATCAGCGCCGTTGGCGACACGAAAGGCATGGGCAATGTCAAAATCAAAACGGGTTGCGGCAATCTCGGCACCTGCGCCGACATCAAGATCGCCACCTGTGGTCAGGATGGCCGCGCTTTCGGCAACCAGATTTGCATTCGCAGCCAGCACCAGATCATCGGCGCTCGTAACGTCAATCTCTTGCGCGACCACATTGCCCTGCACCTCAACACGGTCGCTGCTGCGCACCTCGATATTCTGACTGGCGGTTGCGTTGTTCATCACCAAACGGCCATCAGCGGTGATCATCATGCCACCCGCATTGGCCGCCATGTTCTGCGGCGCACGCACGCCAACCCCGTCCTCTGTTGATGTGATGGTGATGGCATTGGCAAACATGCCACCCAGTGCGGTGGAATCGATGGCCAATGCAGGGGCCGTGGACCCGTCACTTGCCTTCTCGGTCACTTCGCCCGTCGCATAAAGCACATCATTGCGGCCCGCCACGATACGAATGCGTTGTCCGCTGACGACACCGCCCACCATGATCTGACGCGAAATCAGATCGAATGTTGTTGTATCCGAGGCATCAAGGCCCCCGGTCCCGATCTGGATGGCACCCCCGTCAACCGAAAACCCAGTCAAGGCGCCGGCTTCGACTGTCGGCGTGCCTGTCGTCAGTGTGCCACGGTTGGTATTGATAAAACCGCACCCGTCGCAGGTGATCCCGTTGGGGTTGGCAACGATGACATCAGCCTGTTGGCCGGCAACTTCTAAAAACCCGTTCAGAACTGACGGGTTTGTCGATGTGACCTCATTGAGGATGATGCTTGCCGCACCGCCGGAAAGATTACTGTTACCCTGCACTTGTCCTGCAAGATCTGTCAGGATCGTGTTGCTGTCGGCGTTGTTCAGGATCGCACCGCCAGGCCCAACGCCAAATTCGGTATAGGTATTGTGCGACAGCCCGTTCGCACCAGGCGTTGCGATCATAACCATCGGCGTACCATTTGGCGCCTGAATGACGAGCGGGCCGTTGCCATCAGCAACGATCGACTGTGCCAGCAACGGCTGTGTGCTGATCAAAGTCATGCACAGCACAGAAACCGCGTTCTTTGCATATGTCTTCAATGTGCGTGCCATATTATCATCACCTTAAAATCGGGCTGAAAGAGAAACAATGAAAATACCATCAGGGTCGAGAACGGGCGAAAGCGCCGAGGTTGTTTCCTCGTCAATCGCGATCAACCGTTGCCATGCCACATCAAACGAATAAAGACCGCCCACGGTCCGCATACCAATGGCGCCCCCTGACAAGGCCTTGCCCGCGCCCGAGCGATCAAAATCCACAACACCGGCGTCCAGCGCACCATAGACCTGAAAGCGCCCCAATTGGCTGGGGAGTTCCAGTTGAGGCGACCAAGCCATATCGTTGCGCCACACGACACCCGTATTGCCTGTGAACAGTCCGACATTCACGGCATCTACCGGTTCCAAATCGGGCCCACCATCCGGGTCGGGCCGTGCAGGTTCGCCCTCATTCGTCCAGCTTTTGACGCCGCGCACGGATGATTGGCCACCCAGACCAAAACGATAGGCCCCATAAAGGTCATCGTCACTGAATTGGCCGCGCAATGCGGATGTCAGGCTCAGAGTGCCAATCTCTGGCTGCCACGGCCGGAAATAGCTGATTTCGAAATCACTCAATGAAAACTGCGGGTTCGCCGAGGAAAACGGATCGCCCTTTTCTTCGGCGCCAAAGGCCGAAAGCCCCTGCTCATATCCGAGCCGCGTTGTCAGGCTGCCGCCCCAGACGCTGCGTTCATGTTCAAGATCAAGGCGCGCGCTGGCCAGTGTCCGGCTTGAGGCGTTGATCTCAATTTCTGCAATGCGGTTCACGTTGTCGCGGTATTCGACGTTGCCGGACAGAGTTGTTTTGCTGGTCTGATTGCGGTGCATGACACGGCTCAGGCCGATGTCCGCCGTCGTTGTCCAGCCATCGGTGCCAATCGCGGTAATCGGGCCCAAAGTGTCGGTTTCATAGCTGGAATACCGATAGTTTCCCGTCAGCGCCCACCGCCCGTAAGGCAAGCGGAGCGACCCACCGATGGCTTCGGTTCCGGCGCCGCCTGTGTCTGGCGAAAACGGGTATTCCTCAGACCCGCGCGACAGGTTGAGCGACCATGTCTCATTCAGCCCCAGCAGATGATCATAGGTCAGATCAATGGTGCCGACATATTCGCCATTATCCGGTGTTCCGCCGTTGTTGGCCCCGATCCGCGCGGTCCAGGGCCGCTCGGCCACTGCTGTCACCTCAAGCACAGACTGGCCTTCTTCCGCACCCGCGCTGATCTCCATCGTCGCGTTGTAAGATGGCATCGCGCGGATAATCTCCAATCCTTGCTCGATCTCGCGCAGGTTGGCCGCTTTACCGCTCAGGTCTGGAAACACAATCGCTTCCCAGAGGGGGCGGGTCTCACCATTAAAGGTAACAGCTGACAATTCACCCTCAACCACCGTGATATCCAGCGACCGATCCGCAATGTTTTGCTCGGGCAGATAGGCGCGTGCGGTAACATAGCCCTTGTCAACATAGAGGAATGTAATCGCCTCGAGCGCGCCATTGATCCCGTCTATGTCCAGACACTGCCCGCGAAAGGGGGCAAGGGCCGCGTCGGTCTCGGCAGCACGCAACAATGTGACGCCCGTCACCTCAATCGTATCAATCGGAATACAATTAACCTGCGCCTGAGCGACACCGGCTAGCAACCCGAATGCGCCACTCAGTGCGGTAAAGCGGGAACGGTGAACCAAAGCCTCGATCAATTCTCTTGCTCAGCGCCCTCTGCGAGGATCCGCGCCTCGGTCCACGCGCGCGCCATGGCCTGACCAGCCGCGACCTGTTCAGCAGTGAGTTGTGCTTCGATTTCGTCCCGCAGCACGCCCGCATCCGCCAGACCACGCACAACCGCCAAGTTGGCATAGGAATAGGCCGTAACCGGATCAGGGGACGCCCCGATCATCAACAGCTTGGCGTATTCAAACATGCCGCCTGCATTCCCGAGATCAGCAGATTGCTTCAAATACACGGCTGCCTGCTCAACGTTGCCACTTGCAAGTGCGGTCTGACCCAGCACGTTCATCGCCAGAATGTTGCCCTGATCGGCGGCGCGCTGCCAATATGACAGGGCCCGCGCATCATCAGGCCCTACTCCGCGACCGGCGCGATATGCCAAACCACAGTTCAACTGACCATCGGCATCGCCCGCATCGGCAGCTTCGCAAAGAAGCCGGGTGCCTTCTTCATAATCCCTAAGCAAGACGCGCCCCTCGTGATACATGAGGCCAAGTCGGACCTGCGCTTTTATCGATCCACCCTCGGCGGCGGCAGCATACAAGTTGGCCGCGCGCATCTCGTCTTGCTCGGTACCCAGCCCCAATTCAAACAAGCGGCCCAGATAAAACGCGCCTTCGCTGTCGCCTGCTTCATAAGCGGCAGCAAATTCTGTGGCCGCACCGGATACATCTCCTGCGTCCAAAAGCTCAACACCCTGCGCGACATCGGCAGCAGCGGGGATTGTCCATAAAAAGGGAACAAAAGCTAATAAAGTATAATGAAAACAACGCATAGCAGAACCAATCTGTGAAGAATTATGCGTACTGATAAAACAACCAAGAGACGAATCGTCAACACCGAAGTAGCTATTTCTTAACTCTGTGTCTGACATCAGAACGAAGGTTTCTGCGACATGCAGTATGTTCATGGATGAGGCGCGTTCGACAACGCGGCATCTCGGCAATTGCCCTCGCCGCAACCGCCATCAGCGGGTTATGAGTCCTGACCCTGGGGGACTTCGACGGAATCTGAGAACACCAGTCGCAAGCCGGATGATGTGATTGATTATGCTTGTGAGAGCCCTTTTGTCTCGATTGTGTGCTGCAATGCGTGTCGCAGGTGGCCGGCTAGCGCCGACTAATCAAGTATATATGGAATTTTGCAAAGTTCTGGTGCGGTCGGGGGGACTCGAACCCCCACGAGTGTTACCTCACAGCGACCTCAACGCTGCGCGTCTACCAATTCCGCCACGACCGCAAGACCACTAGCTTGGTAAGTGCGGCACTCATAGACGAGGCGTTTTGCGATGCCAAGAGGGAAAACACCCCCTTTTCAACGCAACATGCCGACGTTACCTGACGTGTATGGTGGAATGGATCACAACAGACGGCCTGACCGATTACCAAGAGGCGCTGTCCTTTATGGAAACCCGTGTTGCGGGCATTATTGAGGGCACCGCGGATGAGTGTATCTGGCTGCTTGAACATCCCCCGCTTTACACCTCGGGCACCTCGGCAAAACCTGATGATCTGGTCGATCCAGACCGTTTTCCTGTTCATGAGGCGCGGCGCGGCGGAGAATACACATACCACGGCCCGGGGCAGCGGGTGGTTTATGTGATGCTCGATGTCGGCAAACGCGGGCATGACGTGCGCCGGTTTGTCAAAGATCTTGAAGCATGGGTGATCGCGACACTCGAGACTTTCAACATCAAAGGCGAAATCCGTGAAGGACGCGTCGGTGTCTGGGTGGAACGACCTGAAAAACCGCGAAACGCCGACGGCTCATGTGCAGAAGACAAAATCGCAGCCCTTGGTATCCGCCTGCGCAAATGGGTGTCGCTTCACGGGATGTCGATCAATGTAGAACCGGACCTGAGCCACTTTGAGGGTATCGTTCCCTGCGGGATTCGTGA
Organism: Yoonia rosea; assembly: GCF_900156505.1. Classification (NCBI taxonomy): domain Bacteria; kingdom Pseudomonadati; phylum Pseudomonadota; class Alphaproteobacteria; order Rhodobacterales; family Paracoccaceae; genus Yoonia; species Yoonia rosea. The sequence goes on along the minus strand of NZ_FTPR01000001.1, from coordinate 245,966 downwards.
TCACGGCGTTACATCGCTCGTTGACTTGGGGCTTCCGGTCACGATGGACGATGTGGACGTGGCGCTGCGGCAGACCTTCAACAGTCAATTTCGCCAATAGCCCGCTTCTTCAGTGCCAGTGACGCAACGGCATTTCGACCTTAACACTGCAGACCCGCGTGAGTGCCAATACACTTTATCGCCGATGCAGCAGGGGCTTTCTGGCTTTCTTGCGGCAAACGACTAGATTGTGTCACCAAGTAGGCAAGGATATGGTCGAAACGCCAGATTTGCTATAAATTTCTAGCCTTTAGGATAGGTATTTTTTTGCGCATGAACCATTTAAGACACGACTCAGGACATTCGTCGCGGATAAATCGTGGGTTTTTACATAGTTGGAGTTTGGTAAATGTTTGAATTGTTTCTTATCGTCCTTTTGGTCGTCGTCGCATTGATTGGTCCATCATCACAGCGACCTTCGGCAGTCAAGAAAAGTCAGTTGGCGCAGATCAGCGAATAAGCCTGATAAAACGGGTCTTCTGGAAACGAGGCACATTTCTACAAAAGGCAATAAAATCACTTCGACGAGCGTTTACGGCCGTCAACGCATCTGATACCGACATATCATTCGCGCCCCCCCAAGAATGTACTGGTATGACGATGTCGCGGTCTATCTACGAAAAAATGTACTTTATACTGTCACAAGCAATTTCGTTGTTTGTGGGTGCGGTGTTTTTGACGATCGGACTAAGCGGCAGTTTCGGAATCTTCTTAGAGCCGATTTCCGAGATATCTTTCCTGATCGAACCGTTGGGTTTTGGTGCATATTACGACCATCTGTACTGGAACCTTTTGACCGCAGCCGGTGTATGGTTGATCCTGTTTTTGTGGGTCAGGGCAGCCGCAGTGTTTTCAATCGGGCTTATCGTTTTCAAATGGGCCGTGATCGAATACGGGATCGCTTTGTAGCGGCTTTGATTGCAGCGCAGACACATCGCCTGCGCTATAAATCAGCTTCGAAATCCGCAATCAAAGACGCGACGACAGCGTCGTGCGCCTCTTTGTCAGTCGCACCTGCCTGCTTGGACGCCGAAAAGACCTTACGCTGATGGTCTGCGCTCGTGCCATTGGCCACGATGTCACGGGCGGCGTTCACTTCGGCCTCACACGCGAGGGCGACAGCATCTTCTGCGATCAGCGCAAGAATCTCGTCCACGGCTTGCGCAAACGGGATCAACGCCTTGCGGCCAAAGTCGATCAGGCCCTCCGAAGTGCCGTAACGCTGCGCACGCCATCGGTTTTCGCCGATCATGAAATTCTGGACCACCGGCCAACCCGCGCTCGTCTGCGACCTTCGCCACAGCATGCGCGTCAGGCACTGCGTCAACGCCGCCAATGTCAGCGTCACCTCCATCCGCGGAGCGACGTCGCAGATGCGGGATTCGATTGTGGGAAATTTTGACGATGGGCGCAGGTCCCACCAGATTTTTGAAGCGTCCTCAATCAGCCCAAGGTCAATCAACGTATCAACCGTTGACGAAAACTCGGCCCAGTCGGCCATCGCGGGCGGCAGGCCGGTGCGGGGCAGATTGTCAAACACCGTTAGACGATAGGATTTCATGCCTGTATCTTCGCCCTGCCAATAGGGCGAAGAGGTGGAAAGCGCATGAAGGTGCGGCAGAAAGTACTTGAGCTTATTGACCAAATCGATGCGCATATCCTGATCAGGGATGCCCACATGGACATGCATCCCGCAAATCAGCATCCGCCGCGCGACGCCGCCAAGGTCGCGGCGCAATTGATGATAACGTTCCTTGTCGGTGTGGTGCTGCTCTTTCCAGTCTGCAAACGGATGGCAAGAGGCGGCGATGGGCGCTAACCCATAGTCGGCTGCATGGCGCGCCACCGTGCGGCGCAGATGCGCCAGATCGCGGCGCGCCTCACCGATCGTCTGACAAACCCCTGTCCCGATTTCGATCTGGCATTGCAGGAACTCGGGGCTCACTTGCCCCTCAAGGTCTTTCTTGCAGGCCGCAATCAGACTGTCTGGCGCTTGCGCCAAAGCAAATGTCGTCTGATCGACCAGCAGGTATTCCTCTTCGATGCCAATCGTGAATGGCGGGGTTTTGTCTGCCATGCGTTACCTCCTGTTTCTGCTTTACCCTAGCGGGCATTGTTTCATCTGTCAGCGCAACACATCAATTCCACCACTTGCCTGCGCCAAATTAACCCAGCCAAATCGGCGCATCCTTTGTTGCTCCTTAAGCATCAACGCATTAGAACCAGAGCAAATGTGCGTCGGGCAACGACTCGGCGACATCAAAAGTAGCCAATACGAGGAGAGCCAAAATGGCAGACGCAGCCATCCACGGCGATGCACACGAAGACGAGCGCGGTTTCTTCACCCGCTGGTTTATGTCCACAAACCACAAAGATATCGGCATCTTGTACCTGTTTACCGCAGGTTTCTTGGGCTTTGTCTCGGTGGCGTTCACCGTCTACATGCGCATGGAGCTGATGGAGCCCGGCGTGCAGTACATGTGCCTTGAAGGCGCACGTTTCACAGCGGCAGCCGCCGGTGAATGTACGCCAAATGGCCACCTCTGGAACGTTTTGATCACCTATCATGGTGTCCTGATGATGTTTTTTGTGGTTATTCCGGCCCTTTTCGGTGGTTTCGGTAACTACTTCATGCCGTTGCAGATCGGTGCGCCGGACATGGCGTTTCCCCGCCTGAATAACCTGTCCTACTGGATGTTTGTCGCAGGTGCCTCGCTTGGCATCGCGTCGATGCTGGCCCCAGGCGGTAACGGTCAGGCCGGTTCCGGCGTTGGTTGGGTTATGTATGCGCCGCTGTCGACCTCGGAAACCGGCATGTCGATGGACCTTGCGATCTTTGCGGTCCACCTGTCGGGTGCATCCTCAATCCTTGGCGCGATCAACATGATCACGACCTTCCTGAACATGCGCGCACCTGGCATGACGCTGCACAAGGTGCCGCTCTTTGCATGGTCGATCTTCGTGACCGCATGGCTGATCCTTCTCGCCCTGCCCGTTCTGGCTGGCGCGATCACGATGCTGCTGACAGACCGTAACTTTGGCACGACCTTCTTCCAGCCCGAAGGCGGTGGTGACCCAGTTCTGTACCAACACATCCTGTGGTTCTTCGGTCACCCCGAGGTTTACATCATCATCATCCCCGGCTTTGGTATCATCAGCCACATCATTGCAACCTTCAGCCGCAAGCCGATCTTCGGCTACCTGCCGATGGTTTATGCGATGGTCGCGATTGGTGTTCTGGGCTTCGTCGTTTGGGCGCACCACATGTACACCGTGGGCATGTCGCTGACACAGCAGTCCTACTTTATGCTGGCCACGATGGTCATCGCGGTACCGACAGGTGTGAAGATCTTCAGCTGGATCGCCACGATGTGGGGTGGTTCGGTTGAGTTCAAGACACCTATGCTCTGGGCGATGGGCTTCTTGTTCCTGTTCACCTTGGGCGGTGTGACCGGCATCGTGTTGTCGCAGGCCGGTGTGGACCGCGTGTACCACGACACTTACTATGTCGTTGCACACTTCCACTATGTGATGAGCCTTGGTGCGGTCTTCTCGATCTTCGCGGGTATCTACTTCTACCTGCCAAAGATGTCGGGCCGCATGTACCCTGAGTGGGCCGGCAAGCTGCACTTCTGGACGATGTTCATCGGTGCAAACCTGACATTCTTCCCGCAGCACTTCCTGGGCCGTCAGGGCATGCCTCGCCGCTACATCGACTACCCCGAAGCCTTCGCTTACTGGAACTATGTCTCCAGCTGGGGTGCCTTCCTGTCTTTCGCCTCCTTCCTGTTCTTCATCGGCGTGATGGTCTGGACCCTGACAAAGGGCAAGCGCGTCACCGAGAACAACCCTTGGAACGAATATGCAGACACACTGGAGTGGACACTGCCAAGCCCACCACCAGAGCACACATTCGAGACACTGCCAAAGCAGTCCGACTGGGACAAGCAGCACGCGCACTAAGCGAGAGTATAGACAAGAAAGAGGGCCCCGTTGGGGGCCCTCTTTTGTTTGACTTTCCCGTGTTTGCTTGAACATGAAATATGAGAAATGGCCCTATGCCTCTACCATGTTACTTCATCAATCTAGACCGTTCAGTTGCACGACGCGAACACATGGAAACAACGTTCCGTTCCCTGTCGCTCAAGGCGACGCGGGTCAGCGCGATCGATGGGCGAAATGCTGACCTGGAAGAATGGCGCCTGACTGCATCCGAAGAACGCTGGCACCGGACACTGACCGGACCAGAGATTGGCTGCTTTCTGAGCCACCGCAAGACCTGGCAAATGATCGTAGACCAACCTGACGCATATGCGGCTGTGTTCGAGGACGACATTCAACTCTCGTCGGACGCCGCGACACTTCTTGGGCAAGCTGACTGGATCCCAGAGTCTGCCGAATGCGTGAAGATTGATACGTCAAGCGTCGGTGGAATATTCGACCATCAACGAGAAACTGGTTTTCGCGATTTCACGCTGATGACATCGCGCGGGGACCTTCGCGGAACTGCGGGCTACATTATCTCTCGCCGTGCTGCCCAGAGCCTCCTGGATCAGACGCCAAGACCACTTGCGCCGATTGACGTCCAGATGTTCAATCGGACCCACGCGACCTTTTTGAACTGGGACTTTCTTCAATTGATACCAGCGCTTTGCATTCAACAATCTCTGGACCAAGAGAATGCCTTTCTTCCCGCCAACGCAGAAATATCGCTTATCGCCCAAGGCAAACCGCGGATGAAATTCGGATACAAGAAGGTCCTGCGCGAACTGAAACGACCATTCAATCAGTTGCATGCACAGTTATCAAAGTATTCGTTCTGGAAAGTTTTCTCGAATACACCCCAAAGGGTCCCATTCAGGAAGTAAGGGCCTATATGGTATTCAGGACAATGAACCTGAACACCAAACTAGCCTAAGCCACTACGCATGCCCTACGAATGGACCCCGACCCCACCCCACCAAGATCGCCGTTGGCAGCTTAGCCTCTGGCCCTATCGCTCACTGCTGCGCAAAGACTTTGTCTTGTTCATCGGCGGCACCGCTGCGCTCGTGTCGCTCCCCCTGCTCACACTTCTGGGGCAAGCGGTGCTTTGGGGGCTACTGCCGTTCTTTGGGATGATGCTCGCAGGGGTGTGGTACGCCCTTCACGTCAGCTACCGGCGTGGCGAGGTGTTGGAAGAACTGACCGTGGATGAAGCCCGCGCCTACCTGGCACGGCATAATCCCAAAGGCGATGTGCAGGAGTGGGAGGCCAACCGCTATTGGGTCACCGCGCACTTACACCCCAAAGGCGGGCCGGTTGAAAACTATATCACCCTGCGCGGCGGTGACCGCGAGGTCGAGATCGGTGCGTTCCTCGATGCCGAAGAACGCCTCGTGCTTTTTGATGAGTTGCAAGTCGCGCTTCGCGCGGGGCGCGAGCCTGTTACCCCAAACGGTCTTTGACCATCGGGCCGGCTTTGCCGAAATCCATACGCCCTGTGTACTTGGCCTTCAGTGCGGCCATCACCTTGCCCATGTCGCGGATGCTCTCTGCACCCACTTCGGAAATCGCTGTGTCAACGGCTGCTGCGGCTTCGTCTTCGCTCAGTTGCTTGGGCAGGAATTCTTCGATGATCTTGATCTCTGACAGTTCCTTCTCCGCCAACTCAAGCCGGCCACCCTCTTCATAGGCGCGCGCGCTTTCCTGACGTTGCTTCACCATCCGGCCCAAGATCGCCAGAATGCCTTCGTTCGACACCCCGCCTTCATCATCGCCTGTGCCGCGGGCTGCGATGTCTTTATCCTTGATTGCGGCATTGATCAGCCGCAGCGTTGATAGGCGATCTGCTTCTTTCGCGCGCATCGCATCTTTAAGGGCCGCTGAGACCCTGTCACGCATATCCATAAATCTGTCCAGTACATCTGCCGTCAAACGAACCGCTAACATAGTGTGAACCCGCCAGACTGACAAGCGCCCTGCGCGCAACGTCACCCTTGTTTGCAAGGGCGCAATCCGGCCTTGACCCGCGCCGCCGGCCTGCGTACACCCGCACCAATTTGACATCTGGGGAGATCGATTATGGCGCAGAAACCAACGGCCTGTTTGGCACTCGCGGACGGTACGATCTTTTATGGAGTGGGCTTTGGCGCCACCGGCGAAACCGTGGCTGAGCTTTGCTTTAACACAGCCATGACCGGCTATCAGGAAATCATGACAGACCCGTCCTATGCAGGACAGGTTGTGACATTTACCTTCCCGCACATCGGTAACACGGGCGTAAACCCCGAAGACGATGAAACTGCTGATCCTGTTGCAGCGGGCATGGTCGTCAAATGGGATCCGACGCAGGCTTCGAACTGGCGTGCGACCGAAGAGCTGACCACATGGTTGACCAAACGCAACCGGATCGGGATGGGCGGCGTCGATACACGGCGTCTGACGCGGGCGATCCGCCAGCAAGGCGCGCCGCATGTGGCACTGGCCCATAACCCGGACGGACAGTTCGATATTGCTGCCCTGGTGAAGAAAGCCCGCGAATTCCCGGGGTTGGAAGGGCTGGACCTCGCCAAGGAAGTGACCTGTGCCCAGTCCTATCAGTGGAATGAGATGCGGTGGGCCTGGCCCGAAGGCTACAAGCCACAAACCGCGCCGAGGCATAAGGTTGTCGCGATTGATTTTGGTGCCAAGCGCAACATCCTGCGCTGTCTGGCAAGCGCTGGCTGCGATGTCACCGTGTTGCCCGCGACGGCAACCGCCGAAGACGTATTGGCGTTGAACCCTGATGGCGTGTTTTTGTCCAACGGCCCCGGCGATCCTGCCGCAACAGGTGTATACGCCGTCCCCATGATCAAGGGTGTGCTTGATGCCAACCTGCCGGTCTTTGGCATCTGTCTCGGGCACCAGATGCTGGCGCTCGCCGTGGGTGCAAAGACGATCAAGATGAACCACGGCCACCACGGCGCCAACCATCCGGTCAAAGACATGGAGACCGGCAAGGTCGAGATCACTTCGATGAATCACGGCTTTACCGTTGATAGCCAAACGCTGCCTGCGGGTGTCGAGGAAACGCATGTGTCGCTGTTTGATGGAAGCAACTGCGGTATTCGCATCGCGAACCGACCGGTTTTCAGCGTCCAATACCACCCGGAGGCCAGCCCCGGTCCGCAGGACAGCTATTACCTGTTCGAAAGATTTGCCGAGGCGATGAGCGCTTAACGTCTGGTTAACTTATTTCGTTCAAATTGCTCGCACGAAGACGTCATGTGAGTCGACGGTGTTAGGTTTGCTTCGTGCACTATCCCGGTGCGGGCTGCAGTTTGGGGTTATTCTGCAGCTTCTACCGCCTCTGCATCCAGTTTCAGGCGCGTGACAAAGGCCTGTGAAATATGGTCACGCAGCGCTTTATAGGCCGCATCGCCATCACCATTCTCGATCGCTTTGACGATGGCTGCATGTTCGCGCAGCGTCTCGGCCCCCCGCCCTTCAGCCGCAATAGACGTCGTCGCCAATAGCGCCATGGACCGATGCACCAAATCCAGTTGCTGCACCAGAAAACGGTTATGCGAGGCAAGGTGGATTTGCTTGTGAAAGCGGCGGTTCGCGCGGCTCATGGCCTTTGGATCACCGACCAGTTTCTGATCGGCCTCGAGCATATCGCGCAGCACCTTCACCTCTTCCGGGGCCGCATGGCGGGCCGCAAGACGGGCGGCAAGCCCCTCCAGTTCACCGCGCACGACATAAAGCTCGGACAGTTGCGAATGATCCAGCGACGCCACAATCAGCGAGCGTCCGTCCCGCGTCAGCAGCGATTGCGTCTCGAGCCGCTGCAGCGCTTCGCGGATCGGAGTGCGCGATACGCCAAACCGTTCGGCCAATTCGCTTTCCACAAGGCGGTCACCCGGCTTGTAGATGTGGCTGTCGATCGCTTCGAGGATCAGGGCGTATGCGTCTTTCTGAGACGCGCGGGTATCTTGCATCGGGTCGGACCTTTCGTAACTGTTTCACCATATGCCCCTGCCCGCCCTGCAATCAAGCCAAAGCGATTGAAGCGCGCTGTGGACCATCATACTGTGCGCCTATGGTAGCCAAGCACTTTCAGCATGTAGACACATGGGTCTTCGATCTCGACAATACACTTTATCCGCCGTCCGCTGATCTTTTCGGTCAGATGGACGCGCGTTTTGCGGCTTATGTCGCACGATTGACGGGGCGCGATCAGGCGCGTGCACTGGAGCTGTGCAAGCAATACTGGAACGACTATGGTTCAACCTTGCTTGGCTTGATTGAACACCACGATGTTGATCCGCATCATTTTCTTGCTGATGTGCATGACATCGACATTTCTCATCTCGAAGAAGACGGGGTGCTGGCCTCTGCGATTGCCGCACTGCCGGGGCGGAAAATTGTCTTTACCAACGGATCAGAAAACCATGCCAAACGTGTTCTCGCCGCGCGTGGCCTGACACGTCAATTTGATGCTGTCTACGGCGTCGAGCACGCAGATTTTAAAGCGAAACCGGGGCAGGACGCCTTTTCGCGTGTGTTTGCAAAAGACGGGCTGACCCCGACAAAATCCGCCATGTTCGAGGACGAAGCCCGCAATCTGGCGGTGCCTCATGCCTTGGGCATGCGGACGGTGCATGTGCATGAAACGCCCCTTCCAGCCCCCCATATCCACCATCACACCGATCATCTGACGGATTTCTTGTCGCAGCTGACGCGCTAGCCCTTTCAGGGCGCGGCCAAGCGGCCTATGTCAGGCACATGGAACGCAAAACAACAGATATCGTGATCAGTGGTGGCGGTGTGGCAGGCCTGACCGCAGCGGCGGCTTTTGGCACGGCTGGCTTTGACGTGACAATCGTTGACCCCACGCCCCCCGTGACCACAAGCGATGCGGAAGGGTCCGATCTGCGAACAACCGCATTTTTGCAGCCCGCCCAGCAGTTTCTCGAGGCCGCAGGACTATGGACGCGGCTCGCCCCCTTTGCTGCGCCGCTTCAGGTCATGCGGATCGTCGATATCGGGACCGACGCCCATGTCACCCGCGATTTCAACGCCGCCGATATCTCCGACCAACCCTTCGGTTGGAACCTGCCGAACTGGCTTTTGCGGCGCGAAATGGTTGCGCGGCTGACTGAGCTGCCGAATGTCGATTTCCGCGCAGGTGTCGGCTTTGCCCGCATGGTGGCGCGCAGTCATGAAGCGCTGGTGACGCTCTCGGATAACAGCCAGCTTTCCGCGAAACTTGTCATCGGGGCCGACGGGCGCGGATCAGCCGTACGCGAAAGCGCAGGAATTGGCGTGAAAACAATGCGGTACGGGCAAAAGGCACTGACCTTTGCCGTCACCCATGATGCGCCGCACGACAATGTCTCGACAGAAATCCACCGCTCCGGCGGGCCATTCACGCTGGTGCCCTTGCCAGATCATGATGGCAAGCCCTGCTCTGCTGTAGTGTGGATGGAAGGTGGCGCCGAGGCAAACCGTCTGCATGCACTGCCCGAAACGGCGTTCGAGGCTGCTGCGAACGACCGCTCCGCTTATCTTTACGGGCCACTCAAGCTTGCCAGCAAGCGGACACTTTGGCCCATCATAAGCCAGATCGCGGATCACCTGACAGCGCCCCGCACCGCGTTGGTCGCCGAAGCAGCGCATGTGATGCCACCGATTGGCGCACAGGGCCTCAACATGTCTTTGCGTGACCTGTCCTGCCTGCTTGATCTCGCGGCGGCGGCACCCGACAAACTGGGCGCACCTGCGATGCTTGATACCTATGCGCGCAAACGCCACCCTGACATCAAATTGCGCGTCACCGGCATTGACGCGCTGAACCGCGCATCAATTGCCGGAAGCCCGATGCTGCAGTCGCTTCGCGCCAAAGGGATCGAGGCACTGTATGGTGTTGCGCCCGTCCGGCAGACTCTGATGCAGATGGGCCTCGGTGCGCGCTAAAGCACCTTGTCCAGCACAGGCACCAGACGCGCCAGCGTGGCGTCCACATCATAAAGCTTGTCCAGCCCGAAAAGACCCAGACGGAAGGTGCGGAAATCGTCCGGCTCGTCACATTGCAGCGGCACACCGGCTGCGATTTGCATGCCTTCGGCGGCAAATTTCGACCCGTTCTGGATCGCCGGATCATCCGTATAGCTGACCACAACCCCCGGTGCGCCGAACCCTTCGGCAGCAACCGATCTGATACCTTTATCCGCCAGCACCTTGCGCACAGCATCGCCCAGGGCCCATTGCGCCTCTTTGAGTTTGTCAAAACCGAATTCACGGGTTTCGAGCATTGTATCACGGAAAGCCCGCAAGCCATCGGTCGGCATCGTGGCGTGATAAGCGTGACCACCATTGAGGTAGGCCTGCATGATGCTGTGCCATTTTTTCAGGTCCACGGTGAATGAATTTGATGTTGTTTCTGCAAGGCGCACGACGGCGCGTTCTGACATCATGACCAGTCCGGCCGAGGGTGTCGAAGACCAGCCCTTTTGCGGTGCCGAGATCAGCACATCAACGCCGGTCGCTTTCATATCCACCCACGCACACCCCGAAGCGATGCAATCCAGAACCATGAGCGCACCCACGTCATGGGCCGCATCGGCAAGGGCTTTGATATAGTCGTCCGGCAGGATGATTCCGGCAGAGGTTTCCACATGCGGCGCGAAGACAACATCGGGTCGCGCATCCCTGATCGCAGCTGTGACATCTTCAATCGGTGCCGGAGCAAATGGCGCGCGCGTGTCGTTGCCTGCCTGGCGTGCCTTCATGACGGTTGTTTTGGCTGTAAATTTGCCCGCTTCAAAGATCTGGCTCCAGCGATAGGAAAACCATCCGTTGCGGACCACAAAGGCATGGGCATCGGCGCCGAACTGGCGCGCCACGGCCTCCATTGCGTAGGTACCGCCGCCCGGCACAATGGCCACGCTATCAGCATTGTAGACCTCGCAGAGCATGTCCGAGATATCGGTCATCACGCCCTGAAAGACCTTTGACATGTGGTTGAGTGACCGGTCGGTAAAGACCACCGAAAACTCCATCAAACCGTCCGGGTCGACCCCTGAAATTGCGTTGTCCATTGCCATCTCCTTGCTGCTTATCCGTATGGCTATGTGCAGAACCGGTACAAAGCAAGCAGCGCCTGCCTAAATCGGCCCCGGCCTGCGTTCCTCTGACAAAAGCACATTGGCCTCGACGTTCCCGACCCCCGGCATGGTCATGATACGGCGGCGCAGGACACGTTCGAAATCGGCCAGATCGCGGGCCACGACGCGCAAACGGTAATCATAGAGCCCGAGCACGTGATCCACTGTCTGCACTTCGGGAATGGCCCCCACCGCGCGCTCAAAATCCTCAAGGCTCACACGCCCCTTGGTGGCCAGTTTGACGCCCAGAAATACCGTCACGCCGAACCCCAGTTTTTCGGCGTCCAGCACAAGCCTGCGCCCTGCGATTACCCCGGCCTCTTCCAAGCGACGGATCCGCCGCCACGTGGCAGGCTGGCTGAGCCCAAGTTTCTGCCCCAGTTGTGTCGTGGATTGATCCGCATTGGCCGAAAGCGCGCGCAGGATCGCAAGGTCGAGATCATCCAGCGTCATAGTGGCAGGCTTTCGTCAGACTTCACCGATGCGACTGTCATCAGCGCCTCAATGTCGGCGATATGTGGCAAGGTCAGAACGTCTTCACGGTATATGCGCTGATAATCCGATAGGTCTCTGGCGATCAACGAAAGGCGCACATCGACACGCCCCAGAAAGGTCTGGATTTCGATGACTTCCGGCACCGCCCGTGCAGCAGAAATAAACTCGTCAAAGGCGCGCGCGACAGCTTTATCAAGCGTAATACGCAAACTGACGGAAACAGCATAGCCCAAGGCGGGCCAATGAATGATGGCATGGCTGCCCTGAATGATCCGGTCCGCGCGCAAACGATCCACGCGCCGCGTCGCGCGCGCGGGTGTCAGCCCCGTCGCCTCGGCCAGTTCCGGCATCGCGGTCGCGGGGTCGGCCTGCAAGAGGCGCAGAATGCGGCGGTCAATATCATCAAGCATAAAAATCACGTTAATGAATTATATGACGCATAACAATCATCATCTTGCCAAAAATACTCAAAGAGCAACACTACTTTCAGGCGAAAGATCCGTTATACCCACCCCAGAAATCAAACAAAGGATGACGACTATGCGCGTTTATTACGATCGCGATTGCGATGTGAACCTGATCAAAGACAAAAAAGTTGCCATTCTGGGCTACGGCTCACAAGGCCACGCCCACGCGCTGAACCTGCGCGACAGCGGCGCGAAAAACCTTGTTGTGGCCCTGCGCGAAGGCTCGCCTTCTGCGGCCAAAGCCGAAGGCGAAGGCCTGAAGGTAATGGGCATCGCAGAAGCTGCCGCATGGTGTGATCTGATCATGTTCACAATGCCCGACGAATTGCAGGCCGAAACATATAAGAAATATGTGCACGACAACCTGAAAGAAGGGTCTGCAATCGCCTTTGCCCACGGGTTGAACGTACACTTCGGCCTGATCGAGCCCAAAGAAGGCGTCGACGTGATCATGATGGCACCCAAAGGCCCCGGTCACACGGTGCGCGGCGAATACACCAAAGGCGGCGGCGTGCCCTGCCTTGTGGCGGTTGACCGCGATGCATCCGGCAAGGCGATGGAAATCGGCCTGTCTTATTGCTCGGCCATCGGTGGCGGGCGCTCCGGCATCATCGAAACAAACTTCCGTCAGGAATGCGAAACCGACCTGTTCGGCGAACAGGCTGTTCTGTGTGGCGGCATCGTCGAGCTGATCCGCATGGGCTTTGAGACACTGGTCGAGGCTGGCTATGAGCCCGAAATGGCCTACTTCGAATGCCTGCACGAAACCAAGCTGATCGTGGACCTGATCTACGAAGGCGGTATTGCCAACATGAACTACTCCATCTCGAACACAGCCGAGTATGGGGAATATGTCTCCGGTCCGCGCATCCTGCCATACGCCGAAACCAAGCAGCGTATGAAAGACGTGCTGACCGACATCCAGACCGGTAAATTCGTGCGTGACTTCATGCAGGAAAACGCCGTGGGCCAGCCTTACTTCAAGGCAACACGCCGCATCAACGACGAACACCAGATCGAGCAGGTCGGTGAGAAACTGCGCGCGATGATGCCTTGGATTTCTGCAGGCAAGATGGTCGATAAAGCGAAAAACTGATCGACATGTAAGGTGGATCTCGATCCACCCGCTTTCAGAGGGCATCCACATCCGTGGGTGCCCTTTTTTAGTCGGGAAAGGCCGCCTTGAAAGCCTGCGTGCCGCGCGGGCTGAAAATCAGCGCCCGGCTGTCCTTGTCGCGGCGCACCCAACGCAGCTTTTCCATTTCCGACAGCATTGCACGGCCAAGAGAACCGGCCAGATGCGTGCGCCGCTCGCTCCAGTCAAGGCAAGACCGGCAAAGTGGTGCGCGCGCCGCGGACAGCCCGTGCAGATCCACGCCAAAACCGGCGACAAACACCTCGCCCTGCGCTGTCAACCCGAGCGCCTCCCCGTCTTCACACAAAAGACCGCGCGCCAGCATGCTCTGAAACATTTGCACACCCTTCTGCCCTGCCAGATGGTTGTAGCAGACCCGCGCCTGCCGCAATTGCGCATCCTTCGGGCCGGTCCGCGTGGCAGCGCGCCCTGCCCCGCAGCCAGCCCCATCAAGGCCTCCAGCGCTGCCCCCACATCTGCGTGAGCCAGCGCGAAATACTTGTGTCGCCCCTGTTTGCGCACCTGCACCAATTGCCCGTCCAGTAGCTTGGCCAGATGTCCGCTGGCGGTCTGCAGCGTCACACCGGCCTCAGCCGCCAGTTCAGTCGCGGTCAGCGCTTTGCCGGTCATGAGCGCCGTCAGCATGTTGGCGCGGGCAGGATCGCCAATCAGCGCGGCAATACGGGCGATATCAGGACCTTCTTTCATACTTCGATCGTAGCCGAAGCATGCCTATCCGCCAAGCCGCTAAGTATCGCGCAGTCACAAAACGAAAGGACCTGATACCATGCTGACCTGCATCATTCGCTATGACATTGACCCGACCAAGAAGGCCCAGTTTGAAACCTATGCGCGCAACTGGGGGCAAGCCATTCCCCGCAGTGGCGCTGATCTGATCGGCTATTTCGCGCCGCATGAAGGATCGTCCACCTTGGCCTATGGCATCTACAACATCCCCTCACTCGCCGCATATGAGGCTTACCGCGCGCGGCTGGCAGCTGATCCGCTGGGCAAAGAAAATTACGAATTCGCCATGCGAGAAGAATTCATCCGCAGCGAAGACCGTACCTTTCTAAAGCTCGCCTCCGCCCCGCATGGGGTGCGCCCGTGATTGCCGTGATCTTCGAAGTCACCCCGGCACCGGGCCAGATGGATACTTACCTCGCGCACGCAGCCAAGCTGCGTCCGCTGCTGGATGACCACCCCGGTTTCATTTCGGTTGAGCGGTTTCAGAGCCTGTCGGACCCGCAAAAACTTCTGTCGCTGTCGTTTTTTACAGATGAGAATGCCATCTCCACCTGGCGCAACACGCGCCATCACCGCAACACGCAATCCGCTGGCCGCCATGGCATATTCCTTGACTACCGCCTACGCATCGCCGAGGTTTCGCGGGACTACGGGTTGCATGATCGCATCGAAGCGCCCAAAGACAGCAGGCTGCATCACGGGCTGAGGCCACAAGACCAATGACACATCAACCGACACTGGCAAACTGGCTTTCGATTGCAGCCCTTGGCCTGATCTGGGGCGCGACCTTTATGGTCGTGGCTATCGCGCTGGAAGGCTATGGCCCGCTGACAGTCGCCTGCGCCCGCACGACGTTGGGCGCGGTGACATTGCTGGTGTTCATGCGACTGTTAAACCGCTCCTTGCCGATTTTTACCCCTGTGATGATCCGCTATTTAATCGCCATCGGCCTGTTCAATACCGCTGTCCCCTTTGCGCTGCTCTGTTGGGGCCAGCAGTATGTGCCTTCGGCTTTTGCCGGTATTTCCATGGCGGCGCTACCGCTATTTGTTTTGCCACTGGCCCACTTTCTGACCGACGAAAGGATGAGCCTGCGCAGTACATTAGGCGTCATCATGGGGTTTATCGGGGCCGCTGTCTTGATTGGCCCCGGGGTTCTGCGGATCGGGACAGGGTGGGAGCCACTGGGACAAATCGCCTGTGTCGCGGCCTCAATGTCCTATGCGGTGTCCAGCGTGATGACACGCCGCTGCCCGCCGATTGACCCGCTCACCATGGCTGCCCTTTTGCTGACAGTGGGCTCAGTCGCTTTGATCCCCGCGATGCTCATCTTTGAGGGCGTGCCCACAATGGGCGACGCACGCCCGACAATCGCGATTATTGTGTTGGGGTTCATTCCAACGGCATTGGCCGCGCTGATCCGCGTTGCAACGATCCGGTCAGCGGGCGCAATTTTCATGACGCTTGTGAATTATCAGGTGCCCCTTTGGTCGATGATCTTTGGCGCGTTGGTTCTGAACGAAGTGCTGCCACTGCGCTTCTTCGTGGCTCTCGGGCTGATCATGCTGGGTCTTGTGGTCAGTCAGGGCAACAACCTCAAAAGGCTCTTGCTGCGCTAGACCGCAGCCTCGACCTCGGCCACGATACCGTCCACGACCTGTGCCAAGAGCGTATCATCTTCGCATTCCGCCATCACACGGATCAACGGCTCTGTGCCCGACTTGCGGATCAAGAGCCGACCCTTGCCCTGCAGCTTGGCCTCGGCATCCGCAATGGACTTCTGCACAAGCGCGGCGCCCAGTGGGTCCTGCCCTGCCGCGTAGCGCACGTTCTTGAGCATTTGGGGCACAGTTTCAAAGCTCTTGGTCAGCGCGCTGGCGGGCTTGCCTGTCTCGACCATGGCCGCCAGAAATTGCAGCCCTGCCAAAAGACCATCACCGGTCGTCGCGTAATCGGTCATTACGATATGGCCAGATTGTTCGCCGCCAAGGTTCCAGCCATTCGCGCGCATCGCCTCAACCACATAGCGGTCACCGACAGCGGTGCGTTCAAGGCGCAATCCGCGCCCATCCAGATACCGCTCAAGCCCCAGATTGGACATCACGGTTGCAACCAGTGTCCCGCCGTTCAGGCGCTCTTGATCCGCCCAGCGGCCTGCCATCAGCGCCATCAGTTGGTCACCATCGGCAACTTCGCCGTTCTCATCCAGGATCATTACACGGTCCGCATCGCCATCAAGACAAATGCCGACATGTGCGCCCTCAGACACCACTTTCGCAGCCGCCGCCGCGGTGTTGGTCGAACCGCAGCCTTCGTTGATATTGTACCCGTTGGGATCAACACCCACAGGAATAACCGTCGCGCCAAGCTCCCATAGTACCTCGGGGGCAACGCGGTAGGCGGCACCATTCGCACAGTCAATCACAACCTTCAGACCATCAAGCCGCATGCCTGAAGGAAAGGTCGATTTGATCCGCTCGGCATAGCGGAAACGGCCATCGTCGATCCGCTTGGCGCGTCCGATATTCTGCGCCTTCACCGGCTCAACCGACCCGCTGATAATCGCTTCAATCTCGGCCTCAGCCTCATCCGAGAGCTTGAAACCGTCAGGACCGAAGAATTTGATCCCGTTGTCATGATGCGGGTTGTGGCTTGCGGAAATCATAATGCCCAGATCAGCGCGCATCGACGTTGTCAAAAGACCAACAGCCGGTGTCGGCACAGGCCCCAAAAGAAGTACGTTCATTCCCGTGCTGGTCAGACCGGCGGTCAATGCATTTTCAAACATATAACCCGACAACCGCGTGTCCTTGCCAATCACAACGCGGTGCCCGTTCGACCCGTCATTGCGGAAATAGCGGCCGGCAGCGGCACCAATCTTAAGCGCCATTTCTGCGGTCATGGGAAAGGTATTTGCCTTGCCGCGCACACCATCCGTGCCAAAGAGTTTCCGTGTCATGTTATTGCTGCCCCGCCAATTGCCCATTCCAAGTCTAATGCTTGCTTTGTTGCGAAGATATCGTGAACCCGCAAGATTTGCACGCCCTGCCTTGCGGCAAAAAGAGCGACCGCCACAGATCCGCTCACGCGGTCCGTTGCCTCCTTGCCGCCACCGATTGTGCCGATGAACCGCTTGCGTGAGGCACCCAGCAGTACCGGACAGCCAAGCGCGTGGAAAAGCGCGATACCGCGCAGGAGGGTCAGGTTGTGTTCGAGCGTTTTGCCAAACCCGATCCCGGGGTCAACAATGATTTGATCGCGTGCAATGCCTGCGGCCACGGCCGCATCAATCCGCGCACTGAGGAAGTCATAGACATCGAGCAGCACATCATCATAGCTGGGATCGTTCTGCATCGTCTCGGGCGACCCTTTGGCGTGCATGACACAAACCGGAACTCTGGCTTCGGCTGCGACCGCGGCCAATTTCGGATCAAAGGTAAAGGCCGCCACATCATTGATCAGGGTCGCACCCGCCTCCACTGCCGCCAATCCCACATCGGATTTGCGTGTATCAATCGAGATCGGCACATTGCTCTGCGCACGAATGGCTGCAATCACAGGGGCTGTCCGCGCGATTTCCTCGGCAATCTGCACCTCGGCCGCGCCCGGACGTGTGCTTTCACCGCCCACATCGATGATCTCGGCGCCCTCTTCTTGCATTGCCTGCGCATGTGCCAGTGCAAGGTCGGGCGCATTGAATTGCCCGCCATCGGAAAAACTATCCGGAGTGACATTCAAAATACCCATGATCCGCGGGCCAGACATGTCCATACCTGCAACGGGCGAGCGCGCGCGCGTCAAGTGATCCAGCACCTCTGCAGGCACATCGCCCGCAGGAATGCAGCGGACACCGCCGCCGCGCGTGTGCAACGCGACAGTATCAAACCAGCACAGACCACCCGCCAGTGGAAAGCTTTGGGATGTCGGCGTTTCACCAAAGCGCGCAATAGGGCGATGATATTGGGTCATGACAAGTCAGATATCTCTTCTGGAACAGCACGCACGGGAATATCCGTTTGCGGCGCAGGCTGGCCGATGACCAGCAATTCCTTGGCCTGCATTTCTTTCGCGAACCACGCCACAAGGGCCACAGCATCGCGCGGACTGGCCGAGGGACCGTCAACCGCATCGAGAACGATCTTGGAGGGTGCCCAGATACAGATCTGGCCGTTCTTCATCGCCCAATCCAGTTCCGTCCGCGAATTGACAACCATGCAGCGGCGGTCGCGCGCGGCCAAACTCCATGCATTTTGTTCGATCGCCAGCAGATCAATCCGGCGTTGGGCAAGTGCATTATCCGCCTGCGGTGCGGCCACGTCAGCAGGTCCGACGCAAAGGATGAGCGGCGCATCCATGACCGCCAACTGGTCAATCCAGTCGCCTATCTCCGGGCTTTCGATCGCGGCATTCGATAAATAGACAATGCGCGGATGCGGGGCCGCCACGTGGGTCTGGCCGCCTAAATCAGTACCATCGCGCGCACGGACAATCTCGACCCCGAGCGAGAACGGACCACGGTCCAGTTTCTCGATCCGCACGAAGACACGTTCTGCCTGCGGCTCAAGCAAGATACGTTCAGCCACACGCGCGGCGAGCGTTTCAAGCAGATTGATCCGCTCTGCTTCCAGCTCGCTGCTGATCGCTTCGGTGACTTTGTCGTAGGACAAGATACGGTCGACATCGTCATCAATAGGCCCGCTGAGCGGCAGGACTTCAACCACAACATTGAACCGGACGCGCTGCAACGTTCCGCGCTCTTGTTGAAACGCACCAATCTCGACCTCGACCACATAGTCGCGGAGTGAAATGCGATCATAAGGAATGCTGCTGCTGGCCTCTGCCCTCTCGCTTGGATGGGCAAAGGCAAGGCGGATATCATCAGTCATGGGGCGTCCAACACGTCAAGTTACCCGTGTGGGATACAAGGGCCGACGCGGTGCGGCAAGCGTCAGGCGCGACGCTCGTCCGCAATCATGCGACTTACATTGATGCCGTGCGCACAGGCTGGCGATAGAAGTAGTGGAACCCGATAGAAGCCGTGCGCGGAAAACGCTGTGCCCACGACGGGCTGACGGCTTTGGTATGGTAGTGTGTCGCACCGCCGGTCAATGCGCGCGGTGCACCATCAATCAACATGCGCGCAACCTTACCAACACGCTCCCATGAACGGGGCTCGGCAATCACTTCGGGTTTGCCGTCGCAGGTGTAGGTAAATTGGCAAGCGTAACGGCGGCCTGTACCCTGATTAATCACGGCGCAAAGCGAATCCGGATAGGCACTGCTGTCAACGCGGTTCATGATGACTTCTCCAACGGCAAACATACCGCGGACAGATTCGCCACGTGCTTCGAAGTAGAGAGCTTCTGCCAGACATTGCCATTCTGATCCGCCATCTGCGGCAGGCAACTCGGCAAGATAATCACGATCATAGACCAATCCGGTCTGTGTCTCGACGCCACGCTCTTGTGCAGGCGGCAGACTGGTCAACATGCTCAAACGGCTGTCAGGCACGACCGATAAAGCCTGACGTTCTTGACCCAAGATGGCTTCCAAACGGCTTGCCATCACTTCATCTGCAAAGGCTGATGTTGGCCCAACAGAAATAATTGCCGCAAAACTTGCGGCGATAATCGCCTTCAATACAGTCATTCTTCCCACCCAGGAAACTTCGCGGGTTAGCTCCGCGCCAGCGGGGCCGTCTTTAGGGGAAAGAGGGGCTTAGGTCTACCCCTCGGGCCGGCTTGTTTAAAAACCGGCAAGATTACGCAGAGAGTGCGACCTCAATACCACAAAATACAGTCGTTAACTGAAAAATAACCACTAAATGTAGCGTTGTATTACAGTGACACCTTATCAGCTAAAGCAAGCTGCGCCGCTGTAAGACGTGCCACCGGCACCCGGAACGGAGAGCAGGAAATATAATCAAACTGCTGGGCACGACAGAATGCAATAGCCGAGCGATCGCCCCCATGCTCACCGCAAAGCGACAAGACAACATCGCTGCGGCCCAACCGGCCACGCGCCGCGCCGATAGAAATCAATTCACCCACACCTTCGATATCCAGCGTATGGAACGGGTCTTCGACATAAACACCCTGCTGCACGTAAGACGACATGAAGCGGCCCGCATCATCGCGCGACAAACCATAAGTCATCTGGGTCAGGTCATTGGTACCAAAGGATAAAAATTCGGCATGCTCGACAATATCCTGTGCGCGCAGTGCCGCACGCGGGGTCTCAACCATGACGCCGAGCCGATAGCTGAAATTCGCTTTGCTTTTTGCCCTGACAGCATTTGCCACCCCGTTGATCCGCGCCTTTTGCAGCTCGACTTCGCGCATGGCACTGACAAGCGGGATCATGATCTCGACGTTGATCGAGATGCCTTTCTTCCCGACAGCCACCAAAGCTTCAAAAATGGCACGGGTCTGCATGTCGTAGATCTCGGGAATAGCGATTCCCAGACGCACGCCCCGCATCCCCAGCATCGGATTATACTCTGCTAGCGCATCGATCCGCTCAATCACATCCGGCAGCGGCAAGGCCACCTGTTCGGCCAGATCACGCATGCCCGCTTTATCCGAGGGCAGGAATTCATGCAGCGGAGGATCGAAAAGGCGCACGCAAACGTTCTTGCCTTCCATGATCTCGAAGAGGGCCTGAAAATCGGCGCGCTGCATCGGCAAAAGCCGGTCGAGCACCTCTTTGCGGTCGTCACTCTCTTCGGCAAAGATCATCTCGCGCATGACGCCAAGACGGTCGCCTTCAAAGAACATATGCTCGGTCCTGCACAGCCCGATACCCTCGGCGGCAAAGTTGCGGGCGGTTTGCGCATCGGCGGGCGTGTCGGCATTGGCGCGCACCCCGATATCGCGGAAATCGTCAGCCCATTCCAGCAAGGTCTGGAACGCGCCATCAAGGGCGGCCTCCAGCATTGGCGGCTCACCGGCCAGAACCTGACCACGGCTGCCATCCACCGTAATGATGTCGCCCGCCTTGAACCGCCGCCCGTCGGGGGCCGTAATCACGCCATTCTTGCGGTCGATCGTCAGGTCAGACGCCCCCACAACGCAGGGCAAACCGATCCCCCGCCCGATCACAGCGGCATGGCTGGTGACCCCGCCCCGCATTGTCAAAACGGCGCTGGCCGCGTGCATGCCGCGAATGTCCTCTGGCGTGGTTTCGCGCCGCACCAGAACGCAGGCCTCGCCGCGCGCGGCACTGGCTTGTGCCTCGTGCGCGGTCAGCACTATCCGGCCCGTAGCCGCACCAGGGCTTGCAGCGATCCCGCCGACGATCACGTCACGTTTTGCATCCGGATCAACCTGCCTGTGTAACAGCTCTGACAGGGCTGACGGCTGCACGCGCATGATCGCCTCTTCGCGGGGAATCACACCATCTTCGGCCAAGGCCACGGCGATCCGCACCGACGCGCGTGAACTGCGCTGGACGCGCACGGCATCCAAAATCTGCAGCACACCGTCTTGCAGCGTGAATTTGATTTCCATCTCTTCGCGCAGGCGGCGGCGGCAGATATCGCCGTATGAAACAAGCTGGGCGTATTGATCGGGGCAGATATCCTCAAGTGCCGGACCGCGCGCGTCACGCGTCAGATAAAGCGCGCCCTCGGCATCGGGGCCAAGATCATAGGCGTCGCTTCTGCTGGCGCTGAGGTAGCGGCCAATAATCTTTGGCGCGCCGGATGTGGAATCCACAAACTGCATCACACCCTGACCACATTCGCCCTGCCCTGTCCCCAAGGCCATCGCCTGCACGACGAGCCCGAGACCCGCATTCGCCGGCGCCCCCTTGGCCTGCCGCAGCAAACGCGCGGTGGTCCCGTCCCATGCACGCGCCATTGACCGCAGCACTTCGGCCAATTGCACAGCGGGGTCCTGCGGGAACGGTGCATCCGTTTCAAACTCGAATGTGTCGAGCATGGTTTTCAGACTGGCGGCATCGGCCACATCGGGCAGGTAGAATTCATCAGGATCAAGACGCGCCACATGGATCGCGTAGGACTGCACAAAACGCAGGTAGAGTTTCGTCGCCGCTTCGGCCCCGATCCACTGTGTCAGTTCCGCAAGGCGGGCATCATTCATGCCGACATTCAGGATCGCGCTGGGGCCACCCCAATCGGGGTCCTGACTGGACGGGCGCACAGACAGCAGCGGCGCATCGCCAAACGGGGTCAGCAAGGTGTCCATATTGGGCAGATTGCCGATCGCCGCAGCATGAACCGCATCAAACGACAGCGCGACCGTCACCGGCACCGGCATATCCAGACGCACCAACCGTTGCAGGCATTTCGCACGCCCGCCATGGACCGAGGCCTTCATGGCCGCAGTTGGCGTGATAAGCGTCAATGGCCCATATGTTGACTGTTGCTGCACTGCGGCACCGATCTATTGTTCAGTTGCAGCATAGAAGGAAATCTGGCGCGCTGTACACATAAGTTTACATATTTTGTGTCTAGCCTTCGATTTTCGTCAAATCCGCGACGCTGAGGCAGATATTCCTGATGCGGGACAAAAGGTTAAGGCGATTGCGGCGCAAGATTTCGCTGTCGGCGTTCACTTGAACATCGGTGAAAAAAGCATCAATCGGCGCGCGCAGTGCCGCCATAGCAGTCATTGCGGTGCTGAAATCCTCCGCCTTCATCGCGGGCGCGATTTTTGCATCTGCAGCATCAAGGGCCGCGAAAAGCGCCTTTTCGGCGTCATCCTCGGCAAATTTGATGTCCGCGCCATAGGAATATTCCACCCCGTCCTTTTCCTCGGCCTGTGTCAGGATGTTGTTGGCACGCTTGAAGCCCTGGATCAGGTTTTCACCGTCATCGGTGGCAAGGGTTGCGGCCAACGCCTCGGCCCGTTTGACCAGCAGCGTCAGATCATCATTGCCCGGCATCACGATGCAAGCGTCGATGATATCGTGACGGATACCTTTGTCTTTGAGGAAAACCTTGAGGCGGTCGTGGAAGAACGAGAGGAGGTCAGGCACGACATCAGCCGGTCCAAAGAATCTGTAAGCATCTATTCCTGATGAATTTTCGGCGATGACTGTGCCCTCAACATGAATTGGCGCATTAACTGGGATAGCAACATCATAACCTTCAAAGAATTCGTTTAACTCTTTCGAAAGTGCTGTAAATCCTTTCCCACCACTAGACAAAAACTCTCTCAGGTCTTTCGGCTCCCAAACGAAACCCTCCTTCTTAGGGTCGCTTTTGTCTAAGCCGAATACAATAGTCCTCGCTATCTGTGAAATGAGGCATCGTATAACACCGTTTCCGATCGAAGTTGGCAGGTCGATTTTCAGATTATTCTGCAAAATCAACCGAATAACCCCCAGCGCCGCTCTGCGCAGCGCAAACGGGTCTTTGCTCCCTGTCGGTTTCTCGTCAATCGCCCAGAACCCGGTCAGCGTGTCGATCTTGTCGGCCAGTGCCACGGCCACGGATACCGGCGCAGTCGGCACATCGTCCGAAGGCCCCAGAGGGGAGTAGTGTTCTTCGCAGGCCGCAGCAACCTCGGCTGGCAGGCCTGCCTCGGCCGCATAATACCGCCCCATCAGCCCCTGCAGTTCAGGGAATTCATAAACCATTTCGGACGACAGATCGGCCTTGGCGACGCGTGCCGCCTGCTCTGCCAGTGCAGGATCAGCACCCATGCTTGGCGCAATCCAGCGCGCCAGCGCCGCGATGCGGTCAATGCGGTCTTTCTGGCTGCCCAGTTTGTTGTGGAAGGTGACGTTGGACAGGCTGTCCAGCCACGGCTGCATGCCAGCCTTGGCGACACGCAGGTCGTTTTCCCAGAAGAATTTCGCATCCGCCAGACGCGCCGACAGCACCTTTTGGTTGCCCGCCAGAATAGTCGCGCCCTGATCGGCGGTTTCCATGTTCGCGACGGTCACGAAACGCTCGATCCGGCCCGTCTTGGGGTTGCGCACGGAAAAGAATTTCTGGTGCTCTTTCATCGAGGTTTGCAGCACCTCGGGCGGCAGACCAAGGAAGGCGTCATCAATCCGGCCCAGCAGGACCACAGGCCATTCGACCAGCCCCGCAACCTCGGCCAGCAGACCACGGTCTTCGACCACCTCAAGCCCCAACGCAAAAGCCTGATGGGTGGCGTCATGCCAGATCGCCTCGGCCCGTTCATCGGCACGCAAGACGACTTTGGCGCGCTTCAACTTCGCCTCGTAATCATCGAAACTCGTGACAGAAAAAATATCCGGCGCAAGGAAACGGTGGCCGCGCGTCGTGTTGCCCGATGTGATGCCGTCAACGTCCAGCGGCACGACCTCTGCCCCTGCTTCATCGCTGAGGATACACAGGATGGAGTGCAGCGGGCGCACCCATTTCAACGGGCCATCACCCCAGCGCATCGACTTGGGCCAAGGGAAATTGCGCACTGTCTGTTCCAGCACTTCAGCGATGATATCCGCCGCCATCCGCCCCGGTTTTTCAATCACCGCAAAATAGACCTGACCCTTTTTGTCGTCGCGTACTTCAAGGTCTTCGCGCGCAACACCTGCCCCGCGCAAGAACCCCTCAATCGCTTGGTCCGGCGCACCCACTTTGGGCCCCTTGCGCTCTTCGCGCACTGCCTTGCTCTCGGCCGTCAGCCCCTCAATCGACAACGCCAAGCGGCGCGGCGTCGAAAAGGCAGCAGCACCCGCATAGGTCAGCCCCGCCTCGACCAGACCGTCGGTCACCAGTTTGCGCAGGTCCTCGGCGGCGCGGGTTTGCATCCGCGCGGGGATTTCCTCGGAGAAGAGTTCAATCAGAAGATCAGGCATCACTCGGTGCTTTCTGGAATTGGGGGGCAGTCTTCGGGGGGGCGGTTGCCGTCAAAAACAACTTCGCCACATTCATTGATCTGGTGCCACGCATAACCCCGCCCGTCGGGGTAAATGGCAACGATCCGGTCGATCCCGTATACGATGTTTTCAACACCCATAAAGGCAATGGCATCGGTGCGCAGGTCTGCCCCGATCTGGGCTGCGTCAAAACAATCGAACCAACGAGGTGCCACGCGGGGTTCGGCGTTATCAACGATTTCAAACGTTTCGGTCAGCATGGCTTGGCTGAGCGTCGTTTCAAAGCAGGCCCGGTAGCGCAGCGGGCTGCTGATTGCGTCGATGCCCTGGAAGTTCTGCACGACAATCGGTTCGGCCTCACCGGTGCTGACAGAGGTCAGGCGCACGGCGTCATCACCGGCCTGCACCTCATCATAATAGGCATAGACCTGCTGGTAGTAGAGCACACCGCCAAGCACAGCCGCCGCCAGAAGCATGCCCACAATGAAAACCCTCGCTATCACGCCGCCGCCCCGCCTGCTTCGGTTTGCACAAAGGCGTCGGCGCAGGCCTTGGCCAGCGCCCGGACCCGTCCAATATAGGCCTGCCGTTCGGTGACCGAAATCACGCCCCGCGCGTCAAGCAGGTTAAACACATGGCTTGCCTTGATGCACTGGTCATAGGCGGGGTGCGCCATGATGATTTTGTGCCCCGTCTTGGGGTCCGTCGCGGGGGCATCAAGGATGCGCTGGCACTCGGCCTCAGCATCAACGAAATGCTGCAACAGTACCGCGGTGTCCGCGATATCAAAGTTCCAGCGCGAGTATTCCTGTTCGGTCTGCTTGAAGATATCGCCATAGGTCAGCGGGATCGGCGTTTGTGGATCGTTGAAGGGCATTTCCATCACGTGATCGACGCCAAGGATATAGATCGCCAAACGCTCCAACCCGTAGGTCAACTCACCCGAGACCGGTTTGCAGTCATGTCCGCCGACTTGCTGAAAGTAAGTGAACTGGCTGACTTCCATGCCGTCACACCAGACTTCCCAGCCGAGGCCCCATGCACCCAACGTAGGGCTTTCCCAGTCATCCTCGACAAAGCGGATGTCATGCGCGGATGCATCGATCCCGATCGCTTCGAGCGATCCTAGATAGAGGTCCTGCATGTCGGGGGGCGATGGCTTCATCAGCACCTGATACTGGTAATAGTGCTGCAAACGGTTCGGGTTCTCGCCATAGCGTCCATCGGTTGGCCGCCGGCAAGGCTGAACATAGGCTGCTGCCCAAGGCTTGCTGCCCAGCGCGCGCAGGGTTGTGGCAGGGTGGAATGTGCCCGCCCCCACTTCCATGTCGTAGGGTTGCAGGATCGCACAGCCTTTGCTGGCCCAATATGTCTGAAGCCGCAGGATGATTTCCTGAAAACTGCGTGGTTTGTCTGCCATCTCAAGACCCTTCAAGTGCGTTGTGCGCTCAATAGGGTGCTGGGCCGACAGGGTCAATTGGGCAACGCCTGCAGATTTTTTTGTGCTTTGCCACACGGTTTGCACAAAGTCTGGCTTGCGCTGCAACGCGTTGGCCGCCACCACAATCCAAACACTATTTCACTTTCGAGGTTTTTCATGTTCAGGGCTTTTGTCGTCGCGCTCCTTTTATTTGTTTCTGCCATGCAGGCCCAGGCACAGGACCGCTATTGGGTACAGATCGAGGCGCGCCAGACACTGACCGAAGCGACCGAGCGCGCACGCTTTTACGCGCGGCGGTTCAGCGACGTTGAGGGGTATTATCTGGGACGCGGATTTTACGGCATTGTGCTGGGGCCCTATAGCGAAAGTCTTGCCCGCGCAGAGTTGTCCCGCTTGCTGAGCAGCGGACAAATCCCCTCTGACAGCTACCTGCAGAACGGACGCCGTTTCGAGCAGCAGTTCTGGCCCATCGGCGGCGCGCAAGCATCCACTGTGTCAACCGCACCGGACCGCGCGCCAGAGCTACCTGCCCTGCCTCAGGTGGACCTGACCGCACCCGAAGAAACACTCGGCCAGGCCCGCGCATCCGAGGCGGCTTTGCCACGCGAGGCACGCGAAGAACTGCAATTGGCGCTGCGGTGGGCCGGTTTTTACAATTCAACGATTGATGGCGCTTTCGGGCGCGGCACGCGCAGCGCGATGGCCGCTTGGCAAACTGCCTACAACCAAGAACCGACCGGTGTTTTAACAGCCCGCCAGCGTGCGCAGTTATTGTTGCAATACAATGCTGTGATCGCCGATCTGGAGATGCAGCTAGTCCGAGACGAGACAGCAGGCATTCAAATGCAGCTTCCCACTGCTGCGGTCACTTTCGCAGAGTATCAGCCACCCTTTGCCCAGTACGACGGTCAGGGTGATCTCTCGGCTGCGCGGGTGCTGATGATCTCGCAAACGGGTGATGCGGGACGGCTGAGAGGGCTTTACGAGGTCTTGCAGGTGCTTGACATCATGCCGACCGAGGGACCGCGCAGTTTACAGGGCAATAGCTTTACTATCGAAGGGCTCGGCGACGGTATCCATTCCTACGCCACAGCCAGCTTGCAGGACGGCGAGATCAAGGGCTTTGTGCTGGTCTGGCCCGCAGGTGACGACCGGCGTCGTGCGCGGGTGCTGGATTTGATGAATGCCAGTTTCGCACGGCTGGACGGCACGCTTGATCCCAATCTTGTGCCCGCCAGTGAGGATCAGGCCATTGACATGATTGCAGGGCTTTCGGTGCGGCAGCCGAAACTGTCACGGTCCGGGTTTTATGTGTCGCGCGATGGCCTCGTCCTGACCACTCCCGAAGCGGTAGAGAGTTGCGCGCGGATTACCTTTGACCGCGAGACGGATGCCGAAGTTCTGGCCACCGACCCGGCTCTTGGGATCACGCTCTTGCGCCCGCTTGCCGCCCTGTCCCCTATCGAGGTTGCAGCCTTCCAACCGCGGACACCGCGCCTGAAAGATCCGGTGGCAGTGGCGGGCTATCCTTTCAACGGCGCCCTGAATGCACCCACACTGACCTTTGGCACGCTGGAAGATATCCGTGACTTGACGGGTGATAGCCGCATCTCACGCCTCTCTGTCGCCACCCAGCCCAGCAACGCGGGCGGGCCAGTGCTGGATCAGGCCGGCAATGTGCTGGGCATGTTGCTGACGCGCGCTGGAGATGGCGGTCAGGCCTTGCCAGCAGATGTGCAATTCGCGCTGGATGCCGAGATGATCATCGCGACGCTTGAGACACTGAACATCACGCCTGTGCGCGGTGATGCTGGCCCTCCCCTGTCAGCCCATGCACTGACCGAAAAAGCCGCGAATGTCACCGTCTTGGTCAGCTGCTGGTAAGCGCGATATCCGACATCACACGAATGACAGTCGGGCCTTTGGTTGCAAGGGCCCTCTGAACGGCCACCTTGAATGCGTCCAGATTTGCAGGCTGGGTTGCTGCGGCGCCGTAGGCCTCTGCGAGTTTAAGGAAATTGGGATTGCGCTGAATGACCGCGTTTGGCGCGATCTGGGCGCGCACCATGCTGTCCTCGATCTCACCTAACTTGCCGTTGTCCCAGATGATTATCGGCAGCGTTAATTCCAACTCAACCGCCACGGCCAGCTCCTGCACGGTATATTGGAAACCATAGTCGCCCAGAATGGCAATGACCGGCTGGTCGCCAACCCCGATCTTGCCGCCAATCGCGGCAGGCAGTGCATAGCCCAGCGTGCCGAAACCGTAAGGGTGGTGCCAGTGGCCGGGGCGGTCCATCGGGTAGACCTCTTTGGCGGCATAGGCGAATTGGGTCATATCGGAAAAAAACATGGTGTCGGCAGGGACCGCTTCTTTGAGCGCATCCGCGACAGGCAATATGCCGGGCCGTTCGGCATCAAGCTCGGCCCGCCATCTGGCACGGGTGGATCTGACTTCTTCTGCGGTCCATCCGGTCTTTTTGACGCCTTCCAGCTGGATCAGGCTTTCGGTCAGATGCGCGCTGGCATCGGCCAGAATGCGGGTGTCGGCATTGTGGCGATCTGAAAGGCTCTCTGGGTCCAGATCAATCCGGACGAGCGGCGCAGTGTGTCCCAGATGATCGCGCCACAGATCAACCTCGCTCAGCCGCGTGCCGACAGCGACGACAAGATCAGCCGAAGCAATCACAGCCTCGCTTCCGGCGCGGGCAAGCGTTGCGCCAAAGTGCAGCGGGCTGTCATCGGGGATGATCCCGCGTCCGGCGTAGGTGGTAAAAGAGGCCGCGTTCAAACGCTGGAAGTGTGGCATCCAGCGGTCCACCCCATACGCCGCACCACCGCCAAAAATAAAAAGCGGGCGCTTGGACGCATTCAGTCGGTCGATCAGGGAAATTCGCTGCAGGGCTGCCGCTTCGGGGCGGTAGGGCCACTCATCCGCACGCTCAGGCGCAGGGGCGGCATTGGCTTCGAGCTGCGCAATCGGGACCTGAATGTGTTTGGGCGATAGCACACCGGTCGAAAGTTCGGTCAGTGCGCGGTCGATCAACTGATAGCTTGCCTCGGCCGACCGCGCCGTCACCGACCAGTCGCAAACGGTCGCTGCCGCCCCTTCCTGATCTTTCATCTGGTGCAATTGCCCGCGTTTGGCCTCTGTCTCATCCAGTACAGACGAGATCACCAGCATCGGCACGCTGTCGGAATAGGCCTGCCCCATCGGTGTCATGATGTTGCACAGCCCCGGCCCGGAAATCACGTAGGCCACGCCCACCTTGCCGGTCGCACGGGCATAACCGTCGGCCATAAAGCCAGCGCCCTGTTCGTGACGCGCCAGCACATGGGTGATCCCCGCCTCTTCGATCCCGCGATACATTTCCTGATTATGCACACCGGGAATGCCAAAAATGGTATCCACCCCGCGATCTTTCAGCATATGCGAGATTTGCGCGCCAAGCGGACGTGTGGTCATCAGTTTCTCCAGAATTTGATCGTCAGGATCGTCAACACGACCATGATTTCCAAGCGCCCCACAAACATGGCAATCGCCAATATCCATTTCGCGGTATCGTTGATGTTTGCATAGTTGCCTGCCGGTCCGATCTCGGTCCCGAGACCCGGGCCAATATTGGCAATGGCTGCGGCAGCACCCGAAACCGACGTGATGAAGTCGAGGCCAGTCAGCCCCAGCAGCACCGCAGTGCCCCCCAAAGCAAGAATAAATGCCACCAGAAACGCAATCACCGAGTTCAGCACATCCTCACTGATCGGGCGTCCGTCATAGCGTGGGGTGAACATACCATGTGGGGAATGGATTTGGCGGATCTGGCTTTTGATCGCGGCAAAAACCAGCTGGTAGCGGAACACTTTGACAGAACAAGAGGTCGAGCCCGCACAGCCCCCGATCAGGCCGATGAAGAAGAACAGGACGACAGGGAACGTTCCCCATGTCATATAATCGGCACTGGAATAACCGGTCCCTGAAATGATTGACGTGATGTTAAATAGCGCCTCACGAAAAGCGATCTCTGACATAACCCCTTCACGTCCCCAGACCCACGACGTCATCAGCAGAACGGTGACAAGAACAATCCAGAAAAACGTATGAATCTGCGTATCTTGCCAAAGCGGCTGTGCTGTGCCGGCGATCAATTGAACGTAGCGCACAAACGGCAATGCCGCGAGCACCATGAAGACCGCCCCCACATAGTGCGCGCCCGCACCGTAAAGCCCGAAAGAGGCATCCGAATTCGCCATTCCCCCTGTCGAGACCGTGGTCATCGCATGTACGATGGCATCAAAGGGCACCATGCCGGTCACAGAATAGGCCAGCGCGCAGCTGATGGTCAGAATAATATAGATCACCGAAATCCGGCTTGCGATCTGGCCAGCGCGGGGCAGGATTTTCCCCATTGTATCAAAGGCTTCTGACCGGAAAATTTGCATCCCACCCACACGCAGTTCGGGCAGAAAGACCATCGCGACCACGATGATCCCGACCCCACCCAGCCATTGCAGGATACCGCGCCAAAGCTTGATCCCGTCAGGCAGATTCTCGATTCCCGTAAAAACGGTAGCCCCCGTTGTGGTCAGGCCGGACATCGCTTCAAAAAAGGCGTCCGTGAAATTTGCGTCCGGCGCCCCAAGCATGAAGGGCAGCGCCCCGAACACAGGCAGCATAAGCCAGACAAGCGACGTGAGCAGGAAGGTTTGCCGCAGGCTTAGCCCTTCTGACACGCCATTTGCACAGGCAAGCGCAATCAGGCCCCCGGTCACGATCGTGATGACCGCGCTTTCGAAGAAGACAAACCAATGTCCGTTGCCTGCCATTAGATCAATCGCCAATGGGACCAGCATGGTCAGGCCAAGCGATGCCACCAGCAGACCGATCACATATCCCACGGGGCGTAAATCAACCATGCGGGCAGCGTTGTCCTGCCCTTTCGCCGGTGTCAAGAACACCACAGCGATATTCGCGACAGACTGTCGCTTGAAAGCCCGTGCACACGCCTTAGCTCCACCGCATGTTTGATCCAACTTATGCCGCAGCTCTGTCCCGTCTCAACGCCTTCGCCCCAAAGGCGGGCCGTGATTATGCGGGCAAACGCAATTATGATGATGTGGCGCATGTGTCGGCCCTGTCGCCCTATATTCGCCACCGGATGATCACCGAAGAAGATGTGCTCAAGACCGTTCTGGCCCGCCATAGCGCCACTGCGGCCGAAAAATTCATCCAAGAGGTCTATTGGCGCACCTACTGGAAAGGCTGGCTTGAATTGCGCCCTGCCGTCTGGGACATGTACCGCGCCGATCTGAACGGCGCATTGAACCGCATTCAGACCGAAAGCGGCCTGCGGCAGGATTGGGAGGCCGCCTGCAAGGGTGAGACCGGCATTGAATGCTTTGACCACTGGGCAAGGCAGTTGGCCGACACCGGCTATCTGCATAATCACGCGCGGATGTGGTTTGCCTCGATCTGGATTTTCACCTTGCGCCTGCCGTGGACTTTGGGCGCGGATTTTTTCATGCGGCATCTACTGGATGGCGATCCGGCCTCCAACACCCTGTCTTGGCGTTGGGTCGGCGGGTTGCAGACTGTTGGCAAGACCTATCTGGCGCGTCCCGACAACATCGCGAAATACACCGAAGGGCGGTTTGATCCCAAGGGTCTGGCGACTTTTGCAGCACCGTTGGAAGGGCCACCCGCGCCGCCACGCGGGCCTGTGCCGGTGTCGGATAGCTATGATCCCGCATTACGCACGGGGCTCTTGATCACCGAAGAAGACCTGTCACCGGGATGGCTAGCCCATCATTTTCAGCCCTGCGCAGTGGCGATGGTGCAAACAACCGCCACGCGCAGCCCGCTGGCCGTGAGCGACCGTGTCACGGCATTTGTGGCTGATGCACAAAAAGATGCAGCAGCGCGCTATGCCGACAAACTGGGGCCAATCGCGCAGGTCACGCCCGAGACTGTTGCAGAATGGGCATCAGCGCATAACATCGAGCAAATCGTCACCTCATACATTCCAACCGGCCCGACGCGTGACGTGCTGAAAGATGTCCGCCTCTGCCAAGTCATCCGACCTTATGACAGTGCTGCCTGGCCGTATGCCACGCACGGGTTTTTCCGTTTCAAGGATAAGATTCCCACCCTTCTGGGTGACATCAAGGGGCTGCGGGTGACGTGAGTGACGTCACGACACGGCCCATTGCACGCGTTAAATATCTGACTTAAACTAAACTATCCAGTTCACATTTGGAGCAGTATCATGGCCACTCGCCTCACCATCAACGGCACCGCGCATGACGTGGACCTGCCAGAAAATGTGCCCTTGTTATGGGTCTTGCGCGATGAAATCGGGCTGACAGGTACCAAATTCGGCTGTGGCGTGGCCGCCTGTGGGGCCTGTACCGTGCATATTGACGGGGAGGCGGTCCGCTCATGTCAGGTGGCTTTGGCCGATGTCTGGGGTGAGGTGACAACGATCGAAGGGCTTGGCACCCCTGACGCGATGGCCACGATTCAGCAGGCCTGGGTTGATCATCAGGTGGCGCAATGCGGCTATTGCCAGTCGGGCCAGATCATGAACGCGGCGGCCCTTCTCGCGCAAACGCCTGACCCGACCGATCAGGACATTGACGATGCGATGCAGGGAAACCTGTGCCGCTGCGGCACCTACCCTCGTATTCGCGCGGCGATCAAAGATGCCGCCCAGCGTCTGTCAGAGGAGACTTAAGATGGGTCGTCTCAAGACAATTGCCCGCCGCACGTTCCTGATCGGCTCTGCCGCGATCGTGGGCGGTGCGGCCTTTGGCATCTACCAGATGAACAAAGACGCGCCGAACCCGCTGGTGGCAGGCGATGGAGAGGCGACGCTGAACCCTTTCGTGCTGATCACCCGCGACGGTGTGACCCTGATCGCGCCCCGCGCGGAAATGGGCCAAGGGGTGCAGACGACGCTGGCCGCACTCGCCGCTGAAGAACTCGACGTCGCATGGGAAGACATCACCGTGCTACATGGTCCGCCGGCTCAGGCCTATTACAACTCGGTCTTCCTCGGCATGGCGATCCCCGGCGCGCATTATAAAGACACCCCCTTCAAGCACGAGATGCGCGAACAGATCGGCAAGGTGGGCAAATTGCTCGACCTGCAGGCGACCGGCGGATCAACCTCGATGAAGGATTTCTACGAGCGGATGCGCCATGCGGGCGCGTCGGCGCGCGAGGCGCTGAAACTGGCAGCCGCGGAACGGCTTGGTGTGCCTGCCAGCGACCTGCGGACCGAAAACAGCACCGTGATTGCCCCAGATGGCACGACCATCGCCTATGGTGATCTGGCCGAGGCATTGGCGGGTATCACCCCCCCTGATGTGGCATTGCGTGACCCTGCGACATGGAAATATCTGGGCAAATCCATGCCCCGCCTTGACATGGTTGGAAAAGTTACCGGAACAGCTAAGTTTGCCACCGACACGCAATTGGATGGCATGAAATTCGCCACCGTCCGCATGAGCCCGACGCGTGCGGGCATGGACAGCTATGACGACAGCGCCGCCCGCGACATGGACGGGGTCGAGGCGATCATTGATCTGGGCGACGGGATCGCGGTGATTGCCAGCAATACTTGGCTTGCGATGCAGGCGGCCGAGGCCGTGGATATCACATGGACGCCTGCGAATTACCCTGTCGATACCGAGGGGCTGCGTGCTGCAATTGCGGCGTCTCTCGATGAAGATGCCGACAGCATGGTGCGCGATGATGGCGACGTCACAAGCGCCGTGGAAGGCACTGAAATTACGGCAGAATACTATGTGCCCTGGCTGGCCCATGCAACGATGGAGCCGATGAGTGCCACGGCCCTTTTTACTGGCGACGCGCTTGAGGTCTGGTCGGGCAATCAGGCACCCACGATGATCCGCGATGCCTGTGCAAAGGCTGTGGGTCTGACACCGGAACAGGTGACGCTGCACACAACCTATCTGGGTGGCGGTTTCGGGCGCCGTGGCGAGATGGACTTCTCGGTGCTTGCCGCGCGCATCGCCGCCGCCATGCCTGACACGCCGATCCGAATGATCTGGAGCCGTGAGGAAGACATGCGGCGCGATTTTTACCGACCCGCGGCCATCGCGCAGTTCCGCGGTGTGGTGCAGGATGGCAAGGCGGTGCTGGTTGACGGCAAGGTCGCCGCACCTTCGGTGTTTCACAGCTCTTCGCTGCGCCAGACCGGTGCGGTGCCCCCCGGCCCTGACCGGTTGCATGTGGAAGGTGCGGCGGATCAACCCTATGCAATCCCCCATTTCCGCATTGCCGGTCACCTGACGAATATCGATGTGCCAATCGGGTTCTGGCGCTCGGTGGGGGCCTCGATCAACGGCTTTATGCTGGATACCTTCATTGACGAGATGGCCCATGCCGCTGGCACAGACCCCCTGCAATTCCGGCTTGATCTGGCGCGCGCCGAACACGCCCCGTCTGCCGGCGTGATCGAAGCAGTGGGCGAGATGGCGGGCTGGACCGGCCAGACCCCTGCCAATATCGGGCGCGGTGTGGCCTTCAGCTTTTCGTTCGGCACGCCCGTTGCGCAGGTTGTCGAGGTCGAGGACACAGGGCGCGGCATCAGGATCAACAAATGCTGGATCGCGGCCGATCTGGGCACGGTGCTGGACCCAAGTATCGTTGAGGCGCAGATGACCTCGGGGGCAATCTACGGTTTCTCTGCGGCGATGCAGGAAGAGATCACCTTTGCGGATGGCATGGTCGAGCAAGGCAACTTCTATGACTATGACGCGATGCGGATGCACACGGTGCCGGAATTCGAAGTGCGCCTGCTGGAGACCAATCCCTTCATGGGCGGGGCCGGTGAACCCGGCACACCGCCGTCCATGCCTGCTTTGGGGAACGCTTTGTTCGATCTGACGGGCACGCGGGCGCGTGAATTGCCGCTGATCAAGACTTTTGACTTGATTTTATAAGGTGCGGGCGGGGCTTACCCGCCTGCAAGCCACCCGTCGAGCGTCTTTTTCAGGGCCGCCCAGTCGGTGTATTCCTTGTCCTGCCCCGGCTTCACCTCGTGGTCCTTTTGCGCTGCAATCCAACGCATCGCCCATGATTTGAAAAAATCATACTCCGAGAAACGGAACGCCCCCGCGACATGCATCACGGTCGGGGGTGTCCAGCCTGTCTTTTCCGCAAAGCGGGTCACGCAGTCCGACAGTCCTTTCCAATCATCAGGGTCATCACCGGCAGCGGCCAATGAGACCGACAGGAAGGCGGATCGCACATGCGCCAGATCACTTGCTTTGTTCTTGGCAAAGGCCACGAGCGGTTTTTGATATTTTCCCGCATGAACTGAGCCCGCCAGCAAGACCGCATCAAAACGGGCAAGTTCCGCATCTTTGGCGTCTGCGGCACCGCACAGTTCGACAGTATGCCCCTGCCCGTTCAGATAATCGGCGGCATAACGTGCGATCTTGCGGGTCTGCCCCTCGGTCGAGGCATAGGCGATCAGAATATTCATTGTGATGCTCCTTGCTGCTGGTGGGACCATAGCAAAGAGCACGTGACGCCAGATTGATCGAAATCAGTCAGCCTGCTTTGCGCAGCCCACCGGATGCCCATGCGCGGCATGCATCGCCAAAGGCCTCAAACAGCGGCCGCGACACCGGATCATCTGCGGCGTTCCATTCTGGGTGCCACTGGACCGACATGGTGAACCCCGGTGCATCTTTGACATAAATCGCTTCGGGCGTGCCATCGGGCGCGTGGCCGTCAATCACGATGCGTGGCCCCGGTTCCTTGATACCCTGCCCGTGCAAGGTGTTGGTCATGACTTTGTGACTGCCGAACAGCCGGTGAAACGGCCCGCCTTCGGTCAGCGTGACCTCGTGGCGCAGCTCGAACTTTTCCTCCAAAGTCCCATCAGGGGGCATCCGGTGGTTATCCCGGCCGGGCAGATCGCGGATTTCAGGATAAAGTGAACCACCCATCGCGACATTCATTTCCTGAAAACCAAGGCAGACGCCCATGACCGGTTGGCCACGTGCCACACAAGCGCGGATCAGCGGCAGGGTCAGACGGTCACGGTTCCGCTCGAACGTGCCGTGTGCCTCGGTTTCTTCTTCGCCGTATTCTTCGGGGTGCACATTCGGGCGCCCGCCTGGAAAGAAGAAGCCGTCACAGGATGTCATCAATTCCTCGATATGGACCAGATCAGGTTCGACCGGAATGATCACCGGCACGACGCCCGAAACACGCGACAAAGCCTGCACGTTCATCGCACCCGCACCCTGCACCAGATACTGGTCATTGATCAGATGTGAATTCGAGATAATGCCGACAACAGGACGCGCCATTTTGTACCCTTTCAGTTCCCCGCGAAACTAGCGTCTCTGTGGCGGGTTTGAAAGATGGTCCATAGTGCCGAAACGCCCACTATAGCGCATATGCCGCTTTTTTCGGCAGCATATGCGAAATTTTCGGGACTTTGACGAAAATCAGGCTTCGCCGATCAGGCCTGCGGCCTCGATCCCTGCCATTGCGGCAATCACATCATTGTCCGAGGTATCGCCGGTGACACCTACAGCGCCGATGACGGCACCACGTTTGTCACGGACCAGAACGCCACCTGGCACAGGCACAACCTGCCCGCCGTAAACACCATTCACAGCGGCCATGAAATAGGCCTGCTGCTCGGCGCGTGCCATCTGCGCGGTGCCTGCCATGCCAAGCATGACCGATCCATAGGCCTTGCCATGCGCGATCCCGAAACGTCCAGGCGCGGCCCCATCAGCGCGTTCGAACGCTTTCACATGCCCGCCGGCATCAAGGATCACAACAGAGAGCGGTTTGAACCCCATCTCGTCACCCTTGGCGAGGGCCTTGCGGATGATCGTCCGGGCTTTGTTTGCTGAGATTTCAGCCATATTGAGACTCCCTTTCAGAGCTTAGTGATTGCGCTGCGCTTTGAGCTCTAACCGGCGCTGGTGCAGCACAGGCTCGGTATAGCCTGACGGCTGGACGCGGCCCTTGAACACCAGATCACAGGCGGCCTGAAATGCAATCCCGTTGAAGTCCGGGGCCATCGGACGATAGGCAGGATCACCCGCGTTTTGTTCGTCAACAACTGCCGCCATCTTGCGCATCGCCTCCATAACCTGTTCTTCGCTGACAACATCGTGGTGCAGCCAATTGGCCAGCGCCTGACTGGAAATCCGGCAGGTGGCGCGGTCTTCCATCAGGCCGACATTGTTGATGTCCGGCACTTTGGAACAGCCTACGCCCTGATCAATCCAGCGCACGACATAGCCCAGGATACCTTGGGCGTTGTTCTCAACTTCCTTGATCTTCTGCGCATCGGTCCAGCGTTGGTACTGTGCCAGCGGAATATCCAGAATAGAGGACACATAGGCGCGACGTCCGCCTTTGCGCAGTTTGTCCTGCACCGCCATCACGTCAACCTTGTGATAATGCAGCGCGTGCAATGTAGCCGCTGTCGGGCTGGGCACCCACGCGCAGTTCGCACCGGATTGCGGGTGGCCGATCTTTTGTTCCAGCATCGCCGCCATCATATCGGGCATGGCCCACATGCCTTTGCCGATCTGCGCTTTACCCGAAAAACTACATTCCAGACCGATATCCACGTTCTGGTCCTCATAGGCGCCAATCCACTGTTTGCGCTTGATAAAGTCCTTACGGCTGAACGGCCCCGCCTCCATTGAGGTGTGGATTTCGTCGCCGGTACGATCAAGGAAACCAGTGTTGATAAAGGCGACCCGTGATTTGGCTGCACGGATACATTCCTTCAGGTTCACCGTTGTACGGCGTTCTTCGTCCATGATGCCGATCTTGACCGTATCACGCGGCAGGCCCAGCGCGTCTTCGACCATGCTGAAGATATCAGAGGTCAGCGCGACTTCATCGGGGCCGTGCATCTTGGGCTTCACAACATAGACCGATCCGAGGGCCGAGTTACCGCCATCACGTTTCAAATCATGCATCGCGATCATGACAGTGATCATCGCGTCCATCAGACCCTCGAACACCTCATCGCCGTTGGCATCGAGGATCGCAGGGTTCGTCATCAGGTGACCCACGTTGCGGATCCACAAAAGCGCGCGGCCTTTCAGGGTCAGTTCGCCCCCGCCAGCGGCGGTGTAGGTGATGTCGTCAGCCAGACGGCGGGTCATCGTCTTGCCGCCCTTTTCGAATTCGGACGTCAGGTTGCCCTGCATCAGACCCAGCCAGTTGGCGTATGCTTCGACCTTATCTTCGGCATCCACGCAAGCCACACTGTCTTCACAATCCATGATCGCCGAGACCGCACTTTCCATGCGCACATCTGCAAGCAAGGCTTGGTCGCGGCTGCCGATCGGGTGGGCGCGGTCAAAAACCAGCTCTACATGCAGACCGTTGTTGCGTAGCAGAACCGCATCCGGTGCTTTGGGGTTGCCACGGTAGCCTACGAATTTCTCGGGCTCGCGCAGCGGCTGGTCATCCACCAGCAACGCGCCGTCATGGACATAGTAGCGCGACACATCAGCGTGGCTGGTGCCGACAATCGGAAATGCCTCGTCAAGGAAAACACGGGCACGGGCCACAACGCGGGCACCATGCCCACGGTCATAGGGGCCCTTGGGGGGCTGCACGCCCATCGCATCGGTACCGTAGAACGCATCATAAAGGCTGCCCCAGCGGGCATTGGCTGCATTCAGTGCAAAGCGCGCGTTGGTGATCGGCACAACAAGCTGGGGGCCGGGAACCGTGGCGATCTCGGGATCGACGTTCGCAGTGTCGATGGCGAAATCATCGCCTTCGGGGACCAGATAGCCGATCTCTTGCAGGAACGCCTCGTATTCCGCGCGATCCAGTTGGACACCCCGACGGGCCACATGCCATGCGTCGATGGTCTCTTGCAGCTCGTCACGTCTGGCAAGGGCGGCACGGTTGCGCGGAGTCATTTCGGCAACCAATCCGGCAAATCCTTTCCAGAACTGGTCGCTCGTCACGCCAGTCCCTTCCAGCGCGCGCGTGTCGATAAATTCGGCAAGCTCGGCGGCCACTTTGAGCCCGTGCTTTTCGATACGATCTGTCATGACAATTCTCCCCTCAGAAATCTGCATACGGCTGCACACAAATGCTTAGGGCCACGAGTTAGTGCGAAAGTTTCCGATAGGCAACAAAGAGTAGCAAGTTTTCTCTTGTGCAATTAGCGGTCGGATACCGAACGCCCCGATTTGCAGCGATCCGAGCAATAGCGGACCTCGTCCCACACCTTGGCCCATTTCTTGCGCCATGCAAAAGGCCGGCCACAGGTGGCACAGGTTTTTTGGGGCAGGTCAGCTTTGCGGCGCATCTTGGGCATGAGGCAAAGATATACCGTGCGGAAGGTTTATCAAAAATTATATTGCACCCGATTGGCGGTGGAACATCGGCACTTGGCGTCCTAGCTTTGGACAAACCAGTAAGGATACCACCATGAAAAACCCGGCCCCACAGACGATCTATCTGTCCGACTACACCCCGCCGGCCTATCTGGTCGACAGTGTCCATTTGACGTTCAAACTGGGGGCGACCGACACCCGTGTCATCTCGCGCATCGCATTCCGGCCAAACCCGGATGCCACCAGCAAGGAATTCTTTCTGCATGGGCAGGACCTGCGCTTTGTCAGTGCCATGATCGACGGGGCACCCATCACACCTGATCTGAGCGCAGAGGGCCTGCGCTATGATGCACCCGACGCGCCATTCGTGTTTGAGGCCGAGGTCGAGATCAGCCCAAGTACCAACACATCACTTGAAGGGCTTTATATGTCGAATGGCATGTATTGCACCCAATGCGAGGCAGAGGGTTTTCGCAAGATTACCTATTATCCCGACCGCCCCGATGTGATGGCTGTATTCACTGTCCGGATCGAGGGCGATCTGCCGGTACTGCTCTCAAACGGGAACCCTGTTGCACAGGATGAGGGTTGGGCCGAATGGCATGATCCTTGGCCCAAGCCTGCGTATCTTTTTGCGCTTATTGCCGGTGATCTTGTGGCGTTGTCCGATACATTCACCACCCGTTCAGGGCGCAAGGTCGATCTGAATATCTGGGTCCGCCCTGGTGGTGATGAGGCCAAGCGCGCCTTTGGCATGGACGCGCTGAAAAAATCCATGGCGTGGGATGAAGAGATCTATGGCCGCGAATACGACCTTGATTTGTTCAACATCGTCGCCGTCGATGATTTCAACATGGGTGCGATGGAGAACAAGGGTCTGAACATCTTCAACGCCTCTGCCGTGCTTGCCTCGCCCGAAACCGCCACCGACGCGGATTTCGAGCGGATCGAGGCGATCATCGCCCATGAGTATTTCCACAATTGGACAGGCAACCGGATCACCTGCCGTGACTGGTTCCAGCTTTGCCTGAAAGAGGGTCTGACGGTGTTCCGCGACCAGCAGTTCACCGGCGATATGCGCAGTCACGCGGTCACGCGGATTGACGATGCCATGGTCCTGCGCGCGCATCAGTTCCGCGAAGACAACGGCCCCTTGGCGCATCCGGTCCGTCCGGACAGTTTTGTCGAGATCAACAATTTTTACACCGCCACCGTCTACGAGAAAGGCGCGGAAGTCATCGGCATGCTGAAGCTTCTGGTGGGTGACGCAGACTATGCCAAAGCGCTTGATCTTTATTTCGACCGCCACGATGGCGATGCCGCCACCATCGAAGACTGGCTGCGGGTATTCGAAGACGTCACCGGACGCGACCTATCCCAGTTCGCACGGTGGTACAGTCAGGCCGGCACACCGCGCCTGACCGTGCATGAAAGCTACGCGGATGGCACGTATCAGCTGCATCTGCGTCAGGAAACGCCGCCAACGCCCGGTCAAGAAACGAAAGAACCGCTCGTGCTGCCGATCGCTGTGGGGCTGCTCAATGAAAACGGTGCCGAGGTGGTGCCGACCACTGTTCTGGAAATGACGCAAGCGGAACAGACCTTCAGCTTCGGGGGGCTGTCCAGCAAACCGACGGCGTCCATTCTGCGGAATTTCTCGGCCCCTGTGATTGTTAAACATGACAAGACAAACGCCGAACGCGCCTTCCTGCTGGCCCACGACACCGATCCGTTCAACCGCTGGGACGCGGGCCGCACATTGGCGCAAGACCTGCTCATGCGTATGGTCTGCGATAACGCCACACCTGACACGGGTTTCCTTGACGGCCTTGCGGCTGTGCTGCGCGATGACACACTGGATCCTGCGTTCCGCGCACTGGTCCTGCGCCTGCCCAGCGAAGAGGACACCGCTCAGGCACTGTTTGACGCAGGCCACACCCCCGACCCCGCAGTGATCAACGATGTACATGAAACGCTGAAGCTGCACATCGCCCAACATCTGCAAGACACCCTGCCCCGCATTTACGCCGATATGTCCGTGGATGGCCCATATACGCCTGATGCGGAACCCGCAGGCAAACGCGCTTTGGGTAATGCGGTATTGGCGCTGCAAAGCAAACTTGATGGCGGCAAAGCTGCGGCGCAACAATTCGCCAGTGCCGACAATATGACACAGCAACTGGGCGCGTTGCGCGCATTGCTGCAAATTGCGAAGGGCGCGCATGAATTGGCCGCGTTTGAGGCGCAGTGGGGTCACGACAGGCTTGTCATGGACAAATGGTTTGCGCTGCAGGTCAGCCTTGCCCCTGCGGACCAAGCGGCGGCGACGGCAGAGAAACTGACGGCGCATCCTGATTTTGATATCAAGAACCCTAACCGCTTTCGTGCGGTCTTTGGCGGGTTGCGCGGGAATACCGCGGGGTTTCATCACCGCTCTGGCGCGGGGTATGATCTGCTGGCCGATTGGCTGATCAAGCTTGATCCGCTGAACCCGCAAACAACAGCACGGATGACCACAGCCTTTGATACATGGAAACACTATGATACAGAGAGGCAGACGAAAATCCGCGAGGCATTGGAACGCATTGCCGGAACATCGGGGCTGTCCGGCGACACTCACGAGATGGTGACACGGCTGTTAGGCTGAATTCTGCCGAAGATCTTGCGCATAAACGCAAGCCCCCGCCGTTACAAAGCCGTCGCATAATTGTCGTAGCAACGTCACTTCAGGCAGCGCATGGATAAGAGATGGAAGACCGGATTGAACCGCTGATCGCTGAACGCGCGCCTTGGCTGTATAGCAATAGGCTTGGCACAGGTATCGCCAGACGATGCCTGCACAGGTTGCTGGGATACGATAAAACCGTCGAAATCGCCACATCTCTGCAAGATGCGCCCGCCAATGAGATCATGGATCAAATGGCCGCGCGCCTCTCAACAATGGTCACGGCCAGCGGCCTTGGGCATATTCCGACCCATGGACCTGCGCTCATTGTTGCCAACCACCCCACGGGAATCGCCGACGGGATCATCCTGCATGGCTTGATCGCAGCAATGCGGCCTGACGCCTATTTCTTTGCCAATCGTGATATCCTGCGGGTTTTTCCGCAGATGGACGCGATGATTGCGCCGGTTGAATGGCGCAAAGAACACCGCAGCCATGCCAAAACCCGCGCAACGATGGCTTATGTGCGCGAAGCCACCGCCGCTGGCCGCCTTGGGATCATCTTTCCTTCGGGGCGTCTGGCAAAACGGCGCGGCCTGCGCCTGCATGAGCGTCCGTGGATGGCATCGGCTGCAATGCTGGCGCACAAGTTTGATGTGCCCGTGATCCCCGTCAACATTCAGGCCCGCAATTCTGCGCTCTTTTATTTGTTTGACAAAATACACCCG
This sequence comes from Yoonia rosea, assembly GCF_900156505.1. Lineage (NCBI taxonomy): Bacteria > Pseudomonadati > Pseudomonadota > Alphaproteobacteria > Rhodobacterales > Paracoccaceae > Yoonia > Yoonia rosea. Next base: position 202,928 of record NZ_FTPR01000001.1, on the reverse strand, counting down.
ACGATGCGCGACATCACCCTGTTCCACGAGACCCTGAATAAAGCACGGCAGCCCTTTCAGGTCACGGTGGGCGAGCCGATCTCTTCCGCAGCGATCCCGCGCAATTCCGAAGACGGGATCGCCATGTTGCGCAGGGCAACACTGGCTTTGGGGGGCAAACACGCGCCTGCAGTGAACCTTGTGTCAACATCGCGCGCTTGGGCACGCCGCACGCAACTTGACTAGAGCCATGATGTTCTCTTGAAGCTGCCCCCGCCTTCTTTTACATGAACGTATCCCAAGTAAAAGGAAGCGCCTGATGCTCGACCTCACCTATGAAGCCCCGACCCCCAAAGTGATTGCTGGCGCCACCAGCGATTGGGAACTGGTGATCGGCCTTGAGGTGCACGCGCAGGTCGCGACCAAAGCCAAGCTTTTCTCGGGCGCGTCCACGCAATTCGGCGCAGAACCCAACAGCAACGTGGCATTCGTTGATGCAGGCATGCCGGGCATGTTGCCTGTGATCAACGAAGGTTGTGTCGCACAAGCGGTGAAAACAGGTCTGGGGCTGAACGCTCAGATCAATTTGGTGTCGGCCTTTGACCGCAAGAACTATTTCTATCCCGACCTGCCGCAGGGTTATCAGATTTCCCAGCTTTACCACCCGATTGTCGGTGAAGGTGAAGTCTTAGTCGAAATGGGCAACGGTCAGGCGCGCAAGGTACGGATCGAGCGTATCCACCTTGAACAGGACGCAGGTAAATCCATCCACGACATGGACCCGCATATGTCCTTTGTGGACCTCAACCGCACCGGTGTGGCGCTGATGGAGATTGTCAGCCGCCCCGATATTCGCGGCCCCGAAGAGGCTGCGGCCTATGTGCTCAAACTGCGCCAGATCCTGCGCTATCTGGGCACCTGCGACGGCAACATGCAGAACGGCAACCTGCGCGCCGACGTCAACGTGTCGGTCTGCCGCCCCGGCGATTACGAAAAATATCAGGCGACGCAGGATTTCAGCCACCTTGGCACCCGCTGCGAGATCAAGAACATGAACTCGATGCGCTTTATCCAGATGGCGATTGATTATGAGGCCCGCCGCCAGATCGCACTGATCGAGGACGGCAAAGAGGTGGTCCAGGAAACCCGCCTTTATGATCCCGACAAGAACGAGACACGCTCCATGCGGTCCAAGGAAGAGGCGCATGACTACCGCTACTTCCCTGATCCCGATTTGCTGCCTTTGGAGATCGAGCAAGCTTGGGTGGATGACATCAAAGCCGCACTGCCCGAGCTGCCCGACCAGAAAAAAGCACGTTTTATCAAAGACTTTGGCCTGTCCGACTATGATGCGTCGGTTTTGACCGCAGAAGTGGTAAACGCAGAATATTTTGAAAAAGTCGCAGAAGGGCGCGACGGAAAACTTGCCGCCAACTGGGTCATCAACGAACTTTTCGGACGTCTGAAAAAAGAAGACCACAGCATTGAGGACAGCCCTGTGTCAGCCGCACAACTGGGCGAGCTGATTGGTCTGATCAAGGCAGGCGACATCAGCGGCAAAATTGCCAAGGATGTGTTTGAAATCTGCTACACAACGGGCCGTAACCCTGCCGAAATCGTCGAAACCGAAGGCATGAAACAGGTCACCGATACAGGTGCGATCGAGGCTGCGGTGGACGAGATTATCGCCGCCAACCCCGCACAGGTGGAAAAAGCGCAGGCCAACCCGAAACTCGTGGGCTGGTTTGTGGGGCAAGTCATGAAAGCAACCGGCGGCAAGGCAAACCCTGCGGCTGTGAACCAGATCGTATCGGCGAAATTGGGCATTTAATGCCCCGGAACGCGGAATGCGTTGGCAGTCTCTGCCAGTTTTGGTACATCCGTCAGGATAAATTAAGGGTATTGCCATGACCTATGAATACAAAGTCGTTCCTGCTCCGCTGCGCGGGCTCAAAGCCAAAGGCGTGAAATCCGCAGAAGACCGGTTTGCGCTGGCGCTGGAAACCGCGATGAACGACCTTGCCCGCGACGGCTGGGAATACTTGCGCGCAGACACGCTTCCGAGCGAACAACGCGAGGGTTTGATGAGCAAGACGACTGTCTATCAAAACATGCTTGTGTTTCGTCGCACAAAAGAGATCGCCAAAACGCCGCGCCCTGCACCAGCGGTCAGCGCACAGGCCCCTAAGCCAACGGTGCAGAAGAAAATCGTTGCACCGGCAAAGCCCGAGGCAGAGAAACCATCGCCCCCCCCACCCGATGTTGCGGCCCAGTAATTACTGAATATCGATGGCAAGGGCGTGGATGCGCCCGATAATATCCTGACCCAGCGCGCTGTGGATCGCGCGGTGGCGTGCAATACGCGACATATTGTCCAGACTTGCGGCCTTGATCACGATACGCCAATGGCTTTCGCCTGAACCGTCATCGCCAGAATGTCCGCTGTGCAAGGCACTTTCGTTGATCACGTCAAGATGCTCGGGCGCAAGCCCGCCAAGCGCTGCGCGAATTTCTGTTTCAAGTGCCATTATTTTTCCTCTGCCCTCTTCAATCTTTTGCTGCAGAGTTTAATGTTACTTCTTCGAGTCGAAAAGGTAAGACAGAGAATGAAAAAAGATGATCCCTTTGGTTTCGACATGTCCGTGTCGAGTTCGAAGAAAAAAAACCCGCGCGGGCGGCGTGGGATGTCCGGTGCGTCCGAGACATCAACGCGGGTTTGTGATCATGAGGGCTGTGAAGAGGCGGGCAAGTATCGCGCGCCGAAGTCACCCGATGTTCTGGATGATTACTTCTGGTTCTGTCAGCAGCACGTGCGTGAGTACAATCTGAAGTGGAACTTTTTCGACACGACATCCGAGGCCGAGCTGGCCGCGCAGATGGACAGTGACCGCGTGTGGGATCGCCCGACCAAGCCCTTCAAACGCACGGTCGAAGAGGCCGCATGGGCGCGCTTGGGGGTCGATGACCCGCATCAAGTGCTGGGTGAGAACGCGACCCGCAATCCAGGCCGTGGTGCTGCTGTCGGGCGCAAACTGCCTCCGACAGAGCGGCGCGCAATCGAGATTCTTGACGCCAAGGACAACATGTCGAAACAGGAAATCCGCAAAGCCTATAAGGCTTTGATCAAGGTTCTGCACCCTGACATGAACGGCGGCGACCGCAGCCAGGAAGAACAACTGTCAGAGGTTGTCTGGGCGTGGGATCAGATCAAGGTCAGCCGTAACTTCCGCGACAAAGACTAAAGGCGCCCGCAGGCGCCTTTCATCATTATTGCACAATCATTCAGAAAATCAGCTGCGCCGATACAAATTCACACGTGACAGTGAGCTCAGCTCGTCGGTTGCAAGCCGACCAGTGCGCCCTGAGTAACCGTAATCCAGATCGTCTTGTACGGACGCCATCAAATAATGCGCGCCAAGCACCCCCGCAAACCAGATCGCGGCGATCCAAGGTTGCGCGATGAATGCTGACACCATCAAGATCGGTGCGTAGACCGTGCCGCCAGCAGGTTCAATCAGCGTCCCGGCCACGATAGAAGCAATCACCGCAATCGCGAGGCTGCCGACAATGGCCCTTGCAAAGCCCAGAGCGCCGAGCGCGCCCATCCAGCCACGCGCAAAATAGAGTGCAATTGCACCACTCAGCGCGCCCGCGCAAACCACCCAATACGTGGCGTTCGATGCTGTGAGTTGAAGCGTGTAAGGGGCTTCAAGCCCCATCATGACCAAAACTGTCACAAGTGCAGTCAGTGCAACAATTGACATGCAACCGAATGCACATGGCCGCCGTTCCCGTGTGAGATACACTTTTTCCGTAAAACGCGTAAACATCGCGTTGACCCCCATTACTCTTTATACAACGACCATTTACACAGGGACTTAAGGTTGGTTCTGTGCAATTTGTCACAACCAGAGGATAATCTATAGGCAAAAAGTTGCCACAAAACGGCCAAAATCTCAAGAACAAAACAGAAATAGTCGCATATTTGAGAACAATATTATCAAATTTGAACTTTAGTTATATATATTAGAAACAATCACTCCTATTTAGCCTCTCCGACGTTAAGGTTTCATTTACTCTCTCCCGCAAACCACACAATCGGCCGCGCACTCCGAGGCGCGAATCAAGCACAAAGCGATTCGGCATGGACGCAGAGCCAACCCGCAATCTGTCCAGTCTTGCGCCTCCCAGCAGACCAATGCGCCCTTTCCCTTGCAGCGGGGCGCGTTATGTTGCATCTCGGTCTTCAACGGATTTGACGAAAGATAAAGGCACCGGAAATGGCGGATGGTATGACTGACATGCAAGCAAAACCCACCGAAGAGATCTCGGTCCGCGAAGTCTTTGGCATCGACAGCGATATGCACATCAAGGGCTTTGCCGAGCGGACCGACCGCGTGCCTGAAGTCGACAGCACCTATAAGTTTGATCCCGATACGACTTTGGCAATCCTTGCAGGTTTTGGATATAACCGCCGCGTCATGATCCAGGGCTATCACGGCACAGGTAAATCGACGCATATCGAACAGGTGGCTGCACGCCTGAACTGGCCCTGTGTGCGCGTGAACCTTGATAGCCATATCAGCCGGATCGACCTGATTGGTAAGGACGCGATCAAACTGCGCGATGGCGTGCAGGTGACGGAATTCCACGAAGGCATCCTGCCATGGGCGCTGCGCAACCCTGTTGCAATCGTGTTTGATGAATATGACGCGGGCCGTGCCGACGTGATGTTCGTGATCCAGCGCGTTCTGGAAACCGACGGCAAGCTGACACTGATGGATCAGAACGAGATCATCACGCCCAACCCCTATTTCCGCCTTTTCGCCACGGCAAACACCGTTGGTCTGGGCGACACAACCGGCCTTTACCACGGCACCCAACAGATCAACCAAGCACAGATGGACCGCTGGTCCCTTGTCGCAACGCTGAACTATCTCAGCCACGACGCTGAGGCCGCGATCATCCTGTCCAAGTCACCGCACTTCAATACAGAGAAGGGCCGCAAGACGATCAGCCAGATGGTGACTGTCGCAGACCTGACACGGACCGCCTTTATGAACGGCGACCTGTCGACCGTCATGTCACCACGGACTGTTCTGGCCTGGGCCGAGAATACGCGCATTTTCCAGAATGTGGGCTACGCCTTCCGCTTGTCGTTCCTCAACAAATGTGACGAGCTAGAGCGCCAGACCGTTGCCGAATTCTATCAGCGGTGCTTCGACGAAGAACTGCCTGAAAGTGCTGCGAGCCTGAGCCTCGGGTAAAGAACGCGGTCCGTCCGGCAGCAAGTAGCGGACAGACTGTTTTCAAAATGCCCGATTGATAGGCATTAAATTTACCGTCATGCTTTATGTATGAGCGGTATGAAAACTATTGCACATCGTCTGGCCCTTGTGGTGGCGCTCTCCAGCGCCTCTGCTACGTCCGCACAATCCATTGATATTGATGAACAATTAAGAACATTTGCCACCTGCGCCGGTCGTTTGTCGGCCGTCATGGAACATCAGTGGATGTTTGATGGCCCTGCATCAGAACACACTGAAGACCTCCGCGACGCAGTGCTTGAACTGGTCGAGGCAGTCATGCCCGCAGAACGCAGGGGCGAAGTGTTGCAATGGCGCATCTCGGCGAAGGTGGCCCAAGCCGCCCTTTTGCGCCGCGCAAGCTTTAACACTGACACCCGCGATGCCGCATGGGCACGCACTCAAGCAGGCCGCTTTGAACAGGAATGCACGGGGCTTTTGCTCAGCTAGATTGCTGGGGCAGGCTGTAAACAAAGACTTGTCATAACGAAGTGTCTTTTCTACGCATGATAGTGGGGCGATACGAAACAGACCGGAGCCAATCATGAAGATGAAAATCGGGGCAGAACTGCCAGCAGATTATGTACCAAGCCATGAAGACCTTGCTGAATCTACAACAGCCTTGATGGCACAGGTGTTGCTACCCCTCTTCGCCGAAAACATGCCCGAAGACATCGCAAAGGCGAACGTGGAAGGGATTTTGACCGAATTGGCCTATCTTTTTGATGAAGGCGAAATCGAGATCGGTGGGAAAATCTACCGTCCGCGCCTTGCTTTGGTCGATGACACAGGCGCTGTTTTGCCCGGTGTTGCCGAACTGGTCACCCTTCACGAACTGGCCGAAGATCCGTTCGAGATTGCGCCCGAAGCGAAAATCACTTTTGAAATTGATCCTGTCGCGTAGTCCGGCAAATTTCGCGGCGCAGGGCAGGACATAACCCACTCTGCGCCACAGCATTTAGCCGCGTGCGGCCTTCGTGGCATTGGCCCACCAGACGACATCATCCAGCGTTGCAGTCACTGACGCCGACAGGTGATCCGCGATTGTGTCGATCTCGGCGTTTGCGCCCAGCGGGTGCACGGCAAAGAAATCACTGCCGCCAATGTGAACGGCATTGCGGGTTGGCACCATCTGCAGTTCCACTGCGATGTTGCGCAGATGCTCAAGCGCACGCGTTCCACCCACTGAACCATAGGCGATCGCGGACATCGGCTTGCGGTTCCATTCGTTGTAGGCCTGATCAAGCGCGTTCTTCAAAGCGCCGGTGATCGAGCGGTTATATTCTGCGACAACAAAGATATAGCCGTCGAATTCGCCGATCTTGTCCTGCCATTTGACAGCACGTTGATCGCTGGATGGCATCCACAGGTTGCTGGCCGGCTCATCAAAGAGCGGCAGGTCAAAGTCACGCAGGTCGACAAGCTCGACTTCCATATCATCGCGCGCCTGCGCTTGCTTGAGCATCCAGGCGGCGGGCTTATCGGCGAAACGGGTCTGGCGTGTGGAACCGATAATGAGGGCAATTTTTGGTTTTACAGTCATGGTAATCTCCAAACGGTGAATTGTTGTGATTTTGATTTAGGCGGCGCCCCCTGTTCCGCATAGGCACACCACGACACAGCCCCTGTGCAAAAATAGGATAGATGTGCCGTCCCTCTTGCTCCTGCGGGCATCCGGTGGTTTATCGGTGCTATGCAAAAGCCATCTGACAATCCTGCTGACCCGTTCAAGAAAGCGCTCGCCGAAGCGACGAAAGTCATGGCGGATGATCCTGACCTGGCCGTCACCTATTCGGTTGATCCCGCAGGCCAGACAGCAGACACGATCCGCCTGCCGCAGGTCTCGCGCCGCATGACACGGGACGAGGTGCTTTTGGCGCGCGGCACCGCCGATGCCTATGCGTTGCGGCACAAATTCCACGACCCCAAGGTTTCGGCACGCTACATGCCGCAGGGCCAGATGGCGCAAGACCTCTATGAGGCGATGGAGACGGCCCGCATCGAAGCCGTCGGTGCGCAGCATATGCCGGGCACCGCAGGCAATATTGACGCCAAGATCGGCAATGAGGCGATGCGCAAGGGCTATGAGCAGATCACCCAAGCCTCTGACGCACCTTTGGCGGTCGCGGCCGGTTATCTGATCCGCCACCTTGCTACGGGACGTGACCTGCCTAAAGGTGCGCAGAATGTCATGGAGCTCTGGCAGGGGTTTATCGAGGATCACTGCGGCGACACACTGGAAGACCTCCAAGAGACCCTGAATGACCAGCAGGCATTCGCGAAATTTGCCCGCCAGCTGATCAGCGATATGGGCTATGGCGATCAGTTGGGGGATGATCCTGACAGCCTCGATGATGATCAGGACGATGAAGCCGAAGATGGCAGCGACGATCAGGACGAACCCGATAGCACCGGCGAGGATGACAGCGAAGGCGAAGAGGCCGAAGGCACGCCCGAGCAGAGCCAAGAAGACAGCCAGGACGCAAGTCAGGCGCAGGTCAGCATGGATGATCAGGCCGACGCCGAAATGGGCGAAGAGGCCGAGATGCCCGAGGGCGAGGCCCCGCTGGAACCGCCTGCCCCACAGCCTGTGTCCGATGCCGATCCTGACTACCGCGTATTCACAACCGAGTTTGACGAGGAAATCGCCGCCGAGGACTTGGCCGAACCGGTCGAGCTGGAACGCCTGCGCGCGTATCTTGACCAGCAGCTTGAGCCGCTGAAAGGTGCCGTGTCACGTTTGGCCAATAAGCTGCAACGCCGCCTGCAGGCCCAGCAGAACCGGTCTTGGGAATTCGACCGCGAAGAGGGTATTCTGGACGCAGGCCGCCTTGCCCGTGTCGTGGCATCACCGACGACGCCATTGTCCTTCAAGGTCGAGAAAGACACCGATTTCCGTGACACTGTCGTGACCCTTTTGCTGGATAACTCGGGGTCCATGCGCGGGCGTCCGATTTCGATCGCGGCGATCTGCGCTGATGTGATGGCACGCACCTTGGAACGCTGCGACGTGAAGGTCGAGATCCTGGGCTTTACCACCAAAGCATGGAAAGGCGGACAGAGCCGCGAAAAATGGTTGGGCGACGGGCGCGTCGCCACCCCAGGCCGTCTGAACGACCTGCGCCATATCGTCTATAAATCCGCAGATGCACCTTGGCGCAGAACACGGCCCAACCTTGGGCTGATGATGAAAGAGGGCCTGCTGAAAGAGAATATCGACGGAGAGGCGCTGGAATGGGCGCACCGCCGTATCGCGGGCCGCCAAGAGCAGCGGAAAATCCTGATGGTGATTTCAGATGGCGCGCCGGTTGACGATTCAACCCTGTCTGTGAACCCCGCCAATTATCTTGAAAAACACCTGCGCGACGTCATCGCGATGGTCGAGAAACGCAAAGCGGTCGAACTTGTCGCGGTGGGGATCGGCCATGACGTGACCCGCTATTACGAACGTGCGGTGACGATCACCGATGTCGAACAACTGGCCGGGGCGATGACCGAACAGCTGGCAAGCCTCTTTGACAGCGATCCGCGCAAACGCGCCCGCGTCATGGGGATGCGTCGGGCCAGCTAGGGTGTGATCGGAACGTCTTAGGCCCCCAGCGCAGAGCACAAACACAAAGAAAAGTGGGATTTTTGAAATGTTTCAAAGTTTTGAAGCGTCATCTTCACCTGAACAAGGCCCACCACGGCTGGCATCTCTGCGCGCCTTGATGGCGCAACGGGGTGTTGATGTGTTTCTCGTCCCTCGTGCCGATGCCCATCAGGGCGAATATGTCGCCCCGCGTGATGCGCGTCTGGAGTGGCTGACAGGCTTTTCCGGATCGGCAGGGTTTTGTGCTGTGCTCTCTGACGTGGCAGGTGTGTTCATCGACGGACGTTACCGCGTGCAGGTCCGTGCGCAGGTCGCGGATGATTTCACCCCTGTCCATTGGCCTGAGACGCAATTGGCGGACTGGTTGCCCGCGCAAAGGCCGAACGGTGGAAAGCTGGCCTATGATCCATGGCTACACACGGTCTCCGAGATTGCGGGGTTGCGGGAAAAGCTTTCCGGTTTTGAACTGGTGACCACGGATAATCTGGTCGATGCGATCTGGGCGGATCAACCTGCCGCCCCATCAGCCCCTTTCACAGCCCACGCGCTGGAACATGCGGGTGAGGCCCATGACGCAAAACGCGCGCGCCTTTCGGCTGCACTGAAAGAGACTGCGGCGGTGCTGACACTGCCCGACAGCATCGCGTGGCTTTTGAACATCCGCGGCACGGATATTGCCCGCAATCCCGTGCCACAGGCCTTTGCGATCCTTCACCAAAGCGGCCGCGTTGATCTTTTTGCCGGTGCAGGCAAGACCGCCGAGATTGCAGACCATCTGGGTCCGGATGTGACGGTGCATGACTTTGGTGATTTCATACCGGCACTGACCAGCCTTCAAGGCAAAGTCCTGATCGACACGCGGACCTGCCCTGACATCGTAGCGTCCACCCTCAAAGAGGCAGGCTGTGACGTCGTGCAGGGCCAAGACCCTTGCATCCTGCCAAAGGCCTGCAAGAACCCGACCGAGATTGCAGGTTCAAAGGCCGCCCACGCGCGTGACGCGGTGGCGATGGTGCAATTTCTTTCGTGGCTCGATACAGAGGCGCCGAAAGGCGCTCTGACAGAGATTGATGTGGTCAAAGCGCTGGAAGGGTTCCGCACGCAGACCAATGCACTCCGCGACATCAGTTTCGAGACGATCTGCGGGTCTGGCCCGAACGGGGCGATTGTCCACTACCGCGTCAGCGAGAAGACGAACCGGCCTGTCCAGATCGGTGAGCTTTTGCTGGTAGACAGTGGTGGCCAGTATATCGACGGCACAACCGATATCACGCGCACAATCGCGATTGGCACACCGACGGAAGAACAACGCGCCTGCTATACCCGCGTGCTGCAAGGCATGATCGCAATCAGCCGGATTCGCTTTCCCCAAGGCGTAGGCGGGCAGCATCTTGATGCGCTGGCGCGCGCACCACTGTGGATGGCGGGCATGGATTATGACCACGGCACCGGCCACGGTGTTGGCAGCTATCTGAGCGTACACGAAGGCCCGCAGGGGATTTCGCGGCGGTCTGAGGTGGCGCTCAAGGCGGGTATGATCCTGTCCAATGAACCGGGTTATTATCGTGAAGGCGCATTCGGGATCCGCATTGAAAACCTGATCGTCACAGTCGATGCCCCTGCCCTGAGCGGTGCTGACGCGCGCGAGATGTTGTCTTTTGAAACGCTGACCTATGTTCCGTTCGACAGGCGTCTGATTGACGCCGACCTACTGACACATGCAGAACGGGACTGGATTGATCGTTATCATAGCGATACATTTGCGCTTCTGGCGCCGCGACTGGATACACAAACCCAGGATTGGCTGGCAAAAGCCTGCGCGCCACTCTGAGATAGCGTACTGCTAGGCATACTGAACCTGCTTGGGTGTTCCCGTGGCAGGTCGTCTAATGAAAAGGAAGCGACCATGGCTGATCATATCAAAATTCGTCCCGCGACGGGGACTTGGGTCGTGCGCGCAGCGGGTGCTGTAATTGGCGAAAGCACCAATGCGCTTGAACTTGTCGAAGGGGATTACCCGCCTGTAATCTATTTCCCCCGCGCTGATCTTGCGATGGCATTTCTTGAGCGCACAGACCTGAACTCGACCTGTCCCTACAAGGGTGAAGCCAGCTTCTTTACGATAGAAGCGAAAAGCGGGCCAATCGCCAATGCGGCGTGGTCGTATGAAAATCCAAAAGATTCCGTCGCCCAGATCAAAGAGCATCTGGCCTTCTATACCGACAAAGTGGCAGTCGAGCAGGTCTAGGAGTGTTCTTCGGCGGCTGTCTCTGACAAAGCACGGTTCATCGCGCGCAGAGCATCGACATGGAACAGACCCCCCCAAAGCTCTGGTGGGGCATCTTCGCCCCCCAAAGTGACCACAGGGATAAAACGGTGCCCACCGCCGTCAAACATGGGCATGGCCTGTTCCAGCGTCGCGTTCCCATCAATATAGACGCCATCGCGGATCATATCCCAGCAAGCGTCCTCTTCCGCCGCATTCGTGGCATCCATTTCACGCATGATTGAGGACACTTTGAAAGTCGCGAGCAAATAGGCCTGCGGCCCTGCCGCCAGATGCACGTTGCGCCGTTCAAGCTGTGTGAGAAAGAAAGAGCGGTCGATCAAACGCGACGATAGTGCCGAAGAGAGCGAGACAGCGACCATCACAGCCAGACCTGTCTGCCAGTCACCTGTCAGCTCGAACACGATCAACGTGGTCGATATTGGCGCACCGAGAACAGCGGCGGCGACGGCCCCCATACCCGCAAGCGCATAGAGCGTGCCGCTGCCAGACACATTGGGAAAGATCGCCGTTGCGATAATACCAAATGCAAGGCCGGTCAGCGCGCCCACCATGAGTGAGGGTGAAAACACCCCGCCCCCCATGCGCCCCCCCATTGTGATCGCCACGGCTACGACCTTGAGCACAGCAAAGACGATTGCTTCATGCCACAACAACTCGCCTGTCAGCGCCAAAGAGGTCGTCTCATAACCAACACCAATGATGTGCGGCCACCAGATGGCAAGCCCGCCCAAAAGTGCGCCCGCAATCGCGGGCCGCAGGTAGCGGGGAACGCCGGTTTCCTTTTGCAGGTAAGTGCCAAGATCTTCGGCCCAGAAAATCGCCTTGATCAATGCCACTGCAACAAACCCGCAGACCAGCCCGAGAATCAGAAAGGCAGGCAGTTCGACATAAAACGCCAGCGCGTTCTGGCCCGAGAGCGTAAATTCCGTCACATCTCCGAAAGTCAGACGGTTGATGACGGTCCCTGCGGCAGAGGCAATCACAATGGGGGCGAAAGCATGCACAGCAAAGTGCCGCAAGACAACTTCCAGCGCAAAGAGCGCCCCTGCAATGGGCGCGTTAAAGCTGGCCGAAACTGCGGCCGCAACAGCGCAGCCCAAAAGATCGCGCCCCGTGATGCCGTTGGCGTTGATCCAGCGACACACGGCTGTCGAAATAACCGCGGCAAGGTGGACCACCGGACCTTCTCGGCCGGACGAGCCGCCCGTTGAGAGGGTAATCATGGAAGCCGCTGCAGAAGCAAGGCCCCGCCGTACTTCGACGCGGCCTTCCGACAAGGCGGCACCCTCGATCACATCAGCCACCGAACGGACGCGGCCATCATCTGTGAAACGATCAAGGATCAGACCAACGATCAAGCCGCCGCAGATGGGAATAAGCAGGACCTGATACCATGCCAGCCCCGCGGCAAACGAATGCAGCGTCAAGACGTCATCGGTCCCATAGGCGGTGGTTTGAATTGCATAGATTCCAAGCCGGAACAGCACAGCAGCAAACCCTGCGGCAATTCCGATCGCGAGTGCGATAAACCAGAACTGGATTTGGTTGGGACCGTGGGTCTTCATGACCACTGCGGCATCTCTGCAAGTCGTCGCAACACCAGCAATCCCTTGCTCTAGCAACGCTCTGGCTGACTTCCCCATCAAGTTTGCTCTCTTGCCGGTGGCTTTGGCGGACATGCAACTTGCAGCCCTTGTGACATGGCCGCCCCTGCAGGTCTAAGTCATGCACTAAGGGCTTCCAAGCAGAAATTCAGGCGCGATTCGCAGTGATTGCCGGATTTGGCACTGCAAGATTGCAGCGATGAACGCTATCTTGCGAAAAACATTAAGCGGTTAGATTGCGCTGACATGCCGCACAAAATCTACCTGTGGATGAATTGTTCATCCAAAATACTATTTCTTACATCTTCCTGAAATACAGCATGAAATGTTCACAGCCTAGCAGCCAAGTATAAATATTCAGTTATTTTGATGCAATGTTGGCAATGAAGCAGAAGAAGTAGTGTCTGCGACAGCAGATAAGATTTGCAACCCTCGATAGTTAGGTCAGCAATGCTGATATACTTTGGGATAGGTTGCTCAGGCGTGTCAGTATGGTAACTTTATGTCAAGAGGTGTGTTTCGGCCTCGGACTGTGGTGAGTGAGAGAGTGCTTGCTCAGAACTATCGCAAAGCACTTTTTGGTATTTGAGGGCCGATTTAGGTCCTCGGAAAATGAACAATGTATGTCGCGGAGGTGAGTGGCCGAGACGTGCAAGTACGAGTGGGAATGGTAACCGGTGAATGTTCAGGGCGTCGCTTGATTGCGGCGCCCATTTCATTTTCAGGTATTAATCAGCGCGCGTGCAGCGTCCTTTGCCGCCTCTGTTACCTTGTCGCCTGACAACATTCTGGCAATTTCATCCACCCTTGCATCTGCGTCCAAAGGCACAACCGTCGAGCGGGTCATATCAGCGGTCTGTTGCTTTTCAACACGCCAGTGATGCCCACCAAGGGCGGCCACCTGGGGTGAGTGTGTCACCACGAGCACCTGCCCGTCTGCCGCAAGCTCTGCCAAGCGTCGCCCGACGGCATCAGCGGTTGCACCACCCACACCGCGATCAATTTCATCAAAGATCATCGTCAGCCCATTGGCGTCCTGTGTCAGGCATACCTTCAAGGCCAAAAGGAAACGGCTCAGCTCACCGCCCGAGGCAATCTTGTTCAACGGGCCGGCCGGCGCACCGGGGTTGGTGGCAACCGTAAAGGCCACTGTGTCGATCCCATCGGGGCCGGGTTGCTCTGCGTCTGTCATCAATGTGGCGAAAACCGCCCGTTCCATCTTGAGCGGTGCCAACTCCTTGGCCATTGCGGCATCAAGCTTCTCGGCAGCTGTCCGGCGTTTGGTGCGTAGCGTCTGTGCCGCATCATCATAGGCCGCCCTTGCCGCGCTCACCGCAGCCTTCTGCGCCGCAAGATCACGCGCGCCATCATCCAAGACCGCCAAACGGCCGCGCAATTCATCTGCAAAATCACTTAGGTCATCAGGCAGAACACCATGCTTGCGCGCAAGACCCCGGATGGCAAAGAGGCGCTCCTCCACCTCTTCCAATTCAGAGGTGTTGAAAGACAAGGCGTCCAGACAATCCGATACTTGCCGCTGCGCCTCATCCAATCCGATCATAACGCGCTCAAGCGCCTCAAGCGGCGCATCCAGCCGCCCCTCGGCATCGCCTGCCACACCTTGCAACCAGCGCGACGCATCACCAACCAGGCCTTCGGCGCCTTGCAGTCCCAGCGCCTCGGCCGCCTTTGCAATATCGGTGCGAATCTTTTCTGCGGCCTGCATCAGGCGGCGCTGGACATCAAGCGTTGCTTCCTCACCGGCCTCTGGGGCCAAGGCATCCAGCTCTGCCACAGCATGGCGCAGGAAATCCTCTTCCGCACGCGCCTCGGCGATTTTTGCTTCTGTGGCTTCCAGCCTGCGCAGTGCAGCAGAAAGCGCGCGCCAGCTGTCTCGCGTTGTGTCCAGAAAAGCGCCAAGGTCCGCGTAACTGTCGAGCATCTGGCGGTGACCGCGCGGGTTCAGCAAGCCGCGGTCATCGTGCTGTCCGTGCAATTCAACCAACGTCTCGGAAAGATTGCGCAGGACCTCGCCACTCACGCGGCGGTCGTTCACCCATGCTGTCTTGCGGCCGTCACGTGTGTTGATCCGGCGCAAGATCAGCTCGTCTTCTGCCGCAATCCCTGCCTGCTCCAGCACGGCATGCGCCGCATGACCTGCGGGTAGATCAAACCATGCTGTCACCTCGCCCTGGTCTGCCCCCTGCCTGACCAATTCGGCACGGCCACGCCAGCCCAACACAAAGCCCAAAGCATCAAGCAAGATGGATTTCCCCGCACCGGTTTCACCAGTCAGCACGTTCAAGCCCGGCTGAAACGCAAGTTCCAACCGGTCAATGATCAGCATGTCCCTGATGTCTAATCCGCGGAGCATGTCAGAGCCCAAAGGGCGGGGATGTCCCCGCGATGATTACAACCACTCACCAAGCAACACCTGCCGGTAAATCGAGGCCAGCCAGTTGTCGCCCGCAGCCTCAGCAGCCAGACCCCTGCCTGTGAGCAAAGCAAAACTGGATTCGTACCATTCGCTAGATTGGTAGTTATAGCCCAGAATCGCACCAGCGGTTTGTGCCTCTTCGACGAGGCCCAAAGACAGGTAGCTTTCCACCAGACGGTGCAGCGCCTCAGGCGTGTGGGTTGTGGTCTGGAAATCCTCAACCACCGTACGGAACCGGTTGGCGGCAGCAACATAGTGGCCACGCTTGAGGTAGAAACGCCCGATCTCCATCTCTTTGGCGGCAAGGTGATCGAAAGCAAGATCGAACTTGAGCACTGATGTGCGTGCGTACTCACTGTCTGGATACTGCTCGATCACGCGGCGCAGGGACTGCAAGGCCTGAAAGGTCAGACCCTGATCGCGACCGACTTCATCAATCTGATCATAATATGAGAGTGCCAAAAGATAGGCCGCATAGGCGGCATCTTCTTCGGCGGGATAGAAATCCAGATAGCGCTGCGCCGAGGCGCGGCTGTTCGGGTAGTCTTCATCGCGATGATAGGCAAAGGCCTGCATGATCAGCGCACGCTCTGCGAATTCCGAATAGGGGTAAAGCCGTTCAATTTCGCCAAATGTAAAGGCTGCATTATCCGGATTGCCGTTCTCGATCTGCCGCTCACCGCGTTCAAAAATCTCTTGTGCGCTGAGGCTATCCAGCGGTTCACCGCTTGTTTCGGTGCTACAGGCCACCAAAACGGCCAAGCTGACGGCGGCGCCAACGCGAAACACCCAACGGCTGGCGGTGCCCTTCTTGACTGACATTTTCGCGTCCTCACTCACACAATGGCTGCTTGACCTGCGGAGTAGCCCCGCGTCGTTTCGCCTTGGTCTAACATAGAAAAATCGGGTGCAAAATGCCTTTTGACAGCACTGGTGATCAACTGTCGGTGCGGGGTAGGATTTAGGCGACTGCGTCCAGATCAGCCAAACTGACGCCCACGCCTGGCAAACGGGCCGCGATCTGCACATCACAGGTCACAAAACGCCATGCGTCGGGTTGCTCAAACAAGGCATGCAACAGCTTGTTCGTCATCGCATGACCTGCACGCGCACCTGTGTAGCGCCCAAGGATCGGCGCACCCGCGGTGTAGAGATCGCCCAAGGCATCAAGCATCTTGTGGCGCACAGCCTCATCGGCGTGGCGCAGACCACCGGGAGTCAGTACCTTGTCGCCATCAACAACCACCGCATTTTCGTAGGTGCCGCCCAAGGCAAGCCCATTTGCGCGCATGGCATCAACATCAGCCGCGCGGCAGAATGTCCGGCTATCGCAAAGTTCGCGGACAAAAGCCCCATTGGCCATATTCAATGTCTTGTGTTGACGGCCAATCGCGGCATCGGCAAAGGCAATTTCAAAATCGATCTGCAGCGTGGTGGAGGGCGACAGCTTTGCGCATGCCTCACCATCACTCACTTCGACGTCACGTAGAATCTCAATCGCCTTTAATGGTGCTGACAAGCGCACCAGACCCGCCGCCACGATCCCGCGCACAAAGCTGGCCGCGCTGCCGTCAAGGATTGGCACTTCTGGTCCATCAATGTCGATCAGCACGTTATGCACACCGCAACCGGCAAGTGCCGCCATAAGGTGTTCAATCGTCGAAACGATCGCACCGGTGTCATTGCTGAGACGTGTATTCAGCGGCGAGACAATCACATTGCGAAAATCGGCAGGCAGCTTGGGCTGGCCCGCAATATCGGTCCGGCGGAAAACGATACCTGTGTTGGCCGCTGCGGGTTTGAGAACGACACGCACAGCTTCGCCCGAGTGCAAACCAGTACCCTCAAAAACAACGTCAGATGTCAGTGTCGTTTGCACGCCTGTTTCGCCCTTGCAGCAATTTTTCTGTCCTTCACAATTATGGTGCGAGGTCACATCACTCAACTCACTCTTTGCGACGGACTGAAACACTTGTGTTACAAACGATCGCGATTTGAATGTTGCCCGCATAAGCCCTTGGCAAAGATACAAAAAAGGCCGCACGAGGGCGGCCTTCTTATCAACGTTGACGTAACATCAACGCAACATGAGCGCTGCGCTTAGTTTGCCTGACGGCGCAAGAATGCAGGAATTTCGATCTTATCCTGCTCCTCATTGTGCTCTGGTTCCTCGCGAAGCGCGGTAACCTGTGGCTGCGCACGTGCTGGTTGACGCGGCGCAGCCTCGGCCTGTGCACCCGTCATGCGATTGATCAAAGAGTTGATCCCGAAGCGCGGTTTATCGGCTTCCGTCGTTGCAGATGCGGGCGCGGATGTCCGCTGCTGTGGGACCGCGCCACCACTATTGGGAACGCGGTTTACAGCGGCCTGCAGGCGGGCAAGCGCCTCGGGTGAAGGTGTTCCCGGCGCCGCTGCTGCACGTGGTGCAACAAAGTTGTCGGCTTCGGTCATTTCCGGCTCTTGGCGCGGCGTGTATGCAGGCGGCGGCAGATCATCGGCAACGGCCCGTGGCTGTGGTGCCGGTTGAGAGGCCGCCGCTGGTTGTTCCTGCACCGGCGCAGGAGCTTCGAATTCCTCGAAAAGCGTCCGCTCTTGCGCGACAGGTTCGGCAACGGTTGCGGCCGGCACTTCGTGCAGTGTCTCTTCAACATGCGCAGCAACTTCAGCAACAGGAGCAAGCGGAGCCGCCATCGAACGACGTGGCACAGGTGTCACTGTCGTCTTGGCCAGCGCGTCAATACCTGTGGCAACAACAGACACACGCATCCGGCCTTCCATGCTTGGATCAAGTGTCGAACCGACGATAATGTTCGCATCGCCATCAACCTTTTCGCGGATCTTGTTGGCGGCTTCGTCCAGTTCAAAGAGCGTCAGGTCATAGCCACCTGTGATATTGATCAACACACCCTTTGCACCTTCCAGCGAAATCTCATCCAGAAGCGGGTTCGCGATGGCCTTTTCGGCGGCTTGAATGGCACGGTTTTCGCCTTCGGCTTCGCCGGTACCCATCATCGCCTTGCCCATCTCGTCCATGACAGCGCGCACATCGGCGAAATCAAGGTTGATCAGGCCCGGACGGACCATCAGGTCGGTCACGCCTTTGACACCTTGGTAAAGCACGTCATCGGCCAGCGCGAAAGCTTCGGTAAATGTGGTGTTTTCATTCGCCAGACGGAAAAGGTTCTGGTTCGGAATGATAATCAGCGTGTCGACAACTTTCTGAAGGGCTTCAACGCCTTCTTCAGCCTGCTTCATGCGCTTTGCACCTTCGAACTGGAAGGGCTTGGTCACAACACCGACGGTCAGAACGCCCAGTTCACGCGCAGCTTGCGCGATGATCGGTGCCGCACCGGTTCCGGTACCGCCGCCCATGCCTGCGGTGATGAAACACATGTGCGCGCCCGCGAGGTGATCAACAATCTGTTCGATGCTCTCTTCGGCAGCGGCTGCACCGACGGATGCACGGGCCCCTGCGCCCAGTCCTTCAGTGACCTTCAGACCCATCTGGATTTTCGCAGTGGCACGCGACTGCTGCAGTGCTTGCGCGTCGGTATTGGCGACAACGAATTCAGTGCCATCGAGCTGTTGCTCGATCATGTTGTTCACGGCGTTGCCGCCCGCGCCACCAACACCAAACACAGTAATCCGTGGTTTCAGTTCGTCGTGTCCCGGAAGGGAGAGGTTCAATGTCATAACGCGATCCGCCTGTTTTAAAATTGCCCGTGCCCGCGGGCCATTACTGCTTATTGGGACTCATAATAACCAAGTGATGCCGAAAGGTCACGACAAAAACACAAAATCGCCACCAAATCTGGACAAAAATCTTGGCTTTACCGCCGGATTTCGGCCCATGGGCAATATCTTGCGCATTACCAGTTATCTTTAAACCATTTAACCGCTCTTTTGAGCGATCTCGCGGGATAATTTTCTGTCGGAATCTCGAAATCCCACCATTCGTCTTGCGGATTGGCTGCAAAGAGCGTGAGCCCGACAGCGCTGGAAAACGCGGGGCCAATGGCGGCTTGTGGCAAACCCTGCACGCGCAGCGGACGCCCCAAACGGACCTGTTGACCCAGAATTTTGCTGGCCAATCCATCAAGCCCCGGAATCTGGCTGCCGCCACCAGTCAACACGATCTGCTGGCCCGGCAGATGCTCAAAACCCGCCGCGTCCAGACGCTCGCGGACTTCTTCCAGAATTTCTTCGACACGGGGGCGCATAATGCCGATCAATTCGGCGCGGCTGACCGTGCGGCGGTCATGTTCCCAGTCGCCGGTGTCACCACCGATCTCGATCATTTCACGGTCATCCATGCCGGTCGCCACAACGCCACCATAAAATGTCTTGATCCGTTCCGCTGTTGCCGCAGGGATTTGCAGACCCATCGAGATATCAGAGGTCACGTGATCACCGCCCATCCGCACGCTATCGGCAAAGATCATATGCTTCTTCATAAAGACCGAGATACCGGTCGACCCACCGCCCAGATCAATACAAGCCGCACCCAGTTCCTGCTCGTCCTCGACCAAAGACGACATGCCCGAGACATAAGCCGAAGAGGCAAGCCCCGCGAGTTCGAGATCACAGCGCTTGATGCAGTAAAACAGATTGTGGATCGCGGTCGCGTCCACAGTCAGCATATGCATATCGGTTTTCAACTGGTTACCGATCTGCCCACGCGGATCGGCCAGACCGGAGCGGTGATCCAAAGCAAAGTTCACCGGCTGTGCATGCAACACTTCGCGGTCTGCGCCGTAGTCCGGCACATCACAGGACGCCATGACCTGACTGATATCCTGTTCGGTGACCATCCCGCCGCTGACATCGAGTGTACCATCAAGCCCGTAAGACCGCGGACGTGCGCCTGACAAACAGGCAATCACGTGATCCACCCGGACATTCGCCATTTTCTGCGCCGCCTGTACCGCCGTACGGATCGCGCGCTCGGTTTCCTGCATCGCGTCGATCTCGCCAAAGCGCACACCGCGCGACCTTGTGGTTGCGGCACCGATCACGCGAAACTGCGATTGCCCCGCAAGTGAGCCGACACCGTCGCTGCTGCGAAACTGCTCTGGCCCGTCAAACCGCAGCACCAGGCAGGCGATTTTGGAAGTGCCCACATCCAGAATGGCCACGACGCCCCGCTGCATCGCCGCCTTACGCATTTGCCGCATTGCCCGTTGGCTGTCGTAGAGATCGCCCATTTAGTTACCTGCCTCATTTGTGCTTATTGTTGTTGTACTCCGGCGCAGGGCCTCTGCGGCCTCTTCGTTCATCCGGAGTGTGGGTCTGTTGGTATTGCGCATGTCCACAACGGCAACATCGCGGCTCAGCATGTCCTGCGCATCATTCAGCGCGATCACGCGATCCAGCGCAGCAACAGGATTCTCGCTGGGCAGAAGGATCCGCTGATCACGGTCCAGCACCATATCCCAGCGCCGCTCGCCCATGCGGACAAGTCCGCGTACACGGTCAATTAAAGGGCCCGCCGCCGCAAAGAGGCGCAGCGCCTCGGCGATGTTGTCTTCGGCCCCATCCCCTGCAATCAGCGGCAGATCAAGACGGTCAGCGCGTGCGGCAATCTCGCCGGATTGCACACCATCGGCATCAATCAACCGCAATAAAGTGCCATCGCGCCAAAGCGCGACCGGGACACGCGGGGTGAGCCGCACATCCAGCGCACCTCCCTGCCCCACGCGAACAGAGGCCGATTTGATCGGATCCAGCGCTTCGATGTCAGTCCTGATTTTTTCGAGGTCGAGATCAAAGGACGACACGGGGAAATCAGAGGGCAGCAGCGCGGCCACTTCTGTCAGCACTGACAAATCACCGCCGATCACATTCATGCTTTGCACCATGAATTGCGGGCGTTCCTGAAAGCTCTGTTTTGTTTCTTCAATTGTTTTAGCTAGCGCTGCACGGTTTTCGAGTTTGGAATACCAAGAGCCCGCAATGATCACGATTAGCAGGATCGGCACACCGATCCGCACGGTCCCGCGAAACCCAGGGGTCAGCATCATCCGCTGATAACGGTACCCCATACGCGACGGCGCAGGATCGCGCGGCAGCGCAGCGGGAGAAGTACGGCGGATCAGCGATCGCATGACGCGTCCTCCACCAACCAGCGGCAAAACTGCGGGAATGATATACCCACATGGGCGGCCTGCTCGGGCGTCAGAGACGTGGGGGTCATCCCTGGCTGGGTGTTTGTTTCCAGCAGGATCAGCCCGTCAATTCCACGGGTTTCATCCCAGCGGAAATCGGTCCGGCTGACACCGCGACAGCCCAACGCCTGATGCGCGCGTAGGGCGTATTCCATGCAGGCATCGAAAATCTCGGCGGGCACTTTGGCCGGCAGTTCGTGCCGCGATCCGCCGGGCGCATATTTGGCGTGATAGTCATACCAACCGTCGGTGATGATATCGGTGACCGTCAGCGCACGGTCGCCCATCACTGTCGTGGTCAACTCACGGCCCGGCGCAAACGCCTCGACCATCACCCGTTCGGGCATATCATCGGACAGTTGCGGCGGGCCATTTGCGGCTTCATCCACGATGTATATGCCGACACTGGAGCCTTCGTTATAGGGCTTCACCACATAGGGCGGCGGCATGACATGGGCCGCGCGCACGGCATCGGCGGATGCCAGAACACTATCCACAACCGGCAGACCGACCTTGCGGTAGACATCTTTGGTGCGCTGCTTATCCAATGTCAGTGCAGAGGCCAGAATACCCGAATGTGTGTAAGGAATTCTCAGCCATTCCAGAACGCCCTGTATCGCGCCGTCCTCGCCCCAGCGCCCATGGAGCGCATTAAAGACAACATCGGGTGCGATCTCGATCAAACGCGCAGCGACGTCGGGGCCGGCATCGACCTCCATCACGTCACATTCTGCTTCCCGTAAAGCCGCTGCACATTCACGGCCCGAGCTGAGCGACACTTCGCGTTCAGCCGATGGGCCACCCATCAGGACAACAACTTTCGGGTTTGTCCTGCTCGACATACCCTACCGCCTTAAACGCAGGTCTTTTGCGACCTGTCATATTGATTTGATCCTTGCCTCGGATCGCGGCCTTTTTGGCCAGTTATTTTGCGGTGTCTGCGCCCAAACGATCACCGACCCGCATGATTTCCCATTGTAGCGTGATCCCTTGGGAATCGTAAACCTTTTTCCGCACCAATTCGCCCAAATCCTCAAGGTCGGCGGCGGTCGCATCACCTGCGTTCGTCAGAAAGTTGGAATGCTTGGTATTCATCACCGCCCCGCCCAGCTGCGCGCCGCGCATGCCCGCGTTATCAATCACTTTCCAAGCCTTGAGATCATGCACGTCATCAGCCCGCCCGGTTGAGGAAAAACCTGCAGGATTGCGGAATGTTGACCCCGCCGTGCGGTCTTTGGTCGGTTGGGTTTCGTCGCGCTTAACCAGTTGCTCGGTCATTCGCTGATGCAGATCAGCAGGCGCGCCTTTGGGCGGTGTCAGTATGGCCGAGACGATTACGGCACCCTCGGGCAGAGCGCTTTGACGATAGGCGGGTTCCAGCGCATCGACCGACATTTCGGTGACCGTCCCGTCGCGCAGCACCATCTGCACCGCGCGCAGCACATCAGCCATATAACTGCCGTAGCAGCCCGCGTTCATGCGCACCGCACCGCCGATTGTGCCGGGGATCGTGCGCAGGAACGTCAGATCGAAACCTGCATCGGCCGCCTTGCGCGCCACATGCGCATCAAGCGCCGCCGCCCCTGCGATTACAGTATCATCGCTGATCTCGATTGCGTTAAAGCCGCGCCCCATGCGGATCACGACGCCACTGATCCCGCCATCGCGCACGATCAGATTACTGCCGACACCCATTGGGAAAACAGGAACGGCAGGATCAAGTGCCGCCAGAAAATCGGACAGATCCTGCACATCGGCGGGCTGAAACAGCACCTCGGCAGGACCGCCTACGCGCATCCATGTCAAATCAGCCAGCGGGCGATTGGCCGTCAATGTGCCCCGCACCTCAGGGAGTGTGATCATCCTCTGCTCTCTCTTGTTTCGCTCGCCCGACCAGAGCGCCAACCACGCCGCCAAGCCCTGCAGGCGCGCTGATGCCGATCAGGAGTGCGGCATAAAGCAGTCCATCCCAAGTTCCTAGTGCGGCGATGCCAGAAAGCATGCCAACCGTGAAGAGGACCCAGACAATCCAGTAGATCTTGATGCCGGTGAAGAGGTGGCGCCTCGCCAACCAGTAGTTGCCAAAACCCGTGGCAAGAAAGATGGAAAATGGGATTCCGTATGCCATATAATCACCAAAAGTCATGGCCTTGGCCCTTTTTCATCAACACCGCCGGCCAATTCGGCATGTGTCGCCTCTTCTGGTCTAGCCTGATTTGCTCTGGCCCATCCAACAAGGCCGCCGATCAATCCGCCCACCGCCGAAGGTGCACTGACAAAAAGCAGCAGAAAAATATAAAGAAGCACATCCCATCCTCCGGTGATGCTCAATTGATAAGACATGAGCGCTGTAAATCCCGCCCAAAGGAAGGTCATCGCGGCCAGTGCCATCTTGCTTTGGCGCAAGCCTGCCAGATAGGTCAGACCCAGCGGGATCAAAAAGCTGCCACACCCGATCCAGATCAATGCAATTTCTTCGCCACCCATGATTCTGCTCCATTTATGAACGATGTTCAATTCATAAGCGAATTGTGAACAATGTTCAATACCTGTTAGAAGCACATGTAAATTTTTTTGCGAGAGCGCAACCGTCGTCTAGGGCCGACGGTCATCCCGACGCCGCAGCAACCAGCCCAGAAGCGCCCCTGCCAAAGCGCCGAGAAGCGCGGGGACACAGGCCAGCATGGCGACAGTTATGGCAAGCACCGGATCAACGCCAAATGGGCGGCCGCTCGCGTAGATTGCAATGACCAGCACAGCACCGATGGCTGACACGATACTCAGTGACAGACCGGATTGCCCCGCCCGCATAAACCGTGTCAACGCGGCGAAAGGGATCATCGCGCAGAGCAGCATAAGAAGGAAAATCCACAGATCTGTCACTCAGGACCTCGCAATGGTGTTCTTGATCCAGCGCCACAGATAGTAAACCGGCCAGCGCAGCACGAGGCCGCCAACCACCAATCCAAGCAAACCAATGACAAACCCGTGCTGGATTGTAATCCAAACCAGAAGCGGCACGCCGATTGCCAGCAGCACGTAAGCCCGCCGCCAATGATTGTCGTTTGAGGGAAATGCCGACATAGCAAATGCCAGCACGACCCAAAGCCCGATCAGAATAAACGGGTCTGTCACGTTTTGAGACGGGCCGGCAAGGCATTCGCCCAAGTGCTGATCGTCCCTGCCCCGAGGCAGACAACCATATCACCCGGCCCTGCCTGCTCGCGCACCAGTCGTTCCAGATCATCTTCGCTTTCCACCACGCGCGCGTGGCGGTGACCGTGGCGGATCAGACCGGCAACAAGATCACGGTGGCTCGCGCCTTCAATCGGGGCTTCGCCTGCCGAAAAGACTTCGGCGATCCCTACAACATCGGCATCGTTGAAGCAGGCGCAGAATTCGTCAAAGTGATGCGACAGGCGGGTAAAGCGATGCGGCTGATGCACCGCAATCACGCGGCCTTCGGTGGCCTGACGCGCAGCTTTCAACACAGCGGCGATTTCAACAGGGTGGTGACCGTAATCATCAATGATTGTCACGCCATTCACTTCGCCCACTTTGGTAAAGCGGCGGTTCACGCCCTTGAACCCTTTCAGCGCCGCACGAATTTCCTCTTTCTTCATGCCAAGATGACGGGCGACCGCCACAGCCGACAACGCGTTCGACACATTATGGTCACCCGGCATTGGCAATTCGCAATCCTCGATCAGCGCACCTTCGGCCTGAAGCGCGATATCGAAATGTGCCACGCCTGCCTGATACGTCAGGTTCACTGCACGGATATCGGCCTGTGCGTTAAAACCATAGGTAATTACACGCCGGTCAGTAATCTTGCCGACAAGCGATTGCACATCGGCATCGTCCGTGCAGCATACCGCCAGCCCATAAAACGGAATATTCGAGACAAAGTCGTAAAAGCCCTTGTGCAGCGCCTCTTCGGTGCCCCAATGTTCCATATGCTCGGGGTCGATATTGGTGACAATCGCGATGGTCGCGGGCAAACGGTTGAATGTCCCGTCGCTCTCGTCGGCCTCAACCACCATCCACTCGCCCTGCCCCATACGTGCGTTCGAGCCATAGGCATGGATAATGCCGCCATTGATGACTGTCGGATCAATCCCGCCCTCATCCAAAAGTGCCGCAACCATGGTGGTGGTCGTCGTCTTGCCATGGGTTCCGGCAACCGCGACGTTCGATTTGAGGCGCATCAATTCAGCCAGCATTTCGGCGCGGCGCACCACAGGTAGCCCTTTGGCACGGGCCTCATCCAGCTCGGGATTACCTGGTTTGATGGCAGAGGAAATGACAACCACTTCCGCGCCTTCAAGATTATCCGCACGCTGACCTTCAAAGATGATCGCACCCAGTGACTTCAGCCGGTCCGTAATCTTCGATGCCTTCAGATCAGACCCCTGAACCGTATAGCCGTGGTTCAGCAAGACCTCGGCAATGCCGGACATCCCGATCCCGCCAATGCCCACAAAATGGATCGGGCCCACATCAAGTGGCAGTTTGGTTGCAGCGCTCATCACAGGGTTCCCATCCATTATTTCTTTCCCGCCTCTGCCAGATTTTCAACCAATTGTACAAGCCGCGTCGTGGCGTCCGGCACACCACAGGCCAGTGCCTTTTGAGCCATTTGCAGCATGCCAATCTCATCGGACAACAGCTCGGTCAGCTTAGCCGTCAAAGCCGCCACCTCGAATTCCGCCTCAGGCATCAGCACCGCCGCCCCCGCCTCGACAAGCTGGCGCGCATTTGCGGTCTGCTCATCACGGATTGCACCGGCATAGGGCACCCAGATCGCGGGGCGGCCAATGATGCTGACATCCGCAACGGTTGAAGCCCCCGAGCGGGAAATCACCAGTTGTGCATCCGCCATCCGGCGCGGCACATCCTCAAAAAATGTCTGGACCTGCGCTGAAATCAACTCGGCCTCGTAATAGGCAGAGACGCGCTCAAGATCCTCGGGGCGGGCCTGATGGCTGACCCGGATATTGCGGCGGATGTGTTCCGGCAAGGCTGTGATGGCAGGCGGGACGATGTCCGACATGACACGGGCCCCCTGCGACCCCCCCATGACAAGGATCGACATGGGGTAATCACCCGGTGGAATATAGGGCGAACCGGTATGTTCCAAAATCGCTGCCCGCACAGGATTACCCGTGTGCACACCCTCCACCGCACCTGGCAATTCGGTCGGCCATGTGCCACAGGCGATCTGGTTGACCCGTTTGGCAAAAAGCTGGTTCACGCGGCCCAAGACACCATTTTGTTCGTGGATCATGCGCGGGACACGCAGCGCCCAGGCCGCCGTCATCGCGGGAATCGCAGGATAACCACCAAAGCCGACCACGACAGCGGGCCGGTCCCGGAGCATCCGCCATTTCGCTGCGGCGATGCCGCCCACAATACGCAACGGCACCACCAGCTTTTGCATGATCCCGCCACGGGCGAAGGTCGCGCTACCGACGACATTGACCTCGACCGCATCGGGGAAACCACCCGTGTACCGCGCGCCGCGCGCATCAGTGGACAGATGCACACACCAGCCTTTTTCAAGCATCGCTTCAGCGAGGGCCTGTGCCGGAAACATATGCCCGCCCGTGCCACCAGCGGCAATGATCAGAAGCGGCGCCATCAGCGGTTCGCCCTGCGCATCAGAATATCAGCCATCTCACCCTGCGGCCTGCTGCGCGTGAACGCCAAGAGCATCCCGACAGCAATGCCGCCCGCGATCAGCGAAGAGCCGCCATAGGATACGAAAGGCAGGGTCATCCCCTTGGCAGGCAATAAGCGCACAGCAACGCCCATGTTGATCATCGCCTGCACCCCGAAGATGCAAACCAGCCCCGTGCCCGCAAGACGGATAAACACGTCGCGCTCTTTCATCAGCCGCAGCAAAGAGCGCACCACAATCACAGCGTAAAGCGCAATAATCACCAAAACGCAGATCAACCCGTATTCCTCGGCAGCGACCGCGATAATGAAATCGGTATGCGCATCAGGCAGCGACCATTTCACTTGGCCCTCGCCAACACCGACGCCAAAAAATCCACCCTCGCGGATCGCATTTGTGGCGTAACCCAACTGCGTATTGGGATCGAGGTCAGGCGATAGAAAGCCGTCGATACGACGGGCAAAGTGCTCGGAATAGGAATAGGCGACCGTTCCACCAAACACGACCAGACCGGCCAGAATGATCAGAAAAAACATTGACGCACCGGCCACGAAATACATCACCCCCCAGGCAAAGAGGATCAAAGCGGCCTGCCCGAAATCGGGCTGCAGTGCCAACATCAAAACAATCATAATCGTCAGCACAAAAGAATAGGCCTTGCCGGGCGGTCCACCCAATTGCTGGGACGCCGCCAAAAGCCACGCCGCCATCACCACAAAACCGGGTTTGAGAAACTCGGACGGCTGCACCGACGCAAAGCCCAGTGAATACCAACGGGTTGCGCCCTTGCCGAAATCGGTCCCAAAGACCGGCAAAAAGGCCAAAGCCACAAACGCACACAGGAACCCCAAGACCGCCAGACGCCGCACCAGCGTGGGCGACATCATCGACACGATAAACATGACGATCATCGCCATCCCGCCAAAAATGGCCTGTCGGGTGACGTAGTGAAATGGCTCAAGCCCGTTTCGGTCAGCCAACGGCGGCGATGAGGCGAGGCCCAGCAACAACCCGATCCCGAAAAGGATCAGGATGCAGGACATTGTCCATTTATCAATCGTCCGCCACCATCGGGGCAGAACCGGGTCGCCGGATTGCACCGGGACCGTCCCATAGACCATTTCCGTCATGGATCACCGCTCATTTGCCTACATCGCCCGTTTGCCGGGTCTGCTGTCACCTTAACCGTCAATTGACCACGATTCCACTGAAAAACCGCCCCCTGCCACTTTCCATGTCCGATCAAACTTCCGCCGGAGGCATGATCAAATTTTCTGAATTTGATCTCCCGCGGCGCTTGCGCCATATGGGCCGCTATGAAAGTTGAAACTCTGATCATCGGCGCAGGTGCTGCAGGCATGATGTGCGCGGCCCACGCAGGGCCCGGCGTGCTCGTTGTCGATCATGCTAAAGCGGCCGGTGAAAAGATCCGGATCTCGGGCGGCGGACGGTGCAATTTCACGAACCTCTACGCCAGCCCGCAGAACTTCATCAGTCAGAACAAACACTTCTGCAAATCCGCCCTCGGGCGCTATACGCAGTGGGATTTCATTGCGCTGGTCGATCAGTACCGGATCGCATGGCATGAAAAAACGCTGGGCCAGCTTTTCTGCGACAATAGCGCCAAAGACATTATCGCCATGCTCCGTGCCGAAATGGACAAGGCCGGTGCGCAGCTTTGGTTGCAAACCGCTGTGAGCGAGATCAGCCACGACGGCAGCGCCTTTCGCGCGACCCTGACCCGTGAGGGACGCAGCCAAACGGTGACCGCGCGCAACCTGGTCGTGGCCTGTGGCGGCAAATCCATCCCGAAGATGGGCGCGACGGGGATGGGCTATCAAATCGCCACGCAATTCGGCCTGCCCGTGATCGACCCGCGTCCGGGGCTGGTGCCGCTGACTTTCTCGGATGAAAAATTCAAACCGCTTGCAGGTGTCGCAACCCATGCGCGCGTATCGGCCAATGACGCCAGCTTTGACGAAGCGATCCTCTTCACCCACCGCGGCCTTTCGGGGCCTGCGGTATTGCAAGCCTCATCCTATTGGCACGAGGGCGAGGCAATTTGCGTGAACCTGAACCCAAAAGGTGATCTTTTGGCCGCCCTGCAAAGCCAGCGTCAAAGCGACGGGCGCAAGGCACTGACCACTGTACTGGCGCAACACCTGCCTGCCCGACTTGTGGATCACCTCAAGGCAGAGTTGCCGCTTGACGGCAATATCGCCGATCAGAGCGATGCAAAGCTGACCGCACTTTGTGACAGATTGGCCGACTGGACCCTGACGCCTGCCGGATCAGAGGGTTACCGCACGGCAGAGGTGACTTTGGGCGGCGTTGATACAGACGCGCTGTCGTCCAAAACCATGGCCGCAAAATCAGTGCCAGGACTTTATTTTATCGGTGAATGCGTGGATGTCACCGGCTGGCTGGGCGGCTATAATTTCCAGTGGGCATGGTCCTCGGGGTGGGCGGCTGGGCAAGCCATTGCCAACCCGTAAGGTGGATTTCAATCCACCTTACCCCACCGCTTCTGTCACACAGCGGATGAAATCCTCGCCGCGCCGCTCAAAACTGTCATACTGATCAAACGATGCCGCCGCAGGCGCCAAGAGTACGACCTCCCCGGCCGCGGCATCCGCCGCGGCCTGCGCCACAGCCGTGGCCATCGTGCCGCAAACCTCGACATCAGCGCCGGTCAACTGGCGGGCAAAGCCTTCTGCCTCGCGCCCGATGACATAGGCTTTGCTGACGTGGTCCAGATATGGCAGCAGACCGTCAAGCCCGCCCTCTTTCTGCAAACCACCGCAAATCCAGCGGATCTTCGGGAAAGCCGCCAGCGCCTTGGCGGCACTGTCCACATTCGTCGCTTTGCTGTCATTGACAAAAGTGACGCCATCTTTCACGGCAACCACCTGACTGCGATGTGGCAATCCGGGATAGCTTTGCATCGCAGCTTCGATCCCCTTGGGCCCCAACCCCAAAGTCCGGCAGGCCGCATAGGCCGCACAGGCATTTTGATGGTTATGCGCGCCCGGCAATCCGGCAATCGCGCGCAAATCAATCGACCCGACCTGCCGCCCTTTGCGGTGCTCGGCCAAAAACCCCTTGCGCGCAAAAACGTTCCAGCCCTCACCCGTCAGCTTCTGGCCCGAGGAAATCCGGATCACGCGGTCATCCCCCGGACCTTCGCTCAGCTGATTGGCCATGTAGCGCCCTTCGACCTCATCCACTCCGATGATCGCGCGATCCGGTCCGCCTTCGGCAAATAGCCGACGCTTGGCGGCAAAATAGCCACCCGGCCCGCCGTGCCGGTCAAGGTGATCGGGGCTGAGATTCGTGAAAACCGCGACATCCGGCGTCAGGCTGCGCGCTAGATCGGTCTGGTATGAGGAGAGTTCCAGCACCACCACTTCGCCGTCATGCGCCGGTTCGATATCGAGAACACCGCGCCCGATATTGCCTGCGAGTTGCGCGGGACGGCCGTTTTCGACCAGAATATGGTGGATCAACGCCGAAGTCGTGGACTTCCCGTTCGACCCCGTCACGGCAATCACGCGCGGCATCGTATCGAACTCTTCCCATTCCGCGGTCGCAAAGGAGCGGAAAAACAGGCCAATGTCGTTATCTACCGGCACGTCTGCGTCCCAAGCGGCCGCGATCACAGGGTTTGGCGTTGGGTAAAGATGCGGAATACCGGGGCTGACAACCAGCAAAGACACGCCTTCAAACGCACGCGGCTTGGTCAGGTCACGCAGATCAAAACCGGCTTGCTCTGCCGCATCGCGGGCCACAGCGCTGTCATCCCAAACAACAGGATGTGCACCGCCCGCTTGCAAAGCCGCCGCTGTGGCGCGCCCCGACCGGCCAAGCCCCAAGACGGCAACGGTTTGGCCCGCATATCCCTGAACAGGTATCATTACCGTACCTTCAGCGTCGCAAGGCCAATCATCGCAAGGATCAGCGAGATGATCCAGAACCGGATCACGATCTGCGGCTCGGCCCAGCCTTTCTTCTCATAGTGATGGTGGATCGGAGCCATCAGGAACACGCGCTTCCCGGTGCGCTTGAAATAGAGCACCTGAATAATAACCGAGAGCGCCTCGACCACAAAAAGCCCGCCAACAATCGCGAGCACGATCTCGTGCTTGGTGGCCACGGCAATCGCACCCAGCGCACCGCCCAAGGCAAGCGAGCCTGTATCGCCCATAAAGACCGCAGCGGGTGGCGCATTGTACCACAAAAAGCCCAGACCGCCCCCGATCAGGCCCATGGTAAAGATCAGGATTTCGCCGGTTTGCGGCACATAATGCACGTCCAGATATTCGGTAAAATCGGTGCGCCCGACAGCATAGGCAATCACGCCAAATGTGCCTGCAGCGATCATCACCGGCATGATAGCAAGCCCGTCCAGCCCGTCGGTGAGGTTCACCGCATTGGCCGCCCCGACAATCACCACAATCGCGAAGGGAATGAAGAGAATGCCAAGATTGATCAGCGTATCTTTGAAAATCGGCAGTGCCAGCTGATTGGTCAGATCATCGGGATGATAGGCCGCCGCCCAATATCCCGCGATGCCTGCGATCAAAATTCCCAGCAAAATCCGTACCTTGCCTGATACCCCCGAGGTGTTCTGCTTGGAGACCTTTGCATAGTCGTCCGCAAAACCGATGGCCGCAAAGGACAGCGTCACAAAAAGGACCATCCAGACAAAGGGATTATCCAGCCGCGCCCAAAGCAGGGTCGAAAATGTCAATGCACCCACGATCAGCAAACCACCCATCGTTGGTGTGCCTGCTTTGGCAAAATGTCCTTCGGGGCCGTCATCGCGGATCGGTTGGCCCTTGCCCTGTTTGCGCCGCAGCACGTTGATCAGCGGAGGCCCAAAGATAAACCCGAAGACCAGCGCCGTCATGAACGCGCCACCTGCGCGGAACGTGATATAGCGGAACAGGTTGAAAAAGTCGCCGCCGTCCGAAAGTGCCGTGAGCCAATAGAGCATTTTGATACCTTAATCTTGTTACAGGCGGCGATGCCCCAGTTTTCGTATGGCGTCAACAATCAGGCTGACTTTGCTACCCTTTGAGCCTTTGACCAGCACAACATCGCCGGCATCCACCAGTTGCGACGCTTGCGGTACAAGCTCTGCCGCCGTTTCGGCCCAGCGGCCCCGTTGGGCTTCTGGCAACGCGTCCCAGAGGTTGCGCATCAAGGGACCCGCGCAATGGATCAGGTCAAGCGACTTCAGGTGTTCGTTTTGCGCCATGTCGCGGTGCATTGCGACCTCGGCTGCGCCCAGCTCCAGCATATCACCCAAGATCGCGACACGCCGGCCCTTGATAATCCGTCCGACGTTATCGGCGGGTGTGGACGCCGCGAGCACCTCAAGTGACGCGGCAAGCGATGTCGGGTTCGCGTTGAAAGCATCATCGAGCAACTCGAGGCTTTCGCCGTCATTGGCCATATCTGTGACAATGATTTCGCGCGTGCCCCGTCCGGCAGGCGGCACCCAAGCGGCGATATCAAGTGACGCCGCCACCGGATCGGCCCCGAGCGCCTCTGCCGCAGCAAGCACCCCCACGGCGTTCATCGCAAAGTGACGGCCCGGGACGGAGAGCTTGAACAGATAATCCACGCCATCGCCCACAGCGGTGATGACCGTGACATCGCCTGCGATGCGCACGTCTTTGACCACCCAGTCGGGGGCAGTCTCGCCAAAAAGGACCTGCGTGGCCCCCAATGCTTTGGCACGGTCCTGCAAAATCTGGCTGGTCTCGATATCGCCGTTCAGGATGGCAATACCACCCGTCTCCAGCCCGTCCATGATACAGGCTTTTTCCTCAGCAATTCCTGCAAGGCTTTCAAATGATGCCAGATGTGCCGCGGCCACTGTCGTCACCATCGCCACATGCGGACGCGCCATTTGCGACAGCGGCGTGATCTCGCCGGGGTTGCTCATCCCGATTTCGATCACGGCAAAGTCGGTATCGGCGGGCATCCGCGCCAACGTCAGAGGCACACCCCAGTGGTTGTTGTATGAGGCCTCTGCCGCGTGGCATTTGCCTTGGCGCGCCAGCACAGCGCGCAACATCTCTTTGGTCGATGTCTTGCCGACAGAGCCGGTGATCGCGACGACTTTCGCAGCCGTGCGCGCACGGGCGGCGCGACCCAGTGCGCCGAGTGCATCCAGGACATCCGGCACGATCATAAGCGGCGCGTCGGCGGCCACACCCTCGGGGACATGCGTCACCAAAGCGGCAGCAGCGCCTTTTTCCAACGCTTGCGCGACGAAATCGTGACCATCGCGCACATCAGCCAGCGCCACGAAAAGATCGCCCTTTTGCAAGGTTCGCGTGTCAATCGAAACGCCTGTCGCTTGCCATGGTTGGGTGACGTGCCCACCCGTCGCCGCAGCCGCCTCGGCTGAGGTCCAGAGCGGGGTCATACCCAACCCTCCAACGCAGCGACAGCCACGCTCGCCTGTTCCACGTCATCAAATGGCAGGACGGTGTCCCCCACGGTCTGACCTGTTTCGTGGCCCTTGCCCGCGATCAACAAGGCATCCCCTGCCCCCAGCATATCTATGCCGCGCAAAATTGCTTCGGCGCGGTCGCCTACTTCGCTGATGCTTTGCGTGCCACCTGCGTTCAGCGCACCCGCCATCACGGCTGACCTGATTGCAGCGGGGTCCTCAGAGCGCGGGTTGTCATCGGTCACGATCACCGTATCCGCATTGCGTGCCGCAGCCGCCCCCATCAAAGGCCGCTTGCCCACATCGCGGTCACCACCCGCGCCGACAATGACAACGATCCGCCCCAACACATGCGGGCGCATCGCCTTCAGGGCGGTTTCAATCGCGTCAGGGGTATGGGCATAATCCACAAATACCGCAGCGCCGCTTTCGCGTGTCGCAGCAAGCTCCATCCTGCCCCGTACCGTCGTAAGGTACTGCAAGGTATCGAACACATCCGCCGCGTCTGCACCTGCTGCAATGACCAAGGCGGCAGCCAGCAAGACATTGTCGGCCTGAAACCCGCCAAGCAGGTCAAGCCGTGTCTGGCGCGCGCGCCCTTGCCATTCAAAAAGCAGGTCCTGCCCTGTTGCATCAAAGCGCTGTCCGGTCAGGCGCAAGCGTGCATCAGGGTGGCGGCCGACGCCGATCACCTCTTGGCCGCGGGCGGTGCAGATTGCTGCAACTTCCGGCCCTTTAGGATCGTCCAGATTGATGACTGCGACGCCATCCTCGGACAGGACACGGCGAAACAGACCCATCTTGGCGTCGAAGTAGGCCTCAAAGGTTTCATGATAATCAAGGTGGTCCTGACTGAAGTTCGAAAACCCCGCCGCCGCCAAAATCACGCCATCCAGCCTGCGCTGATCCAACCCGTGCGATGAAGCCTCCATCGCGACATGGGTGATACCGTTTTGTGCCGCCTCGGCCAGCACACGGTGCAGCGTGATCGGTTCCGGCGTGGTGTGTTTGAGCGGGTGGTTCCACGCGCCCTCTACGCCAGTCGTGCCAAGGTTCACACCAGGCAAATCCAGTTCTTCCCAGATTTGGCGGCAAAACGTCGTGACAGATGTTTTGCCATTGGTGCCGGTGACGGCCACGACTGTGGCAGAATGCGCGCCGAACCAAAGCGACGCTGCTTGCGCGAGCGTTGCACGCGGATCTTGCGCCACGATCAGTGCAGCATCGCTACCAGCCAGCTCTTTGGCGGCAATCTCGGCACCTTTCGCATCGGTCAAAATAGCGGCGGCCTTCATGCGCAATGCGTATTGGATAAATTCGCCGCCGTGTACACGGGCACCGGGCAGCGCGGCAAAGAGATACCCCGGCTTCACCTCGCGGCTATCCACGGTCAGCCCCGTGATCTGCGCCTCAGCGCCACCGCGTGCTGTCAGCCCAAGTTCCGCCAGTGATTTCATTGCCCGCCCTCGATCAGTTTGAGGTCAGTGTTACACCGACCGGCTGAGGCCTGTCTACTTGTGGTCGCAGCCCCAAAAGAGGCGCTGTCCGCCGGATCATTTCGGCTGCAATCGGCACGGCAGTCCAACCCGCAGTGCGGCGCGGCTCGGCGCCTGAATTCTCTGATGGCTCGTCCAGCGTGACGACCAGAACGTACTGCGGATCATTGGCAGGGAACACAGATGCAAAAGTCGAGATGACCTTATCATCATAGTATCCGCCACCTGCGGCGCGCGGCTTATCTGCAGTTCCCGTTTTGCCACCGACAGCATAGCCCTCGACCTCTGCGAAAGAGGCCGTTCCGCGCTCAACCACCTGCCGTAGCATGCTGCGCGACGCCGCACTCACAGCCTCGGACACGACCCGCGGGCCTTGCTCTGTAGTGGTCCGGCGCAGCAGAGTTGGCGTGACGCGCGTTCCGCCATTCAAGAGCGAGGCATAGCCCGCCGCCAGATGGACCGGCGACGTGGACAGACCGTGACCATAAGAAATCGTCATTGTCGAAATCTCGGACCAATTTGGTGGCAGCAAGGGGCGCCCGGTTGGCGCCTCAACCATTTCCAATGGCGTCGGTTCCAGAAATCCGAGCGAACCCAGAAACGCACGCTGACGTTCGGCGCCAATCTGCATCGCGATCCGTGCCGTCCCGATGTTTGAACTTTCGACAATCACGTCCGTGGTGCTGAGCTCCGGGCCGTAATCATGGAAGTCACGAATGCGGAACCGGCCCCATGTCAGCGGACCTTGGGTGTCGATCATGGTATTGGCGTTGACAAGGCCAAGCTCCATCGCCTGTGCGGTCGTGAATATCTTGAAGACCGAACCAAGCTCATAAACGCCTTGCACCGCGCGGTTAAACAGGGGGCTATCCGACTGGTCGCCTGTCGTCAGGACACGCGGGCGGTTGTTGGGGTCAAAGTCGGGCAGTGAGACCATCGAAATGATCTCGCCGGTGTGGATATCCATCAGAACCGAGGCAGCCCCTTTGGCATTCATGATCGACATGCCACCGGCCAACACCTGCTCGGCTGCGGCCTGAACGGTCAGATCAAGCGACAACTGCAGTGGCGCGCCTTCATTCGCGGGATCACGCAAATAGCTGTCGAACTGGCGTTCAACCCCGGCCACACCGATGACTTCAGCGCTGGCGACACCTTCGCGGCCATAGCTGGCACCGCCCAGAATATGCGACGCAACAGGACCGTTGGGGTATAGCCGCATTTCGCGCGGCCCAAAAAGCAGAGCGGGCGAGCCGATATCATGCACAGCCTGCATCTGCTCGGGGCTAATCTGACGCCGTATCCACAGGAAACGGCGGTCGCCCTGGAAATCCTTCAAAAGCTCTGCTTCATCCAGCTCGGGGAAAATCTGCGCAAGCTGTTTGGCCGCATTGGCCGGATCAAGCATGTCGCGCGGATGCGCATAAAGTGAATGCGTTTGCAAGTTGGTCGCCAGAATACGTCCGTTGCGATCAACAATATCAGAGCGCTGCCCGATAATCGGGTTGCCAACGGCCGAGGCCCGCGGCTCTTCCGGCACAGATGATGCCAAGGTGCCCATGCGCATGCCAATGACACCAAAGGCACAGAAAAACGCAAGCCCCAGCACCAGCAGACGCCCTTCAGCACGGTGGCGTTGCTTGTCGGCCATTGCCTCGTGCCGGCGGGCACGGTTTTCGGCTTCGATCGCGTCGGGGTTTTCACCCCGTGCGCGCGCTTTGAGGATACGGGCCAGCGGACGAAGGGGAATGCGGCTCACAGATCGTTCTCCATCGCTTTGAGTTGATCATACGACAGTTCGATCGGGTTTGTGATCGGCAAGATGGGCGGCAGTGGATAGATGATTTGATCGACCGCGCCGAAAGCGTCTGGCATCAGTGGCAAAAGGCCCAAGCGATCGAAATTCAGGTCCGCAAGATCGGCCAGACGATCAGGGCGGTTCAGATAGGCCCATTCGGCACGCAACATGCTGATCCGTTCATGTGCCGCGCCGATTTCCCCATGTAGACCACGCACCTCGGCGATCGCCGCCTGGGTTTTGTAATTCTCCTGATAGGCCCAAAACGCGAGCCCCATGACGGCCAAAGCAGTCAGAACATAAAACAAACCACGCACTTATCTGCCCCCTTTCTTCTTTTTCATCGGCATACCCAAGTCAGCGGGATCAATCGCTTCGGCTGGTGCATCGGTGCGGATGGCGACCCGCAACTTGGCGGAACGCGACCTTGGATTTTCGGCCAGTTCCTGTTCATCCGGCCCGATCGCCTTGCGCTTTTCAATCCGCCATGCAGGCGTCACCTGTTCTATCTCTGGCGCATAGCGGTTCGCATTGGCCGTGTTGCCGGACCGCGCCTGCAAGAACCGTTTGACCATCCGGTCCTCGACGGAATGGAAGGTCACGACAGCCAGTTGACCACCAGGTTTCAAGGCGCGTTCAGCGGCCATCAGCCCTTCCGCCAACTCGCCGTATTCGTTGTTCACCGCAATGCGCAGGGCCTGAAAAGTGCGCG
Organism: Yoonia rosea; assembly: GCF_900156505.1. NCBI lineage: Bacteria > Pseudomonadati > Pseudomonadota > Alphaproteobacteria > Rhodobacterales > Paracoccaceae > Yoonia > Yoonia rosea. The sequence continues at coordinate 165,404 of NZ_FTPR01000001.1, read as the reverse complement.
TCGCGGGATGCGATTGGCCGGGTTTGGCGCGCGGCAGGCAGCCTTCAACGATTTTGGCCAGTTGCAGGGTCGTTGTCAGCGGACGCGCCGCGACAATCGCCTTGGCGATCCGCCGCGATGCACGTTCTTCGCCGTAGAGATAGATGATGTCGGCCAATTCGGCCTCATCCGCGCCATTGCACAGATCAGCCGCAGAGGGGCCGTCCTGCGACATCCGCATATCGAGCGGCCCATCGCGCATGAAAGAAAAGCCGCGCTCTGCCAGATCAAGCTGCATGGAACTGACCCCGAGATCGAGCACAACACCATCGAGATCAGCGCCATATTCGTCCAGTTTCGAAAAGACACCCGCGACTGTTTCAATCCGGTCGCCATAGTCGGCGATCCAGTCCGCAGCCATCTCAAAGGCCAAAGGATCACGGTCTACGCCAATGACCTTATCCGCCCCCGCCGCCAGAAGTGCGCGCGTATAGCCACCGTTTCCAAACGTGCCATCCAGCCAGACCCCGGAAACGGGCGAGACCGCTGCAATGAGCGGTCTGATCAGTACGGGGATATGTGGTGATTTTTCAGCGGCAGCAGACATGGGTCATTCATCCAAGAGGATGAGCGGGTCAAAATCTTCCCCCTGCTCGTCCAGCCAGTCAGTGACAGTCTCGCTTACTTTCCCAAAGACATCCGCTTTCCAAATCTCGAAATAGTCACCGAGACCCACGAAGGTCAGTTCGCCATCGGTCAGGCCCAGCTTTTCGCGCTGCTTGAGCGGCATGACGGTGCGCCCGTCTTTATCAATGTCGAGCTTGATCGACTGGCCCAAAACCAGAAGGGACAATTTGTGCTTGCGCGCAGACCCGCGCGGCAAGGCTTTGATCTGGGCGGCCAGCGCGTTGAATTCCTCAACGGTGTAGCCCTGCAAATTATTTTTCAGGTGGTCGCCGTAAAGCAGATACATGCGCGGGAAAAGACCAGGGGTCCATTCAGGATCGCCAGCTTCAAGCACACGGCGGAAATCAGCAGGGATCGACATGCGCCCCTTTCCGTCCACCTTTTGGGTGTGTGTGCCTGTAAAACTCAGAACCACTGTACCCTGCGCCCTCAATAACCCCCGAAATTTGCCTTAGATGTGAAAACGGCGGATTGATCTGCTGCCACTGATCAATCCGCCGCCTCGTCCCTTGAAGGGAAGTCCGACTGCGCGTGCCACCTGGGGGGATGTCTGCTCGCTCACGCGCCGGATCTAGTTTCGGTAATGGCGAAGCCTGTATGAAACCTGCTTTTGCCGGTTGGGGTTCTTAAGATGCCCCTTTGAAGTCGTGTTCGTCATTACCGTGAAACAGTTGTGGCACCAGTTGCCGCTTCGATCAACAGTTTTTTGGGATTTTATGGTACTACATGGTGTTTCAGGGCTACACCGCGAACAACATCTAGAAGAAATTGAGCAGATAGATCATATTTGTGGGAAAACTTTGTGGATATGGCACAATATGTAGTGCGAAAAAATGATTTCGACGATGAGCTGTAAAACGGCACTTTTTTCAGATACGACCGGTAGCCACCGCTGTTGAAGACGGGCGAGACGTTCACTTTACCCGCGTTGTCTGCCGAATCTCAACAAAATCCGATTCGTATCAGAACCGGATTCCATGAAATCCCGAAGTGAATCTAAAAAGAGAGAGCCGGACCCGCTTGCTGGCGGTCTGACGCGGTTTTCATCGCCGCCGCGCTAATCACTCAGGCGTTTATGCATGACATAGGCGTCAACAAAGCCCTGTGCCGGATGCGCAAACGCATCGGGGATCGTACCAACCGTGGTAAAACCCAACCGATGCCACAGCTGGACAGCGCCGGTATTGCTGGCAAGGACAAAATTGAATTGCATCGCAAGGTAGCCCAGCGCGCGGGCCGCGTTCTGGCTGTGCACGCACATCTGCGCGGCCAGTCCCTGCCCGCGCGCGGCGGGTGCCACGATGTAGCCGCAGTTGCAGATATGCGCGCCGCCGCCAGCCTGGTTTGTCTTGATATAGTAGGTGCCGATGATCCCCCGCGCGTCCTCGGCCACGTAACAGGCCACACCACCCGTCCAATAGCGCAGCGCGTCCGCCTTGCTGATTGCGGGATCGACGGCATAGGTATCGCCGGCACGGAACACATCACGCAGCAGCGGCCAGATGGCATCAAAATCCGCAGGCTGCACCTTGCGGATCATCAGGCCATGCCACCTGTGATAAAGCGGCGCGCCAAGGCGCGGTAGGCATCGGCCATCGGCCCATCGCCCGCCGCAATCGGCGTGCCACCATCCCCCGCAAGACGCGTATCAAGATCAATCGGCAAAGAGCCCAGAAACGGAACTCCGATCTTGTCAGCCTCGGCCGCAACGCCACCATGACCGAATATCTGCGATTCATGCCCGCAGTTCGGGCAGTGGAAAGTCGACATGTTCTCGATCAGCCCCAGAACAGGTGTGCCTAGGTTGTTGAACATATCAAGCGCCTTACGTGCATCAATCAACGCCACATCCTGCGGCGTACTAACGACGATCGCACCGGTCAGCTCTGTTTTCTGGCAAAGCGTTAACTGTACATCACCTGTCCCGGGCGGCAGATCGACGATCAGCACGTCAAGTTCACCCCATTGGACCTGCCCGAGCATCTGCTGCAATGCCCCCATCAACATTGGTCCACGCCAGACAACGGCTTTGCCTTCTTCCATCATCAGACCGATGGACATCATGGTCACACCATGCGCCTGCAAGGGAATGATGGTTTTGCCATCGGGGCTGCCGGGGCGTTTGTTCACGCCCATCATGCGGGGCTGAGAAGGTCCATAGATATCCGCATCCAGCAGGCCCACCCGACGCCCCTCGCGCGCAAGTGCAACCGCAAGATTGGAAGACACGGTTGATTTACCGACCCCGCCCTTGCCTGAACCAATCGCCAGAATGCGATCAACACCGGACACCTTTGCGGGCCCGGCCTGCGGCGTCGGGTGGCGCCCGACCTTCAGCGAAGGCGGCGCGGCGGGTTTTGGTGCCGGACCATGCGCCGTGAGAACGGCTGAGGCCGTCTCTACCCCCGGCAGGCGGCGCACGATATCCTCGGCTGCGCGGCGGATCCCATCCATTTTGGCGGCCTCGGCCGGATCGGTCGTCTCAATCACGAAACGCACCGCACCACCCTCAATCGTCAAGGCACGGATCATGTCGCGCGACACGAGATCCTCGCCACCGGGCAAAGTGAGTCGGGACAGAGCGCCTAAAATTTCATCGCGTGTGACAGCCATTGCAGGACCCTTGTTTCGTTTGTGTTCAAATTCGCGCCAACCTTTGGCAGGTTTATGTAGGAGCGCAAGGCCTCGGGCGCCGATGCCCAATTTTGTGACAGTTTCTTAACAATAGGTCAGGAATGCTTATGCATTTACCGCATAGCTGCATTGCAGAATGATCTATTGTGCAACTGCAGCATCATCATACATCTTGGTCACAACACAGCGGCACAGACCGCAACGCAATAGACAATGAGTAGTAAAATGACCGTTCGTACCGAAACATTCTTCGCTGGCACTTCTCTGGGTGAGCGCATTGCGTCATTCCGCGCAGAGCTCGCCGTAAAAGCTGCAAAGCGCCGCGTTTATAACCAGACGCTGAGCGAACTGCAGAGCTTGTCGTCACGTGACCTTAACGATTTGGGCATGTCGCGCAGCATGATCAAGTCCGTCGCCTATGAAGCGGCATACGGAAAGTAATTCACGAATTCAGATCTGCTACCTCCTCCCTTTAGGCAGATCTGGACCAAGGCCCATCGCTTCACCTCCTCCCGAGGCTTTGGGTCAGCAATAAGGTGGCGGCATCCACCTCCTCCCGGGTGCCGCCGCTTTATAACACCAGTTTCGGAACCGCCCATCCTCCTCCCGGGTGGAACCGATGATACCGCAGGCCGCGCTCACCTCCTCCCGAGCAACGCCAGCGAGGACGCGCCTTGCTTCTTCTCCTCCCGAGACGCAAGGAGGCGCTGATAAATAAAGACGGTCATGTCCACCTCCTCCCGGGCATGGCCGTTTTTTTATGGCAAGCAAGCAATTCAGCTATCGGTCTTGAACAGCTTCCAGATTTCTTCTGACAAAAATCCGTCCGTGAAGACCGGTTTAACATGGTACCCTGCTGTCTTCGCATAGGGGACTGCGATGCGGACAACGAAACCGCCGCCCGAAACCGACGTCACGATCCGACGCCCTGGCGGCGGGCCATTGGTGTGCAATTCGACACCAAAGAAACTCTTTCTTCCGGTCCCCAACAGCGCGTAAATTTCGGACCATGCAATTGTCTGACGCACGAAGCGGGTCTTGCCATTTTGCATCTCGCAAAACGTGATCCCAGTCACGTCAAACGTCACTTCCGCCACGCGCATCGGCAAGAAACGCCAAGCCAGCCACGACAACATCACAAGCATGAACGTGGCCCCCATCAAGGCCCTGACGACCGGATCACCTGGACGCCAACCCGTGAAGTACACCGTGAAACACAAGAGCATTGCCGGAAACGCCGCCATCAAAAGAAAGACTGCGGCCGTAACAACGGCAGGGCCTTTCCTGCCTGAGCGGATGGTCCTTGGTTCCAGAACTGGCAAAACGCTACCCTCTTACATCCTTCGGCGAGCCCATGACCATATAACTCGTGATCGACCGCACATGCGGTACAGTGCCCAGCGTTTCCGTGTGAAACGCCTTATACGCTGGCAAATCGGCCACTTCGACGCGCAGCATGTATTCGAACGCCCCAGCTACATTATGACACTCTGTGACTTCGTCAGCGTATGCCATCGCCTGCTCGAAACCGGTTTGCGCCGCTTTGGTATGCTCGGATAGCCCCACCGCGACGTAAACCACATAGGCCCGCCCCGTCAGCACCGGATCAAGACGCGCGCGGTAGCCTTTGATCACGCCGCTGCGTTCCAGTTCCTGCACCCGCCGCAGGCAGGCCGATGGCGACAGGCCGACCTCGTCTGCCAATTGCAGATTGCTGATGCGGCCGTCGCGCGATAAAGCTCGCAATATTCTGTCGTTCATTTGATCAATCTTCGCCATAGGTTGCACATTTACGGCAATACACCGCATCTTGGCAATTTCATTGTGCCCGTTGACGCGTATTATTGCGCAATGACATACGAAATCCTTATCGCGCTCGTCGGCTTTGCCTTTGCAAGTTCGGTCACACCCGGCCCCAATAACCTGATGCTCATGGCCTCGGGTGCAAATTACGGTTTACGGCGCACTGTCCCGCATATGCTGGGGATATCAATTGGCCATGCGTTTATGGTTGCAATGGTTGGTATTGTCTTGCTCCAGATCTTTACCACCTACCCTGTCCTGAACATCGTCCTGAAGGTCCTCAGCGCTGCCTATATGTTATGGCTGGCTTGGAAAATCGCCAATGCTGTCCCGCCCGAGGCAAAGGAAGTTACCGGCAAACCGTTTACATTCCTGCAGGCCGCAGCTTTTCAATGGGTCAACCCCAAAGCGTGGTTCATGGCAATCACCGCAATCAGCGCCTACGCACCCCAAGATCGGGGCGTCATCCTCGGCTCGGTGATGGTCGCGCTGATCTTTTCTGCTGTAAATCTGCCTTCAGTCACGATCTGGGCGTGGATGGGGGTGCAGGTGCGCCGCTGGCTTGGCTCTGCGCGGCGGCTCCGCGTGTTCAATATAACAATGGCGGTGCTTCTGGTGGTCTCGCTTTACCCTATGCTGCGACCCTGAGCCCGCCCGCTTGTTTGATAAAATCCACCACAGCCTCAACGCCTTTGCCGTGTCGCAGCGCGCAAAACACGAACGGGCCATCACCGCGCATGCGTTTGCTGTCGCGTTCCATCACGTCAAGTGAGGCACCCACATGGGGGGCAAGATCGGTCTTATTGATCACCAAAAGGTCGGAGCGTGTAATCGCAGGTCCGCCTTTGCGCGGAATTTCCTCGCCTGCGGCAACATCAATGACATAGATCGTCAGATCGGCCAGTTCGGGGCTGAACGTGGCAGAGAGATTGTCACCCCCGCTTTCGATCAACACCAGATCAAGCACGGCGTGGCGCTTTTGCATCTCGGCCACAGCCGCCAGATTGATCGAGGCATCCTCGCGGATTGCCGTATGCGGGCAACCGCCTGTTTCCACACCGATCACACGGTCTTGCGGCAGAATTTGCATCCGCATCAGGGCTTCGGCGTCTTCTTGGGTATAGATATCATTTGTGATCACCCCGATCGAATAGGCGGGGTGCAGTGCGCGGGCGAGTGCGGCTGTCAATGTCGTCTTGCCCGCACCCACGGGGCCACCGATCCCGACCCGCAGCGGACCGTTCATTCTGGTCATGTGCGAAATATCCTTGGTTGTTGAACTTCATGCCGCATGGCGGCGATATCGGACAGAAAGGCGGTGCTTTGCAGATCATCACAAGCCAGGCTGGCTGTCGATTGCGCCACCTCTTCGCAGAGCGGGGCAAGGGCCGAGAGCACCGCCTGCCCTTCTGTCTGGCCCAGCGGCATCAGACGTTGCGCGGCGGCAATCAGATTGCTGGCCACCGCTTGCAGGTACATCGCCGCCGTCAATTCCGGATCAATCCGCAGCTTGGCAGCTGCGGCCCCGACGGCCACGGGATAAAGGTAAGCGACCGCGTCACCCCCCCAAATCGCCGCTGAAGTTTTGCAAAATGCGGCCCCTTGCTGGGCTTGTTCCAACTGCCGTTCGCGCGACGCGGCAAACGCACGCGCCAATGCGTCAACACCGCCCAGCGCTGCATCATCTTCGGCGGCGTAAGCCGCGCGTAACAGGATACAATCATTGCGCCCACTACCGTTGGCAATCACATCCTCCAGCCATTCCGCAAGGTCGGCCCCCGAGGCAACCCACCCCGCCCGCACCGCCGCCTCTAGCCCGTGCGAATAGGCAAAGGCCCCCACAGGAAAGGCAGGCGACAACCATTGCGCCAAGGTCAGAATATCGCGGTTAGTGGTCATGGGCCGTGGCAACGTGTTCGTGCGAATGGGTCCGCCCGTGACCGTATGCGCCACCTTCGGGCGTAAAGGCCGCCGTCACAGGTGTGACCGTTGCACCGACATGTTCCAGCATATGTCCGATCACCGGATCAGCGAGGATCAACAGATGATCGCCAGCAATCTGGCAGGGCGTATGGCGGTTGCCCACATGCCACGCGACGCGCACAAGGTCCGGTGCAGTCACACGGTAGAGCGCCTCTTCTGCCGCACGGATTTCAACCAAGCGCCCGTCATCAAGTTCCAGAGCATCCCCATGATTAAGTGATGTGGTCTGCGCGAGATCAATCAAAAAAGGTTCATTCTCTGTCGTTGTCAACCGCTTGCGGCGCAAGAATCTGGCTGCATAATCCAGTTCGCAAACTGCGACCCCACCGGACCATTGCCCGGCACGGTGAATAGTTTGCCCGATGGGTATCTGTTGCATGGCGTCCCTCAGAACATGAAATAGCGTTGCGCCATCGGAAGGCTTTGCGCAGGTTCACAGGTCAGCAATTCACCATCGGCGCGCACCTCATAGGTTTCAGGATGCACTTCGATTTTCGGCAAGGCCGTGTTCAGCACCATATCCGCCTTACTGATGTTGCGCGTGTTCTTGATCGCCACGGTTTGCTTGGCCAAACCAAGATTGTCACGCAATCCCGCCGTCTCGGCCGCACCCGAAATAAAGGTTACGGATGTGTTGCGCAGCGCGCTGCCGTAAGCGCCGAACATGGCCCGCGTATAAACAGGCTGCGGTGTGGGAATCGAGGCATTGGGATCACCCATCTGCGCCACAACGATCATACCGCCCATCAACACCATCTCGGGCTTGACCCCGAAAAACGCAGGCGACCACAGCACCAGATCGGCGCGTTTACCGACACTGATATCACCAATGGCATGGCTTACACCTTGGGCGATTGCAGGGTTGATCGTGTATTTCGCAATATAGCGGCGCACACGCATGTTGTCGTTTTCACCTGTTTCATCAGCCAGACGCCCGCGTTGTTTCTTCATCTTATCGGCAGTCTGCCAAGTACGGATAACCACCTCGCCCACGCGGCCCATGGCCTGACTGTCCGAGGCGATAATCGAGAACGCACCGATATCATGCAAAATATCCTCGGCGGCAATCGTTTCGCGACGGATACGGCTTTCGGCAAAGGCGATATCCTCGGGGATGGATTTGTCCAGATGGTGACAGACCATCAGCATGTCGAGATGCTCTTCCAGCGTATTGACGGTGAAAGGCCGTGTCGGGTTGGTTGAGGACGGCAGCACATTGGCATCACCACAAATCTTGATGATATCAGGGGCATGGCCGCCACCTGCGCCCTCAGTATGGAAGGCATGGATCGTGCGGCCTTTGATCGCGCCGACGGTGTGCTCCACAAAGCCGGATTCATTCAGCGTATCGGTATGGATCATGACCTGCACATCCATGTCATCGGCCACCGACAGACAGCAATCAATTGCGGCAGGTGTTGTGCCCCAATCCTCGTGGAGTTTCAGCGCACAGGCGCCACCTTTGACCATTTCGACCAAAGCCTCGGGTTGGCTGGCGTTGCCTTTGCCCGACAGGCCGATATTCATCGCAATACCATCAAAGCTTTGCAGCATCCGCCCGATATGCCACGGACCGGGGGTGCAGGTCGTCGCCAATGTGCCATGCGCTGGCCCCGTACCGCCACCAAAGCAGGTGGTGACACCGGAATGCAGCGAGTCTTCCATCTGCTGCGGGCAGATAAAATGGATATGGCTGTCCATGCCGCCTGCGGTCAGGATACGGCCCTCACCAGCAATGACCTCGGTCCCAGGGCCGACGATAATGTCGACACCGGGCTGGGTATCAGGGTTGCCTGCCTTGCCGATGGCGTGGATCAAACCGTCTTTGAGCGCAACATCAGCCTTGTAGATGCCGGAGTGATCGACGATCAGCGCGTTGGTTATGACGGTATCAACTGCACCACCGGCACGCGTGACCTGTGATTGGCCCATACCATCGCGGATCACCTTGCCGCCGCCGAATTTCACCTCTTCGCCATAGGTGGTCAGGTCGCGCTCAACCTCGATCACCAGATCGGTATCGGCAAGGCGCAGCTTGTCGCCCGTGGTCGGTCCGTACATTGCGGCGTAATGCGCGCGGGAAATCTCAACAGGCATTACAGGTCCCCCATGATTTGTTGGTTAAAGCCGAAAATGCGGCGCGCGCCACTGATCGGGATCAGCTGCACCTCGCGGCGCTGGCCCGGTTCAAACCGCACCGCCGTGCCGGATGCGATATCAAGACGCATACCGCGGGCCGCAGCACGATCAAAATCGAGCGCAGGGTTGGTTTCGGCAAAATGGTAATGGCTACCGACCTGCACCGGCCTGTCACCTGTGTTGGCCACCATCAGGGTGATTGCGGCCGCGCCTGCGTTCAAAACAAGATTGCCGTCAGCGGGAAAGAGTTCTCCGGGGATCATATGCGCCTACCTGATTGGGTTGTGAACTGTGACAAGTTTTGTGCCGTCGGGAAACGTGGCCTCGACCTGCACTTCGTGGATCATCTCGGCGATGCCCTCCATGCACTGCTCTTTGCTGACAACTCGCCCGCCCGCCTCCATCATATCAGCGACAGAGCGGCCATCGCGTGCGCCCTCCACCACCGCATCGGTGATCAGGGCAATCGCCTCGGGATGGTTGAGTTTCACGCCGCGCGCCAGCCGCTTGCGCGCCACCTCGGCGGCCATGGCGATCAGCAATTTGTCTTTTTCGCGGGGGGTCAGTTGCATGGCTCAAAGCCTCCATGAAATGGGCAGGGAATTATTTGTCAGATGGCTGAGGATCGGCATCAGATCACGCCGCAACACAAAGCTGTCTTCGGCCAGCTGGCGTATGACCAGCACATCATCGGCCAGCAGGCTGGCGCCTGCGGTGGGCGGCAGCATGGCACGCAGCGTATCCAGTTGTGCGGCCGCATCAGAGCGGACCAAAACAAGGCTCGCCATCGCACGTGCACCATCCGCAATCGCCCGGCGGGCAACATGGGCGGCGGCGTCGCCAGAAAAATCTATGCCGTCAATATAGATCGGCGCACCATCACGATGAATGCGAATGCGATCCTGAAAATGAATCTGGCGTAGTGTTTCTTTCATCGCCGCACGGCCCAGCACGATGGGTTCAACCATCAGCAGGCTCGCATTGCCGTGCAGGTCGATCTGCAACTGACGGCGCAGAGCGCAATGATCAAAGAGGATTAATTCCTGAGGGAGCCAGTGAAGCGTCGCGTCTGCGTCGACCGTCAAGGCGGTTTCAACGCGGCCAATTTCGCTGACTTGCGCGCGATAGGCCCGCTCGGCGGCCTGTGTTGTCAGTGTCAGCGCACCGCCGGCCTTGACCGTCGCGGCTAGTGTATAGTGATCGCCCCCCGTGATCCCGCCTGCGGTATTCACAAGGATTGCTTCTAAGCTGTCATTGAAATTGCGCGGAAAAACCAGTTTGGACGATCCCGCATGGCGCAGATCAACAAGCCCCGTTCGCCCAGTCACATCCCCTGCCACAGTCAAAAACGCACTGCCCCGCGCACGCGGTTGCACTGCTTGCGCGTCTTGCGGCGTGATATGGACGGGACGGTTAATCTGATGCTCCGGGGATTCTTATTTCGCTTAGAGTTTGCGCATAGTCTGCGCGGCGAAGGCAGGTCTTCAGAGGGGATGCGAGACGGCTTTTGCCAGATGCACAATTATTGCGCAGGAAACCTGTAAACTGCCTGCTAGATTGGCAGCGAACCCACGGCAGCATAGAGAACAGGCAGAGGCAAAACACGCCACAACAGGCAATTTATCACCCGCGGCAATAAATCCTGTGGCCTTACATCCGAGACGGTTTACCTCTTGCGTGTTTCGCTCTACGCAATTCAGGAATGTTAGCGCTAAAACAAGGAGCCGCATCATGCGCGAATGGTGGCGAAGTGCCGTGATTTATCAGGTCTATCCGCGTTCGTATCAGGACAGCACCGGCGATGGCGTCGGGGATCTGCGCGGCATCACAAGCCGCCTTGACCATATCGCGGAACTTGGGGTCGATTGCATCTGGCTATCGCCGATCTTCAAATCCCCACAGGCAGATATGGGATATGACGTGTCTGACTATCTGGCCGTTGATCCGCTGTTCGGTGATCTGGAGGATTTTGACGAAATGATCGCGCAGGCGCACGCGCGCGGCCTGAAGGTGATCGTCGATCAGGTGCTATCGCATACCTCGGACAAGCATGAATGGTTCAAGCAATCGCGTCTGAGCCGCGATAATGACAAATCAGACTGGTACGTCTGGGCCGATCCGCTGCCCGATGGCTCGCCCCCAACAAACTGGCACAGCCATTTTGGTGGCCCCGCATGGGAATTCGATCCCCAGCGCGGGCAGTATTACCAGCACAACTTTCTGACCTCGCAGCCTGATCTGAACTTCCACAATCCTGATGTCGTTGAGGCAATCCTCGAGACCTGCAAATTCTGGCTGGATCGCGGGCTGGACGGGTTCCGCCTTGATACGGTGAACTATTATTTCCACGATAAAGAGTTGCGTTCAAACCCGCCGGCACAAACACGTCCACAGGTGATGGCGACCGATCTTTATGGGATGCAGCGCAACCTTTATAACAAGACACGGCCCGAAAACATCGGCTTTCTGGAAAAGCTGCGCAAGCTGACCAATCAATACGACGACATCATGATGGTCGGCGAAGTGGGCGAAATGGGCCACCGGTCCATCGAGATCATGGGCGAATATACCGCAGGCAATACCCGTCTGCACATGGCCTATAGCTTTGCGATGCTGGGCCCCGATTTCAACGCCGAGCATTTCCGCAATTGCATCGAAGGTTTTCAGCGCGGCGCCCCTGACGGGCACCCCTATTGGTCATTCAGCAACCATGATGTGCCACGGCAGGTCACCCGCTGGGCCGAACATGCGGTGTCAGAAGACAGTATGGCGCGGTTTGCCTGCGCGATGCTCATGTCCTTTGAAGGTACCATCGGCATCTATCAGGGCGAGGAATTGGGCCAGACCGAAACCGAGATGGAGTATCACGAGCTGACCGATCCACCCGCATTGCGCTTCTGGCCGTCGGTCAAAGGCCGTGACGGCTGCCGCACGCCGATGGTCTGGGAAAAAGACGCGCCGAATGCGGGCTTTTCAACCGGTAAGCCCTGGCTGCCCGTCAAGGCACCACAAGCCGCAAAAGCGGTGGATCAGCAGCAAGGGCCAGACAGCATCCTGTCCTACTACAAGGACATGATCGCCTACCGGAAAAACAGCCCCGCGCTGGCACGCGGCAAGACAACGTTCATCAACCTTCCGGAACCGCTTTTGGCCTTCACCCGTCAGGCTGAGGACGAAACGCTGACCTGCGTTTTCAACCTGTCCAAGGACACCCATGAACTGGCAATGAAAGCCCCTGCAGAGATTGCTTTGGGTCAATCAGCATCGATCAGCAGTGACACCTTCACGCTGGAAGGCAACGGGTTTGCCTACCTCAAGCACGGGCCAACAACGCCGATCTAGGTGATCACATCGGGCGCATCGCGTCCGGTGAGCGCCTGCAAGTCCGACAGCGCCAAGGCCGCATCGCGCACAGCAGCCAGCACCTGTTCCGGATCGTCCATCAGACGGTCCGGATCGGTCACCAGCTGTTCCAGATAAAGCCGGATCGTAGCACCTTGCGTGCCTGTCCCTGAGAGGCGGAATACCGCACGTGCGCCGCCTTCAAAATTGATCCGGATGCCCTGGCCTGTGGATTTTGAGCCATCAACGGGGTCGAGATAGGCGAATTCATCCGCTTCTGAAACGGTCATACCGCCAATCGTGGTGCCTGCCAGCGTGGCGAGCTTGCCAGGCAAAGCATCCATCATGTCTTGGGCTGGTGCGCTTTCCACATCCTCATAGTCATGGCGCGCATAATAGCAGCGTCCGTGGGTCTTCCACATATCCGCCATCAAATCGGAGACAGATTGCCCGGTCTCGGCCAGAATATTCAGCCACAACAGGACCGCCCATAGCCCGTCTTTTTCGCGCACGTGGTCTGATCCGGTGCCGGCGCTTTCCTCGCCGCAGAGCGTGACCTTGCCGGCATCCAGCAGGTTGCCAAAAAACTTCCACCCTGTTGGCGTTTCAAAGCAATCAATCCCGAGGCTGTCCGCCACACGGTCCACTGCGCGCGATGTGGGCATCGACCGCGCCACACCTGCCAGACCGCCGCGATAGGCCGGGGCCAGATGCGCCTTGGCTGTCAGCAGCGCCAGACTGTCGGACGGTGTGACATAGGCCCCTCGGCCCACGATCATGTTGCGGTCACCGTCCCCGTCAGACGCAGCGCCGAAATCGGGAGCGCCCGGGCCATACATCTTGTCCATCAGGGTTTTCGCCCAGATAGGGTTGGGATCAGGGTGGCCCTTGCCGAAATCGGGGCTTGGAATGCCATTGATCACGGTGCCTTTGGGCGCGCCCAACATCCCCTCAAGGATCGCGTGGGCATAAGGGCCTGTCACCGCATGCATGGCATCAAAACACATCGTGAAACCACCGGCAAACAGCGCGCGAATTTTGTCGAAATCAACGATTGTTTGCATAAGAGCCGCATAGTCGGCGACCGGATCGACAATCTCGACCCTCATCCCTGCGACTGACTGTTCGCCCAGCGCGCCAAGGTCGATATCCGAGGCCGCAACAATACGGTAAAGGTCGAGCGTTTTGGTGCGCTCGTAGATTTTATCCGTAACCGCCTCGGACGCGGGCCCACCGTTTGGACCATTGTATTTCAAGCCGAAATCCGCGTCCGCGCCACCGGGGTTATGGCTGGCCGAAAGGATCAATCCGCCATCGGCATTGCGCAGGCGGATCATATGCGACGCAGCAGGCGTGGACAGAATACCGCCCTGCCCGACGATGCATTTCGCGGCACCATTCGCAGAGGCCATACGCAAAATGATCTGAACCGCGTCATCATTGAAGAACCGCCCATCGCCACCCACGACCAGCGTTTTGTCTACAACACCACCGATCCCGTCAAAGATCGCCTGTACATAGTTTTCCAGAAAGTGCGGACGGCGGAATACAGCTGTCTTCTTGCGCAGCCCACTCGTTCCAGGCTTCTGCCCTTCGATCGGAGTGGTCCGTACATTTTGCATCGGCATATCTCGTCCTCCCTTTTCGTCTTTGTCGCAGATTACCTCTCTGCGCTCTCTTGTGAAAATACCACAACACTGTCCGCCGCAACACGCAGGCCGGGCGTTACCGCGATGGCATCATCCTGGCTGGTGTCAAAGCGGCGCACCCAAGCGTCACCTTCAGGCAGTTCCGGTGCCGTAATCTCAACCGCCTCCCCGCGGTTCAGAACGACCAACAAAGCGCCTTCACGTTTGACATATTCCGGTGAACCCGATGCCATGCGCATTTCAACCACCAAGGTATCAAGGCCCGCATCGTCCCAATCCTCTTGGCTCATCGGCTTGCCATCGACACGCCGCCAGAACAAATCAGGCTCGCCATCAATCAGGCGCTGGCGCGAATGCAGAAAGCGGCTCTGGCGCAACAGCGGATGCATTTTGCGAAAGGCAATCGCCTGCTGGCAGAAGGTAAAGAACGGGTCTTCTTTGTCAGGCCAGTTCACCCAACCGATTTCGTTGTCCTGACAATAGGCATTGTTGTTGCCACCTTGCGAATTGCTGAGCTCATCCCCCGCCAGCACCATCGGCGTGCCTTGGGACAGCATCAATGTGGCCATCATATTGCGCTTGCGGCGCATCCGGGCGGCATTGATTGCGGCGTCCTTGGTTGGCCCCTCAACCCCCATATTGTCGGAGTGGTTATTGGAATGCCCGTCGCGGTCATCCTCGCCATTGGCCAGGTTATGCTTGCGGCTATAGCTGACGGTGTCTTGCAGCGTGAAACCATCATGGGCCGTCAGGAAATTCAGCGACGATGTCGCGGCCCGCCCGTCATGATCGAAATAGGGCGCCGAGCCTGTGAGCCGTTCCGCCATATCCGGCACCTTGCCCGCATCCCCGCGCCAGAATTCACGCACATTGTCGCGGTATTTGTCGTTCCATTCGGCAAAGGGTGCCGGATATGCACCAAGTTGATAGCCCCCCGGCCCGATATCCCAAGGCTCCGCGATCAGCTTGACCTTGTTCAGCACAGGGTCTTGGCCAATCGCGCGGAAGAATGGCCCGTCGCGTTCAAACCCCCGCGCTGTGCGCCCAAGTGCGGTGCAGAGATCAAAGCGGAAGCCATCCACATGCATGACTTCAACCCAATAGCGCAGGCTGTCCATGACAAGCCGGATGACAAAGGGGTTCTCGAAATCGAGCGTGTTACCGCAGCCCGCATCATCAATGTAATAGCGCGGGTTGTCAGCCAAACGGTAGTAGCTTGCGTTATCCAGACCACGGAACATCAGTGTCGGCCCAAGCTCGGATCCCTCAGCGGTGTGGTTGTAGACCACATCCAAAATCACTTCGATATCGGCGGAATGGAAGCGACGCACCATCTGCTGGAACTCGGCAATATCCGTGCCCTGCATATAGCGAGGATCGGGGGCGAAGAACCCGTAGGTCATATAGCCCCAGTAATTCGTCAGCCCGCGATCCAGCAGGAATTTATCGTTGATAAAGGCCTGGACAGGCAAAAGCTCGACGGCCGTAACACCAAGATTATTAAGATGCTCAAGGATCGGGTCCGAGGCCATCGCCAGATAGGTTCCGCGATTGGGAATATCGGGACGACCGGCTGTCAGGCCTTTGACATGGGCCTCGTAGATGACTGTGCTTTCCATCGCATGGTGGGGCGCGTTCGCGTTGTTCCAGTTGAACGTTGGATCAACAACCACACAGCGCGGCATGAAAGGCGCGCTGTCGGTCTTGTCGAAACTGAGGTCTTTGTCTTTATGCCCTGTTTGATATCCGAAGAGCGCATTATGCCACGTCGGATGGCCCGTCAGTTGTTTGGCGTAGGGATCAATCAAAAGCTTGTATGGATTGAACCGATGCCCCTCTTCAGGCGCATATGGCCCGTCCATACGGACGCCGTATTGCTGGCCCGCCTTCATACCGGGGAAATAGCCGTGCCAGACATGACCTTCGCGTTCAGGCAGCGTGATGATCTGGTTTTCATTGCCGTTTTCATCAAACAGACACAGCATCACCTTGGTGGCATGGCGCGAAAAGATTGCGAAATTCACACCGTCTGGGTCCACCGTTGCCCCAAGAGGCGTCGGGCGGCCGGGCCGGATTGCGAAAGGTCCAAGGTTCAAGATGTTGCCCCAGTGAGATCTGCATAGATGGCTTTATACGCCAAGGCCGAGGTTTCCCAGCCGACAGGTTGTTTCATGGCGTTGCGCTGCATCGCTTTCCACGTTTTGCTGTCCGCGTAAAGGTCGCCAAGGCGGGTGAATGCGTTGGCCAGCGCCTGTGCATTGATCGGAAAGAACTGGACGCCAGTTGCAACACCACGCGCAAGGGCTGCGGGTGAGGCGTTGATCACCGTATCGGCCAGACCACCTGTCAGCGCCACCAGTGGCACGGTGCCATAGCGCAAGCCGTAAAGCTGGGTCAGGCCGCAGGGTTCGAACCGTGAAGGCACAAGGATTGCATCGCCCCCTGCCATCATTTTGTGGGACAGCGCTTCGTCATAGCCGATTTTGACAGCCACATTCGCGTGACTTGCTGCGGCTTCCAATAAAGCCACCTCAAGCTTGGGGTCGCCCGATCCCAGCAGCGCCAACTGACCGCCGCGATCCAACAGCGCAGGCAGCGCCTCCAACAACAGATCAATTCCCTTCTGTTCGGTCAAACGTGAGACGAGCACACAGAGCGGACCATCCGCTTTGCCAAGTCCGAAGGTTTTGCGGAGCGCTTTCTTGTTCGCGTCTTTCCCGCTTGCCGTTTTGTATGGTGTGATATTCGGATCGGTCAGCGGATTCCACGCATCCAGATCAATCCCGTTCACAATCCCCGACAAGTCCGCCTGTCGCATACGTAAAACGCCGTCCATGCCGATGCCGAATTCAGGCGTCAGCAATTCTTCTGCATAGGTTTGCGAGACCGTATTGATCTTGGCCGCCCCGACCAAGCCCGCCTTGAGGGCCGATATCTGCCCCCAGAATTCAAAGCCCTCAGTCGTAAAGCGCGCTGGATCAAGACCAAGCGCTTTCAGCTTGCCTGCATCCGCATTCCCGTGGAAGGCGATGTTGTGGATGGTAAAAACAAAGGGCACATCAACGCCCAAGGCCCGCATATATTCAGGCGTAAGGCCCGCTTGCCAGTCATGACCATGCACGATGTCGGGCGTCCAGCCGTCCACCCCTTCGGCCGCGATCATTGCGCCCACTTTGCAAAGCGCGGCAAAGCGTTCGGGGTTATCCGGCCAGTCACGGCCCGTGGCATCACCATAAATCGCACCATCGCGATCATAAAGATGCGGGGCGTCAAGGATCAGCAGATCAACACCCACGATGTTGCAGGCGCGCAGTTTCGCCGTGCCGCCAAACAGGTCTTTGTAGGTCGCCACCACCTTTGCCTTGCCAATCTGCCCCAGCACCACACGGTATCCGGGCAGCAGAACGCGCACAGCCACACCGTGCTGCGCCAATGCGCCGGGCAAAGCGCCCGCCACATCCGCGAGCCCGCCGGTCTTCACCAGCGGCGCGCATTCCGAGACGACAAAGAGGGCTTTGGTCATAAAGCAGCGGCCCTTTTATTCAGCATATCCTGGGTAATCAGGGTGATACCGCGGTCGGTGACACGGAACCACTTGGCATCCTCATGCGGGTCCTCACCCACCACAAGACCCTCGGGGATCACAACGCCACCGTCGACGACGACCTGACGCAATCTGGCCGAGCGATGGACCACCACATCGGGCAGGATCACCGCATGATCCAGCACCGCGTAAGAATTGGTGTGCACATTGGTGAAAAGCACCGAATTGCGCACCTCGGTGCCTGAAATGATACACCCACCTGACACCATCGACGAAATCGCCATCCCGCGTCTGTCCCGTTCATCATGGATGAATTTTGCAGGCGGGACGCTCTCGTTATAGGTCCAGATCGGCCAACTCTTGTCCCACAGATCAAGCTCGGGCGTGAAATTCGTCAGATCGATATGGGCCTGCCAGAAGGCATCAACTGTACCGACATCTTTCCAATAGGCAGGCGCGCCCTCGGCCCGCACACAGCTTTCATCGAACCGGTGCGCCATGGCTTTGCCGTTTTTGACGATGTCGGGGATGAGGTCGTTGCCGAAATCATTCGAGGAATTGGGATCTTCGGCGTCTTTGATCAACAGATCACGCAGGAATTTCCAGTCAAAGACATAAATCCCCATTGATGCCAGCGCCATATCGGGGTTGTCGGGCATCGCGGGCGGATCGGCCGGTTTTTCCAGAAAACTGGTGATCCGCCCGTCGTTATCGGTCGCCATAACGCCAAAGGCAGTCGCCTCTTGGCGCGGCACGGTCAGGCAGCCCACGGTGACATCAGCGCCGGATTCCACGTGCTGGCGCAGCATGATTTCGTAATCCATCTTGTAGATATGATCGCCCGCAAGGATGATCACGTAATCAACATTATAACTGTCGACGATGTCGATGTTCTGGGTCACGGCATCGGCAGTGCCCTTGTACCAGCTTTCATTGCCTCCGCGCTGGGAGGCGGGCAGCACATCGAGAAACTCGTTGCGTTCAGCACGAAAAAAGTTCCAGCCGCGCTGGGTATGACGGATCAGGCTGTGCGCTTTGTACTGCGTAGCAATCGCCATTTTGCGGATGCCGGAATTGACGGCATTCGACAGGGCAAAATCAATGATCCGCGCCTTGCCGCCGAAAGGTACCGCAGGTTTCACGCGGCGGTCGGTGAGTTCTTTCAGGCGGCTTCCCCGTCCCCCTGCCAGCACGAAAACCATAGATCGTTGTGTGATACGCTTTGTTGGCATGTCGTCTCCCCCTCTTTTATCTTTAATTTTACGTAGTTTGCTTGCGCAAAACGACCACCGACAATGGCGGCAGCGTCAGCCGGATCGACCGCGCCTGCCCATCGGCGGGGCTATTTTCCGTCGTGCATCCTCCCAGATTGCCACGGTTGTCCCCGCCATAGATCGCCGCGTCAGTATTCAGCACTTCCTCCCAGAAACCGGCCTCTGGCACGCCGACCTGAAAGCCCTCACGGGTCACGGGCGTAAAGTTGCAAACGACCACAACCGGTGCATCACCCGCGTTGCCACGGCGCAGGAAGGCAATTGTCGATTGGCTCGGATCGTTGCTCACCCACTGGAACCCCGCCGCTTCGCAGTCTTTGAAATGCAAGCTAGGGGTCTCGCGGTAGAGCCGGTTCAGATCACGCACCAATTGCTGCACGCCTTTGTTGGCGGGCTGTTCGGCGGCACCCCAATTCAGTTCGGCGTCGTGGTTCCATTCCTCGGGCTGGGCGAACTCGCACCCCATAAACAAAAGCTTTTTGCCCGGCTGCGTCCACATAAACGCATAATAGGCGCGCAGGTTGGCGAATTTCTCCCATTCGGTTCCGGGCATTTTGGCGATCATAGAGCCTTTGCCATGGACCACCTCATCATGGCTGATCGGCAGAATGAAATTTTCGGTAAAGGCCCAGTCAATGGGAAAGGTCATCAGATGGTGATCATACTGACGATAAATCGGGTCTTTTTCCATGTAACGCAGGGTGTCATTCATCCACCCCATGTTCCACTTATATCCAAAGCCAAGCCCGCCAGTATGCACGGGCTGCGACACGCCGGGGAAAGATGTGCTTTCTTCGGCCACGGTCATGATGCTTGCGTCAGCGCCATAGGCCGCGATGTTCATGTCCTGAAGAAATGAAATCGCTTCATAATTCTCGCGTCCGCCGTCTTTGTTGGGGACCCATTCGCCATCCTTGCGCGAATAATCTCGGTAAAGCATCGAGGCCACGGCATCGACGCGCAAGCCATCAAGGTGGTATTCCTCCAACCAATACAACGCGTTGGCGACAAAGTAATTCTTGACCTCGCGTCGTCCGTAGTTCGGGATCAAGGTGTTCCAATCCTGATGGAACCCTTCGCGCGGATCGGCGTGTTCATAAAGCGCCGTGCCATCAAATTTCGCCAGACCATGCGCGTCGGTCGGAAAATGCCCCGGCACCCAGTCCAGCAGCACGCCGATGCCTTCGGCATGGGCGGTATCCACCAGATCACGGAATTCATTGGGCGGACCAAAACGGATCGTGGGCGCATAAAGGCCAACGGGCTGATAGCCCCATGATCCGTCAAAAGGAAATTCGGAGACGGGCAACAATTCGATATGGGTAAAGCCCATGTATTTGACGTAGGAAACCAGATCGCGGGCATGTTCCTTGTAACTGAGTGGTCGCCCGCCATCATCGTAGCGCCGCCGCCATGATCCCAGATGCACCTCATAGATCGCCATCGGGCTGGCACGGTCGGCCCGCGCAGCGCGGGACTTCATCCATGCTTTGTCTTTCCAGCCATAGCCCGCCAGATCCCGCACGACCGACGCCTGTTCCGGCGGATGTTGCGAGCCAAATCCCATCGGATCGGCCTTGTCACGCGACTGTCCGTCGATACCGATGATCTGGTATTTATAGAGGGCACCGTCACCAACTTGCGGGATAAAGACCTCCCACACGCCCGTTTCACCGACAGGGCGCAGCGGGTGGCGGCGTCCGTCCCATGTATTGAAATCGCCAATCACACTGACGCGTTGGGCGTTGGGTGCCCACACCGCAAAATGGGTACCCGCAACACCTTGGTGTTTCGTCACATGCGCACCCAACGCGCGCCAAAGCTCTTTGTGGGTGCCTTCGCCGATCAGATACTGATCAAAATCGCTCAGCACCGGATCAAAGGCATATGGATCGCGTGTCGTAAAGGTAGCGCCATCTGGATAGCGCATGGTCAGCGTATAGGTTTTGCCCGCCACCGGTGCGGCAAAAACATCGCCGGCAATACGCGGCAAAGGGGTGTCTTTTCCTGCGACAGTCGCCCAGACCTCAACCGCGGCAGGTTGGAACGTGACAACCCAGCGTTTGTTACCACTCTTATGGGGCCCCAAGACCTCATAGGGTGCCGCATGTCCCCCACCGTTCAGCGCAACCAATACTTCCTGCGTCAGATAATCCGGTCTGTCGACGCGATCAGAATTTGCCATGGTATCACTCCGACGAATTTCTTTATCTGCAAGACACTGCACTTGATGACGCCAACCCAAGCAAGGCCACACCGCCACGTCAACCAAATGGTTAGCGCTAACGCAACATGACCCGACTTATGCCCCGGGTGCAAGCGCCAGACGCGACAAACGGCCCGCCAAAGGCAATAGACAGGCCTGTAAGGCGTGGTAGATATCAGGCTTGCCAGTGAAGATCGAACTCGTCGGTTGGCCATGGTCGTCGATGGCAGGATACCAGCCGCCGCGCGCGTGATCGATGAAATGCGCATCCGCGAAAGCCCACAAGCGCCGGTACCAGATTTCATCCGCAGGATCGCGGTCCATGACAATCAGGGCCGCCATCGCACCAATCGCCTCGGTGACAGGCCACCAGAACCGCGATCCATCGGCAACCTTTCCGTCAAAATCAAGCGTATAGGCCAAGCCCCCCTCGGGCAGCCATGCATCGGCAAGGGCACGTTCAATCAGATTGCGCGCAGCTTGGGGCGCGCCATTCGCAGGCCGCCCGGATAAATCCCAGTGCTGCAGCGCCAAACGCCCGAATTCAAACGCATGCCCCGGCGTTGTGCCCGCAGGGCGGAACATGTGATTACCCGCGTAGCTGCGATCAGTCTGCCAGTGCTCCGTGTAATGCTCGGGCAAGCGCCACCCATTCTGCGGCGCCATCTGATGGACAAAAAATTTAAGAATACGTCCGGCGCGGTCAAGAAACAGCGCCTCGCCCGTGGCCTCAAAGGCCGCCAGCAAAGCCTCGACACCATGCATATTGGCGTTCATCCCGCGATAGGTGGAAAACGGGGTCCAGTCGCGGTTCCATTCATCGCTGAACAGACCCGCGCCCTCTTCCCAAAACCGTTGATCCAGCACCTCGGCGATATCCGCCAGAAGCGCATCGGCATCTGGATGGCCCGCGATTTTTGCACTGCTCGCGGCCAGCAAAACAAAAACATGGCCATAAGTCAGCTTGCGATCATCCTGCACACCGTGACCTGACAGCGCCCAAAAATAGCCGCCATGCACAGGGTCTTTGTGGTGACTGGCAAGATAAGCCATGCCCCGATCAATGATCCGGTCTGCCCCTTGATACCCGCGCGCGTGGCCAAGGCTGTAGGCATGGATTAGCCGCGTGGTCGCATGCAGTTCCTGCACATCCGAACCCAGCGGTTTTCCCGCGTGATCCAATTGTGAAAACCCCGGTGCATCCCCCGCACTGGCCGCAAAAAACTCCAGCTGGCTGTCGCTTTGGGCAGCAAGCCAAGCGCAGTGGTCCGGATCGTCTATCCAAAAGCCCTCTGCGTCAGCGGGCCCGAGATTTCCACTTTGCATGTCAGTCATCATTGCTTCGGCACCCTGCTTTGGCTGTCTTGCGCAGCAGACCAAATATGCGGGGTTCCTTGATCGTGATGCAAGACCGGAAAGCTAGCCCGCGACCGCGAGATAGGCGCGGATCGTTGCCGTCGTGCCTTTTGTCCAGAGCATGTCGAGCCACGCGGCAAAGGCATCGGCGAAACGTGCCTCTTGGCCGAGCGTGCCATAATACTTTGCCTGTTTCAGCCACAGCACCGGATTTTCGCGCGCTTCTTGCGCCATTGCCTGCAACGCATCCCAATCAGGATCGTTTGGTGCAATCGCGCTGCCATCTTCGCGCAGGCCTGCACACATACGCGCCCAGATCGCCTCAACCAACGCAAGCCCTGCAACGGGCGTTCCTGCGGCCAGCCCGTCCTGAATTGACGGGATCAAGAAACCGGGGTGCCGCGATGAGCCGTCAAAGGCCACACGCCGCGTCGTGTCGACGATCCGTGTGTTGGAGAAACGGCGCGAGATCAGATCAACATAGGCATGCGGCTCCATGCCAGGCACCGCCTTGAGGTGTGGCAGGATTTCGCGTGTAGCGACCTTTTCAAAAAGCGCACGAATATCGTCATTGGCCATACATCCCGAGATCGTCTCGATCGACAGCAACTCGCCCGCATTCGCGATGATCTGGTGGCCGCCGTTCAGCACGCGGATCTTCATCGCCTCAAAGTCATGCACATCATCGGTGAACGTCGCACCAACAAGGTCCCAATCGGGGCGGCCTGCGCAAAAATCATCCTCGATCACCCATTGGCGAAAGGTCTCGTGCGTCACAGGGCAGGCATCATCAATCCCGAGACTGCGCACAAGTGCGAGCTCATTCGGACCCGTGGCAGGCACAATGCAATCGACCATAGAGTTGGGGAAACTGGCGTTGTCGTTGATCCAGTCCGCAAGGTCGGGATCGGACAGGCGCGCCAAGGACACAACTGTTTGCCGCAAGATCGCGCCATTGCCTTGCAGGTTGTCACAACACAGGCAGGTGAAAGGACCAACGCCTGCGGCACGACGCTTCTTAAGGGCCGCAATCATCGCGCCAAAAGCGGTGACAGGCATATCCGGCGTCTTTGCGTCATGCAGGATATCGGGGTGTGCGGCGTTAAATCCCTTGGTGGCAGGATCCAGATAATAGCCACCTTCGGTGACGGTCAGCGCGACAATGCGGATTGCAGGGTCGGCCATCTGCGCGATCAACGCGCCGTTGCTTTCCTCGACCGGCACAAAGTCGATCATCGACCCCACGACCTCGGCTGTGCTGCCTGCCGGATCCAAGGCAATCAGTGTTGTCAGATAATCCTGTGCGGCCAATCGTTCACGTTGCGCCGCGTCGCCTGCGCGTACACCGGCACCGACAATCGCCCAATCATGGGCCAGGCCTTTTTGCATCAGGGAATGCAGGTACCATGCTTGATGGCCACGGTGAAAATTGCCCAGACCGATATGGACAATCCCCGCCGTGAGCGCAGAGCGATCATAGGTTGGGCGTGCAATATCACCAGGCAACGCTGCAAGCGTTGCATTACTCAGTTTGATCAGATCAGTATTTTGCCGGATATTCATCAGCTCATCCAATTTCCGCCATCGACGTTATAGGTTTGCGCGACGATGTATTCCGCTGCATCGCTGGCCAGAAAGACGGCCATCCCTGTCAGGTCCGCGGCAGTGCCCATCCGGCCATAGGGCACAGCATCGCCCACTTCTTTTTTCTTCTGCCCGGGGGCTTTGCCTTCGTATTTGGCAAAGAACGCGTCCACCCCGTCCCAGTGTTCGCCGTCCACCACGCCGGGCGCGATAGCGTTAACGTTGATCCCGTGGGCGATCAGGTTCAGCCCCGCAGATTGCGTCAGGCTAATCACCGCCGCCTTGGACGCGCAGTAGACCGCAACAAGGGCCTCGCCCCGCCTGCCTGCCTGCGACGCCATGTTGATGATGCGGCCTTTGATACCGCGCTCGATCATATGGGCTGCAACGGCCTGCATCGTAAAAAGCGTGCCCGCGACGTTGATATCAAAGACCCGCTGATAGTCGGCGCGCGTGATCTCTGAAAGCGGGGCCGCCGTGAAAATAGCGGCGTTGTTAATCAGAATATCAATCTGCCCCAGTGCATTGGCCGCCTCGGCAACCGCCGCTTCGATGCTGGCCTGATCAGACACATCCATCTTTACAGCGACGGCACCTTTGATTTCAGATGCCGCCGCCTGCGCGCGCGCAAGATCAATATCCGCAATCGCAACGCGCGTGCCTTCAGCCGTGTAAGCCTTGGCAAAGGCAAGCCCGATACCACGTGCGGCCCCTGTAATCAGCGCAGTTTTCCCGGCCAGTTGCATCAGTCGATCCGCAGGCCTTGGGCATCAAAGCGGTGCAGTTCGTTCATGCGCGGGTTCAGATGGATCGTGTCACCATGTGTCAGGTTGATGTCACCAATGGCACGCACAGTGATCGTCTCCGTCAGACCGGTGTTATGGATATGGAAGAAGGTGTCAGAGCCGAGGTGTTCGGCCACGCCAACAGTGCCCTGCCACATGCCGCCGCTTTCGACCACGTCGATATGTTCGGGACGAATTCCGATCGTAGTGGCGTCATGTTTGGCAGCCTCTTCACCGTCGATCAGGTTCATTTTGGGCGAGCCAATAAAGCCTGCCACAAAGGTGTTGCGCGGGCGGCGGTAGAGTTCGAGCGGAGAGCCAACCTGTTCGATCACACCGGCCTGCAACACGACGATTTTATCGGCCATTGTCATCGCTTCGACCTGATCGTGGGTCACGTAAACCATGGTCGTTTTAAGCTTTTTATGCAGCTCTGAGATTTCCATCCGCATGCCAACACGCAAGGCCGCATCAAGGTTGGATAGAGGTTCGTCAAACAGGAAGGCAGATGGTTCACGCACAATGGCACGGCCAATTGCCACGCGCTGACGCTGACCACCGGACAACTGCCCCGGACGCCGGTCGATATAATCGGCAAGGTTCAAAACCTCGGCGGCGGCATTGACGCGGCGGTCAATTTCGGCGGGATCCATCTTGGCCATGCGCAACGGAAAGGCGATGTTCTTGCGCACCGACATATGCGGATAAAGCGCGTAGGACTGGAACACCATCGCAAGGCCGCGTTTCGCAGGTACCAGATCGGTGGCGTCTTTGCCGTCAATCTCGATATGGCCCGATGTGATATCCTCAAGCCCTGCAATCAGCCGCAGAAGCGTGGATTTACCGCAACCCGAAGGGCCGACAAAGACCGTGAATTCGCCATCCTGAATGGTCAGATCAAGGGGTGGAATGACCTGCACATCGCCGAAGCTTTTCGTGACCTGTTTAAGTTGGATCTGTCCCATGTGTCAGGTTCCTTATTTCACCGCGCCGAACGTCAGGCCGCGGACAAGTTGTTTCTGGCTGAACCAGCCAAGGATGAGGATCGGCGCAATCGCCATGGTCGAGGCCGCGCTAAGCTTGGCAAAGAACAGACCCTCGGGGCTGGAATAACTGGCGATAAAGGCAGTCAATGGTGCTGCATTGACGGCTGTCAGGTTGAGGGTCCAGAAGGCTTCGTTCCATGCCAGAATGAAGTTGAGCAACATAGTTGATGCAATGCCCGGAATGGCCATTGGCGTCAGCACATAAAGTAATTCCTGTGGCAAGGTCGCACCGTCCATCCGGGCCGCCTCGAGGATTTCACCGGGAATTTCCTTGAAGTAGGTATAGAGCATCCAGACGATGATCGGCAGGTTGATCAGCATCAGGACAACCACCAAACCGGCGCGGCTATCAAGAAGACCCAGTTCAATGAACAACAGGTAGATCGGATAAAGCACACCGACCGCTGGCAACATCTTGGTCGAGAGCATCCAGAGCAGGATGTCTTTGGTCCGCTTGGAGGGCACGAATGCCATCGACCACGCGGCAGGCACCGCAATCGCAACGCCAATCAGCGTGGACAAACCGGCGATGATGATCGAGTTCCACAAGAAACGGGCATAGTCCGAGCGCTCCAATACAACACGATAGTTTTCAAGCGTCCACTCAAACCCGAGAAAGATCGGTGGCGCTGCAATCGCCTGTGCCTCGGTCTTGAAGCTGGTCAGGATCGTCCAGAGGATCGGAAAGAAGATGAGCAGGCCAATCGCCCAGGCGATGGTGGTATTGATCAGCTTCCGGCGGGGGGTAACAGAACGTGCCATGATATTAATCCAGGTTCTTACCGACGATCCGCATCAGGAAGATCGCGACGATGTTTGCAAGGATGATGGCGTAGACACCACCGGCGGAACCAAGACCAATGTTCTGGCTTTCCAGCACTCGCTGGAAGATAAGATATGACAGCGTCCGTGTCCCAAAAGCGCCCCCTGTGGTCACGAAAATCTCGGCAAAGATCGCAAGCAGGAAGATGGTCTGGATCAGGATCACAATCGTAATCGCGCGGCTGAGATGCGGCAGCACAAGGAACCAGAAGCGCTTGTGCCAGGGTGCGCCATCCATTTCGGCGGCTTCGAGTTGTTCACTGTCCAGCGACTGCACAGCCGTGAGCAGGATAAGCGTGGCGAACGGCAGCCACTGCCAGCTGACGATCATGATGATCGAGGGCAACGAGGCATCCGATAGCCAACTGACGGGCTCGGCCCCGAAAAAGCGCCACAGATGGGCGAAAAGACCGTTCACAGGATCCATGAACATGTTCTTCCACACCAGTGCCGACACGGTCGGCATGACAAAGAAAGGTGCGATAACAAGGATACGGACAACTCCCTGCCCCCAGATCGGCTGATCCAGCAAGAGTGCGATCAAGATGCCGAAGACGACAGTGATTACCAAGACACCCAGCACAATAATCAGGGTGGTCTGGACCGAGGGCCAGAAGGCGCTCGAGGTCACAAAGCGGGTGTAGTTGTCAAATCCGGCCCAGCCTTGGTCACCGCCACGCAGCGGCAGGTAGACACGGAACGAGAACCACAAGGTCATAATGAGGGGAACCAACATCCAGCCCAAGAGCAGGATCACAGCGGGTGCCATCATTAGTCTGGCAGCGGATCGGGAAGCTTTGGTCGCCATTTGGATGCATCTCCTCTGGTCACAGGCGCATTTAATTCACGCGCTGCTGTCAGGTGAAAGTGTAAGTGCAGAAGGGTTTTGTACCAAGGGGCAGCTACGGGTACTGCCCCTTGGCCTGGGAGGAGTGCTAGCGGTAACCAGCAGCTTCCATTGCTTCGTTGGTGATCGCCTGCGCTTTGGCGAGCGCCTCTTCAACAGTCTGCTGACCAGCATAAGCGGCAGAGAACTCCTGGCTTACTTCGGACGCGATGCCTGCAAATTCGGGGATCGCCGCGAACTGGATGCCGACATACGGGCTTGGCTCTACGGTGCTGTCGTTTGGATCAGCCGACAAGATCGAGTCCAATGTCATCTGTGCGAAAGGAACAGACTGATAGTTGGGGTTTTCGTACAGGGATGTACGCGCACCGGGAGGCACATTTGCCCAGCCTTCGTTGGCTGCAACCAGCTCGATGTAGTCCTTGGACGTGGCCCACTCAATGAACTGCTTGGCTTCTGCTTCCTGCTGTGTGCCCGCAGGAATTGCCAGCGCCCATGCCCAGAGCCAGTTGGAACGCTTGCCCAGACCGTTATCAGGTGCCAGTGCGAAACCAACGCTGTCAGCAACAGTCGAGTCAGCACCTGTCACAAAGGATGCCGCAACAGTCGCGTCAATCCACATGCCGCACTTGCCCTGGTTGAACAGCGACAGGTTTTCGTTGAAACCGTTGGTCGCGTAACCGGCAGGGCCGGATTCATCCATCATGCCCTTAAAGAAGTTCAACGTGTTCGCCCATGCTTCGGTGTCGAACTGTGCGTTCCAGTCCATGTCGAACCAGCGTGCGCCGAAAGAGTTGGACATTGCTGTGATGAAAGCACCGCCCTCACCCCAACCGGCCTTGCCGCGCAGGCAGATACCGTTGATTTCCGCGTCGCGGTCAGTCATCGCAGCCGCAGCTTCGCGGATAAATGTCCATGTCGGCGCCGCCGGCATTTCCAGACCGGCCGCTTCCATCAGGTCGGTGCGGTACATCACCATGGAGCTTTCGCCATAAAACGGTGCCGCGTAAAGCGTGCCGTCATAGGACAGACCACCGGCCATTGCAGGCAGAATGTCGGCCGCATCGTATTCTGCGGACAGATCATCCAGTGCAACCAGCCAGCCGTTCGCACCCCAGATCGGTGTTTCGTACATGCCGATTGTCATGATGTCGAACTGGCCACCGTTTGTGGTGATGTCTGTAGTCACACGCTGGCGCAGAACGTTTTCTTCCAGCGTCACCCATTCAACGGCGATCCCTGTTTCTGCGGTGAATTGATCGGTGTAACCCTGCATACGGATCATATCGCCGTTGTTCACAGTCGCGATTGTGATTGTTGCGGAGTGTGCGTCTGCGAAAGCGCCGCCAGCTGTAACCAGCGTAAGCGCAGTGGCAGCACAAAGAGTGCTCTTCAAAGACATCCGGTGTTCCTCCCTATTGGATGTGATGTACTCACGCTAAGGGAAAGAGCAACGCGACGTCAATCAAAAATTTACGCGCGTAAAGTATTTGGCGATTAGGCCGAGTCCCGCAGAACCAGCTTGCCTTCTATTCGCGTGCTTTTCCAAGGTGATACATCGCCGTCAATCGCCTCAAAAAGCGCCTCTGCAGCGCGTTTGGAAACGGCGTCGTAGTCATGTGATATCGTCGTGAGCGGCGGGCAGGTATAGCGCGAATGCGGATGCCCGTCCTGCCCCGCCACACGAATCGCACAGTCAGGACCGCGCCCCACACGGACGTTCCGCTCGTAGCAGGCCGTCAAAAGACCGATCGCCAACCGGTCATTGCTGCAAAGCACCGTATTGGTGCCAAAGCTCCGGTTCGCCAAGGCCTGATGCCCCCCTAGACGCCCGATCTCTTCAAAGCCCCAGCCTTCGCCATCGACCGAAATCACCTGCGGCGTATACCCAAAGGTTTCCATGGCGGTCAGATAGGCTTGTCTGCGCCTGTGCGCGTTGGGGTTTGCCGGTGTCTTCATCTCGAAAAAGCATGGGGGTTCACCAGTGCGGCAAAGATAATCCGTTATGTGCGATGTAAACTGGACGTTGTCCGATCCCACAAAGGCAAGGCCCAACTGATCCACGCTACTGTCAAAAATCAAAGTCGGCACATCCCGACAGAATTTCTCCAAGGCGACGCGGTCCGATGCGCGCCCTAAGGGTGCCAATAGAACACCTGCCGGCTTCATCGACCGAAGGTTGTCGAGAACCTCGACTTCGAGAGCAGGATCGCCATGCGCGCTGAACAGCGTGGGCCGATAGCCCGCATCAAGACAGCGCTGTTCCAGGTTGCGCGCGATTTCGGCGAAATACGGGTCTGTCAGCAATGGGACCACAATCCCGACATTCTTGGTCAGCTTGCGGTTCTGGTTCATCGCGAAAATATTTGGGCGGTAGTCGTATTTCTCGACCGCCGCTTCGATCTTGGCACGGGTCGATTGGCGCACGCTATCGGGATTGTTGAAAAACTTTGACACCGTCGGGCGCGAGATACCGCTGACGGCTGAAAACTCTTCCATGTTCTTGATCTTTTTCTCGGCCATCGCGACCCATCCTTTGTACCGAGCGCACTTTTCTATCGGAAACAATTTCTTTGCGCGCGTCAAGAATGAAGTTTGATTAATTCTTTACACACCGAAACAAAAAATGCGCCACGGTTTCCCGCAGCGCATTTGATTTTCAACCTATCGGGCCTAGCGCATGGTAATGCGACCGTCCGTATAAGGCTGATAGGGTGCGTTCGCGGCAAGGTATTCTGCCGTCACATCAGCGAGGTCGGGACCATAGTCATAGGCATTCATTGCATCCTCGAACATGCTGTAGCCATCACCACCATTGCGCACGTAGTTGTTTGAAACCACGCCGTAGGTCGCTGCCAGATCAATCGGCGCGCCGCCGACCATCACATCAGAAACACGCGCACCGGGTGCTGCCGCGGCATCCACTGCAAAGGACATGCCTGCGACCTGAGGGAAGCGGCCTGCCCCTTCTTCGATCTGGCCAACACCGTTTTCAAGCGCCGCCACGATATCTGCGCCAGTCACCTCGAACGTCGACAGCGTGTTCTGGAACGGAAGCACCGACAGCACTTCGCCCATGGTCACTTCGCCAGCGTCGATGGTTGCGCGCAAGCCACCACCGTTCTGGATTGCAATCTGGATGCCCTGATCTTTGACGCGATCAAGCATCGCATCCGCCACAAGGTTACCCATCGGGCATTCCATCGCACGGCAGACCTCACGGTCACCCGTGATCACATCTGCCGCCTCGGCGACAATGCGGGTCTTCATTTCTTCAATCGGACCTGCCAGTTCGGCGACACGCGCCACAGCGGCTTCATCCTCGGCCACGCTGGCATCCAGCAGAATGGTATCACCTGTTGCAGATGTCAGATTGCCTGAATCGTCAAAGACAAGTGTCAGGTGGCCAATGTACTTGGAATAGGCATAGGCCTGCACAACAGGCACATCACCAACCATCGTCGGATAAGCCATCGCGCCTTCTTCCGTGTTTGAAAACAGCGTGTGCGAGTGACCACCTACAACCGCATCAATGCCTGCGACGCTTTCGGCAATCACCATATCCTTTGTCACACCAACGTGGTTGAGCGCGATAATCTTTGTCACACCGTCCGCTTCCAGAGCCGCGACGTCCGCCGCAAGGCTCTCGGTCTCGGGCGTGAAAATCACCGCGTCCGACGGGCTGGATGTTTCAGCCGTATCAACAGCAAGTGCCGAGATGATGCCGATCCGCTCGCCACCAACTTCGAGAACAACATGGTTGTCGACCTGGCCTGCCAGAATGTTCGAGCTTGAAACGTCGATGTTGCCGGAGATGACAGGGAAGGAAACCGCGTCGGTCAGTTTGCGCAGACCTTCGTCACCGTCATCGAATTCGTGGTTGCCAACAGCCATTACATCATAGCCGATCAGTTCCATGAATTCGGCTTCCACATCACCCTTATAGGTCGTGTACATCAGGCTGCCCTGATACTGGTCGCCCGCATCAAGCAGAATGACGTTTTCGCCTGCCAGTTCCTCGCGCAGCTCGTTGATTTTCGTAATGACCCGCGCAATGCCGCCAAAGCATTCGCCCGCTGCGTTATCTTCGGCATTACAGGTCGAATCGAAACGGTTGATCGGCTCGATCCGGCTGTGCAGGTCATTGGTGTGAATAACGTGCAAAGTGTATTCGGCCATAGCTGTGCTTGCCATCATGGCCATGGCACAGGTCGTTGTCATGATACGTAACATCATAGGTCTAGGTCCCCCAAGGTTGGAATATTGTCAGAGTGGCGAGGCGATTTGCGAGAGTCAAATTTAATAACTGCCTAGATTTGCGGCCCTTACGTCAAGTATCCCCTGCGTGGATGCTTGACCAACGCATGTGTAAAAGCCATGACACCCACATGCTGATTTATAAAATATTCCGGGCCGATGAATGGGCCACACTGCAGGCCGACGGCGAAACTGTCGGTGCACCGATTGATGTCGCGGATGGCTATATCCATTTCTCGACCGCAGCGACCGTGGCCGAGACGGCGGCCAAATACTTTGCCGGCGTTGAAGGGCTGGTGCTTCTTGCTGTCGAAGCCGATACGCTTGATCCGCTGAAATGGGAGCCAGCCCGCGAAAACGTACTGTTCCCGCATCTTTACCGCACCCTGCGCATGGATGATGTGGTGTGGAGCAAGCCATTGCCTGTGGTTGACGGCGTGCATCAGTTTCCGGAGTTGTGATGAAGGCGCTAGAAAAAATTGGCCTGCCCGCGCTGCGCTTGCTTGACCCCGAGACGGCACATGGCCTCGCGCTCAAGGCATTGAACGCAGGACTTGGTCCGCGCAGTGGTCCGGTGACTTCACCACGCTTGCGGACCGCCTTGGCCGGATTGGACCTGCTAAACCCTGTCGGTCTTGCCGCC
This sequence comes from Yoonia rosea, assembly GCF_900156505.1. Lineage (NCBI taxonomy): Bacteria > Pseudomonadati > Pseudomonadota > Alphaproteobacteria > Rhodobacterales > Paracoccaceae > Yoonia > Yoonia rosea. The sequence continues at coordinate 132,824 of NZ_FTPR01000001.1, read as the reverse complement.
GGTTTTGACAAGAACGCAACAGCGCTGCATGCGCTTTCACGCACCGGCTTTGGCTTTCTTGAGGTTGGTGCCGCCACGCCCCGCGCCCAGCCCGGCAATCCGAAACCCCGCCTGTTTCGTCTGACCGAGGACCGCGCCGCGATCAACCGTTTCGGCTTCAACAACGACGGGATGGAAGCGATTGCGGCACGCCTTGCCCAGCGCCCCAAAGGTGCGGTGATCGGCCTGAACCTCGGGGCCAACAAGGATAGTGCCGACAAGGCCGCAGATTTCGCAACGGTACTGACGCGCTGCGGACCGGTCGTGGACTTTGCGACGGTCAATGTCTCCTCGCCCAACACCGAAAAGCTGCGCGACTTGCAGGGCAAAGCCGCCCTTGCCGCACTGCTTGACGGGGTGATGCAGGCACGCGCCGCGCTGGCAAACCCAATTCCTGTTTTCCTGAAAATCGCACCTGACCTGAGCACCGACGAGATTGCCGAAGTGGCCGAGGTCGCAAATGCTTCGGGCATCGACGCCATTATCGCCACGAACACCACACTGGATCGCGCAGGATTGCATGGGCCACATAAGGCAGAAATGGGCGGGCTCTCCGGCCGACCGCTGTTTGAAAAATCCACGCGGGTGCTCGCGCAACTGGCAGGGCTGACGACACTGCCGATTATCGGTGTGGGCGGCGTTGGATCGGCAGAACAGGCCTATCAGAAAATCCGCGCAGGGGCCTCTGCGGTGCAGCTTTACACAGCCCTTGTTTACGGCGGCATTTCACTTGCAGGTGAGATCGCACAAGGCCTCGACACTCTGCTGCAACGCGATGGTTTCGCGACTGTGGCCGACGCTGTGGGATCAGGGCGCGGCGACTGGACCTGAACGTGGCCGGTCGGCCTCGGCCTCAAGACTGGGGTATTTCCACGCCAGCGTTACGCCGCGCACCACGAAATTGAGCAACAAGCCCATCCAGAGCCCGTGGTTCTGGAACAGCGCCATCAGCGGCAGGACCGTGGCGAAATAGATCACCGCCGAAACGATCATCATATTGCGCATGTCCTTGGTGCGGGTGGCACCTATGAAAATCCCGTCCAGCATCCATGCCGCAACGCCCACAATCGGGGCCAGCACCATATAGGGCAGGTAAATGCGCGCGACCTCGCGCACTTCGGGTGCAGTTGTCATAATATCAATCACATGCCCGCCAAAAAGCGCGAAACTCAGCGCGAGGATTGCACAGACAATGCTGCCCCACAGACTGCTCAGTAACGCGCTGCGCCGCAACGCAGCCCGCGCACGCGCGCCCAGCGCCTGACCAACGAGCGCTTCGGCAGAAAAGGCGAACCCATCAAGCGCGTAGGCGGTGACCTGCAAAAACTGCATCAGGATCTGGTTGGCAGCCAATTGCACATCGCCAAAGTCTGACCCGAAAAACAGGAAGCTGACAAAGATCGCCTGCAACAAAACCGAGCGGATCAGGATGTCAGAGTTGACCAGCGCCATGTGCCGCAGCCGTATCAGATCAAACACCCGCGCCGCCGACAGCCAGGCCGCGCGCCCAAAGACACCGCGGCAAAACCACAGGCCCAACGCCAGACCGCCCCATTCCGCTATGGACGTGGCCCAAGCCACCCCCTCGACACCCCAGCCCAGTTGCAGGCCAAGCCAGAAACTCAAGGCGATATTCGCGCCATTCATGCCCACCTGAATGACCAGCACCGCCCGTGTGCGTTCCTGCGCGATCAGCCAGCCGGTAATACCATAAAGCGCAATTGTGGCAGGGGCAGACCAGACGCGGATCACCATATAATCGCGCGCCAGTGCTTCCACCTCGGCGCTGGCGGGGGATATCCAAAAGGCTGCGTTGAAAATCGCGACCTGCGCGATGATCATCACAATACCCGCCGATATCCCGATCAAGAGCGCGCGCGCCAAAAGCGCATCGACCTCATCCCTGTCCCCTGCCCCGCTTGCCTGAGATGTCAGACCCGTGGTCCCCATCCGCAGGAAACCGAAAATCCAGTAGACCGCAGACAGGATGATCGCGCCGATGCCCACCGCGCCAATCGGTGCGGCTTCGCCCAATTGTCCGACAACACCTGTGTCGACGGCCCCCAAAATCGGAACCGTCGCGTTCGACAACACAATCGGCAATGCAATCGCAAGCACCCGTTTGTGGGTAAGCACGCTAGCCATCGCGTTCGGGCATCAGGAAATGACCCGTGGCAGAGGCAAAAAGACGGCTGCGGTTATCCTGCCATGTCTCGACATGGACAGAGGCATAGCGGCGGCCCGAACGATTGACGCGCGCGCGCGCATAGGCATCACGCGGCAGACCCGAGCGCAGATAATCGACGGTAAAGTCGATTGTCTTGGGCAGTTGAATGCGCGGCGTATCGTCCGTGTACTTGCCCGCCTCCATATCCTCCCAGATCATGGCCCAACTCAGTTCAACAATCGCGGTCACTTCCAGAAAGGCGGCCGTGACACCGCCGTGCAAGGCAGGCAACATCGGGTTGCCGATCAGCTTGTCGTCATAAGGCAAAATAGCCGTAAGCTCATCGCCGCGCCGGTCAATCCGAATACCCAGAAACTGGATGTAAGGCACGCCGGCAACGAGCGCAGCAAGGGTCGCATCGCGACGCTGTTTGATGACTTGCACGGGTTCAGGGCGACGGCTCATGATTTGCCCCTTTCAATCGTAAAGGCGCCCGTTGCCGTGGCGACCGGGCGCGAGGGGTCTGCATCCACAGCCGTGGCGCGCACAAAAGCAACCGAACGGGTCACGTGATAGCACTCTGCCGTCGCCGTGATCCGGTCACCGGGGGTGGCGGGGCGCATATAGTCGATGCGCAAATCCAGCGTCGCCGTCGCAAGTGCTGCCGCCGGATGCGCCATCACGGCCGCCCCTGCGCAGGTATCCATGAGCGCCGAAACAGCGCCCCCGTGGATGACCCCGGTTTCGGGATCACCGATGAAACGGGCATCATAATCCATGGCGATCACAGCCTTGCCGTCATCAATGTCGGTCACCTGCATCCCCAAAGCCTGCGCATGCGGGATGGCCGCTATGAACTGGCGGGCCAGAGTATCGCGGCGGGTTTTCTGCGGATCAGACATGTGTGCTCCTGAAAAGGTTCTTGCGATGGGTAACGCTGAATTGAGGTTTTGACCACCTCTACGCGCCCAGCGAACAGCAATCCATGTTGCCCCGTTTCTTTGTTGGCGTTACCATTGAAGAGAGGGAGAAGCAGATGTCCGACACACGGCTGTCATTCAAAGAGATGTGCGCGAAATTCGACGTCACGCCGCGCACATTGCGCTATTACGAGTATATCGAACTCTTGCGGCCCGAACGCGAAGGGCGGTCGCGGTTTTATGGCGCAAAAGAACTTGCACGCATGACACTGATCCTGCGCGGACGCCGGTTCGGCTTTTCGTTGGAGGATATCCGCCAATGGCTGCTGATCTACGAACATGAGGGCACCGAGGCGCAGATGCGCGAATGGGTGACACTGGCGGACAAGCAATTGGTCGAGCTTGCTGAGCAGAAAAAGCAGCTTGAAGATACGATTGCCGAACTCCAGAATCTGCGCGACGAGACCGCAAAGACGCTCGGATAGGCAACAGCGCCCGTCAACGCGACTCAGCAGCGCGATCAAAAAAATTTGTAATTTACGGGGAAAAACACGGCGTTTTCCCCGTTTTTTTATTGCGCATGACCCTGCGTCACCTTTCCTGACCTTTCGTCAACTGAGCCGTGACGCCACGTTACGTTTACGTGCGCGTCAACTTTACTTGTATGCTGCCTATATCCTTTGCAGTTGCGTGGCATTCGTTACCCCATGCACGGAGAGATCTGAGAGATGACGACCGATACATTGAACATTCGTCAGATGTGTGACGCCTTTGATGTCACACCACGCACGCTTCGTTTTTACGAAGCCAAAGAACTGCTGTTTCCAATTCGGGAAGGCCAGCGCCGCCTTTTTACCAAACGCGACCGCGCGCGCCTGAAGCTGATTTTGCGCGGCAAACGCTTTGGCTTCTCGTTGGAAGAAATCCGCCAATTGCTTGACCTCTACCACATGGATGACGGGCAAGAGGCCCAACTGTCAAAGACCTACGTTCTTGCTGAACGCCACCTTGCCGACATGGAGGCCCAGAAGGCCGAGTTGGAAGAGGCGATTGGCGAGTTGAAAGAGCAGATGGCCTGGGGTGCTGAAAAGCTTGCCCAACTGGCCAAAGAAAAAACGGCGGCTGCCTGACACATAGGCGCCGCCCCAAAACGACCAACCGGAGACTTCAGATGCCAATCTACAATGCACCCACCAAAGACATCCAGTTTGTACTGCATGACCTGCTAAAGGTCAGCGAACAGGACATTCCAGGATTCGAGGACCTTGACCGCGACTTTACCGCCGCTGTGATCGAAGAGGCGGGCAAAGTGGCCACTGAAGTGCTGCATCCGCTGAACGTGGTCGGCGACAAAGAGGGCTGTGTGCTGGAAAACGGTGTTGTGCGCACGCCAACCGGCTTCAAAGACGCCTTCCAGCAGATGAAAGACGGCGGCTGGACCGCCATGGACTGTGACCCCGAATATGGTGGTCAGGGTCTGCCTTACGTGATGCACACGGCAGCACAGGAACCGTTTGTCTCGGCCAATATGGCATTCAACATGTATCAGGGCCTGACCCACGGCGCCTATTCGGCGATCTATGCGCACGGCTCTGACGCGCAAAAGCAGACATACCTGCCCAAGCTGACCACCTGTGAGTGGACCGGTACAATGAACCTGACCGAGCCGCATTGCGGTACCGATCTGGGCCTGATGCGCACCAAGGCCGTGCCGAACGGTGATGGATCCTACAAAATCTCTGGTCAGAAGATCTTTATCTCGGCTGGTGAGCACGACATGGCCGAAAACATCATCCACCTTGTTCTGGCCAAAATTCAGGGCGGGCCTGAGGGCATCAAAGGTGTGTCGCTCTTCATCGTCCCCAAGTTCATGGTCAACGAGGATGGCTCGCTGGGTGCACGCAACGGCGTGTCCGTGGGCAAGATCGAAGAAAAGATGGGCATCCACGGCAACTCGACCTGTGTGATGAACTATGACGAAGCGACCGGTTTCCTTGTCGGCGAAGAGCACAAGGGCATGCGCGCAATGTTCACAATGATGAACGAAGCGCGTCTGGGTGTTGGCCTGCAGGGTTATGCCCAGGCCGAAAGTGCCTATCAGAATGCCGTGGCCTATGCCAACGACCGCCTGCAAGGGCGCGATGTGACCGGTGCAAAGAACCCCGACGGGCCTGCCGATCCGCTGATCGTGCATCCTGATATCCGCCGCAACCTGATGGACCAGAAGTCATTCGTCGAGGGCGCACGCGCGTTCACATATTGGGGCGCCTATCTGATCGATCGCGCGCATAAGAACCAAGACGCGGATGCCGATGGCCTGATCTCATTGATGACGCCTGTGATCAAAGGCTTCCTCACCGACAAAGGCTTTGAATACGCCACTGCCGCCCAGCAGGTGTACGGCGGTCACGGCTATATCGAAGAATGGGGTATGTCCCAATATGCCCGCGATGCACGGATTGCGATGATCTATGAAGGCGCAAACGGTGTGCAGGCGCTCGACCTTGTGGGCCGCAAGCTGGCGCTCAATGGCGGCAAGCATGTGATGGCGTTCTTCGAGATGATCAAAACCTTCATCAAGGAAAACGAAGGCAATGAGGCCCTGAACAAGGACTTCTTGGTGCCACTCAAAGCGGCGTCAAAGGATCTTCAGGCCGCTGGCATGTACTTCATGCAGAACGCGACCAAGCCGAACAACGCGCTGTCGGGGTCATATGACTTCATGCACATGATGGGTCATGTCTGCCTTGGCCTGATGTGGGCGCGTATGGCGAAAGCGGCAATGGAAGCACTGGAAAGCGGCGCATCCGACACCGCATTCTATGAGACCAAGATCGCCACTGGCCGTTACTATATGGCCCGCCAACTGCCCGCCACTGCGATGCACCTTGCACGCATCAACACGGGCGGCGATACAATCATGGCGCTTGAGGCTGCGAACTTCTAAGCTCTCTGAGGGCGCACCGCTTTTGGTGCGCCCTCAATGGATTTCTGCCCGCAGAATTCCCCGATACGGGTTGGGAGGCCTACACTATGACCATGAAACTGCATTGTTTTGGCGAAAGCGGCCATTCGTACAAGGTCGCGATGGCGCTCTCGATGATGGATGTCGAATGGGAGCCAGTTTTCATCGACTTCTTCAAAGGCGAGAGCCGCAGCCCGGAATACCGCGAATTGAACATCATGGGCGAAGCGCCCGTGCTGGAAGACGGTGACCTGACCCTGACGCAATCGGGCGTGATCCTTGATTACCTCAGCTCAAAGACCGGCAAGATGGGCGGCCGCTCCGCCGATGCACGCCGTGAAGTGCTGCGGTGGATGTTCTTTGACAACCACAAAGTCTCGAGCATTGCTGGCGTTCTGCGGTTCCAGATGAACTATCTGCCGGAAGAGAAACGCAACGCCGATGTTATCGCCTTTCTGGCGGGGCGTCTGTCCAGCGCACTCAAAACGCTGGACGATCAGTTGAGCAATCACGCGTGGCTTGCCGGTGATGACATCACCGTCGCGGACCTGAGTTGCGCAGGCTACCTGTTTTACCCCGAGCCGTTCACATTTGACCGTGCCGATTACCCCAATATCAACCGCTGGCTTGATGCCATCGCCGCCCAGCCCGGTTGGAAACCACCTTATGAATTGATGCAGCGCGCCTTTCCTGCGCCTGCGTAACCGGAGGACACTATGACCGAAGCCTATATCTATGATGCCATCCGCACCCCGCGCGGTAAGGGCCGCAAGGACGGAAGCCTGCACGAGGTGACATCTGCGCGCCTGTCCGCGGGCGTGCTGAACGCGCTGAAAGAGCGCAACAACCTTGAGGGTCACGCCGTTGAAGATGTGATCTGGGGCAACGTCACCCAAGTCGGCGAACAGGGCGGCTGTCTTGCGCGCACGGCCGTGCTGGCCTCGGATCTGGACCAGTCCATCCCCGGTCTCGCGATCAACCGGTTCTGTGCCTCGGGCATGGAGGCCGTGAACCTCGCCGCCAACCAAGTCAAAGGCGGCGCAGGTCAGGCCTATATCGCGGGCGGCGTGGAAATGATGGGCCGTGTGGCCATGGGCTCGGACGGTGCGGCGATTGCGGTTGATCCATCCATCGCGATGGAGACCTATTTTGTCCCGCAGGGTATCTCTGCCGATATCATCGCCACCGAGTATGGTTTCAGCCGTGATGACGCCGACCAGCTGGCGATGGAAAGCCAGAAACGCGCCAAAGCCGCTTGGGATGACAAGCGCTTTGATAAATCCGTCGTCACTGTGCGCGATATCAACGGTTTGGCCATTCTGGATCACGACGAATACATGCGCCCCGAGACGAACATGCAAACTCTGGGTTCACTGAACCCTGCGTTTCAGGCCATGGGCGAAGTCATGCCCGGCTTCGACAAGGTCGCGCTGATGAAGTACCCGCACCTTGAGAAGATCAACCATATCCACCACGCCGGTAACTCATCCGGTATCGTAGATGGCGCCGCTGGCGTGCTGATCGGGTCCAAGGAATGGGGCGAGGCGATGGGCCTGAAACCGCGCGCGCGCATCAAAGCAACCGCCAAGATCGGGACCGATCCGACGATCATGCTGACAGGGCCTGTGCCCGTGACCGAGAAAATCCTCAAGGATTCTGGCATGAGCATCAGCGACATCGACCTGTTTGAGGTGAACGAGGCATTCGCTTCGGTCGTGCTGCGTTTCATGCAGGCCTTTGATGTGGACAACAGCAAGGTCAACGTCAACGGTGGCTCCATCGCCATGGGTCACCCGCTTGGTGCGACCGGTGCGATCATCATCGGCACCCTACTGGACGAGCTTGAGCGCACCGGTCAGGGCACCGGCCTTGCCACGCTCTGCATCGCCTCGGGCATGGGGGCGGCGACGATTATCGAGCGGGTGTAAGGTCATGGCGGAACGGATGGAAATCGCGGCCGAGGATATTGCGAAAGCAATCCTTGAGATCACGGGCGAGGCGCTGCTCAAAGGTGACTTTGACGCCTTCGCCGCCGTCTTTCATGTGCCGCAGCACATGGCGACCATCATCGGCCGGATCTACATGGAAACGCACGAAGACATGCGCCGCGCCTTCGATGCGATGCATCGCTGCTTTCAGGAGACCGGCGTTACCGAATTGCGCCGTGAAGTGACGGACGCCCGCTATATTTCGAACATCAGGATTGAATCCACCCATGTGGGCGAAACCCGCACTGCTGACGGCAAAATTGAAGGCCCCTACCCCGTCTTTTCGACCATCGAAAAGATCGACGGGACCTGGAAGGTCACCGGCGGCGAATACGTGATGAAGGCGGACAGCATGCAGACCCATGCCCTGTCAAAGGCCGATACCTCGGCCCGCGACGCCCTGAACTAACGAACATCTAAGCCAGCACAAACGGCTGCTGCGAAAGGAAGAACACAATGACCGATTTCACAATGACCACAGACGCAGATGGCGTCGCAACCATCGTCTGGGACACTGTCGGCAAGTCCATGAACGTGATGACCCTCGTGGCCTGGGACGACCTTGAGGCGCTTGTCGATCAGGTGTTGGCCGATGACGCCATCAAAGGCGCCATCATCACATCCGGCAAGCCCGGCAGCTTTGCAGGCGGCATGGACCTGAACGTGATTGCACAGATGAAGGACATGGCAGGCGACAACCCGGCCAAGGGTCTCTTTGACGGGATCATGAACGCTCACCGCATCATGCGCAAAATCGAACGCGCTGGCATGGACCCCAAGACCAACAAAGGCGGCAAACCCTTTGTCGCCGCCCTGCCCGGCACTGCCCTTGGCATCGGTCTCGAAATTCCGCTGTCCTGCCACCGCATCATCGCTGCCGACAACCCCAAGGCCAAGATCGGCCTGCCGGAAATCATGGTCGGCATCTTCCCCGGCGCTGGCGGCACCACCCGCCTGTCCCGCAAGCTGGGCGCCATGGCCGCATCGCCGCTGCTGCTTGAGGGCAAGCTGAACGATCCGGTCAAGGCGAAAGCCGCCGGCGTGGTGGATGAGGTTGTGCCTGCCGACGAACTGCTCTCGGCTGCCAAGGCTTGGGTCCTGTCGGAACCCAACATCGTCAAGCCTTGGGATGAAAAGGGCTACAAGATGCCCGGTGGCACCCCTTACCACCCTGCCGGCTTCATGACCTTCGTTGGTGCCTCTGCCATGGTCAACGGCAAGACCCAAGGGGTCTACCCGGCTGCCAAGGCCCTCCTCTCTGCCGTCTACGAAGGCGCAATGGTGCCATTTGACACCGCGCTCAAGATCGAAGCCCGCTGGTTCACCAATGTCCTGATGAACCCGTCTTCCTCTGCCATGATCCGCAGCCTGTTCATCAACAAAGAAGCTTTGGAAAAGGGTGCAAACCGTCCTGAAGCGCCCGACCAGAAGGTCAAAAAAGTGGGCGTCATCGGCGCGGGCATGATGGGCGCTGGTATTGCGCTGGTATCCGCTTTGGCGGGGATCGAGGTTGTGCTGATCGACAGCACGCAGGAAGCCGCCGACAAAGGCAAATCCTACACGACAGCGCATCTGGATAAGGGGATTGCTCGCAAGAAGGTGACCGAAGACAAGAAAGAGGCCGTGCTTGGCCTGATCAACGCGACCACTGATTACGACGCGCTAAAAGGCTGTGATCTGATCGTTGAGGCCGTGTTCGAAGATGTGGGCGTCAAGGCAGAGGTCACTGCCAAGGTGCAAGCCGCCACCGGCCCCGATTGCATCTTTGCAACCAACACATCGACATTGCCGATCACCGAATTGGCCAAAGCCAGCGCTGATCCAGAAAAATTCATCGGCATCCACTTCTTCAGCCCCGTGGACAAGATGCTGCTGGTCGAGATCATCAAAGGCAAAGAGACCGGCGATGTGGCCGTGGCCAAGGCGCTCGACTATGTGCGCCAAATCAAGAAGACCCCGATTGTCGTTAACGACGAACGGTTCTTCTACGCCAACCGCTGCATCATTCCTTACATCAACGAAGGTATTCGGATGGTAAAGGAAGGGGTGGAACCCGCGCTCATCGAAAACGCGGCCAAACTGGTGGGCATGCCGCTGGGCCCGCTGCAACTGGTTGATGAAACCTCTGTCGATCTGGGCGTGAAGATCGCCAAGGCGACCAAAGCTGCGGTGGGCGATGCCTACCCCGATGGCGAAGTCGATGAAGTGCTGTTCTGGATGTTCGATCAAAAGCGTCTGGGCCGCAAATCCAACGCGGGCTTTTACACCTACGACGACAAAGGCAAACGTCTGGGTCTGTGGGATGGGCTTGGAGCACAGTACCCTGTCGCCGATGAACAGCCTGATCTGATCACGGTCCAGCACCGTCTGCTGTTTGCACAGGTCCTTGAAGCCGTGCGCGCGTTGGAAGAAGGCGTTCTCGAGGACATCCGCGAAGGCGACGTCGGCGCGATCTTGGGCTGGGGCTTTGCGCCATGGTCGGGTGGCCCGTTCAGCTGGCTGGATATCATCGGCACGCCTTATGCCGCAGAGCGGTGTGATCAACTGACCGAGGAATTCGGCGCGCGTTTCACAACACCGGCCTTGCTACGTGAGATGGCCGACAAAGGACAAGAGTTCTACAAGCGCTTCGGCGCAGCAGCCCAAGCGGCCTAACGGATCATGGCGCATTCCGGTCTCGGGATGCGCCACTCCGGTTTGCATTCAATATCAATATGTTGCACTGCATAGTCGATACCGGCAGGTTAGACATCCGCGCCGCATCCGCGCAAACACTTAGCAATATGTCTAAGTTTTTTGCAAAGGCACCGAACAAGTACCGTCTTATTCTGTGCCAATTCAGACTTCCCAACGCAACGACATAGCGCAATACTCAGCCTTCAAAGGCAATCTGCGGGAGGGCAGCATGGGTTGGATGCGCGATGAAACCGGGCTCGAAAAGCGGGCGGCAAATTATGTGCCGCTGACGCCTTTGTCGCATTTGCAGCGCGCGGCGCTGATCTTTGCCGATCGCGAAGCGGTGGTGTACGGCAAGACCCGCCTGACCTATGCACAATACTATCGGCGCGTCTCGCGGTTGGCCTCGGCCCTGACCAAGGTTGGTGTGCAACCGGGTGACGTGGTTGCGACACTTCTTCCCAATATCCCCGCGCAATCCGAAGCGGCCTTCGGTGTTCCTGCCTGTGGTGCGGTGCTGAACACAATCAACACCCGTCTGGATGTGGATACGGTGGCGTATATCTTTGACCATGGAGAAGCCAAGGTCGCCTTGGTAGACAGCCAGTTCCTGCCACTTGCCATGGCCGCAGCGGACCTGATGGAGGGCCCCGCCCCGATCATCATCGAAGTGCCTGATGATCAGGCCGGGGTCCATGCAATCGGCGCGCAGCAGAATTACGAAGATTTTCTCGCGACAGGAGATCCCGATTTTGCTTGGATCCTGCCTGAGGACGAATGGGAAAGCCTCGCGCTGAATTATACATCCGGCACCACTGGCCGCCCCAAAGGCGTGGTTTATCACCACCGCGGTGCATACCTGATGACGATGGGTACACCAATCAGCTGGGAGTTGCCGCTCTTTTTGCGCTATTTGCAAATCGTCCCGCTCTTTCACTGCAACGGCTGGAACCACACGTGGATGCTACCCGCCTTGGGCGGCACAGCGATCTGTTGTCGCGATATTACGGCCAAGGCAATCTATGACGCGATTGGCGATGAAAAGATCACGCATTTTGGCGGCGCGCCAATTGTGCTCAATTTGCTGGTAAACGCGAAAGACGCCGATCGCCGTACCTTTGATCATGTGGTTGAGGTCTTTACCGCAGGCGCGCCCCCTGCCCCTGCAACGCTGGCCGCGATCGGCAAACTAGGGTTCAACGTGAAACAGGTCTACGGGCTGACCGAGACATACGGGCACGTGACGGAATGTATCTGGGATGACGCATGGGATGCACTGCCCGAAGCAGATCAGGCAGCGATCAAGGCACGCCAAGGCGTCGGTTTTCCGATCATGGAAGATGTAACAGTGGTCGATGATCACATGCGGCAAGTCCCGCGTGACGGGGCCACCCAAGGCGAGATCGTGATGCGCGGCAACGCTGTGATGAAAGGCTATCTCAAAAACCCCCAGGCCACGGAAAAGGCCTTTGCAGGCGGGTATTTCCACTCCGAAGACCTCGCCATCCAGCACCCGGGCGGGGCGATGCAAATCTCGGACCGTGCCAAGGACATAATCATTTCCGGCGGCGAGAATATCAGTTCGGTCGAAGTCGAGGGTGCACTGATGCACCACCCGGCAGTGAACCTTTGTGCAGTGGTCGCCAAGCCGGACGAGAAATGGGGCGAAGTCCCCTGTGCTTTTGTCGAACTGAAGGATGGCGCCAGCGCGGAAGAAGCAGATATCATCGCATTTACGCGAACACGATTGGCAGGGTTCAAATGCCCCAAGAAAGTCGTGTTCCAAGAGCTGCCCAAAACATCGACCGGAAAAATCCAGAAGTTTGAACTCCGCAATCTGGCGAAGACGTTTTAGGCAAGCGGCAGGATGCCTCCGGCGGAAGTTTGATTGGACATGGAAAATCAAGGCTTCGTTAACCACACAACACTAGACTCGCGGCTACGGTACAGGCGGAAGCGTCGATGACCGTGACGTGGAAAGTCGCGCTGGCGGGGATCTGAAAAGATCAGCCTGGACCGGGCAACCTGCCAGCGCGCAACCTTTCTACTTTCCATGTCCAATCAAACTTCCGCCGGAGGCATCAGGTCGTGCAGCGCATGATGCCATCAGCCGGTTGTTTCCGACATGACAACCCAGTCCGAAATCGGTACGCTGTGACCAAAAGGGCATAGAGCAGATGACGGCACTGGACCGATATGTACGGCTGGAAAGCGAAGCGCTCTGGCGGTCTGAGCCGGAGGGCCAGCGCCGCGATGTCACGCTGTCATTCGGTGATGCAACACTTGTGATTGCAGATGCCACAGGGCGTCCACTGGCCCATTGGTCGCTGCCCGCGTTGATCCGGCAAAACCCTGACGAGAGCCCCGCGATCTATGCGCCCGATGAAGAGGCCAGCGAGATACTGGAAATCGCCGACAGCACCATGATCGAGGCGATCGAGGAGGTACGCAAAGCTTTGGCAAAGTCGCGGCCTCATCCGGGGACTTTGCGCCATTGGCTGACAGCCGGTCTGATCGTCGTGACCTTGCTTTTGGCCATTTTCTGGTTGCCCGGTGCACTGACACGGCAGACCCTTGCCGTCGTGCCCGCCCCCAAGCGTATGGAGATCGGAACCAAACTTCTGGGTTATGTACAGGAAGAGACCGGCGCAGCCTGTCAGGCGCCCCGGGCAAATGCGGCAGCAGGGCGTCTGGCGCGGCGGCTGTTCGGGGCACAGACCGTCGCGCGGATCGTCGTTGTGCCCGAGCTAGCGCAAGGCGCATTGGCTTTGCCAGGTGGCATCGTCGCGCTGGATTATGGGGTGTTGCAGCTTTCGGATGATCCGGCCGTTGCGGCGGGTTTTATTCTTGCCGCGCGCGCCTCGGTTCTGCATATGGATCCGCTGGAAGCTTTGCTGCAACAGGCCGGACTTGGCACCACATTCCGTCTGCTGACGACCGGCGAAATCCCCGATGCAATCCTGCGCGACAATGCGGCAACTCTGCTGGCAGGCCCTGCGGCAACACCAGATGCCGCAGTTTTAAGCCAGACGCTGGCCGCAGCGCAGATACCTCAAGGCCCCTATCTGGCCGCAGCAGATGCCCGCAGTGGCAATATGCCGGACCTCGGCCCTGATCCGCTTGAGGGTCAGACCGTCCCCCTCATCCTGACAGATAGCGACTGGGTCAGCCTACAGAATATCTGCAATATCTAGCCGTTACTTTGTCCCGAACATCCGGTCACCAGCATCGCCAAGGCCCGGCACGATATAACCTTTCTCGTTGAGATGGCTATCAATTGCAGCTGTCACAATCGGGACATCGGGATGCGCCTCGCGCATGCGCGCAATCCCTTCGGGTGCGGCCAGCAGGCAAAGGAACCGGATGTTCGTGGCCCCGGCCTGTTTCAAAAGGTCGATCGCGGCCACAGATGAATTGCCGGTCGCCAGCATCGGATCGACGGCAATGACCAAGCGGTCTTCGAGCTCTGTCGGCACCTTGAAATAATACTGTACCGGCTTGAGTGTTTCCTCGTCGCGATACAGTCCGACGAAACCGACGCGGGCGGACGGGATCAACTCCAACACACCATCCAAAAGCCCGTTCCCCGCCCGCAGGATCGACACAAGTGCCAGCTTCTTGCCGTCAATCACCGGCGCATCCATTGGCTCCAGCGGCGTGTCGATACGTTTGGTTGTCATCGGCAGGCCACGGGTCACCTCATAGGCCAGCAACTGGCTGATTTCGCGCAACAACTGGCGGAACAAGGCCGTCGATGTATCGCTTTGGCGCATCAATGTCAGCTTATGCTGGACCAACGGGTGGGTGACGTGTGTGACGTGTTCGGTCATGGGGTGGGCTCCAGTCTTTTGGCAATGCGGGCTTTGGTGTCGTCATCGCAGAACGCGGCGGCAATGGCAGTTTCATTCAGCGCTTTGAAGTCGTCTTCGTCCCAACCAAAGGTCCGGTGAAGCATCTCGTATTCGTCGGTCATTGTTGTGTGAAAAAAGGGCGGATCGTCTGTTGAAACAGTCACTTTCACACCGGCGTCACGCAGCTTCGCAATCGGGTGGCTGTCCCAGTCTTTGACAGCTTTCAGAACCACATTCGATCCGGGACAGACCTCGAGTACGATGTCTTTCTCGGCAATTTCTTCAATCAGCGCAGGATCGCTTATCGCCCCGATCCCGTGACCAATCCGCGCGACCTTCAGATCGCGCAGGGTCTCGGCAACCATCGCCGCCCCACCCCATTCGCCCGCATGGCAGGTCAACGGCATTCCCGCTTCGCGTGCCATGTCAAAGCTGTAACTGTAATCACCGGGGCGTCCGACCATTTCACCACCGGCCATGCCGTAACCCACGATGAAATCACCGTAAGTTTCGGCGGCGCAGCGTGCGGCGGGCTTGCAGGCCTCGGGCCCGAAATGGCGGATCCCTGTCACGATCCCCTTCAGCGTGATCCCCAGCGTCTCTTCCGCCTCGGCTGCTGCATCTTCCATCGCGGCGAGATAGTCTCTCCAAGCGGCCAGATCGCCACCGCCGCAAAAATCGGGGGACACGAAAGTTTCCATATAGACCACACCGTGAAAGGCTGTTTCTTCCAGCACGGCCATGGTGAGGCGACGGAAATCCTCAGGCGTTTGCAACGTCGTGCAAGCCGCCTCATAAACCTTCAGGAAATGGTCGAAATCGCGGAAGGCATAGCCGCCGTCGGCCGTGAATATCTTGCTGATGTCGATCTTCTTTTCAGCCGCCAGCCCTTTGATAAAATCCGGCGGCGCGCAACCTTCGAGATGTGTATGCAGCTCGACTTTGGGGAGAGTGCGAAAACTCATAGAAAGCTCTTTCCTTGGCCTGCGTAAGGCACATTCAAATGGGCGGCAACGGTGGCGGCCACGTCAACAAATTGCAGCTGGCCCAACGCGCGCGCGCCCAATCCATGCACCAAAACCGGAACACGTTCACGGGTGTGATCAGTGCCAGCCCATGTGGGGTCATTGCCATGGTCTGCGGTGACGATCAACAGATCATCGGGTTTCAATTTGGGCAAAAGTGCCGCCAGTTCCCCGTCAAACCACTGCAAATGGTCGCGGTATCCTGCCGCGTCGCGCCGATGGCCGTATTCGCTATCGAATTCGACCAGATTGGCAAAGACGAAGGCCCCGTCCACCGCCGCGTCGGCCAGATCGTGGATATGCTCCATCAGGGCCGCATCCCGCCCTTTGCGCAGATCATCAATCCCCCGCATCGAGAAGATATCGCCGATTTTGCCCACTGCGTGCACAGTGCGTCCCGCATCATGGACATAGTCGCAAATCGTGGGTGAAGGCGGTGCAATCGCAAAATCCTTGCGGTTGGCGGTGCGTTTGAAATTGCCGACTTCGCCAAGGAACGGGCGGGCGATGACCCGCCCGACACGCATGTCATGCACGGTGGGGGCAAGATCATGGCAGAGCTTGATCAGCCGCTCCAACCCGAACGCCTCTTCATGGGCGGCGATCTGCAGCACGCTGTCGGCCGATGTATAACAAATCGGCCAGCCCGTGCGCAGATGCGCTTCGCCCTCTTCATCCAGCACCGCTGTGCCAGACGCATGACGATTGCCGAGGATGCCTTCGGTGCCCGCCAATTCACAGATCAGCGCGGTCAGTTCGGGCGGGAAGGCAGGATCGGTATCCGGAAACACATGCCAGTCCCAGGGCACAGGCACACCGGCGAGTTCCCAATGGCCCGAGGGCGTGTCTTTCCCGCGTGAGATTTCCGTCGCAGCGCCCCATGCGCCTGTTGGCGTGACGTCCAATCCGGCAGGTGCCTCGCCACAGGCAAGCTTTACCGCAGCACCCAAACCCAGCGCCGCCAATGTCGGCACATTGAGGCCAACATCCCGCGCAATGTGACCGACGGTATTGGCACCTGTATCGGGCAGTTGACCATTGAAAAACTGGTCTGCGTCAGGTGCCCCTCCGATCCCGACGCTGTCAATGACGATCAAAAAGGCGCGTGGCATCACGTAATTCCTTCAATAACCAGCGGGCCGGGAGTGACCGCATCGCCAATCGTCACAGCGGCCTGAACGGCCATCGCACCGGCAATCGCCGCATCTTCGTCGGCGGCATGCACTACGCAAAGCGGATCGCCGCGCGAGACTCTAGCACCAAGCCGGACGACCTCGGTCAAGCCCACCGCCGGATTGACCTGATCGGTCTCAACATTCCGCCCGCCACCCAAGGCCACAACCGCCAGTCCCAGCGCCTCTCCGTCAATGGCCGCGATATAGCCCGACGCAGGCGCGGTTACGTCGCCGACAACGGGCGCCTTGGGCAAATGTGTATGCCAGTCCTGCGCCATATCGGGCGGACCGCCCAAGGCCGCAATCATCTGTGAAAACCGCTCCATCGCGGCACCGCTGCTGAGGGCCTCCTTGACGCGCTGCACGGCAGCGGCGGTCTCTTCGCCCTGCATCATCAACAGCTGGGTACACAGCCCGACGGTCAGGTCATAGAGCCGCGGTGCGACCTCTGTATTGCCCGCCAGTACCTCCATACAGATTGCCACCTCAACCGCATTGCCCAGCGCAGGGGCCAGAGGTTCGTTCATATCCGTAATCATCGCCGCCGTGGTACACCCCGCGCCATTGGCGGCAGTCACCAGCGCCCGTGCCAGCGCACGCGCCTCTTCATGCGTTTTCATAAACGCACCCGAGCCGCATTTGACATCGAGGATCAGGCTATCCAGCCCCGCCGCCAGCTTTTTGGACAGGATCGACGCTGTGATCAGGTCAATGCTCTCGACGGTCGCCGTCACATCGCGGACCGCGTAAAGGCGGCGGTCGGCAGGGGCAATCTGGCCGGTCGCACTGACAATCGCGCAACCCACCTCGCGGGTGATCAGGCGCAACTGCTTTTCAGAGACGTTGATGTTTACACCCGGGATCGCCTCAAGCTTGTCCAGAGTACCGCCGGTATGGCCCAGACCACGCCCTGAGATCATCGGGACATAGACGCCGCAGGCCGCCAGCACCGGCGCAAGGATCAGCGACACACAATCGCCCACGCCGCCGGTTGAATGCTTGTCAATCACGGGACCGGGCAAATCCCATGTCATTACGTCGCCACTGTCGCGCATCCCGATGGTCAGTGCCGTGCGCCCCGCATCACCAAGCCCGTTCAACACCACCGCCATGGCAAAAGCACCCGCTTGCGCATCACTGACCGCACCGCTGGCCAACCCTTTGGCGAACCATGTCAACTCGTCCTGCGTGGGGGCCTTCTTGTCCCTGACTGCGGCGATGATGGCGCGGGCGTCCATGTCAGACGCGGCTCATATAGTCTGCGTCGAAACTGCCCGGCAACAGGGTTGCGACCGTGGTTTCATGCACGATTCCATCGGTTGTCGTCAGGGTCACTTTGACATCGCCCTTGGCGAACTCCGCAATCTTCTGGCGGCATCCACCACAAGGGCTGACGGGTTTGGGGCTGTCCGCGATCACAGCGATTTCGGCGATGGCAGTATCACCTGCCGCAATCATCGCGGCAATCGCGCCAGCCTCGGCGCAGGTGCCTTCGGGATAGGCCACGTTTTCGACGTTGCAGCCGACATGCACAGCACCGGACGTGGCCCGCAGCGCCGCCCCTACCTTGAATTTCGAATATGGTGCATAGGCGTTTTCGCGAACCGCGCGCGCGTGATCAATCAATGACATGAGGCCTCCGGTATCAATGGCGTCCAGAGTGTGACGGGAGGCGGCCGGATGCAAGAGGCTTAGGTCGTCGTAAAGACGCCTGGCAAGGTGACTTCGAGCAGTTCCAGATCATCCGATGGATCAGCGTAACGCGTCTGCATGCCAGGCGGGATCACAAAGGCATCACCGGGCGACAAGGTGAACGTGTCTTTGCCCTCTCCTTCCAATGTCATCGTGCCTTCCATGACAAACGTAAAATGAATGTCGGCATCATGGCTGGCCCAGACCGGATCGCCTGTCCCTTTGCGCAGGACATTCACGCCTGCCACGCCTTTGGTATTGGTCGCAATGGTCGTATCACGCGCGATAAAACCAGACAGACGCGCAGGACCCCATGTGGCCTTTGCCCCTTCGTTGAAGACAAACCTCTGTCCCTGCCATTCACGGTCAGGCCGCAGGTGCGGGGTGGGCAATGTCATGTCGTGATCAATCTCAGTGATGTGTTCTGCGGGCACACCGATTTCGATCACCTCGATCCCGTCCGAGGCTTCCAGCACGCGGTGGCGGATTTCGGGGGGCTGGATAAAGCAATCACCTGCGGTCAGGCGGATCGGTGGGCCTTGGTCCTCATAGACCACATCGACCCAGCCACGGTAGCAGAAGATCAGCTGAAACCCGACCTTGTGAAAATGCACCATATCCGGAACGGGCCCGCCATCCGGAATACGAATGTGGCTGGCAATGATCGACCCGCCCAATCGGGTCGGGATCAGGTCACGGTATTGCATCCCTGCGCGGCCAATTACCCAGGGCGCCTGATCGGCAAGCCGGCGGACGACAAAGGCGTGATCGGTTGGCGGCAGTTCCAAGGGCGGGTGCAGCGGATGCACCTCAACCCGTGTGCCACCGGGGGATGTCAGCCTCTTTTGCCCATCCGCAAATCCTGCATCATCCGTCAGAATACGCAGCAGGCCGGGGCGATCGCCGGTGCCTTGATCAAGCCGCACCCGCACACCGTGACCGGAATAGACCGCGACAGAGGGGTCATCAGCAGGATAAATCATATCCAGCCGCATCCCCAAGGTGCCGCCGAAAAACCCAAGATCAGCACGCAAGTCTGTTGTCGGCAGGCACAGTTCGGCGCGTATTTCATTCGGCTCTGTCATGTTTTGCACCCTGTCCTTGTCGCAAAATATTTGCAAGACTAGGTGCTACGCAATTGACCCCGCGCTGCGCTTTCCGTAGGGACAAGGGAAAATGGTTTAACGTTAAACCATATTTGGAGGACGCTATGACAGACGATGCAAAAGATAGCCTGAGAGAGGCCGCACTTCACTATCATAAGTACCCCAAGCCCGGAAAACTCGAAATCCGCGCCACAAAGCCGCTGGCCACAGGCCGCGACCTTGCGCGCGCCTATTCCCCCGGTGTTGCCGAGGCCTGTATCGAGATCAAGAATGATCCCGACACCGCTCGCGACTATACCTCGCGCGGCAATCTGGTGGCGGTTGTCACCAATGGCACGGCCGTCTTGGGCCTTGGCAATATCGGCGCGCTGGCATCCAAGCCGGTGATGGAAGGCAAGGCGGTTCTGTTCAAGAAATTCGCCAATATCGATTGCTTTGATATCGAACTGAACGAACCCGACCCGGAAAAGCTTGCCGATATCGTTTGCGCGCTCGAGCCCACATTCGGCGCGATCAACCTTGAAGACATCAAGGCCCCTGATTGCTTTATCGTCGAGAAAATCTGCCGCGAGCGGATGAATATCCCCGTCTTCCACGATGACCAGCACGGCACGGCGATTGTTGTGGGTGCTGCGGCCACCAACGCGCTACGGATCGCTGGCAAGAAATTCGAAGACATCAAAATCGTCAGCACAGGCGGCGGCGCGGCCGGCATCGCCTGCCTGAATATGCTGCTGAAACTGGGCGTGAAGCGCGAGAACGTTTATCTTTGCGATATCGAGGGCCTTGTCTACGCAGGCCGCGAAAAAGACATGACGCCACAAAAGGCCGAATACGCCCAAGGCGCAACGGCCAAGACACTGGACGACGTGATCGCGGATGCTGACCTGTTTCTTGGCCTCTCCGGCCCCGGCGTTCTCAAGCCCGAGATGGTTGCTAAAATGG
This sequence comes from Yoonia rosea, assembly GCF_900156505.1. Lineage (NCBI taxonomy): Bacteria > Pseudomonadati > Pseudomonadota > Alphaproteobacteria > Rhodobacterales > Paracoccaceae > Yoonia > Yoonia rosea. The sequence continues at coordinate 112,275 of NZ_FTPR01000001.1, read as the reverse complement.
CCGAGCGGCCAATTATTTTTGCATTGGCCAACCCCAACCCTGAAATTGATCCCGAAGCGGCGCGTGCGGTCAATCCCGACGCGATCATCGCCACGGGACGCAGTGATTTCCCGAACCAGGTCAACAACGTCTTGTGCTTTCCGTTCATCTTCCGCGGGGCGCTGGACGTCGGCGCGACCGAGATCAACGACGAGATGAAAATCGCCTGCGTTGAAGGCATCGCAGCACTTGCCCGCGCCACGACAAGCGCCGAAGCCGCCGCCGCCTATCAAGGCGAGAAGCTCACTTTCGGGGCCGATTATCTGATCCCGAAACCCTTTGATCCGCGCCTGATGGGTGTTGTCGCCAGCGCCGTCGCCGGAGCAGCAATCGAAACCGGTGTCGCCACCCGCCCTGTCGACGATATGAAGGCCTACAAGGCTGCGCTTGACGGTTCCGTCTTCAAGTCTGCCATGATCATGCGCCCCGTGTTCGAGGCCGCGCGCACAGTCACCCGCCAGATCGTCTTTGCCGAAGGCGAGGACGAGCGCGTACTGCGTGCGTCTCAGGCGATTATGGAAGAAACCACCGACACACCAATCCTGATCGGCCGCCCCGAGGTGATCGCGGCGCGCTGCGAACGCGCGGGCCTGAAAATCAGACCGGGTGTGGATTTCAGTATCGTGAACCCTCAGGACGACCCGCGCTATCGGGATTATTGGGGCACATATCACGATCTGATGGCTCGCAGGGGGGTGACCCCTGATCTGGCCAAGGCCGTGATGCGCACCAACAGCACCGCGATTGCCGCCGTCATGGTGCACCGTGGCGAAGCCGACAGCATGATCTGCGGCACCTTTGGCCAGTATCTCTGGCACCTCAACTACGTCAGTCAGGTGCTGGGCACTGACGGCTATCACCCCATTGCGGGTCTGTCGCTGATGATCCTTGAGGATGGCCCGCTCTTTATTGCCGACACCCAAGTGCATCCCGAACCCACGCCCGCACAAATCGCCGAGACGGTGATCGGGGCGGCACGGCACGTGCGCCGCTTTGGTGTTGATCCGAAAATCGCACTGTGTTCGCACAGCCAGTTCGGCAACCTTGAAAGCGACAGCGGACGCCGGATGCGCGCGGCGATGGAAATCCTCGACAGCGCGCCACGTGATTTTGCCTATGAGGGCGAAATGCATGTCGATGCCGCGTTGGATGTGGAACTGCGCAACCGCGTCTTCCCTGCGGCGCACCTGCCGGGCGCTGCAAACACGCTTGTGTTTGCCAACACAGATGCCGCCTCTGGCGTGCGCAATATCCTGAAGATGAAGGGGGGCGGGCTCGAGGTCGGGCCGATCCTGATGGGGATGGGCAACCGCTGTCATATTGTGACACCATCCATCACCGCGCGCGGCCTTTTGAACATGTCCGCCATCGCAGGGACACCCGTGGCGCATTACGGCTAGTCAAGTTTTTGACTAGATCGGTCATTTGCGCCGCAGCGATGCTTGCAGAGGCTTGACCCGAACCGTAACAATCCTGCCAATACGTTTGGGAGGACGACATGGGATATGCTGAGGTTTATGGCGCGTGGCAGAACGATCCGGAAGGTTTCTGGATGGAGCAGGCCAAATCGATTGACTGGGTCACCCCGCCTACAAAGGCACTTGATGACAGCAAGGCCCCGCTCTACCGCTGGTTTACCGACGCCGAGGTAAACACCTGCTACAACGCCGTTGACCGCCATGTAGAAAACGGGCGCGGCGCACAGACGGCTATTATCTACGACAGCCCCGTCACCCAGACCAAGCACACCATCACCTATGCGGAATTGCAGACACGCGTCGCTTCGCTTGCCGGGGCCTTGCGCGCCAAAGGCGTCGAGAAAGGTGACCGCGTCATCATCTACATGCCGATGATCCCCGAAGCGCTCGAGGCGATGCTGGCTTCTGCGCGTTTGGGCGCGATCCACTCGGTTGTATTTGGGGGCTTTGCGGCAAACGAACTGGCAGTGCGCATTGATGACGCTACCCCCAAGGCGATCATCGCAGGGTCCTGCGGGATCGAGCCCGGGCGCGTCGTGCATTACAAGCCTCTGCTGGACGGAGCCATCGAAATGGCGACGCACAAGCCCGATTTCTGCGTCATCTTTCAGCGCGAACAGGAAGTTGCCGCCCTGATCGAGGGGCGTGACTACGACTGGCACGGGTTTCAGGCCGGTGTTGAACCTGCGGAATGTGTGCCCGTCAAAGGCGATCACCCCGCCTATATCCTCTACACCTCGGGCACGACCGGCGCGCCCAAAGGGGTTGTGCGCCCTACCGCGGGCCACCTTGTGGCGCTGAACTGGACAATGAAGGCCATCTACAACGTCGATCCCGGCGATGTCTTCTGGGCTGCGTCAGATGTGGGCTGGGTCGTGGGCCATTCCTATATCTGCTACGCGCCCTTGATCCACGGCAACACTACGGTCGTTTTCGAGGGCAAGCCCGTTGGCACGCCCGACGCAGGCACCTTCTGGCGCGTCATTGAAGAGTACAACGTCAAATCCTTCTTCACCGCCCCCACCGCCTTCCGCGCGATCAAACGCGAAGACCCCAAGGGCGAGTTGATCAAGAACTACGATATCTCATGCCTGCGCGCACTTTATCTGGCAGGTGAACGGGCGGACCCTGACACGATTGAATGGGCCCAGCGCGTCATGAACGTGCCGGTCTATGATCACTGGTGGCAGACCGAAACGGGCTATACCATTGCAGGCAACCCTGCAGGGATCGAGGCGCTGCCCGTCAAGATCGGTTCGCCCACTGTCGCGATGCCTGGCTACGACGTGCAAATTCTGGACGAAGCGGGCCACCCGATGAAACCCGGCGAATTGGGTGCCATTGCTGTCAAACTGCCCCTGCCCCCGGGCACGTTGCCGACACTCTGGAACGCCGAAGAGCGGTTCGTGAAATCCTACCTGACCACCTTCCCGGGTTACTATGAAACCGGCGATGCGGGCATGATTGATGAGGACGGCTATCTCTACATCATGGCGCGCACCGATGATGTGATCAACGTAGCGGGCCACAGGCTTTCGACCGGCGCGATGGAAGAGGTGCTGGCGGGGCATCCCGACGTTGGCGAATGCGCGGTGATCGGTGTGACGGATGAGCTCAAGGGACAGCTGCCCATGGGGTTTGTCTGCCTCAACAAAGGCTGTGAAACGACGCCCGAACAGATCGTGAAAGACTGCGTCAAACGGGTGCGCGATACGATCGGCCCCGTGGCTGCGTTCAAACTGGTCGCCGTGGTAGACCGCCTGCCAAAAACACGGTCGGGCAAGATCCTGCGCGCGACAATGGTCAAGATTGCAGATGGCGCAGACTTCAAAATGCCCGCGACCATTGATGATCCGGCGATTCTGGACGAGATCAAAGAGGCATTGAAGCCGCTGGGGTATGCTGGGGGCTAGGTCGCAAATGGTGGATGGGACCGTTTCTTAGCAGGTACGCTCGTTGGTGTAGGCGGATACAACCGACATCAGTCATATCAAACCGTTAGCCACCGCTCCCGATCTTCACCCACCCTAACAATCCGCGCTCCACCGAGTTTCTTTCCCTCGGCACGCCCTATATCGCTATAAACACAACGATATACTGCAATTGCATTTTCGTCAGCGTGTGTCACGCGGACCTCGTCAACTTTCGCCCTTCGAAAGGACTTCGCAATTTCGGCAAGCGCCGCTTCGGCTGAAACGAAAGTTCCCAAATCGCGATAGATGTTTCCGCTTTGTCGGACCAAGACTGCATGCACAGCGTTGTTTCCAAGTGTCGAGATATTCGTAAGATCATTTAATGAGATAACATCGCCCTTGTTTGTGTCGATAAGCTGCTCGCCCGGAGTTGGCCCCATCAAGAGGCGAATAATCCCACCGACAGCGAGCAGGACGAGAAGAGCAACCAGTTCACCCATTTCTGGACAATGAGATGGGAAAAAAGCGTTTGACCAAATGCAAAATCGTCATCCGTCCTCTAATGCCGATGCTGATACTATTCTAAACGGTTCTCAATCTCGCATCGTAGTCATTCGACGCCCTCAAGCAAACTGTTCCCTGATCAGCCGCTCTTCCAGCCCGTGCCCCGGATCGAACAGGATCCGGTGGCGGATCGACGGTTCCGAGTGGATTTCCACACTCACCACATCGCGCACCGATTTCCCGTCGGCATCGGCCATCACGGGGCGTTTGCCCGGATCAATCACATCGAACCGCACGACAGCCCGTTTCGGCAACAGCGCCCCGCGCCAGCGGCGGGGGCGGAAGGCGGCCATGGCGGTGAGCGCCAGAACGTCCGACCCGATGGGCAGAATCGGCCCGTGGGCGGAGTAGTTATAGGCGGTCGACCCCGCAGGGGTTGCCACCAGCGCGCCGTCGCAGACAAGTTCATTCATGCGCAGCTTGCCATCCACCGTGATCCGCAGCTTTGCCGCCTGCGGACCCGCGCGCAGCAGGCTGACCTCGTTGATTGCCAGCGCCTCATGCATTGCGCCATCAACGGTCAGCGCTGTCATGGTGAGCGGGTTGATCACCTCTTCTTCGGCCTCATCCAGCCGCGTCTGCAGATCATCTGCATGATATTCATTCATCAAGAACCCGACAGTGCCGCGGTTCATCCCGTAGACAGGCACATCCAATCCCTGCGTGGCATGCAGGGTCTGGAGCATGAAACCATCCCCCCCGAGGGCAACGATCACATCCGCTTCATCCTGCGGCACGTCCCCATGCTTTGCGGCCAAAGCGCGCAAGGCGTTTTGTGCAATCGGCACGGGACTGGCGACAAAGGCGATCTTGGGGCGCGGCATGACGTAAAAACCTTTCAGTTCCGATAAGTTGTGCGGTGATCGGACCCGAAACGCAAGCCGCCGATACGAAACCCTTATTGGCGCGCTCATAAACATCTTGGTCGTTTTGATGCTTTTGGCGCGGCACGACCTAGGGTAAGAGGGCGCAAGTCTGTTATTTTTTGGCACCTTTAGGGGGGATGCACCCATGAACGTCACTGTCCGCGACAACGGATTTTTCACCGAAACACTGGAAACGCGCGATCCGGCGCTGCACGCCGCGATGCAAGCAGAGTTGAAACGCCAGCGCAAAGAGATCGAACTGATCGCGTCTGAAAACATCGTCAGCGCCGCCGTGATGGAAGCGCAAGGCGGCGTGATGACGAATAAATACGCCGAAGGCTACCCTGGCCGGCGCTATTACGGCGGCTGCGAGCACGTGGATGTGGCCGAGAACCTCGCCATTGAGCGCGCTTGCGAGCTCTTCGGTTGCAGTTTTGCTAATGTGCAGCCCAATTCCGGCTCTCAGGCTAACCAGGGTGTCTTTCAGGCGCTGATCAAGCCGGGCGACACCATCCTCGGCATGTCGCTTGATGCGGGTGGCCACCTGACACATGGTGCCAAACCCAACCAGTCAGGCAAGATTTATAACGCCATCCAGTACGGCGTGCGTCAGCAGGACAGCCTGCTGGATTATGATCAGGTACAGGAACTGGCAACCGAACATCAGCCCAAGCTGATCATCGCCGGTGGCTCGGCCATTCCGCGCATCATCGACTTTGCAAAAATGCGCGAAATCGCGGACAGCGTCGGGGCCTATCTTCTGGTGGATATGGCGCATTTCGCAGGTCTTGTGGCCGCTGGCCTCTACCCCTCGCCTTTCCCGCACGCACATGTCGCGACAACGACAACGCACAAAACCCTGCGCGGCCCTCGCGGCGGTATGATCCTGACCAATGACGAGGCACTGGCGAAGAAGTTCAACTCGGCCATATTCCCGGGCATTCAGGGCGGCCCTCTGATGCATGTGATCGCAGGCAAGGCTGTCGCCTTTGGCGAGGCACTGCGCCCTGAATTCAAGACCTATCAGGAACAGGTTGTCAAAAACGCGCAGGCGCTGGCCGACCAGTTGATGAAAGGTGGCCTCGATATCGTCACCGGCGGCACCGACACGCACCTGATGCTGGTTGATTTGCGCCCCAAAGGCGTCAAAGGCAACGCGACCGAAAAGGCATTGGAGCGCGCCCATATCACCTGCAACAAAAACGGCATCCCCTTTGATCCGGAAAGCCCGATGGTCACATCCGGTATCCGTCTGGGGTCACCCGCCGGTACGACACGCGGCTTTGGCGAACCTGAATTCCGCCAGATCGCGGACTGGATCGTGGAAGTGACCGAAGGTCTGGCCGCCAATGGTGAGGACGGCAACGGCGACGTCGAAGCCAAAGTGCGCGCCGAAGTCGAAGCGCTCTGTGACCGCTTCCCGATTTATCCGAACCTGTAAAAGATCAAGCAGCCCGGCGGCAACGCCGGGCAGCACCCCCGCTGCCTAGATAAACCCGCGCACCCACAGCACGCCAAGCAGCAAAACCCCCGTCATCAGCAATGCAAACATGACCGATGCCAGCATATTCAGCGCGGCATTGCGTCTTTGCGCGCCAATATCGACCGTCTCCAGATGGGCCAGTATATTGCGATGGGCTTTTTGGGCCTTGGCCATATCGATCATACGCGCAAGTTTGGGGTTGTCACTCAGCGCCACGGCCTGCGCCAGATAGGTGGCATCATTGCGGACGTGGCGGGGCAATTGGCGCCCTGCCCTGCGGATCTGTTTTTCCAATGTGCCCCCACGCACGCGCAGCTTGTCCTGCAACGCGGCACGCACCTCATCCACCATTTGACGCATCGTTTCTGCCATGGGGCAACCGTTAGTGCGTGTCGGAAATTTGCTCAATCCCTCTGGCACCTGATGGCGCAGACAGGTAGCGTCCGATGCATGTTGAACACGGTGACATATGACGGGCCTGCGGGCACACCTTTGCTGATCGCGCATGGGCTGTTCGGGTCCGCGCGGAACTGGGGGGTGATTGCCAAGCGGTTGGCGGCCACGCGGCCCGTGATCACCGTTGATATGCGCAATCATGCGGGCAGCGCGTGGTATGACAGCCACAGCTATCCTGATATGGCGGCCGATCTGGCCGGGGTTATCACCCAACCCACTGATGTCATGGGGCATTCCATGGGCGGCAAGGCGGCGATGGTGCTGGCGCTGACGCAGCCGGCGCTGGTGAACCGGCTGGTCGTCGCCGATATCGCGCCTGTGACCTATACCCATAGCCAGATGGGGCCGATTGCAGCGATGCGGGGTGTTGATCTGGCAGGTATCGAAAGCCGCGGGGACGCCAAGGCGCAACTGACGGGGCTGGAACCAGGGGTGGCGGAATTTCTGCTCCAAAGCCTTGATATGAAAGAGAAACGCTGGCGGCTTAATCTGGATGTACTGGCCGCCGAGATGGACAAGATCATCGGATTTCCGGATGTCTCAGGTCAATTCGACGGACCGACGCTTTTCCTGTCGGGGGCCAATTCGCCCTATGTCCAGCGCGAGGCACGGCCGCAGATCAAGGCGCTTTTCCCGGGTGCGATCTTTGCCAAAATTCCCGGCGCGGGGCACTGGCTGCATGCTGAAAAACCGCGCGAGTTCGCAGCGGCGGTCAGCGCATTTCTGGAATGAACATCCTGTACACAACGCGTACACAGCCTGTACATCCGCGATGCACTCTCTTGCCACGGCGGGGGGCGGTGCTAGGATTGCCAAAACATCACTCTCGAAGGAGCCTTCCATGACCCGTATCGCCCTGATCATCGCCATCCTTGGTCTTGCCGCTTGTGAAACCGTCCAAGGGGTTGGGCGTGATATCACCAACGCGGGCGCGGCCATCGACCGCTCGCTCTAAGGGCGGGGCAAGGGCAGCCCGCCTGCCCACTTGACAGAATTTCTGCACTGCAGCGATACTTCTGGTATTTTTATCAGGAGTATTGCTATGCCGACCCCGTTTGACATCTGGTCCCCGATTTTCCGCGCACCCTTTTCCGGTGACGTGACCCAAGAGATCACGCCGCGCTTTCTGTCCCCTGATATCAAAGGCAGCCCTGCGATCGAGGAAAAGGTCGTGCGCGAGGTCGCGAGCTACGGCAAACAACTCGGCAAAGTGCTCGAGGCCCTGCAGGCTCTCTCGGCCGCCACAGACACGCCCCTGCCCGAAATCGACGCGTTGGTAGAACAGGTGGAAGCAGCGAAAGCTGACGCGAAAGCGGCGCTGCGGGCCGAGGCCGCAGCCGCGCTCGCGCGGTTGAAGGCAGTAGATGAGGATGCGTGGCGGGAGGTGCGGGGTGGGTGAAACCCAGGCATCGTGACTTCATCCGAATGCGCGTGGGTTTCACCCACCCTACGAGTTGTTAACCATCTTTGCCGATGGTGGCACCATGTCGCGCTATCGTCGCCTTTATGTTCCGGGTGGGACCTATTTCTTTACGGTCACGCTTGCGGATCGGACCGCCACCACTTTGGTGGACGAGATTGATTTGCTGCGGTCCGTCTATGCATCCGTTACGCGTGAACATCCCATTGGCTGTGACGCTATGGTGATCTTGCCCGACCACATTCATGCAGTTTGGACGTTGCCGCCGGATGATGCGGATTTCTCGATCAGATGGAAAAAGATCAAGGCGCGGTTTTCACAGCATTGCCGCGCAACCGGCACGCCCTCGCCCAGCAAGGTTGCGCGTGGCGAAAAGGGCATCTGGCAAAGGCGGTTTTGGGAACACGCGATACGTGATGCCGATGATTTTCAGGCGCACTTGGATTATTGTCGGTGGAACCCCGTGAAACACGGTTTGGTCAACAGCCCCGAAGATTGGCCATATTCAAGTTTCCGTAGGGTGGGTGAAACCCACGCGTGAGGGGTTGTTTGTCAGGCGCATGGGTTTCACCCACCCTACGGTAATATCTTCAAGAGACCGTCTACGTCACAATGGTTTCACAGTGGCTTCGGGAATGGTACGGCGAACCTTCGAGACTATTTCATCCAGTGTTTGCCAAGCCGTAGAAGCTAGTGAATTTGCTTCCTTCGATTTTGCGCGAAGTTTATCATATTCATCTTCGGAAACATAGCGAGTCTGTTTGAATCCCGTCTTGAACTCTCCACCGAGCAGGACTGGCACAGTATTCATCGCTATTTTGTTATGCAGTTCAGATAATTCTTTAACAAGCTTTTCAAGCTGTTGATTGAGTTGTTGGTCATGAAAGAACAACACTTCCCTATCCCAACGGTCGCAGAAGTTACCGAGGTTTGTATAATATTCTGAAGAGATAAACTGCCAAAGATCAGTTTCTTTCAACAAGAACCTAAATTGTCCTGCGTGCAACTCCAAAAGCTCTCTAGCAACACGAACATCATTTTCTGTCGCCTTGGATTTCTCCACTGTCTTGAACTCCGTGAAAATCCAGAAGACGCAAGCCGTCGCAAAAGCAAACCAAGGCTCTGGGTCCGAAAGGACAGACAAATTCTCAGGCCACAATAGCCAAACCAAGGCTGCCATCGTAGTAGCACCCGCTCCGAGCCGAGCGAATGCCTGCACACGATCACCCATCCATCTTCAACGCCGAAATAAACGCTTCCTGCGGGATATCCACTTTGCCGAACTGCCGCATCTTTTTCTTACCGGCCTTCTGCTTGTCCAGCAGCTTGCGTTTGCGCGTCGCGTCGCCGCCGTAGCATTTGGCCGTCACGTCCTTGCGCAGTGCAGAGAGTGTTTCGCGGGCGATGACCTTGCCGCCGATGGCCGCCTGGATCGGGATTTTGAACATGTGGCGCGGGATCAGGTCTTTGAGCTTTTCCACCATCGCGCGGCCCCGCATCTCGGCGCGGTCGCGGTGCACCATCATGGAGAGCGCATCGACGGGTTCGTCGTTCACCAGCACCGACATTTTCACCAGATTGTCCTGCTGATAGCCTGTCATCTGGTAATCAAAAGACGCATAGCCCTTGGTCACGGATTTCAGGCGGTCGTAGAAATCAAACACCACCTCGTTCAACGGCAGATCGTAAACCACCATGGCGCGGGAGCCTGCATAGGTCAGGTCAAGCTGCACGCCGCGGCGGTCCTGGCAGAGTTTGAGCACATCGCCCAGATAATCATCGGGGACAAGGATCGTCGCCTTGATGCGCGGCTCCTCGATATGGCCCACATGGGTCAGGTCGGGCATATCGGCGGGGTTGTGCAGTTCGATCATCTCGCCGTCGCGCATATAGACGTGGTAGACCACGGAAGGCGCGGTCGTGATCAGCTCGATGTCATATTCCCGCTCGATCCGGTCGCGGATAACTTCGAGGTGCAGCAGCCCGAGGAAGCCGCAGCGGAAGCCGAAGCCGAGGGCGGCGGATGTTTCCATCTCGTGGCTGAAGGACGCGTCGTTCAGGGCGAGCTTGTCGATGGCGTCGCGCAGGTCCTCGAATTCGGAGCTGTCGACGGGGAAGAGGCCGCAGAACACCACCGGTTGTGCGGGTTTAAAGCCAGGGAGTGCTTTTTCGACGCCCTTTTTCTCGGATGTGATGGTGTCGCCGACGCGGGTGTCGCGGACCTGTTTGATCGAGCCTGTGATAAAGCCGATCTCACCGGGGCCCAGTTCGGCCACGTCCTGCATCTGGGGGCGGAAGACGCCGATCTTGTCGATGCCGTGCACAGCCCCGTTGGACATGAATTTGACGCGGTCGTTCTTTTTCATCACGCCGTCGATGATCCGCACCAGCACGATGACGCCCAGATAGCTGTCGTACCAGCTATCGACCAGCATCGCCTTCAGCGGCGCGTCGCGGTCGCCTGTGGGGGCGGGCAGCAGGTTGACGATGGCCTCTAGTGTTTCGTGGATGCCGATGCCGGTTTTCGCGCTGACGCGGATGGCGCCAGATGCATCGATGCCGATCACGTCTTCGATCTGTTCGGCGACACGGTCACATTCTGACGCGGGCAGGTCGATCTTGTTCAGGACCGGTACGATTTCGTGGTCCGCGTCGATGGCCTGATACACGTTGGCCAGCGTCTGCGCCTCGACGCCTTGGGTGCTGTCGACCACCAGAAGCGAGCCTTCGACCGCACGCATCGAGCGCGAGACCTCATAGGCGAAGTCCACGTGACCGGGGGTGTCGATCAGGTTCAAGACATATTTCTTGCCATCATCGGCGAGATAGTCGATCCGCACCGTGTTTGCCTTGATCGTGATACCGCGCTCGCGCTCGATATCCATGCTATCGAGAAGCTGCGCCTTCATATCCCGTTCAGCCACCGTATTGGTGGATTGGATCAAGCGGTCTGCAAGGGTCGATTTCCCGTGGTCGATATGGGCAACGATCGAGAAATTACGGATGTGCGAAAGGTCTGTCATAACTGGGATATGGTGGGGTTTTTGCGCCTCGTCAATGCGGATAGTGACGCAGGATGACGGTGCCGCTTGGGCCACGCGGACAACACCTGACAGATGGCTGATCTTTTTTGCGTGAGGATACGAGATTTGCACTAGAACATAGCGTGAACATTCTTGTAGCTTTGCGGAATGCCATATGAACCGGTCACGCTTGGATTGAAGTTCGCCGTTAGGGTGCATCACCTGACCGGACGTGATTTACTGGTGGTATCCTGCCCAGCCTGCCACAAGGCCTATCGGGTGGCACCCCATGTCATCTATGCGCGCTTTCACGAACATCTCCCGCTTGAGACTGTCGCCAAGGACTTTGTCTGCAAGCGCTGTGGCAACAAACGCGGGATGTCATGGTATATTGAACGGGCCACCGGGCCAGAGTTTCCCCGTTCCGCTTAAAGGAGGGAAAACAGGATGCGGTTTGATTGGTTTATGCTGTCAGGCGCTTGTCGAGCGTATCGTCCTGTGCAGGTGTGTCCTGCTTGTCGACGATTGCGTAGAGCATGTCGATTTGCTCGGACGACGTCAGGTTTTCATAGGCACGCACCATGGTGAGCAGCGGTACGATACGGCTGCGGACCGTCTCACCCAATGCGCCAACAACGATTGCTTCAATCAACTTGTCAGAACATTCCAATTCGTAGAGGTTATACACAAGAGCCGCGTAGTTGCTTTTGCTTGTCAGGCAGCTTTCAAACGCTTGGTTAATCTCTTTCACGGTCATAACGTCATCCTTTGATCAAACAGATCCAACTGGTCCTATAAGAGACGCAGACGCCCCTTATCCCTCTATGTGTCACCTTAATGGCAGCCAAGGCAAGTTGACGACGCCAAAAGACCCAAAAAAGCCACAATACTGTCGCCAATTCGTAAACTATAATTACCTTATGCAATGATTGCCAACCATCTAACGCAAAAGAAGGGCGCTATAAGGTGATTTCATGACAGGCGGCTTGGGCAGCGCACTCCGACCATAAGGTGAATCGCAAACCGCATTGGCTGCGGCACACGATCAAACGCGATACCGCTGTCGCACGCGGAAGGCGCACCAGTAAGTCGACATAATCCATTCGGACAGCACGGCACTTTCGGAGACGGCAATATGCCGACGGTTTTCCGCCCACACCTGTTTTTCTTGAGAATTCACTTGCTTTTTGAGGCGACACCCCTCACATGGGGGGTGCAGACGTTATGCAACTCGACCACTGTTTTCCCTTTCGGCTACAGTCTCTCGATCTTGACACTGACTAAGCCAAGCTGTCGCAATCTCGCGGACAGCATTGATACTAAAGGAAAAACACGATGGCTACTGGCACCGTGAAATGGTTCAACACAACTAAAGGCTTCGGCTTTATCGCACCCGATGGTGGATCTAAGGACGTTTTCGTTCACATCTCCGCTGTTGAGCGTTCGGGCATGACTGGCTTGCAGGATGACCAAAAGGTAACTTTTGACATCGAAGCTGGCCGTGATGGCCGCGAATCTGCTGTGAACCTCGCACTCGCATAAGCGAATTTTGAAAAGAAGGCTGTAGCGCGCGCCCTGGCGCGCGCTCGCCACCGATATGTACGCGAAGCGCGGACAATCACCAAGTTTTCTTGATTTTATACGTCTAATGTGGCACCATACTAGTGCAACGTTGACCTATCGACCACTGTTTCCCTTACGGCCCAGTCTCTCGATCACGTTTGACCGAGCCGGTCCGCTGCAGTCCCGCGAGCGGAGAATATAAAGGAAACAAGGACATGGCTTCAGGCACTGTCAAATGGTTCAACACCACCAAAGGTTATGGTTTCATCGCGCCCGATGGGGGCAGCAAGGACGTTTTCGTCCATATTTCAGCAGTCGAGCGGTCGGGTCTGACAGGTCTCAAGGATGACCAGAAGGTCAACTTTGACATCGAAGCAGGCCGCGATGGACGCGAAAGCGCTGTGAACCTGACGCTTGCCGACTAAAGCAGGCTGATCAGTTTTTATGTTCGGATGGGCGCCTTCGTTTGGCGCCCATTTTTGTTTGTGACGGATCGCGCTGCACTGAACGGTTAGGGGGCAGCATTGGCCAGCGCGAGCACAGAAGGCCCGATGGCGGCCGTGATGAGGGAAACGCCTTCACGGTTGGGGTGAATTCCGTCAGCTTGCAAATATGCGCGCGCGGCATCTTGCGTGCCCGCCTCTGCGCGCAATGCGCCCAGAAAGTCGGGGTAAAGGGGAACGTCGTATTTTGCGGCAAGATCAACGTACATGCCTTCGAAGTCCTGCTTGTAGTCCTGCCCATAGTTGCCCCCGACCGTCAGCCCCACCAAAAGCATTGCCACACCGGCCTCTTGCCCTGCCGCAAGAATACCATCGAGATTCGCGCGGCTGATCGCCGGATCAAGACCGCGCAGATAGTCATTACCGCCTAATGCCACGATCATCGCGTCAACCTCGGGGGTGAGTGTCCAGCCGACACGACTGAGCCCGCCTGCTGTGGTGTCACCCGATACGCCTGCGTTGATGACGTTCACATCCGCGCCCTGCTCTGTGAGCCACGTCTGCAGTTGCGGCACAAAACCCTCGGCCTGCGGCAGCCCGTAGCCTTGTGTCAGGCTGTCACCCAAGGCCGCGATTGTGACAGTCTCTGCCTGTGCCAGCGTTGTGGTCAGCAAAACCGCCGCGAGAAGGTTGCTGCAGCGCGAAACGGCCCCATATGCAAAGGCATTGATCCGACATAAGGCGCCCATGATGACCGATCCTGTTCTCTCCATTTCCCATGCGAACCTGTCGCTGGACGGAAACGCAGGCCGCGTCGACATTCTGCATGACATCTCGCTTGAGGTGGCCAGCGGCGAGACGCTGGGTTTGGTGGGGCCAAGTGGGTCGGGCAAGTCATCGCTCCTTATGTTGATGGGCGGGCTGGAACAGGCGTCATCGGGCGTCATCACGGCCTTGGGGCAGGACCTGACGGCGATGAACGAAGACCAGCTTGCCCTCTTTCGTAGGGATCATATGGGGGTGGTGTTCCAATCTTTCCACCTGATCCCGACGATGACGGCGCTTGAAAATGTCGCAACCCCGCTGGAATTGGCCGGCGCGAAGGACGCATTTGCACGGGCGGCCGCCGAGTTAGAGGCTGTCGGGCTTAGCAATCGCATGGATCACTACCCCAACCAGATGTCGGGCGGTGAGCAGCAGCGGGTGGCTCTGGCGCGCGCCTCGGCCCCGCGCCCCAAGATTTTGCTGGCGGATGAGCCGACGGGCAATCTGGATGAAACGAACGGCGCTGCCATTATCAATCTGCTGTTTGATCTGCGGGACCGCCACGGGGCAACCTTGATTTTGGTGACACACGCCAATGAACTGGCCGCACGCTGTGACCGTGTGATCCGTCTGCGTGACGGGCGCATCGACAGCCCTGTCGCAAAGGCTGCGGAATGAGCCTTGCAATTGCATCACGGTTTGCCGCGCGCGAATTGCGCGGCGGCTTGCGCGGTTTTCGTGTGCTTCTGGCCTGTCTGGCACTGGGTGTCGCGGCAATCGCGGCTGTTGGCACCGTGCGTGCAGGCATTGAGGCGGGGTTGGCGCGGGATGGTGCGGCGCTCTTGGGCGGCGATGCCGAAGTCGAGTTTACCTATCGGTTCGCGCGCGCGGACGAACTGGGCTGGCTGAACAGCATTGCGACGCGCGTGTCGGAAACGGTTGATTTCCGCTCGATGGCGGTGGTGGAACGCGGTGGCGCGGCAGAGCGCGGGCTCACGCAAATTCGTGCGGTTGATGATCTCTATCCGTTGATTGGTCAGGTGACGCTTGATCCGCCGATCCCGCTGGCAGAAGCGCTGGCCGATCATGGCGGGGTTATGGAACGGGTGCTGGCCGATAGGCTGGCACTGGCCCCTGGTGATCGTTTCAGGTTGGGCGAACAGGATTTTACCCTACGAGCCATTCTGGATCGCTATCCGGATAATGCCGCGGGTGGTTTTGGCCTAGGGCCGCGCACGATTGTAAAGACTGCCGATCTGGCAAACTCGGGTCTGATCGTCGAGGGGACGTTGTTTTCCACGCAATACCGGCTGGATTTGCCCGAGGGCGCAGACCTGCAAGCACTGGAAGACAGCGCCGAGGCGCAGTTTCGCGACAGTGGTTTGCGCTGGCGCGATAGCCGCCGTGGTGCGGGCGGTGTCGCGCAATTCGTGGACCGGATCGGCGCGTTTCTGATCCTTGTGGGCCTATCCGGTCTGGCAGTTGGCGGCGTGGGTGTGTCGGCAGCGGTGCGGGCCTATCTGGCAGGCAAGACACAAGTCATTGCCACGCTGAAAACGTTGGGCGCGACCCGTAAGGTGATCTTTCAGACCTATTTCATACAGATTGGTGTGTTGACCCTTGCAGGCGTGTTTCTGGGGCTGGTGATTGGCGCGGGATTACCGGTGCTGCTTGCCCCCGTGATTGAGGCACAATTGCCCATTCCGGCGGTCTTTGCCGTTTATCCGGCACCGCTTTTCGAGGCAGCGGTCTACGGCCTGCTGGCCGCACTGATCTTTACCCTTTGGCCACTGGCCAAGACCGAGGATATTCGGGCTGCAACCCTGTTTCGTGATGCCTTTGCTGCCAGTGCCACCCTGCCCGCACGGCGCTATCTGGTGGCAATTGCCGTGTTACTGGCCGGATTGATCGGGGCTGCGATCCTGTTTTCCGGCACCGTGTTCCTGACGCTCTGGACCGCTGGCGGAATTGCGGGCGCGCTGGCCATTCTGGTGCTTGCCGCTATCGCCATCCGCTGGATTGCGCGGCGGTTTCGCAAACCGACACGCGGGCGCCCTGCCCTGCGTCTGGCCTTTGGTGCGATTGGTGCGCGGGGGGGTGAGGCGACATCGGTCGTCCTGTCACTGGGGCTGGGCCTGACGGTGCTGGCGGCGGTCGGCCAGATTGACGGGAACCTGCGCACATCGTTTTCGGATGATCTGCCTGCCGTGGCACCCAGCTATTTCTTTGTGGATATTCAGCCTGACCAGATCGAAGGTTTTGGTGCGCGGCTTGATGCGGATGATGCCGTGAGCCGGTATGACACAGCACCGATGCTGCGCGGAATTATTACGCAGATCAATGGCCGCCCCGCGGAAGAAGTGGCCGGCGGTCACTGGGTCGTGCGCGGGGACCGCGGGATCACCTATGCTGACGCGCAGCCCAGTGGCACCGAGATCACCGCAGGGGAATGGTGGCCTGAAGGCTACGACGGGCCACCCCAGATCAGCTTTGCCGCCGAAGAAGCGGCAGAGATCGGCCTGCAACTGGGCGACATGATGACTGTAAATATTCTGGGCCGTGACATCACCGGCGAAGTGACGAGTTTTCGCAATGTCAGTTGGGAAGATGCAGGGATCGGCTTTGTGCTCGCAATGAACCAGGGCGCCCTGGCGGGGGCACCCCATAGCTGGATTTCGACCGTTTATGCCACCCCCGATGCCGAGGCCGCGATTCTGCGCGATCTGGCAACGGCCTATCCCAATATTACTGCGATCCGTATTCGTGATGCCATTGATCAGGTGATCGAACTGGTCGGCGGTATCTCGGCTGCGACACGCTATGGCGCGTTGATCACGCTTGTCACAGGGTTTCTGGTGCTGATCGGGGCTGCGGCGGCCGGTGAGCGGGCGCGGACCTTTGAAGCGGCGGTGCTGAAAACGCTGGGCGCCTCGCGCGGGCGGATCATGCTGAGCTTTGCCTTGCGTGCGGCAATGCTCGGGTTTGCGGCAGGAAGCGTGGCACTTGGCGCGGGTATTCTGGGCGGCTGGGCTGTTTCGACCTTTATCATGGACACAAGCTATACCGTGATCTGGTCCAATGCCTTGCTGATTATCGGAGGTGGCGTTCTGGCATCGCTGCTGGCGGGGCTGGCCTTTGCGTGGGGCCCACTTGCAGCGAAACCGGCGCAAGTGCTACGGGCGCGCGAATAACGCCGATCACGCCGCGTGAGAGCGTGGGCGAGCGCGGCCCCCCGCCGAAAGGCGCAGGGGCCTTTGCACGCTATGCGTTATCCAGCGACGGGGCTTTTTGCAAAAGCGGCATGACGTCGGCCATTTCAGGACCGCGTGCGCGGCCGGTGACGGCTTTGCGCAGGGGCATGAAAAGGGTTTTGCCCTTGCGGCCTGTGGCCTCTTTCACAGCAGTGGTCCACGTGCCCCATGTCTCTGCGGTATAGGGCATCGGCGGCAACATAGCGAAAGCCTGCGCCACGAAATCGCGGTCTTCGTCATCAACCAGCGGCGTCGCACCATCGCGCATCAGTGCCCACCAGTCGGCAACTTCGTCCAGACTGTTGATGTTGTCGCGCACAAGCAGCCAGAACGGATCAGCCAGATCGGCAGGCACGCCAGCCGATGTCAAGACATCGGCCACATCGCCGGACCCGAGCGTCGCCAGATGCCGCGCGGTGAGCGGGATCAGATCTGCTGCGTCGAATTTGGTGGGGGCAGAGCCGAATTTCGACAGATCGAAATGCGCCACGACCTCATCGATATTGGCGCGCAGCTCCACAGGCTCGGACGAGCCGAGACGCGCCATCAGCGACAGGATCGCTTGTGGCGCGATGCCTTGTTTGCGCAGGTCACGCAATGCCAGTGTACCAAGGCGTTTGGAGAGCGCCTCGCCTTGCGGGCCGGTCAGGAGCGAATGGTGCGCAAATGTCGGCACCGCGCCGCCCAGTGCTTCGATCATCTGGATCTGGGTGGCCGTGTTTGTGACGTGGTCGGAGCCGCGCACGATATCGGTGATGCCCATTTCGGTATCATCGACCACCGAAGCCAGCGTGTAGAGGATCTGGCCGTCGTTCTTGAAAAGCACAGGATCGCTGACCGAGGCCGCGTCGATCGAGATGTCGCCGATAATACCGTCGGTCCATTCGATGCGTTTGTGATCAAGTTTGAAGCGCCAATGCGAGCCGCGTTCAGCGCGCAGTGTGTTTTTTTCATCCTCCGAGAGCGCCAAGGCCGCACGGTCATAGACCGGGGGTTTGCCCATGTTGAGCTGCTTTTTGCGCTTGAGGTCGAGCTCGGTCGGCGTCTCGAAGCATTCATAGAGCCGCCCCATGTCGATCAGTTTCTGCTTGGCTGCCAGATAGTTTTCCATGCGCGCGGATTGATGTTCCACGCGGTCCCAGGTGAAACCGAGCCATGTCAGGTCTTCTTTCAGGCCCTCCACATATTCGGGCTTGGAGCGTTCGCCATCGGTGTCGTCAATGCGCAGGATGAAGGTGCCCCCGTTCTGGCGGGCAATCGCATAGTTGAAAAGTGCGGCGCGCAGGTTGCCGATATGGATCCAACCGGTGGGTGATGGGGCGAATCTGGTTGTGGTCATGGGTGCATCTCCTGTTGGGGGGCTTTGACCATGAGATGCGCGTGATGTCCAGTTGAGGGGTGGTTGAGGGGCGCTGCCCCTCGGCTGCGCCTCACCCCGAAGTTTGAATGCACATGGAAAGAGGCTCGGACAGAAGAAGATTTGGTGGTGCGGCTTTTGGGTTTCGCGTGGGTCACGGCCTGCTTTCAAAGGCGGCACCAATCTGCACCTCCCACAGACCTGTGCGCGCGCCCAGCACGTCAGAGCGTCTTTCGCGCAGGTAGCGCCCTTGGTTTTCAAGGCGGATCCCGATGAGAGAAATGATATCGGGTGCCTCATGTGTCAGGTGGATGACGTTGAAAGCGATGAGATCTTCGTCTGCCTTGAAGATGATCTGGTCGTGGTTGGCCAAAGCAGGCCGGCGCAGGCGGATGCTCTGAAGGGCTGCGAGGTGGATCGTCTTGGGTGGGTTGTGGAGCATCACGGCCTGATCGCTGATCGTCATGCGCAAGGCAGGTTTGCGCCTTGGGAAGGCCGCCCAAAGCCCCAAGGCGACCGGCAGGAGCGCGGCGAGCAAAAAGAGCGCATCGGACGGATCCTCAACCGAAGGCCATGCAAACCGTGCAAGGATGAGATTTAAGGGAAGGCTGATAAACAGCAGAGCACCGCCTGCCACGCGCCTGATGCGAAAGCTATCGCTGATCCGTGTCTCAGTTGTCATCACGCCAACGGTTCACGATCGGATAGCGCCGGTCAAGCCAGAAGGCGCGCGCCGACAACCGTGGCCCCGGGGCCGATTGGAAGCGCTTGTATTCGCTGATGTAGATCAGGTGTTCGACCCGTTTGACAGTTTCGCGCGCGTAACCGGCCGCCACGCAATCGGCGACCGAGGCCTCTTGATCAACCAGCATTGCCAATATCCCGTCCAGCACATCATAGGGCGGCAGGCTGTCTTCGTCTTTCTGGTCAGGCCGCAGTTCCGCCGAAGGGGGTTTGTCGATAATGGCTTCGGGGATCACCATGCCTGCGGGGCCACACATCCAGTCGCGGTGATTGGCATTGCGCCAGCGGCAGGCGGCAAAGACGCGCGTTTTATACATGTCCTTGATCGGGTTATAGCCGCCCGCCATGTCGCCGTAGATCGTGGCATAACCAACGGCGACCTCGGATTTGTTGCCGGTGGTCAGCAGCATTTCCCCGAATTTGTTCGATTGCGCCATGAGCAAAAGGCCCCGGATACGCGACTGGATGTTTTCTTCGGTCAGGTCGGGCGTAAGCCCCGCGAAAAGTGGCGCGAGGGCCTCGGTCACCGCGGCGCGCGGGCCTGCAATGCTGATTGTGTCGTAGGTACAACCCAAAGCCTTGGCGGCAGCGGCGGCATCATTGAGCGAGCCTTGGGACGTGTATTCGGAAGGCAACATCACGCAGCGGACGTTTTCAGCGCCCAGCGCATCGACGGCAATGGCAGCGACGATGGCGCTGTCGATTCCGCCCGACAGGCCCAGAAGGACCTTCTTGAAACCGGTCTTGCGCATGTAGTCGCGCAAGGCTTCGACCATCACGCGGTAGTCCTGCTCGAGCGTATCCGGCAGCGAGGCTTTCTCGCCCTCTTTCGCCACCCACCCGTCATCGGTGCGTTCGAAATCGACGTGTGTGATGGTGGCATCCATCACAGGCAGTTGCACCGCCAATTTGCCGCCACGATTGAGCACGAAGGAGCCGCCATCAAACATCTGGTCGTCCTGTCCGCCGACCATATTGAGGTAGACAAGCGGCACATCGTTTTCGATCACGCGGTTGAGCATTGTCTGCATGCGGATGTTGAACTTATCGCGGAAATAGGGCGAGCCATTGGGGACCACCAAAATCTCGGCACCGCTTTCGACCATGGCCTCACAGACATCGGGGTACCACGCATCTTCGCAAATGGGGTGGCC
The DNA here is from genome assembly GCF_900156505.1 of Yoonia rosea. NCBI lineage: Bacteria > Pseudomonadati > Pseudomonadota > Alphaproteobacteria > Rhodobacterales > Paracoccaceae > Yoonia > Yoonia rosea. The sequence goes on along the minus strand of NZ_FTPR01000001.1, from coordinate 91,756 downwards.
GATGCGCGGCCCGTCTGGGAGCGCAAAGGGCCCCGCGATATCGGCGCTCTTGAACAGGCGTACCTCATCAAAGACGTTGAAGTTGGGCAGGAAGTGTTTGCGGGCACGGGCGACGATCTCACCACCGCGCAGCGTGAAATAGGCATTATAAAGCCGGCCGTCTTCCAGCACAGGACCACCAATCGACAGGGCGGGACCGTCGGCACAGTCATTGGCAAGCTGCGTCAGATGCGCCATGGCATCGGCAACAAAAGCCGGTTTCATGATCAGATCCTGGGTCTGGTAGCCGACCAAAAACATCTCGGGTAGCACGACAAGATCGGCGCAAGCGGCTTTGCCCGCCGACCACGCTGCACGCGCCTGATCGGCGTTGCCCGCGATGTCGCCCACGGTCGGGTTGAGCTGCGCCATTGTAAGGCGAAATAATTTTGTCATAGTTTTGTCCAAAAGCCTTGGCATGCATGTAGCAGAAAGAAGCGCGGGGGAAAGCCGTTAGACAACTTCGGCCCAAGGCCGTTGTCAGGCGGCAACTCCTCTCATAAGCTGCAAATACACGGAAGTGAACGGAGAGACGGATGACGATGTTTGTACTACCAAAGACTGCGACTATTGCGATATTGGCCGCAACCATCGCCTCCAGCGGGTTCGCCCAGGATGTCCAGACAAAACAATACGATGACGGCGGTGTCTATGAAGGAACCTTCGTCGACGGCAAGCAGGATGGCACCGGCACCTACCGGCTTCCGAACGGGTATGAATACACCGGCCAGTGGGTTGCGGGTGAAATTCGCGGCCAAGGCAGAGCGATATTCCCGAACGGGTCAGTCTATGAGGGGGCTTTTGTCGCAGGCAAGCCCGAAGGCCAGGGTCGAATCACATTTGCGGATGGCGGTACATTTGAAGGCGAATGGGTCGACGGCAACATTACCGGGCAAGGCATTGCCGAATATGCCAACGGTGTTGTCTACGAGGGCGAATTCCGCAACGCGATGCACAACGGCATCGGCACCATGACCAGCCCCGGCGGCTATATCTATGAAGGCGCGTGGGTGAATGGCGAAAAGGAAGGTGAAGGCAAGATCACCTATCCGGATGGTGCAGTCTATGAAGGGACGCTCAGAGCCGGCGAACGCGACGGCACCGGCACCATGACCATGGCGGATGGTCTGGTCTACACCGGCGAATGGGTCGATGGGCGCATTCAGGGCGCTGGCACACTCACGCAGCCCAATGGCGATGTCTATGTGGCAAATTTCGTCGATGGCAAGCGTGAAGGCGAAGGGGTGGCCACCTATGCCAACGGCGACGTCTATGAAGGGACCTTTGTGAACGATCTGCGGCATGGCACAGGCGCTTTCCGCGGTACAGATGGGTATGTTTATGTGGGTGAGTGGGTTGAAGGCCGTATTGAAGGCCAAGGCGAGGTGACCTATCCGGACGGCTCTGTTTACGTCGGCACCTTTGTGAACAGCCTTGCCGATGGCACCGGCAAAATCACCTATACGGACGGGTCAACCTATGAAGGCGAATGGGACGCTGGCGTGATCAACGGCGTTGGTGTTGCGACGCTTGGCAACGGTCTGGTCTATGAGGGCGAGTTCCTGAATGCCCGCAACCATGGCCAGGGCAAGATGACCTATGCTGACGGCTATGTTTATGAAGGCCAGTGGTCCGAAGGCCAGCGCAACGGTTTGGGCCGGGCGGTGTACGCCGATGGCGCGGTTTACGTGGGTGAGTTCCTGAACGGCCAGCGCAACGGCGACGGAGAAATCACCCTGCCCGATGGCTTTACCTATGTGGGCCAATGGCAGGACGGTGTGATCAACGGCACCGGTGTTGCGACCTATGCCAATGGCGACGTCTATGAAGGTGGCTTCGTGCGTGGCCGCCGCGAAGGCGAAGGCAAGATGCGTTATGCCACAGGGCAGGAAAGCATCGGCATCTGGTCCGACGGTGCTTTGGTGTCGGAAACGACCGGAAACTAAAGACGTCAGACAACGAATTGCGAAGGGCCAGAGGTTTCTCTGGCCCTTTTTTTGTTCAGGTCAGAACGGAAGGCCCAAAGCGGTTGTTGAGCGAATAGCTGAGACTGTCTGCTGTCGGCCCAACGCTGCCGTTGATGCATCTTGCAGCGAACGGCAACTGTGAGCCCTTTTCCCTCTTGCTGCACTGCAGAATCTGCCTGCTTAACGGGACGTCTAACTAAATGCCCCCGAGCTGGCCTGAAATAATGTAGCCAACTCGGGGTTTAAATATCGCCGTTTTAGTCGTGCGGCTCTTACTGGCCAGACATTTGCTGCATGGCGGTTGCCCAGTCTTCGATGTGCCAGAGATTCACAAGCTTGCCATCACGAACTTCGTGGATATCGATGTTCATGATGTCAAAGCCGCGGCCTTCAGGGTCAATCCCCATAAACTCGCCTGCGGGTGTCGCTTTTGAACGGCTGCGAACAGTCACAAAGTTACCGTCCTGATGCATGGCTTCAATGGTGAATTCCAGATCAGGCATGAATGCGGCGATGCCTTCAGAGATGGGCAGGTATTCTTCACGAACTTGGTATTCGCCTGAATAGTCTGCAAAGCTTTTCCAATCCTCGGAAGCTGCAGCAAGGAAGGCCGCGTGAGTTTCAGGGCTTGGGTTGGTGAAGATGTCGTAGAAAGTTTGCACGGCGGCCAAATCATCGGCTGCGGCACTGGTTGCGATTACGCTGAGGCCAAGAGTGGCGGCAGCAAGGGTTTTCTGGAATGCGTTCATTGTCGTGTCTCCTGATATTTTGATCATGCCAACGCACTAGTTCGCTGCTGGTACTGCATTAGCTAAATATACATCAGGGGTAAATCAAAGCGGCTAAATTTGATGTAGCATCAACCGACAGGAAACCATGATACCCCCCAAGCTCATTAATAGAGTGCCAAAGCCCTCGTTTAAATTCTGCCATCGAGACAAGAAGCATGAATTGGTGCTGTGTCCGCAGGGCGGACCTCTATGCCAAGCGCAGCAAACGACCGCTTTCCGCCCCGTTTCACTTACTTGCGCAGTTTGCAGCATTCAACACTCTGGGCTCAAACCAGACGCTCGCTTGGCGCAAGACTTTTTTGAAACACATGCACCCGTTGCCGCGTTTGATTATCCCTGCCCCTAGACCTTTTCACCCGCTTCCAGCTTTTTGAGGAACCCGTCGGCTTCGGACAGGACTGTTTCGCGGCGCGCGTCATCCATCCGGTCCCAGACGCGGTACATGTTGCCCATGCGGGGGTTTCCCTCAAACCTTTCGCGGTGGCGGTCTAGGAAGTGCCAGTAGAGCAGGTTGAAAGGACAGGCCTTTTCGCCTGTTTTGTCCTGCACGCGGTAGGCGCAGGCACCACAGTGGTCGGACATTTTGTGGATGTAGTTGCCTGACGAAATATAGGGTTTTGATGCGATGATCCCGTCATCGGCGAATTGGCTCATGCCGATCACATTGGGGGCCTCGACCCATTCGTAGGCGTCGGCATAGACCGCAAGATACCATTCATGGACCTGCGCGGGATCAATGCCGGCAAGCAGGGCAAAATTCCCGGTCACCATGAGACGCTGGATGTGGTGGGCGTAGGCCTCGGCCTTGGTTTGGCCGATCGCCTTGGACATGCAGTTCATCTTGGTCTCCGCACCCCAGTACATCGCGGGCAGCGCACGGTCATGGCCCAATGCGTTGCGGGTGGTGTACTCCGGCCCTTCGCGGAAATAGATGCCGCGCACATATTCGCGCCAGCCGATGATCTGCCGGATGAACCCTTCGACGGCGTTCAGTGGCGCGTCACCGTCGCGGTAGGCCTGCGCGACCTTTTGGCAGACCTCCAACGGATCAAGCAGGCCCGCGTTGATATAAAGCCCGATCACCGCGTGATAGAGAAAACGGTTATCGTCGAGCATGGCATCCTGAAAATCGCCAAACTTGGGCAAACCGCCCTTGATCCACTGGGTCAGATGCTGGCGCGCCTGTCCGGTGTCGGTGGCGAACCAGAAGGGTTCCAGATCACCGAAGTTGTCACCAAAGCGGTCCGCGACCAGCGCCAGCACCTCTTTGATGGTGTCGTCCGGCGTAAATTGCATCGGCCCGCCATAGGTGACCTGATCGGGGGCCGGTTTGCGGTTGTCGTGGTCATAGTTCCACTTGCCGCCCTCTGGCTGATCGCCGTCCATCAGGAGGCCGGTTTTGCGGCGCATCTCGCGGTAGAAATACTCCATCCGCAACTGTTTACGCCCCTCGGCCCAATCATCGAAATCCTGATGGGACGCGATAAAGCGGGTGTCCGGCAAGCAGTGGGTTTTCAGCGGCATGTCCCCCAAGGCCGCGATCAGCCGCCATTCACCCGGTTCGGTGTAGACGACACCGGCAGCGTCATGTTCGGACGCGCGGCGGATCAGCTCGCCAGTGATGGAGCCGCTGTTGTGAGGATCATCAAGCGGGGTGTAGGCCACGGTCCAGCCATCATCGCGCAGGGTTTGCGCGAATTTGCGCATGGCAGCAAAAGTGAAGGCGATTTTCTTGGGGTGATGGGGCACATAGGACGCCTCGTCCGCGACCTCGGCCATGACCACGACGTCTTGGGCCTTATCGCCTTTTTGCAGCACCGACAGGTTGGGCGAGAGCTGATCTCCTAGAACAAGAAGCAGCCTCACCAGACAATCTCCTGACCTGCGTAATCAAAAAAGCCGCCGGTGTTGTCAGGGGTCAGGTTCGCGATGACGGTCAACAGGTTTTTCGCGGCGTCCTGCGGTTCCACGGTTTTGTGGCGGCCTGCATAGTCCGCTGTAAAGGATGTTGCGACGGTGCCGGGATGGAGGGCTACGCAGATGGATTGCTTATGCGAGCGCCCCAGCTCGATTGCAGCGCCATGCACGATCTGGTTCAGCGCCGCCTTGGATGCGCGGTAGGAATACCAGCCGCCGATCTTGTTATCCCCGATCGAGCCGACCCGTGCCGAAAGCGTAGCGATGACCCCGCGGTTGTCTTTGGGCAAAAGGCGCGCGGCATGGCGCAGGATCAGCGCAGGACCGATGGCGTTGACCGCATAGACGGCGGCCATGTCCTCGGCCTTGATGGCCGAGAGTGATTTCTCCGGCGCGCTCTGAAGCGGGGCAAGGATGCCAAGCGCAACAAAGATCAGATCGAACGGGCCTTCTTGCGCCGCCATGCAGCGTTCTACCGAGGCCGGGTTGCCAACATCGAAGCCATCAACCGACCGTGACAGGCCGGTGACGTCCCAGCCATCGCCCTGTAGTTGGGCTGTGATCGCCGCCCCTATGCCACCTGTTGCCCCGATCACCAATGCGCGCATGTTCTTCTCCTTTGACTTGCCGCGACTTAGCGCCACCTTTCTAGCAGACAAGGAGGAAGACCCATGCGTCAGGTAATTCCACTGCTGGCCTTTCTGGCCACCCCCGCAGCTGCGCTGGAGCTGACGTTCCAGACCAGCTACGACCTCGCGCGGCCCTCGAGCCTTGATTACGACCCCACGTTCTGCGGCCTGTGGATTGCGAATGAAAGCCGCGAGGTGCTGCTGGTGACCTTGCAGGGCGATGAATTGCGCCGCTTTCAAAGTGATCTTAACCGGATCAAGGCGGTGACTGTTGAGGACAACCATCTGCTGGTCGCGGACGGCTTTGGGAATTTCCAGCGGATCAGCAAAGATGGTGTCGCGTTGGAAGCACCTTTCGCATCAAGTCAGGGCTGGGCCGATACGGAAGGCATGGTGATTGATGCCGATGGCATGATCATCACGGTCGAGGATGATCCCGAGCGCATGACGTGGCTGTCGCCCACAGGCCAAGTGGAGCGGCAGATCAACACGATGTCCTTGAATCCGCCTCTGTCCGAGGCGCAAGGCATCGCACGAGACACGCGCACAGGGCATTTGTTGATCGTGGATGATATGGAAGGCACCAATAGCCTTTATGAATTCAACGCCGATGGTGAGCTGTTGGGCACAACATCCCTGCTGCCGTATGGGCGGGACCCGGAAGGAATAGCGATCCGCCCCGGTTCAAACCAGGTCTTTATCGCCTTTGACAGCGGGGCCAGCATTGCGGCCTTTGATTATCAACCCACCCTGCCCGCCGGTGCCCCGCCGCTGCCGCCGGAATCCGATTGCCTGATGTTTTAGGGCGTAATTTCCGCGCTTAGGATCACATTTCGGGGTTTTCATCACGGAAATGGTGTCTATAGTCGCGCGCATGATGAACCGTGCGCATATCACAGCTGTAGCCTCCAAGGGGCTGCTTTCGCGCGACATCCTACTCCTTAGCTGCCTCTGAGCGTGCCTGTCGGCGCGACCGCTCAGAGGGTGAAACGCGCCAAGATATGCTAAGGACTAAAGGAATACCCAAATGACCAAATCGAACGAAGTGTTGATTTTCGACACCACCCTGCGCGACGGCGAACAATCCCCGGGCGCGACCATGACCCATAACGAAAAGCTCGAAATCGCCGAGCTGCTGGACGAGATGGGCGTTGATATCATCGAAGCCGGTTTCCCCATCGCCTCGGAGGGTGATTTTCAGGCGGTGAGCGAGATTGCGAAACTGTCGAAGTCCGCCACTATTTGCGGTCTGTCGCGCGCCAACTACAAAGATATCGACCGCTGCTGGGAGGCGGTGAAGCATGCCAAATCTCCGCGCATCCACACGTTTATCGGCACATCCCCCCTGCACCGTGCGATACCCAACCTGACCATGGACGAGATGGCCGAGCGTATTCATGACACGGTCACCCATGCCCGCAACCTATGTGACAATGTGCAATGGTCGCCGATGGACGCGACACGGACCGAATGGGATTACCTGTGCCGTGTGGTCGAGATTGCGATCAAGGCGGGCGCCACCACGATCAATATTCCTGACACGGTGGGTTATACAGCACCTGTCGAAAGCGCCGATTTGATCCGCCGCCTGATCGCAAATGTGCCCGGTGCGGATGACGTGATTTTCGCCACCCACTGTCATAACGACCTTGGCATGGCGACCGCCAACTCTTTGGCGGCTGTCGAGGGGGGCGCGCGCCAGATCGAATGCACAATCAACGGTCTGGGCGAACGCGCGGGCAATACCGCGCTGGAAGAAGTCGTGATGGCGCTGAAAGTACGCAACGACATCATGCCCTACACCACCAAAATCGACACACGGAAGATCATGAATATCTCGCGCCGTGTGGCGACTGTGTCGGGGTTTGCGGTGCAGTTCAACAAAGCCATCGTCGGCAAGAACGCCTTCGCCCATGAGAGCGGCATTCACCAGGACGGCATGCTGAAGAACCGCGAAACGTTCGAGGTGATGAAACCCGAGGATGTGGGTCTGGCAGGGACATCCCTGCCCTTGGGCAAACATTCAGGCCGTGCAGCACTGCGTGCGAAACTGGCCGAATTGGGGTTCGATCTGGCGGACAACCAGCTGAACGATATCTTTGTGCGCTTCAAGGATCTGGCAGACCGCAAGAAGGAAGTCTTTGACGATGACCTGATGGCACTGGTCTATCAAAACGATAGCGCCGAGGACCGGCTGAAGCTGAAATCCCTGCGCGTTGTCTGCGGCACACAAGGCCCCCAGACGGCAGACATGGTGATGGAGATTGACGGCGCCGATGTTGAAACATCGGCCACAGGTGACGGTCCGGTGGATGCGACGTTCAACGCCGTCAAGGCGTTGTTCCCGCATGGCGCGCGCCTGCAACTGTATCAGGTCAGCGCCGTGACCGAAGGCACCGATGCGCAGGCGACAGTCTCGGTCCGGATGGAAGAAGAGGGCCGCATCGCGACGGGACAATCGGCCGATACCGATACCGTGGTGGCAAGTGCCAAAGCCTATATCAATGCGCTGAACCGGCTGCTTGTCCGTCGCGAACAATCCGAGCCCGGATATGACGTAAAGGGTGTCAGTTACAAAGACACCTGAGGCGACCTGCACCGACTCAATGAGCAAACGGCGATCCATTCACGTGGGTCGCCGTTTGTCATTCGGCGGCAATCGCGGCACCATCAAGCGGAGGCGCCATCACACATGATGTTGTAAAAGTATAAGCCTTAAGCGACTACAGGAAGAAATTTACCTTTATGGATTGATAAATCACAAGCGGCAGATTGCCGCCGCGTTTCGAAAATGGAGGGCTTCTATCCCTTCGAGAGTGTCTTTATAACCATTTGAAACCCGCCAGTACGCAGTCGAGCGGGACAACCACTTTATTATCGGGACAACCACTCAAATGGCAGGCTTCGGCGGATTGTTTTCATCGGATATGGCGATCGACCTCGGCACAGCGAACACGCTGGTCTACGTCAAAGGCAAGGGCATCGTTTTGTCTGAACCGTCTGTCGTCGCCTACCACGTCAAGGACGGCGTCAAGAAGGTCCTCGCGGTGGGCGAGGATGCCAAGCTGATGCTCGGTCGCACGCCGGGCAGCATCGAGGCAATCCGCCCGATGCGCGACGGCGTGATCGCGGATTTTGATACCGCCGAAGAGATGATCAAATACTTCATCCGCAAGGTGCACCGCCGCTCGACCTTTTCGAAACCCAAGATCATTGTCTGTGTCCCGCATGGTGCGACCCCCGTTGAAAAACGCGCGATCCGCCAATCCGTGCTTTCGGCTGGTGCGCGCCGTGCCGGTCTGATTGCCGAACCGATTGCTGCAGCCATCGGGGCCGGCATGCCGATCACCGATCCGACCGGGAACATGGTTGTTGATATCGGTGGTGGTACGACCGAGGTGGCGGTCCTGTCTTTGGGCGACATCGTTTACGCCCGTTCGGTCCGCGTCGGCGGCGACCGCATGGATGAGGCGATTATCAACTATCTGCGCCGTCAGCATAACCTGCTGATCGGTGAGAGCACTGCCGAGCGGATCAAAACATCTATCGGAACCGCCCGTATGCCTGACGATGGCCGGGGCCAGTCGATGCATATCCGTGGCCGTGATTTGCTCAATGGTGTCCCAAAAGAAACCGAGATTTCGCAGGCACAGGTGGCCGAGGCTTTGGCAGAACCCGTCCAGCAGATTTGCGAAGCTGTGATGACTGCGCTGGAGGCCACACCGCCGGATCTTGCAGCCGACATCGTGGACCGTGGCGTGATGCTCACGGGGGGCGGTGCGTTGCTGGGCCAGCTTGATCTGGCGCTGCGTGAACAGACGGGGCTGGCAATATCTGTCGCCGACGAGTCACTCAATTGTGTAGCCTTGGGCACGGGCCGCGCACTGGAATATGAAAAACAGCTGCGGCATGTGATAGACTACGACAGCTAACAAAGAACGAGGGAACATCCGCCCTTGGCACGCGACAAGAACAGCGAAGACTTTATCGGCCCGATCCGCAGATTGCTGGTTGGGGTGTTGGTTTTGGCGCTTGTCGGGCTGTTTCTGGTCTGGCGCATCGACAGCCCGCGTGTTGAAAGACTGCGCGCCGCAGCCATTGATGCCGTTATTCCGTCCTTTGATTGGGCGATGGCCCCGGTGACAGGGGCCGCCAATCTGGTCAGTGATTTCCAGAGCTATCAACAACTCCGCGCCCAAAATCAGGATTTGCGCCGCGAATTGCAGCAGATGCGCGCGTGGCGCGAAGCCGCCCTCCAACTGGAGCAGGAAAACGCGAAGCTGCTTGACCTGAATAACGTGAGCCTTGATCCGAAACTCACTGTTGTCACAGGTGTTGTGATTACAGACAGCGGATCGCCGTTCCGCCAATCGGTTCTGGTGAATGTTGGCGCGCGCGACGGCATCCTTGATGGCTGGCCGACGATGGATGCCATCGGGTTGGTGGGGCGGATTGCGGGCGTCGGGCAAAACAGCAGCCGTGTCATGCTGCTGACAGATACCTCGAGCCGGATTCCCGTCACCATCCAACCCTCTGGTCAACGCGCTATTCTTGCCGGAGACAATTCCCTGAACCCGCCGCTGGAATTTCTGGAGGATGCAGCCCTCGTCCGCCCCGGTGATCGGGTTGTATCGTCCGGTGATGGTGGGGTGTTTCCGGCTGATCTGCTTGTGGGTCAGGTTGCTTTGGGCACGGACAACCGGCTGCGGGTCCGTCTGGCGGCCGATTACCAAAGACTGGAATTTTTGCGTGTTCTGCGCTCGCAACCTCACGAACGCATCGATGATCCAGGAAATCTGCTTGCACCCGAGGCCGAGTTCTTTGGACCCGCAGCGATCAACCCTGCCGCATTGAGCGCGTCGGAGTTTGGCGATGGCTGAGTGGGCAGATAGCAAAACCTGGACCAACAGGCTTGTTTTTATCGCGTTGGCCTTTGTGCTGGTTGTCATTGATCTGGTGCCACTGGACATGCGCCCTTCGCTTTGGGCGGCACCGGATGTGCTCTTGGCGGCAACCCTTGCCTGGGTCGCGCGCAAGCCAAGCTATGTGCCTGTTTTCATCATTGCGATGATCATGCTTTTGACAGACTTTCTGTTCCTGCGCCCGCCGGGGCTTTGGGCGGCTTTGGTTGTCGTACTCACCGAAACCATTCGCCGCCAGCATCGCGAATTCCGCACGATGCCTTTCCTGGTCGAATGGGGCACGATTGCCTTCGGGATAGTTGCCATTACTGTCATCAACCGTATCGTACTGGCCGTGGTCATGGCACCGCAGGCACCGCTGGCCCCGACATTGGTTGAAATGGTCGCCACAATTCTGGTTTATCCTTTTGTCCTTGTCGCAGCGCATTTCATGTTTGGTGTGTCGCGTACGTCACCCGGCGAAGTTGGCAGAAAAGGACAGGTTCTATGAAACGCGCGCCCAAAGATGTGATCGCGGGTGCACGCACCGTCAGTCGGCGCGCGCTGGTTGTGGGCGGCGTCCAACTTGGGATCGTGGGGGCCTTGGGCTGGCGGATGCAGTCCTTGCAGGTCGAACAGGCCGACCAGTTCCGCCTCTTGGCCGAGGAAAACCGGATCAACATTCGCCTGCTTCCCCCGTCGCGCGGTCTGATCTTTGATCGTAACGGTATTCCGATCGCCGCCAATGAGCAGAATTACCGCGTCGTCATGGTCCGCGAAGATGCGGGCGACGTGGGCGAGGTCTTGGCCAAGCTGACCGAGATTGTCGAAATCGACCCGCGTGATCTTGCGCGGGCGATGGAAGAAATGCGCCGTCGATCGCCTTTTGTGCCGGTCACGATTGCAGACCGTCTGTCGTGGGAAGATGTGGCACAGATCAACCTTAATACCCCTGCCCTGCCCGGCATTCAGGCCGAAGTTGGCCTGAGCCGCGTTTACCCCTGGGGGGCTGATCTGGCCCATGTTGTCGGATACGTGGGCCCTGTGAGCGATTATGATCTCAGCCGGATTGATGATCCCGACCCTCTTCTGCAAATTCCGAAGTTCCAGATCGGCAAGACCGGCGCGGAAAACCGGCTGGAACGCACGCTGCGCGGCACTGCGGGCACGCGCCGGATTGAGGTGAATGCCGCGGGCCGCATCATGCGCGAACTTGACCGCCAAGAGGGTGATCCGGGCAAGGACGTGCAACTGACGCTGGATAGCCGGCTGCAAAGCTATGTGCAGGCGCGGCTGGACAATGAAAGCGCCGGTGCCGTGGTGATCGACCTTGAGAATGGTGATTTGCGCGCCATCGCCTCGGCGCCTGCCTTTGATCCCAACCTTTTTGTGCGCGGTATTTCTGTGGCGGACTGGACTGCGCTGAACGAAGACAAATACCGCCCGCTGGCCGCAAAAGCGGTGCAAGGCACCTATCCGCCAGGGTCAACCTTCAAGATGGTGACGGTTCTGGCCGCGATGGAGGCGGGTGTCGTCACCCCGGATGAGACGGTTTATTGCCCGGGCTATACGGATGTTTTCAACATACGGTTCCACTGCTGGAAACGTGGCGGGCACGGCAATATCAACCTGCACGAAAGCCTCAAGCAAAGCTGCGACTGTTACTATTACGAGATCGCCCAGCGCGTGGGCATCGACAAGATGGCGGAAATGGCCCGCAAGCTGGGCTTGGGCGTGCGCCATGATCTGCCCCTCTCGGCGGTGGCCGAAGGGCTGGCACCCGATAAGGAATGGAAAGCGCGCGTGCGCGGCGAAGAATGGCGGATCGGCGATACTGTGAACGCCTCGATCGGACAGGGCTATGTGCTGTCCTCGCCGTTGCAGCTTGCCGTGATGACAGCACGGCTGGCCACGGGCCGCGTTGTGACACCGCGCCTGATCCGGCTGATTGACGGGGTCGAGCAACCCTCTGGTTTGGGCGAAAGTCTGGGGCTGAATGAAAACACCCTGCGCCGTATTCGCGCGTCGATGGAGGATGTGTGCAACCACCGGCGCGGGACTGCCTACGGATCGCGGATTATTGACGAAGCGCACAAGATGGCTGGCAAGACTGGCACAAGTCAGGTGCGCCGCATCACGCCCGAAGAACGCGCCGCCGGTGTGACCCGCAACGAAGATCTGCCGTGGGAACGCCGCGACCACGCGCTTTTTGTGGGCTATGCGCCTTATGACAACCCGCGCTATGCCGTATCGGTCGTCGTGGAACATGGCGGTGGCGGATCGGCGGCTGCGGCACCAATTGCGCGTGATATTCTGTTGCAGGCCCAATATGGCGGCCCGCCCCCGCTCGAGGCCTATCCCGCCGCAGCACGTGACCGCATCGCAGAGCAACAACGCCGGATTGAAGCCCGTGTTCCGCAGGGTGCAACGGGGCGCAGCCGCGTATGAGCTATCTTGAGTATAACACCAAGTATGTCCCGACCGGATTTCGCAAGGTGCTGCACCTGAACTGGGCGATCATTCTGTTGCTTATTGCGGTCGCAAGTGCCGGTTTTCTCATGCTTTATTCGGTCGCAGGCGGGTCGATGACGCCTTGGGTCGAACCACAGATGCAGCGTTTTGCGCTAGGCATGGTCCTGATGCTGATCGTGGCGATGGTGCCGATCTGGTTCTGGCGCAACATGGCCTTTGTCGCCTATGGCGGATCGTTGGTTTTGCTCCTGGGCGTTGAGTTTTTCGGCGAGGTCCGTATGGGCGCCCAACGCTGGATTGATCTGGGTTTCATGCGTTTGCAGCCTTCGGAGTTGATGAAGATCACCTTGGTGATGTTTCTCGCCGCCTATTATGACTGGCTACCCAACAAGAAAACCTCGCATCCGCTTTGGGTGGTCGTGCCGGTGGTCATCATTGTCGTGCCGACACTGCTGGTTCTGCGTCAGCCGGATTTGGGGACAGCGCTTTTGCTGCTCATAGGTGGTGCCACCGTCATGTTTCTTGCAGGGGTGCATTGGGCCTATTTTGCAACCGTGGGCGGCGGCGGGATCGCCGCCGTTGTCGCCGCCCTGCAAAGCCGCGGCACGCCGTGGCAGCTTTTGCAGGATTACCAGTATCGCCGGATTGATACCTTTCTGGACCCTGCAAATGACCCCTTGGGCGCAGGCTATCACATCACGCAGGCCAAGATTGCGCTTGGCTCTGGTGGGTGGACCGGACGGGGTTTCATGCAAGGCACACAATCGCGGCTGAATTTCCTGCCCGAAAAACATACCGATTTTATCTTCACGACCTTGGCCGAGGAATTCGGCTTTGTCGGTGCTTTCACCTTGCTGGTGCTCTATCTGCTGATTGTCGTTTTCTGCATCATTTCGGCGATGGGCAACCGTGACCGCTTTGCCTCTTTGCTGACACTTGGTGTCGCAATGACTTTCTTTCTCTTCTTTGCTGTGAACATGGCGATGGTGATGGGCCTTGCTCCTGTCGTCGGCGTGCCTTTGCCGCTGGTCAGCTATGGCGGGTCCGCCATGCTGGTCTTGCTGGTGGCTTTCGGCCTTGTTCAGAGCGCCCATATCCATAGGCCACGCTAATGCTGAATATCCTTTTCTCTGCCAAACCTGCCGCTTGGGACGAATATGAGGCGCCCCTGAATGTGGCCCTGACCGAGGCTGGCCTATCCGCAAACCTGTCGCGCACGCACGCACCGCAGGACGTGGACTATATTATCTTTGCCCCAAACGGCCCCGTGACAGACTTTCGCCCCTATGCAAAAACCAAAGCGGTGATGGGCCTTTGGGCGGGGGTCGAGACCATCGTGAACAACGAAACCCTGACCCAACCGCTCTGCCGTTTGGTGGATGAGAGCCTGACAGCGGGGATGGTGGAATGGGTGACAGGGCATACGCTGCGCCATCATCTGGGGATGGATACCCATATCTTTGGGCAGGACAGTGTGTGGCGCGATGACAGCTTTCCGCCTGTGGCCGCCAAACGCCCTGTGACGATCCTCGGGATCGGTGCCTTGGGGGCGGCCTGTGGTCAGGCGCTTGCGGCTTTGGGCTTTCCGGTGACAGGGTGGAGCCGCAATCCCAAGAATGTTACCGGTCTGCGCTGCTTGCACGGCGATGACGGGCTGCGCGAGGCGCTGACCGACGCGCAGATTGTCGTGCTTTTGCTGCCGCAAACGCCGGAAACGACGAATATTCTGAACGCCGAGACCCTGGCGCTGATGGCGAAGGGCGGTTTCGTCATCAACCCGGGCCGTGGGCCGCTGATTGATGATGCAGCACTTCTGGCCGCTTTGGATGCGGGCCAGGTTGCCCATGCAACGCTGGATGTGTTCCGCATTGAACCGCTGCCGGCGGAGCATGCGTTTTGGGCGCACCCGCAGGTGACGGTGACGCCGCATATCGCATCCACCACACGCCCCGAGACCGCAGCCCAAGTGATCGTAGACAACATCGTGCGCGGCGAAGCGGGCCAGCCGTTTCACTATCTGGTGGATCGCGCGCGCGGCTACTAGCGCAGTTTCGGCGGTTTCGCGGGGTCCATCCCCGGTGCGCTGCCCGGAGTTTGCGGTGCTTCCAGCACGGGCAAATCAAAGCGCAATCCGACGCGTGCCAGATGTGCGGCCAGCGGATCGGCGGCGCGCACAAAGAGGACATCCATCATGCCTGCCTCAATGCCCGAGAAGGTCAGCGCCTCGCTTGCGGCGGAGGCCAGCGCCTTTTCCGCCCCTTCCAGCGCATCGACGAAGGCCAGAACATGGCCGCGCGCACCGTCTTCGTAGGTGGCCGCGGCAAGATAGGCGAAACGCGCCAGCCCTGCGGCAATGGCCAGCTTGCGATCAAGCCCGGTAACGACCGCCTCGGGCAGGCCTTTGGGGGCCGACACTTCGGTCAGGCGGGCCTCGGTCTCGTCGGGCCCGTGTGACAGGGTTTGCACCAGCCAATCAATGGCCTCGGCGGGGATCAGCATGGCAGAAGGCGCAACTTCGAGGTTGAGCGCCAGCCCGATCCCCTGCCCTGCCAACATCTGCGCCAAGGCACGGCCCGGGATGCCCGCATAGGGTGCGGCACGCCCCACAAATTGCGACAGCCGCTCTTCGCGGTCGAAAACAAGCGCGAAACGCTGGTCTTCGATGTCGAAAAGCTCGGGCGTGATCTGGTCACCTTCCGCCTCGGCCCCCAGCAGCATGAACAGTTCGGTATCGGCTAGGCGTTCGTAAAACCGCAGGCGCACGGTGTCATCGTCGGGGGCCGCTTCCATTGCGGCATGGGCCAGATCAAGGTCGGTCATTGCAATTCATCTTTCACAGCTTTGCGTAATGACGGCAGCAGGTCCGTTTCAAACCACGCGTTTTTCTTGAGCCAAGCGGTATTGCGCCACGACGGATGTGGCAAGGGGAAGACACGCGGCGCAAGGCCGCGCCATCCTGCCACCGTCGCAGTGACCGATTTCTGCGGGCCAAGGTGCCAGCGATGCGCGTAGCCACCCACAAGGATCGTCAGCGGCACATTGCCGAGGGCTGCCATCACACGATCGTGCCATGTGGCTCCGCAGATGGCAGGTGGCGGCAGATCTGCGCCTTTTGCGTCATATCCGGGAAAGCAAAAGGCCATCGGGACGATCGCAACCCTTTCACGGTCATAGAAACTTGCACTGTCCACGCCCAACCAATCGCGCAAACGGTCACCCGAACGATCGGCAAACGGTCGGCCCGCTTCATGCACACGCAATCCGGGTGCCTGCCCTGCAATCAGAATACGGGGGCTGCTCTGAAACCAGACGACGGGGCGCGGGCTGTGCCGCGTCTTCGTTTGCGCAAAACGATCCGCGCAAAGGCGGCATGCAGAAATTTCGTGCTGGAGACTTCTCAAGGTACGCTCTCGGCCTAATCATGCGGTGCGCATACCGCTCACGCAATTGTCGCTGTATTGATGCCATAAAGTCGCTGTATGGAAAATGGCATAGGCATGTTAATATCTTGCCTGTATGAAAAATATGCACCGGTCAGCGGGCAAGAGCGGGAACGACATGCTTGAATTTGCAGAAGTGAGCAAATCCTTTTGGACAGGGACGCAGCGCAAGGTCATCCTTGATCGCGCCTCTTTCCGCGTGGAGCTGGGCAATTCTTTGGGGATTCTCGCGCCCAACGGAACCGGCAAGACAACCCTGATCAACATGATGTCCGGCCTTGAAAAACCCGACGAAGGCACAATCCGCCGCGGTTGCCGGATCTCGTTTCCCTTGGGTTTTATGGGGGGCACGGACAGCACCCTGTCGGCTGTGGAAAACAGCCGCTTCATTGCCCGCCTCTACGGTCTGGATCCGGATTATGTCGAAGCATTCTGTCGTTGGCTTTGCGGTCTGGAAGAGTATTTTGACATGCCGCTCGGCACTTATTCATCAGGTATGAAGCAACGTTTCTCTTTTGCGCTGCTTTTGGCGCTGGACTTTGATATCTACCTGATCGACGAAGGGATGCCCGGTGCGACCGATGCGGAATTCAACCGCAAAGCAGGTGAAATCCTGCGGCAAAGATTGGAAAAAGCGACAGTGATTATTGTTTCGCACCAGCCGGCCACATTGGAACGGCTTTGTAAATCCGCAGCTGTGCTCAAAAACGGGCAACTGCATATGTTTGACTCCTTGGAAGAGGCGCGCGTGCTTTATGACTACCAAACCCAGGGTTAAAAAATTCCGGATCCGGCGCAAGACGGATGATGCACAAGGCGAAGAGCCGGGCGTCACAGCAGCCGAAGAAGCGAAGACCCCTTCGCAAGCCGAACAGATTGCCGCGATCAGCAAAGAAGGTCTGACCGGGCGGCAGTTAAGGATGGCGCGGCGCGTTGCCGTGAAAAACGGATTTCAGGCCTCGTCTGATTATGATGCGGTCCGGCAACTGCGTGCGGCCGGGATCGACCCGTTTCAGCGCAGTTCCATACTTGAACTGGTGAAGCCCGATGGCGCCAAGGTGCCGGGCCGCAGCGGACGCATCCAGTTGCCGGACACTGCCCAACAGGACGGCGTTTCCCTGCCTTCCACCGCGAGCGCTGCCGCCATGAACCGCAACGCGTCCGAAATCCTGCAAATCCAGCGCGATATTGCGCGCCGCCGCAAGCGCAAGCTTGCGCTTTTGTTCACGCGGCTTTCGTTCTTTGTGTTTCTGCCGACATTCCTTGTCGGTTGGTATTTCTACAATATCGCGACTCCCATGTATGCCACGAATTCAGAGATCGTCATCCAGCAGGCACAACCACAGAACGGCGGACCGACGGGACTTGCGACGTTGTTTCAGGGCACGTCGATGGCCACGCAACAGGACAGTATTGCGGTGCAATCCTATTTGGCATCGCGCGAAGCGATGCTGCGGCTGGATGCCGATTTCGGGTTCAAGGAACACTTTTCGGACCCGTCGATCGATTCCATCCAACGGCTAGAAGAGAACGCCACCAATGAAGAGGCGTTTGGTCTTTACAGCAACCATGTGAAGATCAGCTACGACCCCACCGAGGGTTTGATCCGCATGGAAGTGATCGCCGCTGATCCGGTCAAAAGCTATGAGTTTTCGCAAGCGCTGATCGGTTACGCCGAAGAACAGGTCGATCAGCTGACCGGGCGACTGCGCGAAGACCAGATGCGCGGTGCGCTGCAAAGCTATGAAGAGGCCGAACAGCGCCGCGCGGAAGCGCTTGCCACATGGCTCGCGATCCAAGAGGACGTGCGCCAGATCGACCCGCAAAGCGAGAGTACGGCCCGTATGGGGCAAATCAGCTCACTTGAGAGCGAAAAACAGCGTCTTGAACTCGTCCTGCAATCGCGCCTGAACGTGGACCGGCCAAGTGAAGTGCAAGTACAGTCCTTGCGTGACCAGATCGCCAATATTGATAATCTGATCGCTGATTTGCGCGACCAGCTTGTCGGCGGCTCTGGCGAAGAGGTCTCCTTGGCGGCACGGAATACAGAATTGCGCACCGCTGAAGAAAACTATGCGTTCCAGACGGCCATGGTGCAGCAGGCACTCACACAAATGGAAACGGCCCGCATTGAAGCGAACCGTCAGGTCCGATATCTGTCGCAAAGCGTGCGGCCGGTCATTCCCGATCAGGCCAGCTATCCACGTGCTTTTGAAAACACGATCCTGGCGTTTTTGATCTTTTCAGGCATCTACCTGATGATCTCGATTACCGCTTCGATCCTCCGCGAACAGGTCAGTTCTTGATGCATAACGTAACTATCGGTGACCTTTCGGTCAGCAATGATAACCCGCTATTGGTGATTGCCGGCCCCTGTCAGCTGGAAAACACCGACCACGCGCAGATGATCGCAGGAAAGATGGCCGAAATCTGTGCCGCCCATGGTGCGCAATTTATCTTCAAAGGCTCCTACGACAAAGCCAACCGCACCTCGCTGAGCGGCAAGCGCGGCCTTGGCATGGATGAAGGCCTGAAGGTCATGCAGTCTGTCAAGGACAGCATCGGCTGCCCTGTTCTGACCGACATCCACAGCCCCGAGCAATGCGCGACGGTTGCCGCGGTATGCGACGTGATGCAGATACCGGCATTCCTGTGCCGCCAGACTGATCTCTTGCTGGCTGCAGGCGAAACCGGTGCGGTGATCAACATCAAGAAGGGTCAGTTCCTCGCACCTTGGGATATGCCCAATGTCGTCTCGAAGATCGAAAGCACAGGCAACAAACGCATCCTGTTGACCGAGCGCGGGTCTTCGTTTGGTTACAACACGCTGGTGGCGGATATGCGGTCTTTGCCGATCATGGCGCGCACCGGCTATCCGGTTGTGATGGATGCGACCCATTCGGTCCAACAGCCTGGTGGCATGGGCGGATCATCCGGCGGCCAACGTGAATTTGCCCCTGTGATGGCGCGGGCCGCAGTGTCTCTGGGGATCGCCGCGGTCTTTATCGAAACGCACGAGGACCCTGACAATGCCCCGTCGGATGGACCAAACATGATCCCGCTGGATCAAATGGACAGCGTGATCAAAAGCCTGATGGCGTTTGACGCGCTGGCCAAGGCGGACCCTCTGCGCGTGTGACAGGGCGATTTTCCTTGCTATAAGAGCACATTGTTAGTCGGAATAATCACATGCGCCTCTTCCTCCTTTTCGTCCTGTTTTTTGCTGTGGCGCTCCCTGCTGCGGCGCAAGAGGCCAGCGGTACGATTGCCACCGAGACCTCTGCCCAGCAGGACGCGGCCATCGCCCAGCGCATCCGCGAAATCCTTGGCGAATTGGGAAACTATGAAGACGTGACCGTCACGGTCAGCGAAGGTGTGGTGACACTGCGCGGCACAACCACCTCGACCGTTGAGGCGGTTGCTCTTGATCCGCTGGCCGCGCGTGTTGCGGGTGTCGTTGCGGTACGTAACCAAGTGACCGAAACAACCGATATCGGCGACAGGCTGAACCCCGCAATCGACCGGTTCAGGGCGCGTCTGGACCAGTTTATTACCTTTATGCCGCTCGCGCTGATCGCTGCCGCGGTCTTTGCGCTTGTGGTGTTTTTTGGCTTTGCACTGGCGCGGATGCGCCAACCGTGGGAACGGCTCGCGCCGAATACCTTTATCGCCGAGATTTACCGCCAGCTTTTGCGGATCGCTTTTGTGATCTTCGGCATCGTCATCGCACTCGATATCCTCAATGCCACAGCACTGCTAAGTACGATTCTGGGGGCTGCTGGGATCATCGGTCTGGCATTGGGCTTTGCGGTGCGTGACACGGTGGAAAACTTTATCGCCTCGGTTATGTTGTCATTCCGCCAACCCTTCCGCCCCAATGACACGGTCGAGATCAATGGCGATACCGGCAAGGTCATCCGCCTGACCAGCCGCGCGACGATTCTTTTGTCCTTTGACGGCAACCACATCCGCATTCCGAATTCGTCTGTCTTCAAAAGCCGGATCATCAATTATACCCAGAACGCCGAGCGTCGGTTCATGTTCTCGATCATCGTTGAACGCGATACCGACCTGCAAGCGGCGCGTGCGATGGTGGAACAGACGGTGCAGGATCTTCCATTCATTCTGGCCGAGCCCGCCGCACAAACCTGGATCGAGGCGTTGCACGCGTCAGGTGTCGAGCTCGTGGTGACTGGCTGGGTTGACCAGAACGAGACATCCATCGTGCGTGCCAAAGGTGAAGCGCTGCGGCAGGTAAAGCTTGCCATACAAGCCGCCGGCATTGTGATTCCCGATGCGACGCAAGCCATTCAACTGACGAGAGAGACCAAAGCGCTCCCACAAGAGCTTCAGGAAAGCACGCAAGTGGAAACTGTCGAGGCCAGCGAAGACGCCGCATTGGACCGGATTGTGGACGCTGAAAGGCAAGAAGAAATCACCGAAGATTTGCTGCGTCAGGACAGCCTGAAAGAATAGCACATTTCTTTGCAAACGGGGCTTGAACCAATCCCGCCTTCGCAGTATCTAGCCCCACGCTGATGGGATGTAGCCAAGTGGTAAGGCAACTGTTTTTGGTACAGTGTACCGTAGGTTCGAATCCTACCATCCCAGCCAGCCTTTCCTCTGATTTGTAGTCCCGCGTGCTTGCAGCCGTTTTTTGGCGTGCTTCTGGGCCCTTCCTGCGAGCGATTTCCGGCAGAAACGCGAACGTGAGCACAAAACTGGCTCATTCTGGCCCGCAGTCTCCGTTTGCGATTACGACGGTACGCGCTTGGCGCAGTGTTGGAGGTACTCGCTTAGGTCTGCGCGCGCGCAGCCCTGAGAATTACGGCATGAGCCAGCAGATCTGCGTTGCGGGAGAGCACGACAAGCGGTCATTCATATCAGCAATCAGCCGCCGTTTGGTGTCGCGTTGTAGAAAACACATAGTCGCGCCCTGTTACCTTTTCGAATCCCATGGTCGTGAACCTTCCAAACAGGCTTCCTGAGATCATTTATCCATTTGACGCGTCTGAGCGATCAAGGTACCGTCAAAGCCATATCTGTTGGGGTGCCCCTATCCGGGCTGAGATGCACATGCTGCAAACCCATTGAACCTGAACCGGTTAGGACCGGCGGAGGGAACAGCTTGCGAACGATGCATCCGTTTTGGGCTACGCTCTCTGCCATCCTGACCCCTGAGCCAAGGGACGACGACATGGCAGCGAGGGCGTTAACGATTGCCGGATCCGACTCTGGTGGCGGGGCTGGTATTCAGGCTGATCTCAAGGCCTTTTCGGCAATGGGTGTTTATGGCGCCTCTGTTGTGACTGCGGTCACCGCACAAAACACCAAAGCTGTGACCGCCATTCATCCGATCCCCGATGACGTCGTTGTCGCACAAATCAAAACCGTTCTGGATGATATCCATATTGACGTGGTCAAGATCGGGATGCTGGGGACACCATCGTTGATTGCTGCGGTGGCGGATGCGCTGGCGGGCTATGACGGGCCGGTTGTGCTTGATCCCGTAATGGTTGCCAAATCAGGTGATACGCTGCTGGCAGATAGCGCGATAGATGCGTTGAAATCCTCACTTTTCGCACGCGCGACCCTGCTGACACCCAACCTGCCTGAAGCAGTAAAGCTGGTCGGCGAGGACAGCACGCAGGCGCAGGCGAACGCCCTTCTGGACCTTGGTGTCGGTGCAGTTTTGATGAAGGGCGGGCATGCAGACGGAGAGACCTGCACCGACCATCTCGTCTCACAAACAGGCACGCAGGCGTTTTCGGCCCCTCGTGTCAACACCCGCAACACCCACGGCACAGGATGTTCCTATTCCTCGGCCATCGCCGCGGGCTTGGCGCAGGGTATGGGGTTGAGCGATGCGGTCTCGCGTGCGCACGCTTGGCTACATAAAGCGATTTTGCATGCCGATGAATTGCACGTCGGGCATGGTCATGGGCCAATTCATCACTTTCACGCGCTTTGGACATGAGCGGCCCCTTTACCATTCTGGGCGGCGGCGTGTGCGGCCTTGCCATGGCGGCAGAACTGTCGTCACGCGCAGCGCAGGTCACGGTTATTGATCCCAAAGGCGCGCCTGGCGATCATGCCTGCTCTTGGTGGGCCGGCGGCATGCTTGCGCCCGATTGCGAAGGGGTAAGTGCAGAGCCCGAGATCGTACGCCAAGGCCGCAAAGCTGCAAAGTGGTGGGAACACCAAGGCGGGGCAGTGCATCACGAAGGCACACTTGTTGTCGCGCTGCATCGCGATCAAAGCGATCTGGCAACCTTTGCACGCCGTGCGCCGAGGGCAACACCGCTGTCCAGAACGCAGATCGCTGACCACGAGCCGCATCTGGCAGACCGCTATTCCAAGGCACTGTTTTTGGCAGATGAGGGGCATCTTGATCCGCGCGCGACGCTGACCTCTCTGCATGCCCGGCTCAGAGAAAGGGGCGTGCGTTTTGACGCGGATATCAATGGTCAGGTGATTGATTGTCGGGGCCTTGCTGCGCGCGACACGCTCACGGATTTGCGCGGCGTGAAAGGCGAGATGCTTGTGGTGCGCTGCCCTGACGTGACACTTTCACGCCCCGTCCGGCTGCTTCATCCGCGGTTCCCACTGTATATCGTGCCGCGCGGTGATGGTATTTTCATGCTGGGTGCCACCCAGATCGAAGCAGGCGAACGCGGGCGCGCGACGCTGCGGTCTGTCATGGAATTGATGAATGCCGCCTATGCCCTGCACCCCGCTTTTGGCGAGGCGGAATTGCTGGAAATTGGCGTTGATGCACGCCCGGCCTTTCCAGACAACCAACCGCGCATTCGGCGGATCGGGGATACAATTTACGTAAATGGCTTGTTTCGGCACGGTTTTCTGCTCGCACCTGCATTGGCGCAAATGACGGCGGATCTGGTGCTGGACGGCAAGATACCGGAGGTTTGGTATGAAGATCATCGTGAACGGTGAGGCGCAAGAGACCCGTGCGCCCACGCTAGCGGCGCTGCTTGGTGAGCTTGGAAAAAGCGAGGCGAAAGTGGCCACTTCGGTCAACGAGGTGTTTGTCCCAAAACATCAGCGCGCAGACCACGTCTTGCATGAAGGGGATCGCGTCGAAGTCGTTGCTCCCCGACAAGGAGGATAGAATGCCTACGTTTTACGGAACCGAAGTCCTATCCCGGCTGATGTTGGGCACCGCACAATACCCTTCGCCTGCGATTCTGGCGGAGGCGTTTCGCCGTTCGGGCGCGGGGATTGCCACGGTCTCTGTGCGGCGCGAGGCAGGCGGCGATGAAGCAGGGCAGGATTTCTGGACGTTGATCCGCGACCTCGGGGTCGCCGTGCTTCCCAACACGGCAAGCTGTTATTCGGTGCGCGAAGCCGTGACCACGGCCCAGATGGCCCGCGAGCTGTTTGACACCAACTGGATCAAGCTTGAGGTCATTGGCCACGCCGATACGCTGCAACCTGATCCTTTCGGTCTGGTCGAAGCGGCGGCGCAACTGACTGAGGACGGGTTCGAGGTTTTTCCCTATTGCACCGAAGATCTGGTGCTGTGCGAGCGGCTGGTTGAAGTTGGCTGCAAGGTTCTGATGCCATGGGGGGCACCCATCGGCACAGGACTGGGGCTGAACAATATCTACGGTTTGCGCAGCCTGCGTGCGCATTTTCCGGACATTCCTCTGGTCGTTGATGCGGGGCTGGGGCTGCCGTCGCATGCGTCCCAGGCGATGGAGCTGGGCTATGACGCGGTCTTATTGAACACCGCCGTTGCAAAGGCGGGCGACCCTGCCGCGATGGCCCATGCGTTTGCTCTAGCGGTAGAGGCGGGCGCGTTGGCCGCCGGCGCCGATCCTATGGACCCCCGCGATATGGCGACCCCCTCCACGCCCGTCTTTGGAAAGGCCATGCTATGACGCTCCCGCGTTTTTACCCCATTTTTGACGATGTGGCATGGCTGCCCCGCATGCTGCCGTTAGGGGTAAAGCTGGTGCAACTGCGCATCAAGGACCAGCCACAAGAGGTGCTGCGCGCTCAACTGAGCGCAGGCCGTGATTTGTGTCGTGCCCACGGTGCATTGCTGGTGGTCAATGATCACTGGCAACTTGCAATCGAGCTGGGTTGCGACTGGGTCCATCTGGGCCAAGAGGACCTTGATGAGGCGGATGTGGCCGCGATCCGTTCTGCCGGTCTCAAGCTTGGTGTCTCGACCCATGACCAGGCGGAACTGGCGCGCGCGTTGGCGTTGAAACCTGACTATGTCGCCCTCGGTCCAATCTATCCGACCATCCTGAAAAAGATGAAATGGCATCAGCAGGGCGTTGAAAAGCTGCGCGTGTGGAAAGACCGTGTAGGTAATATCCCTCTTGTCGCCATTGGCGGGATGAGGACGGACCGTGCACAGGGGGCATTTGAGGCCGGGGCGGACGTTGTCTCGGCCGTTACGGACATCACGCTGCACGACGATCCAGAGGGTCGCGCCAGAGAATGGCTCGAGGTTTGCGGATGAGCCGCTATGCGCGTCAAACTGCGGTGCTGGGAACAGCCGCGCAGGATCACTTGGCGGGGGCATCTGTCCTTGTGATCGGTGCCGGAGGGTTGGCCGCCCCTGTGATGCAATACCTCGTCGGCGCAGGTGTGGGCCATATCCGAATTGCGGATGAAGATGTCATAAGTCTGTCCAACCTGCACCGCCAAACGCTGTTTCGCGAGGCCGACATCGGCTTGCCGAAGGTCGATGTGATCGCGCGCGCGATGACTGCATTGAACACCGGCACCACGATTGAACCTGTTCGCCAGCGCGTCGATCCGGCCAATATTGCAGCGCTTTGCGCGGGCATGGCTTTGATCCTCGATTGTGCTGACAGTTTCGCGCTCAGCTATATCGCGTCCGATCATTGCCTTGCCACAGGCCAATCGCTTGTCAGCGCCAGCGTGGTGGGTCGCGACGGCTATGTTGGTGGCTTTTGTGGCGGCAAACCGGGGCTGCGTGCGGTTTTCCCGGATCTGCCGGATCAGCTGGGGTCATGTGACACAGATGGTGTGTTGGGGCCCAGTGTCGGCGTCATTGGCAGCCTTCAGGCACAAATGGCGATGGCGATCCTGACGGGCGATGCACAAGGCCTCGGCCAGCTTGTGACCTATGATACCGCGACGCTACGGTTCGGCGGGTTCCGATTTGACACGGCGACCGATCCGGTGCCCAACCCCGCTTTTATCGCGCCGCGTGATATCGACGGATCCGATTTTCTGATTGACCTGCGCGCGCGCGATGAGCCGGGACCAGACCTGCCACACGCAAGACGCCATGCCGTTTCCGATTTTGGACCAGATGGCCCCACACCACACGAAAACCAACGCGCCGTTCTGGCCTGTCGATCAGGCCTGCGCGCCTGGCAGGCGGCGGATCGGCTTTCACGACACTGGCAGGGCGAGATCAAACTTCTCGCGCTCGGAGGGTAAGGAGACCCACATGAAACACCTCATCACTGCTGCGGCACTACTGTTCGCGACACCAGCCTTGGCGCAAGACAAGATGACCTTGCTTTTGGACTGGTTCATCAACCCCGATCACGGGCCGATCATTGTGGCCGAAGAGCTGGGCTATTTCGCCGATCAGGGACTGGAGGTCGAGATCATCCCGCCCGCCGATCCGTCCGCCCCGCCGAAACTCGTAGCGGCTGGCCAAGGCGACATTGCCGTCAGCTATCAACCAAGCCAGCATTTGCATGTGGCCGAAGGTTTGCCGCTGTTGCGTGTGGGCACATTGGTGGCAACACCGCTCAACTGCCTTCTGGTCCTGAAAGACGGCCCCATTCAGGAGATCAGCCAGCTCAAGGGTGGCACGATCGGTTTCTCTGTTGCGGGTGTGGAAGAGGCGGTATTAAGCGCGATGCTCGGACGCCACGGCGTCAGGCTGGATGATGTCGAGATGGTGAATGTGAATTTCTCGCTCAGCCCCGCGTTGATGTCGGGTCAGGTGGACGCAGTCATCGGGGCCTACCGGAATTTTGAGCTGAACCAGATGGAGATCGAAGGCGTTGAGGGCCGCTGTTTTTATGTCGAGGAAGAGGGCGTGCCGACCTACGACGAATTGATCTATGTGGCGAACCCCGACCGGATGGATGTGGGTCAGGTTCGCCGGTTCTTGCGCGCAACAGAACTGGCGACGCAGTACATTGTCAACAATCCAGAAGCCTCATGGGAGTTGTTCAAGGGCTACGCGCCCGAGCTGGACGACGAACTGAACGCAAAGGCCTGGGTTGATACCCTGCCCCGTTTTGCCCTGCGCCCCGAAGCGCTGGATGAAGGTCGCTACACACGGTTCGAAGCCTTTCTGGCCGAGAGCGGCTTGGTCGAGGGCACCCGCCCTGTCTCGGCTCTTGCGGTCGATCTGGGGGCGGAATGACCTACGGCAAAACTTTCGCGGCTTGGCGGGATAACACCCCCGCCTGGCGCGCCTATACCCGTCATAAGTTTGTAGCGGGTTTGGGCGACGGCACGCTGCCGCGCGCCGCCTTCCTGCACTATCTGAAACAGGATTACGTCTTTCTGATCCACTTTTCCCGCGCTTGGGCTTTGGCCATCACCAAGGCGGATACGGTCGCGGAAATGCGCCTGGCCGCTGGGACGGTGAACGGGCTGATCAATGAGGAGATCGCCCTGCATATCAAAACCTGCGCTGAGGCCGGGATTGATGAGGCAACGCTATTTGCGACGCAGGAACGGCAAGAAAACCTGGCCTACACCCGCTATGTCTTGGATGCTGGCCATTCCGGTGACCTGTTGGATTTGCTGGCCGCTTTGGCCCCCTGTGTCATGGGATACGGTGAAATCGGCAACACGCTGGCAGCCACCAAGACTTCGGACACCTACGCCGAATGGATCAACACCTATGCCAGCACCGAGTACCAGCAGGTCTGCCGCGATGTGGGCTTGCTGATTGATGAGGCAGTGGCGCGACGCATGGGCGATAACGCATCGGCCAGCCCCCGCTGGATCAGTCTTCTGGCGCGGTTCAGGGTGGCGACACAGCTTGAGGTCGGGTTTTGGGATATGGGGCTCGATCCGTGAACCAGCCCCTGCGCATGACAGGATCGGCAGCAATCAACGGGACACCGATCTTTTCGCAGCTCGATTTGGTTCTGACACCGCACAGCTGGACATGTCTGTTGGGGGCAAGTGGCGTCGGCAAGTCCACGGTACTGCGCCTCTTTGCGGGTCTCGCCGAAGGCGTTACCTTCGACGGGACCCTCAGCGATCCCGGTCGTGTTGCCATGATGGCGCAGCAAGACTTGTTGATGCCGTGGCTCAGCGTTTTGGACAATGTCATGCTTGGCGCGCGGCTGCGCGGCGAACGCCGCGACCGGGGACTTGCCCGCGACAGGCTGGCGCAAGTGGGCTTGGCCGAGCACGCAGACAAATTGCCCCGCGCCCTGTCGGGTGGCCAACGCCAACGCGTCGCCTTGGCGCGCACTTTGATGGAAGACCGCGCCGTTGTGTTGCTGGATGAACCGTTCTCAGCGCTCGATGCGCTGACCCGCGCACAAATGCAGGACCTGACGACAAAACTGCTGACCGGGCGCACGGTGCTGCTGGTCACCCATGATCCGAACGAGGCTGCGAGACTGGGCCAGACCATCGTGATCATGACCCCGTCAGGGCTTGTCGAGGTTGCCGCCCCGCGCACCCCCATTCCGCGCGACATCAACGCACCAGATGTGTTGCGCACGCAAAAAGACCTGTTTGAGCGACTGCGGAGACCGACATGAGCGCCACACAACACTTGCAATCGCTTGTCGCTGATGACTGGCACGCCGCGACACATCACGCGTTCACCAATGCCTTAGCCGATGGGACCTTAAGCCGGGACAAGATGGCGGGATACTTGCAACAGGACTACCAGTTCATTGACGGGTTTGTACGGCTTTTAGCATCCGCCTTGGCCCATGCCCCAACATTGGCTGATGCCGTGCCAGGCGCGCGATTTCTGGGTTCGGTCTGCGGCCCCGAAAATACTTATTTCCTGCGTGCGCTCCACGCGCTTGAGGTGCCACCAACCGCGCCAGCAGCGCCCGAGACACTCGCGCTCCAACAGCTGATGGACCAAGCCCGCCGCTCAGGGCGCTACGAAATCATGCTCTCGGTTCTCGTGGTTGCCGAATGGGTTTACCTCGATTGGGCCACTCCGTTTGAAGACAAAGCTAACGATCTGCCGTTTTGGCTGGGTGAGTGGATAACCCTGCACGCAGGCGATGGATTTGCACAGGTCGTCGCCTATTTGCGCGATCAACTGGATACGGTTTGGGACAGGCTGGACGAAGACGCCCGCAAAGACGTTACTGCGACCTTCACGCAAGCGGTACGGTTGGAACGCGCTTTCTTTGACGCCTCCTGGGTTGGCTTTGCGGTCTTACGATGACCGGTTGGCGGGCAGGCATGGCAGCGACATGTCTTATATTGCTGCTCTGGCAAACAGTGATCTGGACCACAGGTGTCGCCCGGTTCATCCTGCCGCCCCCTGCACTGGTGGGGCAAACAATTTGGGAAAGCCGCGCACTTTTGGCAGAGCATGCGTTGATCACGATCGCCGAAGTGCTTATCGGCCTCGTGCTGGGCGCCGCACTCGGGTTCGTGTCGGCCATCGGGCTGGTCGCATCGCCGACCGCGCGTACACTGGTGCGACCCATTCTGCTGTTCAGCCAAGCGGTGCCGGTGTTTGCACTGGCACCTATCCTGACCCTGTGGCTGGGCTTCGGCCTCTGGTCCAAGATCACGATGGCTCTGATCATCATCTATTTCCCTGTGACATCATCGTTTTTTGACGCCCTGATGCGTACAAACCGCGACTGGATCGGCTTGGCCAAGGTGATGGGCGCAAGTCCCGCCCGCATTATGTGGCATATCCGGGTGCCCGCTGCCCTGCCGGGCTTTGCTTCCGGGCTGCGCTTGGCCGCGGTTTATGCGCCCATCGGTGCGATCATCGGCGAATGGGTTGGGGCGTCAAAAGGCCTTGGATATCTCATGCTTTTGGCCAATGGGCGCGCAAAAACCGATCTGATGTTTGCCGCCCTAATTGTGCTCGCTGTCCTGACGATCCTGCTGCACACTGCTGTGAATAAGTTGTGCGAAAAGACACTGGATCGGCCAGAAGGATCTTGATTGGCGCACATTGAAAGCCGCTTTGATTGACTGGGTGAATGACAAAGGCTGCATCAACGAAGGCGGAAAGGTCAAAGCCACCTATATCCGCAACTTGCGCGGCGCATCGTGTGACATGCAGCGCCATTTCGTGATTGAGCTAAGCATCCAATGGACCCGCACGGACCTGCGCAAAGGCATTTGAAGGATGAGAGGCGTTCTTGCCGCACGACGAATACCGACATTGTGATGTTGCCTGCTTGCAGTCCTTGGCACGATGCGACAATTTATTGGCAACGCTGAATTTTCACATGGACACGCGCGGACGATGAACCGAATTCCTCTTTTTTCAGGTCTTGCAGTCCTTGGTGCCGCAGCTGTTGGTGCGTTCCTCATGATGCCGATGCGTGATGCGGTGTCGGAAACCGATGCATTTACCGCACCCGGCCTTGACCCGATGACCATCGAAGAAGCACGCACAGAGTTCTGGCGCCTGACGCCTGCCTTGTTGTTGGTGGTTTATGATGCATTCGGCCAGACCCAAGAAGATGCGATCTATGACACCCTTGCCAGTGTCACACATGGCGACGCCCTCGAATACCTTTATCTGGAGCGCGTGGGCGCGATGGCTGGCGGTGGCCTTGAAGAGGCTGATCAGACAATCCATGAAATCAAGCTGCTGAACACACGCGTCTCGCGCGATGGTGCCGCATTAGCCATTGACGCCTCATGGCAGGTCATCGGCACGGTCGGACATGCCGAACACCTGCATGTGCGCGGCAACACCTATAGTGCCGATCTTCTGGTATCCCCTGTCGAGGGCGCCTGGCGGATCACCGATTTCGAACTGTTGGAAGTCAATCGGGATGCGGCCGGAGAAACCTTTCTGGCCCCGCAGATCAACTGATGATTACCGTCGAAAACCTTTCTTTCCGCTATAGCGCGACCAGCTTTGGTCTGCGCGTCCCTGCGTTTCATCTACAAGACCGCGAACGCGTGGCCATCGTGGGCCCAAGCGGCAGCGGCAAGACCACGCTCCTGAACCTGATCGCGGGCATCCTGACACCAGAGGCGGGCCGGATCGACGTTGCAGGCACCGATGTTGCCACCCTCTCAGAGGTGGAACGCCGCCGCTTTCGCGCCAGCACGATCGGGTTTGTGTTTCAGGATTTTGCGCTGCTGGATTATCTGTCGGCGCGGCAGAACATCCTCTACCCTTACCGGATCACGCCCGCACTGACGTTGAACGCTGCCGCCCGCGAAAGGGCCGAAGCCTTGGCGGCAGCCTGCGGGATCGGCGACAAACTGGACCGTCATCCGACCGCACTGAGCCAGGGTGAACAACAGCGCGTCGCCATTTGTCGCGCCTTGGTGACCCAGCCCAAGCTGATCCTTTCGGATGAGGCCACAGGCAATCTTGACCCTGAAAGCAAAGCCCGCATCCTTGATCTGCTGTTTGAACAGGCCAGCGAAGCGGGTGCCGCCGTTCTGGCCGTGACCCATGACCATGAACTGTTGCCCCGGTTCGAGCGTGTGCTGGATTTCGCGCAGTTCAGACAGGGGGCTGACGCATGAACGCGCTTTACCTTGCTTTTGCCTATCTGCGGTATCACTGGGGGCGCAGCCTTGTGCTGACACTGGTGGCCGCACTGATCATGTTTGTTCCGATTGCAACGCAGATCCTATTGTCCACCAGCGAACGTGCGCTGGTCGCGCGGGGCGATGCGACACCGCTGTTGTTGGGCAGTCGGGGATCGCAATTGGACCTGACAATGGCCGCACTCTATTTTTCGGACGAACGGCCCGATCCTGTCACAATGCGCGAGGTTGAAGCGGTCTGGGACAGCGGGCTGGCGGTGCCGATCCCTGTGCATTCCGCCTTTTCGTCCGCAGGGTTCCGCATTGTGGGGACGACGCTGGACTATTTCGACTTTCGCGGCCTGACCGTGTCGGACGGCCGTGGCCTTTCCATTCTTGGTGATGCGGTGATTGGCGCGGATGTTGCGCAAACACTTGGCAAAGGCGTTGGTGACACGCTGGTGTCCTCGCCTGAAAACCTGTTTGATCTGGATGGTGTCTATCCGCTCGAGATGCCAATTGTGGGCGTTCTGGCTCCCACCAACTCACCCGATGATCAGGCAATTTTTGTGGATATCAAAACCGCTTGGGTCATTCAGGGTATCGGGCACGGCCATGAAGATGTGGTGACGGCGGCCGAGGTCGCGGCAGGCACCGCGGCACTGTCGAATGCGGCCGTTGTGCAGTATCAGCGGATCACCGACGAGAATATCGACAGCTTTCATTTTCATGGCAGTCAGGACGGTTTCCCGACCTCTGCCGTGATCGTGGTGCCCAATGACGCGCGGTCCGGCACAATCCTGAAAGGCCGTTATCTGGATAGTGAAAACCCCGCCCAACTGATCGAACCGGCTGGCGTAATCCAGAGCCTTGTGGACCGTATTTTCAGGATCAAATCGCTGCTGGACGCGGTCACGCTGATCATTGCCATTGCGGCGTTGGCGGCAATCGGGCTTGCCGTGTTCCTCAGCTACCGCCTGCGGGCCCGCGAAATCGCAACGGCCGTCAAACTGGGGGCGCGACGCGGCATGGTTTTGCGTCTCTTGTCGGCCGAAACAATCACATTACTATCGCTTTCAGCACTTATTGCTGCAACAGGCGCAGCCATCGTGTCGCGCAATTCAGAAGCTTGGGTGGGTTGGCTACTCGCGCTCGGTTCATGATCATTAGGAGGCTCCATGAAACGTCATTTTATCACTGCATCACTCGCCAGCATTATCGCTGCGACGCCTGCGCTGGCCCATTACGGCATGATTATTCCCAATGATCCGATGATCAGTCAGGAAGACGGGCGCAGTGTTGCGCTGACGATGTCGTTCTCGCATCCGTTCGAAATGGACGGCATGATGCTCGATACACCTGTGGCATTCTCGGTCACGCACGAGGGTACCACCACGGACCTGCTCGGCGATCTAGAAAGTGCGACCGTGATGGATGATCAGGGCTACACGCTTGATTATCCGCTGGACCGTCCTGGCACCTACATCTTCGCGATGGAACCGCAGCCCTATTGGGAACCTGCGGAAGATGCCTTTATCATTCACTACACCAAGACCTATGTGACCGCCTATGGCGACGACGAGGGCTGGGATAGCGAACTGGGCCTGAAAACCGAGATTGTCCCGCTGTCCAAGCCCTTCGGCCTATGGGAGCACAATGTCTTTCAGGGTATCGTCAAGATGGATGGCGAAGCCGTGCCCTATGCAGAGGTTGAAGTCGAATTCTTCAATGATGGCGCAGGCGCGACCGTCCCGGACGAGTTGATGATCACGCAGACGGTCAAGGCCGATGCGAATGGTGTCTTCACCTATGCGCCGCCATCTGATGGCTGGTGGGGTTTCGCCGCTCTGAACACCGCTGATTATACTTTGGTCGAAGAAACGTCGGGCGAAGAGAAGGCCGTCGAACTTGGCGCCGTGATCTGGGTTCACTTCGAAGAATGGACCGGACAATGATCCGGGCTATTGCCTTGGCTAGCATTTGTGCTGTCGCCCCCATGGGGGCGGCGGCGCATCAGTTGACGGTATTCGCCGCAACCGATTGCGAAATGGTGACCGTCGAAGCCAAGTTTTCGAACGGAAATCCCGTCATGCTTGCCGATGTACGCGTGCTTGACGGAAACAACACCTTGCTGCTGACTTTGCCGATCAATGAGGATGGAACTGCCGCCATACCGCTTGAAAGCGTGGACCATTCCGGCGGTCTTGTGATCGAAGTCGACACCGGCAGCCACGACAATTACTGGATCGTGACACCCGACGACATTGCACGCAGCTGCCAGAGTTGATGACCATGCCCCTGCTAAGACCGTTCCTCGCCGTTATGATGACACTTCTTGCCGCCAACCCTGTCGCGGCACAGGATCGTGCGCGCATTGTTGCTGTGAATTATCCTTTGCAGTATTTTGCCGAACGCCTTGTAGAGGACGCTGCAGAGGTTATTTTTCCGGTTCCGGCGGAGGTTGACCCTTCTTTCTGGCGTCCGTCCATTGCCGATATCAGCACGATCCAGTCTGCCGATCTGATCCTGTTGAACGGTGCGGGATTTGCCACCTGGGTTGATCGGGTTTCGTTGCCGCGCGCCAAGGTCGTGAATACGACCACCGCAATCGAAGACCAGTTTATTCGCACCGAGAGCATCACACATAGCCATGGTGACGGTGATGAACATTCGCATGAAGGGCTCGCCTCCTACACCTGGCTTGACCCGATGCTGGCGATCGCGCAGGCCGAAGCCGTCGCTGCGGCCATCACTGCACGCGGGATCGCACCTGATGATGCGGTTGCAACGCGGCTCGACGCATTGCGGGCCGACCTTGAGGAGTTGGACAGGCAGGCTACCGGCGCATTTGATGGCATGCAGAGCATCGCGATGATCGCAACACACCCACGCTATCAATACCTTGCACGGCGCTATGACCTGTCGCTGTCGTCACTGGAATGGGAAGCCGGCGCCATGCCGACCGATGAAGAACGGGCAGAGCTTGTAGCGCTTGTCGCGCAGACAGGTGCCAAGGTGCTGATATGGGAAGCAGCACCACCCCCAGAGGCGTTTGCTATCGCGGCGGATTTGGGCCTTGCGAACATCGTCTTTCCAACCCTCGCGCATGGCGTTGAGGAAGGCGACTACATGCAGGCTGTTGCAGAGGCTTTGACGGCAGTATCCGATACCAAGCCCCAATAGTGGCCATAGCGGGTGCAGCTAGCCCAGCGCGCGGTTGCACCCTGCCCGTCCCGCCAAGCGCGCATTGCAATCCGGCCCCTGATGCGCCGGTCAGACAACGTTTGGAATACGCGTTCCATTTTTTCATCATTCGTTCTAGCCTATTGGTAAATCCAATAAGGAGCGCAAAAAATGGAAGCCCAAGCACCCGAGAACCTAGAGGAGCTGACCGAAAGAATTGCGCTTTTGCTGGACAGATTGCCAAAGCGTTTGCGCCAGTGTGCTGAGTATATATTACAAAATACGCAAGAGATTGCCTTTTCTACCGTTGCCGAGATCAGCGAAAAGGCGAATGTACAGCCGTCAGCCGTCATGCGGTTCTGTCAAGTGGTCGGCTTTGGCGGCTATACGGACATGCAAAGACTTGTCCGGCAAACCATCCAGCCAAAAATGCCTGACTACAGCGAACGCATCCAGAACTTGCGCGAATCCGGCGACGACAGCCCGACCGCAATTCTGGCAGAGTTCGTGGAAGCAGGCCGACAATCGTTAGAGCAGCTTTCAGCGACCGTGAACGAGACAGCACTTGAGCAAGCAGTCGAAACGCTCGCACAGGCCCGATTGATCCATGTTATGGGGTTGCGGCGGGCATATCCCGTGGCCTCATATCTGTCTTATGCCTTTGAAAAGCTACGTATTCCCAGTGTGTTACATGGTGGTGGCGGGCGATTGACCCATGCCGAAGCCATGCGCGAAGGGGACGTTTTGATCGCGATCACATTTGCGCCCTATAGTCCCGAAACCATTGAACTGGCGGACGAAGCGGTGCGCCGCGGACTGCCCGTGATCCTGATGAGCGACACGCCCTCGTTGCCGATAAATGGCACATCTGTTGTGCCTCTGATCGTCTCGGAAATTGACTTTGGGGCGTTCCGCTCCCTGTCGGCCACTCTGTCGCTGGCAATCACGCTCGCGGTCGCGACCGGAGCCCGCAGACCGGGTTAATTGGCAAATATATGTTGCCTGTTTTCTAAAATGGAATAATAATTCTATTTACAGGAGAAATGATTCTTCCTGTGCGGTCAGCCGAGGAACTGACCGGGAGAAAACAAAGGGAGGTTCTTATGAAGAAGACATTTACCGCACTCGCTGCGGCCGCATTCGCTGTCGTCGGCGTTGTCGCTCCGGCCCATGCCGAAGGCGAAAGATATGTACTGGTCAGCCACGCTCCGGACAGCGACAGCTGGTGGAATACCATCAAGAACGGTGTCGCACTTGCGGGCGAACAGATGGGCGTTGAGGTTGAGTATCGCAACCCGCCAACGGGTGACTTGGCCGACATGGCGCGTATCATCGAGCAAGCCGCGGCCTCTGGCCCTGACGGCATTATCACAACACTGGCTGATTATGACGTGCTGTCCGGCCCGATCTCTGACGCGATTTCAAGCGGTGTTGATGTCATCATCATCAACTCCGGTTCGCCGGATCAGGCCCGTGAATTGGGCGCGCTGATGTATGTCGGCCAACCCGAATATGATGCAGGTTTCGCGGCCGGGCAGCGCGCTGCGGGCGACGGTATCGGCTCGTTCCTGTGCGTGAACCACTACATCAACTCGCCCTCTTCGACCGAGCGCTGCCAGGGCTTCGCAGATGGTCTGGGTGTGGAACTGGGCAACCAGATGATCGACAGCGGTCAGGACCCTGCTGAAATCAAGAACAAGGTTCTGGCGTATCTGTCCGCCAACCCCGAAACCGAAGCGGTTCTGACACTCGGGCCGACTTCTGCTGATCCCACCATCCTTGCGCTCGAAGAAAACGGCATGGCGGGTGATATCTACTTCGGGACATTCGATCTGGGCGAAGAAATCGTGAAAGGTCTCAAGTCCGGCGTCATCAACTGGGGTATCGACCAGCAGCCTTTCCTGCAGGCCTATCTGCCGGTTATCGTTTTGGCGAACTACCACCGTTACGGCGTTCTGCCAGGCAATAACATCAACTCTGGCCCGGGCTTTGTGACGGCTGACGGTCTGACAAAAGTTGAAGAGTTCGCTGGCGAATACCGCTAGGTTTTCCTCCCTGTCTTGGCAGGGTGCACAGCACCCCGACGGACAAAAGGTTCAGGGCGTTCTTTGCGGACGCCCTGATACCGAACACATCCCATCACACTCTGACAAAGGAATGCTGCGCTATGACCGGTAGTACCCAAACGGGAATTGCAGACGAGCGGATCAAGGAAACCTCATTCATCCGTAAGGCTCTTATTCGTCCAGAACTCGGCGGAATTGTCGGCACCATCGCTGTGTTTACATTCTTCCTGCTGACCGCTGCTGATAGCGGTATGTTCAACACCCAAGGCATTCTGAACTGGTCTGTCGTATCGGCCCAGTTCATGATTATCGCTGTTGGTGCCTGCTTGCTGATGATCGCGGGCGAGTTCGATCTGTCGGTCGGCTCGATGATCGGGTTCGCAGGCATGTTGATTGCAATTTTCTCGGTCACCCTGAGCTGGCCTGTCTGGGTCGCGATCCTGCTGACCTTTGCGATCTGCATCGCGATCGGTGCGCTGAACGGTTTCATCGTCATCCGGACCGGCCTGCCAAGCTTCATTGTTACTTTGGCGTTCCTGTTTATCCTGCGCGGCTTTACCATTTTCTTTCCGCAGACGTTCGAGCGCAAAACAATCATCGGCGGCATTAAAGAGGCCGCTGAGGGCGATTGGCTCGCCCCTGTCTTTGGCGGCAAAATAGGCGGCCCAATCTTCACATGGCTTGGCGACGTTGGAATCATCGACGTGTTCGAACGCGGCACCCGTGCCGGTGAACCTGTGGTCGATGGTATTCCGATGCTGATTGTCTGGGCGCTTGGTCTGGTTATCTTCGGTCATGTGCTTTTGACCCGCACACGCTTTGGCAATTGGATCTTTGCCGCCGGCGGTGACGCCGAAGCGGCCCGTAACTCGGGCGTGCCTGTGACCAAAGTCAAAATCCAGATGTTTATGTTCACCGCTTTTTGCGCGACCGTCTTTGCCACCTGTCAGGTGATGGAGTTCGGGTCAGCGGGTGCGGACCGTGGACTTTTGAAAGAATTCGAGGCGATCATCGCTGTGGTGATCGGCGGCGCTCTTCTGACAGGCGGCTACGGGTCGGTCATCGGGGCCGCATTGGGCGCACTGATCTTCGGCGTCGTGCAACAGGGCCTGTTTTTCGCCGGTGTCGAAAGCTCGCTTTTCCGAGTTTTCCTGGGCGCAATCCTTTTGGGTGCTGTGATCCTGAATACCTACATCCGCCGCTTGATTACAGGAGAGCGTTGATATGTCCGATGCAATTATCCAGATGAAAAACATCCAGAAGCACTTTGGCTCGGTCATTGCGCTGGCCGGTGTGTCAGTTGATGTTTTCCCCGGCGAGTGCCACTGCCTTTTGGGTGACAACGGTGCGGGTAAATCGACCTTCATCAAGACGATGTCGGGGGTTCACAAGCCAACTGCGGGTGAGATCTTTTTCGAAGGCAAGCCCATGTCTTTTGAAGACCCGAGAGACGCGATGGAAGCCGGAATTGCGACGGTGCACCAGCACCTTGCGATGATCCCGCTGATGAGCGTCAGCCGTAACTTCTTTATGGGCAACGAACCTGTGAAAAAGAAATTCGGGATCAATTTTCTCGATCAACAAAAAGCAGATGAAATCACCATGCAGGAAATGCGCAAAATGGGCATCAACCTGCGTGGACCTGATCAGGCCGTCGGCACCTTGTCAGGTGGTGAACGACAAACAGTGGCCATTGCCCGTGCGGTCTATTTCGGTGCAAAGGTCCTGATTTTGGATGAACCGACGTCCGCTTTGGGTGTGCGACAGACTGCCAACGTGCTGAGCACCGTGCATAAGGTACGCGAACAGGGGATCGGCGTGGTTTTTATCACGCATAACGTCCGCCACGCACTGGCTGTCGGTGACCGTTTTACAGTATTGAACCGAGGTCAGACACTTGGTACGGCCAAACGCGGCGAGATCGAATACGACGAATTACACGATATGATGGCCGGCGGCGACGAACTTGCCAAACTTGTGCCTGAACTGGGGAAACAAGCCCAGTAAACAAACACCAGCAGCCGCCCGGTACTGTGCGGCTGCACTCTAAATCAACGCCCAACTGGCTGCTGCCTTGGGGTGATAACGAAAGCGAATCTCATGTTAAAAGTTGGTCTCCTCGGCGCGGGCCGAATTGGCTGGGTCCAT
This sequence comes from Yoonia rosea, assembly GCF_900156505.1. Classification (NCBI taxonomy): domain Bacteria; kingdom Pseudomonadati; phylum Pseudomonadota; class Alphaproteobacteria; order Rhodobacterales; family Paracoccaceae; genus Yoonia; species Yoonia rosea. The sequence goes on along the minus strand of NZ_FTPR01000001.1, from coordinate 53,500 downwards.
GCAAAAGCGATCACTGCGCATGGTGGAAGCACTTTGGTGGCTGTTTCGGACTTTATTCCCGAGAGCGCCCAGAAACTGGCGGCCGAATATGGCTGTGAGGCCCGCAGCACAGATGACATTATCGCGGACCCCGCGATTGACGCGATCCTGATTGCGACCTCAACCGATACGCACTCGGATCTGATGGAAAAGGCGACAGCCGCAGGCAAAGCCGTGCTTTGCGAAAAACCAGTGGACCTGAGCCTTGAACGCGCGCGCGCGTGCCAAAGGGTCGTGGCTGAGACCGGTCAACCGGTCATGATCGGCTTCAACCGCCGCTTTGACCCGAGTTTCGGGGCGTTGAAAGCGGCCTTGGACGCAGGCGAGATCGGCAAGGCCGAGCTTTTGAGCATCACCTCATTCGACCCTGCCCCACCGCCTGTGGCCTATGTAAAGGTCTCTGGCGGGTTGTTCCGCGACATGATGATCCATGATTTCGATATGTCGCAGTTTATCATGGGCGCCACACCGGTCAGCCTGACGGCTGCGGCGACAAGCATTGTTGATCCCGCAATTGGTGAAGCGGGCGATGTCGATACCGCTGTTGTGACGATGACCTATGCTGACGGGCGGATCGCCGTGATCAAGAATTCACGCCGTGCGGCCTATGGCTATGACCAGCGGCTTGAGGTGCTTGGCGCGGAAGGGTTGTTGCAGGCCCAAAACATGTTGGAAAACCTTGTGGTCAAATCGACCAAGCAAGGTGTCACCGGCGCGAAACCCACGTTCTTTTTTCTGGAACGTTACATGCCCGCCTACACCGCCGAATGGGATAGCTTTGTGACCGCGGTGACCAAGGGAACGGCGATGCCCGTCACCTTGCAAGATGGTGTCAATGCGCTGGCCATGGCCGAGGCGGCAACGCTTTCGGCCAAGGAAGGCAAACCAGTGAGGATCGAAGATGTCTGATCTAGATCTGATCACAATCGGGCGTTCGTCGGTTGACCTTTACGGCGCCCAGATCGGCGGCCGTCTGGAAGACATGGGGTCATTTGACAAATACATCGGCGGGTCGCCCACCAATATTGCCTGCGGCACTGCCCGTTTGGGTCTGAAATCGGCCGTGATCACCGGTGTGGGCGATGAACATATGGGGCGTTTCATTACCGAACAGCTTCAGCGCGAAGGCGTGGCCATTGATGGCGTGAAAGTGGACGCGGATCGCCTGACCGCTTTGGTCCTGCTTGGCATTCGCGACGAGGATCAGTTTCCGCTGATTTTCTACCGCGAGAATTGCGCGGATATGGGGCTGACTGAAGACGACATTGACCCGCAGTTCATCAAACGTGCGCGTGCGATTGTCGCCACGGGGACCCATCTGAGCAACCAGCAAGTGGCCGCCGCGACCTTGAAGGCGCTCAACCTCGCGCGCGAGAACGGACAGTTGACAGCTTTGGACATCGACTATCGCCCCAATCTTTGGGGTGTGGCAGGTCATGGCGACGGCGAAAGCCGTTTTGTCGAAAGTGCGGCAGTCACCGAAAAGCTGCAGGCATCGCTGCATCTGTTCGATCTGATCGTCGGCACCGAAGAAGAGTTTCATATCGCTGGTGGATCAACCGACACCTTGGCGGCGCTGCGCGCTGTGCGTGCCGTCACGGGGGCAACTTTGGTGTGCAAACGCGGTGCGCTTGGGGCGACAGCCTTTACCGGCGACATTCCCGCCAGCCTTGATGACGGCGAAACAGGTCCCGGATTTCCGATCGAAGTGTTCAACGTCCTTGGGGCGGGTGACGGGTTTATGTCCGGCCTGCTCAAAGGCTGGCTCGATGGCGAAGACTGGCCCGTTGCATTGAAATACGCCAATGCCTGTGGTGCCTTTGCCGTCAGCCGTCACGGATGCACCCCTGCCTATCCTACGTGGGAAGAGCTGAATTTCTTCTTTGATCGTGGCATCAAGCAACCGGATTTGCGCAATGACGCGGAACTTGAACAGGTGCACTGGGCAAGCACGCGTATCACCCGCACGGGCAACACATGGGATCACGTGCGCACCTTTGCTTTTGATCACCGCTCGCAGCTTGAAGAAATCCCCGGCTATTCCGCACAAAAGGGAGCCGCGTTCAAAGAGCTTTGCCTTGATGCAGTGCTGCAAGTGGCGGACGGTCAGGACGGTTATGGTATCCTGTGTGACAATAGAATTGGCCGCTCTGCCCTGCACCGCGCGTCCGGTTCTGGTCTCTGGATTGGCCGCCCAACCGAATGGCCCGGCAGCCGCCCGATTGCGTTTGAACCCGAGCTTGGCGAGGATTTCGGCCAGTTCCGCGAATGGGCTCGTGAAAACATTGTGAAGCTTCTGGTCTTTTGTCACCCGACCGACGCGCCTGACCTGCGCGCCTTGCAGGAAGAACGCGTAAAGCGGCTGTTCACGGCGGCGCGGCGCAACGGACTTGAATTTCTGTTGGAGATCATTCCCTCCAAAGTTGGTCCGGTGGATGACACTACGACGTCCCAATTGATCCAGCAGTTCTATGATGCCGGCGTCTATCCTGACTGGTGGAAGCTTGAGCCCTTCAAGACAGACGCCGCGTGGTCCAATGCCGTCAATGCCATTGAAACCAATGATCCGCGCACCCGCGGGATCGTGGTGCTGGGCCTGGATGCACCAGAGGATGAATTGGCGCAAAGCTTTGCGCTGGCGGCCAAACAGCCCTTGGTCAAAGGCTTTGCCGTCGGGCGCACAATTTTTGGCGATGCGGCACGTGCGTGGATGAAGGGCGACATGACTGATGCAGAAGCCGTATCGCAAATGGCCGACCGCTTTGATCGGTTGTGCAAGACGTGGGACAAGGCGCGGGCAGATGTCCGGCTAAACGCCGCCTGAGGAGCAAAAAATGACTAAGACAATCCGCTTGACCGCAGCGCAGGCTTTGGTGCGCTACATTGGTGCGCAACACAACGAGGATGGCGATTGCTTCATCGCTGGCTGTTGGGCGATTTTCGGCCACGGCAATGTCGCCGGTATCGGCGAGGCGCTGCACGGTGCCAAAGATACCCTGACCACCTATCGCGGCCACAATGAACAGACCATGGCACATGCGGCCATCGCCTATGCCAAACAGTTGAAGCGCAAGCGCGCGATGGCCGTGACATCCTCTATCGGGCCCGGGGCGTTGAACATGGTCACCGCGGCGGGCCTTGCCCATGTGAATCGCCTGCCTGTGTTGCTCTTGCCCGGTGATGTCTTCGCAAATCGCGGGCCGGATCCCGTGCTGCAGCAGATTGAAGATTTCAATGACGGCACGGTCAGCGTGAATGATTGCTTCAAGCCGGTCAGCCGGTATTTCGACCGCATCACGCGCCCTGAACAGCTGCTCACCGCGCTGCCACGGGCGTTTCGCACGATGACGGATCCGGCGGATTGCGGCCCTGTCACCCTGTCGATGTGTCAGGATGTGCAGGCTGAGGCCTTTGACTATCCGGAAAGCTTCTTTGCGCCGCAGGTCTGGCATCAGCGCCGCATCCGCCCTGATCTGGGTGAGTTGGCGCGCGTGGCAGAGGCTATCAAAGCGGCCAAGAACCCCGTGATTGTTGCAGGCGGTGGCGTGCATTACGCGGATGCATGTGAGGACATTCAGGCCTTTGCCGAAGCCCACGGTATTCCGGTTGCTGAAACGCAAGCCGGAAAATCGGCACTTGCATGGGACCATCCGTTGAACCTTGGGCCCATCGGCGTAACGGGTGGTGAGCCGGCAAATGCGGTTTGTGCGCAAGCCGACCTCGTGCTGGGTGTCGGCACGCGTTTTCAGGATTTCACGACCGGATCGTGGGGCCTGTTCGCCAATCCGGAACGCAAAATCATCAGCCTGAATACAGCCGCGTATGATGCGGCCAAACATGGCGCGATGCCTTTGATGGCCGATGCCAAAGTGGGCCTTGCCGAACTAGGTGACGCGATTGGCAGCTACAAGGCAACCGGACCCGCGCCTGCGTTGAAGGCCGATTGGTTCGGCAAGGTTGATCCACTGACCGATGCGCCAGCGGACACCAACGCTCTGCCCACAGACATGCAGGTCATCGGCGCTGTCCAGCGTAGTGCAACAGAAGAAACCGTGGCGATGTGTGCGGCAGGCACCATGCCGGGCGAGCTGCATAAGCTATGGAAGGCCAACAAGCCAGGCGCCTACCACATGGAATACGGCTTTAGCTGCATGGGGTACGAGATTGCAGGCGCGATGGGCATCAAAATGGCCCAACCCACGCGCGATGTGATCTGCTTTACCGGAGACGGCACCTATATGATGGCGAATTCGGAAATGGCGACCGCTGCGATGCTGGGCGTTTCATTTACTGTCGTGGTCACCGACAACCGTGGCTACGGCTGTATCAACCGGTTGCAGATGGGCACGGGTGGTGCGGAATTCAACAACCTGCTGGCGCACGCCATAGGTGGCGACAATTCCTCAATCGATTTCGCGGCTCATGCGGCATCTATGGGGGCCACGTCGGTCAAGGTCGGCACGATCCCAGAACTGGAAGCGGCTTTGGCGAAACGCCACGACATCACGGGCCCCTATGTCATCGTCATTGATACAGACCCCTATCCGTCCACACCACATGGCGGCACATGGTGGGATGTCGGTGTCCCCGAGGTGTCGGAGCGGGCTGAAGTGAACGCGGCCTATGCAGGCTATATCGAAAACAAAAAATCCCAAAGGATTGACTAAATGACTGTCAAAGTCGGCATTTCCCTGATTGCCTGGCAGAATGATGATCTGCCCGAACTGACCAAAGACTACACGACCGAAGGCGCGATGGCAGACGCGGCGCGCATCGGCTACAGCGGGGTTGAGCGGGGCCGCCGGATGCCCGCGGACACCGAAGGCCTCCGCACATACCTTGATGCCTATGGCGTGTCGCTTTGCGGCGGCTGGTGTTCCGGCAACCTGATGGTGTCGACTGTCGCGCAAGAAGCGGACGCGATTGCCGAACAGGTCGCACAGTTCGCAGCGCTGCAAGCGCCGTGCATCGTCTATGCCGAATGTTCCAACACGATACAGGGCGCAATGGGCGTTCCGGTGTCCACGCGTCCAAAACTGACGCGGAACGAGGTGCTGGACTACGCTGCGAAACTCTCCGAGCTTGCCAAATGGTCCAAAGGGCAAGGCGTGAAGCTTGCCTATCACCACCATATGGGGGCGATGATCCAGGATGCCGAGGATATCGACTGGCTGATGGAAGGCTCTGATCCTGCATTGGGTCTGCTTTTTGACACGGGTCATTTGCATTTTGCAGGTGCTGACCCGATCGCTGTTTTGGACAAATGGGCGGACCGTGTGCATCACGTCCATTACAAAGACGTCCGCCAGCCGGTCCTGGACGCGATCCATGCCAAGGACGCGAGCTTTCTGGATGCTGTTGCAGGCGGCGTCTTTACTGTTCCGGGGGATCCCGAAGGCTGTATCGACTTTGAAGCCGTCACGGCCAAGCTCAAATCAATGGATTACAATGGCTGGATCGTTGTCGAAGCGGAACAAGACCCTGCAGCCGCCCCACCCTATGACTATTCCAAGATGGGCTATGACTATATTGTCGCCGCCTGTGCCAAAGCGGGGCTCGACGTCGTGAGATGATCGATTTCCTTGGCCTTCACCATCCTTTTTTCCGGCCCTTGGCACGGCGGATTGCCACAGTGGCGGTGATCGCGATCTATGGCCTGTTCGAACTGGTCTTCGGCGGGCCCGCATGGGCCGTCTTTGCCGCCTGCCTGGGTTTGATTTGCATCTACGCGTTCTTCATCAAGCCTGATCCTCAAGCATAAGGAAGCATCAATGTCTGACCTTCTCAAGAAACCTTTCGGCACGCGTGGCAAAGTGCACCAGATCACCCCTGAAAGCGCGGGTTGGCGTTACGTCGGCTTCTCGCTTTACCGGCTCAAGGCGGGCGATACCGCAGCAGAGGCAACAGGCGACCGCGAAGTCATACTGGTGATGGTCGAAGGCAAGGCGCAGATCACTGGCGCGGGGCAGGACTGGGGTGTTTTGGGCGAGCGGATGGATGTTTTTGAAAAGACCCCGCCACATTGCCTTTACCTGCCCAATGGCAGCGACTGGGCGGCCACGGCCCAGACCGACTGCGTCATAGCTGTTTGCAGCGCACCTGGCATTGGCGGACACGCGGCGCGGCGCATTGGCCCTGACGGCATTACGCTGACGGAACGTGGCAAGGGGACAAACACCCGCCATATCAACAACATCGCGATGGAGAACGAGGATTACTGCGATAGCCTGCTGGTGACCGAAGTTTTCACACCGGCGGGGCATTGGTCCTCCTACCCCAGCCACCGGCATGACGAAGACGACTACCCGCGGATCACCTATCTGGAAGAAACCTATTATCACCGCCTGAACCCTGCGTCGGGCTTTGGTATCCAGCGGGTCTATACGGATGATGGCCAGCTCGATGAAACCATGGCCGTCTCAGATGGCGATGTTGTCTGTGTCCCGCGCGGGCACCACCCCTGCGGTGCGCCCTACGGGTTTGAGATGTATTATCTAAACGTCATGGCGGGCCCCAAGCGCAAATGGCGCTTCGTCCCTGCACCCGAGGTCGCCTGGATCATGGAACGGGACGCCTAGCGCCAGAGATCAGGTGTCTTTTTCCGCGTCTGGAACATCAAGTGTGGACCAGACATCGCCATTGACCGGCGGTGGCGGTGTGTCACAGGCCTGACGATGCATGTTCACCTTGGCGATAAAATTCGCCGAGATCGGCGCCGTCACAAAGAGAAACACCATAATCAGCAGCTCGTGGGCTGACGGCTGGCCAATGTCAAAAGAGTGGATGATTGACGCGACCAGCAGCATGCCAATGCCGATTGTCCCGACCTTTGTTGGTGCGTGCAGGCGCGTCATGGGGTCGTTGAACTTCAGCAACCCAATGGCGCCGACCAGTACAAAGCCGGACCCGATGATCAAGGACAGGCAAACGAAATAGGTTCCGATAATCTGTGCGGTCATTCGATAATGTCCCCCCGCAAAATGAAGCGCGCCAAGGCAACCGTCGACACGAAGCCCAGCATTGCAATCAGCAGGGCCACCTCAAAATAGATTTGCACGCCTTTGAATATGCCCAGCACGATCACAAGCCCCAGTGCATTGATCACCATCGTATCAAGCGCAAGCACGCGATCACCCGAAGTTGGCCCAAGGACCAGACGGACCATCGACATCACCTGCCCCAGCGCGAGCGCAAGAAAGGTAATCGCCAAGGCAATATTCAGAAACTGCGTTGCAAGTATCATGCAAATATCTCCAATAGACGTGCCTCATAGCGTGTGAGGATATCATCGCGGACCGCATCAGGATCATCCGTATGCAGGACATGCACCAGCAGGCTGCGCCCGTCGCTGGACAGATCCGACGAAACGGTCCCCGGTGTCAGCGTGATGGTCCCGGCAAGCATGGTAATGGCTTCGGGCTCGCGCAATTCAAGCGGCACCACAATCCATGCCGGTTTAAGCTTTGATGTCGGGACTGTCAGCACGATCCAGGCGACTTCGATATTGGCAACGATAATGTCCCAGATCACCACAAGACTGTAGGCAATCATCTTACCCACGCGAAAGCTCTTTGGCGTGTCGGGCCACCACACGGATGTGCCCCAAGGAATGATGATGCCCAAGATAAATCCAAAGACAATCATCCCCGCCGAAATCTCATTTTGCAGGAGTATCCAGACGATCGTCAGGATCAATGTCAAAAGCGGGTGCGGGATCAACCAATAGAATGCGCGGCTCATGTCATTGATCCTCCGTCGGTTCACTCAGTTTGCCCGGTGTATCGACAACTGTCGTGATATAGGGCGCGGGGCTGAACAACTGCGCCGCAATTGCGGTGGTGTACCGGTGCACCTGACCTGCGAAAACTGTGTGCATCGCCAAGAGCATGATCAACCCGCCTATGGCCACGAAAGACAGTGTTGCAGGTGGCACTACTTTGACTGCGTCGCCGGGTGGCTGCACGCTTTGTGCTTTCCAAAACAATATGCTGCCAGCACGTGCGAACCCCACAATGCTCACCAGACTGGAGCCAAGCACAATGGCCCAGATCCATACCATCTGGCCACTGTCAAAGGCTGCATCCAAGACCAGCAGTTTTCCAAGAAACCCTGACAGCGGCGGCAGGCCCGCCATGGCGATTGCGGCAACAAAGAACAGGCTGGCGGTCAGTGCCGGACTTGCAACGGGTGCTTGCGGCGTCAGTTCAAGGTTTGCACGACTGGATCGCACCAAGTCCACAATCAGGAACAGGGCAGCCCCTGCAAGCGTCGAGTGGACAATGTAGTAGAGGGCAGCAGCGATCCCTTCGGGCGTGAACAGCGCAATGGATACCATCACCATGCCCATCGACCCGATGATCGAAAAAGCCACAAGTCTGTCAAAGCGTTTCGCCGCCAGTACACCCACCATCCCGATCGCGAGCGAAATAAGGGCCGCCGGAAGCAGCCAAGTGTCATGCAGCCCCGCTGTCACGTCCAGATCAGGCGGGAAGATCAGGGTATAGACGCGGATGATTGCATAGGCGCCGACTTTCGTCATGATCGCAAAAAGCGCGGCCACGGGCGCCGGGGCTTCGGCATAGCTTGAAGGCAACCAGAAGTGCAAAGGCACCACAGCCGCCTTGATCGCAAAGACCAACAAAAGAAGAACAGCAGCCACGCGAATACCCACGGTTTCATCTGCACTGATCAGCGTCACCCGATTGGCAAGATCAGCCATGTTGAGCGTGCCCGTTTCCGCGTATATCGCCCCCAGTGCGAACAGGAACAGCGTTGAGCCGATCAGGTTGAACAGCACATATTGGACACCGGCGCGCAAACGCCGCGTGCCTCCTGCGTGGATCATCAGCCCGTAAGACGCGATCAGCAGCACTTCGAAGAATACGAACAGGTTGAAAAGGTCACCTGTCAGGAAGGCCCCCAAGATACCCATCAGTTGAAACTGGAAAAGCGCATGAAAATGCCATCCGCGGTTATCCCAGCCGGAACTAACCGCGTAGATCAGCACGAAGAGTGCCAGAACCGACGTCAGCAGGATCATCATCGTCGACAACCGGTCACCCACCAGAACGATCCCGAACGGGGCCGACCAGTCACCCAACTGGTAAAGCATGATGGTTCCGTCTGATGTCGCCCATGCCAAAGCACCGGAAATCGCAACAAGGATCACAACACCGGCGATCGAGAACACGCGCTGGATGCCGATGTGAAACCGCGCAGCCAGGATAATGAAAGGCGCCAGCATTGCAGGCAACACAACGGGCGCAATAAGCCAATGGGTCATGCTGAACCCTCCGGCTTGTCTTTGGGTGTTTCGTGTTGATCATCCACATGGTCATCATCAGAGCCAAGGAACGCACCCAAGCCAATCATGACGACCACCGCCGTCATGCCAAAGGAAATCACAATCGCCGTCAGGACCAAGGCCTGTGGCAACGGGTCTGTGTAGGTCGTGACATTGTCGCGCAGGACAGGTGGTGCACCGACGATCACGCGGCCCGAGGTGAACAAGAACACATTCACCGCATAAGTGAGTAGCGAAATCCCCAAGATCACGGGGAAAGTCCGCAGCCGCAGCACGAGGTAAATCCCCGCGGCGGTCATCACACCAATAGCGGATGCAATCAGAAATTCCATGTTACACACCCCCCCGCGTTGTCTGGGTGGGCAGGTCTTGTCGCGAAGGATCAATATCCATCGGGTATTCGCTTTCAATTGACTCAGAGCGGCGTGCCAACCGTGAGAAGCTTTCGAGTGACAACATCACCGCACCCACAACTGAAAGGAACACGCCAACATCGAACAGGGCCGCTGTCGCCAGTTCGAATTTCTCAAAGGGCGGGATGCGGACATAGGTGAAAGCCGATGTCAGGAACGGTTTATCGACAAACCACGATCCGATACCGGTCAGACCTGCGACAAGCACCCCTGCCCCGATCACCCCGTGATACGGGTACCTCAACCGCGCGGACGCCCATGAAAAACCGCTGGCCATATATTGCATCACAACACCGATCGACACGATCAGACCCGCGATAAACCCGCCGCCCGGCTCGTTGTGACCGCTCAGGAAGATGTAAAAGCCCACCATCATCACGATCGGCATCATCACCCGCGTCAGAACCACCATCATCATCGGGTGGACACCCCCTGCCTGCGGCTGATCAGGTTTGCGGTTCAACAGCCGCGCCCGAACGGGCCCGTCGAGCAAGGTTTCCGTCAGTGCATAGATAAGCAAGGCTGCGATACTGAGTACGATGATCTCGCCAAAAGTATCAAAGCCACGGAAGTCGACCAGAATGACGTTCACCACATTGGTGCCGCCGCCGCCTTTGTAGGAATTCGCGAGATGGAACTCGGAAATCGACGTACTCACCGGATCACGCAGGATGTAATAGTAAGCCAGCGCGAAGCTCGCCAATCCACCGGCTAAAGCCACCGCCGCGTCCCGCATCCGACGCAGTACGCTGCTTTCAACAGGCGTCCGGTTGGGCAAAAAGTTCAAGGCAAGCAGCATCAGAATGATTGTCACGACCTCGACCGTAAACTGGGTCATCGCAAGATCGGGGGCGCTGAGGAAGACAAACCCGATTGAGACCATCAGCCCGACGATCCCGATCAGGATCAGTGACAGGAAGCGGTTGCGGTGCAAGAACACCATGCCGATGGTCGCGGCGACCAGCATCCCCCATCCGGAGATCAGAACGGGGTCTGCCGTCTGCAACGCATAGACCGGTTCACCGACGGTACCAGTCGTCCACGCATAATAGCCTGCAACGACAATTGTGACGGTCCCGATTGCCGCGTAGCGGGAAAATGCACCGTTATGCAACGGCAGGACCAGCATCTCTGCCAGCTTGACCGCCCCTGCAATAATTGCATCAAAAATCGTTTTCGCCTCGGGACGCGGCAAAGCATCCCAGACGCGCAAGGCAGGCTTGAAGACGGCAAGCATGGTCAAACCGCCGACAACGGCAATGACCGACATATAAAGCGCCGGTACCAGACCATGCCAGAGTTTTAGATGCGCCGACGGCAATTCCGCAGCATCGCCCAGCACCGCAGCCGTCACCAGTTTGACGAATGGCTCGGCAAGGAACGGGGCCACACCGATCAGCACGACGGGAATAATCAGGAGCGCAGGCGGCAACCACATGCCCGCAGGCGGATCATGCGGCTTGGCCGGATAATCATCGCGCACCGGACCAAAGAAGACATGGCTGATCAGGCGGAAGGAATAAGCCGCCGAGAACAACGCGCCGATCGTCGCGAGCACGGGCACCAACCACGGGCTGCTGAACAGAACCGTGTGGTTGGCCTCTTCCAGCATCATTTCTTTGGACAAGAAGCCGTTGAGCAACGGGATGCCGGCCATCGACAAAGCCGCGAGCGAGACAATGATGAAGGTCACAGGCATCAGGCTGCGCAAGCCTCCCAAGCGCCTGATGTCACGCGTATGGGCCTCGTGATCGATAATGCCGGCGGACATAAACAAAGCCGCCTTGAAGGTTGCGTGGTTCAGGATGTGAAACACCGCCGCCATTGCCCCGAACGCCGTGCCGGTTCCCAAGAGCATGGTAATCAGACCCAGATGGCTGACGGTTGAAAACGCCAGCAGCGCCTTCAGGTCATGTTTGAACAGCGCAATCACGGCACCCAAGACCATGGTCACCAAGCCCGCCGTGGTGACGATCACAAACCATTCGTTCGTGCCTGACAAAACGGGCCACATACGTGCCATCAGGAAAATACCGGCTTTCACCATGGTCGCGGAGTGAAGATAGGCTGACACCGGCGTCGGCGCGGCCATCGCGTGCGGTAGCCAGAAGTGAAACGGGAATTGCGCGGATTTCGCAAAGCACCCCAGCAAAATCAGGATGAGCGCGGGCAGATAAAGCGGGTCTGCCTGTATCAGGTCACGGTTCTGAAGGATAACACTCAGATCATAACTGCCCACGATCTGGCCAAGGATCAGCATGCCACCGATCATCGCAAGCCCGCCCATCCCGGTCACGGCCAACGCCATGCGCGCCCCCTGCCGTCCTGCGGGTAGATGCTTCCAATACCCGATCAACAAGAATGACGAGAGCGAGGTGAGCTCCCAGAAAATCAGCAACAGAAGGATGTTGTCGCTCAGTACGATCCCGACCATCGCGCCCTGAAACAGCAGCAAATAGGTGAAAAACTCACCCATGTTGTCGCTCCGGCTCAGATACTGCCGCGCATAAGCAATGACGAGCAGCCCGATGCCAAGAATCAAAAGGGCGAAAAAGAAGCCCAAAGCGTCAAGCATCAGTGTGAAATTCAGGCCAAGTGCCGGCATCCAGTCGATACCTGCGGTCACGACTTGCCCAGACAAGATTGCAGGCAAGTTGGTCAGCAAACCAACAAAGGCGGCCAATGTAACGGTGAAAGTGACGCCCGCACAGGCTGTCCTGCCCGCAGGATTCATCAATCCAGGCAACAGAGCACCAAAGAATGGCAATGCAACGATGATAAAGAGAGACACAGTAACTCCCCGTGTTTTAACCATTTACTTGTGGGTAAAACTGGCCAGCTTGAAAAGAGCGAAATGCATTTTTTCGGCGCAAAACGTGGGATTTATTGGCAAATGCCTATAAAAATAAATTGATCACGCCAGCATCCTTTGATGCGGCACCTACACATTTCCCCAGATCGTTGAATGACAATTGCTTTGTTTTCTTGGGGTTTGGATTTCTGTTTGAGCTGGGCGCACGCACCTCAACCGAACCCACGACTGGTCCTGAATGAAGACGCCCAAAGCTTCCGAGCGAGCTGACAATTAGCAGTCAGGCGTCGCTGAAAGAGAGCCCCCCTCAGCGCACCAACTTGCGTCAACGCCCTGTATATCACAGCTTGCGACAGAAAGATGCGAGACAATCATATCCCGACACCGGAGTGAACGCATAGACTGAATTGCGCGAAGCTGCTACGCCGCCTGCAGGTGTAAGCACGACGAGGTTGTACTAAAGTGCAAACGAAGGCTAATCGATTGAAATGGTACGATAGATGGCTTGCGCGCCTCCCAGCGGACAAGTTGCTAACCCGCCTGCTGCTCGAAAGCTTTCAGGAACATAGGTGGAAATATCTCGCGGCGGCCGGTGCAATGGTTCTGGTCGCGGCCGCGACAGCGGCATCCGCCTGGATGATGGGACAGATCGTTGATGCACTGTCGACACCGGAAAACCGCGGTCAAGTCATGGCGGTGGGTGTCGGTGTCGCGTTCATTTTCGCTTTTCGCGGAATAGCCATGTATATTCAGGCCGTGCTCATGGCGCGCGCGGGAAATCGCATCGTAGCGCAAAAGCAGATGCAGATTTACCACCGGATGCTGGCGCAAGGTGTGGCGTTTTTCAACGAAAACCAATCTTCTGATCTGCTGTTGCGGGTCACAAGGAGCGCCGAAGCCGCACGCCGCGCAATTGACACGATTGTCAGTGGATTTGTGCGTGATTTGTTGACGCTGATCGGGCTGCTTTGCGTGATGTTTTATCAGCAACCCATTCTGTCACTCGTGAGTCTCGTTATCGCACCGATCGTTGTGCTGGGCATCCAACGCATTCTCAAAACGGTGCGTGAAGTGATGAAACAAGAAATGACCAGCATGGGTGAGATCATCAAGGTCGTTCAAGAAACGTCCTTGGGCGCGCGTGTCGTCAAGGCTTTTGGGCTGGAGCCCCGCATGGCCGACCGTATGGAGATTGCGGTCCGTCAGGTGGAGAGCCGGAATAACCGCATGATCCAGTTACAATCAGCGACCATGCCGCTGCTTGATACTGTCGCAGGCCTCGCAATTGCATCAATCGTTATTCTGAGCGCGGTCGACATCTTTGGGCAAAAGCCCGGCACCGCAGGTGAGTTGATGTCATTTGTTACTGCTTTCTTGATGTCCTATGAGCCAGCGAGCCGCCTATCCAAGATGCGGGTCGTCATTGAGCGAAGCATGATCGGCATCAAGATGATGTATGAACTGCTCGATGCCCCTCAGACCATGCTTGAGGCCCCCGATGCCATGCCTTTGAAATCAGGGCCGGGTGAAGTGATGTTGAAGAATGTGAGCTTTGGGTATGGCGACGGCGAGAAGGTCTTGAAATCAGTGAATGCCACCTTCCCGCCGGGCAAGACCACCGCCCTCGTCGGACCGTCTGGCGGTGGGAAGTCTACCCTTCTGAACCTCATTTTGCGCCTATACGACCCGACCGAAGGCGCGGTGATGATTGACGGCCAGGACATCCGGAACACAACATTCACGTCATTGCGTGAACAAATCGCGTTTGTCGGGCAGGATACTTTCCTTTTCGCGGGCACGATCATGGATAACCTGCTGATGGCGCGGACGACCGCAACTGCAGAAGAAGCGATTGCCGCCGCCAAGATCGCCAATGCGCATGAGTTCATCGAGAAAATGCCCGAAGGTTATGACACCGCGATTGGTGAGAACGGATCGTTTTTGTCCGGCGGCCAGCGTCAGCGCCTCTCAATCGCGCGCGCAGTGCTACGGAAGGCGCCTATCCTTTTGTTGGACGAAGCGACCAGCGCTTTGGACAGCCATTCCGAGGTTCTCGTACGTGATGCGCTAGAAACGATTACCCGCGGGGTCACGACGATCGTGATCGCACACCGCCTGTCGACTGTCATGAATGCCGACCAAATCTGTTACCTTGAGGCCGGCGAAATCGTCGAACGGGGAAGCATCCCTGAGCTCATTGCAGCCGAGGGGAAGTTCAAAAGGCTTTACGACGTGCAGTTTGGCGGGCACCCAGATGTAACATAACCTTGGTTTAGAGGTCTCGCCGCGCGCGCCAACTGCCCAGCCATCTGCGAGAATGAAACAAGCGTGTCACCGAACCGTTCTGGTGCAGCGAACCATGCTAACCAAAGCCGTTAATTCGCTAAAATACGCGTTGACCATTGCAAGCTGGGCAGAAGTGTAGCACTAGTTACGCTACGTAAAGCACTATTGCCTCCACCAATGAGTGCGCTAAATTTCCGCAACCTATCAGGAATTAGACATGCTATCCAGATTTGCTATCAAGCCTACTGCTCTCTGCTTCGCCCTTTGTTTGTCCGCGACGAACTTGTCAGCACAAGAAGCGTCGCTTGCGACATCGTCCCCCGGGGGTACGGTCTACAACCTCGGGCTGGCAATCGCAGAGGCCGGTGCGGGATCTGAGTTTGATATCAGGGTCACACCATTCACAAGCACAACACAAGCAATTCCCGTTGTTGCAAGTGGTCAGGTGACTTTTGGACTGGCCAACGCCTATGAGCTTGCAATGGCAGACACTGGCACTGTTTCTTTTGAAGGCTCTCCGATTGATGGCCTGCGCATCGTTTCAGCCCTTTATCCCATGCGGATGGGTCTGATGGTGCGTGCAGACAGCGACATTTATTCGCTTGCAGACATGACAGGGCGCAATGTTCCTTCTGGCTTCGGCTCAACCGCAACAGGTGAACTGCTGATCGGCGCGATGCTGGCATCAGGTGACCTATCCTATGAAGACGTCAATCAAATCAATGTTGCGAGTTTTGGTGATATGGCGGCTGCATTCGAAGCAGGACGCACGGACGCCATGATTGGTGTGCTTGGATCCGGTCGTGACGCGCGAATTGCAGAAAACGTGGGTGGGGTGCGCATTCTTGGTTTGGGCAACGACGCTGAGGCAGAAACACGCGTACAGGAGTTTGTACCTGTTGCACGGATCGATCCAGTCTTGGCATCGTCCAACATACTTGGCGTGTCAGATGACAGCTTCGCGCTCACCTATGACTACTACATTTATACGTCAGAGCAGACACCAGACGAGGTCGTGGCGAAGGCTCTGGACGCTCTTATGTCAGGTAAGGATGTTATTGCTCTCACCGTCCGCGCCTTTGCCGATTACAGCGTTGATACGGCCCAGCGTGACATTGGAATACCCTTTCATCCGGCAGCTTTGGACTCTTTCAGCAAATAGGACACAAGGCAGGTGCTGACCCTGATAAGGAACACCCTGGGGATATTGGTCGCTTTGCTTCCTGTCCTCTGGGCGATTGAATGGCTGGCAGGCATTCGATCAATGTTCCTTTTGGACCAATTTGTCGTCGTTGAGTTTGGTCTCGCTACTGCACTCGTTTTTCTGTCGCCGCGCGGACGCCCGGTCCGTTCTTATGACTACATTCTGGCAGCCTTGGCGTTGGTCGTCGCGGTGTTCTCAGCCGTGAGTATGGAAAAACTCGTCTTGCTGATGTTCAGCGGAGATGCGCAAGTCATCTTGTTGGCAGGTACGCTCGTCGCGCTGAGCTTGCTTGCATGCTATCGCGTGACGGGCGCAATGATGACCGCTTTTGTATCCGCGGTTCTGGTTTTCGGCGCTCTGGCCCGCTACCTGCCACAACCCATCAGTGCGCCGCCATTCTCGCTTGGTACGTATACTGTCTATATCGCATACGGCGGAGATGCGATTGTCGGTCAGGCGCTACGCATCGTGTCCGTTGTGGTAGTGGTCTTCATCGTTTTTGGCAAAATGTTCGAACTGATGGGCGGCACGCGGTTTTTCGAACATCTTGCACAGCGGATTTCCGCGAATGGGGCAGGAAGCGCAGTTAAGGTGGCGGCCGTTGCCTCGGGCCTATTTGGCTCGATCAGTGGGAGCACGACAGCAAATGTTGTCACGTCGGGGAATTTTTCGATCCCTATGATGCGAAAAATAGGTCTTCCAGCGCATCAGGCCGCGGCCATCGAAGCGGTCGCATCAACAGGTGGACAGATTCTTCCGCCTGTTATGGGGATCGCGGCATTCCTGATGGTGGAAATCGCGGGCATACCCTACCGCGATATCATAACTGCTGCAGCCCTGCCCGGCCTGTTGTATTTCGTGGCACTCTTTTTCCAGATTGACGGCTTCTCGCGTCGATTGAACCTCATTGGGTTCAAAGTCGAGCCGATGCCGCTGCGCCAGACTCTGATCGAAGCTCTTTTTACGTTGGTTCCGATATTCTTGATTATCTTCGCGGTGATCACGATGCCCTACGCACCCAACACCGGAGCAGTGCTGGCATCGGGTGCATGCATCGTACTTGCTTTTGGGCGCAAAGGTTTTCGGGGGACCCTGAAAGAGCTTTTCCAGAAGCTTGTCGAAGCTGGGGATGTGGCGGCACGTATCGTTGCAACAAGCGCTGTCATTGGGATCTTGCTCGGTGTGGTCAGCTACAGCGGTCTCGGGGTTGCCGCAGCGGTGGGTATTGAGGCCCTTGCCGAGAACAATCTGGCTCTTGCTTTGTTGGCTGCCGGTGTTGCGTCCTATATTCTTGGTATTGGACTGGCAACGACGGCGGTTTATGCGGTTGTCGGAACGCTTATTGCACCGAGCTTGGTCAACCTCGGCCTTGCGCCGATTGCCGCGCATCTTTTCGTGTTCTATTGCGCTATGTTATCCATGATTACGCCACCGGTCGCAATCGCTTGCCTTGCCGCAAGTGGACTCGCGAATGCATCTTTCTGGAGAACCAGCCTTCAGGCCATGCGGTTCGGTTGGACCCTTTTTTTCCTGCCGTTTCTTTTTGTCGTGAACCCGGCGCTCTTGATGATCGGGACCCTTTCTGAAATCGTGATAACGGCGGTGACATGCCTGATAGGGATCGCTGCGCTTTCGCGGACGATTGGCGAATTCCCCTGTCCTTCAAGTAATCTGCCCCGAGCGGGGCTTTATATTGCGCTCAGCATCATAGCAATGCTGCCGGTTGCGCCGCCCACCGTACGTCTGCTGGCGGCCACCGGGCTTGTATTGCTAAGTGTGCGGGACCGAAAAGAAGCGAAGCGCACCCTCTCTCTGACTGTGACGGAAGTATAATGACTGAACACAACTCTGATCTTGCGATAGATGGTCCCGTGTCACGAGATGAGCTTGGGCTCCCAAATGAATACGCGCCCCCAGAGACAAATATCCAGCAACGCATCACCACGGCGTTCTCTACCTTTCTGAAAGTCAGCCCAGTCGGCCTCGATGATGATTTTTATGATTTGGGCGGGGATTCACTTCAGGGTGAGCAAATCAGCTTGGCCGTTGAGGAAATCTTGGGACAGGAATTTCAGATTTCATCGCTCTTTTATACGGGAACGCCGCGCAAGATTGCGGCAACAGCACAGACAAACGAGAGCGCGGCACCAGTCAAAACAAAACCCATTCTCTTCATTGTGCACGGGAAGCGGGGCTACACGATGCCGCGCAAAGAATTCCTAGACGGTTTAGATAAGTTCTGTTCGATTGAGATGTTCGAAATGCCCGGAATACGTGGCAACGGGGTACCGCCGACATCGCTCCAAGCGATTGCGAAAGCATATTGTGACCGCATCGAAACGCTCCAGCCGGAGGGGGAAATCTATCTATCAGCTTTCTGCGTGGGTGGGCTGATTGCGCTGGATATGGTCCGGCAGCTGAACGAACGTGGACGCAAATTGCGCGGTGTCGTTCTTGTTGATCCCAACGTCTCGACGGAGCTGAGAACAGTCTACGAGAACTATCAAAACGCAACCACTTTGACGACGAGACTTTTCGCACGCCTTTTTGCGCTTGGCACCACAGGTCGATGGTCTGAAAACAAACCTTTCCTGCAGGATTTCTTCCGATGGGTTCATATGAAACGCATGCTTGCAGACGAAGAGCGGTTCCTGAAAACCACAAGTCGAAAGAGTCAGTACGCGGCGCAAAAGTTGAATCCCAAAGCACAGGCTTGGCTGTTCGCATCCTATCGTTATGCGACTTTCGTTCCGGTCAACAATCCGATCACAATTATCGCGTCTGCTGATCGCATGACTTTCCTCAGTGACCCAAAGGGCTTCTGGAAATATGTCGCCCCTCACTCGAAAGCAACTGATGTTGCGTCTACACACCGTGACGTTTTCCAAGCGGAAAGCGAACGGACAGTGGCGATAATCAGACAGACGTTATTTTCGGACGCGCAAGTATCATAATATTTGACTATCAGGCGGAAAACACCATGGATGCATCGATCCACAGCACGATCAGTGACCTCTTTTGCGGAACAGCACGCCGCTACGGCAATCGCATTGCACTGATCGAGGGCGATAAACAACTCAGCTACCGTGATCTGGCGGATCATTCAGCGCAAGTTGCCCATCAATTTGCAGCGCATGGGATCAAAGCCGGCGATCATGTTGGTGTGGCGTTGCGGCACAGCATATCTTCGTTTACCTCCATGTTGGCCATATGGATGTTGAACGCCGTTGCCGTTCCGATTGATTTTCGCATTCGCCCTTCGGAACGTGAAAAGCTGGCAGAGGAATTTGACCTTGCTGTGATCGTGCAGGATGGACCGGCGGTTAATGTCGATTATCGGGTCATTGCATGGAACCGAGATTTCGAAACAGAGGTAGCGCAGCAACCGATCACGCCGCCGGACGGCTACTGCGGATATGCGCACCCGGCAACGATATCCCTGACTTCAGGGACCACCGGACGACCCATCGGTTTCGTGCAAAGCCATAAAGCACTTGTTTTGCGTATGATGGGCTATTCGCAAGAATGCGCGTATCCTGTTAATGGCCGCGCTTTCATGACATTTCCCTTGTCGTTTTCGGCGTCGCGCAACCACACACTGGGGCAGCTGCTGCGCGGGAATACGATCTACTTTCATCCGCCCACGTTTGGCGCAAAGGAGATTGCCAAACGTCTTATCGAGTTAAAGATTACCTTCGCTTTCGTCGTTCCAGCAATGATTCAGGATCTTCTTGAACTTGCCGGTGATCGCGAAACGCCCATGTTTCCTGATCTACAGCTACTTTACACAGGTGGCGCAGGCATGTTGCCAGAACAAAAGATCGCGGCACAAAAGCGCCTTTCGAGCGGGTTTCTTCACTGCTTTTCATCAAGCCTTTCCGGTACAGTCTCGACCCTGGTCGGAGAGGACGTGTTGACACACCCCGATACGGAAGGTCGCGTATTGGGCTCGGTGCGGGTGCAAATAGTTGACGCAGACGGAAATGAACTGCCTGACAATCAGGTTGGCATGGTGCGGTGTCGCAGCCAGACCTCTGCGGAAACCGTCTATAAAGAGGCCAGCCGCGCCACTGGAGACAGGATTGTCGACGGCTGGGGCTATACAGGCGATCTGGGCAGGATAGACAGTGACGGTTTCCTGACACTTGTCGGGCGAAGCGCTGATGTGATTTTGCGCAGCGGTATCAATATCTATCCCGCTGAAATCGAAGTCGCCATATCGTCGATCGACGGCGTCGCAAGTTGCGCGGCCGTCGGTTTTCCTGATCCGGCGCTCGGCGAAGACATCGCCGTATTTATTGTCGCTGACCGCGCGTTGACTGAAGACTTCGTCCTTGCCCGCGCACAGGTTGCCCTACCTGCGGGAAAGCGGCCTAGTCGTGTCGTCTTCCTCGACGAACTCCCGCGCAACGCCAACGGCAAGGTTTTGACGAAAGACTTGCGAGAGACGCTGACTGCGGCGACGTAACCAGCTCTGCGCAGCAATCGCTCAGAGCCACTGAACATCGCTTCTTTGAACAAACCGGTGTCGTGGTCGCTCAGGCGGATGCACCCGTGAGCTATTTTTGGGTTGAGTTGAGAAACGGAAACGGCCGTTCAGGCTTGGGTTCATCCAAAAAGGCGCAGAGGCTGTCCCAACTCGCGTCTTCTGTTAGGTTCAGACATAAAAAGTTTGGTTTGTCCGCAAAATAATCCAAAATGTCAGCGTTGTGCTTGTTGTAGGTTGCCAGCCACTTTTCGCGCGCTTCAGGACTGCTGGCGGGGTCAGCGTATTGACCGAACATCCACGCGCGCATCGGGCGCACTCGCCGGCCACCGTAATAGCGGACGCAACTCTCGATCCATTTGTCGGGGCTGCGTTGTGTGAGGATGAACCGTGCTTCAGGATTTGCGTCTGCCAGTTTCTTCCAAATCGAGAAGTAAGGATTATCTAAAAACGCGTCAAACATCGGCAACGTATCTAAAGCGTAGTCGCCAGCGTCAATCTTTGCAATGAGACCACGGCCTTCATCGGCGCCAGCCCAAAGCCCGCGTCCGTCTCCATGTATTGTCCGATATCCCAGGGTGTCCAGCGCTGCGCCGAGGCTTGTTGTGCCCGTCTTATGAAACCCGATGCAGAACACCTGCGGCAGGTGTGGCTTTAGTCGCCCAACTTTTCGAGATTTAGCTCTATGCTTACGCTTTTTCTTAAAATCGTGAAATGCATTCTTCAACTTCTGCAACTGCCGCCGCCATCCACGAAGGCCCTGTATTACACCTACTTCGTGATGGTAGCTGGCAAAGTGAAGGATCTTTGGTTCTGCCTCGTTGGGCGCCCAGACTTTGATATATTTGGCGTAGCGGACATTGTATTCAGGGGGCAGAATATAGATCCGCAAGTCTGACAGCCACAACAACTCCCTCAGTGTGACCTGGTCCTTGTTAAAGCCGGCTGTGTGAAACGCGGCTTGCCAGTCAGAGAGCATGTTAATCACCACAGGCGTCCGTCGATAGACCATGACGCCTGAGTTCAGTTGTGGAAAGTTATCCGGTATCGTACACCGCCAGCCTCCAAGATTACCCTTCTTGTTACGTTCATGTGCATGCGCGATAGCAAGGTCAAACCGGTCAAGAAGGTCGAACATGTTGGAAATATCTGTGACGACACGCGTGTCGGTATCGAGGTAAAGGGAGCGATCAAAACGCGTCTTCGCCATATAGTCGACCTTTGAACGCCGGTGCGGGTCAGCGATCAGATGAACCATATCAAAAAGACCGTCGGGGATTTCCGAGGGCGAATCCGTGTAAATATCTATCAGCAGGTTGGGCGAGTGCTTCCGTACTGAACGGGCCGAGTTCACGCCAGCCTTTGTAAACACTGCGCCTGTGCAGATATAATTTACACCGCAGACAGGTGTCGTGCCTTCTGTCACCTTGATACCGTTGTTTGGCCCATCACTCACCTCGGGTCTCCTATCAAAATACTGGATGTGTCCGACACAATGTCCCGGGGCAAGAGCGCCAAATCAGCAAGAAACCTTTTGTCGAGCGTTGCTCTTTGCTCATCTGTGAAGACACGGAGCCTTGCGCCGTCCTGAAACTTGGCAAGCACGTCGTCAGGATCGTAATCACGATCACTTTTGTGCGCTAGGGCATGTGCGATGCCTGCGGCGCTGACCGACGCATTGAGATGCGTTGGTCTCTGCGGTGCCTCACTAAGCCCGGTCAAAGCCTCAAACAGTCTGTTTTCCTTCAGATTATCCGGAAAAACCCAAACCCTTATCGATCGACCGGGAAACGCTGCTCGGATGTCAGCAACAACCTCTGGCCAACCGCGTCGACAGCGAACAAGTTCCTTTTGGTAAATGCGTAGATCGCCGACGCCTTTTGCGTAAACCGCACGCATTGCATAGGCTGATGTCAGGAAATCGGCATAAGACCGTACGACCAGATGAATTTCGGAAACACTCGGACCCAGAAAAGCCGCGCAATCCTTCAGCCACTTTTCGGCTTCAGGATAGATGCTTGTCCCGTCCTGGCCAAATATTGGCCCCAAGAACATCTCATCCGAAACGACCACTCTCTTAGTCGTCCGTGCCAGCATGAGCCGCTTTATGTTCCTATGCATCCGAAGTCTGACAAACGCCCGCAAAGGGTTTTTACGAAGCCGTTGGAAATCTGCAAAAGCGCTTCGCAATCCATCATCTGTTCGTTTGTCGGTACGCGGCGGTGTCAAGGCGCTGACGCCAACATGAGGCAGGGCTGCATTGTCGAGTTGGAACTGCAATGAGGTCGTGCCTGTACGATGTGCTCCCAGATGCAGGATCACGTCACAATCACAGAGGAAGCGAGCGAATATTGACACTTTCACAGTCTGTGGACATCCTCTGGGTTGGCAGTGTAACAGGTATTCTTCGGCGAACGGCTCCGCTACAGCATAGTGTCCTTGATACAAGGGAGGAACAGATTTGTATTCCTTACTGATATTGAGCGATGAGTAAAAGCAGGCATCGAAAGGTTCTTCATTGACCAATTTTACGCGAAATGATCTGAAGGTCTGGGTGATCAATCTGGATAGATCACCAGAGCGCATGGAGCGTATGCGCATGAGCCTTGAGGCACATGGGATCGCATTTACCCGATTTTCCGCAATAGACGGGGCACGTATCTCTGAGTCCTTGCGGAAAAAGGTGGATTCTCAGGCGTATGAGCGAAGTATGGGGCAATATCTTTTGCCCGGCAAAGTAGGATGCTATTATTCGCATCTTTCAGTCTGGAAAGAGTTGGCTGCTTCGGAGTATCCAGTCGGCCTCATTCTGGAAGATGATATTGTCTTGCACGACGACTTTGTCGAAGCTCTGGAGGCTTCTTTGTCTGCCGCAGAATGCTGGGACATTCTTAGATTGAACGCAACACGTGCCAAATTTCCACTTAGGCGGGGGCAAGCTGGCAGATGGAACATCAACGGTTATCTGGGAAGATTCACCGGTAACGGATGTTATCTGATAAAGGCGGATGTGGCCGGTAGGATCAGTGCAACAATCGAGAACATGCGTCTGCCGTTCGAGCATGAGATAGGCCGGTTTTATGCACATGACTACCGGCTTGCCGGTCTCGAACCATTTCCCAGCCATATCGAGGATTTTGGTCTGAGCCAGATCGTTGGCGAAAACAACACCGACCTCAAGAAACCCAGTCTGTACAAGAGGATCCCACACTTTTTTTGGAAAGTTGCATCTTATTTCCGACGCGCCGCTTATCTCGTTCACCCACAAGGGTGGCCGAAACCAACTAAGCAGCGCGCCGATTGATGAGGATTTGTATAGCAACAGGCAATTACTATGAAGCCGGTGAAACACAGGTCAATCATCACATTGCCAATCTATTCGGCGGAAACACGATTGTATTATCCAGAAAGTCGAACGGATTAGATCCTATCGGAAAACCACTGCATGTCTGGCTCCTGCGGCCGAAAGGCATTGGTGCATTGCCTCATTATGCCTCTCTGATTTGGCGCATGGCATGTCAGCAGAGCACTAAGGTTGCATCGCGGCGCGAAACGCAGGAGATTTGCGCCTTCTTGCAGGCCGAAAAAGCACAGGTCGTCCTCGCCGAGTTCGGTCATCATGCCTTACCGGTATATCGTGCGGCGATGATGACCGGGCTACCCTTTTATGTCTATTTCCGTGGCGCCGATGCGTCAAAGCATTTGCGAAAACGAGGCCGCGCTGCAGATTATCGCAAAATGCTGAAACACGCAGCAGGTGTTTTTGCGGTGTCGCAGTTTCTATTGGACGAACTCGCCGCACGCGGGGTAATCCACGAGAACGCACATGTGATCCCAAGCGGTGTCGATACACAGCGCGTTAAGCCGGGCTCTAAAGTTTCTGGGCGGTACCTTTTTGTCGGGCGTTTCGTCCACAAGAAACAGCCACTTCTCGCCTTGGAGGCATTCTCCAAAGTTGCCGCGTCAAAACAAACTGCCCATTTTAGGATGATCGGAAACGGTGAGTTGCATGCAGCTTGTTTGGCGCGCGCAGCGGAATTGGGGCTCACAGACAGGGTCACATTTCTTGGGCATGTCGATCATAAAGAAGTTCAGTCCGAAATGGCGAATGCCGAGTTCGTATTGGTCCCATCAAAGACAGCCGAAAATGGTGATACAGAAGGCCTGCCAATGGTCTTGCAAGAAGCCATGGCAGCTGGAGCAATCGTTGTAGCGACCGACCACGCTGGCATACCAGAAGCCTTGCAAAACGGTCTGACAGGTTTCGTTGTTCCAGAGAGCGATCCATCTGCGTTTTGTTCGGCTGTAAAGTCAGCGGCAATGCTCACGGAGCAGGAGCTCGCCGAGATGCGCAATCAGGCGCGAGCTTTTGCAGTCCAACACTTGGATCAGGCCACGCTAATGGCAAAGCTTGAAGAGAAGATGAGGCGCGGTCCTCAATAACCGGTCTGCCCTAGTCCAGTCACTTTGCGCAAAAACTGGTTGTGATGAAGCGGGACAGCCGCATCATAGTTGGCCGGTGCTCTCCGCGTATTGTTCGTCTTGATGCCGTTTGTATTGTTGGGACCACGTTTGGGGATTGTGCCGTGTTGCTACGCTGCCGATTTTGTCGTTATTGCTTCCGGAGTGCTCCCAGTGCATCTTTCGGCACGCCACCGGCCACCTGATAGTGGCTGTTATCGTGTTGTTCTGGGTGGGGTTTGTTGGTTGCGGGAGCTCGATTTGGACACTGTTTCAATGAGCTGCACCAAACACGCATTTATCGGTAAGAGGGGCGGAAAGCCGACGTTCGCTGCAGTCGCGAGCCGGCGGCACCCGTCCGGTTGGAAGCTGACGTAGAGTTTGTCGTGTTGATCTCCTCAGTTCTACGGAGGAGAAAATCTGCTTGAGACCTTACGCTCGCATGCTTCGGGTCATTAAAATTTCGGATTCTGTCATTTATTTTTTGGCGCAAAACTTGTGATCTATGCACATAATCCGTTCGGCCTTCGCTACAAAAGCGCGCAACGCGGTGTTCAATCGGTTTCAGGCTTACGCATCCATTTGTTTGCAGACAACATCATAGATCTCACCCGCTTGGGTGATCCAGATGTCATCACGGTGTTGGCAAATGTGGGTCAAAGCGCGGCGAAGGTGGCGCAGGCGGTAGGGTTGGCCAACAAGGTAGGGATGTAAAGCAATGCCCATCACTAAGGGTTGCGCTTTCGATTGTTCCAGCATCTCGTCAAACGTGTCGATCAGAATATCGGCAAACGCCGCAGCACCGTCTTTACGCGCAACAATTGATGGGATGTCGTTGGCTTCTTGCGGGTATGGGATGGACAAAAGGGGTCCATGCGCGGTCCTCATCCAGACGGGTTGGTCGTCCATGCACCAGTTCAAGGTGTAGTCATAGCCCGCCTTCTTCAGCAAATCCGGTGTGACGGGACTTTCCGCGATCCATGGTGAGAGCCAGCCTTTCGGGCCTTTTCCTTCCGCCTTGGTCAAAACCTCGGTCGCTTCAACAATCAGGGCTTCTTCTTCCGCAGGCGACAGGGTGCTTTGACGTTCCGAATTGGTGCGGCCATGCCCCACTATTTCATCGCCACGCGCGCTGAATGCCGCCATCAGATCGGGGGCGTAATCATACATCACCGAATTGGCCAGAACGCTTGCAGGCAGGTTCATCGCATCGAACATTTCAAGCATGCGCCACGCGCCAACACGGTTGCCATAGTCGCGCCATGCGTAGTTCAGAACGTCGGGTTGTGGTCCACCGGGTGCCAGTTCGGCCCCCAGCCCTTCACCAAAGGCAAAGTGTTCGAGATTCAGGCCGATATAGACGGCCAACCGTTTGCCGCCGGGCCATGTGTAGTCCGGTCTGGCTGTAATGGCGGAGTAGTCGTATCGGTCGTGGGTCTTCAGTTGGATCATAGTGGGGCCTCGGACAAGCCTGCCTTATCAAGCAGGATTTCTGCGCTGTCGTTCCAGACATGTGTGCTGACGATCTGACCGTTGCGGACAATAAAACTGTCCATATAGCGGTTGGTTTCGAAGGTCGTGCCGTCAAGCCATTCACCATAAAGATAGCCCGTATTGTAGACATGCACATCCCCTGTTGCCGGATCATGGGCGGCGTCGGTGCGCAGGAATTTTTTCTTTACCCATTTATACCGCTTGGCGTTAAACGCGGCCGTCTGGTCCGGCCCGGTAAATTTGCGGCCACCGGTAAAGGTGATGTCAAAATCATCCGACACATAGGCGCGCGCACCCTCGGGGTCAGGCACCATCGAGCGTTCAAGATAAGCTTCGACAATGCCTTTTGCGGCGATTGCGGGGTCAGTTTTCTGGTCCATGTTCTACTCTTTTCATTAAGGAAGATGAGCTGTGCAATGGCTGTGGCAAAAGCCTTTGACCACTTCGGCCGCAGCGGCGTTCATCATACGCGCCTCTGCGTTGACGTGGCTGATGCGTTCGGCTGCGACCAAAGCGCGTTGGCGCAGGGCGGATTCGTCCAGTGTCAGGATCTGGTCGTCGGCAAAGACCATTTGGCCTGCGATGATCACTTCGCGCACAGCAGCGCCGGTTTCTGCAAAGACAATCTGGTCCAGCGTCGTGCGCTGCGGTGTGTAGTGACAATAGCTCTGATCGAGGAACACCAGATCGGCGGCCCAGCCTTGGGCAATCTGCCCCACGTTATCGAACCCCAGCAGCCGTGCGCTGCCGCGCGTCGCCATATCAAATGCCTCTGTCGTGCGCACCCATTGATCGCTGTCAGATGTGTTTGCGCGGCTGAGAGTCGTGGCAAGGCGCATGGCCTCGAACATGTTCTGGCCGTCGGATGTATTGCTTGCGTCGGTGCCGATCCCCATGGTCACACCTGCATCGGCTAGGCGGCGCAAAGGGGCGATCCCAGAGCCGAGCCGGAGGTTGCTCATCGGGTTATGCGAGATGCCTGCCTCGGCCTGGGCCAGCAGCGTCATTTCCGTATTGGACAGCCAAACGCCATGTGCGCCGCTGAACCGGGGTGACAGGACGCCTAGTCTGGACAGATGTTCACCAAGAGATGTGCCGAATTTGCGTTGCGCCATCACTTGCTGCAATCGTGTTTCGGCCAGATGCGTCTGGAGCGGGATTGCGATGTCATTGGACAGATGGGCGCAGGCCTGCAGGAAAGCGTCTGAGCAGTGCAGCGGGATCGTTGGCCCAAGCCCCGGGCGGACGCGGCCCATCGGCACGGGCCAGTTACGGAGTGCCTGATCGCAGACAGCCATTGTGCTGTGCCAGTCGGGAAGCGTTATTGCGGCGACGGCGTCTTTTAACGGACCCTCAAAGGCATCAAGCAGTCCGGGCACGGCTTGATAGATCGTCTGGTCCGCAATCATCGGTGCCACAACTGCGCGCAGGCCCACATCATGATAAGCTTGGGCCACCGCATGTGTCCCTTCAACCGTCGGACCGGGCAGTTCGATAAACAGATCAAAACAACTGGTACAGCCTTTGCGGATCAACTCTACCGCCGACAGCTGCGCACACAAAGCCAGATCATCGTGACTGCGGCCAAGGTTGAGCCACGCCGATCCTGACAGGAATGTTTCAAGGATTGCATCGTCTGGCACACCACCGCGCGCCAATGCGCCATGCGAATGGGTATGTCCGTTGACAAGGCCGGGAATAATAATGCGTCCGGTGGCGTCCAACGGTTTCGCATCTGCCACGGTTTCGCCCGCTGGCAGGATCGCCGCGATCCGGTCTTGGTCAATCAGTAATGACACATCAGCAAAGTGGTCGTTTTCCACCAAAACCTTTGCGCCTTGGATCAGAGTTTTCGTCATATGCCCGCGATCCCCAGACGAAAAAACATGCGCCAAAACGAAAGCTCTGGCGCATGTGTGTTGCAGTTTTTAGTTCAACGTCACTTCGAAGCTGCGCGCGTCTACCGGTGGCAGGAACGAGCGGTCAAAGATCTCGGACGCTTCGGGCAGACGATCAAGCCCGTAGCCTTTGGCGACGATTTCGATCGACCGTGTCAGGCGTTCGTCTACCAGATCCCCCATGCCGATTTCGCTCACTTCTGGCGCGTTCATCAGGTTCGTCAGCGCGAACTCAAGACGGGCACGCTCAAGTTCGGGATCGATGAGGTTGTCAAAGGCCATGATCGCCTCGACCGAGCTGTCCTGATTTGCGGCTACTTCCATTGTGGCCTTGTTCACTGCGCGTACCAGACCGGCCACCGCTTCTGGATTTTCAGCCAACAATTCGCGCGATACCATCAGACCGTTGGAATACAGGTCCATGCCGTAGTCTTCGAAGTTGAACCAGTTGTAGTCGTTCGCAGGGTCTTGGCGGTTCGCAATCAGGTTGAACCAGCTTGTCGAAGTAAAGACGAAGGCTCCGTCGATATCACCACGGATCATCATCGGCTCTTGCAGGTTCGGCGCCATGCTTTCCTGAGCAACCTTCTCGAGGTCGATGCCGTTCAGTTCGGCAAAGACGGGGAATAGACGGGTTGTCGGCGTACCCTGTGCGCCACCCAGTCTTTTGCCTTCAAAATCAGCCGGCGTTTCGATCCCTGCTGACTTAGGCGTGACAATTGCGAACGGAGGGCGGTTCCATAGCTGATACACCATGACGGGTGCCTCACCGGGGCGGGCGGCTGCGTTCTGGATGATCGCGTTGATGTCGCCAAAGCCCGCGTCATACGCGCCGCCCATGATACGCGTCACCGTGGCAGCCGAACCTTCGCCTTGGTCGATAGTAACGTTCAGACCTTCGTCTTCAAAGTAGCCATTATTCAGCGCCAGAAGAAACGGCGCGTCGGACCCTTGGGTTTTCCAGCCCAGCGTAAAGCGGATATCGGTCATATCCGCAAAGGCGGGAACGGCTCCGGCCAAGAGAGTGAGGGCTGCACCGAACAGAGAGTGTTTCATAGGAACGTCCTTTTGGGTTGGGTGGAAAGATGAAGGGGATGCTTAAGTTACAGCGATGTCGTTGCCGCGTGTGGCCCAGCCGGTCACACGGCTTTCGAGCCAAGAGAAGAGAGCGTAAAGTGCGACACCCATCAGCGCGAGGATGATCAGCCCGGCAAAGACAAGCGAAACCTGGAAGTTCGACGAGGCCGTCATCATCACATTGCCAATGCCCATGTTGGACGCGACCGTTTCCGACAGCACAGCGCCCACAAAGGACAGCGTGATCGCCACCTTAAGCGATGCAAAGAAGTACGGCATTGCCCGCGGCAGGCCGACGTTCCAAAGGATCTCGGACTTCGACGCACCCAGCGTTTTGAGAACGTCCTCAAGCTCGGGCTCGGTGGTGGCGAGCCCCGTGGCGATGTTCACGACAATCGGGAAAACACAGATCACCATCGCGGTCAGGATCGCAGGTGTTGTGCCCGACCCGAACCAAAGGACAAAGATCGGAACAACCGCCACTTTGGGGATCGAAGAGAAACCGACCAGCAAAGGATAGGCTACTGCGTAGGCTACTTTGGAGGTTCCGACGATAACGCCCAAAGTGACGCCGATGATCACGCCAAGCGTAAAGCCGACGAGCGTTGAATACAGCGTTTGCAGGATATGCGGCCACAAAACCGGAAAGCGGATCCACATTGTGACCATGATTTCAGAGGGGCGCGGCAGAACGAGGTCCGACACGTTCAGTAGAACGCACAAGACTTCCCATGTCAGGAAAAATCCGACGATAAGCGACGTCGAGAGTAAACGAATGCGGTGTTTCTCGGTCATGGCGCGGCCTTATGTGCTGCGGACTTGCGCAATCAACTCGCGCAGTCCTTGGGTCATTTCGACAAATTCGGGGCTGTAGATCATGCCAATATCGCGGGGCATCGGGATGTTCACAGGCTCATCCGAAATGATGCGCCCCGGGCGTGCACTCATCACGCAGATGCGGTTGGCAAGGTATCCGGCCTCGCGCAGGTCATGGGTGACCAGAAGGACGGTTGGTTTCCGGTCGAGATACAGGGTCTGCATGATCTGCCAAAGCTCTTCGCGGGTGAACTGGTCAAGCGCGCCGAAGGGTTCATCAAGCAGCAAAAGATCAGGCTCATGGATCAAGGAGCGGCATAGGTTTGATCTTTGCAGCATCCCGCCTGACAGCTGCCACGGATAGTGGTTGGCGAAATCCTTCAGCCCCACTTGGCCGAGCAGATCATGCACACGGTCACGGAACGCGCCGGTTTTATCCTTGCGGTAGGTTTGCTTGAACGGCTCCACGATCTTGAGCGGCATCATGATGTTCTGCTCGATCGTCAGCCACGGCAGCATGGTCGGGTTTTGAAACGCCATCCCGATACGCAGTTCTTTGGCCTTCGCCTCTTTGCCGCCTACCAGAACCAGACCCGCACTGGGCTGGATCAAGTTGCTGACAAGCTTGAGGATTGTAGACTTGCCGCAGCCCGAGGGGCCGACAAGAGCGAGGAAGTCTCCCCTCTCCATCTTGAGGTTTGTGGGCGACAGGGCTGTGACAGCTTTATCTCCACTGCCAAAAACGACAGAGGCGTTATCCAGTTCCAACGCCGGTCGGGCATGAACGCTGGCAGGCGTTGCCTGCTGCGCGGCGGATGCGGGTATGTTTGCTGTCATGTTCATGCCGCAGAGCTAGCAGCGGCATGGATGGCAGTGTGAAGGAGTTAAGTAAATGAAAATTGAATTATTCTGGCCCTGCCTGTTTATTGGGCTGTTTTTGGGTACTCCGAACAAGGATTATACATATGCGAAGGTATACCGCCGCATGACCCAAACGCGGGAAAAAGCAGCGATTCGCTTATCTGACGGCGCTTTCGATCATGTCCAAGACATGCTGACGGCGGTCACGTCGCCAGTCACTTCCAGAGACGTCGAGCCCGAAGGTGGCCGACAATGTGTGGCTGGCATTGATATGATGCGCGCTTAACGCAACGATGCTGACATACAGCTGCAAAGCATCAATTCCTGCCCGGAACACGCCCTCGGCATGGCCCCGCTTCAGCACATCAGAAATCTTGTCCAAGAACGGTGCGGACATCTTCTGGATTTCCGGCATCTGGGCAATAAAACGCCCCCCAAGAAGGTTCTCGCTGCGGGTAATCGACAGGAAAGCCGTATTGTTTTCGAAGAAATCAAACGTCGTCTCGGTCAACCGCATGATCGCCTGTTCGGGTGGCAGTGTATCAAGATGCAACGCGGCTTCGCGCTCACGGATCTCGGAATAGATGCTGCGGAGTGCTGCCTCGTAAAGACGCTCTTTGTTCTCGTAATAGTGATAGATAAGCCGCGCGTTACATCCGGCGCTTTTCGCAATCTGATGGACCTTAGCGCCGTCATACCCGTGCGATACAAACTCATTCAATGCCGCCTCAAGGATTTCGCCTTTGGTGCGTTCTGGATCACGCGTGCGAATAGGCTTGGATCTGGGAAGGGTATTTTTCATACCTCAGCGCTACCAGCAGGCGACATCTTGTCAACCCTAGAGGCCTATTCCGGATGACGCGCACCTCAATACTTCCTCCGCTTCGATATCGCCTGTGTTTCACCCGCTAGGGAGTAGACAGATGCAGAAAAACATTTCGACCGATGCCAAGTCTTCAAAACCCATTTGAGAAAGACCACAACAAGCACCGCGCCGACTGGAAACGGTCGGACCAACCCAAGAAAATGCTGGATGACTGCAACGCGGACAAAGCGGTCATTGAGGTTGTCCTTGATAAAGGTCTGCTTTTGCTTTCAATTTGTCTGGCTTAAAAAATCCAGCAATATCCTGCCACTTTCTTGGGGACGATCGAGCATTGGCAAATGCCCGCATTCGTTCAGTACCTGCAATGTCGGATTTTGAAGCGCTTCAGTGAGCACCGTTGATCCGGTGACGTGAAATATCCGATCTTCCTCACACCAAATGACGAGCGATGGCTGGCGGATATTTCGTGCCAAATCTTCGACCTGCAATCCATCATAGGCGGCAACCGAGTTCCATATTTGATGATTGTGCGCTGCGTTGGAGACTTCGTTATCCCTCCAGTAACGCGCAACGGGACGTGGAATGAAAGGCTCGTCAGGAAATAGCCAGTCCATACGGATGTCATATTCTTCTCGGGTTCCCACAAGCAACGGCAGTTGCCCGGCAGCAATTGCAAGTTCCATATCGCTGCTTTCAGGGGACGTGACCCCAACGGGGCTTCCTACGAATGCGACGGACAGCACTCTATCCGGAAAAGACGTTGCGAGTTGCCCAGCTATTTGAGCGCCCATTGAGTTCGCCGCTATGTGAAATCTCTCAACACCGATCTGATCGAGCGTTTCGAGTACATTTTCAGTTTGTCGGGTATAGCTGTATTCCACTGGATCAAGGCGACGGTTTTCTCCAAAGCCGGGTAGATCAAGCAAAATGACACGGTAATCTCCTGAAACTTGGCGCGACATGTCGATCCAATGCTCTTTCAAGGCAAAGATTCCGTGCAAGAAAACGATAGCCTCACCTTCTCCACCCTCTAGGTAAGCAATATCGCCAACAGATGTCGTTACTGATTTCTGCTCCAAACCCGCAGACCAATTAAGTCCAGCCAGCATCAGCCGCGCTGTCCTTTCTACCCAGAACTCAGAGATGATGAGGGCTCCAGCGATCAACGCAACAACCACCGCCGAACCACGTTTCAAATGTCTCACTTGTATCTCTCCCGTGTTTGGAGAGTAGACTATTTGGTCTACCTGTTTGCGCTGGGTATACTATTCGGTATACCCTGTGCAAGTTCCGTAGTGAGAAAA
This sequence comes from Yoonia rosea, assembly GCF_900156505.1. Classification (NCBI taxonomy): domain Bacteria; kingdom Pseudomonadati; phylum Pseudomonadota; class Alphaproteobacteria; order Rhodobacterales; family Paracoccaceae; genus Yoonia; species Yoonia rosea. Next base: position 20,219 of record NZ_FTPR01000001.1, on the reverse strand, counting down.
TTAAGATGCCAGCCCCCAAACGCGAAAAACTATTAGAGACAGCGGAAGCAATTTTTGCCAAAGAAGGATTCAAGGGAATTTCCGTTGATCGAGTCCTTCGGGAAGCTGGGGTCGCAAAAATGACCTTGTACAAAGGCTTCGACAGCAAAGACGCCTTGATTCAAGAAACACTGCGTCGGCGAGGTGATCGGTTAGAAGCACATCTGGAGCAATATACTGGGGATGCGAACGCTAGCCCCGTAGACCGGATTCTGAGTGTATTCGACGCAATGCAGGATTGGTCAGAACGGCCAGAATTCAATGGATGCTACTTTGTGAACGCACTTACCGAATATGGAGCGTCCGGCGGAGAAATTGGTGAACTCGCACGCGCCTACAAGCAGCGATTCTTGGATTTTCTGAATTTGCTTTGCATCGAGGGAAGCGTTGTCGATCCGGAAGACACATCGCGCATATTATTCATGATGATCGAAGGAGCAACGGTATCTCGCATGTCGCTTGACGACCCAGACAGCTTTGCTCGGACAAAGAAAGTTGCAGCAAAAATACTGAAACACCATAGCAATCATTAGCCGAGTTGCAGCAGTTCAGTAGGTTCGGGCTGATTGTGTTGAAAAACTCGTTGGTTTCAGCCTTCCGATGTGGGTTATCGGCTTGAGTTTTGCGATTTTCCGGAGGTTTTGGGCGGTTGCTGCAATGGTGAACTTGTCTTGGACGCCGCATGGGCCTCGTAATCGGAGCTTACCCAGACCGAGGATACGTTTGAGGTGTGCGAAGAGCATCTCGACACCCCTCAAACGGAAAACTTACGTCAATCCACCTACTGCAACCATTGAAACCAGCGCGTTGATGTGGAGCTCAATCACGTCAATGACCCTAAATTCAGGCGTTTGATTGTCGAATGCCAATCCCAGGTCGGTTCCCGCTAGCAACACAGCGTCCGCCTGTTGGTCGTCGATCATTGCCTGCCCTGCTTCAAAAAACAACATGCGTTGTTCCTCACTGCAAATGCCGGTTTCCGCCATTTTCATGTAGGCGCTCCAAACACTCTCAAACCGATCTTGGGGCACGACAACCTCAACAGTTTTCAACAGGCCAAAGAGATTGGTTTCAAGGGTGGTACGACTTCCCAGAATGCCGAGGGTTTTGATCCCGTTATCATGGCAATACGTTTCGATAATGCCCGTGCCATCCATCAGCGTCATGGGTGATATGGCCTGCGTTTCTTCAAAGCAGAAGTGTCCGGTAATGGCGGTGATCAATGCGATATCACTGCCTGCACCAGGGAGGCGATCAAGGTGCGTCGCGAAGACCTCTGCCTGCGCTGTCCGCTGATCTTCGGCGGCCCTTTGCAGCAAGGCATTCATATCAGCATGTTCAATCGTGAGTGACAGCGGCAAATCGGCCTTTTTGAACGCTGCAATCAACCGCGTGTAGTACGATATCGTCGCTGCCGGCCCAAGGCCGCCGATGAGTCCGATGTGCATGTTTCAATCTCCACGTCTAAAGGCGGCTTTGGCCCGCCGTCAGGATTTCATGTTGCAGGTCTTCGTCATCGACTGCGCGGGCCAAAATCAAGGCGCCAATCATTTGAGACATTGCCTGAATGGCCTCGGTCCGGCTTTCGGGTTGTTCACCAAGGGCTTGGACCAAATGTTCAATTTGCTGCGCGACGGCCCTTGTAAATATAGTTTGCAACGCCGGACGTTGACGGGTCGCTTCTGAAGCAAGCGCGGCGTAGGCGCAGCCTTGACCCACCGCCGGTACATGCTGAGGCGACAAGTACCATTGCGCAACGGCGGCTAAAGGGTCGCTTTTCCCCTCTATCGCCTTGGCCCAAAGCTCGAAATTGTCGTTTAGCGCCAATTCGGTCGCCTCACATTCAAGCGCTTCCTTGTTCTCGAACTGTTTGTAGAAACCGCCTTGGGTCATCCCCGCTGCTTTCATCAAGCCGGCGATGCCGATGCCATCATAGCCATGGGTGCGAAACTGCTCACTGGCGGTTCGTACAACGTTTTGCCGGTTTTTCTGCGCGGTCTCTCGGCTCACTCTCATTGGCTTATTCCTTTCCGCAAACGCAACCGTTCCCTTACGCCGGATTTGGCCACAGGGGTGGTGACTTAGATATCGAGCGACATCTTACTTACTGTCATTAAGATTACAATCGAACTCTAATATTGACACTGTTAGATTATAACCGCAATCTTAATGGGTCTCCCAACTAAGGACCATACGATGCAAGATGCCACTAATTCCGAGCCAATATTTGCTCCGAGTAGAATGCCCGACGTACCCTTCGGAATCGCCCACCCCGAGCAGGTCACCGGGCTTTCGGGGCTTGATGTTATTCGCGCGATTCCGACCGGGGCATTGCCAGCCCCACCGATGGCGCAAACCCTGCAGCAGTGGATTGAAGTAGCCGACAAAGGCCGAGCAGAATTTCGCGGTAATCCGTCGAACGCGTACCTGAATCCTATGGGTCTTATACATGGCGGCTGGACGATGGCGCTGTTGGACAGCGCGATGGGCTGTGCGGTGCAGACCATTCTGGACGCGGGCGAGATGTATGTATCGCTTGGAACCGAGGTCAAATTCATGCGCCCCATCACAGCGAAAATGGGACAGGTACGCGCCATCGGCACCGTGATCGACCGCACACGTCAAACAGCCTCTGCTGAGGCGCGCGTTGAGGATCAATCAGGGCGCATCCTTGCGACAGGAACAAGTACTTGTTTCTTGATGCCCGCCAAACAGGAGCGCCAAGAATGACCCCCGCTGTTGATCCCATCGTAATTTGCGCCGCAAAACGCACGCCATTAGGGGCGTTTCTAGGCGGAGCCAGATCACTCAAAGCGGCCGAGCTGGGTGCCGTCGCGATCTGCGCTGCTGTTGAAACCGCGGGCCTCGCACCCGAACAGGTGAGCGAGGTATTGATGGGTTGCGTGCTTGGCGCAGGTCAGGGCCAAGCGCCTGCCAGACAGGCGGCAAGAGGTGCCGCGCTGCCAGATCACGTCGGGGCAACGACCATCAACAAAGTCTGCGGATCGGGAATGAAGGCGATCATGATGGGGTGTGATCTGCTGACCCTGAACAGGGCTGATGTGGTTGTGGCTGGCGGAATGGAATCCATGTCGAATGCCCCATTTCTACTTCCAGAAATGCGCAGCGGGCGCAAAGCAGGCGCGGGCGCGGTTCTGGATCACATGATGCACGATGGCCTTGAAGACGCCTATGAAGCCGGGCGTCCGATGGGTTCCTTCGGTGAGGCCGCGGTGGAAAAATACGGCTTCACCCGCGCCGAACAGGACGCCTTTGCGATTGAGACCTTAAAACGGGCGCAAGCGGCGCAAGCATCAGGGGCCTTTGATGACGAGATCGTCGCATTGAAAGTGCCGATGCGCAAAGGCGAAGTTGTCATTTCGCAGGATGAAAAGCCGGGCATGGTGGATCCTTCAAAGATTCCGAACCTGCGCCCCGCATTTCAAACAGATGGGACGATCACGGCGGCAAGCGCATCTGCAAATGCAGATGGGGCGGCTGCGCTGGTACTTACTCGGAAATCATTTGCACAAACTGAAGGGTTGCCCGTTTTGGCGACGGTCACGGCGCAAGCGTCCCACGCCCAAGACCCCGCATGGTACACCACGGCCCCAATTCCCGCGATTGAGAAGTTGCTTAGGCGCGCAGGGTGGCAAGCGGATGATGTCGATCTTTGGGAAATCAATGAAGCCTTCGCTGTCGTCGCAATGGCCGCCGCCAAGGACATGGGCATTCCCCGCGACAAACTCAACGTCAACGGGGGCGCTTGCGCGCTTGGCCATCCCATCGGCGCAACAGGTGCGCGGCTTGTCGTCACTCTTTGCCACGCACTGGCGAAGCGGGGCCTGAGACGTGGTGTTGCCGCCCTTTGCATTGGCGGAGGCGAAGCAACCGCCATCGCCGTTGAACTCAACCCAAATTAGGAAATTAGAAATGCCACTCGATACAGACAACGCGAACGACAACTTCACTGACGTAAACGGGCACCAGATTGCTTGGCGCAGCACGGGCACTGGACGGCCGCTGTTGATGCTCAACCGGTTTCGCGCATCTATGGATGATTGGGACCCTGCGCTTATTGACGCTCTGGCCCGCCACCACCAAGTGATCACTTTTGACAGCGCAGGCGTTGCTCAAAGCGGCGGCGATGTGCCCGAAACGCTCGAAGGGGCCGCAGACATCGCGATGGCATTGGCAAAGGCCATTGAGCTAGACAAACCAAATGTGCTTGGCTGGTCTATGGGCGGCATGACGGCCCAGATCCTTGCCGCCAAGTACTGTGATGAAATTGGCGGGGTTATTCTTGCCGGAACGACACCAAGCTTTGCCATTGAAGGGACGATTCCTGTTCCGAATGAGTGGTTAGGCACAGCGACGAAAGAACAGAACACCCCCGAGGATATGCAATTTCTGTTCTATGCTGACACTGACACCAGCCGCGCTGCAGGCATGGCGTCCCTTGAGCGGATTGGCGGGGGTGACGCGATCGCAGGAGCGGCATCAAAAACGGCCATGCAAACCATTGCGGCGCAAGGTGCAGCGACACGGACGTTTTTCTTTGGCGAGGATGGCGCGTCCAAAAAGCTGGGCACGATCAGCGTCCCCGTTTTGGTGGCCAATGGCGATCAGGACAGGGCCTTCGCGGTCGAGAACTCGGTTGCGCTTGTTCGCACGATCCCAAATGCGCAACTTGCGATCTATCCTGATGCCGGCCATGCCTTCTTGTTCCAGCACGCTGAGCAGTTTGCAAAAGACGTCACAGAGTTTCTAACCGCGCGGTAGCGTCTATTGGTTGATACATTTAGCCGGATGCTCTCAGGTCGAAAAAATAAGTTGGTCGGGGCGGAAAAATATTCCGCCTCAACCGTTGTTGGACAAACTTCTCTGGAGCGGCGTGAGGATTTGGCTCAGTTTCATCCAAGAGCACCTTCGGACGGAAACCGCCGCTGCTCATAAGCGAGGGGATCTACCTCGTTCTCCTCTCCAAGATGAAAGAGCCGACTTTGGCGCTCAACGCAGCATTCGATACTATGGGATCGCTTGTATGTACCGGCTGCTGTTCGCAAGTGATTTTCATGCATGTTCTCGGAAGTCGCTCACGTGTATTCGGCCTGTTTGTCGACACGCGGGTCGTGGCCTTGTTGGGGTTACGCACACGCCTTGATCTTATCAGTGTGGGCATCGCTTGCTAGGTGGATGCGGGAGCCGCTGATGATCAGATCCGAATACCTCTGGCCTCGGCACTTTCACGACCGCCTTCATATATCGACCCGTCAGTACGCGCGAATTGTCCGTGAATGGGTGACATCCATTGGCGTAAAGGCAAGCGCCTACGGCACACACTCAATGCAGCGGACCAAAGTGACGCAGATCTACAAGAACACGGGCAACCTCAGGGCAGTCCAGCTTCTATCGGGTCATACAAAGATGGACAGCACTATCAGATACCTTGGCGTTGCGCTTGAAGATGCGCTGGCGATCGCCGAAGCTATCGAAATATGGAGGTCTAGGCCGTCTTCGCGGACGGCCCAAAGCGGCCGTTCGTAAGAGCTGTGCTTGTGGCACTGCAGCAGGAATGGCTGGCATAGACTTATGGTGCTCGCTTCCTCTGGTTTTTGCTCACACTGATGCTCGTTAGTGCTCGTCTGATCGGGTCCGGTTACGATGAATGGCCAAGTCGGGAATTGGCTACCCGATCTTATGGGCGCCCTGAAACTGTGCAGTTGTCATAAGTTAGGGCAATTTCCATGCAGGGTGCGCGCAGGCAACATCTCGGCTCTTGCGTTTCACCTGTGTTCGCTCCACTTCGTTTTTATGCAGAACGCTCTTCGTATTGTTGTAGTGGAACAGGACCATGATCGCGCGATTGCGATTGTGGACGCGCTTAAGGATGCCTGCCAGTGCGATGTCCTGGTGATTGTTAATGCCGATGGCCTCGCGCGTCAGGTGGCGGGGTTTCAGCCGGATATCGTGCTGATTGATATCGACAATCCCACCCGCGATATGATGGAGGAAATGACGCTGGCCTCTGGTCCGCTCGAGCGCCCTGTGGCCATGTTCGTCTCGGCCGAAGCGGGCGGCATGGCGCGCGCGGCGATCGAAGCGGGCGTATCGGCCTATGTGGTTGACGGTCTTGCACCGGCGCGGGTGAAATCGGTGATTGATACGGCCATCGCCCGTTTCAGCATAGTGCGCCAAATGCGCGAGGAACTGGCCGAAACGCGCCGCGCGCTCGAGGAACGCAAAGTCATTGACCGCGCCAAGGGCCTGTTGATGAAGGCCAAGGGGATCGACGAAGAAGCCGCCTATGCGCTGTTGCGCAAGACCGCGATGGATCAGGGCCGCCGGGTCGCCGATGTGGCCGAGGCGCTGGTCACGGCAGCGGGGCTTTTGGGATGAAGCCGGTCGAGATATCTGTCGCTTATATGCCGCTGGTAGATGCCGCGCCCTTGGTGATCGCGCAGGAAATGGGGTTTACGCAGTCCGAGGGCATCGCGCTGAACCTGATTGCCGCGCCATCGTGGTCGTCTGTGCGCGATATGCTGGCCTTTGGGCGCGTGGATGCCGCGCATCTTTTGTCACCGGTGCCGCTGGCCACAGCGATGGGACTGGGCGGGGTCGCCACACAGCTATCGGCGGTGTCCGTCCTGTCAGTAAACGGCAACGTGATCGGGGTCAGCCGCGCGCTGGCGGCCAAATTGCGCGATGCAGGCTTTGCCTTCGATTTTGCCGATCCTTTTGCGGCGGCGGCGGCACTTGCACAAGTCAGCGATGGCCCACTGACCTTTGGCGTGCCTTTTCCGTTTTCGATGCATGTGGAGTTGCTGCGCTATTGGGCCGAAGGCACAGCACTCGGGCCGAACGGGATCACGATCCGCACCGTGCCACCGCCGCTCATGGCCAATGCACTGGCGGCAGGTGATGTCGATGCTTTTTGCGTTGGTGAACCTTGGGGATCGGTCGCTGTGGACGACGGGGCGGGCGCGCTGATCCTGCCCACCAGTGCGATCTGGGCCTTTGCGCCGGAAAAAGTGCTGGCGGTGCGTACTGATTGGGCAGAAACCGAGCCAGATCTGCTGGGTCGCCTGATGCGTGCGGTATGGCGCGCGGGCCGCTGGCTGTCCAATCCCGATGTCCGCGCCACCGCAAGCGATCTTTTGTCACGCAAGGCCTATCTTGATGTCTCGGCCGAGTTGATCGACCGCGCCCTGTCAGGGCACCTGACAATTTCATCAGCAGGCGATATTCGGCAGGTACCCAATTTTCTAGAGTTCCACGCCGGCGCCGCCACTTTCCCTTGGCGCAGTCAGGCTAAATGGATCGCCCGACGGCTGCATGCGGCCCATGGCGGGACGGTCTTGTCGGATGCGGCGATTGCGCGCGTCTTCCGCAGCGATCTGCATCGCCGCCACCTCGCCAGCACCAGCAACGACCTGCCGGGTGCATCCGAAAAGGTCGAGGGTGCGATTCTGGCACCAACTGCCGTGGCTTCGGCCGAAGGGCGGATCACCTTGCAGGCGGATTGCTTTTTTGATGGACAAATTTTTGACCCAGCGCAGGAATAATCGCCTAAATTTCGCGCAGCCAAAGAAGCCGAGGACGGTTTAACCCCACCCTATCCCATAAATTTGTAGCAAGCCGTGCTGCACTGCGGCAATTTGTGTTTGTCCGCAATGGCGCGGTTCTACCGAATTCCTTCCCAACGATTGGGATATCCATGAGCAAGGTCGCTCACTTCTCGTCGGTCCTCCCCCGACGGCAAGTGTGCGGCCCTTTTTTCGTTACTCATCCGGGCGCCCCGCGATCACCGGACAAACACTGGGACAAGACATGCGTAATCTTTTTCTTTCACTGGCGGCCACAACGGCCCTCGCTTCTCCGGCCTTCGCCGATCTGCTTGATCTGGAGAAGGATGAATTGACCTTCGGTTTCATCAAGCTGACCGATATGGCCCCGCTCGCCGTGGCTTACGAGCAAGGGTATTTCCTTGATGAGGGGCTGTTTGTCACTTTGGAAGCGCAGGCGAACTGGAAAGTTCTTCTGGACGGTGTGATCGACGGACAGCTGGATGGCGCCCACATGCTGGCGGGTCAACCATTGGCCGCAACAATCGGTTATGGGACCGAGGCGCATATCGTCACCCCCTTTTCGATGGACCTGAACGGCAATGCGATCACGGTCTCAAATGAAGTCTGGGACCTGATGCGCCCGCATGTGCCCTCGATGGAAGACGGCCGCCCCCAGCATCCGATTTCTGCGGAAGCGCTGGTCCCCGTGATCGAGCAATTCAGTGCGCAAGGCCGCCCTTTCAACATGGGCATGGTTTTCCCTGTCTCGACCCACAACTACGAACTGCGTTACTGGCTGGCTGCTGGCGGGATCGAACCCGGCTATTACAGCCCCGAAAACATCTCTGGCCAGATCGGGGCCGAGGCGTTTCTTTCCGTCACACCTCCTCCGCAGATGCCCTCGACGATGGAAGCCGGCACAATCGACGGCTACTGCGTGGGCGAGCCGTGGAACCAGCAGGCTGTTTTCAAAGGCATCGGTGTGCCTGTGATTACTGATTATGAGTTGTGGAAGAACAACCCCGAAAAGGTCTTTGGCCTGACTGCCGAGTTCGTCGAGGAAAATCCCAACACAACCAAAGCCCTGGTACGGGCCCTGATCCGCGCCGCCATGTGGCTGGATGAAAATGACAACGCCAATCGCGAAGCCGCCGTGGAGATTCTATCACGCGCTGAATACGTAGGTGCCGACTATGAGGTCATCGCGAACTCCATGACCGGCACCTTCGAATATGAGCCCGGTGACGTGCGCGAAGTGCCCGACTTCAACGTCTTCTTCCGCTACAACGCTACCTATCCCTTCTATTCCGACGCAATCTGGTACCTGACCCAAATGCGTCGCTGGGGCCAAATCCCTGAAGCAAAGACGGATGATTGGTACAAGGAAGTGGCTGAAAGCGTCTATCGCCCCGATATCTATCTGGAAGCCGCACAATCGCTTGTTGATGATGGTCTGGCAGATCCTGCGGACTTTCCGTGGGGCAGCGACGGCTACAAAGAGCCGACACCAGCCGCCGACATCATTGACGGTATCCCTTACGATGGCCGCTTCCCCAACGCCTATCTGGACTCTCTGCCGATTGGCCTGAAGGGCAACCAGACCGTCGTTGGCTCGGAAATCCAGGGCTAGGCCCATTCCGGCGCGGGCATCCTGTCTTGCCCGCGCCCTTCCCTTCTTTTTCAGGAGAAAGCCCGATGACTACGGTCGATCCGAATTTCGATGCAGATGCGGCCCGCGAAGCGCGGCGCGAGCGTTTGTTCACCCGTATTAACGCCGCCGACAAATGGTTTCAGGTCATTGGCCTGTCATGGCTGACCCCAATCCTGAAGGCCGCTGCTGGCGATAACCCCAAGGCCCAAGTCTCTGAGATATGGCGGCTTTTGGGTGTCCCTTTGCTTGCCATTGTCGCTTTCCTGCTGATGTGGGCAACCTTGGCTCCGACAGTCCAGACATCGCTTGGCGCCATCCCCGGCCCTGCGCAGGTTTGGGAAGAAGCGGTCAATTTGCACGAGGATGCGGTGGCCAAGGGCGAAAGCCGCGCCCGTTTTGAGGCACAGGTCGCGCAATTGAACGAACGCCGCGCCGAACAGGGGCAAGAGCCAATCGCGCGTGCCTATACCGGTGCACCCAGCTACTACGCGCAGATTTGGACCTCGATCCAAACGGTTTTCTTCGGGTTCTTGGTCGCCGCGATCGTCGCCATCCCGCTGGGCATTGCCGCGGGCCTATCCCCCATCGCCAATGCCGCGTTGAACCCGATCATCCAGATTTTCAAACCGGTCTCGCCGCTGGCCTGGCTGCCGATCGTGACGATGGTTGTTTCGGCGGTCTACACCACGCAGGACGGCTGGTTTGCAAAAAGCTTTTTGACATCGGCCATCACCGTGACGCTGTGCTCGCTCTGGCCGACGCTGATCAACACGGCCTTGGGTGTGTCCAGCATCGACAAGGATTTGGTGAACGTCTCCAAAGTCCTGAAAATGAACACATGGACCAAGATTACCAAGCTGGTGCTGCCATCGGCGCTGCCGTTGATCTTTACCGGCCTACGCCTGTCTTTGGGTGTCGGCTGGATGGTGCTGATTGCCGCCGAAATGCTGGCCCAGAACCCCGGGCTTGGGAAATTCGTCTGGGATGAATTCCAGAACGGCTCTTCCAGTTCGCTGGCGAAGATCATGGTGGCTGTGTTCACCATCGGGATCATCGGCTTCCTGCTGGACCGTGTCATGTACGCGCTGCAGTCCCTTTTCACCTTCACGAACAACCGGTGAGCGCGATGGGTATTCTGCAGTTCAAAGACGTCAGCAAATCCTACGGCGACGGTGCGCACCGGACAGATGTTCTCAAGACCATCAATCTCGATGTTCAAGAGGGCGAGTTTCTGGTCATCCTCGGCTTTTCCGGCACAGGCAAGACGACGCTGATCAACATGATGGCGGGGCTGGAAAGCCCCACCAGCGGCAGCGCTACTTTCAAGGGTGCGCCAATCAAGGAACCCAGCCCTGAACGCGGCGTGATCTTTCAAAGCTATTCGCTGATGCCTTGGCTGACGGTCACGGGGAATGTGCGCCTGGCGGTCGATACAGTCTATCCCGCTATGTCCAAGGCCGAAAAGGCCGCCAAAACCGCCCATTATGTGAAAATGGTGGGCCTGTCCCATGCGGCCAGCCGCCGCCCTGCGGAACTGTCGGGGGGTATGCGGCAGCGGGTCAATGTGGCCCGTGCGCTGGCGATGAACCCCGAAATGCTGCTCTTGGACGAACCGCTGTCAGCGCTGGATGCACTGACCCGCGCGAACCTTGCCGATGAGATCGAGCGGATCTGGCAGGCAGACCAGAAAACCTGCGTGCTGATCACAAATGACGTGGATGAGGCAATTATTCTGGCCGACCGGATTATCGCTCTGAACCCTGACGGGACGCTGGGGCAGGAATTCAAAGTCACTCTGCCGCGCCCCCGCGACCGCATGGCAATGAACAGCAATGATACCTTCAAGCGTCTGCGGGCCGATGTCACAAAATATCTGATGGACGTCGGAATCGAGGCCAAGGTCGAGGGCACGCGCGAACTGCCCGATGTAACCCCGATCCATGGCATTCCTGCGGCGGTCAAAGATGCACAAGATGGCATGATCGAAAACCGCTTTCTGGACTTCTCGCAGTTACACAAGGTCTACGCGACGCCGAAAGGCCCGCTGACCGTGGTCGAGGATTTCGACCTCAAGATCGACCGCGGCGAGTTTATCTCGCTGATCGGACATTCCGGCTGTGGCAAGTCCACGGTACTGACCATGGCTGCGGGCCTAAACGAAATCTCGAAAGGTGCCATCAAACTGGATGGCCGCCATGTCGAGGGCGCAGACCCTGAACGTGCCGTTGTCTTCCAGTCGCCCAACTTGTTTCCGTGGCTTTCGGCCAAGGAGAATGTCGCGGTGGGTGTGGACAAAGTCTATCCCCGCGCCAGCCAGGCCGAACGGCAGGATGTGGTGGAATATTATCTGGAACGTGTCGGTCTTGCCGATGCGATGGACAAGCCTGCAAGCGATCTGTCCAACGGCATGCAACAACGGGTTGGCATTGCGCGGGCCTTTGCCCTGTCGCCCAAACTGCTGCTTCTGGATGAACCCTTCGGGATGCTGGATAGCCTGACCCGCTGGGAACTGCAGGAAGTCCTGATGGAGGTCTGGTCGCGTACCAAGGTGACCGCGATCTGCGTCACGCACGACGTGGATGAGGCGATCCTTCTGGCCGACCGCGTGGTCATGATGACCAACGGGCCCCAAGCCACAATCGGCAAGATCGTTAACGTGGACCTGCCCCGCCCACGGACCCGCAAAGCGCTGCTGGAACACCCTGATTACTACAAATACCGGCAGGATGTGCTCGACTTTCTTGAGGAGTACGAACACGGCGCGAAACCCAAACCCAAATCGACCCCCAAGGCCATCGCAGCGGAGTGAAAGCAATGAAACAGAAACTTGTAATCATCGGCGCCGGCATGGCCTCTGGCCGCGTGATCGAGCACCTGGTCGAGGCGGCACCGGATGCGTTCGACATCACGCTGTACAACGCCGAGCCGCGCGGGAACTACAACCGGATCATGCTGTCACCTGTGCTGTCAGGCGAAAAGACCTACGCAGAGATCGTGACTCATGACGACGCCTGGTATGCCGCCAATGGGGTGAGCTGCTGCTTTGGCGAAAAGGTGATAGCGATTGACCGCGCCGCCAAGACGGTGACCGGCGAAAACGGCACGGTTGCCTATGACAAGCTGATCTTTGGCACAGGTTCGAACCCCTTCATGATCCCACTGCCAGGCCATGATCTGGAGGGCGTGATCGCCTACCGCGATCTCGAAGACACCGAACGCATGATGCAGATGGGGGCTGGCAAAAAGGTCGTCGTGATCGGTGGTGGCCTGTTGGGGCTGGAAGCCGCCGCAGGCATGGCCGCGCGCGCTGCCGATGTGACCGTGGTGCATATCATGGGCCACCTGATGGAGCGGCAGCTTGATGAAGCCGCAGGTTACCTGCTGAAGAAATCGCTTGAGGCCAAGGGCATCACGATCCGCCTGCAGGCCAATTCCAAGGAAATCGTCGGACAGGATGGCATGGTCAAGGCGTTGATGCTGGATGACGGCACAGAGCTGCCCTGCGATCTGCTAGTCATGGCCGTGGGTATCCGCCCCAATGTGGCGCTGGCGCAGGCCGCTGGCCTGGCTGTGGGCAAGGGTATCCATGTGGATGACCAGTTGTGCACCTCTGACGCGGATATCTTTGCTGTCGGCGAATGCGTTGAACATCAGGGCGCGATCTTTGGCCTTGTCGCCCCGCTTTATGATCAGGCCAAGGTGCTGGCCAAAACCCTGCTGGGGGAAGAGGCGGCCTTTGTCCAGAAATCCCTGTCCACCAAGCTGAAGGTCACGGGTTGCGATCTGTTCAGCGCCGGTGACTTCGCCGATGGCGAAGGCCGCGAGGATATCGTGTTCCGCGATCCGTCACGCGGCGTCTACAAGCGGCTGGTGATCGAAGGTGACCGGCTGATCGGGGCGGTGATGTATGGCGATACCGCCGATGGCAACTGGTTCTTCGGGCTGATCAAGGACGGCACCGATATCAGTGACATGCGCGAGACGCTGATCTTTGGCCCGGCCTATCAGGGGGGCGATACCGCGGACCCGCTCTCAGCCGTTGCAGCATTGCCGCCTGAAGCGGAAATCTGTGGCTGCAACGGCATTTGCAAAAGCACGATCACCGACGCCATCGCTGGCGGGGCCACCGATCTGGGCGCAATCCGCGCCACCACCAAGGCCAGCGCATCCTGCGGCACCTGCACGGGGCTGGTCGAACAGTTGCTGCAGGTCACCTTGGGCGATGATTTTGTCATGCCAACTGCTCAGCCGATCTGTGGCTGCTGTGATCTGACCCATGAGGACGTGCGACGGTTGATCAAATCACAGGAGCTGAAAAGCCAGGAAGCCGTCTGGCAGGAATTGGGCTGGAAAACCCGCAACGGGTGCCATGTCTGCCGCCCCGCCATCAACTTTTATCTGCTGGCCGACTGGCCGCTTGAATACAAAGACGATCCGCAAAGCCGATTTGTCAACGAACGCAAGCACGCCAATATCCAGAAGGATGGCACCTTCAGCGTTGTGCCACGCATGTGGGGCGGGATCACCAACCCGACCGAATTGCGGGCGATTGCCGATGCGGCCGACAAATACAACGTCCCCACCGTGAAGGTCACAGGCGGCCAGCGGATCGACCTGCTGGGCGTCAAGGGCGAGGATCTGCCGCATATCTGGGCCGATCTGAACAAGGCGGGGCTGGTCTCTGGCCATGCGTATTCCAAAGGCCTGCGGACGGTGAAAACCTGTGTGGGCACGGATCACTGCCGCTTTGGAACGCAGGACAGCACGGGTCTTGGCATCAAGCTGGAACAGATGCTTTGGGGGTCATGGACGCCGCATAAGGTGAAGCTGGCTGTGTCGGGCTGCCCGCGCAATTGCGCCGAAGCAACCTGCAAGGATGTGGGCGTGATCTGTGTCGACAGCGGCTATCAGGTGGGTGTCGCGGGTGCCGCCGGCATGGACCTGAAGGAAACCGAACGTCTGGCCGACGTGGCGACCGAACAAGAGGCGATCGACCTGACCGTCGCATTTATCCAGCTTTACCGCGAAAACGCCAAATACCTCGACCGTCCTTACAAATGGGTCGCGAAAGTGGGGCTCGACTGGGTCAAGGCGCGGGTCGTTGATGATCTGGACGAACGCGCCCGCCTGATCGCGGCGTTTGAATTGTCGCAAAGCATCTACCGCAAGGACCCATGGGCGGAACACGCGCAAAAGGCAGAACGGTATCAAGCGCTCGCCGATCTGACACTGGAGGCTGCAGAATGAGCTGGATTGATATTGGCCACATCGACGACATCCCCCTGCGCGGTGCCCGCAAGCTGAAGACGGCGCTGGGCTGTATTGCAGTTTTTCGGACCGATTTGAACGAAGTTTTTGCGGCCCTTGACCGTTGCCCGCACAAAGGCGGACCATTGTCCGAGGGCATTGTCCACGGCCAGTCGATCACCTGCCCGCTGCATAACTGGGTGTTTGATCTGAACACCGGACAGGCGCGAGGAGAAGACGCGCGGATTGCCACCTACCCCATCCGGATCGAAGCGGATCGTATCTTGATCGATGGCGCAGGCCTTTCTGCGCAGAGTGCTGCCTGATGGACGGGGCGGGCCTGCCCGAAACACGCTCGACCTGCCCCTATTGCGGCGTCGGTTGCGGTGTCTTGCTGCGCGCCGATGGCAATGGCGGGCTGGATGTGCGTGGCGATCCGGATCATCCGGCCAACTTCGGGCGGCTTTGCTCAAAGGGGTCGGCGCTGGGCCAGACAGTTGGGCTGGAACAACGCCTGCTTGCACCACGGATCGACGGCGCAGAGGCCGATTGGGACGCCGCGCTTGATCTGGTGGCGAATACCTTCAAAGCGACGATTGCCGAACACGGACCTGACAGCGTGGCCTTCTATGTCTCGGGGCAGTTGCTGACCGAGGACTACTATGTCGCCAACAAACTGATGAAGGGGTTCATCGGCTCGGCCAATATCGACACGAATTCGCGGTTGTGCATGGCGTCCTCTGTCGCGGGCCACAAACGCGCGTTTGGCACCGATACAGTGCCCGGGACTTATGACGATATAGATGAAGCCGACCTTGTCGTTCTGGTCGGCTCAAATCTGGCATGGTGCCATCCGGTTCTCTTTCAGCGCCTGCTGGCGGCAAGGCAGTCCCGTGGCACAAAGATCGTCGTCATCGACCCGCGCCGCACGGCCAGCTGTGCCGACGCCGACCTGCATTTGCCACTGGCACCAGGCAGCGATGTAGCGCTGTTCAACGGGCTTCTGGCCCAGATCGCGGACCGCGGCGCTGTTGACGCAGACTATGCAAGCCACCTCAACGGGCTTGATGATGCCATTGCCACAGCCCGCGCAGATGACGCTACAATCACAGGGCTTGATCCGGCGGATCTGTGCGCCTTCTACGATCTTTGGATCGGCACGCAGCGCGTTGTGACGATCTACAGCCAAGGGGTAAACCAATCGACCTCTGGCACCGATAAGGTCAACGCGATCCTGAACTGTCACCTCGCCACCGGCCGGATTGGGACGACGGGCTGCGGGCCGTTTTCCGTCACCGGCCAGCCCAACGCCATGGGTGGGCGCGAAGTGGGTGGGCTGGCCAATATGCTGGCCTGCCATCTTGATCTGGAAAACGCCGATCATCGCGCGGCTGTACGCACGTTCTGGGGCGCAACTGCGATGCCGTCCAGGCAAGGCTTGAAGGCGGTGGATATGTTCCGCGCCGTTGCCGACGGGCGGATCAAGGCACTTTGGATCATCCATACCAATCCCGCGGTTTCGATGCCGGATGCAGATGCCGTGCGCGATGCCATTGCAAACTGTCCCTTCACCGTGGTCAGCGACATCACCGCACAAACGGATACCGCACGTCTGGCGGATGTCCTGCTGCCCGCCACCGCTTGGGCGGAAAAAGACGGCACGGTCACAAACTCCGACCGCACCATCACCCGCCAACGCAGCGTTTTGCCCGCACCGGGGCGGGCGCGACCCGATTGGGATATTCTGGCCGAGGTCGGGCGGCGCATGGGCTTTGCCCGCGCCTTTGACTACGCCAACCCCGCCGAAATCTTCCGCGAACACGCTACCCTTTCCGGTATCGCTGCTGGGTTCGGGCGTGATTTCGACATCTCTGCTCTCTCTGGCATTTCCGATACCGACTACGCCCAGTTTCAACCCGCGCGTTGGCCTGTCACGCAAGAGCGGCAAGGCGGTCGGTTCTTTGCGGATGGCGCATTTTTCCATCCCGACGGAAAGGCGCGTTTGATTGCGGTGACCGCAAAGGCACTGGCATCTGTCGCGACAGCGGACGCCCCTTTCGTCCTGAATACGGGCCGTTTGCGCGACCAGTGGCACACCATGACCCGCACAGCCCTGTCGCCACGGCTGTCAGGGCATTTGCCGGAACCTTTCGTCGACATTCACCCCGATGATGCGCAGACGCTGCAAATCGCAACCGCCGACCTTGTCCGGCTGACCAATGTGCATGGGCAGGCGATCTTGCGGGCGCGCATTTCGAAGGATGTGCAGAAAGGCCAACTTTTCGCACCAATCCACTGGACCGGCGAAACCGCGCGCTGCGCACGGATTGACGCGCTTGTGGCCCCTGCCACTGACCCGATCTCGGGCCAACCTGAAAGCAAGGCTGGCACCGTTGCCGCCGCACGCTTCGCCGCCGCTTGGTATGGCTTTGCCGTATCCCGGTCCGATATGGCACTGGACTGTGACTATTGGGCCAAGGCGCGCATGCCGCGTGGTTTTCGGGCCGAATTGGCAGGCACAAACGTCATCGACGATTGGGAAGCGGAAGCGCGCCGTATCTTTTCCGCACCCACCGCGACCGCAGCCTGTGTCATCGACACCGCGCGCGGATCGGCACGAATTGTCCTGCGCGACGGCAACCAGATCATTGCCGCGCTTTATGTGGCGCGCACACCGATTGCTGTCATGCGCGACTATCTGACGACACTGCCTGGCACGGACGCAGTTGATGCGCTGACGGGTCGCGTTCCCGCCGCGATCCCGAACCCCGGACCAACCTTGTGTTCTTGCTTTGGCGTTGGAATCAACACCATCGTCACCGCGATTGAGAGCGAGGGGTTGATGAGCGTTGATCAGATTGGTGCTGCCTTGGGTGCAGGGACCAACTGTGGTTCTTGCCGACCTGAAATCGCCGACCTGCTGGCACGGGTCCGCGTCAAGGAGGCGGCAGAATGACCCTGGCGACTTTCGTTCAGACCCTTGGCCGCGGGCCGGGACGGTCACGGTCCCTCACACGGGACGAGGCCGCCGCAGCAATGAAGATCATGCTCGGCCCCGATGCGGCACCCGAGGCAGTTGGGGCGCTATTGATGCTTTTGCGCATGAAAGGTGAAACCGCAGAAGAGATCGCAGGTTTCGCCCAAGCGGCACAAGCCACGATGCCGCATATCCCAAAGGCCGACCTTGACTGGCCCAGCTATGCGGCGGGCCGCACGCGCGGTGCGCCGTGGTTCCTTTTTTCTGCACGGATGGTGGCGGATGCAGGGCATCGGGTTCTTTTGCACGGCTGGAATGGGACCGATCACAAAATACGCGACGGGCTCTCTCAGGCGGGCATCGGTATCGCCGCTTCGCTTGACGCAGCCGAAACCCTGCTCGCGCGCGAGGGCATCGCCTATCTGCCGCTGGAACATATGCATCCCGCGCTCTTTGCGCTTTTGCGCCTGCGCGAGGTGCTTGGCCTGCGGTCTTGCATTAATACCGTTTGCCGCATGCTCAACCCCGCCCGCGCAAGCGCCAGCGTTCAAGGTGTGTTCCACCCGTCCTACCGCTTGCTGCAGGCCGATGCGGCACAGCTTCTGGGCTGGCAGAACCTGACGGTGATAAAGGGTGGCGGCGGTGAATTCGAACGGCATCCTGCAAAGGATATCGCCGCTTTCGGTGTGCGGACCGGTGCCCTGTGGGAGGGGAGTTTCCACGCTCTCATCGATGACACACGCCGGCTCGCCGAACCGACGGCCGCTTATGACCTGATGCAACCATCCGTATTTGATGAACAGATCATCAGTGGCACGGCCGCCGCAGCGCTCGCAACGCTCGGCATGGCAGATGCCGAAGACACTGCCCGCAGACTTTGGCCCGCGCGCAAGCCGCGTGACGCGGCATAAGGAGGATCCCATGAAAGCCTTTCCCATGTTCATCCGCACATCGGACCGACGTGTGATCATTGTGGGCGGCGGCGAACAGGCCGCGCAGAAAGCGCGATTGATCTGCAAGACGGACGCGCAGATTGTTCTGGTGGCCGCCACCCTGGAAGACGAGTTGCAGGGCCTTGTCGCATCGGGGCGGGCCGCACAGGTCAAAACACTCTCATCAGACATCTTTGAAGACGCCGCATTTGCTTTCATTGGGACAGGCTGCCCTGGGTTTGATGCGGCCGCCCACGGTCTGGCCAAAGCTGCGAAATGTCCCGTCAACGTGGTGGACCAGCCCGACCTGTGTGATCTGACAACACCGGCGATCGTCGACCGCGACCCGATCGTGGTGGCCATCGGAAGCGAAGGCACCGCGCCCGTCCTGACACGTGACATCAAAACCAAACTCGAGGCGCTTTTGCCGCAGAACCTTGGCGGGTTAGCGGCCCTTGCAGGGAACCTGCGCCCGCGGGTGGCGCAAAAGGTAGCACGCCACCGCCGCCGCGCATTCTGGGCATGGGTCTTCAAAGGTGACGCGGCCGCGACATGGACGCGCGGTGCGGAAAGAGATGCCGCGCGCATGATCAAGGTCGCTATCGCCGCAGGTGGCGCAGCGGACCAAGCCAAAGGCGGGCATATCGCGCTTGTGGGGGCCGGCCCCGGGGCACGCGATCTGTTGACCCTGCGCGCTGTCGCGCGCCTGCAAGAGGCTGACGTGATCTTTTACGACCGGCTGGTTGATCCGGAGGTGCTGGAACTGGCCCGCCGCGACGCCGAGCGGGTATTCGTCGGAAAGGTTGTTGGTGCGCACGCTTGGCCGCAAGACAAAATCAACAGCATGATCGTGGCCGAGGCATTGAAGGGCCGTCATGTTGTGCGTCTCAAATCCGGCGATCCGGCGATCTTTGGCCGCGCTACGGAAGAACTCACCGCCGCCAAAGCTGCAGGCATCCCTGTCGAAATGGTGCCTGGTGTCACTGCCGCCTCGGCTGCCGCCGCATCGCTCGGGCGCAGCCTGACCGAACGGGGCGTTGCGGATACATTCGTCATCGCGACCGGCACGGGATGTGCGGACAACCCGCAGCCCGATTGCACACGGCTGACCGGACCCGGAACAACAACGGCCTTTTACATGTCGGCGGGGCAGGCAGCGCACCTTTCGGACGGTCTGATGAAACAGGGGCTCCCCCCCGACAGCAAAGTGGACGTTTGTGTGGATGTGTCAAAAGACAGTGAACATCACGTTGCAACGACAGTGTCTGAACTCCCCTATGCGCTTGAGGCACACGCTATAAAGAGCTGTGCGATCATCCTTGTGAACTGGCCTGCGCATGCAGCAGCGGCGCGGCCTGTCCAAAGCGTGGCCAGCACTATCTGGGCCACAGCATAGCAGTCCTATTTCGCATCGCACGTTAGTCTGAAGGGCTCGTTTTCACGACAAGTGTCTTAACAGCGCCAATGAATAGCTCATCAGAACGCATTAATCGAAACGCGAACGGCTGCCCCCGGCGGGCGTTGATTTTTTTGGGTATGCCGCGGGGCAGCTAACGTCTGCTTTCCGCCCAGTCGTGAACACCACAACGTATTTGAGCTAACTTCGTCCATGGCCAGCCAAGTTGCCTCCAACCCGGAATTCTGAGTACCGTTACACCACGCCAGCGGCCGCCTGATGGTGGCTGTTCGTGTATTGTTGTGTGTTGTGTGTGTTGGTTGCGGGAGTAGGATTTGAACCTACGACCTTCAGGTTATGAGCCTGACGAGCTACCGGGCTGCTCCATCCCGCGCTACCGTGTTGCAGT